>CAVXDG010000013.1:0-247301 GCA_963760475.1 uncultured Acidobacteriaceae bacterium | reverse complement strand
AGCAGGAGGTGCACCACGGCCTCCGGCGCGCCGTCTGCCCTCCCGGGCTTCGCTTTTTAGAATCTAAACCCACCCATTCATCCAAGCCGCTCGGCGGCTCCCCCAAAACCTGAACCACGGAACATGTTCCCTCATGGGGATCACGCCCCGCTGCGCTCATCGATCGAAAGGTGATCCCTCTATGAACATCATCAAATTCCCAACTGTCCCGCCTCGCCTTGAGGATCTCGTTCAGAAAGCGAAGAAATTCGCGGCCGCTGCAAAGGCTCCGGCCACGCTGAAGGCATATCGCAATGACTGGCGCGATTTCGAGTCCTGGTGCCACGGTCAAGGTCTGAAAGCATTGCCTGCAAGCCCGGAGACAGTTGCCCTCTACATTACAGATCGAGCGTCATCTCTGGCGGTCAGCACAATCACTCGCCGGCTTACGTCAATCTCGAAGGCGCATCAAGCAGCGGGATTCAAAGACTCACCGGCGTCCTGTCATTACTTCATTGTCAGCGAGACTCTCAAAGGAATACGACGCGTGCTTGGAACTGCACAGGTTGGCAAGGCGCCGCTGCTGTCGGATGACATTCGCAAAATCATCGGCAAAACAACGAGTGACCTTAGAGGCCTTCGCGATCGAGCGCTGATCCTCGTAGGCTTTGCGGGAGCCTTCAGGAGATCAGAGCTCGTCAGGCTCCAAGTGAGTGACCTCTCCTTCAACAAGGAAGGTGTCGTCATCGACATTCGCGTGTCGAAGACTGACCAGGAGGGCGCGGGTCGCAAGGTCGGCATTCCCTTCGGTGAATTCCAAGAGACCTGCCCCGTTCGCGCGTTGAAGGCTTGGCTGGCAGAAGCCAAGATCACCCAGCAGGTCCGATTTTCCGCCGGATCAGTCGCTATGGGTTCGTCGGCCGGCATGGACTGAGCGCTGACTCCGTTGGGAAGCTTGTGAAGCAGGCAGCTGCGCGCGCGGGAATCGCTTCAGACCCTCTGGGAGCGCACAGCCTTCGCGTTGGCTGTGTAACCCAAGCCGCGATGAATGGAGTCGATGAACGAATCATCATGAAACAGACGGGACATCGCGATGTCGCCACGCTTCGCCGCTATATTCGAACTGGAGAGATTTTCCGCCAGAATGCGCAGCTTCGAAGCTCGGCATCTAGAGTCCGTGATCGCTGCTCGACCAAATCTATATATATAAACTAGGAACTCCAATGAGCTGGCGAGACGTCCGAATCTTCCAGCTCTTTCTTGCGGGAATTTCCCACTTACGAAACCATGGTCTTCTCGCAAGATGACTTCCCGCGTCTTTGCGGCGCGGGGTTTTTCACTGTGCTGCCCAGAGGCCGGATGCCGCGTTATGCTCAAACATCTCTCCTGTCCTTATATATGCGCCCAGTCCTCGACTTGTGCCCCGTCTGCTTCATCACCAGGTATTCGGGTACCCCGTTCCGCACAGCCTGGCCCACATGACCCGACCCGGAAGCTATGACCGCTTTCGTCTCGGACACGGGAAACCAGCACGTCTTGCTGCCTGCTTGATCGGCAAATCGACCCATGGCTGGTCCTGACCGACGAACCCTGCAGATGATGTCGATCTGCCACGGCAGACGCGACGGCGTTACTGTAATAGCGCTGGCATAAACAACAGGGCAATCCAGAATTGCAGGACTGAACCTATAATGGTGCAGTCCTCACATGAAGTCTGAGAGCCCAGGCCTGTCTGCGAACGTCAGACTGGCACAGTTTGGCCGTTAGCGAAGGAACTGGATGAGCCAACAAAGCGAAACCCTTGAGTTTTTCGGCCCACTGCTTACCGATCCATCGAAGATTAAGCGCGAAGCCGTCCACAGGCGTAAGCAGTTTGACGAGAAATCCATCCTCGCCGAGGAGATTCCGGCATACGAGGCAGACAGCTGGCAAGTTGATAAGAGACTCAAACGCTCGATTCGAGTCAAGCGCCCAAAGGCCATCGATGAACGCCTGGAGAATCGATTCTGGATGCTTTTGGCGCGGCTGGGATATCCCGAGATCAACTCCGGCCGCAAGTTCACCATCCTGATTGACCGGAAGGGCGCAGAACCCCTGCGAAAACAGGTAGACGTATTCGCAAAAGACGACGAGACGGCGATTATTGCAGAGTGCAAAGCATCCGGCGGCTTCTCAAGGCGAAGCCTACAAAAAGATATCGAGGAGTTCGCGAATCTTAAGAAGCCAATCGCTTCCGCAATCCGAAAGCACTACGGCG
Source organism: uncultured Acidobacteriaceae bacterium (assembly GCA_963760475.1). Classification (GTDB taxonomy): domain Bacteria; phylum Acidobacteriota; class Terriglobia; order Terriglobales; family Acidobacteriaceae; genus Telmatobacter. Next base: position 245,065 of record CAVXDG010000013.1, on the reverse strand, counting down.
AAGAGAAGAAACTCAAAATCATTTGGCTCTTCGTTACCGAAAACATCATTTGGTCTACACCAGACAAGCAGCGTGCCAGCGGTGAACAGATTCGGATCATCACTGAGAGAGAACTCCGATATTACGCGCAGGTCGCAGACCACCTTGGCAAGGCTGCCAGGTATCAGTTTCTTGCCGAATTCCTCAACGGCCAGGTTATTCCAGAGCTAAGCGGCAGGACTGTATCTGCGATACGCGGGAAGCTCGGTGGGAGGCTTGTTCTACTGCTTCGTTACAACTCCCCGTGACCTGCTCAAAATCTCTTTTGTTAATCACCGTTCTCTCAACGACCCCGAAGGTGCCCCAACCTACCAGCGGCTTGTGAGCCGCACCCGAATGCGCGATATCGGCGAGTTCATCAAGGCGGGCGGCTACTTCCCAAATAACTTGCTCATAAACTTCGTTAGACCGGTTCGTTTTGAAAAGGCTGCCACAGACGAAACCGCCGGTATTCAGTTTGGCCATCTACATCTACCGGATAGATACAGATCCGCTTGGATCATTGACGGCCAGCACCGCTTATATGGCTTTGCCCCGATTGACGATAAGTATCTCAGCCACAATGTGATCGTGGTCGCATTTGAAAACTTATCCAAAAGCGAGGAGGCGAATCTTTTCGTCACTATCAATCATGAGCAGAAGTCTGTCCCTAAGCATTTACTGGATGATCTGGAGGGCGAGCTGAAGTGGGGTTCCGATATCCCGAGCGAACGAATCGGATCAATCAGCGCAAGGCTCGTCAACCTCTTGAATACTGACGTTGGTGAACCCTTCCATAATCGCATCACGCAACAAGGAATGCCGACGACCAGTCGGACCAGCTTGACAATCCCAGCCCTGAAGGATGCGTTTCGCAAGTCAGGTCTGCTCGGTAGGGCCATGCTCAACAACAAGGTCTATGACCATGGTCCTTTGTGCGGCAGTACGGATGCTGAGACGCTCGACAGAGCGCGTTCGGCGGTGAACGAATTCTTCTCTCTGATTAGCAATGCAAATCTGCATGAATGGCAGAACGGTCGAGATGGGTTTCTCTGCACGAACATTGCAGTGCAGGCTTACATCATGCTGTTTGGCTCTCTCGTGAAGTATTGGGAGACCAATACTGCATCGAATGCCAGAGAGATGGAGATTGAGGAGCTCCTTATGGGAATTGACGAGTATGTCAAGCCTATCCGCGACTTCCTTGAGGCGAGCACTCCGACCCAAATCCGAGATGCGTTTCAGGTTCAGTTTGGCTCTGGCGGTCCACCAGAATATTATTTCCGACTGTGCAAACTGGTTAAGGCAAAATACGCAGACTTTCAGCCTGACGGGATGGCGGATTGGGAAGCAGAGCAGTCCGAAGATCGGATCAAAGATGCTGACATTAAACTCAAAGATATTGTTTCGGACATGCGGGACCATATTTTCAGTGTCTTCAGGAGGCTGTACGGCGACGAAAAGGAAGCCTATTGGGAAAAGGGCATTACCGACAAGACCGTGAAAATTGCTGCCTACAATCGATCACTTGATACTGACCTAGAGGATCGCCTCCCGCCTGAAACCTATCTCGAAGTACTTGAGATGAAAAAGGTCGTCGAGGCCAGAACGGTCTGGCCTCTTTTCAAGCCCGTTTTCAATATCCCCGAGCCAGGAGAGAAAGGGCAAGCAAAGAATCTGAAATGGATGGAGCGCGTCAACGAGCTTCGCCGCATCCCTGCCCATCCTGCCAAGGAACGCAAGTACAAAGTCGAGGACTTTGAGTACATCGACTTCATTCACGACGAATTTACGAAACGACTTCTTACTGCGATGGAACAAAAGGACGTAGTCCTATCGGCAGTCGGCGGTGACGAAGATGATTGAACCCTTCCTCAAGTGGCCTGGGGGCAAGAGGTGGCTTGCGGCCCGTCATCTCAATATGTTTCCAAAGACCTATGGGAACTACATTGAGCCTTTCCTAGGTGGTGCAGCGGTGTTTTTTGCCCTTTCCCCGGAAGATGCCAACTTGTCCGATGCGAACGGAGAGCTAATCAATGCCTATAACCGGATCAAGCACGATTGGGCAAAGATTGAGCAACGTCTTGCAAGATTGCACAAAAGGCATGACTCAGACTTCTACTACAGGATGCGAAAGAGAAACCTGACGGATCCCCTTGCAAGAGCGGTGCGCTTTCTCTACCTGAATAGAACGTGTTTCAATGGCATTTATCGCGTGAACAAAGAAGGTAAGTTCAACGTTCCGATAGGCACCAAAGACGAGGTTAGTTTCGAAGAGGGGTACCTTGAAATGGTTGCGAAGGCTCTCAAGAATGCACGAATCAGGAAGCGGGATTTCGCCGTTGCAATCGGGCAGGCCCAGAGAGGGGACTTCGTTTATTGACCCTCCCTACACAGTTATGCACAACAATAACGGGTTTGTGAAATACAACGCGCAACTGTTTTCATGGAAGGACCAAGCACGTTTGGCTACAGCGATCAAAGCCGCCGGTGACCGAGGAGCACTCATAATGATGTCGAATGCAGACCACGATAGCGTTAGAGAGCTTTACGATGGCTTTGGAACACATCATTCGCTTGCGCGCGCAAGCATACTTGCAGGTGATCCCGGCTACCGAAGGCGCGCGACTGAACTGCTCGTCACGAATTACCCAATCCGCGAGACGCCAGCCAGCTCAGCAGGTTCTCAATCACAGGAGCATTAACTGACATACTCACGGTTGCCGTTCTCTTTCGAGTATTGATTGACCCAACTGCGAGGTTCGAAGCAAAACGTATGTGGAAGAATTGGCAATCTCGCCTTTGGAGCAGATTCCGCTCTTCGGGCCATTGGTCGACTGCAATGCGCGTGACCATGCAGAAACGCTCGGGCAGACACTCATCGTACTCTTGTTGTCTACAGCACCGCTTTGGCTCGGAGGACTGGTAATCTATGGCACCAATCCAGACAATACGCTCACACTCATAGCCGCTCTGAAGCGCACAGTAATGCACGGAGAGTTGTTCATGTATGGAACCGCGCTTCTTGCACCAATCTTCTGGGTCGCTTTAGTTGATCCTCCAGGGGCCAGGGTCTTCCCGAGTAGGACCATACACATGGTCCTCATTGCTCTCATCGAGCTTGTTGCATCGGTGTTCTTTGGCTTGACTGTGGCCGGTAATTCATTGCGTCAGCCATTTATCTTCCAATTGTCAGTGGCTATATTTCTCGCATCCCTGGTCTTGCTATATCTCGGAACCCTGTATCACTCGAATAGGCTGAATGCAGCAGAAGCGTTTAAGAACGACGAGCAGGGATTCGCGCAAGCGTACGAGGAACATCGGCAATGACGGCGAAAGAAGATCTCATTTCATTCTCCATCCCGGTGCTGAAGGTAGCGCAACCCAATCGGCTCCTTCTATATTGGAGTACTTGACCGCAAGCGCCTGTGCGAGATTACGGACTTCGACGTGCGTCGCCTAATCAAGGAGCGCGATTTTGAGAAGTATCTCGGAATACAGCGCCCCCTGGACAAGTCTCGGGTCAAGGAGATCAGAGAATACGTAACCACATCGGACGCGTGCTTCCCAACGGTGTCATTCTGTCGGTCGAGCAGATACGCGACGTACGATGACCAAACCAAGACCCTCCAACTTTCGAATCATATCGACCCAGAAGATCCAGATCGGAACATACTTTACCGCCAGATCGCAAAGGTGATTGATGGGCAACATCGCATTGAGGGCTTGAAGGAGTTGGAGAACATTCAATTCGACGTGAATATCTCGGTGTTTGTCGATATTGACGTTGCGCAGGAAGAGTACTTGTACATCTTCTCAACTGTAAATTTGGCTCAGACCAAGGTCAACCGGAGTCTGGCATACGATCTCTTGATCTTGCAAAGTCGAAAAGCCCCCAGAAATTTTGCCACAATGCTGCAGTTGCCCTTGATGTGGGCAAGGAGAGTCCTCTTTATCACCGGATAAAGAGGTTGGGGGTTGCAACAGAGGGTCGGTTTAGCGAGACCATTACCCAAGCAACTTTTGTAGACTCTCTGATGCGCTACTTGTCTCGCAATCCGATTCACGACCGAGATGTATACCTGAAAGGCGGTACTCCATCAAAGGCATCGCCGGAAGAATCGAAGCAATTAGTCTTTCGGAATATGCTGATTGAGAACAGGAATCTCGAAATAGTGGATGTTCTGTCAATCTTCTACGCCGTTGCTGCTCGGTGGCCGATTGCATGGAATTCATCCCAGCGCGGGGATATGCTCAGTAAGACAAATGGTTTTCGCGCTTTAATGCGTTTTCTTGGTCCTGCCTACGTGTCGATCGTCAGACGAATCGGTGAGATTCCAAGCAGAGATCAGTTTGCGAAGCTCTTTGCTGGAATCCAGATGGAAAATGAGGAACTTCAACATCGAGCAGTATGTGCCTGGGACAAGCGGCGAGGCCGCGCTCTTCAAAGCATTTAAAGAAAAGAGTGGCCTTTCTTCATGATTGCTACTAAGGAAGGAACACACAGAGACAAGATATTGTCACGCATCAATCGCAAGGATTGGTGGCAGGTCCCGCCGGCTAATCCGGGCGCATTTGAAGAGCACGGATGTTCCTTGCTTCAACATTCCGTCAGGCTGAGTTCTGGGGCCGTCCGGCCGTCCATTCGACTTTCAATTACCAATCGGGCTCCGTGGTTCATGTCGGCGCGTAATGGAACGCCTAGGGTGGCGACGAGAACCCCGCAATTTTGGCTTAGTGCTTAGGTCATCATCACTTGGCCGGAGCTTTTGCAAGTACTTTTGCCATGGTCGGTACAAGAGACCTGTGCGCTAAGTACGCGTTTGAATATCCTCGTCCGTCATTTCGAGAATGAAATAGTTCAAAGAGGCGCGCAAATCTCGGCCTATCTTGCATCCATACACCGGACAAGAGGTGTTCTCCGAGCCACCCTTCAACCGTTTTCCGGTATGCCAAACGATTGTAGGATCTCACGACGTTCTGACATACGGAAGCCGCCGAATGCAACGACGAGAGCTCAAGGTGGATTGCCATCAGACCTCCAGCCGTCACTCCGATACCCAGATCTTGGAGGTTTTTGAGCGAGAGATCGCCTCTCGAATGGACAGCAGCGTGTCGTATTTGGCACAGCTTGTCAAATTCGAGAAACGCGGCCTTCGTTGAGCTATCTTGATCGATTTGGAATCCAATCAACCTGAGTGTCAGTTTTTGAATCTCCTTGGGATCAGCAAGGCTCAAATGTTCGAAAATAGCCAAGCCCATGTCGGCACTGGAATAGTATTCGAGAGCTCCAAAGGGGACGGCCTGTGATGCGGCTCGAGTCCGCGCGACTGGACAAATCCGTATGAGTCCCGACAAGATCGAGCGGAAATAGTGCTCCGTAGCCGATACGGTTCCCAACATCAGCACTTTGCCCAAAACATCACTGCTTTTGAGCTGATCTTCCGTTCCCAATGGGGGAAATTAAGCCGCCGATGTAAGAGTAGAAATTGTCGATCGGGCTCATCGGCACCGCTCGAAGCGGTTTACATACACTTCCCGCATCAAACGTGACGCTTTTTTCGGATTCGCAGATTTCTTTCCACTTGTCCGGCTCAGACACTTACATACTCCTGAGCTGCTGTCTGGATTCTCGAGGTCCAAACGGGGCCGACGTACGGAACTTTTCGAATCTGAAGAGCTTCTTGGTCCAGAAGAATGTCCTGCACTGTTCGCAGCGATGTGTAGGTCTTTATTCCTTGTATTTTGTTCGGAGTTAAGGGCAGCTTCTCGATGTCTGCATGAATAACTCGTCGTAGATTGAAACGTCCTTCAGCTCGGCGCCGCACTTCATGCAGAACCTTGCGTCCTCGGAGATTCTCGGGGATCCGCACCTTTGACATGGAGCTAGATCAATCGTGCAGCGCTCTGCCGCATTATGCCCAAGCAGGCCAGAAATCTGAACTCTCACGAAAGCGTGGGCACTTGTGCTCGCCAAGGACCTAATCGCATCGTCCAACGAGTAGCTTCTACCAAGTGACAGGCTGTTTTCATCGAGCACAATCGAATAGTGCAACGTGTAGCGTTGAAATACGCCCTTGACTCCTCGGGACACCGAACTACCCCGACGCAGTATCCCAGCATATTCAGCCATTCCTAGAACTCGGGAGATCTCGGTTGGTATCGGTTCAGCCACAGCGACAACTGGAGTCTTTTCGCGCCCCGGCGACTTTGTGCTGTTGAACGATCGCAAGGAAATGGCCATTGCACGTTGAAGTTCAAGTCCGACATCCACGAATTTCTTAAGGCGCGGCAGCTTGTCTCTAAGGGCAGCGAAGATGTTGCGTACCGATTCTGCTTGGAGCGCAACAGCCTGTTCAGCTCTTCTGCGTGTTGGCTTAACATTCGAGTCTGTCTCGTACCCCCAGCACGTAAGACAACATATTGAGAAACCCTCTCGGGAGCCCAAAAGAAGCAAGCGCCAAGAAATCGATGATTTCTGTCCTACCTTCGAAGCGATCATAGAGGTTCTTCGGCAATCGAGTTTGAGCCACTGAGCGCATGGTCGTCAGGTAGGCTTCATCGTCGGGGGTGTACCATGCCTCAAGCAGTTCGGCTTCGTGCCCAACATGGAAATAAGGAGAGTAACTGGTAATTCCGGGATACACCGCGGCCTTTGCTGCTACGTGACGAGACTTCAACGTGCGAAACACCTCGAAGAAATCGCGCTGCTGCTCCGGCGAAAACGCGTGGGCGGCATCGTCCAGTAGCAGTACGCAGCGGCTCAGACCGACTGCCTTGGACCAACTTTCAAGAAGAATCAGAAGCTCGGAAGGGGAAAGCAGTCGAGAGGTTTTCGGGGGATCCTGGCCTGTCTCGAGCCGATGGATATACTCAGCGCTCTCAGCAGCGATCTGGTCTAGGGAAGGAGGAACACTGTTTGAGATTATTTTGACCGCGTCCCAGACTCCGAAGACGATCTTATGAATGACCCACTGCTGGAACACTTGTGGCGCGTTTGCAGTTGTGTGAAACAGTGGTTCCAATGCCAATGAACGAGAAAAGTTCACGTATGCCGGAAGTGCCTGCCCTTCCTCAAGCAACGCAAAATAGGCCTTTCTCAGTAGAGTAGATTTTCCTGAACCGCGAGGGCCACTCAGCAGTTTTGCGCCTGATCCCTTGAGCTTTACCAGTAAAGCTCGGTCACGGTCCGTTTCAGCACTCCACTTCCAGAGTTCGTCCTCATTCAGGTTTTCTGCGCGCTCCTCAAAAATGGCTGTAAGCGCAAGGTCTTGATCAACGACCTCAGTCGCCCCGGTGTTTGGTTGCTGTGCTGTGCGCTGCATTCCTGACGTCCAGTCTTTGCTCTCATTTATTATGCAGGGAAGTACCTGATTTCACAACGAATAGCGATGTTATTGTTCCGACTTAGCGCCCATTGAGTCCGAGTGAGGCACTCTGTTCTCGGATGAACCCTGGAGAAACGCTCTAGGGTTCGGAGCTGTGCGCCGCCGACCTCGACTTCCGCAAACCTTGCGCCGCGCCGAAACAGACTACTGATCCAGCATCAGCTATTTCGTTCCGCAAGGGCTGTGACTTGGGGATGTCGCGCGCACTCTGAGATGTGCTCAAGGTGTGCGGGCTCCGGCCATCGCACTGCTCTTCTAGCGGCTTCGATGGTAGCCAACCTCAATCGGAATGGTGAGGCTGTTCGAACAACATAATCGATTATGATTGCATGCAAGTCTGGCAACTGAAATGGCGAATAGCTCTGGGCGGTCGACCAAATTTCCGAGCCGCAAAGCGAATAGATTGTCGACGGATCTGCTCTCCGATGACCTAAATAAGCGAGCAATCGGCTGGATCCGTCTCTGGAGTGTGCCGACTCTGCTGAAACGGGCATCCGTGCGCCGTAACAATCTATTAAGAACGACCATTGCCCGGTGGAGCGAGAAGACGAAGTGCCTTGAGCTAGGCCCACAGTTCTTCAGCCTGACGAAGCGCCAGGATGAGATCTTATGCCATGAACTCGCGCATGCGGCGGCCCGTTCAGATCCACGGGAGAGGTATTTCGCCTCATGGGCCAGAATGGCATGCACTGGTCAAGGCAGCAGGCTACTCACCGAGTTCGGTCCTAAAGAACTTCGAAGTCGAACTCAGCCGTTCCAGCAGGAACAAGAGCAACTGCTGGTATGAGCACCGTTGTCCCGTGTGTCATGCGGTTCGCTTTGCAAGAAAACGAATGAGACGGTGGAGGTGCGCAGAGTGTAGTCAGCTCGGTCTTCCGGGTCTCCTGAGTATCAGCAGACTCGAAGGGAAGCCATAAACACATGGACAATTGCCCATTTTGTTCACCTGCTCCCGGACCGAATTTTCTACCAGGATTCCACCGTCATTGGGATCTGGGACGCCTTTCCGTGTCTCCCCGGGCCACGCATTGCTGGTTCCCAAGCGCCACGTTCGGAGCTGGTTCGAAGCATCGTTGGAAGAACGGCTCGCCCTAACTACGGGCGATCGATGTAGCTCGATTTGCGATTGAGGCGAATTTCCGCGCGGACGGCTACAACATTGGTATCAATAGCGGCGAGGCAGCCGGCCAAACCATCTTCCACCTTCACGTCCACGTAATTCCGAGGGTCCTTGGGCGACGTGCCTGATCCGCGCGGCGGCGTTCGACATGTGATTTCACACAAAGGCAACTACCTGGTCCCGTCTACATCCGCAGAGGATACCGAGGTTGTTCTTATTCGAAGGCGTTGTTTACAGGAGGTCAGGAAGACCCACTCCTTCCGCATTTGGTGCGACATCTTGCCGATTCCGAATCTGCGGATATGGCCGTGGCATTCACTATGCGGAGCGGTCTCGAGTTGCTTCAACCGCACTTGCAGGACCTGCTAGACCGTGGAGGTTCTTTGCGGATTCTAACCGGAGATTATCTGGGAACGACCGATCCCGATGCCTTGCTTCGCCTGTTGGATTTGGACGGGAATGTCTCATGCCGCGTGTACGAAGCGGATCGGAACGATGCGAAGCAACTACGCGCGAACTCATTCCATCCCAAAGGCTTACATCTTTCGACATCGAGATGGCTCGTGTGCGGCCTTCATCGGAAGTTCAAATCTCAGCGAAATGGCTCTCAAGAGCGGCGTCGAATGGAATTACCGGGCGCTCGACTCGAAGGACCCTTCAGGTCTTCGCGAGGCATTCGACGCATTTGACCGACTATTCAATGATCCACGGACAGTTGAGCTGACGCCCGAGTGGATTGAGGCGTATCGAAACCGTCGATCAGTCCTGAAAGCCACACAGGTCCAGCTCGAAGTGCCCGATGAACCTCCCCCGGTCATTCCGAACCCGCATAAGATTCAGACCGAAGCACTTGAGCTACTTCAAGAGACCCGCGCTGAAGGCCATATAGCTGGTCTAGTGGTCCTCGCAACGGGCCTCGGCAAGACATGGCTCAGTGCATTTGATTCAGCGGCATTCAAACGGGTCTTGTTTGTCGCCCACCGTGAAGAGATACTGACGCAGGCACTCGAGACCTTCCGTCTGATCCGGCCGCATGATGTTTTGGGTCGATACACAGGAGAGGAGAAAGCAGCCTCCGCCTCGGTTCTCTTTGCTTCCATTCAGACCCTGAGTCGACAAGGTACATCTCGATCGCTTTCGAAAAGGACGAATTTGATTACGTCATCGTGGACGAGTTTCATCATGCGGAGGCTCACACCTATCGGCGCCTAATCGACTACTTCTTACCGAAGTTCCTTCTAGGACTGACTGCTACGCCCGAACGAACCGATGGCGCGGATCTCCTGACCCTCTGCGGCAACAATCTTGTCTATCGGTGCGACATCGCGAAGGGCATCAGCGATCAGCTGCTATGTCCATTCAGGTATTTCGGAGTTCCCGATCTAGTCGACTACCGAAACATCCCGTGGCGAAACAAGAGATTCGACGAAAACGAGTTGACGAACGCCGTCGCGACCCACGCTCGAGCTCAGAATGCGCTCGAGCAGTACCAGAAACGCGGTGGGAAGCGCACGCTCGCATTTTGTGTTTCAACGCGTCATGCCGACTTCATGGCTGACTTCTTTCGTGAGAAAGGAATCGCATCCGTAGCAGTTCACTCGGCGCAGACCAGTGCGCCTAGGTCGGAGTCACTCCAGAAGTTGAAAGATGGAACGCTATCTGTCATCTGCACCGTCGACATGTTCAATGAAGGCGTCGATGTTCCGGAACTGGACACTGTTATGATGCTCCGGCCAACCGAGTCCCGGATCGTGTGGCTGCAGCAATTCGGCCGTGGATTGCGACGGAGTGATCCCGAAAAGAAGCTGGCGGTGATTGACTACATCGGCAACCATCGGGCCTTTCTTCTGAAGCCACAAGCACTCTTCGGACTGCAACCTGGCGATACGCGAGATCTATAACCTGCTTCTGCGCCTCGAGTCCGGAACCGCAGAACTGCCTGCCAGGCTGCGAAGTCACATACGAACTCGAAGTGAAGGACATTCTGAAATCACTGCTTCGAGTAGACGGGGGCGACACGCTCAAGGCGCGCTATGAAGACTTCCTGGAAACCTTTGGCGTGTTCGTCCCTCGGCACGGGAGTTGTTTGAAGAAGGTTACAATCCCCGCGCAATGAGGAAGGGTTTCGGATCATGGTTGGGCTTCGTCAAGGCGCAGGGTGGACTTTCGAACGATGAAGTGGCGGCATTCAATGGCTCTGTCGCCGTTCCTTGAGAATCTTGAGACCACTGAGATGTCGAAGAGCTTCAAGATGGTGGTCCTGACGGCTATGTTGAATCGGAATCTCCCTGCCAGGTTCGATCTCGTTGCCGGACTTGGCGGGTGAAATCAGAAGACTTGCTCGCCGAGATTCGAGAATCGCAGAGGACTTCGGCGATGCTCTTGAGACTGACCAGAGTCTCGAAGCACACCTCAGAAGAAATCCGATCGAAGCTTGGATCGGGGGCAAGGGCACAGCGGGAACGAAGTACTTCAACTTCGAGAATGGAATATTTCGATCCGAGCTGAAGATTCCCGATTCCTCAATTGCAGCTGCTCAGGAGCTCATTCGAGAGATCGTGGACTGGCGACTCGCCGAGTACTTTGCGACCAGCAGCTGCTAACAGCAGGCAGTTCGCTCTCAAAGTAAGCCATTCGGACGGGAACCCAATCCTCTTCCTTCCTGATCGCGACACGAACCCAGACGTTCCCGAGGGTTGGACCGAGATCCGTGTTGATGGAGAAGTGTTCCGGGCCAACTTCGTGAAGATCGCATTGAACGTGGTTGAAGGCGCGAGCGGCGAAGGAAATGTCCTTCCGCAAATTCTCAGAACATGGTTCGGTGAAGATGCGGGATTACCGGGAACACGGCATCAAGTGATTCTGAAGCTGGAACAAGCTGGGTGGTCGATGACCCCGCTCGGAATGAACGCGGTCTCGATCCAGCCTTATCGCCGCTACAAGCGCGATGCCATCCCGAATTTGTTTGGCTTGCAGTACTCACGGATGGCCTGGGGGCAAGGCTTCGTTCCTCAGGGCAAGCAAGTCTTCCTGTTCGTGACGCTCGATAAGACGGAACATGTCGAAGCATTTCAGTATCGAGATCACTTTCTCTCACCGAACGAGTTTGAGTGGCAAAGCCAAAACAGAACGACACAGAAGAGCAATCACGGGCAACTGATCCGGGACCACGAGCAGCTGGGGGTTACGATCCATCTCTTCGTTCGAGCGAAGGCGCAAAACACGTGAAGGCAAAGGCGAGACTTTCCTCTATTGCGGTCCCGTTGATTTCGTGTCGTGGTTAGGCGAAAAGCCGATCACAGTTCGATGGAGGTTGCAGTCGGAAGTGCCTGCCCCATTGCGCCAGGAACTCGGTGTGCCGGACACATCAGCGATGCCGTCCTGAGTGAATTCATCAGGCGTCGACAAACCGAAAGCGCCCATCCCCCACCTTCCGATACAGTGATGTTTGCGGAAGCTGGCATCAAGCCCATCAGTGTTTCCTTCAGATGGGAACCGATTGTGGAGTGATACTCTGGAGCCGACCCGATGCAGGCTACATCCGACGCCGACGAGATGGCTCGCAAGTTCTTCGGTTTTGGCCGCCGGGAAGCTCCCCTTCTGGTTCGTCGGTCCTGAGCCAGGCAAGGGACCAACGGAATCGGACGACGACGCTGCACGGATTCGCGAATGGGTTCGCTTCGGGAAACCGGGAGCTCGTGACTGTCAAGAGTTCCATCGCGCAATTGGGGAGCTTCACTGGCACCGAGACCACCCGCGCCTTCAGCGAACTTGGCGATCGCTCATGTTGTTTCTGATGGTCGCACAGGGACATGCATTCGATAATGAGCAGTTGCGAATCTACCAGCGCATGCACTGGGGCAAAGCCAGCGGCGACACGTGCGTGATTGAGCTGTCGGGTGTGGCTTCCAGGAAGCTCAAGTCGAATGCGCCGCCATTCCTGAAGGAGCGAATCGGAACCATGCGCGAGCATCTCATGCGGAACAAGCCAGCTCTTGTTTTGTTCTACGGAACGAACCGGATCAAGCCCTTTGAGGAGGTTGCAGGGTGCTCACTCGCGTCCGACCGGTCTACCCGCCGGGGAGAGACTGTGTTCGCGTTTGCGCCGCATCCCGTAGCCTTTGGACGCAAGGATACAGATTGGATCAATCTGGCACAGACTATTCGGTCTTCGTTGGGTGGCTTTAAATCCGATTGCCCTAAAGTGGATGTGAGCTCGACATGTTCGTAGTGGGAATAGACGGTTGTCGCGCGGGTTGGGTTTCCTTTCACGTGGAGATCGCCACCCGGGTCGCAACTGTCGATCTTGTAGATTTGGTCGAATTGCTTCGGGATCAGCCCAACGGACTTCTTGCACTGGCGATTGACATTCCCATTGGACTGCTCGAGGTACCGAGGCCTTGTGACCTTGCTGCAAGGAAACTCCTCGGACAGCCACGTGGAAGCAGTGTCTTTCCTCCTCCATGCCGTGCTGCTTTAGCGGCGACTACATACGCGGATGCATGCAGAATCAATTCTCTCCACACCGGGCGGAAGATCAGTCGCCAGGCTTTTGGAATTGTGCCAAAAATCAGGGAGGTCGACGAAGCGATGACGCCGTCCGCGCAGGATTGGGCTTTCGAGGTTCATCCTGAAATGTGCTTCTGGGCCTTAAATGAGAGTCGCCCAATGCTGAAGGGAAAGAAGAGTGCATCGGGTAAGGCGCAGCGGCTTTCTCTCTTGCGCACCGTTTTTCCGGAGATGGATATTCATATCAAATCAAGACGGCCAGGAATTGAGGCCGATGACGTCATTGATGCAGCCGCTGCGGCGTGGACCGCTCTGCGCCACAGCGAAGGTCGTGCTCGGCAAGTTTGCCCGCCTGAAGTGGACGCGCGTCAAATCTCTGCGACGATCTGGTATTGAGAGTCGGCCTAAGCTCTCGAATCCCTAGTCTCGAGAAGATTGCCTTCTCAGGCATTGCCGGCATTGGTCAGATGCCTTTCAGTCAGATGAACACTTGTCAACACTTCCAGCCAAAATCAAGACAATAGGCCCCCAACTCCCGAAAGAGCCCCGCGGACCTCACACGCGATTGGCACGTCGACGAGTCTGGCGAGTTCGCAGACTCGTTTGAATCACCGTCACGTGCATGACAAAAGGGCACCCGCGGGTTTTGACTCAGGGCATCGCACGATGATCGATTCCGACTCGGTCTTCGAACAGGGTTCACCATGCTCATTCAAGATCCGAGTGCAGCTCCCGGAGGAAAAGACGAATGCCGACTCCGTGCTATAGTGATTTCGCCTTGCTATAGTTTTTCGCCGGAATCTGCGAGTACGAAAGGGAATTGATGCGACGGATGCGACGCATGAGAATCCGATCAACTTATTTATTATCTATAGTTTGTCTTTGGATTGAAGGAGATAGGGAATTTGCTGGCGGAGAGAGGGGGATTCGAACCCCCGATAGAGCTTTTGACCCTATAACGGTTTAGCAAACCGCCGCCTTCAGCCACTCGGCCATCTCTCCGGGTCTAGGCGGGATTATACCGGAAGCCGCGATCGGCGCGCTGTCGTTCCAAATTACGACCGAATTACGACGGAAGTGAAGGGCACGCAGATCGCAAATCGCGCGTCCGCGAGCTTAGATTGCTCCCTGGAATCAAGAGCCGGCACGGCGCCGTCGCCTCACCGCCGTCGCGCGCGTCTCTTGATCAAAAAACGCTCCCAGAGCGAGCTAGGTGCTCGGTGGCTCTGGCGTTGGGGCCCGCTATCGCAATCAGCAAAGGTTCCCTCCGCAAAGGGGTAGTTTTTGCTTTCGGCATCTCTTCATTGTTGTTAGATTCACGATATGCTTTTTGCCCCGAAGCCGGTGCGGCGTAAGCTGCGAATGCTGCCGCTGATTGCGGCCACGTATTTCATGGTTTCGGGTGGTCCGTATGGGATCGAGGACATTGTCGGTGGTGCGGGCTTTGCGCGCGCAATTGTCATTCTGCTGGTCTTGCCGATTCTCTGGTCGCTGCCGACGGCACTGATGATCGGCGAACTGGCCAGCGCTATTCCCGCCGATGGCGGCTTCTATGTCTGGGTGCGGAGGGCACTCGGCCCGTTTTGGGGATATCAGGAGGGCTGGCTCTCGCTCTCAGCGAGCATCTTCGACATGGCGATTTACCCGGCCATCTTCGTGCTCTATCTGGGCAAGTTCAACGCGGGATGGACAGCGGGTTGGAGGGGTTACGCGTGGTCTCTCGCGGTAGTGGTGGTCTGTTGCCTGTGGAATTTACGTGGCGCGCCTGCGGTGGGCGAAGGCTCGGTTGGAATGTTCGTTCTACTGCTGGCGCCGTTTGTGGTTTTCATTTTTTTGGCGGTGTGGCGCGGCATGGCACTGCACCCCGCGGTGCAAATGAGTCAAGCGGGTTCCGACACGGCACTTTCGACGGCGGTTCTAGTTGCGCTATGGAACTACATGGGATGGGATAACGCATCGACGGTTGCTCAAGAAGTGGAAGAGCCACAGCGAAACTATCCGCGCGCCATGATCGGAGCGACGCTGATCGTAGCTGTCAGTTATATTCTGCCGCTGTTGGCGCTCATGCTGACCGGCTTTCCGGTCGCCGGATTCTCGACTGGCGATTGGATGGTGGCAGCCACGAGCCTGGGAGGCCCGCTGCTGGGAGCGGCAATTGTGGCCGGCGGGGCGATTTCGGGTATTGGCATGTTCAATGCACTTGTGATGAGCTATTCGCGCCTGCCTATGGCGATGGCCGAGGACCGGATGCTGCCACGTCTTTTTGCGCGTCGCAACGCGCGCGGAGTGCCGTGGGTAAGCGTGCTGCTTTGCGGACTGGCCTGGGCCCTGGCGCTGAAACTGCCGTTCGAGCGTCTCATCTCGATCGACCTGATTCTCTACGGATCGAGCCTCTTGCTTGAGTTTGTTGCACTGATCGTGCTCCGGCTGCGCGAGCCCAAGTTGCTGCGGCCCTTCAAGGCCGGCAATCTTGCGTTTGCGTGTGCACTCGCGGTTGGTCCAACCGCGCTTATTGGTTATGCGCTGTATGCCTCGCGGGATGAGAAGCTGCTGGGGTCGATGTCCGCTCTTGGATTTGCCTGTTGCGTCGCCCTGCTCGGTCCGGTGCTCTATCGGTTCACAGTTGGGACCCGTGGACGCCGCCTGGAAGTGGCGCCCGCTGATTGATGGCGTCTTGCTGGAATGCCGACAGGCGAGTCGCACGTGTCGATTGTGTCCACCTCAAAACCAGAAAAAGCGAACCGGCCTCCTTCGAGAGCGGCTCGCCTGGGTAAGGTCGACTACTTTGCGTGCTTCGTTTTTGATGCCGTGTGCTTGGGCTTACTCTCTTCAAACATTTTGATGGCGCGCACCACTCGATCGCGGGCGTAGGCTGCGTCGTGCCATCCCTTCACCTCGACACGCTTGCCTTCGAGATCCTTATAGATCGAGAAGAAGTGAGTGATCTCCTTGAGCATGTGGGGATAGATGTCGGTGTAGTTCCACACATTGGTATAGCGCGGATTGTTCTTGCCGACCGCAAGAACCTTTTCATCGAGGACGCCCTGATCGAGCATCTCGAGCAGGCCGATGGGACGAACTTCCTGCACGCAGCCGGGAAAGCTGGGCCCGGGCACCAGCACCAGCACGTCCAGCGGATCGCCGTCGTCGCTCAGGGTCGAAGGAATAAAGCCATAGTCGCCGGGGTAGTGAACCGGCGAATGAAGATTGCGGTCGAGTTTGAAGACATGCAAGCTGCTTGTCGTATTCGAATTTGTTGGTTGCGTCCTTCGGTATCTCGATGACACCGCGAAACACCTCCGGCGATCGGTCGCCAATCGGCAATTCCAGATAATTCACCATCTTGCGTACTTCTCCTTCAGTCGGTGGGGAGTGGTCCGGCGTGCGGGTCTGGCCGGGGATATGGCCTGCGCCGGCTCGGCTGCATGAGCTGACCCTTATATAATCAGGGATAATGAAGGCGCATGTCTATGTCACTTTAAAGGCATCGGTACTCGATCCCCAGGGTCAGACCATTCAAAACGCTCTTCGCAAGATCGGCTTTGCGGGGGTATCTGCTGTGCGTCAGGGCAAGTACTTCGTTTTATCTCTGGCCGACGGCCTGGCCGCGGATGCGGCGCGCGCGCAGGTGGAGCGGATTGCCCGTGAAGTGCTCACCAATCCGGTGATCGAAGAATTCACGTACCGCATCGAGGAATAGTGTGAATTCCGCTCTCCGCACTACAACTTCTGATCCGCAACAACAGTTACCATTCGGCCAGGTCAGGCGCACTGTACTCGCATAGAATTCTTCTATGTGCGGAATTGTTGGCTACGTCGGACCGAAGAAAGTGGTCCCTGTCATCATCGAGGGTTTGCGCCGCCTTGAGTATCGCGGCTATGACTCCGCGGGTATCGCCGTGGGCAGTCCCGATTCGGCAGTGCTCGAGGTTTGTCGAGCACCCGGCAAGCTGGGAAACCTCGAAGAAGTCCTCGTCGAACATCCTCTGCACGGCACATTCGGAATTGGTCACACGCGCTGGGCGACCCACGGCCGCCCCACCGAAGAAAATGCCCATCCGCACCGCGATTGCACCGGTCGGATTGTCGTGGTTCACAACGGCATCGTCGAGAACTATCTCGAGCTCAAGCGCGAACTGATCGGCCAGGGCCACAAATTTGTCACCGAGACCGATACCGAGGTCATCGCGCACCTGATCGAGCAGGTGCAGAAAGACGCTGAAGCCAAAGGTACGCCCCTCCTGCTGGAGGCTGCCGTGCGCTGTGCTGTGAAGCGCCTCACGGGAGCCTTTGCGCTCGGCATTCTCTCCGCGGCTGAACCCGACAAGATCATCGCCGCCCGCTTCGGTCCTCCCGTAGTCATTGGCGTCGGCGAGGGCGAATACTTTGTGGCGTCGGATGTTCCGGGAATTCTGCATCACACTAAGAACATCTATTTTCTTGCCGATGGCGACATGGCCATTCTGACGAAGACCGGCGTGCAGCTCACCGACTTCAACGGAAAGCCGATCGAGCGCGAGCTAACCCGCATCCAATGGGACCCGATCCAGGCGGAAAAGGGCGGCTACAAGCATTTCATGCTCAAGGAAATCTGGGAGCAGCCGCGCGCCGTTCGCGATACCACGATGGGACGGTTCTCGCTCGATTCAGGTAAGGTCTTCCTGGGCGAGATGGAGATTGACGACGAGGAGCTTGCCACCGCATCGAGCATCAACATCGCTGCATGCGGTACCAGCTGGCACTCAGCACTTGCTGGTAAATACATGATCGAGCGGCTCGCCCGGCTTCCCGTCGACGTCGACTACGCAAGTGAGTATCGCTATCGCAATCCGATACCCGATCGCAATGCACTGGGCCTTCTGATCACGCAGTCGGGCGAAACGGCGGACACGCTTGCCGCGCAAAGGGAGATGAAAGCCCTCGGTTCAAAAACGGTAGCCATCTGCAACGTGGTGGGAGCGATGGTGGCGCGCGAAGCGCACGGCGCGATCTATACCCATGCGGGTCCGGAAATTGGCGTAGCTTCGACCAAGGCCTTTACGGCGCAGCTGACCGCGCTGTTTCTGCTGGCGCTGAAGCTGGGCCAACTGCGGGGGCGGCTGGATAAACCGCAGTCGGTTGCGTTAATGGAAGAGCTGAGCCGCGTGCCGGCAAAAATCGAGGAAGTGCTGCGCGCGCGCTCTGCCCAATGCGAGAGCCTTGCCAAGGAGTTCTCCACTGCACGGGATTTTCTTTATCTCGGTCGCGGCATTCATTTCCCGATCGCTCTTGAAGGCGCGCTGAAGCTGAAGGAGATCTCCTACATTCATGCCGAGGGCTACCCTGCCGGCGAGATGAAGCACGGGCCCAATGCGCTGATCGACGAAACCCTGCCCGTGGTTGTACTGGCGACGCGCGACAGCACGGACCCCGCCTCAAAGCTGCGCTACGAGAAGACGCTGTCGAATATTCAGGAGGTCACGGCGCGTTCGGGCCGCGTGATCGCAATCGCAACTGAAGGCGATACGACCATCGGCGAACAGGTCGAGCATGTAATCTTTGTTCCGCCCGTGGCCGAATTGTTGTCGCCGCTCATTGAGATTGTTCCGCTCCAGCTACTTGCGTACTACATCGCCGTGCGCCGCGGGTGCGATGTCGATCAGCCGCGCAACCTGGCCAAATCGGTGACCGTGGAATAGGCGCGCTTGGTTGAGCCGTTGGTTGGTGGCGTGGGCGGATTCCTAGCGGCCCGAGCTGCCAAAGCCCTTCGCAGCGCGTGCGGACACTTCCAGTGTTTCGACTTCCTGGACCGGCCCGGTCAACACCGGGACTGGAATCATCTGCGCGATCTTTTCTCCTGCATTCAGCTGCACGGGGGCGTCCCCGTGATTCGTCATCAGCACAAGAATCTCGCCGCGATAGCCCGCGTCGATCACGCCGCCCGTGGTCACGATGCCACGTGCTGCCATCGACGAGCGATCGCGCACCAGTAAGCCCAGCGGCGCGGAGGTCTCTGGATGCCGCGCTTCCACTGCAATGCCGGTTCTGACGCGCACCGTCGCGCGCGGTTCCAGAAC
Source organism: uncultured Acidobacteriaceae bacterium (assembly GCA_963760475.1). Taxonomy (GTDB): domain Bacteria; phylum Acidobacteriota; class Terriglobia; order Terriglobales; family Acidobacteriaceae; genus Telmatobacter. The sequence goes on along the minus strand of CAVXDG010000013.1, from coordinate 225,974 downwards.
GGTGGTGCCAAGAGCAAACAAATCGTAGCCCAGGTCTTCGCCCGGATGGGCTACGACCGGGGGGCGTGCGCCGGTCTCAAGCAACTGAACTCGCAGCATACTTCGATAGTATGCGAAAGCCGCCGGAGCGCCTTCGGGCACACGCTGTCGACTGCCGGGCACAAGCCGAAGCGATGCAGGCTCCAGCGAAGCTGCGCAAAAAATGGCCAGCCCCGGCTGGGGGCTTCCCAACCGGGGCTGATTGGTTCATTCGGCAAAAGGACCTGTAAGCCGAATTCTGTCGTGTGCGGTCATTCCTCTAGGCGCCGCGTTGCCGCGGACACTCATCAGCGACCTACCCGGAGGTTTCGGCCATTGCAAAGAGCAGCCTTGCGGCGCCGGGCCGGCACCGGACACGGGGTTTGCTCCGAACCCGCGTCTCCCTCCCTATTTGGTCTTGCTCCGTGTGGGGTTTACCTTGCCCCCGGCTTCACAGCCGGAGCGGTGCGCTCTTACCGCACCATTTCACCCTTACCCCAGCGCCGAAGCAGCAAGCTGCTTCAGGGTTAACCTTGCCGCATCCGAAGAAGCGGAAAGGGGTAGCCGAGGCGGTATCTTTTCTGTGGCACTGGCCGTCCACGGACCTTGAAGCCCGCGTCCCGGACGTTATCCGGCACACTGCCCTGCGGAGTTCGGACTTTCCTCCCCCGAAACACGCCGAAGCCTGTTCCGGCAGCGACCGCCCGGTCCTCCTGCCAGCCCTAGTGTACCCGAATATGACTGGGCAAAACATTCGGCCTAAACCTTTGCATCGATGGGCCCTTGCCGGCCATCCAAAGTGTTCAGCGGGTCTTGTTGCACCGCGCCGGTCCCCCCTCGTAGCAAAAGCAAGAACATTCAAGGAGACTCCATGAAGATTGTCGCGACCATTGCCCGCTACTTGCTGGGCCTCATGTTTCTGGTATTCGGCTCCAACATGTTCCTCAAATTCATTCCCATGGGCCCGCTGCCTGCTGGGCTGGCCGGGCAGTTTACGGCCGCCCTCTTTGCCGCGCACTACTTCACGGTAGTGGGTGCGGTCATGGTGGTATCCGGGCTTCTGCTGCTGGTGAACCGGTATGTAGGGCTGGGCCTGACGCTGCTTGGTCCTGTGTTGTTCAACATTCTGACGTATCACCTGCTCTTGAACCCGAGCGGGATCGGGATGGGCGCCTTCGCCACACTCCTCTGGCTGCTTGTGGCTTGGGAGCATCGCGTTGTTTTCGCGCGGCTTTTTGCAGCCCGGCTTGAGGAATAGGGCGACGGACCAGCCGGGAGCCTGCCTACAATCAAAGAAGCGATGATTCAGTTTCTCTATCTCGGACGCGTGGCCTATGACGAGGGCCTGCGTCTGCAGGCCGAGCTCGCCTCGCTGCGTCTTGAAGGCCGGATCGACAACACCTTGCTGCTGCTCGAGCACCCGCCTGTGCTTACCCTGGGCCGCAACGCGACGCGCGCGAACATCCTTGTCTCCGACGAACTGCTGGCCAGCCGCGGCGTCACCGTACACGAGATCAATCGCGGCGGCGACGTTACCTATCACGGCCCGGGCCAGCTGGTCGGCTATCCCATTTTCGACCTGCGCAGCTTCGTGAACCCCAACGGGGGCCGCTTCGGGCCGGTCGATTTCGTGCGGATGATAGAAGAAGCGCTGATTCGCCTCTGCGGCGTCTACGGCGTGCGTGCCGGCCGCGTCCAGGGCCTCACCGGCGTCTGGTGTCTTGCCGATCAGTTGATGCCCTCGTCCAAGAGTCTGCCCCCTGCAGGGGAACGAAAAATCGGCGCCATCGGGATCCACGTGTCACGCGGCATTACGTCCCATGGATTCGCCTTCAACGTCACCACCGATCTCGATCACTTCCGGCTGATCAATCCCTGCGGCATTACCGATCGCCCGGTGACAAGCCTGGAAAGGGAGGTCGCCGACCGCGCCGCTCTGCCAAACCTTGAATCGATCGCACACCGAGCCGCACGCCAGTTCGGCCTTGTTTTCGGCCAGCCGATTCTGGCTGTCGAAAGTCTTACCGCGCTGCGCGCCCAGGCTGCGTTCTCTGAGCCGACACCGGAAGGGGCGCCGAAGGCGCAATTGGCCGCACTGCAGGTGCCGCAGTTGGCCGCACCGCAGGTGGTGGGGGAGGATACGCCGCTTCAGGTTCCGCGCGAAGTCGAACGGCTGCGCGATCCGCGCGAGCATCCGGTCCGCGCCTGATTCAGGTCAGCATCGGGCCAGAGGAACGGTCGCCCATGCATCGCGATTTATAATCCGGCAGGACCATCGTGGCGGAAGGCATCGCTTTGCATGCCCAGCTCGATCGTCTGGCATCGCGGAGAGAACGACACATGCCAACCGACGTCATCATGCCGCAGATGGGCGAATCCATCTTCGAGGGCACCATTACGAAGTGGCTCAAGAAGGCCGGCGATCCGGTGGCGAAGGATGAACCGCTCTTCGAGATCTCGACCGACAAGGTCGATGCCGAGATTCCCGCGCCCGTTGCCGGCATTCTCACCGAGATCAAGTTTCCTGAAGGTGCCACGGTGCAAGTCAACACCGTGGTTGCCATATTGTCCGACAATGCTTCCGCTGCAGCTATAACCGACCCTCAAGAAAAGTCGATTGCGCTTCAGGCGCCTGGGATCAAGGAGCCGAAGCCGCAGTTAGCCGCACCGCAGGTGCCGCAGGTGGTTGTGATGCCGCAGATGGGCGAGTCCATCTTTGAAGGCACCATCACAAAGTGGCTGAAAAAGGTTGGCGATCAAGTCCAGAAAGACGAGCCACTCTTCGAAATCTCTACCGACAAGGTGGACGCCGAGATTCCGTCGCCTATGGAGGGGGTTCTTACCGAAATCAGATTTGGTGAAGGCGCCACCGTCGATGTGAACACGGTGGTTGCCGTGATTGGCGGCGCGTCGGGTCCAATCGAAGAACCGGAACACCCATTAGGTCCGACAGGAATTCCGGTACCAACACCGACGGCGTCGAGCGCGCCGCAGGCGCAGGTGGCCGCACCGCAGGTGCCGGCGGCGCAGTCGGGCCCGACCCAGGTGGAGCTGCGTTCGTCGCCGCTGGTGCGCCGCATCGCAAAAGAAAACAATGTCGATCTCACGCGGGTTCAGGGAACTGGCTCCAGCGGCCGCATCACCAAGGAAGACATTGTCGGCTACCTGAGTCAGAGCGAGGCAGTCAATGCTGCGCGCAATTCCGGAGGGAGTGAGCCGCCGAAGGCGGGATTGGCCCCACCGCAGGTGGTGCCGATGACGAAGATGCGCGCCATCATCGCCGCGCGCATGGCCGAGAGCAAGCGGACTATTCCTCACGCCCACACGGTCTACAAGGTCGATATGACGCGGATCGCGCGGCTCCGCGAGAAAGAGCGTGCCGGCTTCGAGCAGCGACACGGCCTCAAGCTCACCTACATGCCCTTCATCGCCATGGCTGCGGTGGAAGCGCTGATGAAGTTTCCCATTGTGAACGCATCTCTTATCGAGAGCTCGATTCACTATCACGGCGACATTCACCTCGGCATCGCGGTTGCTCTGGAGTGGGGCCTCATCGTTCCGGTCATCCGCTCGTCGCAGAGCCGCGACTTTGTCTCGATGGCCCGCACCATGGCCGATCTTGCAGCCCGCGCACGCACCAAGAAGCTGATGCCTGACGAAGTGGGTGGATCGACATTTACCCTCACCAATGCCGGTGCGTTCGGCGGCGAGTATGGCATGCCCATCGTCAACCCGCCCGAGTCGGCGATCCTCGCCATTGGCGGCCTGCGCAAGGAGCCCGTGGTGCTTACCGATGCGGAGGGTAACGACACGATTGCCATTCGCTCAGTTCAGTATTTCTGCCTTGGCTTCGACCATCGCCTGATCGATGGCGCCGACTCCGGCAGGTTCATGACAGCGTTCAAAGCATGCCTTGAAAACTGGAATGCGCCGATCGGGTGATTCACCTGCCGCCAACGTCAACCCGAAGTGACCGACTGCCGGGATGGATGAAGTTCTCGACAGGATATGCGAAAATCGCAACTACCGCGCTTAGCCAGGGGAATCGAGAGAGACCGACCCTGTGCAGCGGGCTGATCCAGTTCCGGCACGACTTAGAATCTGATTCCCCACTAGATTCTGCGATGAAGGATGTAGCGTGTTTTGCAGGTTTCGTTGCCTTATAGCTTTGTGCCTTTTTGCCTTACCTGCGTATGCGCCGGCGCAGGACGACTACCTGAATCACCTTGTCTTCACCAACAGCTCCACACCTGACAACGACTTCTATACCGGAGCGCGCGCCGTCGCGCCCAGCGCTCTCGAATCTTCCAACGGTCGCCTGCCTGTCGATTCCCAGACTTTTTTCACGCCGCCCAACGCGCTTCGTCTGCAATGGCAATCGATCGAGGGTGGCAGCTGGGACGCGGAAATCCGCGTTGTCAGCTACGACAATCGCCCCGCGGATTTCCGCGGCGATACGCTATCGTTCTGGTGCTATTCCGCCAAGCCCGTTGCCGCAGCCGACCTGCCTCTGATCCAGCTGACTGACGACGAACATGACTTCACCGAGCGCCTGCCCCTCAGCCAGTTTGTCCACGATCTGACGCCCGGCGAGTGGAAGCGTGTCAAAATCCCTCTGCGCCTCTTTGCTACCGAGTCGATTCATCCCTTCGACCCTCGCCAATTGCACTCCATCTTCTTTGCGCAGGGAACGGCCGACAACACACCGCACACGCTCATTGTCGACGAGATCCGCATCGACAATGAGCCGTTGCCTTCCGTTGCCAAAATGGCGACGCTCCCCGTGCCGACCGATCTGCGTGCCGAAGCTTTCGAGCGGCATGTTGACCTCAAGTGGGAGTCGAAAGACTCGCCCCAGCTGGCCTACACCGTCATCTACCGATCCGTTGAGGGCAGCCCTTTCGTGGCGGTGGGCATTCAACAGCCGGGGCTGCATCGCTATGCGGACTTTGTCGGCGCGCCGGGGATGAAGGTGACTTATCGGGTGGGCGTTGTCGACAAGCAGTACCGCACGTCCGCGCTTTCGAGAACGGTGAGTGCGGAAACTTACCCCATGTCAGACGATGAGCTGCTCTCGATGTTGCAGGAGGAATGTTTCCGCTACTACTGGGAGCGCGGTTCGCATCTGCAGTCGGGAATGGCTCTGGAGAGCGTGCCCGGCGATCCGCGCATTGTGGCAACGGGTGCCAGCGGTTTCGGCGTGATGGCTATTGTGGTGGGCATGGAGCGCGACTTTATCACTCAGCCGCAGGGTCTGGAACGGATTACGCGCATGGTCAGCTTTCTTGAGAAGGCGCAGCGCTACCATGGCGCATGGCCCCACTTCATGGATGGTTCTACAGGGCGCACCATGCCCGTCTTCGGCATGTTCGACGACGGCGGTGACCTGGTGGAGACGGCCTTCCTGATGGAGGGGCTGCTGACAGCGCGCGAGTACGTGCAGGACCGCGGCACCTACGGCCGCGCACTGGCGGCGCGCATCACCCGCCTTTGGAAGACAGTCGAGTGGGACTGGTATCAGCGGCAATCCGGAGACGACGCGCTTATCTGGCACTGGTCGCCCGAGTGGTCCTGGCGCACCAATCACAGGCTCACCGGGTTCAACGAGACCATGATCGCCTATCTACTTGGCATGGCTTCTCCCACGCACGGTATTACCGCTGAAGCGTACTATGCCGGCTGGGCCAGCCAGTCGGCCACAGCCGAACAGTATCGCGTCGCATGGTCTGGCACAACGGACGGCAACCGCTACAGCAACGGCAATACCTACGAGGGCATCAAGCTCAATGTCGGAGTGGGCAACGGCGGCCCGCTCTTTTTTACGCAGTATTCGTTCATGGGCGCCGACCCGCGCGAGATTCGAGACAAGTTCACCAACTACTTCGACAACAATCGCGATATCGCCCTGATCAACTATCGCTACTGCCAGCAGAACCCCAGCCACTTCAAAGGCTATGGTCCAGGCGTTTGGGGACTCACGGCAAGTCTCGATCCCTATGGCTACCTGGCCCATGCGCCCAACCCCTCCAACGACAACGGCACCATTGCACCCACAGGTGCTCTGGGGTCGTTTCCCTACACGCCGGAGGAATCGATGGCGGCACTGAAGTACTTCTACCGCACCCTGGGAGCGCGCTTGTGGGGGATCTACGGCCCCACCGACGCCTTCAATATGACAGAGAACTGGTACTCGCCCGACTATCTGGCGCTCGACCAGGCGCCGATGGTTGTCATGATCGAGAACTACCGCAGCGGGCTGATCTGGAAGAATTTCATGGCTAATCCGGAGATCGGCCCCATGCTGGCCCGTATAAGTACAGCGCAGCAACCCGCAGTGACCGCGTCCTCAGCCGCCGGCGCGGGCAAATAGACCACCCTTTGGAGTTCAGTCCTATGCCGCTCACCGATGCCGAAATCTCTTCCCGCCTCAAGTCCCTACCCGATTGGAAGGTCGAATCGGGCGAATTGACCCGCACCTTCACTTTCAAGGATTTCGTCGGCTCCCTCGCCTTTGTGAACAAAGTGGGCAGCCTGGCGGAAAAAGCGGGCCACCATCCGGATATTGACATCCGCTACAACCGTGTCCGCCTCGCTCTTGTTACCCACGACGCCGGCGGCCTCACGGCAAAGGACTTTGACCTGGCCGTGGCGATCGATCAACTCGACTAGCGAACCAGCCCCCCCATTTGACCCGATTCTCACCCGCCGATAGAATAGGAGGGATGAGTTTCTGCCCCATGTCGGTCCTCTGTTGTGCATGTTGTTGTGCACCGCGCCGGCTTATGGGGTAATCGAGCTTTAAACAAGAACGTTCCCCGAAGCCCGCGCTGCAGAGTCCCTGCTGCCGCGGGTTTTTTCTTGCACCCATCTTCCCTGAGAGGCGCCTTTTGATCCCATCCACCGCAACCGGCCTTGCAGACACCGCTGCACTTGTGACTGACCAAGGCGTGTCAAACGCGCCAGCCCCCTTCTCTGCTCCTGCCGGGCCGACGCGCGAACGCCTCAGCCACATCCAGCTTCTCGAGGCCGAAAGCATCCACATCATTCGCGAAGTGGTGGCTGAATTTCAGCGGCCGGTGATGCTCTACTCCATCGGCAAAGACTCCTCGGTCATGCTGCGCCTGGCGCAAAAAGCATTCCATCCCGCGCCCATCCCTTTTCCGCTGCTGCATGTCGATACGGGGTACAAGTTCCACGAGATGCTTGAGTTCCGCGACCGCTACACGGCGGAGCTCGGTCTCAAGCTGCTGGTCTGGCGCAATGAAGAAGCTCTGGCCGACGGAGCCAACCCCGTCCGCCTGGGCACGCAGCGCTGCTGCGGTCTGCTCAAAACGCAGGCTCTGCTCGATGGCCTCCGTGCCCACGGCTTCGACGCGGCCTTTGGCGGCGCCCGCCGTGACGAAGAAAAATCGCGAGCCAAGGAACGCATCTTCTCCTTCCGCGACAGCGCCGGCCAGTGGGACCCGAAGAATCAGCGCCCCGAGCTTTGGAGCCTCTTCAACGGCCGCATCGGTCCCGGCGAAAGCATACGTGTCTTCCCGCTTTCCAACTGGACCGAGCTCGATGTCTGGCACTACATCCATCTCGAAAAGATCCCCATTGTTCCGCTTTATCTCGCGAAAGAACGCAAGATGCTGGTGCGCGGCGACTCCCTCATCCCTGTCGAACAGGCCTTTGTTCAGGGCCTTCCCGGGGAAGAGCAGTGGGTTAAATGCCGCCTTCGTTCGCTTGGCTGCAGCCCCTGCACCGGCGCCATTCGCAGTGATGCCGACACGGTGCCCAAGATCATCGCCGAGCTGATGGCGGTGCGCAATTCCGAGCGTGCTAACCGCATCATCGACCACGATCAGGACGGTTCGATGGAGATCAAGAAACGCGAGGGCTACTTCTGATGCTGACCGCAGACCAAAGCCCCGTGATCCCTCTCGGCGAAGATATCGACGCGCAAATCGAGCAGCAACTCGAAGCCGACCGCGCCAAAGACCTGCTGCGCTTCTCGACAGCGGGCAGTGTCGATGACGGCAAATCTACGCTGATCGGCCGCCTGCTCTATGACTCGCGCAACGTCTACGACGACCACATCCGCTCCGTTACCCACAACGCCGCCATCGACTTTGCGCAACTTACCGACGGCCTGCGCGCCGAACGCGAGCAGGGCATCACGATCGATGTCGCCTATCGCTACTTCTCGACGCCGAAACGAAAATTCATCATTGCTGACACGCCGGGCCACGAGCAGTACACGCGCAACATGGCCACCGGGGCCAGCACCGCGGACGTCGCCATCGTTCTCGTGGACGCGCGCAAGGGCATCCTCGATCAGACCCGCCGCCACACCTGCATCGCCGCGCTCCTCGGCATTCCCACGGTCATCGCTGCCGTCAACAAGATGGACTTGGTCGATTTTTCTCAAGAGGTCTTCGACGCGCACAGCCGCGGCCTGCACGCTCTCGCCGAGCAGCTCGAAATTCCCGAGCTCATCGCTGTCCCAGTCAGCGCCCTTGAAGGCGACAACATCGTCCATCGCAGCGCACGCATCCCCTGGTACACCGGCCCCAGCCTGCTGGAATTGCTCGAGACCGTGCCGCTCGCCATTGAGCGCTCAAGTGCCGGCCTTCGCTTCCCCGTGCAGCGCGTTCTTCGTCCGCATCAGGACTTTCGCGGCTTCGCCGGGCAAATCGCCGCCGGCACCGTCCGGCCCGGCGATGAGATTCTTGCTTTGCCTTCGGGGCGACGCACACGTGTCCGCTCCATCAACACGTGGGAGGGCGATCTCGCGTCGGCCCACGCTCCCCAATCCGTCGTGCTCACCCTGGAAGACGAAACCGATCTGAGCCGTGGGGATATGATCGCAGCCGTGGCCGCGCCGCCCCACAAGACAAATCGCTTCACGGCCACCATTGTCTGGATGCACGCGAAGCCGCTGCAGCCCGGCTCGACATATCTGCTCAAGCACACCACGCAAACGGTCCGCGCCCAGGTGCTGGAGATTCGTTCCCGCATCGACGTCGTTAATCTCACTGAACGCACTGCCGATCAGCTTGCGTTGAATGACATCGGCGAAATTGTTGTCGAGACCAGCCGTCCGCTGCTTGCCGACCTCTATCGGGACAATCGCACAACGGGCAGCTTCATCCTCATCGACCCGGCCGACAACGCGACAGCGGGCGCGGCCATGATTCGCGCCATCTCGGATTCGGCCGCCAGGAATCAAGCATCCACAGGGCTTCTCACTGTCGGCAATCGTTCCAATCTCGCCATTCAACTCGAGCAATCGCTTCTTGCTGCCGGCGCTCTCGTTCTTCGCACTCGCGCTCAAGTCTCGCCGCAGCTCCTCGCCTTTGCCCGTCTCGGCGCCTTCGTGATCGTCGAATCCGACGAGGTCGGCCCCATCACCTTCACCCGCGCCGACCGGCTCGACGCTACTCCCAGCAACATCGAATCCGCCGAACCCGCGGAGATTCTCAGTGCAATTGAACGGCTCGGATCCATTCCGACAGGAGATGACACCAATGACAACGGCCTCGGCATCTGACGCTCTCGCGCTTACTGCTGCGGATTTTCTGCGCGACCGCCTCGCCCGCGCAGAGCGTCCCTGCGTCACCAGCAGCTTTCAGGCTGAAGACGTCGTCATCCTCCACATGGTGCGCGCGCTTTTACCGCAGGTTCCCGTGCTCTTTCTCGAAACCGGCTATCATTTTCCCGAAACCGTTGCCTATCGCGATCGCATCGCTGCCGACTGGGATCTGAACCTCATCAACGTCCTTCCCGAGCGCACCGTCGCCGAGCAGGAATCGGAGTTTGGCATCCTCTATCAGTCGGCGCCCGACCGCTGCTGTGGCATGCGCAAGGTCGAGCCGCTCTTTCGTTCGCTCGCCCCCTACGACACATGGGTCACCGGTCTACGCCGTGAGCAATCGAAGACGCGCGCCAACCTGCAGCCTGAAGAGGCCTTCACTCTGCCCACCGGGCAGGTGCTGGCCAAACTTAGCCCGCTCGCCGAATGGACCGCGCGCGACGTCTGGCATTATGCCGAAGCGCATGAGATTCCCCTGCTACCGCTGTATGAGAAGGGCTACACCAGCATCGGATGTGCGCCCTGTACAAGCCTGCCGTTCGATCCCAATGATCCACGTTCGGGCCGCTGGTCCGGACACAAGCTCGAATGCGGCATTCACATTCAGTCCTCGTAGGCGGAACGCGCAATGGAACTACTGCTCGGCTTTCTGATCGCAGCACTCATCGCCATGACCGGTGTCGGCGCCGGCACCATCACGGCGCCTATGCTGATCCTGTTTCTGCACGTGCCCGTGCCTGAAGCCGTCGGTACGGCTCTGGTGTATTCTGCTGCCGTCAAGCTGGTTGTTGTTCCCATCCAGATCTGGCGTCGCCAGGTGGTGTGGCGCACCCTTGGCGTCATGCTGCTGGCCGGAGTGCCTGGCGTTATTCTCGGAGCTCTCTACTTTCAGCGCGTGGTGCGCATCCAGGGACACACGCTCTGGCTCTATCTCGCGCTCGGCGCCATCGTCGTCCTGACTTCAACCTGGCATATCTATCGGCATTTTCGCCCAGCCACCACGCTGGCTGAGCGCAAGAGCCATCCCTGGCTGCTCGCTGCCACCATGTTCCCCATCGGCGCAGAAGTCGGATTCTCCTCGTCCGGAGCCGGCGCGCTCGGTACTCTCTCCCTTCTCGGGCTCACCGCGCTTGATGTTCCCCGCATTGTTGGGACGGACCTCTCCTTCGGTCTTTGCCTCTCCCTCATTGGCGGCGGCATGCACCTGACGCAGGGCGGCGTCGATCCAGCTCTTCTTACCAACCTCATCATCGGCGGAGTTTTCGGCGCTCTGTTAGGCACAGGTCTTGCGCCGCGCATTCCGGCCCGTGCCATGCGCCTCGCGCTCTCTCTCTGGCTCTTTGCCCTCGGCATGCAGCTTTGCTGGCAGGCCTTTGCAAAAACCGGCAGCTAGGACCGCCCAGATTCTTGCTCATCCGGGCTGCAGTCTGGCGCCAATCCGCAGGAAAATGGGTGCCCCGGGTCTCGCGTTTGAGACATCGGAAAGCACCGGCTCTCCCCATCCTCTCGTGCCTTGAAGTTGCAATAACCCAGCCCCGCTGGCGATACTCGCTTATGTCTGCTTTCCCGGCCTCATCTTCCCCGCGAGAATCAGCGTCGGACCGCGCATACCTCTCTGCCCGTCTCCTTAAAAAGCGGTGTCTCTCCTCGTCCACGCAGACCTATCACCTCGAATTCGTTCTACCCGCATTGGAGTCTTTCGCGTTCTTTCCCGGCCAATTCATCTCTGCCGTGGCCGACGATACCGCGGGCAAGGAGCAGACGCGCGCTTACTCCCTTGCATCGGCGCCTAACGGCAATCGCTTCGATCTCTGTCTCAATCGCGTCGAGGGCGGCTTTTTTTCGAACCTCCTCGCCGATTTGCCTGACCTCCCCATCGGCGGCGCCATTCAGATCTACGGACCAAATGGTTTCTTTACCCTCCGTGAACCCATCACCGACTCCATTCTTGTCGCCACCGGTACCGGCGTTGCGCCCATGCGCGGCTTCTTGCAATGGTTGTTTCCGGCCAACGGCCCCGATCGCAGCAATGGCAAAGAGATATGGCTCGTCTACGGAACGCGCCACGAAACCGAGCTCTACTATCACGAGGAATTCGACGCTTACGCCGCCAGGCATCTTAACTTCCACTATCTGCCCACGCTCAGCCGCGGATTGGAAAGCTGGACCGGCCTGCGAGGCTACGTGCAGGAGCACGTAGCGCAGATTGTCGAGAACCGTGCCGCCCGCCTCGGCCAGCCCCTTTCCGGGCCGCCGGTAGACCCGGGCATTCCACCCGCTGAATTGCGCTTCGAAATCAACGCCTATGTGTGCGGATTGAGCACCATGATCAACGCCGTGCGCGATCGTCTCAAAGGCTTCGGCTGGCACCGCAAGCAGATCGTCTTCGAGCGCTACGACTGATTATGTCTCATGGGTTAACCCGGCTTGCGCGTGCTTGTGTGGTGAATTTCTTCAGCACAAACTCGCGCACCAGGTTCGTTCCCGCATGTGCCACAAGAGCGATCAATCCATTCTCGAAGGTCAAGGCCGCACCTCGATCGGCAGCGGGGTAGTACAGGTTCGAGAGTCCGCCGGCGGCAAAAGTCCCCAGAATGCGCGCATAGTCTGGCTTCCAGGCTCCGTTGTCGTCGCGCGTCATCACCGCCCCTGACATTGCATAAAACGTCCGCGAACCCACGCTGCCCGTGCCTTTGTAGAAGTAGCGAGGGTCCTCGTGGAACAATGCCGGGAACACTGCGCTGCCCAGCATTCGTGTCGACGCTTCATTGGCATACGCTGCGCCAAATCGCTTCGCGTACCCCTGCGCCCCGGAGCCAAAGCCGGAGAAGGTGTTGTTCATCTGCTCTGCCCCGGCCACCGCGGCCACTCCCGCAATTGTTACCGGATCCATGAGCGAGCGGAACGCCAGCTGATACTTCTGCGTCGCCTGCATGGGCGGAGCATGCCAGTCGTAGCTGCTGTAGAAATTGGGAAGGACGCCCAGTACCCGCTGCTGCAAAGCGATGTGCACCTGCTCGACGGAGAGCTCTCTCTTGTCGCCAACCACCGTCACCTGCGTGACCGCGGTCGCCATGGGCAATACAACGCCGGACAGGATGCGAAATTCTCCATCGTGGAGTTGAATCTCCGGCGATTCAAAGGTTCCCCAACCAGGACCCGTCACTGTGAGCTTGAATTTGCCAGCCGGTACTCCATGAAAGATGAACTGACCGTCGCTGCCCGATTCCACAACTTGGTTCGAGCCGCCGGAGGCTCCCGCCAACTGGACGTGCGCGCCCTGTACTTCAGCGCCATTCCCGTCCAGTACCGTTCCCGCGATCGATGCCGAAGCCTGCCGAGAGGTCGGGCCGGCGTTGGCAGGCGTTACGTCGTCGTCGGGCGCATTGGGTAGACCATTGTCATGCGCGATCTCAACAGGCTGCTGTGCCGCCAGACGCGGCAAGGACGCGGCCACAATCGCTGCCGCGAGAACCGGAATCATGCGCAAAGTCGCCAATCCATGCCGCGAGATAGGTCTCCAAAACGGGTTGGACCTCTTGCCCAGGTTTCGGGCAAGCTCTCGCATCAAGATCAATATCAATAGGTACACATCGACTCCCGCCTTAGAGCTGTTCTCCAATGGGTGTGCGGCATTTTGAGTGTCGAGCAAGGCAGATTTTTCTAAAAGAAAAAACCACTTAGCATATGTGCCTTCGCTCGATAGCAATCGGAGAACAGCTATAGGCGTAAGGCGTGTTGATAAAACAGAGAGCGCCGCCCGGACGGTAAAGCAATTCGCCCAGCATGAGATGGACGCTGCCGGACACGCGGCGTGATCGGAAGATTGCGTGACGATTTCGTCATGCGACGTCGCGTGAACTATCCGCGCGCGGTCGCCGCCGGTGTGGATTCACGGGCAGAGCCTCTCGCGTCGCTGACATCCCACGTGCCTCAGCGCTGGTTTCTCTTTTTTGATGGAGGCGTTCGGCGTGCTGGGGGGCGCGTACCAAGGCAGCGAAGGTTACAAATTGAACAACTCCCGCAGCCGCTTCGTCTGTGCCGCGGCTCACCGGAATCTCCGTCTGCTTCTTGTCGTTCATGCGCAGCTGATAGGTCGACTTGAACCACGGCACCACTTCGCGTATGTGGTTGATGTTCACCACAAAACCGCGATGCGCGCGCCAGAACACGTCGTGCATCCAGTTGCTCAAGCAGTTCTTCCAGCGTGCGGCACTTCGACTGCCCCTCGAAGTTTTGCGTCACCACGCGAATCACGCCCTCGTCGATGGCCGCGTAGCAAATCTCCGCCTGGTCCACCAGCAGCAGCCGGCTTTGCGCCTGCACAATCAGCTTCGCCAGTTGCTGACTACGTCCAACGTTCTGGGGTCGATTCAGCAGCCGCAGCAGCGCATCGATCTGTGCGATCTGGCCGACTGCCCCCGCCGGCGCCCTCCGTCATGCGCCCGCGCACCCGCTCCAGGGCCTGCCGCACGCGCCCGCTGTCGAAAGGCTTCAGCAGATAATCCACGGCATTCACATCGAACGCCCGCACCGCGTACTGGTCGTAAGCGGTCGCAAACACCACCTGCGGCAGCGGTTCAGACAGCGTCCTTCGCGTGCCGTTCCATCAGCCGCTTGATGACCGCAAAGCCATCCAGCCCCGGCATCTGCACGTCGAGAAACACCACGTCGGGATGGTGCTCTTCAATCAGGTCCACGGCCTCGATACCATTGGCGCCCTGCGCCACCACTTCGACGTCCCCCGCCTGGTCGAGCAGATACTTCAAGCTCGTCGCGAGCCAGTTGTTCGTCATCGATGATGAGCGCGGAGATCGACATGCAAGGCGAAACAATGATTGTAGGAAGGTGGACAGGGGCGGGTCAATCAACGCGGTAAGAAAGCAGCCGCAAAAGACGCACGCGACTCACAGGTGGTTCACGGCTCCCGACCACTCACCACTGCTTCATTCGCCCAGCACCCGCAGCCGCGCCGGCATGTGGTCCCGGGCCAGCTCATGACCACACCGCGTGCAGAACTGGTCGCTGGCGCGCACCGTGCGGAAGCAATTGCCGCAGTTCGCCGTGAGCTGATAGTTGCATTGCGGGCAGAAATGGAAGTCGCTCTGGACATGCGTTCCGCAAGCAGCGCAGGTTGAAACCAGCGGCGTGCGCAGCAAAAAGTACAGTACCGCCCCGATACCGCCCGGCATCACAAAGCAGATCAGCATCCAGAAGCGAGCGCTCATGGCGCGCCGCGGCGCATCTTTGCTGACGAACCCGATCATCAGGAAATAGATCGCAGCCAGCAGCCCCCACGACAGATTCATGTAGATGCGAAGGCCCAGAGGCGGCACATGGTGCTGCTGCCCCGGGAAAACAAGCCAGAAGTAATACTCGACCAGCACAAAAACCGCGACCGCGGCCACGATGGCCCAGACCGGAATAAGGCGCGTGTCTTCGTTCGGGTCAATCAACTGAGGTTCAGGCATAAAGCCGCTCCCTGCCTCGCGAGGTTCTATCTTGGGAAATTTAAGTCCAGCTTACCCGCTATTCCAATGGACGGGAAGATGAAAAGGGAAGTTGCGCGTACTTTCGGTAAGGGGTCAGGATTTTCGGCGCATCCATCCAACCAGGAGGGCAGAGCCCAGCAGGGCTGTGACCACAAGGAACCCCCACACCGCAATCTCGCTCACCGGGCTGGTAAGTCGCTCTTCTTCTATCAGGGTATCCGCAACCCACCATATCGGCGGGCCTACGACGAAAAACACCAGCAAAGTCGCTGCAAGGGCGACCGCGCGATTGCGGCTGCGGCCGGCTTTTTGCTCCTGGATGACGCCAAGAGATGCCATCACGACGCGGCGTGTCTGATGGGCGACGGCCCTCTCCCGCTCGGCGCCATGTCCCGCCAGAGCTCCCAGAACGTCGCGATGAGCGACGCCCTTGGTAGTCGTCTCGGGAAGTGTCGTGCCGGAAGTCATTCGGTGATCTCCAAACGCCGCATCTGGGCCCGTTCAAGCTTCACCTTAATCGCGCTCAGTCCGCGATAAAGGCGGGATTTCACGGTCGAAAGCGGAGACCGGGTCACCTTCGAGATCTCCTCCAGGGTCAGCTCCTCGTGGAAGCGCAGCACCAGTACCTCGCGGTAAAGCGTGTCCAGCTGCAACAGCGCCGCGGAAATGTGTTCGCGGTCCTCTCCGCTCGAGAACCGGTCGAAGGGCGTCGGCTCGTCCGTCGGCCACCTCAAAGGTCATGGGCTTGTCGTCGTCGTTGCCCGTTTCAAACAGCTCGTCCAGGCTCGACATGGTGCGCTTGCGCCGATAGTCAATCACCAGGTTGCGTGCAATGGTAAACAGCCACGTCTCGAACCGTGCCTTGCCATTGAATTGCCCGCCGCGGGTCAAAACCCGCATCCAGACTTCCTGGAACAGGTCCTCGGCCATCTCGCGATTTCCGGTCAGGAACAGCAAATACCGCAACAGCCGGTGCTGATAACGGACAATCAGCTCATCCAGCAGCCCGGCTTGCTGACGCTTCAGCCCCTCGGCGATGGCGAGGTTTTCCCGCCTCACCTGCTCATCGGCAACATACGCTGATCCCGGAGCAAAGATCGAGCGAATCGCAGCAGTGGCACTCATCGTATTTAATTAGACGACAAAATGGGACGGCAGGCCGCGTTGAATTCCGCGCATGCATCAACATTGCACCGAATCAGGTGCATTTTCCCGTTGTGGGGCCTGTAAACCGCTGTTTATCGGCTGTCTCGGTTCACTCGTCCTGGCTGCTGCGGCTCTTTTTAAGCGCCACGCGGAGGCACTCTTCCACGGCCCTTGCTGCTCGCTTTGCCTGTGCCTCTACTCTGCCGGGAAAGAAGATCCCAAGCAGATGATTCCGGCGCTGAATGCGCGTCATGGCCTCCCATCCCAACTGGGCCAGCGGCTGACGTACAAACGCGGCGCGCAGGATAGGTGGCGTCAACTGCTCACCCTCCATCGCCTGCATCACCGTCTCAGCCACCCTCTCCGCCCGCTGCTTCCGCGTTTCCACTGCCTTGGCCTGGTCAACAATCAAGGAGAGCCCTTTGCGCATCGACGGGCTGAGCGCATCGAACCACTTCCGCAAAGACCGGTCGCCCCTGAGCGCAGCCGTCAGTTCCTTCGGTTCGGTAAAGGTCTGCGTTTCGAGGCTGGGCTCTATCTTGATCTGCACCGTATCACCCGGGCCCGCGCCAATGGCCGCCTGGATTTTCTTGTACACCACCATGACGTGGCCTTGGCCTTTGGCCGGAAGCAGCGTGGTGTGAAAGGCAATTTCTTTCTTGCCTGCGCTGATCGTGACTCGTACACGCCGATGATTCCAGCCCGGCCAGGCTTTCTTCAAATCCGCCGGCATGCGCGCCAGCACCCAGTAGGGACCCGTCCCTGCCCGCTCCAGCACCACGCGAAATGTCTTGGGCTTCATCGCTTTCATTGATATATCTTCCGGCTCAGCATGCCGTGTCCGCCCGGGGAACGCCCCCCTCTGGGATCGTCTCATCGGTTGTGTGAGTGGTGCCAAAGATGGTACCATAGCTTGAAATGGGTTCTTCGAAGAAAGTTCTCGAAGCCATGCGTCGCGAACCGCGCAATGTGCGGTATGCGGATTTGTTCAAGATCTGCGTAGAGTACTTCGGTGAAGCCCGTCAGCGAGGTTCGAGTCATGCGATCTTCAAGACACCCTGGCCAGGCAATCCGCGCGTCAATATTCAGAATGACAAGGGAAAGGCCAAAGCGTATCAGGTTCGACAAGTTCTTCTCGCCATCGAGAGACTCTTAGAATCAGAGGGGGATAAGGAATGAAGCGCACACAGAAGGGGAGCCCGAAGATTGACTTGTTTACCTATCGCGTGACCTGGTCGGCAGAAGATGGAGAGCACCTCGGACTCTGCGCCGAGTTTCCCTTGCTCTCGTGGCTCGCGGCTACTCCCGAGGCTGCCCTTGAGGGAATACGCAAGCTCGTAAGAGCCTCCGTTCGGGATATGGAGGCCGCGGGAGAGCCAGTTCCGATGCCGCTGGCAGTCAAGCGCTATAGCGGGCAGTTTCGTGTACGCATCCCACCTCAGGTCCATCGCAGTCTTGCGATCGAAGCTGCCGAGCAACGCGTAAGCCTCAATCGCCTCGCCAGCGCCAAGTTGTCGGCATAGCTCAGTCCTCTAAACTACCTTCATGGAAGTTATCTACGGCCTCCATCCCGTCGAAGAGGCTCTCAAGGCTGGCCGTCGACGCTTCGATCACGTTCTGGTTGCCCGTGAGCGCCACGACGAGCGCCTGGCCCATCTGGTCGCCGAGTGCCGCCAGGCCGGCGTCCGTGTCCGCCAGGAAGCACGCGACCAGCTCACGCAGCTGGCAGGCACACCGACTCATCAAGGAGTGGTAGCCCTCGTCCGCCCGCAGGAATCGGTGGCACTGGAGGACCTCTTTACCCCCGGGTCTGCCCGCCCCGATACAGCCCGGCTCCTGCTCGCGCTCGATGGTGTTGAAGATCCGCAGAACCTCGGCGCCCTGCTCCGCGTCGCGGACGGCGCCGGTGTTGACGGCATTGTTCTCACCGAGCGGCGTTCTGCTCCGCTCAGTCCTGTCGCTGTGAAGGCGAGCGCCGGCGCAACAGAGCATCTGCGCATCGCGCGCGTCGTCAACCTTGTCCGTGCTCTCGAAGAACTGAAGCGGCAGAACATCTGGGTCATTGGACTCGATGAGCGCGGCGCCTCCGACTACGATCAATTCGATTTCACAGGCAACTGTGTTCTCGTCCTCGGCCGTGAGGGCGCCGGCCTCCACGATCTTGTGCGCCGCACCTGCGACCACCTGCTGCGCATTCCCATGGCCGGCGGCGTCAGCTCGCTGAACGTCTCCGCCGCGGGCGCCGTCGTGCTCTACGAGGCGGCCCGTCAGCGCCGCGCTGCTGCCCAACGTGCTGCACCCCTCGTCCAAAAGTCTGCTGCACGCAGTGCGAAAGGTCTAGGTTCTTGAATTTTTCTTCCGGCATAACCCTGGGTGCCCCATCCTTGCGCAGCAAGGGTGGGAAAGCAACGAACCCGACCCAAACGCCTTGTCATTCTGAGCGAGCGCAGCGAGCCGAAGGACCTGCGGTTGGCCTTCGGGACGCATCGATCACTATGACCCTGGGAGCCCCATCCTTGCGCAGCGAGGGTGGGAGGCCTCCGAACCTCAACCAGCCGTCTCGCAATGCCGGAATTCGCATGAAGCGGCAGTTGCCTCTGGCTCTCGCAGTCTCGATCGGAGCAGTGCTCCTGTCTTTACCCTGCGCAGCACAAACCACTCCCACGCCACAGGTTCAGACACCCCAGCCCTCAATCTCGACAGGCACTGTCATCTTCTCCCGCTCCACAGACGAAACCGGCAAGACAACCACAACCGCCGGGCCCGCTGCCGAACCCGCGATTCAAGCGGCGAAAGAGCCCACCGTGGACGATGCCGAACGTCTCGCCGTCTCCTTCTCCGCTCTCGACCTCGATGTCCATCTTCAAACGGCCGAGCACAGAATCGCCGTCCGCGCGCTGGTCACCGTGCGGAACAGCGCCAAGACGCCGCTGTCCCGTATTCCTCTCCAGATCTCCTCGTCGCTCAATTGGGAGCAGATTCGTCTCGCCGGCCGCGACGTCTCCTTCCAGGTCGCTACCCTCAACTCTGATACCGACCACACCGGCCAGCTGCACGAAGCCTCTGTTCCCCTCGCCGCGCCTCTCGCGCCCGGCGCAACGCTGACTCTGGACACCGCCTACTCCGGCTCCATCGTTGCATCAGCACAGCGCCTGCTTACTCTCGGCACGCCCGGCACGGTCGCCCTCCATTCCGACTGGGATGAAATCTCCCCCGACTTCACCGGCCTCCGCGGCTTCGGCAATGTCGTGTGGTATCCGGTGTCCAGCGTCCCGGTCATTCTCGGCGATGGCTCGCGTCTCTTCGACGAAATCGGCCGCCACAAGCTTGCCCTGGTGCCCACGAGTTTCCGCCTGCGCCTCACCGTCGAGTTTCCCCACGGCACGCCGCCCACCGTCGCGCTCGTCAACGGCTTTCCTGTTGCGCTCGCGGTCGCGGATGCCCCCGGCCTCGACTCCGACCTCGCCGGCGTGGCCACAGCTGCATTTGAGACGCCTTCCCTCGGCTTCGCAGCGCCCAGCCTGTTTGTCGCCGTGCGTGCACCGCACCCCGTCGCCGGACTCACTGCCTTCACAACACCTGAAAATGACATTTCGGTGCAGAGCTGGCTCGATGAGGCTGCAGCCGTCACCCCCTTCGTGCAAGGATGGCTCGGCCATCAACCCCGGTCGCAGCTCACTCTCCTCGACCTGCCCGATCCCGACGACGCCCCCTTTGAAACCGGAGCGCTGCTGGCGGCGAGCCTGCGCGCAGCTTCGCCCAATGAGGTCGACGGAGTTCTTGCCCACGTTCTCGCGCACGCCTTCATGCAATCCTCTGCCGACCCGCCCCCCGCATGGCTCAACGAGGGACTGGCCACCTTCCTCGAATCTCTATGGGTCGAAAAGCGCCAGGGCCGCGCTCGCGCTCTCCAGATGCTGGAGTCCAGCCGCCCCGCGCTCGCGCTGGCAGAGCCTTCCAGTCCGGGCCAAAGCGCCGGGGAGCCCCTCGCCGTCGCCACAGCTCCGGTTTACTACCGGACCAAAGCCGCCTATGTTTTTTGGATGCTCCGCGACCTCACCAGCGACGAAGCTCTCAGCGCCGCGCTGCGTGCCTGGATTGCAGCCCCCATCGGTGCCCCTCCCACCTCCCCTGCGCCCGCACCCGTCTCCCTGCAGGCCCTGCTCAAACAGGCCGGCGCCACGCGCGATCTTGGATGGTTCTTTGCGGACTGGGTCGAGACCGACAAGGGCCTGCCCGATCTCTCCATTGACAGCGTCTTTCCCAACGCCGCGCAGGCGGGCACTTATCTTGTTGCCGTCAACATCACCAATGCCGGCTACGCGGCGGCCAGTGTCCCCGTCACCGTGCGCAGCCTGAAGAGCTCGGTCACCGAACGCGTCTTCGTTCCGGCGCACGGTCGCGCAGTCGAACGGCTCGTCGTGGCGGGCCCGCCCACCGAGGTCCAGCTCAACGACGGCAGTGTGCCTGAGACCCAGGCCAGCGTCCACATCACCAGCATCACATCGCAGTCCCCTGACCAGCCGGGCACGAAGCCTGAGACTCCGAAGAGCAGCTCCTCATCCGCCGATAACCCCGCCTCGCCCCAGTAGAAGGCAGTCCCCTTGCAGCCCCTTCCATTTCTTGCTCTGCTTCGACGAAGTCACATCCCTGCGTGATGGCTTGCACAGACTCGATGGAACTGCAGCTATCGAATGGGGCGCAGTTTTGGCACCTCGGCAGTTCGTGCGAGGTACCGCCCTGCTGCTGGAAGCAGGTCCATCGAAAGGGAGCGCTCTCATGCCGAATACTGTTCTCAGTGGTGTCGTGGCGTTTTGCCTCAGGGGAATGAGCGTCCTGCCTCTAGAGTCCGTTCACCACAAACTTTGTCATCCTGAGGTTCCGCACGCCTGGGGCCCCACAATGGGGGGAAAGCGGACCGAAGGATCTGCTTTTGGCGCATCTGCCGTATGCCGCGAATTTCAGAGACACCACACCTGCCGGTCATACGCCAGCCTCCTGCTCGCATGCAGTGCCACGGTGTTTCTCTTCAACGGGCCTATCTCTGTCGCAGAAGACTCCAAAGCCCCCGCCGTCCTGCCCGCGCCTTCCAGCGGCAAAGCCATCGTCTGTATCTACCGCACCTACCGATTCACCGGCTCCGCTTCGCACGACGAGATCTTTGTCAACGACACGCATCTAGGCAAACTGCTCAACAGCGAGTATGAATTCACTGAAGTGCCGCCGGGAACGGTCGTCATCTCCGGCTTGCCCAAGATGTACTACGGCAGCGTCATCATGTCCGCCGGAGCGGCCCTGAACCAGGCACGGCAGAAAGAGAATGAGCGGGCACGCTTTGAGGCAGAGGCCGGCAAAACCTACTACTTCAAATGGACCGCCGGCACCATGGCCACCATGATCAAAGTGACGCCCGTCGATCCAGGGGTCGGAGCCAAAGAGATGAGCAAACTCCATCTCTCAGCGCCCCCCGACGACAAGGACGCACCAAAGCCGGAGAAGAAAGACACCGACAAGCCGCCTGCGAACTAGAAGGGCCCCTTTTTTCGAGTAGTGTCCGGGTGGAGGGTCAATCACCTTCTTCGCACTCCCACTCGCGCTTCAGGATGACACCGTCTTGAGGTGAGGGAACCAGTGCCAAACAGCATCGTGGGCGCATTGTTGGCCGATTCGGCTCTTCCCATTTTCGAGTAATGTCCGGATTGAGGGTCATTCGCCCGGAACCCTACAGGTTCCAGGACAGCATCCAGCGCGCAACAACATGCCACACCGCAGTGTGTCCAAGAGGCATGCAGCCAAACATGAAGACGCCGATGAATCCGGCCCCGGCGAGGGTGGCAGCATGAATGCGACGCATCGACCAGATGTCATACGCTGCGATAGCAACCACAAATGCCATCACTTCCCAGGGAGTCCACTGTCGGATGAGGGGCACGGGAATGCGCGAGACGGCCGCGGGCATCATCGCGACGGTCGCTAGAATGATGAGTCTTTTATGGGTGGCCGGATGCTTTCTGAGTGCAAATGCCGATCCCGCCAGAACAGCGAAGTTACAGATTTCCCACGTCGGAACCAAGGAAAAACTGAGGGCAGCGTATCCCATGCTCGCGGACCGGTGAAGTTCATTGGCGGCGAGCATTACTCCGACCGGTACCATCACCGCGGCGAGCAAGAATCCAGCGATGCCCAGTTTGCGATGAAGCGGCACACGTTTTGCTGAGACGAGCAGCGTCTGCACCAGCAGCAGAAGCATCCACGCCGATTGAAGAACAGCGTGCACATGCACTATCGGTGCGGGTAGCTTCGCCCTATACAGACCCGCCAGATAATAGGTCGGCGCGAAACCCGCAAAGGCCGTAAGAAGCAGGGCGACAACCATCCCAGCGAAGAAATAGCGGTCATAGCGCCTCCCGGGCAGCTGCCTCGGAGAGTGCGACAGGGGCTGGAGAACTGTTGTCATGGCTTTCAAAGCATTGCGGGGAATACCCTGCGGATCGTATCACGGATGCGCACAGATCCGCCTTCAGCCTGACGTTCATCTGACCGAGTCAGAGCAGGCAACAGCGCACTCGGCTCCCCCCGCTCTTCGCCACTGTCGGGTCTCATGATCCCGCCGGACGCAGCGCCCCTCCACCGAAAGTTCGATGTGCCCCCGGAAACCCCTGCGTACCATGGCCATGTTTCTCAGTCTCGCTGTCTCTGTCTCTGTCTCTGTTTCTCTGATCCCTGACCACTGTCCACCGCATCTCAAGGAGGTCCTATGCCCCACATCGCTCTTCCCCCCGATCAGCCCGGCATCCGCGGCGCCATGGCCTTCCGCCCTGAAACCGCGCAGCCGCTGAATGCCCTCGTCGAAATCCTGCTGCAAGGCCCGAGCACCCTCACCAAGGGCGAGCGCGAGTTGATCGCCACCTATGTTTCGAGCCGCAACTGCACACGCTTCTGCCACAGCATCCACGGAATGATCGCAGCCGCGCACCTGGGCGGCAACGAAGCCCTGGTGAAGCAGGTGAAGACCGACTTCACCCAGGCCGACATCAGCCCCAAGCTCAAAACGTTGCTCACGATTGCCGGTAAGGTCCAGCAGGATGGCAAGCTTGTAACCGCAGCCGATGTTGAAGCGGCGCGCAAGCAGGGCGCCACCGACCTCGAAATTCACGACACGGTCTTGATCGCGGCGGCCTTCTGCATGTACAACCGCTACGTGGACGGTCTCGACACCGTGCAGCCGGAGGACGAAGCTCTTTACCGCGAGCGCGGGATACGCGTGGCGCGCGAGGGCTACGTCGCCAGCAGCAAAGAGTACCTGCCCGCAGCCGCGCGGTAGCTCTTAGCTGTCAGCTTGTAGTTTGGCCTGAATACCGGCAAACTAAAACCTGATCTCTGATCCCTGATCCCGGATCCCTGGTCTCTGGAGGTGTCCCCCATGCCCCACATCGATCTTCCCGAAGGCGTACCCGGTATTGTTGCTGCATTTAACTTCCGCCCTGAAACCGCAGTGCCGATGCGCGAGCTGGCCCATATCCTGCTCCACCAGCCCAACTCCCTTGCTCCGGGTGAACGCGAGCTGATCGCCGCCTATGTCTCCTCACGCAACCGAACAACCTTTTGCGAGCTGAGCCACGGCGCTGCCGCTTCGGCGCATTTGGGCGATCCGTCCATTGTCGAGCAGGTGAAATCCGACTTCCGCACTGCGCCCATCAGCCCCAAGCTGAAGGCCCTCATCGCCATCGCCGGCAAGGTGCAGCAGGATGGCAAGCTCGTAACGCCCCTCGAAATCGAGCGCGCCCGCCAGCAGGGAGCGACCGACATGGAGATTCACGACACTGTGCTGATCGCCGCCGCGTTCTCGATGTACAACCGCTACGTCGACGGGCTCGGCGCCTTGCAACCTACCGATCCTGCCGTATACACGCAGATGGGCCGCCATCTCGCCGACGAAGGCTACACAGTCCCCGCACCACGCGAGCCAGTCGAAGCCTGATCCAACGCGAAAAGGGGACGGCCCAAAGCCGCCCCCTCAGTCCCAATACCTATTCCCTATTCCCTATTCCCTATTCCCTAGTCTCTATCGGTACACCTCAGGAATAAAGGTCTGCTCATTGATCGGCGGCCGCGTGTAATTCTGCTTGCAAATCGGCGGCAGAGGCAGCGGCTTGCTGGTCAAATCCTGGTAGGGAATCAGCGACAACAGGTGCCGGATCACGTTCAGCCGCGCCGCCTTCTTGCTGTCCGCGTTCACCACGTACCAGGGCGCCTGCTTGATGTCGGTGCCCGCAAACATCTCGTCCTTGGCCCGCGAATACTCCGCCCAATGCTTGCGCGATTCCAAATCCATCGGGCTCAGCTTCCACCGCTTCGTCGGATTCTTCATCCGGTCCTGAAAGCGCCGCTCCTGCTCCTCATCGCTCACGCTGAACCAGTACTTGACCACCACGATTCCCGAGCGCACCAGCATCCGCTCAAACTCCGGGCAGGTGCGCATGAACTCCAGGTACTCGGCCTCCGTGCAGAAGCCCATGACGCGCTCCACGCCTGCGCGGTTATACCAGCTGCGGTCAAACAGAACCATCTCCCCCGCCGCCGGCAGATGCGCCACATAGCGCTGAAAATACCATTGCGTCTTCTCGCGCTCCGTGGGCGTGCCCAGCGCCACCACCCGGCAAATGCGCGGATTCAGCGTGTCGGTGATGCGCTTGATCGTGCCGCCCTTTCCAGCCGCGTCGCGCCCCTCAAAGATCGCCACCACCCGCAGGCCCGTATGCCGAATCCACTCCTGCAGCTTGACCAGCTCCACCTGCAGCCGCCGCAACTCCTTCTCATAGTCGCAGTCCTTGCCGAGCCGCACGGTGCGGTTGTCTTTCTGTTGGCTGGGTTTTGTAGCAGATTCAATAGGTTTTGGCTGTGCGAGCGGCTGAGTGAGAAGCGCGCCGTTCGTGGCTTTTCCGCCGTTCTTTGCGGAGTTCTTGTCGGCCATGGTTTCCTCCCATCGGCTGACCTCCGTCGTTTCCGCGCCTTTGTGCACCCATCAACAGGGTCAGCACGCTCGGGGAAGAGCAGGCACAAATCCGTCCCTGATTCTATCGGTAACAGGTGGGCAAGAATCCAGTATTGGTTGCGCAGCTAGATGCCTTTCGTGCATCTTCTCGTCCCTAGTCCCTGTTTTTCTCGTTCCGCGCCTTCACCTTGAACCAGATCGGCGTGCCCGCGAACCCGAATGCCTCGCGAATCTGGTTTTCCAGAAAGCGCTCGAAAGCGAAGTGCAGCTTGATGGGTCGGTCCGTGAAAAGGATGAACGTCGGCGGCGCCACCGCTGCCTGGGTCATGTAGAAGATCCGTACCCGCTTCGCCATTGGCACCGGGGCGCGCTGAAAATCGATCTTCTCCAGAAATCGATTCATCTGCCCCGTGGTCACGCGTTTGCGCCGCTCCGCTGCCACGGCCTTTACTTCCTGCAGAACGCGGTTCATCCCTTTGCGTTGCGGCCCGATCATCTCCAGTGCCGAGAGAAAGATCACGGGCGCATAACTCAGATACTTCAGCACCGAGCGCAGCTGCGTCTCGAAAATCTCGCGATCCGCCGGTGGTTTCCCGTCCGTGCGTCCCGTGGTCACGGCATCCCACTTGTTCACCACGATAATGACGCTGCGGCCGCTCTCGTGCGCATAGCCGCCGATGGTGGCATCGCTCGCCGTCACGCCTTCTGTGGCGTCAATAATCAGCAGCGCCACGTCTGCAGCCTCAAGATGCCGCCGCGCCATCACCACGCTCAGCTTCTCGGCCATCAGGTGCGTCTTGCCCTTGCGCCGAATACCTGCTGTATCCACAAAGCGCAGCGTCGTGCCCTCGAACTCCACCACCTCGTCCACAGCATCGCGCGTGGTGCCGGCAATCGGGGAAACGATCGCCCGCGACGTCCCTGTCAGCGCATTCAACAGCGTCGACTTGCCCACATTGGGCCGACCGATGATGGCCACCGAAGTCTCATGCTGTTCAAATTCCCCATGTGTCCGATGAAGAGAGTGCGCGTCCGCCGTAACGCCTTCTGCGTCCCCCAACGGCTTCCCCGGCTCCAGCGGCCCACCTTCAAATAATTCGTCTTCCTCGGCTAATTCCTCTTCTGTCTCCGCCTCACTGCGTGGAATCGCCGCCACAATTGCATCCAGCAAATCGCCAATGCCCAGCCCGTGCTCCGAGCTGATCGGGTACACCTCGCGAATCCCCAGCTGACGAAAATTCTCGGCCGCCAGCGCCATCGCTTCACCCTCAACCTTGTTAACTGCCAGAAATACCGGCTTGCTGCCCTTCAGCAGCAACTTCACCAGGTCGTAGTCCGGGCTCGCCAGCTCGGTGCGCGCATCCACCACCAGCACCAGCGCCGCCGCTTCTTTCAGCGCCACGCGCGCCTGGTTGTAGATCTCCGTGGGAATCAGCTCTGGATCATCCGGAACGATGCCCCCTGTATCCACCAGCCGAAAGCGTCGCCCGTTCCAGTCAAATTCCCCGTAAATGCGGTCGCGCGTGATGCCAGGCTCATCGCCCACAATCGACCGCCGGCTCCCGGTGATGCGATTAAACAGCGTGGACTTGCCCACGTTGGGGCGACCCACAATCGCCACCAGCGGCAGCGCTTCCGCTCCGGGCCGTTGGGGCACAACCGATCTGCGATACGTGGGCAAGGGATTCTCCGCTTAACGTGCTGGGCAACGGGTGGGCTGTGGCGCAGGGGCTCGGCCGCAGGTCTCCACCGCTTCCTCTATCTTATGGGTCCCGCGCGCTTTTTTCTCCCCGGCCCTGTGAAGCCCCATATACACTACGCCTCACGGCAGCTCTGCCAAGGAGAACTTCCTCTATGCCAAAGTACGTCATCGAACGCGAGATTCCCGGCGCGGGCGCATTTACCCCCGACCAGCTCCAGGCCATCTCGCAAACGTCTTGCGGCGTCCTGCGCAACCTCGGGCCTGAGATTCAGTGGCTGCACAGTTACGTGACCGATAACAAGATCTACTGCGTCTACATCGCGCCCAACGAAGAGTTGGTGCGCGAACACGCCAAACAAGGTGGCTTCCCCGCCAACAAAGTCTCGCAGGTCCGGTCGATTATCGACCCCACCACCGCCGACGCAAAATAGGCGGTGACCACCGCCCAATCTCAGAACCGGTTGCCTCACTAGAATAGGGTGAGCACCGGTCCTGATGGCCCCTACAGAAACCACAACGCGCGCCCTGCCCACCCTGCATGAGTTCTTTTCGCCGGGCGGCATCCTCGCGCGTTCGCCCCTGCCCTACGAGTACCGCCCCGGCCAACTCGAAATGGCCAAAGCCGTCGAGCGCGCCCTCGCCGAGCGCCGGCATTTGGTCGTTGAAGCTGGCACCGGCACCGGCAAAACCCTGGCCTATCTGCTGCCCGCCTTGCGCACCGGTCAGCGCGTCATCGTGTCCACCGGCACCAAGGCCCTGCAGGACCAGCTCTACTTCCGCGACGTGCCTTTTCTCGAGTCTCTTCTCGGCGACCTGAGAGTCTGCTACATGAAGGGTCGGGCAAATTATCTCTGCCGCCACAAACTGGTCGCTCTGCGCGATCAGCCGATTTTGTCTGGCCTCGAAGAAATCGACCAGTACCAGCAGATCGCCGCCTGGGAGCGCGAAACGGAAACCGGCGATCGATCGGAGCTCGCCGGCCTGCCCGAGTCCAGCGCACTATGGCACAAACTGGACGCGCGGTCCGATGCCTGCCTCGGCACCACCTGCCCGGACTACCGCCGCTGCTTCATTACCGAGATGCGGCGCAAGGCGCTCGAGTCCGACATCATTATCGTCAATCACCATCTCTTCTTCGCCGACATGGCCGTCAAGCAGGAAGCCTCCGGCGCGCCCGACGCTGGCGTCCTGCCCGAGGCTGCCGCCGTCATCTTCGACGAAGCCCATGAGCTCGAAGAGGTGGCATCGAGCTACTTCGGGCTCTCGGTCAGCAATATCCGCTTTGAAGAGCTGGCCCGCGACACCGACGTGCTCCTGCGCGGCAAAAACGGCGCGGAAAAGATGCCCGCCGCCACACAGCAACTCCGCGAGCGCGCCCGCATGTTTTTTGCCGGTCTGCCCATGACCTCCGATGGCCGTCAGCCCTTCGCCGCGCGCGAGGAGTTTCTTGAAACCTCCGGCGACCTCTACATGAGCGTCCGCGCCACGCTCAAGCTGATGGAGGCCGAGTTGGAGCGCATGGCCGGCGTCGACGAGGCGCCCGGGCTGCGCAAGCGCGTCGGCCGGTTGCGCTCGGAGCTTGAGTTCCTGCTCGAATCCAACGCCACCAACATGGTCTACTGGCTCGAGCGGCGCGCCTATGGCGGCGCGAAAGACGAAGCGGGCGGACGCGCTGGGATGCGCGCCCAATCAAGGACGACGTTCCTCCAAGCCACTCCCATTGACGTCTCCGAACTGCTGCGCGAGCTGGTCTTCGAAACCATTCCCACCGTAGTGCTCACCTCGGCCACGCTCACCGTGCAGGGCGGCTTTGAGCACATTCGCAAGCGCCTCGGCCTGGCTGAAGCCCGCGAGTTGGTGGTGCCCTCGCATTTTCGCTATGGCGAGCAGGCCCTGCTCTATCTGCCGCCCGAGATGCCCGATCCGCGCGACCCCGACTTTCCCGAGGCGGCAGCGGAGTGTATCCGCCAGGTGCTCAACCTGAGCCACGGCCGCGCCTTCTGCCTCTTCACCAGCTACGCGCAGATGCGCGACTTGTACGAACGACTATTGCCGGTGCTCGACTTTCCCATCCTGCTGCACGGCAGCGCTCCGCGCCGGGCCCTTTTGGACGAATTTCGTGCCACTCCCAACGCGGTGCTCTTCGGAACATCAAGCTTCTGGCAGGGCGTCGACGTGCAGGGCGAGGCGCTCAGTTGCGTGATCATCGACCGCCTGCCCTTCGCCGTGCCCAGCGACCCGGTGGTGCTGGCGCGCATGAAGGCCATTGAAGAAGCCGGCGGCAAGCCCTTCTTCGACTACCAGGTGCCCTCCGCCGTGCTGACGCTCAAGCAGGGCTTCGGCCGCTTGATTCGCTCGTTAGAGGATCGCGGCGTGCTGGTTCTGCTCGACCCCCGCATCCGCCGTCAGCGCTACGGCCAGACGTTTCTGCAGAGCCTGCCCCCGTATCGCATGACTACGGAGATCGCCGACGTGGAGAGGTTCTTCGCCGTCCCAGAAAAATCTCTATAAGAGGTTCGGCAAAAAGACAATCGACGGGTTACCGCCATTCGGCAGTTTCGGCGTAACCCGGGCCCTTGCCACCTCAAAACGATGTCATCCTGAACGAAGTGAAGGATCTGCGGTTGCCTCTACGAACTGCTGGATGCCCCTGGTCCCTGGCTTTCGGGGACCAGGGAAAACTGGGGATGTGGAGAGAGGTTCTTCGCTGTCCCCTTCGCTGAATCGTGGCCGCGCCCGTTGTCGTTTGATCTAGACTTTCTTCATGAACAATCGGACACCGTACATGGCCAACACTCGAGGAATCGCAGTGAGCGTTGAGCCAACCTACCTCGAGGCGAGATCATCGCCTGACAGCTCGGAGTACGTGTGGGCCTATCGAGTGGTCATCGAGAATCAGGGACTGGAAACCGTGCAGCTGCTAAGCAGGCACTGGATGATCACGAATGCGCGCGGCGAATTGACCGAGGTCAAAGGACCAGGGGTTGTCGGAGAGCAGCCGGTCCTCAAGCCGGGAGAGCGCTTTGAGTATACGAGTGGCGCGCCGCTCAACACGCCATCAGGAATGATGGGCGGGGCTTACCAGATGGAGAGTGAAAGCGGTGAGCGTTTTGATATTGAGATACCCACATTCTCGCTGGATCGTCCGAATCCGGGCGCATTTCTCAATTGAGAAATAGAACGCAGCTTCGAACGTGAGATCCGAGTTTCGAGCGGTTGGACGGCACGTGCCCCATGTCTCGGAATGCCGGTTCTAAACAAGATCTTGGGTGCCCCATGTCTCGGGATGCTGGTTCCAAACAAAATCTTGGGTGCCCCATGTCTCCCGGTTTTGGAGACGTGGGAGACCACGAAGCAAGCAAAGGAGTATGAAAGGGCGGGTGGCCCAGGTCTCGGAATGCCGGTTCCAAACAGATTTTTGGGTGCCCCATGTCTCCCGGTTTTGGAGACGTGGGATACGACGTCTGCCGGCGCTCCTTGCGCAATTACCCTTGGGCGGGTGGCCCAGGTCTCGGGATGCTGGTTCCAAACAAAATCTTGGGTGCCCCATGTCTCCCGGTTTTGGAGACGTGGGATACGACGTCTGCCGGCGCTCCTTGCGCAATTACCCTTGGGCGGGTGGCCCAGGTCTCGGAATGCCGGTTCCAAACAGATTTTTGGGTGCCCCATGTCTCCCGGTTTTGGAGACGTGGGAGACCACGAAGCAAGCAAAGGAGTATGAAAGGCTAACCATAAAATCCTGAATTCACCCATTGCAGATTATTTCCCCGAATTCGCTACTCTAGTTTTTGGGAGGACCTGAAAACCCAACGCCACCCGAGCTATCCAGCCTGAGCTCCGGCTTCACGCAAGTTCATTGCCTTCAGGAATCTGTGTCTAAGTCCCTGAAAAAAGAAGAATTTGGCCGAGATCTCTATCCGCAACTCGTTTGAGGCCAGGAATTTGCAGAAAACACCCGGGGGTGGGGGGGTACGGGACGAACGCAGAGTGCGACCTAGATAGAATCGTGTCTGAGATGAACCCGGCCCAGAACCAGTTCCAGAGCGACGCTCTGAATCGCGCATTCGGCATTCCCGGCGTCGTTGCCGTCGTCGCCGGAAACGGCGGGCTGCCCAAAATTCGCGTCACTGCCCCTTCGGCATTTGCTGAGATCTATCTGCAGGGCGCACAAATCACGTCGTGGCAGCGAGCAAACGAAAAGGAAGTGCTTTTCCTCAGCACGCAGTCGCATTGGCAAAGCGGCAAGGCGATCCGCGGAGGCATCCCGATCTGCTTTCCATGGTTTCGCGCCAAGGCCGACGATGCCTCTGCGCCGGCGCACGGATTTGTGCGCACCAAAGAATGGAGCGTTGAGTCGGTGAAAGTGGAGAGCGACTCCGTCGTAGTCACGCTTGCAACGGAGGACGACGAATCGACCCGACGCTGGTGGCCGCACTCGTTTCGCCTGGTCCACATCCTGTCCATCGGCAGTTCTCTGCGCCTTCAGTTGAGTGTCACCAATACTGGGCAGACGCCCTTCCGTTTCGAAGAGGCATTGCACACCTATTTCCGGGTGAGTCTGGCAGAGGCAGTTCGCGTCCGCGGTCTCGATCAGGTGGCCTATCTCGACAACGTCGATGCGAACCGCCCAAAGACGCAGTCCGGCGACGTGATCTTTGCCGGCAAGACCGACAACGCCTACATCGATGTCCCCAGCGCCGCCGACTTGATCGATCCGGCAGGCCGGCGAACCATCCGGACAGAAAAAAAGAACTCCGCAACGACGGTTGTCTGGAACCCCTGGCAGGAAGGCGCGGCCGCGCTCAGCGATCTCGGCGACGACGAATGGCGGCAATTTGCCTGCGTTGAAGCCAGCAACATTCTCGGCTCAGCCATCTCCCTCGCACCAGGTCAAGAGCACAGCATGCAAGCAATCCTGAGCGTCGTTTCACAGGACGCGTGAGCGTCGCAGCAAAGGGAAGGCAGAAAGAACATGGCCTCGAGCGAGATCAACAACAACGACGTACTCCTCGTCATCGACGTGCAGAAGGACTTCTGCCCCCTCGGCGCACTAGCCGTTCCCGACGGCGATGCCGTCGTCGCTCCCATCCTCCGCTGCATGCCTCGCTTCGAGCACATCATCTACACCCAGGATTGGCACACGCCCGATCACTTCTCGTTTGCCTCCGCGCATCCCGGCAAGAAGCCCTTTGACCAGATCGAGGCCAGCTACGGCCCGCAAACACTGTGGCCGGATCATTGTGTGCAGGGCACGCCCGGCGCGGAGTTCCATCCCGCAATGCTGCTTCCCCGCGCCGAGTTGATCCTGCGCAAGGGCTTCCGCCGCGATCTTGACTCCTACTCGGCCTTCTTCGAGAACGACCGCACCACATCGACCGGCCTCGCCGGCTATCTTCGCGAGCGCGGCCTCGCGCGCGTCTTTCTCGCCGGCCTCGCCTATGACTACTGCGTCGGCTACTCTGCGCTCGATGCGCGCCGACTTGGCTTCCCGGCCTTCGTCCTGCGCGATGCCTGCCGGGCGATCGATCTCAACAACTCTCTCGCCGCCATCGAAGGCGAGTTCGAGCAGGCCGGCGTTGTTCTCCTCGAATCGAACCAGCTCCGTGCCTGACTCGCAGGCTCGTACAATCGCAGAAGGCGTCCGCTCGCCAACCGTCCATGTCCCGCAACTTCTACATTCTCGCCGCCGTGCTAGGCCTCTTCGCCGTTCTCTCGATGGCCATGTCGCTTGTGCCGTCCACCTTTCAGCCCGGCTTGCCGGCCAACGCTTCGCTCTGGCGAACCATTTCCTTGATGATGCTGCTTGCCGGGCTAGCCTCGGCCCTCATCGGGGTCTTGAGTCACCTGTTTGAGCAAGTTGATCGGCGTAGCGAAGAAGCGCGGCGCGCGGCCCGCCAAAAACGCCGGCAGTCCGGGAGCGAATGACGTTGCCTCCTCGATAGTGCCCGCACCGGCAAACGACTCTCCCCGACGGCCCTAAAATAAGGTCGAGAGTTCTTTTTGCAAGGGATCGGACAGGCACACGATGTATGAGGTTACAGTTGAAGCGGGTTTTTCTTCCGGCCACTATCTCCGCAACTACCACGGCAAGTGCGAAAACCCGCATGGGCACAACTACAAGGTCCGCGTGACGCTGGCGGGCGCCGAGCTAGACGCCTCCGGCCTGCTGCTCGATTTCAAGCTGCTGAAGCAGGTGCTCAAGCCCGTCATCGACCTCATCGATCATCAGATGCTCAATGATCTCGAACCTTTTACGACCCTGAATCCATCGGCCGAAAACATCGCGAAGTATTTCTACGACCAGACGAATGGGCAACTAAACGGAATGACGCAGGGGCGCGTGCGCGTGAAAGACTGCACCATTTGGGAAACGGATACGACAACGGCGACTTACTACGAATAGCCGCGCAACCTACAACGGTTTGCGCGCCACCAGAATGCGCAGCGGCGGAAAAGTTCCTGTCCAATCCAGTGGGCACATCTCCACGGCCAGCCCTGCTTGCGCAAACACGCCGGCATATTCCTTCATCAGCTTGTAATCGGAAATCACTGCCACGCCTCCCGGCTTGAGTACCCGCGCAATCTCCTGGCAGGCGATCGCTCGCCCGGGCTGAGTGTAGATATTGTGCAGGCACACGTTCGACAGAATCACATCCATCGACTCGTCAGCAAAGCTCATTCTGCGGACATCTTCGCTCCGGATCGTCGTCCGCGCGCCCACGCCCTCCAAAGCGATATTGGTTTTGAGCCCCTCCGGCCCGTTCCCCGAGAGATCTTCGGCGTTCCAGATATCGATCCCCGTCGCATGCCCGGCAGTCAGGCGCCGGGCGGCGCCAATCAGCAGCAAGCCGCGTCCTGTGCCCACATCGAGCACCTGCTCTGTGCCGATCCACTTTACCTTCGCCAGAATCCGGTCGCGATGGCGAAATTTTCCCACCAGCGAATACAGCAGCATCAAGCCGCCGATCAGAAAGAACCAGAACGCCGGCCAAAGAAAGCCGGGAAAGAGAACGAACTCGATCGACCCGATGACGACGCGGGGAAATGCCAGCGCAACCACGAGAAAGGCCGCACCAATCAGAAAGAAATTGCGGATCACCGTGGGCGCATCAATTCCGTAGTCAGGCTTCTGAGCCATGCAATGCTCCACTGCAGGGGCGTGAGGAATGAGAGCAATCGTATCACTCAACCCGCGATGACGCATGAATCAAGAGCCTATTTCATCGCGCTGGACTTGGAGCGAAGATATTTGTCGAAGGGAATTTCAAAGAAGAAGAGTTCGTTGCCGTCCGCATCGCGCAGCTTGTGCAGATGCAGCTTTGACCCTTTGAGCGGGTCGTCGAGTTGCGACACATCGTAGAACAGGAAACCGGCCCGCGTGGAATGCGGTTCCACAACCAGAGCAGCGTATTCAAACTGGTCGAAGTCCGCTTCGATGTCCTTGTTGCTGGCTTTCGGCTTCATGTGAATGCTGGGGATCGGCCCCGGCAGCGGAATCTTGCCGCCTTCGCGCTCCTTGCGCGTCATCAGCCGTTCCACGTCTTCCGGCTCTGCCGCCTGGATGCGGTCGCCCGCCGGGGTCTGGAAGAGAATGCGCGCGTCGCGTAACGATATGGGCCGGTCGCTGTTGTTGGTCACAATCAACCGTACCGGCATGACGCCGTGGGCGAGATAGTCCACACGAAACAGCGCTTCCTTTTCCTTCGTATCGTAAGGCTCGGCGGCAATTGCCACCTTTTCTTTATCGTGAACCTCGACGGCCGCGAACGAAGTGGCGGGCTGCACCGGCGGCGCCTTGTGCTCGCTGGCCAACGCGGAAAAAGCCGGACTCAGCACCAACAACCAACCTGCCAGCAAAGCCTTCATCGTGCACGACTGTATCATTTGAGGGTCAGACCTGGAAGAGATGAGTTCTGCTGAAGGTTAGACCAAGGAAAGACGAATTCCGTCACGCATGATTCTGCTTTTCTATAACCTCGCGCTGCTTGCCGGGCTCGTAGCCAGTGCGCCGTGGTGGCTTTGGCGGATGGCGACCACGCATAAGTACCGCGAGGGACTCGGCGATCGGCTGGGGCGCGTTCCAGCATGGCTTCGAAGCCAGGCCGCGGAGAAGCCCGTGCTCTGGCTGCACGCGGTTTCGGTGGGAGAAGTGCTGGCTGTCAGCCGCTTGATCGGCGAACTCGACAACTCCATGCCCGACCTCCAGTTGCTCGTCTCCACCACCACGAGCACCGGCCAGGCATTGGCGCGCGAACGCTTGGGCCCCAATCGCGTGTTCTATTGCCCCCTCGATCTGCCTTGGGCCGTGCGCGCGTACCTCAATGCGCTCAAGCCGCGCATGTTGATCCTGGCTGAGACTGAGTTCTGGCCGAACCTGCTCCATGCCTGCGCTCGCCGCGGCATTCCCGTAGCCGTCGTGAACGCCCGTATCTCCGATCGCTCGTGGCCGCGCTACCGCCGGCTGCGCAGCCTCTGGCGGCCAATCCTGGGCACCATCGGCCGCGCACTCGCCCAGAGTGAGACGGATGCCACGCGGCTGCGAAGCATTGGGCTGGAGCCTTGGCGCGTTTCAGTTGGCGGCAATCTGAAATTTGATGTTCGTGCCGCGCAGGAGGCGGAGGCAACCCGCCTGCTTCGTTCTTTGACCCCCGGTCTGCAAGTTGTTGTCGCGGGAAGCACCCTCGAAGGCGAAGAGGCAGCGCTGTTGGAAGCCTGGCCAAAGATACTGCAATCGGACGCGCGCTTCGCAATGGTTCTTGCGCCGCGACACCCCGAGCGCTTCGCCTCTGTCGGAGCTTTGCTTGATCGCTCGGGAGCCGCATGGGTCAAACGATCGAGCTGGAAAGATCGCCCACCAGGCCAACTCGAACCGATCAAAGCCGGCCAGATCGTTTTGCTCGACACCATCGGCGAGTTGGCCTCGATCTATTCGTTGGCGACCGTTGCCGTTGTTGGCGGCAGCCTCGTTCCCGCAGGCGGACACAATCCGCTCGAGCCCGCGCAGTTTGGCGTGCCCATCGTCATGGGGTCGCACTACGCCAACTTTCGCGCCATCACCGACGATCTGCGCGCGAACGATGCCATCCGGATCGTAGCGCGAGAGGAACTCGCTGGAACACTCATCGATCTTCTATCGCATCCAACCGAGGCCGCAGCAATGGGCGCGCGCGCGAAACAAGTCTTTGGGGCACAGGCCGGTGCGACCGGCCGCACGGTACGCGCGTTGCAGGAACTTCTGGTCGCGCAAGGTCCAACCGCATGAAAAGGCCTTGGCTCGCCCCACTTATCCCGCTTTATCAGGCGGGCCTCGCCTGGCGCAATCTGCGCCTGCAGCGCGGCACGGAGCCGGTGCGACGGCTGCAGTGGCCCGTAATCGGCATCGGCAATCTCTCGACGGGCGGCTCGGGTAAGACTCCCTTTGCGATCGCACTGGCCAAGCTGCTTGTTGCCCGTGGATTCCACGTGGACGTGCTCTCACGCGGATACGGACGCGCAAGTCGTCAGCCTTCGAAAGTCGATCCATCGGGAACAGCAGAGCAGTTTGGCGACGAGCCGCTGCTGATCGCGCGAACCGCAGGCGTGCCCGTCTATGTCGCGCCCCAGCGCTACGACGCGGGAGTGCTGGCCGAAGCGGCTGTGAACCTAAACCAAAACGAGGACAGACCGCAGGTCCATATTTTGGACGACGGCTTTCAGCACCGCCAGCTCCATCGCGACGTCGACATTCTGCTTCTGAATCGCGAAGACTGGAAAGATACTTTACTGCCAGCAGGAAATTTGCGTGAGCCCTTGCATGCAGCCATGCGCGCGGATGTGCTCGCGATTCCGGCCGACGATGCAGCGCTTGAACGGGAGTTGGCTGCGTGGGGTTGGCAGGGGCAGGTTTGGCGCCTGCGCCGCCACATGGAAATTCCCAGCGTGGATGGGCCCGCTTTTGCGTTTTGTGGAATTGCGCGACCGGAACAGTTCTTCACCGGTCTCACGAACGCCGGGCTGAAAATCGCCTTCCGCAAGTCGTTTCGCGATCACTACGACTACACGAAGCAGGTCGCGGAGTGGCTGCTGGAGCAGGCGCG
The DNA here is from genome assembly GCA_963760475.1 of uncultured Acidobacteriaceae bacterium. Taxonomy (GTDB): domain Bacteria; phylum Acidobacteriota; class Terriglobia; order Terriglobales; family Acidobacteriaceae; genus Telmatobacter. The sequence goes on along the minus strand of CAVXDG010000013.1, from coordinate 188,968 downwards.
GTCGGTCGGCGCACGCGCTCTTGTCACCACCGAGAAGGATGCGGTGCGCATGGGCAGGCTCGCAAGTCTCTTCCCAAACGATTTGCCGTTGACGACAGCACGCCTGCGCATCGAGATCGAAGATGAGTCCGCGGCAATCGACTGGATCGCCGCGCGGCTGGCATCGGCTTCCGCGCCTTCGGCGCTGTGAGAAAATCGAAGTTTGCCAACGCAGTCCAAGTTTCGATTGCTCGTCGTGCGATTGGGCGCCATGGGCGATATTCTGCACGCCCTGCCCGCCGTCACAGCGCTACGCCGCGCGCATCCGGAGTGGGTGATCGATTGGGTAGTCGAACCGAAGTGGCAGCCGTTGCTGGCTGCCAAGGGCGCAACGGGTCGCGACTCGAAACACGCTGCGCCGCAACAGCCGGTCGTCGATCGCGTTATCGTTGCGGCGACAAAGCAGTGGGGCAAGCGCCCGCTCGGTAGCCGCACGCTTCGCGAGATTCGAGCGTTGCGGCAAGAGATACAGAAAGGGCGGTACGATACAGCGATCGACTTGCAGGGCGCAATCCGCTCAGCTACCTTGGGGCGCTTCGCGGGTTGCCGATTTATCGGCGAATCCAGCCCGCGGGAATGGGTTGCACGCTGGCTGTTCACAGAGCGGGTCGAAACCCGCGGAGCTCATGTGATCGAACAGGATTTTGAATTAGCGAGTGCGGTGGCTGGAGACGAGCTTCGCCATGCTCTGCCATGGCTGCCCTTCAATCCCGAAGCGGAGCTGTGGGCCGAATCGCTTCTTGCCTCTTCGCATCAGAGATCCGCGGTGCTGATCAATCCCGGAGCCGGCTGGGGCGCGAAACGCTGGCCTGTCGAGCGGTATGCGCGGGTCGCCCAGCAACTGGTCGCTCGTGGCTATCGCGTACTGGTGAACGCGGGACCGGGAGAGGAGCCCATTGCCGAAGCGATTGTCAACGGGACCGGGGGCGCGGCTACGCCGCTTGCGCCTTCGCTCGAGAACCTGATTGCGCTCACGCGCCGCGTGGCACTGGTCATCGCAGGCGATACAGGGCCACTGCATCTTGCCTGCGCGCTGGGCAGGCCGGTGGTGGGCATCTACGGACCAACGGATCCCAGCCGCAACGGGCCTTTTGGCACCCGCTTCAAGGTTCTGCGCAATCCGGCAAGCCGGCGCGATCATTCGCGCAAGGCGGAACCGGAGGCCGGGCTGCTGACGATCGAGCCCGACGCAGTGCTGACGGCCGCGGAAGAACTGCTTTCTCCCGAGGGGCAGGCATGACGGGCCACGACTCTCCTCCAAAGAGCCGCCCCACGCAGTGGCGGTGGGAGAAGGTGGCGCGCAGGATGCGCGTCCCTCTCGGTTTTGCGACTGCGGGGCTCTATCTGTTTGAACTTTGGCGGCACCAGCCGATGCCCGCCGCGATTGCGTGGAGTCTCGCGCTGGTTTTGCCTGGATTGTGGCTGCGCGGCTACGCGGCCGGATACGTAAAGAAGAACCGCGAGCTGACGCAGACTGGCCCGTACGCTTATGTGCGCAATCCTTTGTATCTTGGTTCGATTCTGATCGCCGCGGGATTTGCCGTGGCCCTGCTTAGCTGGGCCGTCGCGCTTGCGCTGGCCAGCATGTTTCTGCTCATTTATGTCCCGGTCATCGCCTCGGAGGAGCGGTTCCTCCGCGCAACTTTTCCTGAGTTCGAGGGCTACTGCCGTCGTGTTCCGCGACTGATTCCCCGACTCACGCCGGCCAGGCCGCCAGTTGCGGAGCCGGGCGCGGGCCACAGTTCCGAACGTGCCTCAAGTAACTTCTCCTTTGCGCTTTACTTGCGGCATCGCGAGTACAATGCTGCTATTGGTGCAACGCTGCTTTACCTGAGCTTGCTGTTACTGCGTCCTGTGCTGGAGTCTCTTGAGCACGGGCTGCGTTGAGCCACTGAAGAACCAGGCGTTGCGGTAAGCTGCCGCGATTCGCCAAGGCAGGGTAAACAATTCCCGCGCCCGGCACGTCAAAGTCGAAGGAGCCGAGCCACACGGTGAAGATTCGCACGGCGGTAAAGACGATTGTGTGTGTCGTCGCCCTTGCCGCTGCGGCGTTCGGCCAGCAGGTTCCGCTGCTCCCGCCGCCGCGCTCTGGCTTTACCTTTCCGCAAAAACAGACGCTGACCTACTCCGTGGATTGGCGCGTCTTTTCTGCCGGGACCGCCGTGCTGCATTTTGAGGCGGCAGGCGATCGCGAGCGCGTGAGTGCAACGGCGGATACGCTTGGCGCGATCAATATGCTTTTCCACGTCAGCGACCGGTTTCAATCAACCTTCGATCGCACGAAGGGCTGCACCTACGAGTTCGACAAGCAGACGGTGGAAGGCCGGCGTCAGATCAATTCGACACTGCGCATCGACTACGAGCAGTCAAAGTCGATTCTCGATGAGAAGAATGTCGTCAAGAATACGTCCAAGCATGTGGAGTCGCCGATTCCCGGCTGCATGACCGATCTGCTGACGGGCGTCTTCTATGCCTCGTCGCAGCCGCTCGAAGTCGGGCAGAGTTTTGTGCTGCCGGTGGTGGACGCCATGCACAACGTGCCGGTGACAATGAAGGTGGAAGGGCGCGAAGAAGTTAAGACGCCGCTGGGCACATTCAAGACGGTTCGCGTGCAGCCCACAGCCGCGGCGGGCGTGGTGAAGAACCGTGGCAATATCTGGATCTGGTACACCGACGACGACCGGCACCTGCCGGTGCAGATGCGCGCGCGCCTCTTCTGGGGAACGATCACCTTCCGCCTGACCGCAAACGAAAACAAGTAGGGACCTGCCGTCCAGGCGATCGCTTCGCGTGGCGCGTCTGCCCCAGAGCAATCCCGGCTGGGCCGCTGCAGAGACATTCGTCCCCCCGTAGAATAGAATGGATGGCATTTACCGAACAATACGATGTGGTGGTGGTGGGCGCGGGGCACGCGGGGTGCGAGGCGGCGATGGCGGCGGCGCGCATGGGGCTGAAGACCGCGCTGATCACGATGAATCTGGACCTGATTGCGCAGATGAGCTGCAATCCGGCGATTGGCGGCGTGGCCAAGGGGCACCTGGTGCGCGAGGTGGATGCGCTGGGCGGCATCATGGGCGAGGTGGCCGATGCGGTGGGGATCCAGTTCCGGCTGCTGAATACTTCGCGGGGGCCGGCGGTGTGGAGTCCGCGGGCGCAGTGCGACAAGCAGCTCTACCGCGTGAAGATGCGCGAGGTGCTGGAGGGGCAGCCGGGGCTGCATATCCGGCAGGCGGAGGTGGTGGATCTGGTCTTGATCGAGGAACAGGGACAGTGGACAGTGGACAGAGTGCAGGGCCAGGACGGAGGCGGGATCGACGAGCTGGCAGAGATGCCGCGGCCGGTTCGGCCGCGGCGGCGCGTGCTGGGGTTGAAGCTGCGCGATGGGCGGCAGCCTGCTGGCCGGGGCGACGATCATTACGACCGGGCACATTTCTGAATGGGCTGATTCACTGCGGCGAGGAGCGGTATCCGGCGGGGCGGAGCGGAGAGCCGGCGTCGGTGTTGCTGGGTGAGGCGCTGCGGCGCGCTGGGGCTGCGGACGTGCCGGCTGAAGACGGGGACGCCGCCGCGGCTGGATGGGCGGACGATCGAGTGGGAGCGCGTTTGAAGAGCAGCCGGGCGATGCGGATCCGACGCCGTTCAGCTTCAGGACGAAGAGAGATTGTGCAGCCGCAGGTGAGCTGCCACATTGCGTTCACCACGCCGGAGACGCTGCGGCTGATTCGCGAGAATGTGCACCGGTCGGCGATGTATTCGGGGCGGATTGAGGGCGATTGGGCCGCGGTACTGCCCGTCGATCGAAGACAAGATCGTCAAGTTTCCCGACAAGACGCAGCACCAGTTTTTTCTGGAGCCGGAGGGGCTGAACACGCACGAGGTCTACGTGAACGGCATGTCGACGTCGCTGCCGATGGAGGTGCAGTGGCAGATTGTGCACTCGATTCCGGGGCTCGACGAGGCGGAGATGCTGCGGCCCGGCTACGCCATTGAGTACGACAGCGTGGACGCGACGGAGCTGGACCGCACGCTGCGCGTGAAGGCGTTTGAGGGGCTCTATCTCGCGGGGCAGATCAACGGGACGAGCGGGTACGAAGAGGCGGCGTGCCAGGGGATCATGGCGGGGATCAATGCGGCGCTGTGGCTGAAGGGCGAGGCGCCGTTCACGATGGATCGCACGCGAAGGCTACACGGGGATTCTGATCGACGATCTGATCTCGAAGGGGACGAACGAGCCGTATCGGATGTTTACTTCGCGGGCGGAGTTCCGGCTGCATCTGCGCATCGACAATGCCGACCGGCGGCTGACTCCGTATGGGCGGCAGGCTGGGGCTGATCGACGACGAGGCGTGGGCGGAGTACGAGCAGAAGCAGGCGCGGATGGCGGCGCTGGAGCGGCTGCTGATTACGGGCAAGGTGGATGCGGAGAACGTTGAGCGCGGCAGGCTTGGGCGAGCTGACAGCGACGGCGGGACTGACGTGGGCGCAACTGCTGAAGCGGCCCGAGGTGACGATCGAGCCGGTGCTGCGCGCGATGCGTGAAGAAGCTGCGCGGAGGATCCCGATGCTGGCCGGATTTGTGGCGATGAGCACTCGAAGCGAAGTCGCAGCAGGTTCGGTGCTGCGCAACGAGGTGCGGGCGGTGGAGACGGAGATCAAGTTTGCCGGGTATCTCGAGCAGCAGAAGAAGTCGATTGAGAAGCTGAAGGCGGCCGAGGCGGTGACGATTCCGGAGTGGCTCGAGTACGGCGCCATCAGCGGGCTTTCGCGGGAGATGCGGGAGACGCTGGAGCGGGTGCGGCCGAGCACGATCGGGCAGGCGAGCCGGATTCCGGGCGTGACGCCGGCGGCGCTGAGCCTGGTGCACGTGTCGATCCGGGTGCAGGGAATCGAGCGGCGGCAGTTGGAGACTGATTCGCGATCCTCCACGCTTCGAGGAACGCTTCTCGAAGATTGGGCACCCAGGTGCGGTCGTGTGCAGGGCAATGAGCGGGCTGCAACTTCCGCGATCTATTTCGGCGTGGCTGCGGTAGAGTGAGGCATGCGATACCTGAGCTGCTGCTGACTGCCGCGGTTCTGTGCAGTTCTTCTCCAGGCTGGACCCAGCCAATCCACCTAGACGGTGCGTGCGCGCGGATCTGGGTGTGCCCTTCGACGGAACGCCGGGCCGCTGAATGCCATCACCGACGTGGCCGGCGTGGAAGTCGGCGCGACGACGCTGATTCGCGGCGAAGGGCCACTCAAGGTCGGCGAAGGCCCGGTGCGCACCGGCGTGACCGCGATCCTGCCGCGCGGACGAAGAATCCCGACCCTGTCTACGCCGGATGGTTCAGCCTGAACGGCAACGGCGAGATGACCGGCACGACCTGGGTAGAAGAATCGGGCTTGCTCGCGGGCCCGGTAGGCATCACCAACACGCACAGCGTGGGCGTGGTGCGCGACGCGATGATTGCCTGGGCGCTGCAAATCGGGCTCATGCATGAAGACGAGTGGTCGCTGCCGGTGGTGGCCGAGACCTGGGACGGCTGGCTGAACGACATCAACGGATTTCATGTGAAGCAGGCCGACGTCTTTGCGGCGCTGGATGGCGGCGAAGGGCGGCCCAGTGGCCGAGGGCAACACCGGGCGGCGGCACGGGGATGGTCTGCTACGGCTTCAAGGGCGGCACCGGGACGGCTTCGCGCGTGCTGTCGAAGGACGATGGCGGCTACACGGTAGGCGTGCTGGTGCAGTGCAACTGCGGCCGGCGGCCGCAGCTGACGATCGCCGGCGTGCCGGTGGGCAAGGAGATTCCGGGCGATGAGCCGTACGCGGAACTCGCCCACCCCAATGCGCGGCCGGGGAACGAGACGCGGGGCGATGTGGGCTCGATCATCATCGTGATTGCGACCGATGCTCCGCTGCTGCCGCACCAACTGAAGCGGCTGGCGCGCCGAGCCTCGCTGGGCCTGGCGCGGACGGGGTCGATCTCCGGCAACAGCTCCGGCGATATCTTTCTTGCGTTCTCAACGGCAAATCCCCACGCCGACGCGGCTCCCGGACCGAACACGCGTGCAGACGGTCTCAAACGAGCGCATCACTCCGCTGTTTTCGGCGACGGTCGAGGCGACCGAGGAAGCCATCGTGAATGCCATGGTGGGAGCCAAGACCATGACGGGCATCGACGGGCACACGGTGATCGCACTGCCGCACGACCGACTGCAGCAGGTGCTGAAGAAGTACAACCGATAAAAAGTGTGGACGTGCTCAGCGCTATTGCTCCCTGTTGCCGCTTTTGGAGAAGAGCGGGATGTGGAAAGGCTGTTCGGCGTTGGACTGTTTTTTGCCCTTGCCGGGGGTGTCGGCGCGGACTGCGGTGCGCTGCGAGTTGACGCAGACCCAGCCGCCGCGGACGCGTCTCGAAGACGTGGGTGAAGACGCCCTTTTCGTCCACCTGGCCGGACGCGACCTTGTGGTGCAAAACGTAGGTGCCGTTGGCCACCGCGATATCGCCGAGCATGCGGACCGTGACGACCTTCTGCGTCGAGATGCATGGTCTTGTCTTCGCCGGTGATCAGGCTGGCCACCTGCTGATTGCGCGTGGTGATGTCGCCGACTGGCCGCGACATCGACGAACAAGGGAGAAAGCACCAGTTCGAGGCCGTACTGGTCGCGCGCGTTGACGGCGTCGGCCCAGGTGTCCTCGATCTTCTGGAATTGGGCTGACTTCGGTGGTGGCGATGGAGGTGACGGCGGAGCCGTGGCGGCCAGCGGGGGCCGGAGTCTGGGCACAGCGCAGAAGCAGAGAGAAGAAGAGCAGAAAAACAGACCGTACAAACGGATCATATGAGAACATAAACTCCCAGTCTTCCATGATAGCTCTTGACTCATCGGATCGGGACGTCGAAAGTGCGGGAGCGGGCGAAAAGCGAGGCGGACAAGCTAATTGCAGGAGCTGCAGGCGGTCCGGCTGGACGAGGGTCACGAGCGAGTCTTCGATGGAGATCCAGCCATCTTTGCGGAACTGGCCGAGGGTGCGGGTGACGGTTTCGCGCGTGGTGCAGGCCATCGAGGCCATCTCCTCGTGGGTCAGCAGCAGCGGGAAGCGGGACTCGCCTCCGTCGAGATGTTCGCCGATCTGATGGGCAAGCTCCAGCAGCAGACGGCCCAGGCGGCCGGCGACGGTCTCGGCGAGCGAGATGCGGCATGCGTCCTGGAGAGCAAAGCGATATTCCTGGCAGATGCACTGGACGGCGCGCATCTGGGCTTCTTTGTGGTTGCGCAGAAAGTTGAGAAAGCGTTCGCGCTCGACGGGGCGCAGCTGGGCCGGGGTGAGCGACTCGGCCGAGACCTCGTAGACGCCGTGAGAGAGCACGGCATAGAGACCCAGCATGGAACCGGGACCGGCGACGCGGACGATCATCTGGCGATCCTGGGGCCTGCCGGCGGTCAGCTTCAGATAACCGGAACAGATCAGATAGAGGCAGCGCGCGTCTTCGCCCTGGGTGAAGAGAGACGCCTGCGCGGGTAGAGAGATGGTGCTGGTGACGAGCTCGAGGTCGGCGAGGACGGCGTTCCCCAGCGAGCAGAACCATCCCGGGCGTCGGTTGGAACACGCCGCGCAGCCTACGGGCGCCTGACGGTGCCCATTTTTTGGTTTTCTCTGGGTGCTTGCCGCAAACTCTAGGTCCGCCATGGTCTTGCCCCGTCTGCCGTCGACCAGAGGCTCCCAGCCTCTTGCTACGGCCCGCTCAGCAGCATGTCTGCCGAGTGCGCTACTCTCCGGCCTCCGGGAAAGAGACTCTTCGCTTGCTTCGAGTCTGCCGCATAGAAGAAGCCGGCGGATGTGATGGGCCTCACGTGAGTTCTACGGTGACCGATGGATTGTGGGCGGCACCAGATGGCCTTTCTGGAAGAGGCGCTCAAGCCGGTTCGCAGGGAACATCCGCCATGTTCGCAGTGGAGGCGTGGTGATGGGCATCGAGCGTGCGATGGAGTGTGCAACGCCGAGGTTGTGCAAATTCAATGGATTGGCGATGTGACCTGCACCGGTACCGCCTGTGATCAACGTCACCGTAACGGACGCTCAAAAGACTTACGATTCAGGCCATGAGGTGACGCTCCGCACAAAGAGCGCCTTTGAATCGGAAAGACAGCGAAGGCGGATGCCGTTGAGATGGAAGGGCAGCCGGTTCGGGTCAAGCCGCAATCTGAGGCCGGCCAGGAGAGCGCCCGAGGTGGTACTTGATGCACAGAGATGGGCCAGTAATGCAATTTCTCCATAATGCGGCTCCGAAGACGACTTCGGGACTGCGACTCGTTTTCCTATTCCTGTTTGGTGCGGTCCTGGTTTGTGCCTCGGCGGGCGCTGCCCCGGCCAAGGGCGACAAGCCTGCGGGCGCAGAGGCACAGCAGGCCGATGGCAGCCAGTTTGTGGGCTCCGAAGTGTGCGCGACATGCCACGAGGAGACCGCGAAGAAGTTCGGCGATAACCCGCACACCAAGATGGCCGAGATGCATGGCAGCAACGGGGCGACCTGCGAGAACTGCCACGGCGCGGGCAAAGCGCACGTAGACGGTGGCGGGGACGTGACCAAGATCTTCAACCCGGCAAAGCACTCGACGAAGGAAGTTGACGAGACATGTCTGAAGTGCCATGCCGCGGCGCATCCGAACTTCGAGCGCTCGCCGCATGCAAAGGCTGGGGTTGGTTGCACCGGTTGTCACACAGTACACGGCAGCAAGGCAGAACCGCTGCTCAAGGTATCTCAGCCCACACTCTGCTATCAGTGCCATGCCGATCAGAAGGCGCAGTTCAGCATGCCTATTCACCACAAGGTGAATGAAGGGCTGGTCAAGTGCACCGACTGCCACGATGCGCACGGCACCTTCCTGCCCAACAACCAGAAATCCACGGCCGATCAGAATGCGATCTGCACCAAGTGCCACACCGACGTGCGCGGACCGTTCACGTTTGAGCACGCACCTGTCCGGGCAGAAGGTTGCACGACCTGCCATACGCCGCACGGTACGCAGAACCCGCGACTGCTGAACATGCCGTCGATTGCCCTGCTCTGCAACCAGTGTCACAGTCCGCTTTCAGCGGGAGGCGTGCATGGTTTGGATGCGGGATCAACGACGGTGACGCCTTGCGTTACCTGCCATACGTTCATCCACGGTTCGAATGCCAGTCAGGCGTTTGTGCGATGAGAGTACGGGCCGCGCGCTCCAGCGAACGGACATGCGGCCCTCCGTGCAGAGTGTGAGTTTCGATCAAGAACAAAGTGGGGAACGACTTTAAGTGAGGCTTCAAATGAAGATAGGCTGGTTTTCTCGGCTTAATGATCAACGGCCCGCAAGCAAGCTCGAATGTCTTGCCATGGGAATGGGAACCGCTCTTCTGTTGATGACGGCGGTGACCGCGGTAGCGCAGAGTGCAACTTCGGAGAGTCCTATTTCTGCTCCCAAGGGTTATTCGCTGCATCAGAGCGTCGACCTCGGTGGGCGAATCGTGAACACGGTGGGCAGTCCGGCGATGTACGGCACGCTGGTGAATATGCAGTCCGGCCCGCGCGTGCTTGGCCAGACTTTCGAGATGCGGGCGCTTCCGGGCACCAAAAACACGCTGGTGGACAACCTCTCGGCATTTGGCAGCGGGTTTGGTGGCGATCCATACAACTTCGCGCGCTTGAATGCCTCGAAAGGCAAGCTCTACGAGTTCTCCGGGGTTTTCCGCCGCGGCCGGCTCTATTCCAACTACGATTTGCTGGCAAATCCCAACATCATGCCTGGTCAGTCGATCAATAACAAAGTTGCGGGAAACGCGAGTCCGGCTCTGGCCTGGCCGCAAGTCAACAATTCGCCCGTGATGTTCAACACCGTGCGTCGCATGACGGATGTCGATCTGACTCTCTATCCGCTGGCCACGTTCACCTACCGGCTCTCGTACTCGCACAGCACTATGGAAGGCCCGACCTTGAGCCCCTCCTACACGATTTTGAAGTACAACGCATTGTTGCGGCAGTACGAGCGCAATGGTAGCGATGACTACATGGGTGCGGTCGACTGGAAGCCGCGCAGTGACACCAAAATCAGCTTCGAGATGCAGGCGAATCATTACAAATCCGACACGTCATTCACGCTCGATCCCAATGGATTCATGGTGCAGGAAGCCGACGGGACACCTGCCTATTTAGGCAACTTCACCAGCTTCGCGCCTTACGGCATATCGGTTGCCGCCGCCTGTAACACGGCCAGTATGGGTACCGGCTTCACCAATGCCACGAACTATACGATCCTTTCGCCAGCGAACAAACCCGGCGGCCTGCCGATCATCAATCCGGCGTGCTCCGTGGTGACGAGCTACCAGCGCACCGCTCCGTCCCGCACCTGGACGCCGACTGGGACAGTGCGTCTGCAAAGCACGGCCATTCGAAATTTCTCGATGAACGGCAATGCTCACTACACCCTTGGCAACATGGATATGCCGTCCTACTACGAAAACGCACAAGGCCTGAGCACGCTGGCAACAACCGGGGCTGTCGGCACGGCCAATCGCTCGGTGATCTGGACGGGCGGTCATGCAAGCGCTCATCGGGCCGTCATTGGAGCCGACTACGCCATCGTCTGGCAGGTTTCTCCAGCGATCAGCCTGGCCGACCAGGCGAGTTATTCCAGCGTTCAGGAACCCTCAAACACGATCATTCCCCTGCAGAACGCACTGGCAGATCCAGCGGGAGTGGGCAACGGAACCATCAACTACTCCGGAAAGCTCGTAGCAGGTACCGTTTCGCTGCCGCACGGCATTAACGGCACCTTGACTCCGAATTACTATGGCCAGGAGTACGTGGTGAATAATGCGACCGTAAACTGGGATGCTTCAGCGCGCGCACGGTTCGCTCTCACCTATCGATTCAGCAACCGCAACATCGGCCAGGGCGTTCCCCATGCGGGGCCGATTCCAATCGTGGTGAGCGATCCGGTGAGCGGAACGATCGCCATTACGGAGAATGCGGGTGTTCTCAACGCGGCGCTTCGCCCCACTTCGAACTGGGATCTGAATGGCACGGTTGAAATTGGGTACGCAGACAACGCGTTCACCGCGGTAGGCCAGCGGCAGTTTCAGCAGTACCGGGTACACACACTCTATCGCCCGAAGAACTGGGTGACGATTTCCGGATCCATGAGCGACCACGAGCGGCACAATAACACCAACAACAATCAGGCAGCCGTGTCTGCCGGCGACGCGAACTATAACGGCCCACTCAATCACGTCGACCACAGCCGGATCGTCAGCGTAGGTGCTGTCCTGGCGCCTAGCGAGCGCTATTCTATCAATCTCAACTATGCCTTCAGCGATGTATACGCCGCAACCAACATTTGCTACAGCAGCGGCGCAGCTGCCGCTTCAGCTACGACACCCACCGTCCCTGGTGCAGCGACCGTGACCAGCACCGGAGCACCCGCTCTTTGTGCCGGTAACGCAACCTGGCTGGCGAGGGATTATATGGACGCTCCGACGCAATTCGGATCGGCACTGATCTCGTATGCGCCGGTGAAGCAGATCAGAACCACTCTCGGATATACCGTGAGCGCAGTCGATGGCAGCCGTTTCTTTAACGATGCGCGCGATGTGAACGGCTCGATGGTGTCGACCTACCAGTCTCCGGTCGTTGGAGTTGCCTACACAGTGCACCCGGGCCTGATTCTGAAGGCCGACTACAACTTCTATGGCTACGGCGAAGGTGGAACATCGGGCGCAGCGTTGTGCAGCACGACAACCTCGCTCGCGGCGACGATTGTTCCGTGCAACTCTTCGACCTTGCCCGCAAATTCGACTGCTCGCCTCATGGGCGGATCGGCCGGCGCAACGGCGCCCCGGAACTTCCATGCGAATAACGTGGCATTGGGAGTGCACTACGAGTTCTAACGAGAGCAAGTGCTCTTGCAAGGGGGTCACAGGAAAGGAGCCTCTGTGACGATGAAACTGAATCTGGTGGGATGGATGCTGCTCGCCGGCGCGATGGGGATGCCGGCCGCGGCACAATCTGCGGGAGCCGATCTCTACAAAGCAAAGTGCCAGATGTGCCATGGCGCGGCTGGGATGGCCGACTCCGGCGCGGGCAAGGCAATGAAGGTGAAGCCGGTCACCGATCCCGATATAAAGAAGATGTCTGAGGTGCAGATGATCGATGCGGTCCGCAATGGCATGGGCAAGATGCAACCCTACAAGGACAAGCTGACGGACGCCCAGATCAAAGACTCGGTGGTCTACTTCCGTTCTTTCCTGAAGTAGCGAGTCGGCACGATCGGCCTGGAAACTTGAACGCGGGCCGAATAAAGCGAAGTTTGCACGACAATCCCGGTGGGCTCTAGAGTTTCCTATCTGGGCTCACGGGGATTGTGCGTATTCAGTAAGAGGAATGAACGTGTGCGCTCCGCATACGCGAGAATGATGGAGGAGTTTGGAATGACGAAGACGATGCGTTCAATGGTGGTGCTGGCGGTAGCAGTTTGCGCGGCCAGTTCCTTGAGCTTTGCCCAATCTGCGGGCGAGGCAGTGTACAAGGCGAATTGCCAAAGTTGTCATGGAACCTCAGGCACCCCGAGTCCCGGCATCGCGAAGATGATGGGCGTCAAGCCTGCGTCCGATCCGGACATCAAGAAGCTGACCGTCGACCAGGAGTTTGCTTCCGTGAAGAACGGCAAGGGCAAGATGAAGCCGTTTGCCGGCAAGCTGACCGACGCGCAGATCAAGGACGTTGTCACTTACTTCCGCGCTTTGAAGTAACGAACTGCGGCCCGTCGTGAGACGGCGGGCCATTCTTTCCTGGTTCCCTGGGGGCAATCGTGCCAGCGTTTGAGAAATTTCGTGAGAATTGGGTTCGGCCGTCGCTGTTCTTCGGCAACAACCCGATCAGCTTAGCCGGCGGAGCGATTACAACCGCCTCCGGCGTGACCATGATCAGCTATTGGCTGGTGGAGCTGATTGGCCACCCCAACGCGAATCCATATCTGGGTATCATTTTCTTCCTGATCCTGCCCGCCCTTTTTATTCTTGGGCTGACGCTGATCCCGGTCGGCATATTCTTTCGCCGGCGCGCGTTGCGGAAGGCCGAGCAGATTCCGTCGGTGTTTCCGAAGATCGATTTCAACGACCGCATCTTTCGCCACGGTATCGACATCGTTCTCGTGGCGACGATCGTGAACCTGTTGGTGGTGTCGATTGCGAGCTACCGCGGCGCGGCCTACATGGATTCGCCGCAGTTCTGCGGGCAGTCGTGCCACGTAATGCATCCGGAGTTCACTGCCTACAAGATTTCGGCGCACTCCCACGTACCTTGTGTGGAATGCCATATCGGCACCGGCGTGTCTTCCTACTTTGAGGCGAAGATTAACGGGACAAAGCAGCTCGTCGAAGTGAGCACGCATCCTTTCGCGCATATCGCGCCCAAGCTGATCCCCGATTACCCGACGCCGATTGACTCTCCGGTAAAGAATCTACGGCCGGCACGCGATATCTGCGAAGCGTGCCATACGCCGGCCAAGTTTGTCGGCGAGAAGTTGTTGGTGAAGTCGAGCTTTGCCGACGATGAGAAGAACACGGAGACACAATCTGTGGTGGTGCTGCACCTGGGCGGGCAGGATTCGTTATCGCACCTGACCGGGATTCACGGCGTACATCTCGGACACATCGAATACATCGCGACAGACCCGACCCGGACGACGATCCCCTGGGTGGAGCGGACCAATCCTGACGGCTCAAAGAGCACCTATGTGTCGTCGACGCTCAAGGGCGCGCAGCCGCAAGGTGAACGCCGCGTGATGGACTGCATCGATTGCCACAACCGTGCGTCCCACACCTTTACCACCGCGGAGGAAGGGCTGAACCGGCTGATGGCAGAAGGCGCCGTGAGCCCTTCACTGCCGTGGGTCCACAAGGAAGGGCTGGCCCTGCTGAAAGCCGATTACGCAAGCCAGGACGATGCGAGCGCGAAGATTCCAGTGCAGCTTGAGGCGTTTTATCGCAGCGGCAATCCGGAGGTTCTTACCACCAAGGCCGACCTGGTGAAGAGAGCAGGCCAGGAGTTGGTGATGCTCTACTCGCAGAATGTGTTCCCGGAAATGAAAGTTACCTGGGGCACGCACCCGAACCATATCGGTCACATGACCTATCCAGGCTGCTTCAGGTGCCATGATGGCGACCACAACGCCAAGGACGGCACATCGATTACGCAAGATTGCGCGGCGTGCCATAACCTGCTGGCGGTGGATGAGGCCAAGCCGAAGGTGCTGTCGGACCTTGGCATTCAATAGGCTCTAGTGTCCTGAGTCTTAAAATCCATAACAAAACAGGGCCTGTCATTCTGAGCGACAGGGGCCCCGAACGCTTTTCAGTTCGGGGGTGGTGAGCGAAGAATCTGCTTTTGTTTCTTAGGGCGTTATGTCAAGAACTTTAGACTCAGGACACTAGGATAGGTGGACAAGCGGCGGCCGCAGTACGGGCCGCCTTTTTGTAGCTGGGGGCATCAATTCGTCTGAACGTGGTAGGCTGGCGTTTCGCGTTTCCGAGGAGCTTCCAACGATGCCGAATGGGCACCCAGTACGCTTCAATCTTGTGGCGGCGGCCCACGCCGTCATGCTCGAACATGGTTTTCAACCGGAGTTTCCGCAGGGAACCGACACGCAGTTGGCCGCAATCGAGGCTCACCCCGAGACACCGGCAGTGCCCGGCGCGCAGGACTTGCGCAGCTTGCTGTGGTCGTCGATCGACAACGACACCTCGAAAGATCTTGATCAGATTGAATGGGCCGAGCAGTTGGCTGACGGCCATATCCGTGTGCTGGTGGGCGTAGCTGACGTGGATGCGCGGGTGGCGAAGAACACGGTGATCGATGGACACGCGCGCAGCGAGACGACGTCGGTGTACACCGGTGTGAAGGTGTTTCCGATGCTGCCCACGGAGCTCTCCGAGGGCATCACATCGCTTAATGAGAATGAAGACCGCGTGGCAGTGGTGATCGAGTTTTCAATCGATGCGACGGGAGCAGCTTCGGCCGGCAAAGCGTATCGGGCGCTGGTGCGCAACCGGGCGCAGCTTGCTTACAACAGCGTAGGCGCATGGCTTGAAGGACGCGGGCCGGCCCCAGCGAAGGTGGCTGCCAGCGCGGAGCTGGCCGCGCAGCTGAAGCTCCAGGACAAAGCGGCACAATCCATGCTGAATAACCGCTTTCAGCACGGGGCTTTGGACCTGGAGACGATCGAGACGCGGCCGGTGATGCTGAAGGATGAAGCCGTTGAGATTGCGAAGCTTGAAAAGAATCGCGCCACGTCGTTGATTGAGGAGTTCATGGTGGCGGCCAACGGCGTGATCGCCAAGACGTTTGAAGACGCCGATGTGGCGTCAATCCGCCGCATTGTGCGGGTTCCTAAGCGCTGGGATCGGATTGTGGAACTGGCGCAAGGGCTCGGCACAACGCTGCCTGCCGAGCCGGACTCGAAGGTGCTCAATGATTTTCTGCTGGCACAAAAGCAGAAGGATCCCGATCATTTTCCTGACTTGTCTCTTGCCGTGGTCAAGCTGATGGGCCCCGGGGAATATGTGCTGGTGAAGCCGAAAGAAGTTTCGCCCGGACACTTTGGGCTCGCGGTGCAGGATTACACACACTCGACCGCGCCCAACCGGCGGTTTCCGGATGTGGTGACGCAACGGCTGCTGAAGGCGTGGCTGGCCAAAGAGACGTCGCCGTATTCTGAGGGCGATCTGAATGCAATTGCGCAGCGTTGCACGCTGATGGAAGATGCGGCGCGCAAGGTGGAGCGCGATATGCAGAAGCGGATTGCTGCTGTGGTGCTGCAGCCGCGCATCGGGCAGAGCTTCCAGGCGATTGTGACGGGCGTGAACAACTACGGAACGTTTGTGCGCACGCTCGATCCACACGTCGACGGCATGCTGGTGAATGTGGGCAAGCCGGGCGCGAAGAAAGGCCTCGACGTGGGCGACCGCGTGACTGTGAAATTGGTTGCGACCGATCCGCAGCGCGGCTTTATCGACTTTGCCGTGTAGGCGCGGGCTGGCTGCGCAGCAGGCATTCGCAGAATCGTAGCCGTTGCTATTCGTGTGTATCTGCGGGCGGTTCAGCCTTTGCCCCGGCTTCCCGGCTGGGATCGCCTGAACCAACCGGAACGGCCACTCCGGCCGTCTCGCCGCTGTCCGGCTCATCCTGACTTGGCTCGTCAAGCCATAGGCAGGCGATCCACCAGACAAGCACTGCCAGGTAGATCACGCTGTTGCCGTTGAAGAGTTTTTCCCGCAGACCGACGACGCGCTCGTACTCCGCCATGGAGTGGGGCTTGGCGGTTTTAGCGATAACCTGCCAGATGATCTGTACAGCGATCTGTGCCAGCGATGCGGTCGAGAGCCCGATCATGATGCGGTGCGCATGCTTGCGCCAGCCCACGCCGTAGGCGCGGCCGAACGATATGACCAGAAGGCCGAGCAGGACGGTTAACACGTCGATGAGCAGGCCGCCCTTCTGAGCGAGCAGCTGCAGCACCTCAAGGAACGCGATAGGCGTCACGGGAGTGAGCGTCTTGAAGGCGGGCCACGGGCCCCATGTGGCGGCGACCGTGCCGCTCATCGCGAAGAGGACCAGTATCCAGATGGGGCGGCGCTTGCGGGGCACACGCGCGAAAACCTGGCGCGCAATCTCAACGAGCACCAGCAGCGAGACGATCACCGACACATCTGCGAGGACGACGAAGACGGCCCCCAGGGTGAGCTGCGGCAGGCGGTTGAACAGCAGGCGGCTGGACACGAGACGGAGTGCGACCAGAGCGATCGCGGTGGTGAACCAGGGAAAGCGCTTCGCGCGGTCGCGGCCAAGCAGAACGACCAGCAATACCAGGTGTGCCGCAAAGGTGAGCGTCCAGATGACCTGTACGGTGGTCCAATTGAAATTGAGAGGC
The DNA here is from genome assembly GCA_963760475.1 of uncultured Acidobacteriaceae bacterium. Classification (GTDB taxonomy): domain Bacteria; phylum Acidobacteriota; class Terriglobia; order Terriglobales; family Acidobacteriaceae; genus Telmatobacter. Next base: position 171,985 of record CAVXDG010000013.1, on the reverse strand, counting down.
ATGTCGTCCTGTCCCGGCCGGGGCTTAGAAGAAACTGGCCACTCGTTAGTCTAGGGCATTTGTGCGGAATAAGCAGAGCGAAGCGGCCAGCAAAGGGTCCGGAGCGCAGCCCGGTTAACGTATGAGATTGAAATACGGTATGCTGATAGAGCGCGCCCGTAGCTCAGCTGGATAGAGCGAACGCCTCCGGAGCGTTAGGTCGGGAGTTCGAATCTCTCCGGGCGCACCATACTTTCTAAGAGCGCATTCACGGCGCTTATTCCCCTTTAAAACTAGCCTCTGCTCTCTGACCCCTGCTCTCTGCCTTTGCGCAGTTCTTCCATGACGGACTGGATGAGTGTTTTGGCGCCTTCCATGCCGCTGAGGACGGCCTGCAGGTCAAGGGCCGGCTTGTTTGGGTTGCGGCTTGAGGCGCAGTAGACGCCGTGCTGGCCGACGAGAATCAGGGAATCGGTGAGCAGGTCCAGGGCTACAGCGAGGCGGCCGCGTTCGGTGCCCATCATGAATTCGTGCTTCTCGAGATCGGCCTTGCGTTCGTCAAATACACTCATGCTTCCAGCGTACCTGAAGGGGCGAGGTGGTCCACTCGTGTTGAACCCACCCTTGCGGCATCTAGATGTCGAGCTTGCGTAGATAGTCGGCGTCTTCGCGCAGCTCGGTCATGGGGTCGCCGATAAACTCTTCCTGCTCGATAAAGTAGTGTTTGAGGCCGGTTGCGGCGTGCAGAATCGCGTGGATATCAGCGATGCCCTGGCCCATGACGACCGAATGGAATTTGCCGTTCGCATCGCGCGCCATGTCTTTCACATGCAGCAGAGGGAAGCGCCCGGGGGTTTTGCTGAGGTAATCCACGGGGTTGTGGCCGCTGGCGACGACCCAGCCAAAATCCATTTCGAAAACGACGAGCTTGGGGTCGGTGAGTCGAAGCAGTTCGTCGTAAACAGTGACGCCATCTTCTACTGCGAATTCAGGCGTGTGGTTGTGCACGCCGAAGGTCATCCCGGCGGCGTTCACCTTTTCGCCGATGCGGTTGAACTCGCTGGCGACATAGCGCCAGTCGTCGAGGGTCATGTTGCCTTTTGCCGCTGGATCGCGATGCACGCCGGCGGCCCAGGAACAAACAATGTAATCGAGTCCCAAAGTCTTGGCGTATTCAATGGATTCATCGAGTTTGGCGCGCAGAATACTCAGAGTCAGGTGCGTGGAGACGCAGCGCAGGCCGGCGCGTTCCATCGCATCGCGAAACTGCGCAGCGGATTTGTCATAGTAGCCGGCGGCCTCCACTTCGCGATAGCCGGCGAGATAAAGCTGGCGTAGCGTGCCGTCAAAATCCTTGGGCAAGAGATTGCGCACCGAATAGAGTTGCAATCCGATGGGCAGTGACGACGGAGCGGCGGGCATGAGTCGGGAAGCAGCCAGCGCTGCGGCTGCGGCGCCGGTTGACTTTAGAAAGATTCTGCGGGAAGTGCTGTTCATTGTTGGCGAGCTCCTGTCGTCCTTCTTCGCGTGCCTCGCCATTCTCGCTCTGTGTGCCGCGTTGTGTCTACGAGCCGTACGTTGCCGAATAAGGACGCTACCGGTAGGATGCGAATTGATTCCGGCGCTGATCGGTTTGAGTGCCATGAAGGGAAGCACTGCATGAGAGTTGATTGCGGAATGCAAAGGGAATGGTTTGCTGCAGGACTTCTGTGCCTTGGCGCGTTAAGCATATCCCCGTTGGCGGCGGAGAAGCCTGGAACACATCCGGACCTCGGCCCGCATGTGCTGGTGTTCAACCCGTCAATGCCGTCGAGCGCGATCCAGGAACAGATCGACAGGGTCTACGCGGTGGAACAGCACAGCGAGTTCGGCTCGGCGCGCTATGCGCTGCTGTTCTTGCCGGGCGAGTATCACGTCGATGTGCCGGTGGGTTTCTATACGCAGGTGCTGGGGCTAGGCGCGACGCCAGATGCAGTGCGTATCGTCGGCAACGTGCATTCGGACGCGAGCCTGCCGCGCAACAATGCGACATGCACCTTCTGGCGAGCCGTGGAAGGCTTCTCGATCACGCCAACCGGCGAAACGATGCAATGGGCGGTGTCGCAGGCCGCGCCGTTTCGGCGCATGCATGTGCTGGGCAACATACTGCTGCACCAGAAGAGTGGGTGGGCGAGCGGCGGATGGATGGCGGACACGCTTGATCGACGGCAACGTGGACGCGGGGCCGCAGCAGCAGTGGATTGCGCGCAACAGCGAGTGGGGCAGCTGGACGGGCGCCAACTGGAACATGGTCTTTGTGGGTGTGCCGCATCCCCCTCAAGGAGAATGGCCCAACCCACCCTACACGAAGATCGAGCGCACGCCGGTCGTACGCGAGAAGCCATTTCTCGAAGTGGACGCAAAGGGAAACTGGAGCATGCGTGTTCCAGAGTTACGCAAAGACAGCGCGGGCATCACGTGGCACAGCGGATCGACGCCAGGAAGGACCATTCCGCTGGAGCATTTTTATGTTGCCCGACCCGGAGTGGACACTGCAGCGACGATGAATGCTCAGCTGGCCGCTGGGCAAGAACCTGCTGCTGACGCCGGGGATTTATGACGCTGACCGAGCCGATTCGCGTGATTCGGCCGGACGCAGTGGTGATGGGGTTGGGCTTTGCGACGCTGCGGCCGACGCGCGGAACGGCAGCTATGACGACCGCGGATGAGGACGGGATCGAGATCGCTGGGCTTTTGATCGATGCGGGGCCGGCGAAGTCGCCAGTTTTGCTCGAGGTCGGGCCGCGCGGGAGCCACGCGAGTCACACGAAGAATCCGATCGCGCTGCACGATGTTTTTTTTCGCGTAGGTGGTGCCGGAGCGGGCCAAACCGAAGGCAATCTCGAAATCAACAGCAACGACACGATTGTGGACCACACATGGATATGGCGCGCAGATCATGGAGCCGAAGTGGGCTGGACGAAGAACCTGAGTGCCAGCGGCCTGGTGGTGAACGCCAACGGAGTCACGATCTACGGATTGTTTGTGGAGCATCATCAGCAGTTTCAGGTGCTGTGGAATGGGAACCGCGGCCGGACGTATTTCTATCAGTCTGAAATCCCCTATGACCCGCCGGATCAGGCGAGCTATACGAGTGCGCCGGGGACGAAGGGATGGGCGTCGTACAAGGTTGCAGACAACGTGACGGAACACGAGGCGTGGGGCCTGGGCATCTACAGCGTTTTTCGCCATCCGGATGTCGATCTGACGAGAGCGATTGAGGCGCCACGCCGCCCTGGAGTGCGCTTCCATCACATGATTACCGTTGCGCTCGATGACAAGGGCGAGATTTCGAACGTGATCGACGACAAGGGCGGCCCGACGTCGGTCGCGCCGCATCGCGTGACGCCGAAGGTGACGGATTTCCCGTAAGAGCGACGGGTCCGCAGTTGCGAGCAGGCAGCGGTCGGCCAAAGTGCAGTTGGTCTATGGGAGAATGAAGAAGTACACACATGACCAACGAAGCCGTTCCCGATGCCCAGTCCGCTGAAGTAGCCCCTGAACCCGCCAACGAACAGGCCGAAAATTTTGCCGAAATGCTTTCGGACTTTGAGCGTACGCATACGCACAAGCCGGCGAGCGGCGCCAAACAGCTTGAGGGCACGGTGATCTCGCTCTCGGCAGAGCAGGTGTTTCTCGATATTGGCTACAAGACCGAAGGTGTGCTGCCACGCACAGCGTTTGAGAACAACGCCGACGCTGTGAAGCCAGGGGATGTCGTTCTCGTCTCAGTGAAGGGTCGAAACGAAGAGGGCTACTACGAGCTGTCGCGTTTCAAGGTGGCGCAGCCGCGCGACTGGTCGGCGCTGGAGGAGGCATTCGCGCAGAAGCTTGCGGTAGTCGGCACAGTGACCGGCGTGGTGAAGGGCGGGCTCAACGTAGACGTGGGCGTGCGCGCCTTTATGCCTGCGAGCCGGAGCGGCACGCGCGATGCAGTTGAGCTTGAGAAGTTGGTAGGCACAGAGATCACATGCCGCATAACCAAGCTCGACGTGACCGACGAGGATGTGGTGGTCGACGGCGGGCAGTGCTGGAAGAACAGGCACGCGCAGATGCACAGGGCCGGCTATCCGCGATAAAAGAAGGCGACACGGTGACGGGCACGGTGCGCAGCCTGATGAGCTACGGAGCGTTCATCGACCTGGGTGGAGTTGACGGCTTGTTGCATGTGAGCGACATTGCCTGGGGTCACGTCAGCAAGCCCGAAGACGTGCTGCACCCAGGGCCAGGAGATCCAGGTTCGAATTCTGAAGATGGATCCGGAGGCAAAGAAGATCTCGCTTGGCCTGAAGCAGCTGGAAGCTGAGCCGTGGGCGAAGGCGCCGGGAAAGTACTCCACGGGGCAACGGATCACAGGCACGGTGACGCGTCTCGCAGACTTTGGCGCATTTGTCGAGATCGAGCCCGGAATCGAAGGGCTGATCCATGTTTCCGAGATGGCGTGGAACAAGAAAGTGCGCCACCCAAGCGATGTGCTCAAGCAAGGGGACCGAGTGGATGCAGTGATTCTCGGCATCAAGCCCGAGGAGCGGCGCATTTCGCTTGGACTGAAGCAGACGCTGAGCGATCCGTGGGCAGAGGTGCCGCTCAAGTTTCCGGTTGGGGCGCAGATCGAGGGTCCGGTAACGCAGCTGATGAAGTTCGGTGCGTTTGTGCAAATTGCCGACGGCATCGAAGGCATGGTGCACATCAGCGAGATCGTTGCCGATCGCCGGCTCAATCACCCATCGGAGGTGTTGCACGCCGGCCAGGTGGTGCAGGCGCAGGTGCTGGCCCTCGATACTGAGAAGCGTCAGATCAAGCTGAGCATGAAGCAGCTGATTCCGACGAGCATCGACGAATACATCGCGGAACACAAGGTAGGCGATGTGGTGTCTGGCCGTGTTGTTGAAGAATCCAACGGACGCGCGACGGTAGAGTTGGGCGAGGGGATTCGCGGCAACACCTGCGGTGCGGGCACTGGCCGTGCGGGCGGAGCTTCGGAAGAGGTCGGTGGCAAAAAAACACAAGCCGGCAAGGCGGATCTATCGTCGCTCACATCGATGCTGCAGGCGCGATGGAAGGGAAGCGCTCCGGCGGCTTCGGCGAAACCGGAGCCGCTGCGGGCGGGGCAGGTGCGCAGCTTCAAGATCGCGAAGATCGATGCTGGCTCAAAGCAGATCGAGCTGGAGCCAGCCTAGAGCCGACTCTAGATATAGACTTCGTCGATGTAGCACCAGCGCCAATCTTCACCGCGTTCAGCGGATTGGATGAGCGGGTGCTGGGTCTGGTGGAAATGCGCGCGGGCGTGACGGCCCTCGGAAGAATCACAACAGCCGACGTGACCGCACTCAAGACACATGCGCAGATGAACCCACGCAGTGCCTGCCTTGAGGCACTCCTCGCAGCCTTTCGTGTGGGGTTTCACTTTCTTCGCAAGATCCCCTATGTGGGAACACGTTTTCGCCATTCCTGACCTCCGTTCCATTGGATGCTGTTTTATGCGACCCGGTATTGCTGCGCGAGTGCACGGAACTCCGTGACCTGAGTTGCGATCCAGGCGTCGTTGTACCCCAATTCCCCCGCGAGGAGCCGTGCAACCGGTTCGGCCATCGCAATGGCTGCGTCGGCATTCAGAAACAGCGCGCGTGTGCGGCGGGCGAGGATATCTTCGACGGAACGCGCCATCTCATTGCGCGCGGCCCAGACGACCTCCGCGGCGATGTAAGGCAGCGCAGGATGGAGTTGCACGCCGAACTGCGCCTCACGCGCAAGGACGCGGATCTGCTCCGCATCAGAGCCGTAGACATCGAGAGGCCCTTCGTCAGCAGCACTTTTGAGATAGCCGTGAATCCTGAGATTGCGCGTGGCACAGGGCTCGTCGCGCAGGTGGCCCAGAGTAATCGCGTGATCGACGCAGTCTTCAGCCATGTGCCGGTAGGTCGTCCACTTGCCGCCGGTAATGGTGAGCAGGCCGGACGTATCGACGTGAATGACATGATCGCGCGAGAGCGCCGAGGTCTTGCCTTCTCCTTTAACCAGAGGACGCAGACCCACGTAGACAGCGAGCACATCGGCGCGCGTGGGCGGCCGCGTGAGATAGCGGCTCGCGGTTTCTAGAATGAATTCGATTTCTTCATCGAGGGGGCGCGGTTCGAGACTGGGTGCATCGACGGGAGTATCCGTGGTCCCGGCCACGGCGTGGCCGTGCCAGGGAATCACAAAGAGAACGCGGCCGTCGCTGGTGCGCGGGACCATAAGCGCCGTATCGCCGCGGAGAAATGAGCGGTCAAAGGCGAGATGAATGCCCTGGCTTGTGACGACGAGAGGATCCGCATGGGCGTCGGCCATTCTGCGGACGGAATCGGTGAAGACGCCGGTGGCATTGACGACCATGCGTGCCGCGAGAGTGAATGCTTCGCCAGTCTCTTCGTCTCGCGCGGTGACGCCGTTGAGGTAGCCATCGGGGTCGCTCAGAAGGCCGATTGCGGGGAAGTAGTTGACGAGCGTGGCGCCATGATCGGCTGCGGTCATGGCGAGATGGATCAGGAGCCGCGCGTCGTCAAACTGGCCGTCGTAGTAGATCACACCGCCGCGCAGCTCTTCGGGCTCGAGCGCGGGCAGTAACTCCAGCGTCTCCTCTTTGGTGAGCACTTTGGAGACGCCGAAGCCATACTTGCCGGCGAGCAGATCATAGAGCTTGAGGCCGATCCCATAGAAGGGCGCTTCCCACCAGGAATAGTTGGGCACGACGAAAGCCAGATCGTGTACGAGGTGCGGCGCGTTCTGACGGAGCAGGCCACGCTCCTTGAGTGCGGACATGACGAGCGAGACGTTCCCCTGTTCGAGATAGCGCACGCCGCCATGGACAAGCTTGGTGCTGCGGCTGCTGGTGCCCTTGCCGAAGTCGTGCGCTTCGATAAGGACGACGTCGAGACCTCGGGCCGCTGCGTCGACTGCAACTCCCATGCCGGTTGCGCCGCCACCGATAATGGCAATATCCCAGGGTTTTTGCTGCGCGGCGCGTTCGCGAAGTTTGCGCACCATTTCATCTCTGCGCATTTCGTTCTCCGTTTCTCATTCTGTCCAGCTCTTAGAGCGCTCGACAGCGCGGTGCCAAAGCCCTCTGCGCGCCGCACCCTCGTCTGCAATCATCTTCGGTTCAAATCGGGTATCGTCCTTCCGCTTTGAGCGTAGTTCCTCAGGCGTCGGCCAGAACCCTGTGGCGAGTCCCGCAAGATAGGCCGCGCCCAGCGCAGTCGTTTCGGTGACGCGTGGGCGAACGACCGGCACGCCAAGCACGTCGGCCTGGAATTGCATCAGGAGATTGTTGACCGCGGCGCCACCGTCGACGCGCAATGCTCCAAGCGGCGCACGGGTTTCGCTGTGTACGGCTTCAAGTACGTCGGCCACCTGGAAGGCGATGCTTTCGAGAGCCGCGCGCGCGATGTGCCCCGGCTTGGTGTCGCGACGCAAGCCGATGATCAGGCCGCCGGCGTGGGGATCCCAGTGCGGCGCGCCCAGGCCGACAAAGGCCGGGACAAAAATAATTCCACCCGCATCGGGTACGCTCGCGGCGAGTGTTTCCACGTCTGCGGAGGAGTGGATGAGTTTGAGGTTGTCGCGCAGCCACTGCACCACGGCGCCGGCGATAAAGATGCTGCCTTCGAGCGCGTATTCAAGCCGATGCTGCGTGCTGGCCGCGACGGTGGTGATGAGGCGATGCTTCGAGCGCATGAATTGTGTGCCGATGTTCTGGAGCAAAAAGCAGCCGGTGCCGTACGTGTTCTTCGCTTCGCCTGCGCCCCAGCAGAGCTGGCCGAAGAGTGCGGCCTGCTGGTCGCCCGCGATCCCCGCTATGGAGATGCCGCCGAGGCCGAGCGTGGTGGTGACTTCGCCGATCTGCTGGCTCGACCACACGGCTTCAGGCAGCAGGCCTTGAGGAATGTCGAAGATGCGGAGCAGCTCGGGGTCCCATTCGCCTTTGACGATGTTGTAGAGCAGCGTGCGCGAAGCGTTGGTCACATCGGTGACGTGATGCTGGCCGCTGGTGAGATGCCAGATGAGCCAGCTGTCCACGGTGCCGAAGGCCAACTCGCCCTTGCCCGCACGTGCGCGCGCGCCGGGCACATTGTCGAGAATCCACTTGACTTTGGTGGCGGAGAAGTAGGGGTCGATGACGAGGCCCGTTCGACCGGAGATTGTATCCCCCAGTCCCTGCTCTTCCAGCGCTGCGCACAGCGAAGCAGTCCGGCGATCCTGCCAGACGATGGCAGGATGGATGGGCTTGCCGGTGGCGCGTTCCCACACGATGACGGTCTCGCGCTGGTTGGTGATGCCGATGGCGGCAATGTCGCGCGGGCGAGCTCCAACTTTGCCGAGAACCTCAACGGCGCAGCTCATCTGGCTGGTCAGGATTTCCATGGGGTCGTGTTCGACCCAGCCGGGCTGCGGGTAGAACTGCTCAAACTCGTGCTGCGCCACGGCGGCAATCGCGCCGGCCTCGTCGAAAAGAATTGCGCGTGAACTGGTGGTTCCCTGATCGAGAGCGAGGATGTAGGACATGCGTCGTGCCTCTCTTCGGCCTCAAGTCAAACACGCGGGGGTGCGGGTGGGCAAGGCGGGGACTGTTAAATCCGCACGCGCAACACGAGGCTTCTCAGATGGTCACGTATAGATCGACATAGTCGTGGACGGGCATCGAATCGAGACGCGCGGGGTCAAGGGACGCAGCAAGGATGCGCTGCTGCTGTTCCTCACTGAAACGCCGGCGAAGATTCGTTTTAAATTTCTCGATGAGCAAGGGCATGCCTTCTTCGCGACGGCGGCGGTGGCCAATGGGGTACTCGACGGTTTGCTCCAGCACGGCGCCATCGTTCAGGACGACATGGAGTGTATTGGCGATGGAGCGTTTCATCGGGTCGTGATAGTCGGCGGTAAAGCGCGGCTCTTCAATGCATTCGATTTTCGCGCGCAGCGCGTCAATCCGTGGGCCGAGGTTGGGATCGGCTGCGATGTTGTCTTCGTAATCGGCGGCTGTGAGGCGGCCGAGCAGTAGCGGGATGGCGACCATGTATTGCACGCAGTGATCGCGGTCGGCTGCGTTGGCGAGTGGGCCTTTCTTGTCGATGATGCGGAGGCAGGCTTCGTGGGTGCGGATGGTGATACGCCGAATGTCTTCGGCAGATTTGCCGGACTGATCGAGGCGCTCGCGAATCTTCATTGCAGCCTCGACTGCCGTTTGCGCGTGGAACTCGGCCGGATAGCTGATTTTGAAGAGGACGTTCTCCATAACGTAGGAGCCGTAAGGGCGCTGAAATTTGAACTCGTTGCCGCGGAAAGACACATCGTAGAAGCCCCACGTCTTTGCGGTGAGGGCGGAGGGATAGCCCATTTCGCCAGCCTTGGCCATCAGGGCTAAGCGCACGGCTCGGCTGGTGGCGTCGCCGGCGGCCCAGCTCTTGCGCGATCCGGTATTGGGCGCGTGGCGATAGGTACGCAAACTTTGGCCGTCAACCCAGGCCAGTGAAAGCGCATTGATGGTCTGGTCGCGGCTCAATCCGAGCAACTGGCTCACGACGGCTGTCGATGCGACTTTCACAAGCACAACGTGGTCGAGGCCAACCTTGTTGAAGGAATTCTCAAGTGCGAGGCAGCCCTGGATTTCATGGGCCTTGATCATCGCTCCTAGAACTCGCCTCATCGTCAGAGGAGGGCTGCCGTCCGCAGGACTTCGCGAGAGCCAGTCGGTGACGGCGAGAATGCCGCCCAGATTGTCGGAAGGATGCCCCCACTCGGCGGCGAGCCATGTGTCGTTGAAGTCGAGCCAGCGGATCATGGCGCCGATGTTGAAGGCGGCTTGCACGGGATCGAGCTGATAGCTGGTGCCGGGAACACGCGCGCCGTTGGGCACGATGGTCCCGGGAACGATCGGGCCGAGCAGCTTGGTGCAGGCAGCGTACTCGAGGGCCTCGAGGCCGCAACCGAGCGTGTCGATGAGGCATGTGCGTGCTGTCGAGTAGGCGAGGTCGCTCTCAATCTCGTAGCCCAACGCGTAGTCGGCAATATCGGTGAGAACCTTGTCGGGGGCGGGACGTTCATTGCTGATATGCGACGACACTGAATCTCCTGCTGAGTGGCCGAGAATTGTGCGGACCGTGGAAGAGGACCTCAGGTCCTCCGGTCAATTGGCGCGAATTGCTGAGGTTCGGGTCCAGTGTAGAGCGCGGAGGGGCGAATGATCTTGCCGTCTTGGCGCTGCTCGATGACATGCGCGCACCAGCCTGCCGTTCGCGCCATCACGAACAGCGGAGTGAAAAGGTCGACGGGAATGCCCATCAAGTGATACGCCACCGCGCTGTACCAATCGAGATTGGGAAACATGCGCTTGGTATCGCGCATGACTTTCTCGATACGTTCGGCAATGGCGAAGAGTCGCCGGCCCTCGGCGTCAACGACGAGTTTGCGCGCGATCTCTTTCACAATGTCGCTGCGCGGGTCGCTGATGGTGTAGACGGGATGCCCGAAGCCAATGATGACTTCGCGGTGCTCGATGCGCTGTCGAATGTCGGCTTCAGCCTGATCGGGTGTTGCATAACGGCGCTGAATTTCCAACGCGACTTCGTTGGCTCCGCCGTGCTTGGGTCCTTTGAGTGCGCCGATGGCTCCGGCAACGCAGGAATAAATGTCGGAACCAGTGCCGGCAATAACCCGCGCGGCGAAGGTGGACGCGTTGAATTCGTGCTCCGCGTAGAGAATCAACGATGCATGCATGGCCGCGGTCCATTCCGCGCCGGGGGAGCTTCCGTGGAGGAGATGAAGGAAATGCGCAGCGATCGAGTCTTCGTAGCGCTCGACCTCGATGCGTCGGCCGTTCCGTGCGTAGTGATGCCAATAGAGGAGCATCGATCCCAGGCAGGCCAGCAGGGTGTCGGCGATGACCCTCGCTCCAGCCGCGCTATGGTCGGGCGCCTCAGGGAGGACGCAGCCGAGCACCGAGACGCCGGTGCGCAGAACGTCCATGGGATGTGCGGTCGGCGGCAGCAGTTCGAGCGCCTGCTTCACCGAAGCAGGCAGGCTGCGCAACGGCCGCAAGCTGGATTGATACGCCTGGAGCTCGGGCTCAGTGGGAAGCTTGCCGTGCACCAGCAGCAGCGCCACCTCTTCGAAGGCGCAGTGCGTGGCCAGGTCGCGAATGTCGTAGCCGCGATAGTGGAGGTCGTTGCCGCTATGACCGACTGTGCACAGGGCCGTATTGCCGGCAGGTGTTCCCGAGAGCGCGACGGATTTTTTGGGCCGGAAGGCCGGCGGGTTGATTTCTGGGGTGCTCATGCGGACCTCCGGAAGCTTGCAGGATCTTTGCGTCTCAGCAAATCAGGGGCGCTTCTTCTCTTTCGCGAACAACACGTCGAGCTTCTCTTCGTACGCGTGATAGTCGAGGTATTTGTACAGGTCGGCCCGGGTCTGCATCAGCGGGAGAACGCTTCTCTGCGTTCCTTCGCCGCGGATAGCTTCATAGACCTTGAGGGCGGCGGCATTCATCGCGCGATAGGCCGCGCAGCAGTAAAGAATGATGTCGACGCCCGCGCCGCCGAGTTCTTCGCGGGTCCAGAGCGGCGTCTGACCGAACTCCGTTATGTTCGCGAGAATGGGGACGCCGACTGCCTTGCGGAACTCTGTGTACATCGGCAACTCCGTCACCGCTTCGGCAAAGATCATGTCGGCGCCCGCGACGACGTAGGCCTGGGCGCGTTCGATGGCGGCGCCGATGCCTTCGCTGGCGAGCGCGTCGGTGCGCGCCATGATCACAAATTCAGGATCGATACGCGCGTCCACTGCCGCTTTGATGCGATCCACCATTTCTCCAGGGGACACCAGTTCTTTGCCGGGCCGGTGGCCGCAACGCTTTGCACCCACCTGATCTTCGATGTGGACCGCGGCCGCGCCGGCCTTGCTCATCGAGCGAATCGTGCGGGCGATGTTGAAGGCGCTTCCCCAGCCTGTGTCGATGTCGACGAGCAATGGGAGGCTGGAGGCTTCGGTGATGCGGCGGACATCGACCAGCACATCCTCCATGGTGCTGATACCGAGATCGGGAAGACCGAGAGAGTTGGCGGCAACACCGCCGCCGGAGAGATAGAGGGCGCGGAAGCCTGTGGCTTCAGCAAGCCGGGCAGTGTAGGCGTTGATCGCGCCCGCCACCTGCAAGGGCTTTTCGTCACGCACGGCGGCGCGAAAGCTCTTGTCCGGCGATGCTTGAGTGCGGGTCTGCTGCATGGCAATACCTTGCGCCGCATCATAACAGCCGCGCCGTGCCGGGGTGTGCGCCTTTGCGGAGCCCGGTGGGCAGTGCGACAATGACTCGCGGCGATATCTCCGCTTTTGGAGCGGACTTTGCCGGAGGAGGTTTCTCATGAAGCGTCTTTTGATGTGTGCCGGCATCCTGTTTGCCGCAACCTGTAGTCTCTCCGCCCAACAAAAACCGCCGGTCAGTCCGCCCGAGACAGTCGCGGCGAAGATTGCTGGCAAGTCCGTGACCATCACCTACAACTCACCCCGCGTGAAAGGCCGCGAGGGGCACATCTTCACCCAAGACGGAATCATCAAGACAGCGCACGGCTCGCAGTACCCAATCTGGCGTGGCGGCGCGAATGCCGCAACAACGCTCATGACCGACTCCGATCTCATGATTGGCGATCTCGCTGTGCCGAAGGGAACCTACACGCTCTTCGTTGATATTTCCGATCCCGACAACTGGGTCTTGATCGTGAACAAGAAGACAGGCGAGTGGGGCCTGGCCTACGACGCAACGCAGGATCTGGGCCGCGTGAAGATGCAGATGAGCAAACCTGCCTCAATGGTCGAAGATCTGGCCTGGACGATCAGCGGTGGAAAAATCTCGCTGGCATGGGAGAACCACGTTGCTTCTGTTGCCGTTCACTAGGGGCCACCGGAGCTTAAGTCTTCTGCGGGGCGGCGGGCTATGCCGCCCTGCCAGTACAATGAAGAGAGACATCTCCCACGGAGGACGTACAGAACTTTGCCGCTCTATGCATATCGCTGCACCAAGTGCGGCCATCGGTTTGAAAAGATCCAAAGCTTCAACGCCACTCCTGAGTCCGAGTGTCCCAAGTGCCATGGGGTGCTGGAGCGTCCTCTGACCGCGCCTGCGCTTCAGTTCAAGGGTGCCGGCTGGTATGTCAACGACTACGCGCCGAAGTCAAGCGGCAGCGGTTCGTCGGAAAGCAAGCCAACGGAGGCCGGCGGGTCGGATGGCAACTCGGCGGCGCCGGAGTCCACGGCTAAGGTAACGTCTTCTGAGTCCTCACCGCCTTCCACCTCGACAGACTCCTCGGCTAAGCCAGCCACACCGCCTGCCTCGACCTAGGCGTCCACATCGAGTTCGCCCAATCCCAGTAAAATGGTAGCTGGCTATGCCGCTACTCGATCCCATTCCCTCCCCGGTTGAGCACGCCGATTTGGCGGCGCTCGAGTGGGAGCCGCTGCTTGCACTGGTGGCGGGATTTGCTGCGTCCCCGGTAGGCAGAAACGCGATCGTGACGTTGCGGCCCTCCACCGATGAGCCGTGGATCAAGCACCAGCATCAACTCGCGAATGAAGTGCGGCTGATGCTCAGCGAGCAATTGTCGATTCCGCTGGGAGGTCTTTTCGATCCAATCGACCTTGCCGCCAAAGCGAGCATTCCCGAGGCTGCCCTCGAAGCAAAAGAATTGCAGGCAGTTGCGCGGCTAGCCAATGACATCGCGGCCTGGCAGGCTCTCCTGCAATCCCCGCCGGCAAGGCTTGTGGGCAAGCTCAATGGATTGTCGGCGCTTTCGTCGGAGTTGACGCAGGGTTTGCGGCCGTTAGCAGAGTCGATTGAGCGCAAGATTCAGCCGGATGGGTCCCTGGCCGACGATGCATCGCCGGAGCTGGGACGGATTCGCCGCGATCAAGATCGCCAACAACGGGTGATTGAAGAATCGCTGCGTGCGGCTCTGCGCAAACTCTCAAACGATGGCGCGACGCAAGACGATGTGATTACGATTCGCGGCGACCGGTTCGTGATTCCAGTGCGCAGCGAATTGAAGCGGCGGGTCTCGGGCGTCGTGCACGGGGCGAGCTCGTCGGGGCAAACGGTGTATGTCGAGCCGCTCGAAACTATCGAGCAAAACAACGAGCTGGTGCGGCTGCTCGAAGAAGAGCAGGCCGAGATACATCGCATCTTTGTGGCGCTCACCCGACAGGTTGGTACCTACGCCGAGGCGCTTGTCGCCGGTGCGCGCGTGCTGGCGCTGGTTGACAGCCTGCTGGCCCGGGCCCGCTTCGCGCGCGATTACCACTGCGTGGAGCCATCCATTGGAGCAGAGAAATTATTCATTGAGAACGCCCGTCACCCGCTGCTTGAAAAGCATCTGCGAACGACCGGGGGGCGTGTCGTTCCATTGACGCTGGAACTGACATCGTCGGCACGGCAGCTGATTATCAGCGGGCCTAACACGGGCGGTAAGACGGTGACGCTGAAAACCACGGCGCTGCTGGCGATGATGGCGCAGGCGGGCATTCCAGTTCCCGCGGAGGCGGCGAGCTTTCCCGTGTTTACTGCGTTTCTTGCGGATATTGGCGATGCGCAATCGATCGAGGCGGAGCTCTCGACGTTCTCAGCGCATATTGTGAATCTCGATCGGTTGGCGCGTTTGGCCGACGCGCATACCCTGGTCCTCCTGGATGAACTTGGTTCGGCGACCGATCCCGAGGAAGGCTCGGCGCTGGCCGTTGCGGTGGCAAGCTATTTTCTTGGCTCGGGTTCGTGGTCGCTGATCTCGACGCATCACACCTCGCTCAAGGTCTATGCGGCAAATACGCCTGGCGTGCTGAACGCGGCGGCAGGCGTGGATGAAGTAACGCTGGTTCCGAACTATCGTCTGCGGCTGGGCGTACCGGGCGCATCGGCGGGTATTCAAACGGCCGAACGGCTTGGGTTGAATCGCACCATCATCGCGGCCGCGCGCGAGCGGCTCGGCTCGCAGCAGGTGGACATTGCGCGTTTCCTCGATAAGCTGCACAACGAGGTTGCCGCCCTTGAAGCGGAGCAGAAGAAGACACGCGAGCAGCAATACGCATTGAACCTGGAACGTGCACGGCTGGCGCGCGAGGGCGACGTGGAACTGCGCAATCGGACAAGGGAACTGGAAGCCAAGCTGGCCTCGCTGCTGAAGGATTTCGAGTTCCAGATGCGCGAGAATGTGCGGGCCATTGAAGATCGAGCGGCGCAGCAGAAGCTCACAAAAGAAGCCGAGCGGCGTATCAACCGGCTGCGGCGCGAGTTCCAAGAGAGCTTCAACCAGACTGTCGTGGCGCATCGCACGGGAGCAGACCAGGGCGACGCCAACGCGCAGCCGCATTTGCTGAAGAACATAGCCGTCGGCGACCAGGTGCTGTTGAAGTCAATGAACAAGATTGCGACCGTGCAGCGCGAAATAGAGAAAGACGTGTTTGAAGTTGCGCTGGGGACGATCAAGATGCGCGTGAGCAAGTCGGATCTTGCCGATCCGCGCGGGTCGGCAGCACAGGCGAAGCAGCTGAAGCCCGATCCGCTGGCAGACGCACGTCGGCAAAAGAACGTGCACGTTACCGTCACCAGCGCGAACACGGACGACATGCGCATGGAGATCAACCTGATCGGGCGTACGGTGGACGAAGCGACTGAGGAGTTGGAGAAGTATCTCGATCGCGCGTTTCTGGCGGGGTTGCCGCGTGTGCGCGTGATTCACGGACATGGAGCGGGGATTCTACGTCGGGGTGTGCGCGAGTTTTTGAAGAGTCATCCGCATGTGGCGGGAGTTGCCGAAGCGCCGCAGAATGAGGGCGGGCAAGGCGCGACGCTGGTGGAACTGCGGCAATAGCGCACCGATGACACTTGCGTCCCAGCTTTATGACACAATGAGGCTTCGACCGTTGAATTGACGTAAGAGGCTGCAATGCGATCGCAGGCTTTAGGGACAATGCTGATCGGCTTATGTTTCTGCGGCGTTGCGTGTGCCGATTCCGCTCCCGAGCTGAATCCGGGACCTGTCCAGGCTGAACTGATGGCGAGTGCGAGTGTGCGGCGCCTTGAAACCGGGGCGACGATCTTTGCGCGTGTGACGCAGGATTGGAACGGACCCGATTGCGTTTTGCGGAGCGGCGCAATTCTGGAAGGCACGGTCGAAGTTGCCGATGCCCGCAAAGGCCGCGGAGAATCGAAGCTGGCACTCTCGTTCAATCGAGCTCAATGCAACGGGCTCGATCTGAAACCGATGAGCCTGCTGCTCGCCGCGGTGGCGGGACCGCCCGCCGAGTGGGAAAACGTTCCTGACGCGGTGTTCAAAATGCCGGTCATGTTTATGCAGCCGAACGGCATGTCTGGATTCGGAGGCGCAGGCATCGGCGGCTTTTCACTGTCGCACATGGAGCTGAAGGGAATCATTCACAAGTTCCCGATGAGCCCGAAGCTGCAGCCTGGCGACGTGCTCGAAATCAAGGGCATGAAGCTCGAATTGGGAACCGGGCCGAACCGCAGCTCCGTGCTGTCGACGAAGAATCGGGACGTCTCGCTCGATCCGTTTACGCAGTTTCTGCTGGTTCCTTCTGATCTGGTATTTCGTCGGGTAACACTCATGGTGCCGGCAGACACGGCGGAGGGCGCGAGCCCGACGGGGACGCGCGATGGTCTGCCGCAGCCCGCCGATCCGACTCCGGTGAACGATCTGGAAGTGTGCGCGCCGCCGGGCTGTGCGGTCGATCTACCGGTCAGCGCAAAAGAAGTGGAAGGGCCCGCAGGCTCATCAATCGCACTTGGAGTGCTTGGATTTGTGCCGCGTTCTCGAAGAGTCTTGGGAGATTTTGCCGACGAAGAGGTGGTCGCGTGGCTGAGTCCGCAGCAACTGCTTTTCGCCTTCAATCCCCACAACCTGATCCAGCGCAAAGGCGGTCAGGCCTCGAATGAGACTCGCCGGATGATTCGCGCGGTTCTGCTGGATGCGCAAAGCCGCTCGGTTGTGCGCGCGGTGGATTGGGAAATCACCGATGCGCGCCGCTACTTGTGGCCACTTGATGAGAGCCGCATTCTCGTTCACGTTGGCAACGAGCTGCGCATCTATGGTGCGGGCCTCGCGATGGAGCGGAGCTTCGCGCTTGCCGGGCCGCTTGCGTTCGTACGCATTGCGCCAAATGGAAAGCTGTTGGCAGTTGCGACGCTCGAGGAGCGGCACACGCCGGAGTTGCACGCGAAGCTGCATGTCCAGCTTGGCGCGGAACCTGAAGAAGACATAAATCTGGCGATTCTCGATGCTGACTTCAAGACGATTGCGCGCGCGCGGACGGTCTCTGGCTTACAGGCGCCCACGCTGTTGAATGAGGGCCAAGTGAACCTGCTGGCCCAGCCGAAGATGCACTACAGGCTCGCGCTCAGTACATGGAACAGCAAAGCCGTCACCCTGGCCCGGCTGTCTTCGCGATGCACTCCAGACCTGTCGAGCCTGGCGCCCGACCTGCTGTTCTTGATGTCGTGCAATGTGGCCACGGGTGCGACGGAGTATCGCGTGCTCGCCGCCGATGGAAAGCTGCTGCTGCGCGGGGAGGCGGGTCCGCGCGAGGTAGGGCACGATGTTGTCGGCGATCCAGGGCACGGGATGTTTGCTATGAAGGCTGTCCACGCCGTGCATGAGCTGACGCCCGGCATCGAGTTCAGAGCGGCCGACCTCGAGTCAGAGGAATTGCGTGTGTATCGTGCCGCGGATGGAAAGCGGCTGCTCGCCGTGCATGTCGGGGAGCCGGTCGCGAGCCACGGCGGCTACGCGCTCTCTCCCGATGGCTCGCAGCTGGCGGTGCTCTCCGAGTCGCAGATCCAGTTCTTCCCCTTGCCGGCGGAGTGAGGGGTGCCCCCCCCCGTACTTTTTTCTAAATTCTTCTTGTTGCTCGGGTTAGCGAGGGAGATCTCCTCTAAAGTTCTCTTTCTAAAAGTAGTTAAATGCCAAAATCCTCATTAAAAAGAAGTTGCACGCGCCTTTTGGCCTGCGTGCGTTCTCTCGCGTCAAGTTCGATGGCATGGAAAGGGCAGGCGAATTCAGCTTCCCTTTCAACTGTCCTGAAGCTATTGTGCGCCCTAAGCGAATAATTCTCTGCAATGCTCCCGCGCGATTTCCAGTCGCAGCGTGGGCGTGCCCGCGTGCCCGGAGAGTCTGTGACAAGTTCCTAACAATTGATTCCATGGGCCCCGGTTATCATCGGGAAATCGAGTTTCGAGGAGAAATGGAATATGCGCAAACTGGCCCTGACATTGATGCTGACGATTGCCGCCACCCTGGCGGGCGCCGCGCCGCACAGCATTTACGACTTCACCCTCCGGTCAATTGACGGGGATCACGTAAGCCTGAAGAGCTATCACGGCAAGGTGGTGCTGCTGGTGAACGTGGCCAGCAAGTGCGGGTTCACGCCGCAGTACGCCGGGCTCGAAGCGGTCTATGAGAAGTACAAGGATCGCGGGCTGGTGATCGTGGGTATCCCGGCAAACAATTTTGCGCAGCAGGAGCCGGGCACGAACGAAGAGATCAAGAAGTTCTGCAGCAACAAGTACAACGTGTCGTTTCCGATGATGGCCAAGGTGTCGGTGCTGGGCGACGATAAGACGCCGCTCTATCAGTTCCTGACTGACCCGACGGCAAACCCGAAGATTGGCGGCGACATCAAGTGGAACTTCACCAAGTTCCTTTTCGATCGTCATGGCAAGCCGGTGGCACGGTTTGAGCCGGCGGTGAAGCCCGATTCGCCGGAGGTGACGGCGGCGATTGAGGCGGCACTGGGGAAATAGAAGCGGGGCAGACGCATCCCGCCAAGGGAGGCCCGTTCTTCAATCAGCTTCGAGTATTGGATCCAAGGGCAAGTTTATGGCCGAGAACAAGACCAAACCGACAACCCTCAGCGTTCCGGCGTTTCTCGATGCGTGCGCTGACGAGCGACGCGCCGACGCCAAGGCTCTTGCCAAGTTGATGCAGAAGGTCACTGGCGACAAGCCCACTATGTGGGGGCCGTCGATCGTGGGCTTCGGCAGCTACCACTACACCTATGCAAGCGGGCGCGAGGGCGATGCGCCGATCGTTGGCTTTTCGCCGCGCAAGGCCGCGAATGTCCTGTATGGCGCCATCGGCTTTGGTGGCGCTGAGGGCTTACTGGCCAAACTCGGCAAGCACACTACCGGCAAGGGGTGCCTGTACATCAAGAAGCTCGCCGATGTGGACGTCACGGTGCTTGAGACACTTCTCGAAAAGGCCGTGGCCGCAACAAGGGCGGCCCACGCACAAAAAGCTTAGACCCGTGATTGTGCGCCAGCGCGGTTTGTTACCCAGCGAAGCCGAGAGGAACCAGAGGTGATTTTTCACAACTTAGTGCTATACTTCGGCGTTTTCCTTGGGAGGTCGTCCTCATGGCACGACGGTCATTTCTTCGCCAGTTAGTTGCGCTACCTTTTGTCGGGGTGGCGTCTTCGTTCGGTCAAGGAACTGCGCATAAATCCCTCAACATCATGATGAAAAGTGCCTGGGGATCAGATGATCCAACCAAGGCTGCGTTTCCTTTTCTTCACGGTCTCGCGCTTTCTGAAGCAGGACATTCGGTGCAGATGTTTTTGCTTGGCGAAGCTGTTTCGCTGATGCGATCGTCTGTTGCAGCCGCCGTGGTGCCGGTGGGGTGGCCGCCCCTCGGCGAAACAATGAAGAAAGTGGCGGACCGAAAGATTCAGATCTACGCCTGCGGAGCCTGCTCACGCGCCCGTAGCGTTATACAGACGGATCTGGACCCGTGGGGAGCAAAGTTCGGCAACCCAACGATCTTCGTTTCGCTGGTGGAGTGGGCTGATCGCGTCATTACTGAATGAACACGCAGTGCCCAGCCTACGAATAGCCCGGTTTGTGCCCAAGCGGTTTTCGAGTGATTTCCGGCGCTGGTTATCCAATCGGAGCACTTGACTTCGGAAATCGTCTGCTATGCGGACTTATCGAGAGTTGGGAACTGCGCCGTCGCGTTGCACTGTGTCTGCGTAAACCTCGCGGACCGCGCCTACAATCGCATCGGGTCGTTCATCGGGAATCGCGTGGGTGCTATCGGAGACAATAAGCCACTTACCCCGTCTGGAGAGATGTTGCGCCAACTGAATTTGACCATCCACCCAGGTTTTGCGCAGGTCTACCCAGTCCTGTGACGTGAGCGGCAGGCCCCACAGGCCTTTGCCTGCGATGAGGACCACCAGCGGTTTGTCGCCCAAGGTAGGCGCGTCTGCCAGCTCGGCCCCGCTGTCGCCGCTCTCGACTTCGCTTGTTGTTGCCTGAATGAATTTTGGCTGTATGGCTTCGTACGACCATTCCTGGTCGTAGGTTGGCTCGCCCGCGCCTTCAATGTCTTTTCTCGCCAGAAACCTGCTAATTCCAAAGAAGTACAGCGCCGGCGCGAACATTCGATTTCGTTGGCGGCGCCTGAGATCAGCCTCCGATAGTGCCTTAATGCTTGCCGGCAACTTCAGCTTGTCGGGACCGCCCTCCGCAAGTACCATGCCGGCCACGTCGTTCGGGTGCAGTTTGTTGTACAGCAGAACGCTGCCTTTGCCGAATGAATGGCCCACAAGGATGTAGGGTGGCTTTTCTCCCGCATTTTGCAAAAGCGTGTGCAACTCAAGAACGATTTGCGAGAGTTTTTGAGGCATCGGTCCAGGATCGCTCCAGCCATATCCGGCGCGGTCATAGGAGCAGACACGTGTGAAATTCGCTATCCCGGGCTGTACAAGTTGCCATCCCTTCGCGGGCACTTCGATTCCAGACTCAAGGACGACAGTTGGGCTTCCTTTGCCGGTGCAATCGATATTGAGCTTGTAACCACCAACATCAACTAACTTCCCCTCTTCGTGGAATCGGCGCGCATCTGCACTGGCTTCGATGGCTTGATATGAAATCCCGGAGATGGTGAGGAGCAGAGCGATTCCTGCAGTCAGCACGACGATCCAACGCAGCCGTCCAAAAAGGGTTGTGCGCGAAGGTTGATGCTCCATGTTCCCCCCACAGGAAAGCCATACAGGAAATAACCCCGCTCTGAAGCTACTTCCCGGCAATCAAGCCCAACTAAACCCGCTCCTCTTGAGTGGCAGGGTGCGAATTCTTTTGCCTGTGGCGGCAAAGATGGCATTCGTAATTGCCGGCAGGGTCGGTGGCAGGGTCGGCTCGCCCAGGCCTGTGGGCGCATAGTCGGTTTTGCGCCAATACACCTCGATCTTCGGCGCCTGCCGCATGCGGATCAGCGGATGGTTATGGAAGTTCGACTGTTGGATCCTGCCGTTGGCCAGCGTGATCTCCTGCCCCAGGTGGCTCATTCCCTCGACGATGCCGCCAAAGGAGATGTTCTCGGCTGCCGCGGGATTAATAATCTGGCTGCCCACATCGCCTGCAGCCCAAATCTGGTGCACTGTTACCTGATTGCCTTCGTTCACGCTGACATCGGCGACTTCGGCGAAGTAGCCCAGATGGCAGAACCATACGGCGATGCCCATGCCGCGACCCGGCGTCTTGGGCGATGCGCCCAGCCTGACTTTTCCGCGACCAACTCGAGTACGCCTTTGAACCGCTCCGGGATGAGAACGGATTGCCCCGTCGGCTCGTGGTCGCCGACGGCATCGTGTTCGCCCGAGGACCATGGCGCCTGTTTGTTACTGAGCAGTTCAAGCTGGAACTCGAGGGGATCGCGTCCTGCAGCGTGTGCCATCTCGTCGAGGAAGGACTGCGCAACCCAGCAGTAGGCATTGTCGCCGGGGGCGCGGAGAGCGCCGGTGCGGAGCGTGAGCGGCTGCAGAGATGTGTAGAGCGCGTACGAGGGAACGAAGCCGGCAGGGTAAGTATCCTGGCCGATGCCGCCGCCGGAGGTGGAATGCTTGTCGTCGCCGAAGGTCACAAAGTGATGCCGCCAGGCGGTGAGCTTGCCCCGCGCATCGATTCCGCCTTTCAACCCAACCGTGCCTCCCGGCCGGAAGGGATCGTGGGCGATGTCGTCTTCACGCGACCACAGCAGCTTGACTGGCGCGTCGATGCGTTTGGCGATCCAGGCCGCCTCCACAAGGTAGTCGTTCTGCAGTCTTCTGCCAAAGCTGCCGCCCGAGCGCACCATGTGGGTGGTGATGTCACTCTCCTGAATCCCGAGCGTCTTGGCCACCAGCCCACGGCCATCGACGGGCAGCGTGCTGGTGGACCACATCTCCAGCTTGCCGTCTTTCCAGTGCGCCGTAGCACCCTGCGGTTCAAGAGTAACGTGGGCGATGAAAGGGAATTGATAGGTGGCGTCGACGACCTTGTCCGAGGCCTTGAGCGCGGCGTCCACGTCGCCGTACTTGCGCAGCGTGTTGGCGGGCGGGGCCTGCAGCAGTTCCTCTGCCCGGCTCTTGAAACCTTCCGAGCTTTGCGTGGCGGCCGGACCGAGGTCCCAGTCAACTACCAGCTGCTCGCGCGCCTGCTGTGCCTGCCACCAGTTGTCCGCGACAATGGCAATGCCTGGCTCCATGCCTGGCTCCCAGGGCGTATAGGCCGCGGGCGCGATGCCGCCGTCAATCACAAAGACATGGCGGACGCCAGGCAACGCCTTGATCTGTTCGATGTTGGCTGACTTCACTTTGCCGGCAAACACAGGCGCCTTCTCAATGGCCGCGTACAACATTCCCGGCAGCTGGACATCAATGCCGAAGACAGCCGTGCCGGTGACAATCGCGTGGGTATCGACGCCCGTCTGCGAGTGGCCGACAATGCGGTAATCTTTGGGGTCTTTGAGCTTAACGCTGTTGAGCGCGGGGGCCGGCAGGGCGGCGGCCTTTGAAGCCAATTCTCCATAGCCCGCGGACCGCTTGGATGCGGCATGCAAGACGCGGCCATGTTCCGTGGTGCATGCAGACGGGGGCACTCCCCAGGTTTGGGCCGCTGCTGTAACAAGCAGCTGCCGCGCGGCTGCGCCGACGCGGCGCATGGGCTCCCAGCCCGTGGGGGTATTCGCGGAGCCGCCGGAGAATTGCGGGCCGTAAATCTTCTCGTTCAGTTCTGCCTGCTGCACCCGGACGTCTTTCCAGTCGACATCCAACTCCTCAGCAATCAGCATGGGCAGCATGTTGCGCATGCCCTGGCCAGATTCTGAAGCGCGCGCCATGATGGTAACCACGCCATCGTTCGCAATGTGGATGAATGCCTGCGGCGTCAGGTCGGGGGGCTTACCGGGATCTTGAGCCAGGGTGAGAGGCGAGCGATAAAGATCGAGAGCGAGGCCGCCCCCTGCAAGCGCTGTCAGCTGCAGAAATGATCTCCGATTCAAGCGCATACGAGTGCTCTCCTTCACCTGGGACGGGACGCGGCTTCAGCTGCTTCGTGAATGGCTTGGCGGATACGCGCGTAGGTTCCGCAGCGGCAGAGATTGCCGCTCATGGCGGCGTCAATGTCGGCATCGGTGGGATTCGGTGTGCGCGTCAACAACGAAGCGGCAGACAGGATCTGGCCGGATTGGCAGTATCCGCACTGCGGCACGTCCACAGTCTCCCAGGCGACCTGAACGGGATGAAGGCCATCGGGTGAGAGCCCTTCGATGGTGGTGATTTTCTCGGCCCCGACGGACCCTACTTCCGTCATGCAGGACCGCACTGCCTGGCCGTCGACCAGGACCGTGCATGCTCCACATCGTCCTATGCCGCACCCGTACTTCGCTCCCTTGAGGTTGAGAATGTCGCGGAGCACCCACAGAAGCGGCATATCCGGAGGCACATCCACCGAGGTTGCCACGCCGTTGACAGTTAACTGGATCGGCATCAGTTTTTCACCAAGTACAACCAGGAACGCGGTTAGGAAGGGGATGAATCGCGCGCTTCGGCTTGCGTCCGGAGTCTATCAAATCTCGTTGCCATGTTCCATCGGAAGATTCGGCGCCAATGCGACTGGCGAGCTGATCGGCGTTAAGGGCAGGGGCTCGATCTATTTGCATGCCACGCGGTTATCCTGCGAGGCGAGGATGCGCCATGAGCCGCCACGTTTCAGCCATGTATCTGTCCACACCTGGCACACTCTTGCGCCCGGCTGTGACTTGTCTTTTCCCATAGCGTGTTCACTGCCGTAGACGAGGGCAAGGCTGTCGCCGAAGAAATGCACTTTCGCGTCATCAAGGCCGCAATCATGCGCGGTGCGAACGCTCTTCTCATCTTTCAGCTCATCGGTTTTGGTGAAGCGCGCACCTTTGGTTGACGTGCCCTGGAAGTCGTCGGCGAGCAGGCCGGCAACAACACCGTTATCGACGCAGACCCCTTCGGCCCATTTGCGTTCCATCTCGATGATGTACTTTGCGGTTTTGTCGTCGGGCGTTGCCCAGTGGCTCTGCTGCGCGCACGCCGGAAGAAGCAGCAGAGTTGCCGCGATTGCGGCCGCGAAGATTCGAACCTGCAGTTCTCGCATGTTGAAGATCGTACACCAGGTATCGATTACGGCTGAGTTTCCAGGGGTCGCAGGATATCGACAATCTTTGGCGCAGCGATCCGTTGATAATCGGGCGACAAGAGACCAAAGGTCTCAACTGCATCGTATGTACGGCCTCTGCCGGTTGATTGCGTGCCGTTGAGTGGCCAATAACTCCACGAAATGTCCGGGTTATCTTTCAGGAAACGGCAGAACAGCCTGAACCACGCGGAATTGGCGTCGCAGTCCAACGTCTGGCAGGTGCCGAATTCGCCGACCCAGAGGGGCGTCTCCGGTTTGGTATGAAGCAGGAATGCGGCTCGCGCTTCATATACCTTTTTCAACTCGTCGAGGCTCGAGAGATTCTGGCCTTCTGCATAGTAGGCATGGGGCGAATAGACTAGCCTATGAGCCACCGGCAAGGTCACTGGCAGCTTGTCAAAACCGGTGAAGTTCGTGGAGTATTCAGGGCTTTCGACCATGATGAGGAGCTTTGGATTGGCGGCAAGGACGGCTTTTCCGCCGCGCTCGGCCGCAGCGTGCCAGTCCAATGCTGGATTTGAGCCGCCCCATGCCGCGGAACTACGCAGCTCGTTGCGCAGATCCGCGCCGATTACCCACGGTTGTTTGCGATAGCGACCTGCCATCGCCTTCCAGTCTCGGAGCCAGCTCGTCTCGGGATATTCCCGGTTGTACCAGAGTCCATTGTTATCGGTTTCGCTACAACACCAATCCGCATTGCTCATGTGATTGTCGAGGACGATGAGGATATGCGCTCGCGCAAGCGCAGCAATGACAGCGTCCATGACCTCCATTGCGTGCTTACCCTTGAACCTGGGGTTGGCTGCAACGGCGTAGTCAGCGAGGAGCGGATCGCGCTCCAGTGTTTCGTTGGCCCAGGGCAGCCGTACAGAATTCACGCCGATCTCTTTGAGTTGCGCGACGATGGTATCCAGGGGAGCTTGATCGAGGCCGCCGACCACAAATTCCTTTTGATCGAATCCATACCAATTGACTGATGTGAGGCGCACACGGCGACCGGTGGCATCCACGATCTGCTTTCCCTGCGTGCGGAGCGGCGGCACAATCGCTGCTTGCTGGGCAGCCGCAAGAAAGGTGGCTGCACCCAGAATGTATCCGCACAAGAAGAGCGTATGGGATGCCGCGCATTTCATGCGCACGAGTATAGACGAGCGCCCATTCCCGCGCCTGCTGACGAAGCGCAAGCCAACAAAAAGGCCTCGGAGGGGATTCCCCCGAGGCCTTAATTGTTCATTGCTGGGTCGATGCTCGTGGCGCGAAGCGCGTCTGCTGCATGCAACGCCTAGGCCATGGCTTCGCGGCTCATCGGTTCGAAACGCAACTGGTTTGAGTTGCGGTCGGCGTGGATGCGGACGTGCGCGCCATGCAGGATCTCACCGTCGAGGATCTTCATCGCGAGCGGGTCCTGCACCATCCGCTGCAGCGCGCGCTTCAATGGACGCGCGCCGTAGGCTGCATCGGAACCGGCAGCCAAGATCAGCTGGCGTGCCGGATCGGTCAGCTCCAGTGAGATTTGGCGATCTTCGAGCAGCTTGCGCACATCGTTCAAGCGCATCTCGAGGATCGAATCCATCTGGGCGTGACCCAGAGAGCGGAAGATGACGATGTCGTCGACGCGGTTCAGGAACTCCGGCCGGAAGTGCTCGCGCAGGACGCGCATGACCGACTCGCGAGCCATATCCATATCGTGTTCCGTCTTGAGCGTCTCGGCTGTCAATGCGGCTGCGCCCAGGTTCGACGTCATGATGAGCACCGTGTTCTTGAAGTCGACGGTGCGTCCCTTCGAGTCAGTCAGCCGCCCGTCGTCCATCACCTGCAAGAGGATGTTGAAGACATCGGGATGCGCTTTCTCGATTTCGTCGAAGAGGATGACCGCATACGGCCGGCGACGCACCGCTTCAGTAAGCTGGCCACCTTCGTCGTAGCCCACGTAGCCTGGAGGCGCGCCGATCAAGCGAGCCACGGCATGTTTTTCCATGTACTCGCTCATGTCGATGCGCAGCATGGCCTGCTCGTCGTCGAACAAGAACTCGGCAAGTGCGCGCGCGGTTTCGGTTTTGCCCACGCCCGTCGGACCAAGGAAAATAAAAGATCCGATGGGGCGCTTGGGATCGCTGAGCCCGGCGCGCGAACGGCGAATCGCATTGGCGACAACGCTGAGTGCGGCATCCTGGCCGACCACGCGCTCGCGCAGACGCTCTTCCATGGTGACGAGCTTTTTGACTTCGCCTTCGAGCATGCGAGAGACGGGAATCCCGGTCCACTTGCTGACAATTTTGGCGATGTCTTCTTCATCTACTTCTTCTTTCAGCATGCGTGCTGCGCTGTGGCCGTCCTTGCCGGCCCCGTCCTGGGCAGCGTTCAACTTTTTCAGCTCTGCTTCAAGCTTGGGCAGTTCGCCGTACTGGATTTGCGCGGCGCGCTCGAGCTGGCCCTTGCGGGTCTGCTCCTCGGCTTCGAAGCGCAAAGCCTCGATCCGCTTCTTGAGCTCACTCACACGGGTGATGGCTTCGCGTTCCGTAGTCCAGCGGGCGCGCAGGGCGTGGATCTTTTCCTTGAATTCAGACAATTCTTTTTCGACAGCCGCCATGCGCTCGAGGCTGTTTTTATCGGTCTCGCGCTTGAGGGCCGCGCGCTCAATTTCGAGCGAGGTAGCCTGGCGTTCGAGCTGGTCAATCTCGGTTGGGACCGATCCGATCTGAATAGCCAGCGAAGCAGCGGCTTCGTCGACGAGGTCGATGGCCTTGTCGGGCAGGAAGCGGTCGCTGATGTAGCGATGCGACAATGTCGCCGCGGCAACGATGGCCGAGTCCTTGATGCGCACGTTATGGTGCGCTTCGTAGCGATCTTTCAGGCCGCGCAGAATCGCGATGGTGTCTTCGACGTTGGGTTCTCCGACGTAGACGATTTGGAAACGGCGTTCGAGGGCTGCGTCCTTCTCGATGTATTTGCGGTATTCGTTCAGCGTGGTTGCGCCGACGGCCCGCAGTTCGCCGCGCGCGAGGGCCGGCTTGAGCATGTTGCTGGCATCGATGGCGCCCTCGGCTGCTCCGGCACCGACGAGCGTATGCAACTCGTCGATGAAGAGGATGATTTCTCCGTTCGACTCTTCAATTTCTTTGAGGACGGCCTTGAGGCGGTCTTCAAATTCACCGCGATATTTTGCACCGGCAAGCATCGATCCAAGGTCAAGCGAAATGACGCGCTTGTCCTTCAGGCTTTCGGGCACGTCGCCGGAAACGATGCGCCGCGCGAGCCCTTCGACGATGGCTGTTTTGCCCACGCCGGGTTCGCCGATCAATACCGGATTATTTTTAGTGCGGCGGCTGAGGACTTGTATGACGCGGCGAATCTCTTCGTCGCGGCCGATGACCGGATCGAGTTTGCCGCGGCGGGCTAGCTCGGTCAGGTCCTTGGCGTACTTTTCGAGGGCCTGAAATTTGCCTTCTGGATTCTGGTCGGTAACGCGCTGCGATCCGCGCACCGCGGTAAGCGCCTTGAGAATTGCGTCGTGCGTGGCGCCGGTGGCGGCCAGAGCTTCACGCGCGGCGTCGCCCTTGAGCTGGGCGATGCCGAGAAGAAGATGTTCCGTGGACACGTATTCATCTTTGAAGTTTGCGGCTTCGCGGAAGGCCTGTTCGAGGGCCTTGTTCAGCGTAGCGCTGGCGCTAGGCTGCGCAGTGCCACCCGAGACGCGAGGCAATTTCTCCTCGATCTGGTGCAGCTCGTGCTCCAGCCGCTCGGCAGGTACACCAATCTTTTCGAGCACCGCGGGAATCACGCCTTCGCGGTCTTCGACCAGCGCCAGAAGCAGGTGCACGGGCTGCAACTCAGGGTTGCCGAACTCGGCAGCCCGGGCCTGTGCCTGCTGCACAGCCTGCTGCGACTTCACGGTGAATTTGTCCCAATGAATAGCCATGAAAACTCCAGTTGTCAGAGATCAGGGGTCAGGGATCAGAAAAACGGCGAAAGGAAAAGCAAAATTCTTGCGCTGATTCACTGTTTCTCTGTCTCTCTGAAAAAGCAAGCGCCGGGCGGGTTAAATCCCTTTCCCGGCGCGTTACGATCTCGCGACCGCCGATCTGTCCCCAGACGGACCGGCGGTCTTTGAGCCGGCAAACGAGCTGCCGTCTTACGCCGCCACGGTCTGATTGCCGCCCACGTTGACCTTGATCTGCTTGGGCTGCGCTTCAGCTTTCTTTTTGAGTTCGAGTTTCAGCACGCCGGCGTTGTAGCTGGCCTGCACGTTCTCAGTATCGACTGTCGACGGCAGAGTGAAGGCGCGATAGAAGCTGCCATAGCGCCGCTCGATGCGATGGAAGTTCTCTTCCTTCTCCTCTTTCTCGAACTTGCGCTCGCCCTTCACGGTGAGGGTGTGGTTTTCGACGCGGACGTCGAGGTCCTTCTCTTCGATGCCGGGCACTTCGAGTTTGAGGACGACCTTTTGAGGATCCTCATAAATGTCGACGGCCGGCACGAAGCTGGCGGTCGTCAGAGGCCCTTCTCCGTCGTTGAAATCGCGAAAGAGCGAATTGAGGCGGTTCTGCAGTGTGACGACGTCCCGAAAGGGGTCAAACCGAGTGATAGCCATGATGTGTCCTCCAGATGAGTGGTGATGTGCGGGTCGGGGCAAGCCCCAACTCTCCAGTACATCTGATGGATACTGTAGCATAAACGCTTCATAAAATATGAGTATAAAACACTCATGTATTGAGAAAGTTGGCAAGATATTCTTAATAAATGACTTGCGTGGGAGAGTACTCCATTTTGACGGGCAATGAGGCGCGTACCGTCAGGAAGCGTGCCGGATTGGCCGGTTCTTCGGCCCCTCTACAATGAGGGCAATGCACTTCCTCGCGTTTATTTCCCCATCGATTGACTGGCACTGGATATGGCTGGCGGTGGCTGCTTTTCTGGGCGGCTTGCTGAACGCAGTGGCCGGCGGCGGCTCGTTTCTTCTTTTTCCCGCGATGCTGGGGATGAAGATGCTGCCGATTCAGGCGAATGCGACGAACACGGTCGCGTTGTGGCCCGGGCAGCTGACGTCAATTGCGGCCTATCGCCACGATATTCGCAAGCATCTGCGCCTCGCCGTGTGGATGGGGCTGGCAGGGTTTCTGGGCGGAACGGCCGGTGCGCTGGTGCTCCTGAATACGCCGCAGAGAACGTTTCTGCACCTGGTGCCATGGTTGCTCCTCGTAGCGGCGACGATCTTCGCGGTGAGCGGTCCCGTCTCGCGGTGGCTTGAGCGGCGCAAAGGGGCCTCGGGGGTGCAGGTGGGCGAGCCGCGGCGGCTGCCCGTGTTTCTGTGCACGATCGTGGTCTGCTTTTACATCGGCTACTTTGGCGCGGGCGCGGGATTTCTGATCATCACGCTGCTCTCGCTGTTCGGCTTCCAGGATCTGAACGAGATCAACGCCCTCAAAGTGGTGTCAACCACGATGGCCAATGGCATTGCCTTCGTGCTGTTTGTCGTCAACGGGCAGGTGGTGTGGAAGTACTGCCTGCTGGCGATGGTGACGGCGGCGATTGGTGGATACACTTCCGCGAGCATGGCGCGGCGCGTGCCGCAGAGGGTGCTGCGCGGACTGGTAGTGTGCATCGGGCTGGGCATGGCGGTGTGGTTTTTCTGGAAGCAGTGAAGAAGCAGGGACCAGGGACTGTGGGCTAGAGGCCAGAAAAGAGCCTGCTTCCCTGCCGCTGTAAACTGGAGTCATGAGTCACGAAGGCATCCGCATCGTCAGTCCTGAAGAGGCAGCCCGCGAGAATGAGGGGCCGCAGCCTTTACCGCGCATTGCGATGACGCCGGAGAAGGTCAGGGTGCTGCTGACCGAGGGCAAGGGTCTGGAGATCGACTGGCAGGATGGGCATCGGAGCGCGTGGGGTTTTGCGTGGCTGCGCGACGCTTGCCCCTGCGCCACTTGCGTGGACGAGCGCAAGAACGAAGGCCGCAGAATTGGGCAGTCGAAGAATAGGCCGTCGGAACTGTTGCCGATGTACAAGGCGCCGGCCAAACCGGCGAGCGCGCATGCCGTGGGACGCTATGCGTTGCAGTTCACCTGGCAGGATGGGCATTCGGGCGGAATCTATTCATGGGAGTATCTGCGCCGGAACTGCCAGTGCCGGGAGTGTCAGTTCGCCGCGGCGGAAATGCCGGGGATTCCCAACTAGTTCTGGGGAGTGCCGCTCGGCGCCGGCAGGATGCCAGCCTCAACAATTTCATCGATGAGTTCTGTGAGTTGCAGGCGTTTGCGTTCGCTCATGTCGAGAAAACGCACGCCGAGTTTGTGCCGCTTGTGGATGGACTGCGTCACGCCGGCAAGGCGGAAGGAGAGGCCATCGAGCTGGAACTCGATTTCAACGCGCCGGTAGATGCCCATGGGAAAGCAGTCTTCGGTGCGGAAAAGGCAGCCGCTGTGACTCAGGTCGAGGATGCGGCCGCGCAGGCGGATTGCGGGGTCGAGCATGTGGAGCACGGCGGTTCCATCGACGTTGTGGCGCGATTCCTTGCGACGCTCGGGTCGGGGCGACTCGGGGACGTTCGCGTTGTCTTTCGGATCCATGAATACTTAGTGTCCGCCGGCCAATTCCCAAGGGCTCTCGGGTGCCGGCTGCGCGGGTTCGCGTCCCTTGAGGCGATCGTATAGATACACGTCGCTCGTGGTGCCCAGCGACTCGTTATAGAGTGTGACGTCGCCGAGCAGGAGATTCAGCTCCTCGCTGAACGCGTGGATCGCCTGTAGTTGGCTGGCCGTGGCCGGCAACTCGTATTTCGATGTCTTGATGAACTTCTGGTAGCCGCGATCGAGCAGACGGGCCACTTCGCCGCGCACAAGAGCGCCAGGATGAACCGCGAAGGCAACGGGATCTTCCTTGCTCTGACCGGGGATAAGAACGGCTGCCACGCCCTGCTTGGCAACGAGCATACCGCCTGCCGCTCCAGCAAAGGGTGTTACATCAAACGAGTGTGCGCGCAGGATCTGGAGCGCCTGATCGAAGCCTGGTTTATCGGTCTTGCGAGCCATGGTTCCCTTCAGTCTGCGAAAATGAAGTGCGGGACGGACGTTGCGAACTTCCCTGACTTTATCTTCGCAGAGCGCCGTGCGGACCGCAATGTAACCATGCACACCACAGTCACACACAACGCCCCCGGCGTATCGCTGGTAGACCGTATTGGTTCCACGCCCCTGCTTCGCCTGGAGCAGGTGGTGCGGGGCCTCGAAGGCATCACGGTGCTGGGCAAAGCGGAGTGGGCCAACCCCGGGGGCAGCGTGAAAGACCGGGCGGCGGCGGCGATGCTGCGCGACGCGCGTCAGCGCGGTTTGCTGACCGAAGGCAAAACCATCCTCGACGCAACCAGCGGCAACACCGGCATTGCCTTGGCGATGCTGGGCGCGGCCCTCGGGATTCCGGTGCAGCTCGCCATGCCGGCCAACGTGTCGCCGGAGCGGAAGCGCATTTTGCGCGCGTATGGCGCCGAGGTCGAATGGACCGATCCGGACCAGGGCTCGGATGGGGCGATTCGACGGGCCCGCGAGCTGGCGGGCAACGACCCTGCGCGGTTCTGTTATGTGGATCAATATTCGAACGATGCCAATTGGCTTGCGCATTATCACTCGACGGGGCCGGAGATTCTTGCGCAGACCGACGGGACGGTGACGCACTTTGTGGCCGGCCTGGGCACGACAGGGACCTTTATGGGAACAACGCGCCGGCTGAAGGAGCACAATCCCTCGGTGCAGGCCATCAGCTTTCAGCCGGACTCGCCGTTTCATGGCCTGGAGGGCTTGAAGCACATGGGCAGCGCGATTGTGCCGGCGATCTACAACCCGCACCTGGCAGATCGGGAGCTCGAAATCGAGACCGAAGCGGCCTACGACATGGCCAAACGGCTGGCACGCGAAGAAGGGCTGCTGGTGGGCATATCGGCGGCTGCGGCGGTGGTGGCATGCGTCAAAATTGCGCGTGAAGAAGCGGCAGCGGGACGACGCGCGGTGATTGTGACGGTGCTGCCGGATTCGGCAGAGAAGTATTTGAGCGAGCGGTTCTGGGAGGAGCGATGAGCTTGTTGCGCGTGCCGCGTGCGGTGTATGAGAGCCTGCGCGCGCATGGCGAAGAAACGTATCCGCACGAGTGCTGCGGCGCGCTGCTGGGGAACGCCATTCAGGGAGGCTCTTGGAGCATTGTCGCGGCAGTGAGAGCAGGAAATACGCGCACAGATTCGGCGCATAATCGCTACAGCATTGCGCCGGTCGAGTTAGTGAGAATTCAGCGGGAGGCGCGGGCAAAGGGCCTGGAGATTGCGGGTTTCTATCACTCGCATCCAGATCATCCTGCGCGTTGGTCAACGACGGATCTAGCCGAGGCACACTGGCTTGGGTGTTCGTACGTGATTACTGAGGTGGCGCAGGGCAAGGCGGCGGTGACGAATTCGTTTCTGCTCGACGGGACAACCGAAGAAGACAAACGGTTTGTCGTGGAGCAAATCCTCATGGAGGAATAGCGGATCCACCGTTGCTCCCGTTCGGGAATTCTCTTTACTTGCCAGGAAGCGCCGGGTAGTATTCGGCCTGTCCCAGAGCACGTGCGGTTTCCTTCCTGAAGCTTTCCCCCAATCGCCGGTGATCTCTGAGCAAGCCCAGGAGGTTCACATGAGAATCAGCCCAATTCTGTTGGGACTGTCCATCGCGGTTGCTGGCAGTCTGCCGGCCGCGGCGCAAGACGCATCCACGGCAACAGTTTCAACGCCCAAGTACCTGCAGGTGATCGTGGAGTACACCAAGCCGGGCAAGGGCGGGATGGCCCACGACAAAACCGAGAGCGCCTTCGTGCAGGCGATGACAAAGGCGAAGTTCCCCCTGCACTACACGGCGTACAACGCGATGTCAGGCCGCGCGCGTGCCCTTTATCTTTCCGCCTTCAACTCGTTCGACGAAATGCAACAGGCCAACAAGATCTTTGACGCCCCGGCCGTGGGGTCGGAGTTCGAGCGGATCAACGTGGCTGATGGCGAGCTGCTGGACGAGGCGCGCACACTGATCTTCAGCTCCGATCCCGATCTGAGCTATCACTCCAAGACGCCCGGACCGCAAAATCGCTATCTGGAAGCCGACATCGTGGAGGTGCGTCCGGGTCATGGCAAAGAATTCGAGGACCTGATGAAGATGTACATGGCCATCGCTGATAAGGCCGGAAGCACCGAGCATTGGGGGGCATATCGCACGGAATACGGTGAGTCGATCGGCACGTATGTCTTTCTCACTGCCTCCAAATCCATGGCCGAAATCGATCAGCGCTTCTCGGAGGATCCGAAGCTGATGGCGGCGATGGGCGATGACGACAAGAAAAAGATTCGCGAGCTGCGCGCTGCGTCGGTCGAGAGCGAGCGGGTAGAGATCTATTCCGTGAATCCTGCGCAGAGCTACGTGAGCGAAGACTGGATCAAGGCCGATTCCTTCTGGAAGCCGAAGCCTGTTGCTGCGGCAAAGAAGACCACGCCTTAGTTGCGCTTGTACTTGCACCTGTTGGCCAGCGGCTCCGGTAACCCCGGAGCCGCTTTCTTCTGAGAGGCAGCGATTTCGCTTGTACTTCCCGTGACTTGGACGAGTCCTTCTTTGCGGGGCAGCTCTACGGCTGTCGCAGCTCGATTCCTTCATCCAATTGGCTCCCTGTGTCATCTTAGAAAGAGGAGATTCGCGAGGTTCGAGGTCGATGACTATCTTCATTCCCACCCCGCTGCGGCCCTTCGCAGGCGGGCAAGACACGGTCGAGGTGCATGCGGCAACCGTAACTGAAGCGTTGGATTCGCTGACCAACGCGCATCCCGAGTTACGCAAGCACCTGTTTACCGGCGAAGGCAAACTGCGCGCCTTTGTTAACCTGTATCTCAACGACGAAGACGTGCGCTACCTGCCGGGCAAGGAAGCCACGGCCGTGACAGAGGCCGATACCCTGTCGATCATTCCCTCCATCGCCGGGGGCTTGGCGCCCAGCCGGACGCGCCTTCGGCGGGACTTGCCGTCCAGGCAACCGCGCCTTGGGCGCAAGCGCAAATGCAAATTGTGAGTTAGTGACATTGAAGCGGCGATCCTGAACCAAAAGACACTCAACTTGTACTCGAAGGTATGCATGGCGACACCGACTGAATCGATTCCTCTGCCCGAACTCACAACCGACGAGCTCTCGCGCTATTCGCGCCATTTGATTCTGCCCGAAGTCGGAATGGAGGGGCAGCAGAAACTCAAAGCGGCCAAGGTGCTGTGTGTGGGCACGGGCGGGTTGGGTTCACCGCTGGCGTTTTATCTGGCTGCGGCCGGCATCGGCACGCTGGGCCTGGTCGATTTCGACGTGGTGGATGCGAGCAATCTGCAGCGGCAGATTATTCATTCGACGAAGGACATTGGGCGCAAGAAGCTCGACTCGGCTGCAGAGAAGCTGACGGCACTGAATCCCGCTCTGAACGTCGTGAAGCACGAGACAATGCTGACCAGCGCCAACGCGCTGGAGATTCTGAAGGACTACGACGTTGTCGCCGATGGCACCGACAATTTTCCAACGCGGTACCTGGTGAACGACGCGTGCGTGCTGCTCGGCAAGCCGAATGCCTATGGCTCTATCTTTCGGTTCGAAGGCCAGGCCAGCGTGTTCGCGACCAGGGAAGGACCATGCTACAGGTGCTTGTATCCCGAGCCGCCACCGCCGGGCCTGGTGCCGAGCTGCGCCGAGGGCGGCGTACTTGGGATTCTGCCGGGGCTGGTGGGCGTGATCCAGGCGACGGAGGTCATCAAGCTGATCCTGGGCAAAGGAACGCCGCTGATCGGGCGTCTCCTGCTCGTTGATTCGTTGAACATGAAATTTCGCGAGCTCAAGCTGCGCAAGAACCCGGAGTGCCCGGTCTGCGGCGACCATCCAACCGTGACCGCATTGATTGATTACCAGAACTTCTGCGGCATTGTGCCGGAGACGCCTCAGGAGGCGAATGTGAAGAACGGAATTCCGCAAATCACGGTGAAGGAGCTGAAGCGCCGCATCGATGCGGGAGAGGATGTGCAGCTGATTGACGTGCGCGAGCCATACGAGTATCAGATTGCGCAGATTGGCGGAAAGTTGATTCCGCAAAACGATGTGCCGCAGCGGCTGGGTGAGATCGATCGCAACCGCGAAGTGGTGGTGCATTGCCGTAGCGGCGCGCGGTCGCAGCGTATCGCGGAGTTCCTGAAACAGGCGGGGTACGAGCGCGTTGCGAATGTGGCGGGCGGCATCCTGGCGTGGAGCGACGAGATCGACCCGAAGGTGCAGAAGTACTGACCGCCGAGCTGCGAGAAGGACGACCCATGATCAAAGTCAGCATTCTTTACCCGAGAAAACCTGGCAGCCGCTTCGACGCCGATTACTATACGAAGGTGCACATGCCGCTGGCTCAGCAGCTTCTGTCATCGGGGATCGTGGCCACATCGGTTGAAATCGGCATGTTCGGCGCAACGCCGGAGCAGCCGCCGGCCTTTTGGGCAATTTGCGGATTCACCTGCGCTTCGGCAGAGGCATTCAGCGCAGCATTTTTGCCGCATGCGGCGACGCTGCAGGGTGATATACCTAACTACACGGACGTAGAGCCGATTATTCAGATTAGCCAGTTGTCCGCAGTCTCCTGAGCTTTCCCCAGTCCATTACAACGCTCAAAGCGAATCCAACTAAACTGGAATCGTATTGCGGTGTCAGGAGTTGATTTATCGTGGAAAGCCTGCTTACCAAGAATGCTGTATTGCGTGGAAAGCATGTGCGCCTCGAACCGCTCGAGATGCGCCATGCGGAAGGTCTTGCGGCTGCTGCCGCCGATGCCGATCCGGCTCTTTATCGCTGGACCACAGTTCCGCGCACGAAGACGGAAGCGGAAGAGTATATTGGCACTGCCCTCGCTGCGCTTGATGCGGAAACGGCGCTTCCTTTTGCCACCGTGCGTCTTGAAGACGGGGTAGTGATCGGCTCGACGCGCTTCTTCGATCTGCAAACCTGGCCGTGGCCCGAGGGAAATGCTCGCCGCGGTCGCACGTGCCCCGATGTTTGCGAAATCGGGTACACATGGCTTGCTCAGTCCTCGATTCGAACCGCGGCAAATTCGGAGTCGAAGTTCTTGATGCTGTCGCA
The DNA here is from genome assembly GCA_963760475.1 of uncultured Acidobacteriaceae bacterium. GTDB lineage: Bacteria > Acidobacteriota > Terriglobia > Terriglobales > Acidobacteriaceae > Telmatobacter. The sequence goes on along the minus strand of CAVXDG010000013.1, from coordinate 135,311 downwards.
CGCTTTTGAGACCTGGGGCGTGTTGCGGGTGTGTTTGCATACCGACGCGCGCAATTTGCGCTCGCAGGTGGCAATCGCGCGCATCGGCGGGGTGAAAGAGGGCATTCTGCGGGCACATCGAATGGCAGCCGACTTTACCGCGCGCGACTCGGCGCGCTATTCCATCATTGCTGCGGAGTGGCCAGGCGTGAAGCAGCGCCTGCGCCGCATGCTGATGCAGCCATAGGCTGGTAACGCTCAGTGCGGCAGCAGCCCGTAGGCATCCACTTCGCCCGGGATCGATGTGGAGTTGTCTGCCCCGCCGGCGTTGTTGCCGCGCGTCCCCACATAGACCTTGCCATTGGCCACCGTCGGCACGGCGAACTTCACGGCATTGCCGGCTGCGTTTCCTGATCCCTGTGTGCTATTCCAAAGCTCCCTGGAAAGGTTGGTGGCGTCGAAAGCATGAAGGACCGCGGGCCCGCAGGTGTTCGCTTGCTCGGTGCAATATGCAGTGTTATCGAGAGCCCACACAATGCCGTTGCTGTAATCAGGTAGGGATGAAATGGACGGCGTTGCGCCCGGCCAGGGAAATGTCTCCGGTGACACGTTAGGCGCGAGTGTCAGCTTTGCAGTGCTGGTGCTGAGCGAGTACATTCGCAGGGCGCTTCCGACAGGGTTTATGTAGAGATTGTTGTTCCAAAAGGCGGGGGTGGAAAAGATGCCCTGGCCCAGCTGAATCTGCTGCCAGGCGTTGGAATCGCCGGAGCCGCCAAGGGAATCGCGATTCAGGATGTAGAGCGCGCCGTCTTTGCCGCCACCGACAACCAGGTGAGTCGGATTGGTACCGTTAGTGGGTAGATCGAGCAAGACCGCCGCGCCTCCGGCGCCAAAGTCCTTATCGTTCATAGCGTCCGATGCCTGGTCGGACGGAGTGAAATATTGTGCAACGTTGAGGTTGCCAGTCAGCTTCAGAAGCGAATCGCCGTAATCGTTATTGGGAGCAGATCCGTTGGTCGCATCGAATCCGCCGTTCGAAGTGATGAGATACAGGTTGCCGGAAGAATCCGCCGCAGGCGCTCCGCCGCTCATCCAGATGCCGCCTGCCCCGGCATTGGGATCGACATTGAGCACCGAGGCCCGAGCGAGATTGCTGGCGTTGTACCCGATGACCCAACCGTAAAAGGGCCCAGTGTCTTCATGCGAAGCCCAGGCAACGTAGACGACACCGTTGACCAGAGCTAGACCGCAGCGCTGATTCTCCTGACGCGCCACGAATGTTGTGACCGAACCGCCGTCTCCGCTGCCAGGAAAAGTTGCGGCTATGGTGGTCGGACCGGAGAACTTCTCGTTGCCGGTTGTGAGATCGATGGCGTGCAGGCGTTGATAGAACGTCGGCCCCGATGTGACGTACGACTTTGAAACCACATAGAGGGTGTTCGTGGAAGGATCGATGACGGGAGTTCCAGTCACACCCACCTCGGGCTGGATGTCACCGTTTCCTGAGCCCACGAGAGCCCCCGTGCCCGACGAGGGCACCGGCGCTTCACCGGAGTTGGCGCCGTGAGCTGTGTCGATCAGGTTCGCATGCCAGAGCGGGGTGCAGGGTGAGGTGTTGCTGTCGGCGTCGAAAGCGTAAACGCTATCGCGCTGCGTAGCCACCAAAACCACATTGTGTTTGGCCGAATTGATCGTCAAGTTTGGAACCCAGAGAGGCTGGGTATAGATGGCTTCGTCGACTGAACAGGAGAAGAGCTTGCCGAAAGTGGACGACGTCACATTCGATGTATTGAGGGCGTACTCGTGTGTATTCGCGCCATCGCGTGCAAGGTCGTTGTGGTACGTGGTCATTCCGGAAAGATCGGTGACCCCTACGGAGGCGGAAGCAGTAATCGAGCTGTTCGTTGCGCTGCTGGCGGTGATCGTGTAGGCGCCGGCGGTGGTGGGCGGTGTGTACGTCACGGCGACACCGGTCAGGCTGGAGGCTGAAGAAAACGTCCCGCACGAGCTGCCGGAGCAACCGGACCCGCTTGCCGACCACTTGACCCCATCGCTATCGGTGGTGGTGGGCGTGAGAGACAAAGTCTGCATGGTGGTCAAGCCTGCATTCCCCGGTGAGACTGAGACGGAGATGCCGTTGGTCGAGTAAACGGTCAAGGCAAGGGTGACCGACTTGGTCTGCGCAGGCGTACTCGAATCGCTGACCCCAAAAGTGAGAGAAGACGCATTGGCCGTGCCCGTCGGCGTGCCCGTGATCGCCCCGGTCGAGGGATTGAGGGACAGCCCGGCTGGGAGTGAACCGCTCGGCAACGACCAGGTATAGGGGAGCGTGCCGCCGGTGGCGGCGAGGGTCGTCGCGTACGACAAGCCATCCTGTCCGTTGGGCAAAGAAGAAGTTGTAATGGCCAGGGGAGCAGAAACGGTAAGGGTGAGATTGACTGATCGCGCCTGGGCTGGGCTGCCGGAGTCGGTCACGGTAAACGTGAGCGTGGCGCCGGTGGAGGCCGCAGTCGGCGTGCCGGTGATGGCCCCGGTCGACGCATTCAGCGCGAGTCCCGCAGGCAGGGTGCCACTGGTGAGAGACCAGGCGTAGGGTGTAGTGCCTCCGGTAGCGGTGAGTGTCGCGGAATAGGCAGACCCGACTTGTCCGTTGGGAAGAGAGGATGTCGTAATAGACAACGTGGAAGGAGAAGTCGTGGAGATTGTGAGGCTGAGGCCGATCGACTTCGTCTGAATCGGACTCTCGGAGTCAGCAACAGTAAACGTGAGAGCGGATCCGGCGGCGGCCGTTGTCGGTGTGCCGGTGATCACCCCGGTCGATGCATTGAGCGTGAGTCCCGCAGGCAAGGTCCCGGTGGTGAGGGACCAGGTGTAGGGCGTAGTCCCGCCGGTGGCGGTGAGGGTTGCGGAGTAGGCAGACCCAACCTGTCCTGCCGGAAGGGACGCGGTTGTAATCGTCAACGGGCTCCCCGATCCAGCGGGGAGAATTGTCAGCGTGAAGTTGCCCGACTGGCTTTGGATGGGATTCCCCGAATCCGACACTTTGACTGCCAGCGGAGTCGCAGATATAGAGGCTGTGGGTGTGCCTGTGATGGCGCCAGTGCTAGCGTTGAGCGAAAGTCCCGCAGGCAACGAGCCACTAGTCACCGACCACGAGTAGGGGGCGGTACCCCCGGTTGCCGCGAGCGTGACGCTGTACGCCGCTCCCACCTGGCCATTCGGCAGCGCGGACGTGGCGAGGGCGAGGGCGGCAGGCTTTGAGTCACTTGTCGACACACTGGAGCAACCGGCAATGACCGAAACCGAGCACAGCAGTGCAATCCTGCCTAAGGTCTGACCACGTCGAGACAGCTGAGAAAGTGCGATGGCAAAACGAGCTCCGCAGAACGTATCCATGAGCAAATGGGCACCCTTCTTTTGAGCGGGAGTCAATCACGCGAGATGGAACGAGTTGCGAGCGCGAACGAGCAACCTGACGTTAAGTTATTGTCAAATATTTAACGGATTTATACATCCCATGAATGTAATGTCCAGAAAGGCCGTTCGGCGCGCCCGAGAGAGTACGAAAGAGGGATACCAGGCGCCCTCCTCGACTCTTTGGTAAGTTACCTCTGCGAGCGGACATGGGCCCGCCATCGTTCCCGCGAATGACGGCGGGCAATGTTACCGGGCAATTTCGACGGGTCCGGGCTTGATGGGTTCTGGCTTGACGGGTTCGAAGGGTCTTCCGTTTTCGTCCACTTTGCCGAAGATCATCTTGCCGCTGGCGGTCTGCAGCACGCTGGTGACGGAGATGTCGACGGGCTTGCCGATCATCTTGCGGGCGTGGTCCACCACGACCATGGTGCCGTCGTCGAGGTAGCCGACACCCTGGTTGTATTCCTTGCCTTCTTTCAGGATGAGCACGGTCATGCGTTCGCCCGGCAGGACGACGGGTTTGAGCGCGTTGGCAAGGTCGTTGATGTTGAGCACCTCGACATGGTGCAGATGGGCCACCTTGTTCAGGTTGAAGTCGTTGGTCACGACCTTGGCTTCCCATTTCTTGGCCAGTTCGAGAAGCTTGAGGTCCACTTCGCGGATGGCAGGAAAGTCGTCGCCGACAATCTGGACCTGGATGGAGGTGTTCGACTGCATGCGCTGCAGCATGTCGAGTCCCCGGCGGCCGCGCTGCCGCTTGGATCCATCGGTAGAGTCGGCGACTACCTGCAACTCACGCAGTACAAACTCCGGCACCACCATCAGGCCTTCGATGAAGCCAGCCTCGGCGATGTCGGCGATACGTCCATCGATGATCACGCTGGTGTCGAGAACTTTGGCGGTGCGCCTCGAGGGTCGCTCGCCGCTGAACACGATGCCCAGAGCCGCGGGATTAAGCAGGTCGCCCTTGCTGGCGCCGACCAGCAATCCGACGTACGTCATGAGGAGAAGGACAAAGATTTGCAGGACAGCGGAAGTAGAGCTGCCGAGGGGGGCCGAGCGGAGGACGAGGCAGAACAGCGCCGCGCCGAAGATGCCGAGCACGCTGCCCGCGACCGCGCCGACGAGGCGCTTGAGACTGAGCGCACGCACGCGCAGTTCAAAGACGATGACCGCACCCGCAGCCGCAGCGCCGGCTATCGCCGCCAGCGGCGCGGTGAGTCCGAAGGGTTGAAGAACAAAGCAGACCCCGGACAACAAGGCCACAAAGAGAAGACGAACAAGGACGAGATCCATAAACCCCGCTTCCCGCGGGTAAGGAATAGAAATGATCCCGCCGGGATAGTGCATTTGAGGGAATCTGATGGGCCAAAGCCAAGAGTCGAAGTTTCACGCCCCCGTATGGGACTGTGACCTTGAAAGACTCAACAGGGCAGAATCATTTCCCGGATGCTTAGCTGCGGAGTATGCCTGCCCGTATGTTGCCAAGTCAAGAGAGCAGTGGTTAAGGAGCGGGTGACCGCGCGCGGCCACCCATTTCTGACGGCGTGCATTGCGCCGCGCCGTCGCGATCAGGAGGCGACGGCCAGTGCAGCGGTCTGCGGCAGACGCTGCATGCCTTTGCGCGGGCCGCGCTTGCGCGCGCTCATCACTTTGATGCGTTCCAGCAGTTCGACCGGGGTGCACGTCTTTTTGGCGACGAGGGCGTCGGCGCCGTTGATCTGGCCTTCCACCTTCTGCGGATCCCCCAGCAGGACCATGGGCACATGCGCCGCCATCTGCTTCAAACGGCGAATCAGTTGATCGCCACTCATGTGCGGCATGGCCGCGTCGGCCAGCACCAGGTCGACAAGGTTATCGCCAAAGATGGCGATAGCCTCCTGGCCGTTGTTGGCCGATAGAACGCGATAGCCGTTCGTTGAAAGCATGAACTTCAGTACCGAAAGGTCCTGTTCGTTGTCATCAACACAGAGAATTACTTTCTTGGGACGCATGGGAGAAAGGTCCACTCCTTACCTTCGAAGAATTTTGGTTGCCCCTTGAGAACGCGCACCAGCCCGCCCGCGCAAACGGCAGGTCGATGCGATTGCTTGTCCAGACGGCGGACGCCCACACGCGCTGCGGTGCCGGATCGTGAGGCAAGCGCAATTTGATGCAGCAGCGCGCCTGCTCCGTCGATCAACTCATCGCAACGGAAGCCCATGTGGACAGTCAGTTTTTGTCTGATTGACTTGGGCAAGCCCGGCTACAACGCCGGTGAAAATGTCTCAATGCTTGGCAAGAGTACGAGCACTGACGTGCACAGGGAAGAGGGAAAGAGAGGCGAAGATCGAAATGAAAACCATCATGAAACAAATGGAAATCGGATAGGACAAACATGGCGAAACACTTGCGAAGATTAATGTCTGTTGAAAGGGTGTGCATCACGGCAGGAAAAGCCGTCCTTTTGCAACCAGAACAGTGCTGCCTGCGACGCGCACATCCGTGACCTTCGCCGAATTTTTATTTGCGCTGAGAAACAGATCGCTGGGCCGATTGATTTCCACGCCTTGACGGAGAAGAATGCGCTGGCCCGACGGAGCGGCGCCACGTGCCACAAGATAGGCGATAGCACAGCCGGCCGCGGAACCGGTAGCCGGATCTTCGCCGCCGTTGAACTGCATCCGCGCACGGAATGCCGGTTGACTCTTTCCCGTGGGCGCAAGCACATAGAACCAGCGGGCGCCGCGATCGCGCAGCCACGCAGTGGCTTCTTCCTGCTTGACGTTGAGGCGCTCGAGCGCTTCAGCCGATCGCAGCGCGACGATGGCGAAGGCAGTTCCCGTCGAGACCACCTGCGGCGGAGATGCTGGGTCGAGATCGTCGGGATTGAGCCCTGTCAGATGTGCAACCGACGCGGGGTCGAGTTCGGCGCCGAACTCCGGATCACGCTGCGTCATTTCGCCGAAGAAGCTGCCGGCTTCTTCGAAGCGCACCGGAATGGGGCCAACGTTGAGCGCAAGCGTGACCGTGTTGTCGCGGACCGTCTCCGGCGCGTCCATCTTGAGCACGCTTGCGGTGCCGAGAGTCGGGTGGCCCGCGAAGGGAAGCTCTTCCTGCGTCGTGAAAATGCGTACGCGCACCCCCGCTGCATCTTCGATCGAAGAGGGACGTCGCTCAATGAAGGTTGTCTCGCTGAGGTTGAATTCGCGGGCGATGGACTGCATCTGCGCCGTCGATAGACCGATGGGATCGATCACAACCGCGAGCGGGTTCCCGGCGAGGGCCGCGTTGGTGAAAACGTCGACAATTGAGTATTCAAGCTGTGATGCAGCAGCAGGCATAGAAGCATTATCGGCCCAGGGGTGTGTCTGCGCGGGCCGTGTGTGACCGGCGATTGGGTAGCAGTCCTCCGCATGTCTTGACACACGCGGGGCTTCGCTCTAGTCTACGAATACTCGGCAGGGTTCATGCCCGGCCGCAAAGGATTTAGATGATCCGCCTCGTGAATCACGTTCGGTGTCTGCGCTGCTGTCTGGGCTGCGCCGTGCGGGCGTGTTCGCTGGGCTGACTTTCGAAAAGGTTTCGGAACCCCACGGACCCACCCGCCGACGGCGCGTGGGTTTAGTTTTTAGCGGAGAAGAAGTAAAGGCAGAGAAGCGGTGAAAGAATAGTAGCGGTGCGCATCCGGGCGTTCCTGTTTCTGTATTTTGCTGTTTTTCTATCCGGCACCGGTGGCGAAGTGGCTTAACGCGCAGGTCTGCAAAACCTGTATTCGCGGGTTCAATTCCCGCCCGGTGCTCCAGAATTGAAGAGGGCCACGCTTCGCGAAGAAGCGTGGCCCTTGATGTTTGGTGCGCGATCTAGAGCGCGATAAGGGGACGGGGCAGGCGGTTGCTGGCCCGGTCGAGGAAGAGACGCATGCGGAGGGCCTCGGCGCGCTGCACAGCCACGAGGCGCATCTGACGGCGGATGTGGTCCTTGTTTTCGAGCAAGGAGAGTACAGCCTCGTCGGCCTGGGCATCCCGTTCGAGCCGGGCGACACGCTCCTCGATGGTTTGGCGGAAGCGTGGACTGATCTCAAAGCCTTCGAGTGCGAGCGAGTCGTTGATCATGGCGAGCACCTGGAGCAGGGGTCTGGGACCGTGGAAATCTCTTCAAGTCCGCTCAAGTTTTCCCTGACAGAGCCGATACTACCGACGACGCTCGCAATCGCGCCAGATTACGGGGTCGTACTCCTTCGGTAATCCAGGTAACGCGGTGCGGAGGTAGGTGTCGTGAATTGCGACAGGACCGGAGAGTGCTCCGGCCCCGCCGCAGTCCGTGCATTGCCGTGTTTGCATTGCTGCGACAGGTGGTTACTTGCCGCCGGCATTGACCGCCGCCGGGGCGACGCCGATCACCATCCGGGTGCCGCCATCCAAATGGATATCGTGCCTGGGGCCGAGGAGGATTCCGGAAGACTGCGCCATCCGGGGATCCTGCTGTCCGGGTTCATTGTTTGCCAGCAGCACTCCTGGAATCGACGTGGTGCGGATGGCGATGTTGCCGGTGCGCGCGACCACCGTCCCTGCGGCCGGGTCGCCGCCCTGCGCAGCAGGTGAGGAGGGACCGCTGCTCATCTGCGGCTGTGAGGGGCTCGTTGCCGTTCCACCTGCGCCGTTCATGCCGTTGGGCGCAGCGCCCCCGGCAGCCGGCCCACTGGGAGCTGCCGCCATCGAGTCGGGCGCGCTTGACGGGGCGTCGCCGTCTGAGAGAGAAAGCGACTGAATCTCGGAATGAATGGCGAGATTCTGTCCGCCTTTCAACTCGGCCCGATCAAATTCCAGTGCCACCTGCGAGTTGTTTCCATTGTCACTGGGCTTGACGGCGGTTACGTGTCCAATGAGCTTCGATCCCTTGGGGATTTCGGTACCGTCCGCGGTCTTTGCATTGGATCGCGTTTTGACGACAACGCTGTCGCCGGTCTTCGCGGTTTTCGTGTCGAGCTTGTCCACAAGTTCGCCGGTCACCGGACTCATCTGGGTCGAAGCAGCTGCAGCAGACGCGCTGCTTTGCGGTTGTGTTTGCTCGGCCTGCGGCGGGGCAGAGGTTTGTGTCTGGTCCGGCGATCCGGCCTGTGCAGATCCGGTTTGGGCAGATGCTGCCTGGGCCAACAGCGAAAGGCTGGCCAAAGCGAATGTCGCGACCGCAAGCGTCAGGGAAGTTTTCATCGGGGAATCCTCCGTCGTTTGGCGTGCTCTGTTTGCTTGGATGCGATCGCGCGGATGTACGTGCGGCTCGCCGGCGAACCCAAGGGTTTCATGTGCAGGCTGTGGGGATTCTCTTCAGCAACCGTGTAATTTTCCAAGCCTGGAACTAGGCGGTGGCGTTGAAGTTGGCGGGGTGCAGGAGGGAATCTAGCTTCCGGGCGTTGGAGCGAAGTAGCCTTTGCGGACCTGGACTTTCATGCCGCTGCCGCATTCCACCGAGATGTGGCGGAACGTGCCGTCCTGCTTTGCATTGCTGGGCGTATAGGTTGCGACATACTGCGTGCGCAGTTCTTCCTGAATCTGTTGAAAGGCGGCTTGGAGCTTGTTGCCGTTGTTGCCCACGTTGATGAGACGACCACCCGTTTCTTCAGAGAGGCGCTTGGCGGCGGAGTAGCCGAAATAGCCAAAGTCGCCATAGAAGCCGGTGTCGGCGATCAGGATCACGTAGACGATAATGTTGTTCTTTTCAGCGGCGGCAATGGCGTCGGTGATCTTGTGGTCACTGCCCTGGTCGTCGCCATCGGTGAGAATGATCATGGCCTTGCGGCCCGACTCCTGGTTCATTTTCTGATTTGCCGCCATGTAGACGGAGTCGTAGAGCAGAGTGCCCTTGGGTGTGCCGTGCGTGGGCACCGGTCCGCCGCCGAGGCCGGGAACGCCGCCTGCTCCGTTGCCGCCCGCCGTGTTGATTTCTGCCTTATCCATGGCGCGCGCAAGCTCCCGGGGGCTGTTGGTGTAGTCCTGCAGCAGGTCGATGTTCACGTCAAACGAAATCAGGAAAGCTTCATCCTTCGCCCGCAGCACTTGTGCAAGGAACTCGCTGCCGGCCTGCTGCTCGAGAGGCAGCACGCGCTGTTGACTGCCCGAGGTGTCAAGCAGAATGCCGAGGGTGAGGGGCTGGTTGGTCTCGGCCACAAAGTGCTTGACGGTCTGGGGAGCCTTGTCTTCTGCGACTGAGCAATCGTTCTGGGTCAGATGAGGAACCAGGTTGCCGTTCTTGTCCTTGACAGTAAAGAAGAGGTCGACCAGGTTGACCTGGATCTTGAATGTGGCAACGGACTGGTCTTCAGGTGGCGCGTCGGGCGCGTTGCTCACCGGCGGTGCGTCGGGCGACGGGGCAAGCTGCGCCCGCGCCGCGGCGGAGAAGGCCGCAATGGACAACATGAGCGCAAGAGCAAACGAGGGAATCCGCATCTGATGAGATAGACGGGAAAATGTCTACGAAGAGAGCATATCTCACGGTTGATCAAGCGCGTGGGCAACCTGTGGAGCTCTGGCGCGTCTGATACTCTGACGAGGGCAGGCTGAGACGCTTCGGCCGCTGTAAGCTACTGCGTTGGAGCTTTCCCCGAGGCTTGCAACGAGACGAATTTTGGTGTTTGGATTCTTAGGTTTCCGTCCGTTCTGCTGTGTTTCTCCAGCCATAGAAGCGCGGGCGCGGTTTTTGGAGGAAGTCGACCTGTGAAGCTTGGTTTCAAGGTTACGGCGCTGGGCATGGTTTTCAGTGCAAGCACGGTTTTGACCGCCGGTCTCCTGGCCCAGCAGCCGGCAGTCCCCGATGCGCCCGCACCCCAGAGTCCGGCACCGCTCAGCGATGTAACGGGCCCCATTACCCCGGGCCTCGGCGCGGGCACCGAGCATGCCAACACGCCCAATTCTTCTTCCGCGCAGCAGCCGCCTTCGTCCGCGCCTTCGCGGCCAAGCGAGCCCATCCAGACCACGCCTCCCGAGATGCCTTCGCCGCAGGAACTGGGCACAATCATCCGCTTGAACGTGACCTACGTCGAAGTGCCAGTCACAGTGAAAGACAACAAAGGGAACCTGGTGGCGGGGCTCACGTGGCGCGATTTCAGGGTTTTTGAAAACGGCGTGTACCAGCCGCTGAAAGAGTTCTTTGTCGACCCTTTTCCGCTTTCGATCGCATTCGTGATTGACCAGAGCTTGACCGCGGATGTGATGTCCCGCGTGAACGACTCTCTGGGTGCGATTCAAGGAGCGTTGACGCCCTACGATGAGCTGGCCATCTTCTCCTACGCCAATGGTTCGCAGGAGCGGACGGGTTTCACAGGCGCCCAGAGCGCGCGTGTTCCGGCGGTTCTTGCGCTGACCAAAGCAACCGGCACTGAAGAACTGATCCCGATCAACAGCGGGCCGATGGCGGGCTGCAATGTGCACGTCAACGGCAATTGCGCCGATCCTAATCTGCAGCCGGGGCGTTCGACCGGGGGCGGTCCCTTCATCACCATTCCGAAGGAGATCCACACTCTGAACGACGCGATCCTGGCAGCGGCGAAGGAGCTCTCATCGCGGCCCAAAGGGCGCCGCCGCATTATCTATGTGATCTCCGACGGCAAAGAGGCGGGCAGCAAGGCCACCTACCGCGACGTGTTGCGCTACCTGCAGACCAACAACATCGCTGTGTGGGGCACTCTTGTGGGCGACTCGGCTCGTTGGGGCGAAGGCTACCTGAGCCGCTTCCATCTGCCTTTCCAGATGTACGACAACGTGCTGACGAAGTACATTTACGCGACAGGCGGACAGCCGGATTCCGAGCGCAACCTGAACGGCATCGAGAAGAGTTACGCCAAGATTGCCGAAGAGGCGCGCAACCAGTACACGCTGGTCTACTCTACCCACGAGTCGGTCTACGACAGCAAGTACCGCAAGATCGAGGTGCGCGTCGAGCGCCCCGGCGTAGAAGTGACTGCCAAAACGGGCTACTACCCATCCGCAGCCGACCTGCGCTAAGCGGAAGGCGCTGGAAGCGAGACACACGAAAGGCCTGGGCTTCGAACCCAGGCCTTCTTGTTTTCAAAGGGACGGCAACAGCGGGGTCTCAAGACCGCGCCGCGTCTGAGAGCTTACTTGCTACGTTGGGCCGTACTACTTCTGATCGGCTGGTGTGGAGTTGGGCGGCGGGGGCGGCGTGTTCTGCGCGGTGGTGGTCGGCGCCGACGGCTCACTAATGCCCTTCAAGCCCTCTTTAAACCCCTTTAATCCTTCACCCAGTCCTTTACCCAGCTCAGGAAGGCGCTTGGCGCCAAAGAGCAGGAACGCCACCACGGCCAACACGATCAGGTGCCATGGCTGCAATAGGTCGCCCATGTTGAATCCTCCACGCGCCCACGACTGCCGGCGCAATTGTCAACGCTTATTGTCGCACAAAGGCTGTCGCCCGGCTCGACCCTGCCCGAAAGGCGGACTCGGCTGCGAGAACCGAAGTTACGAGCGGCGGCTGGTCTAGTTCACCCGCGCGGGATCGCCCAGCCGCTCCGTGACCATGGCAAAAAAGCTGCTCAGGTCCTCTTCCTCTCCCAAGGTGAGGCGGCGGTAGACCTTGATGAGAGGGAAAAGCCGCGAGCCGCGTACCTCAATGGCAGGAACAGCGACAGCGCCTCCCGGATACGGGGTCATTTCCCATGCACCGTTGTAGCGGCGGCGCAGTACCTCACCCAGATAACTTCCCCAAAGGCGCACTTCAAAGTCGAGATCCAGCTCCGGAGCGTCGCACACGAGAGTCAGGATTTCGTCCAGGTGCTCAATCGACTCCGCGGCGAAGTCGAGCGAGTGGCTGAAGCTCTCCCGTCCCACCTCGACGGCCGCCTCTGCGTAGCCCTCCATCATCGCGCCCAGATCAGCAAAGGGATGCGATTCGAGCCGATTGCGCAACTCGTTCATCTCTTCTTTAGGGTACTCCGCTGTGGCCGGGTTGTCTCGGCTGCGGCGGGAGGTTTGGGATTACGTTTGTGGCACACTGGGAAGAGCGGTTGTGGGAGGTTGGGCGATCCAATGAGAACAGTGAGATGGGCAGTGGCGGTGGCTGGATTTCTGCTGGCTGTCGCCGCGGCGAATTCGGCAAGCCGCGAAATTTATCCCGATCCGGCGCAGGCACGCGCCGACCTGGCTGCGGCCCTCAAGACGGCTGCCACAACGCACAAGCGCGTGCTGATTGATTTCGGTGGCAACTGGTGCGGCGACTGCCAGGTGCTCGACATCTATTTTCATGATCCTGCGAATCGCCCGATTCTCGATTCCAACTTTGTTCTGGTGCACGTAAACATCGGGCACATGGATGAGAATGTGGACATCGCGCAGAAGTACAGGGTTCCGCTGGAAAAAGGCGTGCCCGCCCTGGCGGTGCTGAACGAGAACGGCAGCCTGCTCTTCAGCCAGCAGACCGGGCAATTCGAAGCGATGCGCAGGATGGAGTCCTCGGCGGTGACACAATTTCTGGTGCAGTGGAAGCCGACCAGGCCGGGTTGCTCGGCTGTGATGGTGACGTGCTGAGGGGCCGCAGTCTGCCCGGGGAGTGCCGTTGAAATTCGATCTGGAAAAGGCCTCGCATAGCGAGGTCTACAAGCTGCTGATCGGTTTGGTTGCACCGCGGCCCATCGCGTTGATCACCAGCATGGATGAGCAGGGACGGCTGAATGCCGCGCCGTTCAGCGCCTACAACTACCTCTGCACCGACCCGCCGATCATTGGCGTGGGTGTGGCCAACCGCGTCGATCACGCCTTTATGCCCAAGGACACGGCGCGCAATATACGGCGTACCGGCGAGTTCGTGGTGAACGTGGTGACCGAAGATATCGCGGAGAAGATGAACCTGTGCGCGATCGATTTTCCCGAAGGCACGAACGAACTCGATATGGCCGGATTGACGCCGGCGCCGTCTCAGGTGGTGCGCACTCCGCGTATCGCCGAGGCCCATGCTGCCCTCGAGTGCCGTGAGCACACCACGCTTGAGATTGGCCGGTCACGCATCATCCTGGGGCGCGTGGTGGCGATCTATGTGGACGATGCCTACGTCGATCCTGCGGGTCCGTACATCAAGGCCGAGGAACTGCACGCAGTGGGGCGCATGAACGGCCTCGGCAACTACGTGCGCACGCGCGATGCGTTTCTGAAGATTCCGCGATTGACGTATCAGGACTGGAAGAAGCAGCGGGACTAACGCTCACTGGCTCAGCGGCGCCAGATGCTTGGTGCGCGAGTAGGTGTACTGGACGCGGTGAACCACGGTGATGGTCGAGAGCACGGCGAGCACCCAGAGCACCGGCGCCATCACGCCCCAGTGATTGAACAGCGCGCCGAGAATTACCAGCACGATGCGCTCGGGCCGCTCCATGAAACCTACCTTGCAGCTGCCGATCAGGGCCTCGGCGCGCGCGCGTGTGTAGCTGACCATGAGCGACGTGACCATGACAAAGGCCACCAGCACGACATAGCGGAACCGGTTGATGCGGCCGTAGTAGACCAGCAATCCGAAGAAGAGCACCACGTCGGAGTAGCGGTCGATGACCGAATCGAAGAAGGCGCCGAAGACCGTGACCTGGTTATTGCGGCGCGCAACGCGGCCGTCGACCATGTCGAAGATGCCGGCGCCGATGATGACCAGGCCCGCGTAGAGAAACATGCGGCCGGCGTTGGCGGCGTTGGCATGTCCAAAGAAGAACGCAGCCACAATGTTGATGACGAGCCCGATGAAGGTGAGAACGTTGGGAGAGATACGGGTAAGAGCCAGACCGTGCACGATGCGGTCTAAGAGCCAGCCGCAGGCGCGGCCGAAAGCACTGGTCCAGGTCATTGCAAATCTTCCTAGCTACTGCTGCGCGCCGTTTTCAGCGTCGCCTTCATCATCCGCGTGGGCTTCGTCGTGTACGTGGTCAGCTTCAGAATCTCAAGTTCGCGTTTGCCGTTGGGCGTAACGATGGTGGCGACGTCGCCGACCTGCTTGCCCACGATGCCCCGCCCGATGGGCGATGTGGTCGAGATCAGACCCTTGTTGACATCCGACTCCTCGCTGGTTACGAGCCGGTACACAATCTCCTCGTTCTTGGTGGAATCGTAGACCACAACAGTCGAGCCGAAACCGGCCTTGTCGTGGGGAATGTTGGCCAGATTCACGAGCGAGAGTTCAGCCATGCGTCTCTTCAACTGGCCGAGGCGCGCGTTGACGAAGACTCTGGCGCTGCTTCGCCATGTGATACTCGGCGTTTTCAGACAAATCGCCTAGCGACGCTGCCTTCTTGATCTCGGCGGGCAGTTCGTGGGCAAGCTCGTGCTCAAGGATCTGAATTTCCTTGAGAAGTTGTTTCTTGATGTGATCCGGCATTCAGTTTCCGTGGCGGGGAGTTGTGACTCAAACCGCAGCGATTAGCGCTAGAAAGAACATTATACGGGAAAAGAGGGGGCCTCAGGGTTCGGGGGCAGGGTTCGGAAAGCAGGCAGACTGGCTGGCGGAGCCGGCAGCAGCGTAGTGCAATCCCAGGCGCCCCCCATCGAGCTTCCCTCATTCTTCATTTGTCTTTTTCGGCGCTCCAATTGCGGATTCCCCGCCGCTGATCCCTGACACCCGATCCCTGTCCCCTGTGTCCCGTTGCAGAAAGGATCGCAGGATGAGCGTAGCCGCCACCTGGTCGACCACGCGACTGTGCTCCTGGCGCGCGTGTCCGGCTTCGTAGAGGATCTGGTGGGCCTCGTGCGTGGTCAGGCGTTCGTCCCAGAGGTGGATGGGCAAGCCGGTCAGTTCTCCCAGTTCGGCGGCGAAGGCCTGGGTTTTGACGGCCCGTGGGCTCTGTTCTCCAGACAGGTGCAGCGGGTTCCCCACTACAATCCCGGCAACGCCAAACTTGCGCGCCAGCCGGGCAAGCGAACGCAGGTCCTCGCGGGGGCTGCGCCTGCGCTCCAGCGTCATTACCGGCTGCGCCGTCAGGCCCAGCTCATCCGACACGGCCACGCCGATGCGCTTCGACCCGACGTCGAGGGCAAGATACCGGAGCGGCCGATTCTCGCCCCGATTCTCGCCCCCTTGGCCGGACCTCAAGTTGGTCATTAACTCTCCCATTAACTCTTCAGGATTCCAGCTTATAGCGGGGAGGGGCCGGCCGGTGCCAGGAGTTCTGTTCCAGATACAATGACAGAAAGCTGAGAATCCGCAGGCAACCAGGACGCGTCTTAGTCACAGAAGGTTTTTTGAACAGCGCATGCCACGCCCAAAGCAAAAGATCAGAAAAAAACGAGGCGCGGGCGCAGCGGGATTCCTGCTGATTGCGTTTTTGCTTCTATTGGGTCTGGCCGGAGGGGCGGCGTGGGTGGTTCTGGCGCCTTTCGGGCCTTCGGCCGAAACGTTTGTGGACGTGGCGCCCGGAACCTCAGCGGCACGGATTGGACGCCAGTTGGAATCGGCGGGCATTGTGCGCAGCCGGTATGCATTTGATCTGGTGCGCAGCTGGAAACGGGGCACGTTGCGGGCAGGGGAATATCGCTTCGATCATCCCGCGACGGTGATGGAAATCTACGCACGCATTGCGCGGGGAGATGTCTACACCAAGGCTGTAACGATTCCTGAAGGCGCCAGCATGTTCGACATTGCGACGCGCCTTGAAGAAGTGGGCCTTGGGGCGCGGCAGGAATTCTTAAGAGCGGCGCGGCGGACCGCACTGGTGGCGGATCTGGACCCGCAGGCGAAGAGTCTGGAGGGGTATCTGTTTCCGGACACATATCATTTTTCGCCGAAGGCCACGCCCGAGCAGATGACGACTGCGATGGTGAAGCGATTCCGCCAGGCGGCGGAGCAGGTGGGATTGACAGGAAACGTGCACACGGTGGTGACGGTTGCTTCTCTGGTGGAGCGCGAGACGGCGGTGGACGCGGAGCGCCCGCTGGTTGCCAGCGTGTTCCAGAACCGTCTGGCGCGCAACATGCCGCTGATGACCGATCCGTCGGTCATTTATGGTTTGGAGTTACAGAAGCAATGGCGCGGCACTATTTACGCGAGCGATCTGAAGCGCGACACGCCCTACAACACGTATCTGCATGCAGGCCTGCCCCCTGGACCCGTTGCCAACCCCGGCCTTCCCTCGCTGCGTGCGGCGATGCAGCCGGCGCAAACCGGCTATCTCTACTTTGTTGCCGCCAACCGTAATCCGCAGGGCAGGTCGATGTTTGCCACCACCCTCGAAGAGCACAATCGCAACGTTGCGGGCTACCGGAAGGCCGTAAAAAAGGCAGGTGGCCGTTGAGGATGCGCTCCCGATGTGCTTCCTGTGCTGCTTCGCTGCCCGTGCTGATGCTTGCGGGATGCTCTCTGTTCCCGACCACGCGCAAGCTGCCGGTGCCCAAGGCTCCGGCGGTTACGCAAACCGTTTCCCCGGCCGATCTCGTGGAGTACCTCGACCGCCGCTGGGACGCAGTGGAATCGCTGACCGCGACAGTAGAGATTCAGGCAACGCAGCTGAAAAATAACGAAGGCGTGGAGAAGGACTTTCCGAGCTGCCGCGGATTCATCGTGATGCGCAAGCCCAAGATGCTCCGCGTTGCGGGGACCTACTTCGGCGTCAAGATCTTCGACATGGCCAGCGACGGCAAGAGCTTTACGCTCGTGATTCCGCCCAGGAGTATTGCCTTCGAGGGAGCGAATGACGCCAAGGGGAAGGCGCCAAATCCCATGTACAACCTGCGGCCCGATTTCTTTTTTGACGCCATGCTGGTGCACGGGTTGCGCCCCGACGATTTTTATTCGGTCACCGCGGACACCGAAACAATCGAGGACTCATCGAAAAAACATCTGTACATTACGCCCGAATACGTCTTGAGCATCACGCGGCATAATCCAGGCGCGCGCAGCGACACGCCGGTGCGTGTTGTGACCTTCCATCGCGACGATCTGCTTCCGTATCAGCAGGACTTGTACGACGAGAAGGGGAACCTGGAGACGATCGTCCAATACACCAAGTATGCCGACTTCAACGGCAGCATGTATCCCTCCGTGGTCACAATCAAGAGACCGATCGAGGGCATTCAGCTGGTGCTGACCGTGGCTCGGGTGATCGAGAATCCGAAGCTCACCGACGACCAGTTTGAAGTGAAGATGCCGGACGGCGTGAAGGTTCAGCACCTGGAGTAGTGTTTGCGAAGTGCATCTCAGGCGACTCGGTTGAAGCCTAAGCTTCGATGTGTAGCAGCGGCGGCACTTTTGCCACTTCTGCTGCTGACTGGATGCAGGTTTGCAACCCGCAAACTTCCGACGCCTTTGCCCCCGCCAGTTATTCAAACGGCAACTGTCAATGAGTTGGTCAGGGAACTCAATGAACGCTGGGAGTCGCTCGATAGTATGTATGTCAATGTCGAGATTCTAGCCAGTTCAAAGAACAGCAAGGGCAAACAGCAGGTCCACACACCATTTCCCGCAATCATCATGATGCGCAAGCCAGAAACGTTACGCGTTTACGCCCGCGTGCCATTGCTTGGGACACAGATGTTTAGCATGGCAACGGACGGGAAGAACTTTACTCTCTATATTCCGTCGCAAGGAGTCGCCTACGAGGGCCCGAATGAGTTAACGAAGAGGTCATCAAACCAAATTGAGAACATGCGTCCGGGATTCTTCTTTGATGCCCTCGTTGTCCGTGGCCTGGCCCCTGACGACTTTTACACCCAGACTGCCGACGTTGAGATCATCGAAGCCGCAGACAGGGAACACCTCATTTCGATGCCCGAGTATGTCTTGAGCGTAACCCGGCACAGTCACGAGAGTCATCGCGAGGCGCCGACGCGGGTGGTTACATTTCATCGTGACGACCTTCTACCCTACAAGCAAGACCTCTACGACAAGGCTGGGAACCTGGAAACCGAAGTCTCGTATGCGCAGTACGCTGACTTCGATGGCAACAGGTATCCCTCCGTGATCAAGATCACGCGTCCTCTTGAGGGCCGTCGACTCGTGCTCACGGTAGAGAAGTTCACAATGAATCCCGAGAGCCCCAAGCTGACCGATGATCAGTTCAAAATCAATCTGCCCGACGGCACGAGAATTCAGAGGCTCGAATAGCATCTGTCCGCCTAGAAATTCTTGCTCTCTGCCTGCGGCACGCGGCCGGTCGCATTCAAATCGCGATGAAAGCCCAAATCTTCCGCGCGCAGCATCTTGTGGATGTAGAGAACCTGGCCGTAGTGCATGCCGAAGTGCTCCACAACCTGGTAGATCGCGTCGAGGCCGCTCACCGTGTATCCCTGAATGTGATAAGTGGCGGTCAGTTCTTCGGGCGTCAATCGGGCTAGAACCTCGGCGGCTTTCTGCATGGTCTTGTCGAGCCGATCCAAAAGGATTTTCCCGGCAATTTGTTCCCGCTGGTTGAACTCAACGGGACGATTGCGACCATCTTCCAGGCGATTGAATGAGCAAATTATCCACTGAGTCACGTTCCCGTTCAGGTGCAAGAGCAGGTTGCCGATGCTGTTGCAGGCGTCATTGGGGCGCCACCAGATTTGCTCGTCGGTGAGCGACGCCACGCAGCTGCTCATGCGCGGCCAATACTGGTCGAGCAGCTTCTTGCGGGAGAACTCCAAAAACAGGATGGAAAGTTGTGTCTCCGATGTCGTCATTGCATCCAGTCCTCCCGCTCGCGTGTCAGGGTTGATGCCAAGCCGAATTTACTTGGCTGCCGGCCCGTGCATCAGCTCCCGATAGCGCCGCGCGTACTCAGCCTTGTAGTCGTCGACGGTCTGTTGATAGCTGAGATGCTGCGTGTTCGCCTTCACAGTCCAGCGCAGTCTGATCTCCTTCGCTGCCGAGGAGACCGACAATGTGCCCTTGCTTGCATCGGCGCTCTTGCCGTCAACGGTCGCACTCTTCAACTCGACGAACCACGGCAGATGAATCACAATCTGCTGCGGTGCGCGCGTGAAGGATGGGTTCAGGTGCAGCACAGCCTCCTCGTCCGATGGCTGTTCCAGCGTGAACGCAACGGTGCCGAAGTTCGTAGGCGCTTGCGTCACTGCAATCGTTTTGCCTTTGCCAACCCACTCGGGAGAGACCACGCTGAGCAGATGCAGCTGCTCACCCTCTTCGCGCACAAGCATCGTGCGCAGCAGGGTGCGATACTCGGCGGCGAACCAGCCATGGGGCGCAAGGTTGTCCTGGAAATTGCGATCGCCCCACGGCAAGATGGCGAATTCGAAGCCGGCGTGCGTGGAACTGGTGTGCAGAAGCAAGGCGTAGAACTCTTTCACCGCCTGCTCCTGGTCTTCAGGATTGCTTCGAATCGCCTCGGTCATGGTGTTCTTGATGGTCAGGTAGTGATGCAGGAACTCGCCATCGGCATAGGTCATGATGCCTTCGGCATATTTGGCCTGCGTCGCTTTGAGGGTCGCGGCAACGCGTGGGTCCTGGGGGTCGAGCGTGGGCTCGGGAACAACGGCAAGCAGATTGCCCCAGTCGTAGCCGCCTTTTTGTCCATCGAGAGCCGGGGGAATATAGCCGTCGTGCGCCGCGGCTTGGGCATCGAGAACCTTGAAGAAGGCTTGATGATAGCGGTCGTATTCGATCTGCCACGCAGCAGCCAGGTCGGCGTGGCCTGTCTCCTTTGCCATCTGAATCGCGACCTTCAATCCGGAAAGCGCGAGGAAGTTGTAGCCGGTCAGGTGGCCGGGCACAAACTCGTTGTCGCGCACATCGCTGGCGGGCATGATGTGCAGCGGATCGGCGGCGCGCGCCTGTCTGAGCCAGGCCACTGCGCGGTCAATCTGTGGAATGGCCCATTCGGCAAACGCTTTGTCGTGGGTAATGCGGTAATGCTGCGCATAGCCCCACACCGCTTCGCCCCATCCATCGTACTGCTGCTCCTGGGAAAGGAAATTGCCGTCAGGCTTCTGCGACTGCGCGAAGAACTCGAGAACTTGTTTGGCGACGACAGGGTACCCGGTCACGTCGTAGCTGTGCACAATGTCGGCGCCGTCGCGCAAGTAGAACGAGTGGTAATGAAGCTTGTTGACCGTCTGGATGTAGTCCGAGCCGATGTGGTCGCGCGCGATGAGATCGTAGATCAGATTGGTGTAGAAGGTGTCGGTCGCCTTTGCTTCGGGCAGCGTGACCTGCATGCCCTCGGCAAGAATCTTGTTCCAGAATCCCTTGACCTGGGCCTCGGCTCCATCGAATGTGGCCGTATCGATTGCGGCAATCGTGGCGGCGTCGGAGGTCGGAACGACCGGCATCTTGAACTCAAGCGCGTCTTCGGCGCCGGGTTCGAGCAGGCGCGAATACGTCACGATGCCAACCGGAACCGTGGGATCGACGGCGAGCTTCTCGGGCTTGCCGATCTCCTCCGGATAGTTGTAGCGGCCATGCATGGTGTACCCGCGCGCCACGTATCCGTCGGGGAAGGTGTAGAGGAGGCGACCGTCGCGCAGGAAGCCGCTGGGCGTGAAGGCGTGGGTCCACTGGGGGCTGAAGGGCTCGCCGAGCTGGCGGTAGTCGCCGGGGAATCTACCCTTCACGGGGCGGTCAAAGCGGTTGTCGCCGTGCAGTGCGGCTCCCGTATTGTTGGGCGCGTCGTAGCGCATGCCCGTGGCGAGAATAGCCCGCGTCGGTTCGGTTCCTTCGTTCTTGATCGCGATGCGGATGAAGTTCACCAGCGTGCCTTCGGGTCTCCCGTCCAGCGTGGCCGCGAACAGGGTGAAGCGGTAGACGATGCCGTCGCGTGCGAACTGGTAGTGCACGATCGGCAGATGGCCGTCTTCGAGAGTGCGGATGCGGACGCTGGTGGGCCTCAATTCGGGACCCGCGAAGAACATCAGCTCGCCGAAACCGGTGCGCAGGTATCCTTCTGGCGTGATCTCGGTGGCCGCTTCGGCATCCATCACGCCGATCTCGTCGGTGGGTTTGGAAAAGTAGGAGAACGGCTCGCCGGGCTTGTCGATGGAGGGCGAGACCATCTGGGCGTGAAGGCGGCAAGGGGCCAGGGGAACGGAGAGGAGCGCGGCCAAAATCAAGACAGACTTGCATTGGATTGTCATGGCAGAAAAAGCCTACCGCATTTGGCTGGTTCCTTGTCGATCTGTAGCGACTCCGCATGCGGAGTGGAGTCGCGGCTCTGCGCCGCTCCTCCGCACATAGGTTTGCCGGGCCTAAGGCATCATGATGATCGCGGCGCCGCAGAGCGGGCCGGTATGCAGCATGGGACGCAAAGGGTTACTTGCTGAAGCTGGGGCTGGAGTCTTCTTAGGAAGAGGATAGTCCAGCGCAAGGTCGAGTCCGGCCAGATTGGCGATGGCGAAGATGGCGTTCCGTTCATGCTGCAGTGTTGGGATATAGGGGATCTCATCCTCAAAGATGATTGTGCCGCTGCCGCTCCAAGGCGCCGGAAGAAGCGCTTGAACACTGGAGGGTGCGCCGAGCAGAGACACCGCGGTGACTCCGGTAAAGCTGAGGGTCTGCATCGAAGAGACCTGTCCGCTGGGCGCATCCTTGCCCCTGAAGCACGGAACTACGTTTCCGTGCGCGTCGGTCGTCTGCGGAGCGAATGTATCGCCTGAGACCCAGGCGTCAGGGCCGATCGCGATGGAAGCGAGCATGTCCCAGTTGGAGGAGATGGGGCGAGGCTGGCTTACACAATGATTGATCGCGGTGTTGATGCCGCTCACAGGCATCCCGGCGGCGCCCCGCGCTCCACACTGGATATTGAGCGTATAGCTGTGGCTGTCGAGCTGGTAAAACGAAGACTGAACCGGCCACGGATTGGGGTTCAACTGATTTGCAAAGTAGACGCCCAGTGGGTGGCCACAGGCGGGCGAGTAGATGCTGACACGCGTGATCTTGCCGGAGGTATCGGCGGTAGGGACGAGAAGCCATGTGCCGTCGAAGACGACGTCCAATTGCGCTGCCGCTGCCGGAGTGCTAGTTGCTGCTGCCATGAAAGACCTCGTGCAAATCGGTTGTTCCCACACCGGAGGCGTAGTAGGCCGCCCAGTAGTAGGGGTGCCTGTATCGGGCGTCGCGGGCAAGCGATTGCCGCGCCGCAGTCAGAGCCTGGGGTACCGCGAGTCGGTTGGCCAGGCCTCGATAAAAGACGTCCATCAGGGGGACTGCGGAGGCGGAGTCGATCTGCCAGCGCGTGGCCACAACCTCTGGAACCCCGAGGGACGCAAGTGTGTCGACGATATCTCCCATACCGTGATCCCAGCCTTCTTCCCTTTTTCCACTGGAGCAGGCGGAGAAGACGACGAGCCGAGCGGCGCGAGGAGGATTCTTGAGAAACAGCGCCGAATCGAGATATGGCTTGTCCGCTGCCCAACCGGAGGGAGCCAGCAAGAGCCGCGTGGCGCCATCATATTGTGCTGCGTGGCCTGCGAAGTGCAGGATGGACGCGGATCGCATCAGAGCTGCGACGTGTGCTTCGGTGGCCTCGTTCCCGACTAGAAGATTTGGATTCGGACTTTCGCCGGCGACCCTGCGCGCTTCCTCCAGAGCCTCCGGCAGCAGGGGGCTGCCGTCCGCGGTCATGGATGCGCCGACGATCAGGGGTCTGGCCCCTGCAAGCTCTTTGCCTTCCTTTTCCGCATCATCTTGATCGAGCAAGAGCGAAGGCGACTCCTCAAGATTGAGCCGCAGGCCGATCGATCCCTCCGCCGTTTCGACGGCGGCCCACGGCAGATTGCCGAGTAGAGGGTCGGATTCGATCGCCAGGATGCGGTCGGGGGATAGAGAGACCTGCGAGGTAGCGAAGAAGATATCGCCCACACGGCGAGCAGCCGCGTCCACTGAGATCTGAGAAGTGGCCGGCGAACTTGCCACACGCTCCAGGGATGCGGCGTCGGCAAGAAGCTCTTCTCGATGAATCGGCTGCTGGCTCCAGGTCAGTCGTTCACCATCGAACTGGTAAAGCAAGACGCGGTCGCGCAGAACGATTTGGCCCACCAGCGTTTCCTGGGCTTTGGATTGACGCCAACGGTCGAAGATATTTGCGAGCTGGGTTTTCAAGCAATCGAGATGGCTTCCGGCGCAGGCCTTGACCGGGAGCCCGAGAATGCGCAGCCGGTACCTTTCCCAGAGGGCGAGAATTTCCAGGTCGGGGCGGCCTTCCTGCAGCCAAACTCCGGCGAGTGTGGCGTACAAGTCGCGGTCCTGGCGAGCGAAGACTGCGTTCTGCGCTCCTGCTCCGGCGGCTTCGTTCTCCTGTCTCAATATCACCGCGCGTAAGGTCGATTCCGCAGCCCGTGGATGCTGCAGAGCCAGTTCAAGCTCGCCGCGCGCGACCGCATAGCTTCGCAACTGAACAGGGTTGTCTTCGCCCGCCATGTGGTTCCGTGCATCGTCCAGCATGGCATTCGCCTGCTGCAGGTCGCGACGACTGAGATAAAGCTCTGCCATCCAGATTTCGCTCTCAGCCTGGAAACCAACCACCCGGTGTGGGCCCGGCCTCAAATCATCCTTTGCGTATGCCAATTGATTCTGAGCTTCCTGCAAGGAGCCGGCACGGGATGCAGCGCGAACGAGGGAGGTGCGTTGTTCTGCAATGTGGGCGAGGTCGTTGGTGAGCGAAAAGAGCCACAGAGCTTCGCGATTGATCAGCAGATCAAGGTGGTTCCGTGGAGTCGACTCTTCAAGGCTCGCCAAGCCACCCATAGTCGTCGCGGCACGAATCGCAGGGTAGTCGCCGGAATAGAACATGCGGAGAGTTTCGAGCAACATGCTCCAGCTGGCTTCGTTGTTGTCCGACTCGACAGCATTTCCAGCCAGCATGTTGCGCGCGCGCAGTTCAAGCAATCTATAGCGATGAATCTGTGCCAACCGCAGTGCCCGCACAAAGCGAGGATTGTTCGCTGCGGCTGTGCCCTGACTCGTATCGCATCCGGCGTCCAGCGCCACGGCTTGCGCTTCAATCCAGCTAAAGCCTCGTATGCCGGCATCGATCGATTCGATGGCTTCGTGGCACTTCGCGAATGTGAACGACCTTTGCAGTGCGTACGCGCGCTCGACTTCAGCGCGGTCGGCTCCGGCGGCGTTGCCCAGCTTGCGCAACAGGTCACGGCTCTCGATGGACGCGCTCTGTGCAGCCGCATAGTCGCCGCGCGTTTGGGCATCGATGGCCTGGCCCAGTGCGTGCGCCGCGCTCAAATAGTCTGTCGAGATCGGGGAGGAAGCGGAAGGGAGAAACTCTTTAAGCCAAAGGTCTTGATGATTGCGTTGGAGCGAAGTGGCGAGAGCACCGAGAAGGGTGCGCGCAGCGGCACATGTGTCGTCGCACGGAGATCCGCGGGAGCGATCGCCGGGCAGTGGATAGGCAGCCTCAAGCAGTCGCGGCAGCAGCGTCGTCGAGAACTCCTCGTCGATGCCTGCGAGGGTGGCCGGGTCGGCGGCCAGTGCGCGCATGGCTTGCGGCGTGGCCAGGTGCTGTTGCATGCGGCTCTCGTGGGTCTTCACCCGGTTCAGCTTCGCCTCGAGTGCCTCCAGGCGCTGCCGGCCTTCTTCCTGCCACTGGGGATCGCGCTCGAATCTCAGGAAGCGGTTCCACGTCTCGACGGCGCTCATCACCTGGCCGCGGTCTTCCATCACGATCGCTTCGTTGAACAGAATGACGGGATCGCTGGGAGCGAGTTCGTCGGCGCGGCGAAGGTTCTCAAGAGCCGTGGCTCGGTCATTCTCGCTCCCGGTGGCTGTGCCGCGCAGATAGTAGGCCATGCCGTCGTCCCTAAGCAGGCTGGCTGTCACCGGGCCCGCAGCAAGAAGGCGATCGAAGATATCGATGGCGCCGTCGTACTGCTCCTCAAGCAATTGCGCACGCGCTTCCATTTGGAGCCAATGGGGATCGGAGGGCGTCTTCTCAAGCTTGCGTTCAATGGCGGCGCGTGCAGAGAGCAGCGCGGCCGGCTCGCGGTCAGTTGCTCCGCCGCGCAGATGACTCTCCGGTTTGACCGGGGCGAAGGCGGCGCCTGGCATGCGCAAATCCGATGTGCGGGACTGAGCGTACGCCTCGGCGAGGAGCTTCTCAGGAGCATTCGCGCTTCGCCACCAGAACGTGCCGATTGCACTGAGAACCAAGGCTGCCGCGAGGCCTGCGCCGACGACCCAGGCAAAGCGAAATGCGGGCCGCGCTTGTTCTCCTCCGCTCGGCGTCTGGGCCAGCTCAAGTGCCAGCCGGTGCTGCCATTGCGGTGTTGTCGAGGCCAATTGCTTCAGACCGGCTTCTTCCTCAGGGGTCGTCTCTTCGCGCAGAATGCCCTGGCTCTCCCGCAGCCGATTCAGGCAGCCTGTACAGAGCGCCGCGTGGGTGAGCAGGTGTTCACGCTTCGAAGAGGACAATTCACTGCCCGGGAGGTCGCCGCCGGGGAGGGCATGGCCGGCCATGCGAAGCCAATCGCCAATATCCGGACACGATCCAGCACCAGGAGACGTAAAACCCCCGGCTTGGTCCTGCGGGGCCGTCTTTCTGTAGGGAGCATTGGACACGAGATCCTCGAGGACCCGGGCGAGCACCCCTTCGGGATCCTGGGCGGCCGGGTCTTTCAGCGGAGTCGGATTGGAGTCTTCGATCATCCGTTCACTTGTGTTATCGAGAATCGCAGCTGGATTCCTTTCCAATTGTCATCCGGTTTCTCCCGCCGGTTCACTGACCGCTCCCATTTTCTTCGGTTGCAGCTCCTTGCGCAGCCAGGCAGTAATGCGGCGCAAGGCACTTTCGACACCCTTGGCGGAGAGTTCCACGGTAGGCAGGCCGGCGATCTCCTCGGCGGTGAGCCCTTGCAAGTAATAGAGCCAAAAGATAGTTCGATCGCGCTCCACAGCCGATCCTGGCGCCAGTCGTAGCTTGTGGTCGATCTCGGAGAAGAGCACGGCTCGTTCCATGTCGGCGCCCCGGCCTGCACCCACCGGCACCACAGACACCGGTTCTTCGTCCAGCACCATGGTGATCACTTTTCCGCCGCGCTTCTCAGAGTACTGGCGCCGGAAATAGTCATTCGCCACCGAAGCGGTGACCACGCGGAGAAGCGCAAAGAAGGAGTTTTCTCCCTGGGGCCGAAACTCGCGCAGAATGCGTCTCTCCTGATCGCAGAGCTTCAGAAATACTTCCTGGACGATATCGTCCACCACCGAGGATGCCGGATCTCTCTGCCAGACACGGGCGACTCGTCCGGCAACAATACAGGCAATTGGCGCACACTGGCCCAAAAACTCGGCCCACTCATTCGCGTCGGCAGAGTGGGCACAAGCTCGGGCGAGCTCGTTGACCGGGGCCTTTGACCTGTTCATCGCGCGGGAGTCCAGTGTACTCCAAAGTGGACTAAGTTCTCTGTTTACAAACTTTCACAATCAAAACTGAAGTGGTAGCACTGCGCCGGCAAAACAGCCTGTGCTAGTATCCCGGGAAGTGCTCCCGCAGAGGGTTGTTTTTCCTGCTCCCGACGGAACCTGAAAGCGCCATGCAGACCATCCTGCGACCCCTGACTCTCGGCGAGATCCTCGATCGCACAGCCCAGTTGTATCGAACGCATTTTGCGTTGCTTGCGGGCATCTCCTCGGCCTACGCCGGGGTTCTGCTTCTCCTCAGCCTGGTGGAGATCGGGATCCAGGAGTCGCTGCGTTCCCGCCACATGACGAGCCAGCTCGTCTGGGTGACGCTGGGCGGCATTGCGGTGCTCTGGCCGGTGCTCGTGATTGTCGGCGGATTGGCCGTGGCGGCCAATAACCGCGCCGTGTCATGGCTGCACCACGGGGAACCAGCCACCATTCGCGCGGCTTATCGCAGCATTCTGCCGCGCCTCGGGCGCTATCTCTGGCTGATGATCCTGACCACCACCATCGTCTGGGTCCCATTCGGTCTGGTCTACGGGGGGTATACCGCTTTCGTTCTTCTCTACGCGCGACCCCGCGGCCTCTTCGCACAGCCGTCCTCGGTGCGCGACCCGCAGGCCTTCCTCGTCTTCGGAATTGTCACCCTGGCCTTCGGCCTTCTTCTGCTTGCTTCTGTTGTCTATTCGGTGCTGATGGGGCTTCGCTATGCCCTGGCTGTTCCGGCCTGCGTGATTGAGAATCTCGCCGCTCGCGCGGCGATCCGGCGCAGCATCGAGCTCAGCAAGGGGGCGCGCGGACGCATCTTCCTTCTCGCGCTTCTTGTGGTCGCCGTGCAGATGGGACTGGGGCTTGTCACGCAGGCTTTCTTTGTGGTGGCCACGTTCCGCAATCATGGCGAGCTGCCCGCCCTGATTCGCGTTTTGCAGCAGCTGGTGGCCTTTTGCACCAACACGTTTGTGGGGCCGATCTACGCCACCGGGTTCACTCTGTTTTACTATGACCAGCGCGTGCGCAAAGAGGGGTACGACATCGAGTGGATGATGCGGGCCGCAGGGTTGGAGGAGTCGGTTGGTGCGCCTTCTGCGGATCTCTCCGTCTTGCCAGTGCGCGCAGAGGACCCGCAGGCTTGAGTGCGCGCACGGTGCTCGCGTGCTGGCTTCGATGCGTCGCTCTTGCCGGATTTTTGGGGGTGGGAATTTCGACGATGGCGGCCGCCGCGCCCGCTCTCAACGCAACCCCGATGCCGCCCTCCGGCCGCTGGCGCGACGCATCCCAAGAGGAGTATCGCAAGCATCTCAGCGAACTCACCTTGCGCGTCGAGGCCTGCGCCAAAGCACGTGACCTGAAGACTTGCGACCCGCTGCTGGTGGGGCCCGACGATCGCATACATGTGGGGAGCGATGCAACGGCCGAACGCCGGCTGGTGCGCTATGGATGGCTGCGCGTCCTGTTCTCCAAGGCTGAGGAGCCCGATGCCTCCCCTGCGGACGATGCCAGGAAGAAACCTGGAACATCGAGTGCCCAGCCCCCATCCGCGGCCACCAGTGCCTTGCTGCAGGCAGCGGAAACGCGTCTCGCGATCGACCTGGCGCAGGCCAACGCATCCATTTCTTCGAACGCCAGCCACGCTGCGGAGAGAGCCACAATGGCGCAGGTATTGGCAGGGCGCGATTTCCGCGACCCCGAAGAGCCTTCAGTACGCGATTCGATGCTGGAGCGCGTGAACAACTGGCTCAACCACATCATTGAGCAGATGACGAGTCTCCGTGCCCGTTCGGCATGGGTTGGGCGTCTGCTGGTGTGGGGATTCATTCTCGCGGTCTGTGTCGCGCTGGTCTTCGCCCTGCTGCAGTTGGAGCGGCGCTGGCGAGTCCGGATGGTTCCTGCAGATCTCGTGGTCGCGAGCACCGCACCCTCGGCACGCAACTGGCAGCTCTGGCTTGAAGACGCCCGTCACGCCGCTTCATCGGGTTTGTGGCGGGAGGCAATTCACTTTCTGTATTGGGCCGCCATTGCGCGGCTTGAAGCGCGCCGTCTCTGGCCGGCTGACCGCGCGCGCACTCCGCGCGAGTATCTTGCCTTGCTCGTCGCCGGCGACCCGCGCTACGCACACCTGCTCTCGCTCACGCGCAGCTTCGAGCGTACCTGGTACGGCGGACGGGCGGCCGTCGAGAGTGACTACCGCGATGCTGAAGCGCTGGCAACTTCGCTGATCGAAGGCTCCGCCTCCGGCGCGCGAACCATGGCAGCGGAGGGCGGCAAGGCGTGAAAATCTTCTCTTCGCTCGATGCCAAAGATCGCCGCCTGCTGCTGTCGTGCCTGGGGATCGGGGTTGTGTTCGCAATCGCCCTCGGACTGCTGTCTCCCAATGGAAACGGGAAAGACAATCCGCTTCCGTCGACTTATCTTGCCGGGCAGCATGGAGCGCGCGCTGCCTACGAAACGCTGTTGCGCGCCAATTACCCAATCGAGCGCTGGGAGCGTCCTCTTGCCGAGCTTGCCAACATCGCGGGCCCGGAGACGGTCGTGATCTTCGCCCGGCCCTTCACGCGCGAACGCAGCGACATCGAGGCCGTTCAGCATATTCTGGAGCGCGGCGGCCGAGTGCTTTCGACGGGCTATTGGGGTGGATTCATCTTGCCGGGCGGCCAGCCCAACCCACCCCGTGAATTCAGCTTTGCCGCCTGCCGGCTTGAGCCCGAGGGGCTGGATGCACTGGCCGGTTCAGGCGAAGTGTGGATGGTTCCAGAGGCCACATGGCAGGTCGGCAACCCCACGCATCGCATTCAATACAGCTGCGCAGGACAACCGGCTGTGGTCGAGTACGACTTTGCCAGGGGCCATGTTGTATGGTGGGCCAGCGCCACGCCGCTCGAGAACGCTTCGCTGGCGCGCGCCAACGATCTCGATCTGTTGCTCAACGCGGTGGGGCCGCGCCAAGGCCATCGTTTCTATTGGGACGAATCCCTGCACGGCGACGTGCGTTCGGAGTGGAGCTACGTCGCGGGACCGGCGCGCAACATGTTGTGGATCGGGCTGCCCCTGCTGGGGTTCCTGATCGTGCTCAGCTTCAGCCGGCGCAGCGGACCCGTGCGCGACCTGCCAGAACCGCCGCGGACCGCGCCGATTGAATTCTTAGACGCACTCGGTTCGCTCTATCGGGGAGCGGGCGCCGCATCGACGGCCGTCGCGGTCGCGCTCGAACGCTTCCGGAGGCGCAGTCTGCGTCTTTGCGGGCTGCGCCTCGCACCCATGGGCGCAGCTGAGCTTGCCGCTGCGATTCGCCGGCGATTTCCGCATGCAGACGCGAGCCTTGAAGCAGACCTTGCTGCCTGCGAAGATGCTTCGTGGAGCGACAAACTGGAGCCGCGCGCGGCGCTGAAATTGATCCAGGCCTTGCATGCGCATCTCCGCACGCTGGAAGAAGCTTCGAAATCCGGCAACCGTTTTGCATCGGCGCAGTCGGCTGAACAACAAGAAGTATCCAACCCGCAAGAAAGGGCTTCATGAGCCAAGATGGAATGAGCCAGGACGGACAAAAGGTCATACCGAACGCAGCGAATCCGGAGGAGGGAAAGCCTTCTCTTCCCGCGACTGACCAGCTGATTGCGCACGCACGCAACGAACTCGGCAAGGTCATCTCGGGGCAGGGCACTGCCATTGAGGAGGTCCTGATCGCGGTGCTCTGCCAGGGCCATGCGCTGCTTGAAGGCGTGCCGGGCATTGCGAAGACCCTGATGGTGAAGGCGCTCGGCCGCCTGCTGGGTCTGGGCTTCCAGCGCGTGCAGGCCACGCCCGATCTGATGCCCGCCGACATCCTCGGTACAACGATTCTGCGTCCGGGCACCGACTCTTTCACATTCCATGCGGGACCCGTCTTCACCGATTTGCTGCTCGTGGACGAGATCAACCGCATGCCGCCCCGCACCCAGGCCGCGCTGCTGGAGTGTATGGAAGAGCGCCAGGTGACGATTGATGGGCAACGCCATCCGCTGCCGGCATGGTTCACAGTGTTCGCAACCCAGAACCCGGTGGACTTCGAGGGAACGTATCCGTTGCCTGAAGCGCAACTCGATCGGTTTCTGATGAAGATTCGTGTCGCTTATCCCAGCGAGAGCGAAGAGCTGCAGATTTTAGAGCGTCATCATGGAAGCGCGTCCGGCGGGCTGTTGCAGGATGCAGCCATCGCGCCCATTCCCGAGGGCCTTCTTGCCTCGGCGCGCGCTGAGGTCAGGGCCATTCGTATCGAGCCGGAACTCTACCGCTACATCCTCGCCATCGCGCGCAGCACCCGCGAGTGGCCCACGTTGTCTCTGGGCGCAAGCCCGCGCGCGGCGCTCAGTCTCATGCTCGTGGCACAGGCCACGGCTGCTTTCGATGGGCGCGACTATCTTGTGCCCGACGACGTGAAGCGCGCCGTGCAGCCCGTGCTGCGTCATCGCGTCATCCTCAAGCCGGAAGCCGAGCTGGAAGGATTTGACTCCGACCGCGTGCTGGCCGACGTTGTGGCGGCCGTGCCGGTGCCGCGGCAGTGATCGCCCCTTCACTGCAGCCCGCGCCCGTGCAAGCTACCTGCGTGCCGCGCAGGCGCTGGGCCTTCGGGCTCACCGGCCGATCAGTCGGCCTGCTCAGCGCAGGATTCTTCTTGCTGATTCCCGGCTTCTGGGACAGCCGGCTCAGCTATGCCATGCCGATCTGGGATGCGCTCGTCCTGCTGGCCGCGTTCCTCGATGGCTTGCGCCTCCCGAGTGCTGCGGATCTCTCGGCACAACGCTCGTGGAACAATGCGCCGGCTCTCGACAGCACCACGGAAATCGAGCTGAGCATTGAGAATCACGGGCGCGTAATCATTCTTTGCCGCGTCGAAGACGATCTGCCGCCGGCCCTCGGGGATGCCCCCGCAGCGCAGCAGCTGACAGTCTTTCCCAACGCTCCCTCCAAAGTCCGTTATCGTATTGAGCCGCAGGAGCGCGGCGACTGCGATGCCCACGCACTCTACCTCGCCTATCGCTCGCCGCTGGGACTGGCCGAGCGCTGGGCTGTCGCTCCCATTGACCAGCGCGTGCGCGTCTACCCAGCCTTGCGTGCAGGCGAGGAACAGAAGATATTCCTTGCGCGCAGCCGGCAAATCGATCTCCAACTCCGCCTGGCGCGGCAGCGTGGCCTGGGCCGCGACTTCGAGAGCCTGCGCGAATACCGCGAAGGCGACGACCTCCGCGATATCTGCTGGACAGCCACGGCTCGTCGCGGCAGCCTCATCGCGCGCCAGTACCAGACCGAGCGCAGCCAGCCGGTATGGATCGTGCTCGATTGCGGACGCCTCATGCGGTCGAGAATTGGTGCATCGGGGCGCGGCGGGGCTTTGAACGAAAGCTCCAGCAAGCGAATTCATTCGAAACTGGACTTTGCCTGCACCACAGCCGTTTCTCTTGCGCAGCTGGCTCTTTATTCGGGCGATCGCGTCGGTCTGCTGGCCTATGGGCAGGGAACGCAACAGCGCCTGCTGCCGGGGCGAGGCGCGTCGCATCTGCGCCAGATTATCGAGGCGCTGGCGCAGGTCAAGGCCGAAGGCAGCGAGGCCGATCATCTGCGGGCGACGGCCACACTGAATCGTCTGCAGCCGCGCCGTTCGCTCATTCTCTGGATCACCGACCTCGCCGAGACAGCGATGCGGCCCGAGGTGATCGATGGCGCCGTGCAACTGCTTCGCCGTCATGTGCTCTTGTTTGTCGCCATGGCGCAGCCCGAGGTCGAAACGATAGCCGAGGCTCGGCCGAAGAACGTGGAGCAGATGTTTCGCGCCACAGCAGCGCAGGAGATGGCAGGACGTCGCGAGTTGTTGCTGACCCGGCTCCATGACCAAGGCGCGCTGACGATGGACCTGAACCCAGAGGCGCTGACGTCGTCGGTGTTGAACCAGTACCTGACGGTGAAAGAACGGGCGATGGTGTAGCGGTATTCGGCGAGCGGACTGATTTCCGGGGCAGGCCGCCGCGCAACTTGGCCAACTTGGCTAAGTTGGCGTAGGATGAGTTCATGCGATCGGTAAACATCGGCACTCTCAAGAACCAGCTCAGCTCTTACCTGCGGTCCGTCCGCGAAGGCGAAGAGATTTTGGTGCAGGATCGGAAGAAGCCGATTGCGCGGATTGTCCCGATTGTTTCCGAAGCCACGATGGACGAAGAAGCCAGGCTCATTGCGGCGGGAATCATGACGCCGGCCAAGGAAGAAATGAATTGGAAGGCTTTCTGGGCCTTACCTCACCCCACCGTATCCGATAAAGCCGCGCGCGAGGCCATTCGGTGGGCCAAGGGCGATCGGTAGATGGTCACGGCTTTTTGGGATTCGAGCGCGATTGTTCCCATGTGCACTCAGCAACCCTCGACAGCCTCCGCACGTGCTTTAACCAAGGAATTTGGCGTGGTGGTGTGGTGGGCGACTGCCGTTGAAGTGAGGAGCGCAATTGCGCGTCTGATCCGCATGCGCCAAATTAGCTCTCGAGGGCAAGTGCAGGCGATTCTGTTATTGGATCGGTTGCGGAACGACTGGCGCGAAATCCGGCCTACTGACCACGTGAGAGAGCGAGCGGAACAGCTGTTAGACCGTTTTCCGCTGCATGCCGCCGATGCGCTTCAATTGGCCGCAGCCTGGATCTGGTGCCAGGGGCATCCCAGAGATCGCAGGTTCATTTCCGGTGACGCGCAACTGCTCGATGCCGCACGGAAATTAGGCTTCGTCTCATTGCCGATTTGAGACCTGCACGACCGCGCGAACATCACTCCGCCCGCAGCCGCTTGGCCAGCGCCCACTTCAGCTCATCGATTCCCTGCGCCGGTGACAGCGGAGATCGCATGGAACTCCAGCTTGCGCCGCTTGGCATGCGCGGCTCAGCTTCTTCAGCTTCTCCGGATTGGCCGCGTCGATCTTGGTTGCGACCACGATCATCGGCTTTTCCGTCGAGATGCCGTTCGCACCGAAGCTGGCCAGCTCTTTGTTGATGACCTTGAAGTCCTCGACCGGATCGGGCCGGCCCGAGGCGTCCGAAACATCGACCAGGTGGACGCAGCAAGCGCGTGCGCTCGATGTGGCGCAGGAACTGCGTGCCCAGGCCCGACCCAAGGTGCGCGCCTTCAATCAGTCCCGGCATATCGGCCACGACAAACGACTCCCGATCCGGCTCCTCGCCCACGCGTCACCACGCCAAGATTCGGCTCCAGCGTCGTGAAGGGATAATCGGCGATCTTCGGCTTGGCTGCCGAGATGCGCGAGATCAGCGTCGACTTGCCTGCGTTGGGATAGCCGACCAGGCCCACATCGGCCAGCAACTTCAACTCCAGCCGGTAGAGTGCGCTCTTCGCCCGGTGCGGCCCAGCTCGTGCTCGCGCGGAGCCTGGTGCGTGCTGGTGGCGAAGTGCTGATTGCCGCGCCCGCCGCGTCCGCCTTTGGCGATGACGAGGCGTTCGTCGGGCTCCTCGAAGTCGTGCACCAGCTCGCCGGTCTCCTGGTCGTAGAGCGACGTGCCCACCGGCACCTGCAGCACAATCGAGTCGCCATCCAGCCCGGTGCAGTTCGAGCCCATGCCGTGTTCGCCGCGCTGCGCCTTGTGCTCCGGGTTGTAGCGGAAGTGGATCAGCGTGTTGTGCCGCTGCGACGCCTCCATGACGACGTCGCCGCCGCGTCCGCCGTCGCCGCCGGATGGGCCGCCGCGGGGCACGAACTTCTCCCGCCGGAAGGCCATGCAGCCGTTGCCGCCGTCGCCGGCCTTCACGCGAATTTTTGCTTCATCGATAAACATGGTCAAGAGGCGCGCCGCTCTCCATGGGCAACTCTGCCGGAAACAGCGCGTCTTTTCAGTTTATCAACTCGGGCTGAACCGCAGGCGTATCAGGCTCACCAAGGCGCATCGAGCCCACCTCAAGGCGCGTCACCAGGGGCCGGGTGCATTCGACACGCTGGGCTGTGATTGCTGGCACCTATCTCACCCTCGCAGGACGCGTAGAATCCCGACAATCTTCAAAGCAGGCGTCAGCGAGCCGTTCGGCATTCGGAACTAACCCGAATATGTCCGGTTGCGTGTCTCCAGCGGACCCACCTTTAGAGCGGGCCGCGCAGAAACCTTCCATCCTTCCAGATTCTGCTGGTGAGCTGTTCTCTCCATGGCAGAATGCAAGCGGGCTAAGTCTCGGGCAAAATTTGCGCTTCTCTTCCTGTTGGGCGTCGCGATGAGCGGGCGCGCCCAATCCGGTATCGGCATGCTCGCCGCCGCACCCCCGCAGCCGAGCGAGCTTGACCGTCCAACCCCAGGCACGCAAAAGAGGTTTGTTCATTCCCCCCATGCCGCCTTCGCTGTGAGTGCCGGATTCTGCGTCGTCGTCGCTGCATCGCGCGCTGCTCGCTCAATCCTTTTGGCGACTCGACCCGCTTCGGCTCAGGAAGAAGAGGCTCTCCCAATCGAAGTGGACGGACTTGAACAAGGCACCGCCTTGCCGGCCGCACAGATGCAATCCTTGCCGCTGGCAGGCAGAGACTTGCTGAGCTTGCTGCCAGACGTGCCGGGCCGATCGGAGTCGTCCGAGGAATCCGCAGGCTCGGGTTTGGGCGAGGCTCCCGCAATGACCGTTGAGGGAGCGAGCCTGCAGCTTGCCTTCGGTTCCACCGCCGGCGGCCGTGCGCGCGGGCAGAATGCGTCGTTGCTCGGCCCCGGCGGAAGCGAGGCGGCCATTCGCCGCGTACAAATCGGATCGGACAATCTGGTGTCGACGGCCTCCCTTCGCGGTACGGCCGGTCGCATGGGCATAGAAACGGAGCGCGGTGGCAGCGCTGTGCACGGGCAGGAGTCTGCCTTCGGCCGCCGCAGCATGTGGGGCGCGCAGAATCCATTGACGCAGTGGATGCAGGAACAAGCTCCAGCCACCGCCACAACAGTTCCGGTATTCACGCCGAAGCTGTACACCCCCGGTGACCAGGAAATGAGCTTGGGCCTGGGGATGGGCGGCCCCTTCCCGGGAAAGAAGATCTTCTGGTTCGCCGCCCTGAACCGGCTCGAACGCAATGCCCCGGGCGTCTCTACGGTTAAGCACCCCGAAAACTTTTTTGCGCAGCCTTCGAACGACCAGATGCAGGTTCTGAGCGCGCGCCTGGGCCTTAGCAGTGCGAATCCCGTGGTCGCGGGACTGGGTCCATATTCAGCCATGCTGCAGACGCTTGATGGCCTGCTTGGGCCCGCCGCGCGAACGTCGAATCGATGGACTGGATTCGTGCGCATCGACTGGGCCGCCGGAAAACACAATCGCTTTACGCTGGAAAGCAGTGGCGCGATGGCAGATTCACCCGGTGGTGGATTGACTCGTGCGTCGGAGACCTATGGCACGCACAGCTACGGCTCAAGCCGTGCGGATGAACAGTGGATGCTGGGTCGCTGGGAAACATCCTTGAAGTCGAATCTGCTCTCGGTGACGCAGATCTCCGTGGGCCGCCATTTCCTCGCGACGCGTCCGGGGCAGCCTTCTCTCTTCGAGCAATCACTCAATGTCAACAGCTGGGGACGTCCGCCGCAAATCACCGTCGATTCGACAAATGGCTTTAGCATCGGGAGCCTGGCGCGCTTCGGCTCCGGCGGCTATCCCGATGAGCATCTCTACGAGGCGCAGCAACAGATCAACTGGATTCGGCACGGCTGGGTCATCAAGGCCGGCCTCGATCTCAAACACAACAACGACGCCACCGGTCTGCTGCGCAACCAGACGGGAACCTACCACTACACCGGTGTCGAGAACTTTGCATCGGATGCCCTGGCCTTTGCCCATTTCGGCTTGAGCGGCCAACTCAATCCGATGGACCAGCATAATTGCGATCAGACCGGAAGAGTTTGGCGTGATACCTCGGGCACGTTGCACGGCCTCGGTTACCTGCCCTGCTATGCGTGGTATTCGCAAACCATGGGGCCTTCGAACTGGTGGCTCAGCACCAGCGATTGGGCAGGCTACATCACAACCCAATGGCAGCCCCAAAAAACAGTTGTCCTCTCTCTCTCCATTCACTGGCAGCGCGAACAGGCTCCTCCCCCCTTCGCTCTGCTCAACAACCCCGACCTGCCGCTCACTGGAAAAACGCCAAGCCTGGGTAACGACCTGGGACCACGCGCCAGCTTTGCCTGGGGGCGCGCCGAAGGCCACTGGCCGGTGCTGCGGCTTGGCTACGGCATGTACTTTGGGCGCACGTCGAACGCCACGTTTCTATCGGCTCTGACGCAGACAGGCTCTCCCAAGGGGGACCTGAAATTCTTTATGCGGCCAACCGATAACCTGAACGCCGGCGGCGCGCCCCCCTTTCCGTACGTGCTGTCGGGTGAGCCGGCGAGCGTGGTTAAACCCGGGGCGGTGGAGTTCGCGCCGGCTTTTCGCAATGCCGAAGTCCACCAGGGTATGGTCTCTCTTGAAGAAACGCTGCCCGGGCGCATACGCGTGGATGCGACGGCGCTGGTCAGCCTGGGTCGCAGGCTTCCCGTTACCGTCGATGCGAATATCGATCCCGCTATCAATCCCAAAACCATTACATACGCAATTGTCGACGGCAACCATTCCGGCCCGTTGAAGAGTGCGCAGGTTACGGTGCCGTTCTATGCGTCGTGGCCGTCGCCTCAATCTGCCACCGGCTTCGGCGGCCGTCTCAATCCCAACTACCAGCAGGTCGCGGAGATCTTCAGCCGCGCCAACTCAACGTATGAGGCGGCGGTGCTGCGCGTCAGCCGCACCAGCCGCGCAGGATTCTCCGCGCACGCGCGGTATACCTTCGCGCATGCCGCAGACTGGAATCCCGATGAAACACCCAGCCTCACCGGACCAAGCGTCTTCGATCCCGTCGACTTGCGCGCGGAGTATGGCGCCAGCGATCTCGATGTGCGCCACTCCGCGTCTGCCTCTGTCATCTGGGAGCCCCGGTGGAAGCTTCGCAGCGAAGCCGGCCGCTTCATGGGCGGCTGGATGATTTCCGGCATCGGCTCGTTCCGCAGCGGGCTTCCTTTCACCATGAGCACCGGGGGATCCCTGGCGAAGGAGTTCAACGTGGCCGGAACAGCAATCGTCGGCCTTGCGCCCGGAATGAACGGTTATGGCGGCGATTCTCGCGTCTTCGGCGTAGGCAGAAACACGTTTCGATACCCCTCCACGTGGAAGGCCGATGCGCGCATCGCCAAGCATTTCAATCTCGGCCCAACGCGCCAGATCGAGTTCCTTGCCGAGAGCTTCAATCTCTTCAATCGCCGCAACGTGACCGGGTTGGAGACGGTTGGTTACACGATCGAATCCGGTGGTAAAAGCGGAACCCTGCCGACTCTGAACTTTCTCACCGGCCTGAAGTCGGGGCAAACGGAATTCGGCCTGCCCCTGAATATCAATGCGACAGATTTCTTTCGCCCCCGGCAGATTCAACTCGGACTGAGAATGCACTTCTAGCGTCCCGAGCCAGAAATCCACAACAAACCTAGCTTGTCATTCTGAGTGAACGGGGCCCCAAACGTATTTCAGTTTGGGGGTGGTGAAGGAAGAATCTGCTTCTCGGCTTTCTTGTTTGTTACGGGAATCCAGATTCATTACTCCAGCGAGACGGCTGCACTGTTGCACGGGACAGCATCCCCCCGTTTACCATCCAACTGAAAACACACGGCCCCCTGAATATCGGTGCTGAAGGTCCGAACCTTCGCAGCCTGTAGTTCCGCCAGGACTTCCGGTCGCGGATGGCCATAGCGATTGCGCCGTCCGCAGGAAATGACGGCCCACTGCGGCGCGACCTTTGCAAGGAACTCGGGCTGGGTCGACGTGATACTGCCGTGGTGGCCCACTTTGAGCAGCGTGCTCTTCAGGCCGGGCTCCGCAAGCATCGCCTGCTCGATCGGAGCCTCGGCATCGCCTTCGAGCAGCACCGAGGTGCCGCCAAAACCGGCATGCAGCACCAGCGAGTCGTTGTTGACCGGCTCGGCGCCCGGCTCATAATCGGCGAGCGGCGCGAGAACGTCCACCTTTACGTCACCCAGGGCCAATGCATCGCCCGCACGCAGCGACCGAATACGAATGCCAAGCTGCCCGGCCTCGTCCAGCAGAGCGAGATACGGCGGCACAGGCGGATTGTTCCCCACCCAGAGCTCTCTTGGTTGGAAGTTGCGCAGCACCGAGGCCAGCCCGCCCATGTGGTCGGAGTGCGCATGACTCAGCGCGACCACATCAAGACGCCGAATGCCGCGCGCCCACAGCGCCGGAGCAACCACCTCTTCGCCAATATCGAAATCCTGAGGCGCTTGCCGCGGGCCACCGCCAACCCCGCCCCCGTCGACCAGCAGGGTTTTGCCATCGGGCGTAATCAGCAGGATGGAATCACCCTGCCCCACATCGATCGCCTCCACCAGCAGCGCATCGCGCGGGTGATCGATGGGGCGAGGCAACACCGCCGCGACGGCCGCCAGCACCAGCGCCGCCCAGGATAAAGGCCGTTGCCGGCGACTGCCCCGCGCCATGCACAATGCCCGCCCCCAGCAACCCGCAAAATGCAAGCGACTGCCATGCAAGCGGTGCGGGGATACGAAAGTCACCCATGGCTGCGGACCCGAAGAAACGTACCAGTCCAACGCCAAGGTGGAGGAAGAACCGCCGCGAGGATAGCGGGCACGATCGCGGCCGCAGGCCACGCAATCAGCGTTACCAGGGTCAGCAGCGCTGTCGGCATCAGCACCGCGAGCAACGGCAGGATGAAGAGATTCACGGGCAGTGCAAGGAGCGTGATGCGATGAAAGTAAATCGCCATAGGCAGCGTCATCGCCAGCTCGACGACGCATGAAACCACGAGCAATTCCACGCAGCGCAGGCCGAAACGAATCAGCCAGGGAAAGATGCGCCACGCGAAGCGCGAAGAAGCCGCTCTCTCGATGGAATGCGCAATCATGCGCAACACTACGCGAAACTGCGCCAGCCGCGGCGCGAGCTTGACGTCGATTGCCACAACTCGCAGATCGCGCGTGGCCAGAAGATAGGCATGGACCGATTTCTCGAGCAACGGCGCGGCGACACCGGCGATTGCGACCACGGCCAGCAAAGTCATTTGAAAGCTCGAGTCAAAAAGGCTCTGCGGATTGATCGCCGAGCAGGCAGAGTGCGGCAAATCCAATCGTGTTCAATGGGCTGCGTTCGCGATACAACAGCCTGCCCAGCAGATACAGAGTCACCATCCACAGCGACCGCTGCACGGGAGTGGCAAAGCCCGTGAAGAGCGCGTAGGCGAACGACGCGGCGATGGTAACCAGCGTCGCCGGAACACGCGGCATTCGCACGCGCCGCGTGATCCAAAAGACACAACCCGCCACGATCGCCAGGTGAAATCCCGAGACCACGAGCATGTGGAACGAGCCGGTGCGCTCAAAGCCCGCGCGCAAAGTGTGGGTCAAGAAACGTGCGGTCCCCAGTCGTCATTGCGGCGAGCATCACGGCATCGTCCTGGCTCAGCCGCAGAACCGCAGGCAGGCCACGCATGGCTTGCGGCAACTCGAGAAGACGTGCGCTGAACGTACGTTGCAGAGAGGCGAGGCGGCAGTGCAGCGAGGGCTCCAGCGTCGTCGCAATCCGCTCCACGCGATCAATGCTGACCGATGCCGTCGAAGTGATTCCCTGGTCGAGCAGATAGTCGGTGCGACTCCAGGCACCGGGGTCGCGATACTCCTCCGGAGGCAGCAGCCGTGCCACCACCCGGATGCGCTCGCCACACGAGAAAGTCTGCGGGCGATCCTCTGCTTGCTGCGGCCAGCGGACGGTCAGGCGGACCACGCCTTCTGCGGGCGCTTGCGCATCGGTGGTCTCGGTGACAGATTCGATGCTCGCCACACGCAGATCGATGCGCTGTGAGGCGTTGTCACTCGCAGCCTCTTCCACGCTTTCGACGCGCTCTGTGCGAACGGCTCCGGCATCGGTTACCGTGCCTTCGACGGTGCGCAGAAGTCCATCTGAGAGCGCGGAGATGGTCGGGGAGGGCGCCGGCTGCGGCTCTATCTCGGCGCACCATCCGCCCAACAAGCACCACAGGGCAGCCAGGGGGAACCACACAATTCGCTGTGCGCGGAAAGCCGCGATGGAACAGGTGAGTGCCAGTGGCAAGAGCGCGACCAGCACGATACTGGGCCGCAGCCACACGGCATGCGTGAGTGCGATGCCCAGGGCGAACAACCATGCGGCGTGAAAGAGAGGAATGATGCTCGACGCGCTACTGGCTCCCAGCGAAGCAGGCGATGCAACAAGGGGCCCGGAGGTAGGTTGTTCCGCTTGCATTGAAGCCTGACAGCGAGAAGCAGGTCTGCCGAGAAGCGTATCAGGCGCGGCGAAGCTCGACTACTGTCTCCAAATGAAATGTCTGTGGGAAGAGGTCGATGAGCGTGATTGCCTCGATCGAATAACCATCCTTCGTCAGCGCGTGCAAGTCGCGGGCGAGCGTCGCCGGATCGCACGAGACATAGACGATTGCAGGTGCGGCTATCCGCGCAAGCTGTGCTGTCGTCTCGGAACCAAGACCGATCCGCGGCGGGTCCACGACGATCAGATCCGGAACCTCGCCCCTGTGCCGGCGCAGAAAGGCGAGCGTCTCCGATCGGACGGCTTCTCCGCGCGTGCCAAGCAGGTTCTCATTCAAAGCATCGACGGACGAAGGCGCCGATTCCACGGCGATGACGCGTTCAAAGCCCGCCGACAACGCACGTGCAAAAAGACCGACACCGGCAAACAGGTCCCACGCAACCTTTCCACTTCGTTTTTGCGTTACGCGTTCAACAAGCGAATCAATCAACCAGCGATTCACCTGGAAGAAACTGCCGTGGTCGACGCGGTAGTCAAATCCGGCAGCCCTGTAGGTGAGTGAAGACGCGCCCCATCGCGCGATCGAGCGCGCGGGCTCTTTGCCGCGCGGCTCGAGTACAAACTCCAATCCAGCCAATCCCGGGACTCGCTCACGAAACGCAAGCGCAATCTCATCGAAGCGAAGCTTTCCGGCCGTCGCCAGAGAGAGAGTCGCAAGCAGGGCCGCACCTTCGGCATCGATGAAGAGGGACACTTCATTGACTGGAAGTGCAGGAAATCTCTCTCGCCTTACAGCCGCAAATCCGAGCGCTGCCTCAACCAGAGCCGGCGCCGCAATCGGGCACTCACTGATCGGGATCACTGCATGCGAACGCCGGCCTCGATAGCCCGGCTCGCCTGCCGCGTCAAAGGCCAGCCGGATGCGATTGCGATATCCCCACGGCTCTGCAGCGAGAGTCGCAATCTCCTCCGGCGTGCGCACGCCGCCACGCTCCAGTGTTTCGCGCAGAATTGCGAGCTTGAATTGAATCTGTGCGTCATACTGCGCGTGCTGATAATTGCATCCACCACAGGTACCGAAATGGCGACAGCCCGGCGCAGTTCTTTCCCGAGACGCATGCACGATCTCTTCCGCTTCTGCGGTCGCGTAGCCACGCTTCTCCTCAACAATGCGTACGCGCGCCTCTTCGCCGGGAAGCGTCAATGGCACAAAGGTTGCTTTGCCCTCGATGCGTGCCAGGAACGCGCCACCATACAGAGGTTTCTCGATCTGCACCAGCTGGGTTGCGGCCGTCATTGCTGGCTCATGTAGAACAGGCTGAGCCGCGGCAATCCATAATGCGCAAGCAGCAGTTTGGTTTCGAACTGATGCTCCACCTGGCGCAGTTGCACCGCTCCCATGCGGCTGCGATACGGCGCGAGCTCGCGCGCGGCATGTTCCTTCAGGCCCACCAGCAACTCCTCCGGCGCTGCCGCCTTCAATGCGGGAAAGAGCTTCTCTTCAAGCACGGTCAGGGTGCGTTCCAGAGCTTCGAGATCGTTGCTCGCCGCATCGGTCGATTGCGGATTGCGCAGTTCCGTTGCCAGCTCTTGCAGGCGACCCGCTGTTGCGGCACAGGCTTCAGGGGCGATCGTCGCGTCCTTCAGCGCGGCGGCCGCGGTCTCCAGATGTGCAGCAACCCGCTCATGCTCAAATCCAGAATCGGCCTTCTCCGGCGACTCTTTCGCCGCGCCTGCCGACGCTTCGCGCAATTCCTCTGCGGCCACCATCACCGCCTGCGCGCACCAAGCCAATCCATTGACGCGGCGCATGCGGCCGCGCTTTTGCCGCGCCTCATGCTTGTCGAAAGCCGCGTCAATCCCGCGCAGCGCGGCCTCCAGGGGGATACCCGCATCGCGCCACGTCTCGATCAGCGACCAGTCAAGAGTCGAGAGCAACAGAAGCGATCCGCGCCTCTGCTGAAAACGCTCTTCGATCTCGGTGAAATAGTTGAAGTAGTTGCGCAAGGCAGCGCCTCAGTGCGTGCGGCTGCGCGGCCGGGCCGCCCGGTTGCGTTCGAAAAGAATGCGCAAGCCATCAAGCGTGAGCAACTCGTCGATCTCGGCGATATAGCGGGAGTCAGCGGCAATCATACGCGCCAGGCCGCCGGTGGCAATCACGCGAGGTTTGTTGCCCAGCTCCTCGAAAATGCGCTCGAGTATGCCGTCCACGAGCCCGATGTAGCCATAGTAGAGGCCGCTCTGCAAATGCCCCACCGTGTTCGTGCCGATGACTTTTGCTGGCCGCTTGATGTCGACGCGGCTCAATCGCGCAGCGCGCGAAAAAAGTGCGTCGGCGCTGAGGCCGAGGCCGGGTGCGATCGCGCCACCCATGTATTCGCCGCGCTCCGAGATAACCTCGAACTTGGTCGCTGTGCCGAAGTCGACCACGATGCAGGGTCCGCCGTATTTCTCGAACGCCGCAACGCAGTCGGCGAGCCGGTCTGCGCCAAGCTCCGTGGGATTGTCGATCAACATTGGCATCCCCGTCTTGATGCCGGGCTCGACAAACAATGGCTCCACGTGGAAGTAGCTTTCGCAGACCTGGCGCAGCGTGGACTCGACTGGCGGGACGACCGACGAGATGATGATGTGCGTGACTTGGTTCGGCGACATGCCGTGCATCTCAAACAGGTTCACAAAAAAAACGCCGTATTCATCCACCGTTTGCGTGCGATGCGTCGTGATGCGCCAATGGGCGGCAAGCTTCGGCGGCTCCACATCGAGCTGATAGAGTCCGAGCACCGTGTTGGTATTGCCGACATCCAGAGCTAAAAGCATCGTCTCAGTCAGCCTTTGCGGCGCGTATGCCGCCCGTCTGCACGGTTACAACCCCATCTGAAGTTCGTACGCGCAGGAAACCATTTTCATC
The DNA here is from genome assembly GCA_963760475.1 of uncultured Acidobacteriaceae bacterium. Classification (GTDB taxonomy): domain Bacteria; phylum Acidobacteriota; class Terriglobia; order Terriglobales; family Acidobacteriaceae; genus Telmatobacter. Next base: position 91,376 of record CAVXDG010000013.1, on the reverse strand, counting down.
GAGCCCCGCTGTCACGCCCGTGCACGCCTGCGGCCCGTGCACGTCAACCTGCCGACCCCAAAGCCACGTCGATGCCTCCGCCACACGTGCCGGAACCACCGCGGACACAGCCGGATCGTGCAGCAAAGCAGTCTCTTGCTCCAGCGATTTTAGCAGGGCAACAAGCAATGCCTGGCGGCTGATCGCCCGCCCCGCCTCGATATCGAGAGACGTTGCCGGCGTGGCCAGTTCTGGATCAAATGTCCGCTGATGCACATTGATGCCAATCCCCACCACGGCGAAGACTACATCGTTACCGTCGGTCTTCGACTCTACCAGGATGCCGCCTGCTTTTTTCTCGCCGCCCCGGGGGCCCCACGGACGGGTCTCCGTCTGCGGGGTGGAGATCAGCAGATCGTTGGGCCAGCGCAGATCCACCTTGAGACCTGCAGCAAGCGCAACGGCGTTCGCTGCTGCAAGTCCGGCCACGAGCGGCAGCAGCGGCAGGCTCCTGCTGGAGATGCCCGGTCGCAGCAGGACACTCACGTAAAGTCCTTGCCCGGCCGCTGAATCCCAGCGATGATCGCCGCGTCCGCGGCCGGCAATCTGCTCATCGGCAAAGTAGACCGAGCCATGCGGGCCACCGGCGCGCGCCGCCGCCATCGCGTCAGAATTCGTCGATCCAGTCACGCTGGAGAAATGCAGCTTGCCAGCAAAAGCCGTACCGGTCAGTGCAGCTTCGAGCGCCGCCACGTCGTACACGGTCAGCTCGGCTCGGCAACGATCGACATGGAGATGTCTGCCGCTTTGGCGGAGTGCGTCAGGGCGCCGACGCTGATGAAGTCGACGCCGGTTTCGGCATACGCGCGGATATTTTCGAGCACAATGCCGCCGGAGGTCTCGATAGGAATCCAGCGATTCTCCTTGCGAATGCGATCGACCGCCTCTTTCACCGTCGCGGGTGACATGTTGTCGAGCAGGATCGCCTCCGCGCCCAGTTCCAATGCCTCGTTCAGCTCGCGCAGGGTGCGCACTTCGATCTGGACGCGCTGGCCCTTCTGGCGCCGTTCCAGCGCATGCGTCAGAGCGTTGCGCAATCCGCCGCCCAACGTAATGTGGTTGTTCTTGATCAGAATGCCGGACGCCAGATCGAGTCGGTGATTCGTTCCGCCACCGCACAGTACTGCATATTTTTCGAGCGCTCGCATGCCAGGCACAGTCTTGCGCGTGTCGAGTACCCGCGCCGCCGTTCCCTGGATTGCATCGACATATTCGCGCGTAAGCGTGGCAATGCCGCTGAGGTGCTGCATCAGGTTCAAGATCACGCGCTCGCAGCTCAGCAGCACGCGGGCGTTGTGGCGAATGACGGCCAGCACCTGCCCGTCGTGCACCCGCACGCCATCGAACATCTCAGGATGGCTGATCACTTCAAAGCGGGTATGCGCCTCAGCCCGCTGGTCAAGGCGGGCGAAGATTTCGAGCAGCCGTGGCACCGCGCCCAGGCCAGCTACCACCAGCTCCTGGCGCGCAAGAATCGAGGCCGACCCGCGCAGGTTTGGGTCAATCGTGAGATTGGTTGTGGCGTCGCTGGCCGCCTTGTCTTCCACAAGGGCCTGTTCCAGCAATAGATCGATGCGGCTGCTCTTCCAGTCCATTCTTCTTCCCGATCAAGAACGCTTCTTCGCTTGAATTTGTCGCAGAAAGTTATAAATCACTTTCTTTACCCTGTCATCCGCCTCGCCGGCAATGGTATGAAAGTGGGATCCATCGTGGCGGTTGATTACGAGGGAGTACTTTGGTTCCAGGCCCATGGTCTCCACAAGGCTTTGCCAAAGCCGATGCTTGCCGTGCGTGAGCCGATCGATGAAGCCGACCGTGCCCAGGTCAGTGAACCACAGGAAGGCAATGAGATTGAGGGCATTGCGTACGATGATCCGGTAGCTGGTCAGCAGGACATACTGCGAGGGGTTCCCGGCTTGCCGGATGCCGTGCGACAGATCGATGAACGCGAGCGGCTTTTCTGAGGGTTCCATGCGCGCGCCAAGGATGATCCGGTTGGCTGCCGCAGAAAAGTTGGGTGCAGTCGAACAGCCGGGCAAGTTACCGAAGAAGATCGTGGGCGTGTCGTCTTGGGTTGGAGCAGCATCGCGGAAATCGCCGGAGTCGGGCCCTGAAAAAGCGTCGCCGCCGGCAGTGTCGGTACCCACGGGCAGGTCTTCGATCGGCAGCTGCAGTGGCGTTTCGCAGTGCTCCGAGAGCTCGCGATAAGCCACCTGAATCAGCTTGAAATGTTCTTCGGCCTCGCTCCGTTGGGTGGGGTTGCGCTCAAATCGATCGGGGTGCCAGCGCTTGGCCGCAGTTTTGTAGGCCTTGCGAATCACGGTCTTCGACGGACCCGCCTGCGCAAGACCGAGGACCTCGGCATGTTCGACGCAAGCTTGGCAGACGCAGGGCATGGCTGGGCGCTAACCGCCTAGTCCATCGAGATCGCGGCGCAGCTTGTCCAGCAGTTGCTGTGCTTCGTCGCGCTGTTTCTTTAATCCCTCGACAATATGCGCCGGCGCTTTGGCCGTGAATCCAGAGTTGTTCAGCTGACGTTCTCCATTGGCAACAATCTTTTCCAGCCTTGCGATTTCTTTGGTCAGCTTTTCGCGCTCGGCGACGACGTCAACCTTTCTTTGGTAAACGACGGCCACTTCGAATTCCGATGTCTGGTGCTTTGCGAGGTCCGGCGAAATGGCCTCAACGAAACGCACCTCGCTGACGCGCGCCAGCCGCTCCACAAGATCGCGATTGGCCGCGATGACCTCTTCGCGCACGTCGACAGTTCGAATCTCGATCGGAACTGATACCTTCTCTTCGACTCCGGCCACTTTGCGCAGCGCCCGCACCGAGACAATCACACTCTGCAAGAACAGCATGCTTTCCACCGAGAAGTCGTCCGTCGAGGCGGCAACCTGCGGATAGCGCGTCAGAGCAATCGACTTGGCCGGAGGATTCCCGTCATAGACCGCGTGCCAGATCTCTTCGGTGATAAAGGGCATGAACGGCGAGAGCAACCGCAAGGCAGACTCAAACACCTGCACCAGCGTCGCGAGTGCGGCGGCAGTCTTCGCTTTGTCGGCGGTTTCAGTGAAATCAAGCCGCAGCTTCACGATCTCCAGATACCAGTCGCAGAAGCTGCCCCAGAAGAACTGGTAGATGATGTTGGCCGCATCGTCGAAGCGATAGTTCTCGAGTGCCTGGTTGACCTTCGCCGTCGTTTCGTTCAGTTCGGCGGCGATCCAGCGTGCTTCGAGCGGCGCGTCAGCAGCCACGGCGGGAATCGCACCCAAGGCACTCCGGTCAACGCTGATCCCCACTTCCGCAGCTCGATCGATGTTCATGAAGATGAACCGCGCGGCGTTCCATATCTTGTTCGCAAACGCTCGATAGCCTTCGGTCCGCGCAACGTTGAACGCAATATCGGTGCCCGGGGAAGCCATGCTGGCCAATGTGAATCGCACCGCGTCGGTCCCGTATTGCTTCACAATCTCGATGGGGTCGATGACGTTGCCCTTGGTCTTCGACATCTTCTCGCGGTTGGCGTCGCGCACCAGCGCGTGAATGTACACCTCGCGAAACGGCACCGCATCCTTTAACGCGCGCTTCGAACCATTCGGCATAGGCACGTCTTCGGCGAACCAGCAGCCGAGCATGATCATGCGCGCCACCCAGAAGAAGAGAATGTCGAAGCCCGTAACCAGCAGGCTGGTCGGATAGAAGGTGTCAAAGTCCCCGCGATTCTCCGCCGTGATATTGGGCCAGCCGAAGACTGAAACCGGCAGCAGTCCCGAAGAGAACCACGTGTCGAGCACGTCGGTTTCCTGCGCAATCTTCTCCGACCCGCAGTGCGCGCACTTGCTCGGGTCCTCCCGCGCCACGGTGATCTTGTGGCACACACCGCAGTGCCATGCCGGAATGCGATGGCCCCACCACAGTTGCCGCGAGATACACCAGTCGTGAATGTTCTCCATCCAGTTGAGGTAGGTCTTCTGATACATCTCCGGCGTGAACCGGATGTGGCCTTCCTTCACCGCGGCGATGGCCTTGTCGGCGAGTGGCTGAATCTTGATGAACCATTGCAGCGAGAGGCGCGGCTCCACAACCGTCTTGCAGCGGTCGCAGTGGCCTACGTTGTGCACGTGATCCTTGATGCCTGCAAGCAGCCCCTGTGCTTCAAGGTCCGCGACGATCTCCTTTCGCGCAGCGAAGCGATCCAGGCCCTCATACGCGCCGCCCTCGCCATTGATGTGCGCGGTCTCGTCCATCACGCTGATCGAGGGCAGATTGTGCCGCTGGCCGAGCGCAAAATCATTGGGGTCGTGCGCGGGCGTCACTTTCACCGCGCCGGTGCCGAAGTCGCGGCTCACCCAGTCATCCAGAACGATAGGAATCTCGCGATCCAGCAGCGGCAGGCGCAACTTCTTGCCGTGCAAGTGCAGGTAGCGTTCGTCTTCAGGATGAATGGCCACCGCGACGTCGCCCAGCATGGTCTCCGGCCGCGTCGTCGCAATGGTGATGAACTGGTCCGAAAGGCTGCCACCCGCAGGGTCGATCACTGGATACCGAATCTCCCACAGGTGGCCCTTGTGCTCGTCGTACACCACTTCGAGATCGCTGATGGCGGTCTGGCAGCGCGGGCACCAGTTCACGATGTAGGCGCCGCGATAGATCAGGTCCTGTTCATACAGCTTGACGAAGGCCTCGCGCACCGCAACCGAAAGCCGCTCGTCCATCGTGAAGTACTCGCGCTGCCAGTCGACCGACGCGCCCAGCCGCTTCATCTGGTCGAGAATGGCGCCGCCGTAGTGTCGGCGCCACTTCCACACGCGTTCGACGAAGGCATCGCGACCCATCTTCTGCCGCGTTGTCCCTTCGCTCACCACCTGTCGCTCAACCAGCATCTGCGTGGCGATGCCCGCATGATCGGTGCCGGGCACCCACAAGACGCGATTGCCCCTCATCCTGTGCCAGCGTGTCAGGATGTCGCTCTCGGTGTGTTCGAACATGTGGCCCATGTGCAGGCTGCCGGTCACGTTCGGTGGGGGCAGCAGGATCGTGAAGGGGAACTCGCCGTCCCGGCCTTCCTTGTTCGTGGCGGGGCTGGCAGGCGTCGGCTGGGCGAAGAGGTTTTCCTTCACCCAGTACTCGGCCCAGTGATCTTCGATGGCGGTCGGGTCGTACGATTTTGGCAGGTCGTGAGGCATGGGGGTCGTCGGCGTGCCCCCATCGGTAGATGCGTTAAAACCCTCGATCGAAGAGGGTTTCCCGCGCGGGGACTCCTCTTCAACTTTAGCAGAGGGATGCCCCTGGGAGCCGGCACCAGGCCGACCGGCGCGACTCCGCAAAAACGAATGCCGAACTCCTTGAGAGCTCGGCATTCATTGCACTGCTCGTTTCAAGCTAGAACGGGTTCAGCTTCGAGAGACCCTTCTTCTTTTTCTTCTTGCTTGAGGACTCGTCGCCCAGGTCAGTCTTTGGCGCCTTTTTCTTCTTGCTGTCGGTGGCTGTCGCTGCCGCAGGAGCCGCTCCCGGCTTGATGTCGTTCACCTGGTCTGGAGCAGGGGCAGGGCCTTCGGCTGCGGGCAATGCGGTATTCACCGGACCAACCGCCTTGACCACCGCGTTGGGGTCGGCCCCGGCCGCGTTGTCTGAAGGCGCGCTGACTACGGAAACGCCGAGGCTGGTTCCGCTACCTGCAGGAGCCAGCTGCACGGGCGCTGTCGAGGGCACATCGCTGCGCGGTGGCTCATTCGGCCCGGTCGGCGTGATTGCGGTCGCAGGAACGTCCGGCTTACCCGCATTGACGGCTGCGCCGTACAGGGCCATGTCCTGCTTGGTTACGTCAGGGGCCACGGTCCGCTTGGGGTCATCGAGGGTGGGCTCGCCCACGTGCACCGCTTCTACAACCGAGGGCCCATGGCGGATGATGTCGAAGGTCTTGTCGGTAAAGCGCAACGGCTGGCGACTGCGCTCTTCCGCATCGCTCTCGGCCACAGCCGCCGCCGAGGGCTCGGGAACAGGCCGGTTCATCGCAACCAGCCGGTCGCGCGCATCCTCAACGTGCGGAGCCATGGGATAGCGCGTAATCACCTTGGTATAGGCAGCTGCGGCGCGGTCCTTGTACATCGCGCCCAGGCGCTCCCGCATTGCCCCTGGCAGGCCGGTAGCCATTTGAAACTGGCGCGCCCGGCCGGCATATGCGTCGCCGATGCCCAGCAGAGCCTGGTCGCTCTTCGAGTAGAGCGGATACGTGTCGACCACCGTGCTCAGGCGCGCGATGGCGGCGGCATAGTTCTCGTGGCTGTCGTAGTAAAGCCCGATCTGCGTCTCCCGCTCGGCCAAAACCTCCTGCACGTCGCGCAGCTTCTGCTTGGCACGGGGTATCAAAGACGAATCCGGGAACTGGTTGATCATGTTCCGGTACTCTTCTTCGGCACGCTGCGCGTTGGTGTAGTCGCGGTCGGGCTTCTCCATCTGCTTGTAGTAGATGTCGCCCACTTTCATCTGCGCTTCGGCAGCTTCCGGCGCGTTCGGGAAGAAGGTGATGAAGTCCTTGTACTCGGCCTCTGCCTGGGTCAGGCCGGCAGCGCCGCCTTCCTTGAACCACGTATCGCCGACGGCCAGCTTGGCCCGCATCCGGTACTCGGAGTCGGGATAGGTGTTCAGCAGGGTCTGCAAGGTCAGGCGCGCCACATCGTAGCGCCCCTTCTTTAACGAAACCATGGCTTTGTCGAAGAGGGCCTTATCCGGCTGTCTTGAACTGACATTGGCCAGCGGGTTGGCGCTCAGATCCTCATTCTTCTTGTGCTTCGGCTTCTTCTCTCGCGCCTGGGCCGTCACCGCTGTCAGAACAAGCACTGCCAACGCAGCAGCAGCCATCTTCCGGGAAAAACGATTCATACCACCTCAATGTGAGCTCACAACCGCGATCAGGCCGCTTTGCCCTTCAATGTTTGTCCGGGTCTCTATTCGCCCGCCGCCGCACGAGCCGCCGCCAGCAGCGCACGCGCGTCGCGTTCGGCATGGCCTGCCCCGAACACTGCATTGCCCGCCACCAGCAGTTCCGCTCCAGCTTGGACGACCTGGGCCACCGTGTCGTGAGCTATCCCACCGTCCACTTCGATTTTAAATCGAAGGCCCAGCTCCTGGCGCAATTCCACCAGCCGCCGGATTTTATCGAGCGAAAACGGGATAAACTTCTGCCCGCCAAAGCCCGGATTGACGCTCATGATCAACACGTGGTGCACCATGGGCAGAATGTCTTTGATGAAGTTCACCCGCGTCGCTGGGTTCAGGACAACCCCGGCCTTCATCCCGTGGTCGGCGATGTGGGCCAGCGACCGGTGCAGGTGCCGGCACGCCTCATAGTGCACGCTCACCCAGTCCGCCCCCGCATCGGCGAACGCCGGAATGAACTCATCCGGGTTCTCGATCATCAGGTGGCAGTCGAGGGGCAGCTTGGTGACCTTGCGCAAGCTCTTCACCACGGGCGGCCCAAGGGTGATATTCGGGACAAAGTGCCCGTCCATGACGTCGACATGGATGACCGTGCCGCCGCCTCGCTCTGCAGCGGCCACTTCGTCCGCAAGCCGTGCAAAATCAGCCGAAAGAATGGATGGAAGCAGCTCAACCATGAATGTGCCCTAGAGGCTCGTCCCGCCCCGCCAGTGTATCAGCGGGGCAGGTGACCCTGGAGATTTCCGCACAATTCGTGGGCAGTCAGCAGCTTCTGCCGTGGGAACGGGGCGGGAAGTGGGAAGCGCCCAAGTGCCAGGTTAGGATGCCCCATCCAAGCTTGCTTGGGTGGGAGAACACAGACCGAATCCGGCCCAAGAACTCTCACGTGAACATGTGCAGCGACGGGCCCGCCCGCCTCTTGCTTGGTTCCTCCAGCTTCTTCAGTAGAATTCGGCTGCGCGCTCGCATCGCCGGCGTTCCCGAGCGTCCGGCGGCACGGAGCAAGTCCAGCACGTCGGTGAGAAGAAAAAAATCCTGGCGCGTCAGATCGGCCAGCCCGTGCAGCGCCGTGGTTTTCACAATCGAGCTCGGATCGTCGAGATACGAGCGTAGCGCAGCCGCCGCCCGGCGGCACTCCGGCACCGTGAGCTTGAGCCGCGGAACCACGAGCGCCAGGTTCCAGCGCAACTTCTTTTCCTGGGCTTCAGTGAGCAGTCCGAGCAGAGGCTCCTTCCAGCGCTGGGCCTGTGCAGGCCTTTCGCGAGTCACCCGTTCCAGCGCATCGGCAGCGCGGTTGGCGACTGCCGGATTGTCGTCCCAAAGGCACTCTACAAGTTGTGCAAGCTTGGCTGCGCGCCCGTCGGCAAGTTCCACTACCTCCCACACGCGCCCCGCATCGAGCAGCCGGCCTGGCTCGAGCATTCGCCTCACGCTTTCCGGTCGGATGCTTGCTTTCGTAGCCATTGGAATCGCCGCCATTCTCTCACTCGCGCGTCGGCGTCGCCAGGCTCTGCGCCGCCACACGGCCCACCCCGCGCAGAATCGCCTTCACCGGCCAACGCCCATCCTCGTCCGGGAAAAAGATCTCGCCGACGCGGCGTACCTCGGGCCGGTAGTACCAGCGCTTGAGCAGCGCCAGATGCCCCTGCCGCACCACCGCGTTGGGCGTTACTGGGTGGGGCGGACCTGCAGGCTTCTCCAACTCCGATAAGGCTGCCTCCATGCGCGCTTCGAGAATGCCACGCGCAGGCCTCACTGGAACTGGTTCCGAACCTGACTCATTGACCCCTGATCCCTGATCCCTGATCCCTGACCCCTGTTCTTCAGGCACCGCTTCAATCGCCATCGGTTGCGCGAACAGCGAACTCGATCCCGATCGCTCATTCTGAATCCGCATGCCCAAAGTCGAAAACATAATCGGACCGCGAATCTGGCCTTGTTGATAGAGGAAGACCGCCACTTCGGCCGCAGGCGCCGATGGCCCCATAGCAGCTGCCTGTAGGATCACGGCACGCAGCTTGCTCAACGGCTGCACCAGCTCTGGCGCAAGCGCGTGCACGGCCTCTACTTTTTGCATCTGTGCATGCAGAGCCGCAGCCTTCTCAAACTCCAACTCCGCCGAAGCCGTATCGCGCTCCGCACGCAGCGTCACCAGCCTGCTCTCGCCTCGTGTGGCCAGAAAGTACTCTACCGCCGCCGACTCTTCGGCGTAGCGCTCGTCCGTGCAGCCCTTGTAGCAGGGTGCTAGGCACATCTTCATTTCGGAATACACGCACCCAGGATGACTCGGATCGGGATTCAAGTCATCCGTACAGCGGCGCAGCAGAAATAGCTTCAGTGCCTCTTCGGCGAAGCGCTCGGCCGCCGCGCGCGAGGCAAATGGTCCGTAGGCCCAGTCTGCCTCCCGCTGGCTTGGCTTGTTCGTCACCACGATGCGCGGATAAGGATTGCCGCCGAGATAGCGAATGAAGGCCGGCGCACGCAGGTGCATCCTCTCCAGCGCTTTGGCGCCGTAAATCTCTTCCAGAAGAGAGAACTGCGTGAGCAGCGATTCAAACTCAGAGCCTGTGAGCCGCCACGCGATACGCCGCACGCGTCCGGCCAACTGCAAGCGCCGCGGATGTTTCGGCGAAGGCTGCAGAAGCCTTTCGAGACGCCCGCGCAAGTTCGGCGTGCGACCAATGTATGGCTCGTCTTTTGCGTCGGCACCATACAGCGCAAAAACCGCAGGGCGTTGCGGCAACTGGGCCAGCGCGGCCTTCGCGTCAGTCGGGTCGAAGGCGATCGATTGCATCGCCTCCACGCTACGCTCCCGCGATGGTCATGCCGTCGATGCGCAGTGTCGGCGCAGCTACCGACCCGCGAAACACCAGGTCATTTCCAATCGCCGTCACATTGCGCAACATCTCGCCAAGATTCCCCGCAATCGTGATCTCTTCAACAGCGTGCGTCAACTGGCCATTCTCAATCCACAGTCCTGTCGCGCCGCGCGAATAGTCGCCCGTCACAATGTTGGTCCCGAAGCCCATCAGGCCTGTGACATAGAGCCCCGCCGCAACATCGCCAATGATTTGTTCGGGCGTAATCGAGCCCGGTTCAAGATAAAGATTGCCGCAGCCAATGCCGGGCGTGCCGGCGAGGCCTCGCGACGCATTGTGCGTCGATCGCATGCCCAGCTTGCGCGCTGTATAGGTGTTGAGCAGATAGTTCCGCAACACGCCATTCTCAACCACAACGGTCCGGCGTGAAGGCAGCCCTTCGCCGTCAAATGGAGATGTGCCGAAGCCGCCCACACCCGTTGGCAGCATCATCAGGTTGTCGTCAATAATCGTCAGGTTCGAAGCGGCAATCGTTTCACCCAATCGCCCGGCAAGAAACGAAGCATGACGCCAGATCGAGTCGCCTGAAGCCGCCTCAAACACCGATCCAATGAGTGAGCGCGCCACCTCGGGCGCAAACACGATGGGCACCTTCTGCGTCGGAACGCGCCGCGCGCCCAGCCGCCGTAGCGTCCGTCGAGCTGCTTCAGCACCAACCGCCTCCGGCGATTCGACCAGCGCGAAGCTCCGCGCGCTCGACCACCAGCCGTCGCGCTGCATCGCCCCGTTCTCGTCCACGGCCAGCGGCGCAGCCGACACCCCCGCATAGCTGGTGCGATAGCTGCCCATGAATCCGCGCGAGTTGGCCAGCACCTTGCGTCCCGTGGCCGCATCAAAACTGCCGCCATCGGAGTTGGTGATGCGCGGATCCGCCGCCATCGCTGCCGCCTCACAACGCCGCGCCCACTCGATCCGCTCCGCTCCCGGCAGAGAATATACGTCGTCAAAATAGAGGTGCTGATCTTCTTCGATCGCGCCGAATTCGCCCGTCTCCGGCAGCCCGTTCAGCGGGTCTTCTGCTGTCACCTTGGCCAGGGCCAGCGCGCCCTCAACCAACAGGCGAATGCCCTCGGGCGTCAAATCGCTGGTGCTGGTCGAGGCTGACTGCTTGCCGAGAAACACGCGCAATCCCAGCGCACGCGAGCCGGACTCCTTCAGCGTCTCCACCTGCCCCAGACGCACGTTTACGCTGAACTCGTCGCCTTCGCGCGCCACGGCTTCGGCGTCGCTCGCGCCCGCCTTCACGGCCTGCGCAACAACATCGGCGGCAAGCGATTCAAGATCGAGAGCAGTTTCGGGAGTTGGGGCAGCAGCTTGAACCATGGGTCAACAGTAACAAAACGGGGCGCGACCGGGCCGCATCGAACAACGGCACAGTTCGATCTGGCCAGGGTTCAGTGAGTCCAGCCGTGCCGCGCCCAGGCCTCGAGCCACCCGCGCGAGATTTGTTGCCACGTGGGGTTGAAGTAGAGACAGGTTCCTGCAACTTCAACGCCCACCAGAAGCAGGGCGGCCTGAACAAACTGCTTCATGACCCGGTCCCGCTTCCAGTCCCACAAAAGCATGAAGAGAACCAGGATCAAATTTCCGCCTTCATAGAACAGGTAGGTGCCCAGAAAGCTGGTGGGGGCCGGTGCGACGAGGCTCACCATCCTGGAGAACCCGGCATCGCTCATGGCGATCGCAGCAAGCATCATGACGCGCCGGTGAGCAGCCGGGTTGCGCCGGAGAAGGATTCCATAGGGCAGAAGCAGGAGCAATCCGAAAACGCCGGCGAAAGCGATAGAGAGAAACTGGGGCGGCAATGCGCCCGGAGTGTTCAGGTTCAGGGCCTGCCAGCTGAGCTCCGACAAGGGGGCAATCACGACGACGATGGCGGCGAAGCCGGCGGCAAACCAGCCCAGCAGGCGATGGAGTTTGACGTTGCCTGCTTCAACGAGCAGAACGAGGACAGTCACAAGGAGCAGCCACAGCGTGGTGGCAACGGCATGGAAATGAACGATCGTGGGAACAGGCGGGGACTCGTGAAGGTAGTTGTGGAGGTCGAAGCCGAAGCCCACTCCAATGATGATCCAGAACGCTGTCAGCCAGACGAACGCAGTCCGGCGATCGTCGCGCGCGGGCCAGGTTGCCCTTGTATGCACGTGCATTGACCTCCAAGGCCGGCGAGTCGCAGGGGAAGCGATTGGGTCGCCGAAGACATTCCTGTCGTTGGGAACAACGCCAGTTTAACGTCCCGTCCCACCCACAGTGAAGCAATCAGAGTGCGGCACTTCTTGTGGCCAAAGCTCCCCGCTTGCGACTGTTATCTTATAGTGATAACCTTGTCGTGGATGCAGAAGCACGATCCGGCGCTCGATACTTTGCTGGACCTGGATGGGTTGACACTAATTGTCGATCCATCCAGCGGGCATTGGGTACGATTCGTAGTCACTCGGGTCCAAGTGACGCCGGAGAAGCCGCACGGACTGGATTATTCGCTTACACTTCATGGCCGTGATGGCGAACGGCTGGTGGGATTCGACAATGCTCACCGCGTCGGGAAGCAAAGGCGCGGAGACCCGCAGGATCATCGGCACCGTCTGCGTACGCTAAAGGCCTATGACTACAGCGATGCCGCTACGCTCCTCGCCGATTTTTGGGCCCAGGTGGACGCAGTGCTGAAAGAGAGAGGTGTACTTCCATGAGCACACTTAAGGTTGGAATCGCCACATACGACGAGATGAAGGCGCTGACACTGGCGATTGCACGCGGACGACGCAAGCTCGCGCCGCACGAGCCAAAGGTCTGGTTTCCTTCCACCGAGTCTTTTGCCAAAGTGCTTTCGGCCGGCAACCGCGAGTTGCTGCGCACCATCGCGGAGAAGTCACCCGGCTCTCTCGAAGAACTGGCAGCGCTGACCGGGCGGAAGAAGCCGAATCTCTCGCGCACGCTCAAAACCATGGCGAACTACGGCATCGTACAGCTCGATCGCGGTCCGCGCGGCCGCATTGCGGCAAAGGTCGTTCACGATCGCATCGAACTGGAACTGCCGCTCATGCGCAACGAGAGTGCGGCCTAGTCAGGAGCGGGAATAATCCGGCCGCTGTCCTACCGTCCCGTTCCGCCCACAGTCATCCGGTCGAGCTTGATCGTCGGCATGCCCACACCCACCGGCACGCTCTGGCCATCTTTGCCGCAGGTTCCGATCCCCTCATCCAGCTTCAAATCGTTCCCGACCATCGACACATATTTCAGCGCCTCGGGTCCGTTGCCAATCAGGGTCGCGTCTTTCACCGGAGAAGTGATCTTGCCGTCCTCGATCAGGTAGGCTTCCGAGGCTGAAAACACGAACTTGCCGTTTGTGATGTCCACCTGGCCGCCGCCGAAGTTCACGGCGTAGAGGCCCTTTTTCACCGAGCGCAGAATATCCTCCGGCGCGTCGTCGCCGGCCAGCATATAAGTGTTGGTCATGCGCGGCATGGGAATGCACTGGTAGCTTTCGCGACGGCCCGAGCCGGTGTTGGCCGCGCCCGTCAGCCGCGCCGATAGCTTGTCCGTGAGATAGCCGCGCAGAACACCGTTTTCGATCAACACCGTCTCCTGCGTAGCGGAGCCTTCGTCATCGACATTCAGAGACCCGCGCCGTCCTTGCATGGTTCCGTTATCGACCACGGTGACCTTCGAACTGGCCACCGACTGGCCAATCAATCCCGCAAACGCCGAAGTCTTCTTGCGATTGAAATCGGCTTCGAGCCCATGCCCCACCGCCTCGTGCAGCAGGATTCCCGGCCATCCGGGCCCCAGAACCACCTGCATCTCGCCCGCCGGAGCAGGCACCGCGCCCAGCTGCAGAATCGCGCCGCGGGCTGCTTCCTGCGCCAGCACTTCCGGGCTTTTACTCCCTTTAAATTGTTCGAGCCCGAACCGGCCGCCCGCTCCCGCGGAGCCCTTGGTCGACGTCGGCCCATCCTTCGCAATCACAAACACATTCAGCCGGCTCAACGGCTGCGTATCGCTGGCAAAAGCGCCGTCGGAAGCGGCAATCAGGATCCGCCGCAGCTCTTCGCTGTAACCGGCCCGCACCTGTACCACCCGCGGATCGAAGGCGCGCGCGGCCCGGTCCGCACGCAGAATCAGCTCCAGCCGCGCCGCCAGGTCCAGGTTGAAACCGCCCAGCGGGACGGGATAGAGGTCCGCAGTCTTGGTTTCGGTAAACCCCTGCACAGTCTGCTTGGCCGGGCCTGAGGCAATCAGCGCAGCCGTCCGCGCCGCATGCAGCAGCCGTTCCGGGCTCAAGTTGTCGGTGTAGGCATAGCCGGTCCGCTCCCCTGAAAGCACCCGCACGCCGCATCCGGCGCTCGATCCCTGGCTGGCCGATTTGACGATCTGTTCGTCCACGCCCAGCGACGTCGAAGTAACCGCCTCGAAATAGAGGTCCGCATAGTCGCCGCCGGCCGCCAGAGCCTCGCCCAGGCAGCGCTCCAGCAGCCGTTCGGTGATACCGAATTTCTCAAAAAAATAGCGTCGATGGCTCGGGGCAGGGGAAGCAGCGGGAATCGTCATTGTCGCTTTAGTTTACGCTTTTCCTCGCTGCGGCAGCCTGGCGCGGGACGGGTTAGTTCTCTGGTGCCGAACGGCGCGCCGGGTCCGTCCTCCTCAGCTCTCTCGTGCTAGATTCGAGCCATGAAGAAGCTGGTTTTCGCTGCAATGTTTCTCATCGTTCTGGCCAGTCCCGCGTTCGCTGCCGGGCATCATCACCACCACCACCATCGGCACCATCACCACCATCGCCCCGCCTGAGGCGAGCACGTCCCTGTGTGGCGCTCAGAGCAACGCGGCTCCAACCTGTTCTGGAGCGTTCCGGCCGATCGAGTGACGCTCCACACGTTACTCTTTTCACGACGCTGCCCCCGAAGCTGCTGCCGCAAACCCCGTGCTCGTGCTACATTCGGGCCATGAAAACGTCTCTCCTGGCAGTTTTCTTCCTGATGCTCTTTGCCGTCTCGGCCTTTGCCGCCAGTCATACCGTTCCGCCTCCCAAGCCCCACTATCCGAAGGCCGTTGTGCCGCAGAATCCGTATCTGAAGCATCTGAGCCACAAACCACATCGCTTCCATCACAAGTAGCTTCAAGCGATCTGACCGCCTTCGGCCGGATTGTTCAAATCAACCGCGGCAAAACCTAGTGCCTCTTCCATGTGGGCCGGAATTCACTGCCATGACCGATCTGACGATCTTCGCTATCCCATCGGACGATTTCGTCCGCCTGCCGCCGCCTCTGCCGACCAGCGCCCGCGCACATCGACACTCTGCGCCAGCTTCCCGAGCAGCTTCGCGCCGCCGTCGAGGGCCTGAGCGACGCCCAGCTCGACACGCCCTACCGCGACGGCGGCTGGACCGTGCGCCAGGTCGTCCATCACATCGCCGACAGCCACGCCAACTCCTACGTCCGCTTCAAGCTCGCGCTCACCGAAGATTGGCCCACCATCAAGCCCTACGACGAAGCCGCCTGGGCCGAGCTTGCCGACAGCCAGCTGCCGATCGAGCCGTCGCTGGCGCTGCATCGCCGCGCTGCACGAGCGCTGGGTCGCGCTTCTCGAATCGATGACGCGAAGCAGGACTTTCAGCAAGGGCTTCAACCATCCCGAGCGCGGCCGCCAGAATCTCGCCACCACCCTCGCCATCTACGAGTGGCACTCGCGCCATCACACCGCGCACATCACCAGCCTGCGCGCCCGCAAGGGCTGGTAGCGCTGCGACATGGGCCCGGCAGACGCCGCTGCCTCCGCCGGCGCAGCTGCGCCGAATCCATCGAAGACCTATCTCGCCGAGCATCCCGCGGCGGCGCTGCTCGAAGATGGCCGCGTCCTCTTCGACATGCGCACCGCCCGCTACTCCGTCAGCGAGTCGCATGGCCGCTGCCTGCTGCAGCTCTGGAGCGAAGAGCGCAACCTGATGCGCACCGTCGTCGACGTGCAGGAGCGCGCGCAATGCCTGCGCCTGATGACCCGGCGCATGGGCGCGGCGAAGCCGCAGACGCTCGAACTGGTTCCCACCAGCGACCGCCGCACACCCACCGCGCGCGACGCCGCGCGCCGCAACTATCAGCGGCTGCTGGAGCGCGTGCTGACCCGCGCACTTCATCGGCGCGAAGGTCGATGGCTTCCGCTCGGCCATGGATCTCGAGCACAGCTTTGGTC
Organism: uncultured Acidobacteriaceae bacterium; assembly: GCA_963760475.1. Classification (GTDB taxonomy): domain Bacteria; phylum Acidobacteriota; class Terriglobia; order Terriglobales; family Acidobacteriaceae; genus Telmatobacter. The sequence goes on along the minus strand of CAVXDG010000013.1, from coordinate 75,335 downwards.
CCGCCTATGTGCGCGGACGCCTGCTGCGCGGAACCGCGGCCGACGCGGTCATCGGCGTGAGCGAGGCGGAATCCGCAGCCACCATCGACGGCATTCTCACCCTGGGCATTCTGTGGCTCGACTACTGCCGCCAGCACGGCGATGGGCGCCGCCACTTCGGCGGGCTCAAAGTCATCGTGCCCGCGGGCGCGTGGCGCACGACCGCCGAGCGCATGGCGTGGCTCAATCCCGCTGCCGCCGACTTTCAGCTCTTCACCCTCGACGAGCGCAGCGAAGAACTCATCCCGGTCGACTTTCGCGACACCGGCAACCTCGATATCGCGCCTCGTCCATGCGTTTCTCCTCGCCGCAGCGCTCGAGCGCTGCCGAGCCGGCATCGACCGCCTGATGGAGCTCGTTCCCCGCCGCACGCGAGCCGCGCGTCGAGATCCGTGCGCGCTCCGCCACCGAGGTCGGCCTGCTGCTGCACGGGCTCGAGTTTGCGCGCGTGCGCCACGGCGCGTCGGCCCACTCGTTTGCGCGCGCAGGACGAAGTCACCTTTGGCGCGGGCGCCAACGAAACGCCGCTCACCGCCGAAAACGAGCCCCTCTGCCGCGATCTCTTTGCGCGCCTCTTCCTCAGCCGCCACCCCGACGGCGCGCACACCGATCCGCTCTTCCGCATGCAGCCGGAGCGCTGGCTCGAGTCGCGGCTGCGCACCGACATCGCCGAGCTGCTGCCCGAACCTGCGCGGCGACCTGCTCTACACGCAGGTGCCCGCGCTCTCCACCGGCGATCGCGGCATGCTCGATCTGCTCACCCTCGACCGCAACGGCCGCCTCGTCGTGATCGAACTGAAAGCCGACGAGGATCTGCACCTGCCTTTGCAGGCGCTCGACTACTGGATTCGCGTGCGCGCGCTGAATCAGGATCGCCAGCCCATTCCTGGCGGCGCACAGCCGCTCTCGGCGTTTGAGCGCAAGGGCTACTTCCACGGCGCCGAGGTCTCGCCGCTGCCACCGCGCCTCATCCTTGCCGCTCCCGCCCTGCGCATTCATCCCGCCAACGAGCCGGTGCTGCGCTACCTTTCCCCGGATGTCGAGTGGGAACTGATTGCCCTCACCGAGCATTGGCGCAGGGATTTGAAGGTCGTCTTTCGCAAACGAGGAGTACCTGACTAGATCGAGCGTCCTTGTGTAAAGAACCATTTTCAGAAGATTTAGGTGCGATCTGGGGCTGATTCCAGGACCGGCGCGAAGGCCGTCACGCAGCGCCCGTATCGGGACGGGAACACTTCTGGGAATAAAGTGGAAAGCAACTTCGCGATGACGTGATATAAATCACATCACTCTCTCCTCGCTGGATACAGAATCCAGTTATCCGAGCTGTGTACGTCGGTTTCACTCGGGCGGGTGCTTCACTCCTTCGGCATTGTTTGACACCTGAGAGGGGATTATCCAAGTGAGTCGCGTAGTGTTCCATCAATTCGAGGATGCAGTTCAATCTCTGCCGGCCTACGAGCTGCGGTTCGTCCCGGTTCGGCAGACTGTGGTCGAATTTCCCATCCGCAAAGACCTCATCGAGACGCAGGATTCATCCCTGGCCCGGCCCGGCTGTATTCGCGGAATCCGGTCAGCGCTCGCGATCGAAGCCGCCGCCGCCCTCATGGTCTACGGCCTCTGGCAGCTCATGCACCTGCTCCGGTAGGCCTTCTCGTCAGTCTCCCTGCAATTGACGAATTCGCTGCGAAGTCACCCGCCCGGCCCCGGAGGCACAGGAAGCAGCCGCACACCATTCCGCATCCGGCGTGCGAAGAACCCAGGCCCAACGCGGCGCGGGCCAGCCCAGAGATAATTTCTCCCACACTTTTGGCAGTCTTGTAGCAGGGCACCACCTTTAGTCGTGCCGAAGAGGGTGGAAAAGGCGAGGGCTATAGCCCGTGAGGCAATTTGGCGACTTCCGTGTCGTCATTGATGCAATCAGTTGTAGGCGCCTACTTCTTCAGCGGCTTGCGCGCGAAGTAATACAGCGAATACGCCAGCATCGCAAAGGCCAGCACCGACACCCACGTGTGATCGAGAAACGTGTGCGGGAAATTGAGAATGTCGCCGTTGTCCAGCACGTCGTCTCATAGCCCTTCAGCGCCACGCCGATCAAGCCCACGATGCCGCCCGCCGCAATCAGTCCTGAAGCATACAGCGACCCCGGCGAGATCTCGCTCTCCGCCTCCGCCGACCCGTCTCCCGCACGCTTCGCCGCCTGATCCACCAACCAGCGCACCACGCCGCCGACAGAAGATCGCCAGCGTGGTGCCGATCGAGCAGATACGCGCCCACCGCAAACGACAGCGAGCGAATCCCCAGCAGCTCCACCGCGATCACCAGAAAGACGCCCAGCAGCACCAGGCCCCACGGCAGCTTGCGGCTCAGAATTCCATTGATCACCGTGGCCATCAGCCGCGCCTGCGGCGCCGCGGCCTTCTCGCTGCCGATACCCTGGATCCACTGCACCTCGATCCGGCCCGTCGCGGGCGAGTAGAGATACTTGCCGTCCGGCAAGCTCCGCCGAGCCGAGCGCATTCAGCACCACGTACTCGTCGCTTGTGATGCGCAGTCGATGCGTCTTGTTCGGCCCCAGCACGGGAAACTGCTGCGGGCAGCTGCTTCACATCGTTCTGTACCGACACGCCCGGATGCGGCGCGCTGCATATTCCACGGCTGCGGCGCTGCGCGAAACTCCTGCAGCCCGGTGTTCATCAGGTTCAGCGTGAATCCGATCGCGACCGTCGACACCACCACGCCGATCATCAGCGCCACCTGCTGCTTCCACGGCGTCGCCCGATCAGGTAGCCCGTCTTCAGATCCTGCGATGTGTCGCCGGCGTTCGACGCCGCGATGCACACCACGCCGCCAATCGTGATGGCCAGCGCGCCAAACGCCGGCGCCGTCCATCCCTTCACCAGGAAGATCGCCGACGTCGCCATCAGCGTCGCGATCGTCATGCCCGAGACCGGGCTCGCCGAGACTGCCGATCAAACCCACGATGCGCGAGCTGACACGTGACAAACAGAAATCCGAACACGACCACCAGCAGCGACGCGGCGAGGTTCGCCACCCAGCCCACATGCGCTCCCGGCACCGGCTTGAACTGGAGAAAGAGGAACATCATGGCAACGATCAGCAAGGATCCGAAGACCACCACGCTCATCGACAGATCGTCTTCCGTGCGCAGCGGCTTTTTCTGCTCTGCCGCGCCCGGCCGCATCTGTCTTGAAGCCCGCGATCAGCGCGCTCCAATCGTCGGCAGCGTCTTCAGCAGCGTGATCAATCCCGCTGCGGCCACCGCTCCCGCGCCCATCGGCCGGATGTAGGTGGACCACAGATCGCTCGGCCCCATCTGCGCAATCGGCATCGTGCCCGGATACACCGGATTGGGCAGCGCCTTGCCGAAGAAGTAGATCAGCGGCATCAGCACCAGCCACGAGAACACGCCGCCGGCAAAGATCACGCCGGCCACGCGCGGCCCGATGATGTAGCCCACGCCCAGATACTCCGGCGTCGCATCCGCGTTGATCGCTGCGCCCTTCAGGATGTGCTGCGGCCCAAAGTCCGGCTGGAACTCCGGCGTGCCCGGCCAGGCGTCGAAGAGGTTCTCGTTCTGGAAGAGCGTGTAGAGCGCCGCCCAGTCCCAGACCCAGAAAGACCCGGCTCGGCCAGCGATCCGCCTCTTTCGCCGGCAATCAGCACATCGGCGCAGGCCGTGCCTTCGGGATAGGTCAGCACGCCATGCTCCTCCACAATCAACTGCCGGCGCAGCGGAATCATGAACAGCACGCCCAGCCAGCCGCCGATCAGCGCCAGCATAAAGATGCGCGAGTACTCCAGATCGAAGCCCAGAAAGATCAGCGCCGGCAGCGTGAAGATCACGCCCGAGGCAATCGACTGGCCCGCATTGCCCGTCGTCTGCACGATGTTGTTTTCGAGAATCGACGCACGCCCAAACGCGCGCAGAATGCTGATCGACAGCACCGAGATCGGAATCGAGGCAGCCACCGTGAGCCCTGCCCGCAGACCCACGTACACCGTGACCGCGCCAAAGATGATGCCGAAGAGAGATCCCAGCAGCAGGGCTCGAAAAGTGAATTCGGGGCGGTTCTCTGAAGGCGAAACAAACGGCTGAAACTCGGCCACGAAGGATCCTCCTGGCGTGGGAAAGCAGATTCAAAGCAATTTCCTGAAAGGGCGAGTGTAGCAGTTGATCCCTGAAAATCGCAGGATTGTGAGTCCCTGAGCAGCCCAACCCTGATCGTGCGCACGCTTCACTTGGCGAAACACGCCCCAACCGGGTAGCGTAATCTGCAATCCAACGCGCAACCAGCGAAGGTTCTAATCGCATGGCGAACCCGGCAACAGCACCGACTCCTGCAAGCGCGACACCCTCCGTGTCAGCGCCCCCTCCAACGAAAAGGCTGCTCTCGCTCGACGTTGCCCGCGGCATCACCATCGCGTTCATGATCATGGTGAACAACAACGGCGGCCCCGGCTCGTGGCGCTTCATGAATCATGCCAACTGGAACGGCCTCACCCCCACCGATCTTGTCTTTCCGACTTTCGTTTTCGTGGTTGGCGTCTCCATCGTCTTTGCCTTTGAGGCACGCCTCGCCCGCGGCGCCACGCGCGTTCAACTCGCATGGCATACCGTCCAGCGCGCGGTGATCCTGATTCTCCTTGGCATCGTGGTCAACAGCTTTCCCTTCTTTGCCTTCGCGCACATGCGCTTCTATGGCGTGCTGCAGCGCATCGCTGTCTGCTATCTCGCGGTAGGCCTCTTCTATCTTTGGGACAGCCGCGCCTCCACAAAAGTGGTTGCCCTGGTCGCATTCCTCGTAGGCTATTGGATTCTGATTCGCTGGGTTCCCATTCCCGGCGTCGGCACGCCCGGCCGCGATGTGCCCTTCATGGACATGACCCAGAACCTCACTTCGTGGCTCGATCGCCAGCTCTTTCCTCATCACCTCTATCTCTACGCACCGGACCACAATGTCCGCGATCCTGAAGGCCTGCTCAGCGATCTGCCCGCTGTCGGTACGGCATTGATGGGAGTGCTCGCGGGGCTCTGGCTTCGTGCGCGCAAGACAATTCCGATGAAGACTGCCGGCCTGGTTGCGGCATCCCTCACAAGTCTCGCCCTCGGCTACCTCTGGTCGCTCGAGTTCCCGCTCAACAAAAATATGTGGACCAGTTCATTCGTCCTGGTTGCCGGCGGCTATTCCCTCGCGCTTCTTGCATTCTGTTACTGGGCGATTGAGCAGCAAGGCTGGCGCAAGGGTTGGACATGGATATGGATTGTCTTCGGCTCCAACGCCATCGTGGCCTACATATTCAGCGAGTTGGTTCCCAGCCTGCCCTTCACTCTAGCTGTGCGTGAGAGCCCAGGGCGGCACGTCGATCTGACTTACTTCGTTTTCGAAACCGTCTTCGCGCGCATACCCGATCCGCACTGGGCGGCCTTCGCCTACTCAATTTCCTACACCGCGGTCTGTTTCATCCCGGTGTGGGTGCTGTATCGAAAAAAGATTTTCCTGAAGGTGTAAGCGCGCTACGCGATGCGTACCGGCTTGACCGGCCGAAAGAGCCACGAGAGCAGCAGCACAAAAAGCAAACCGCCCACCGTAAACTTCAGCCACACCGGCGCAAGAGAGGGCGAGAAGAAGCCTTCGAGCGTCCCCGCGATCACCAGCATGGGAATCACCCCCGACACCAGCCGCGTAGCCTCAATTCCGCCGCGTGCCACGGAGTCCTTCCATCGCAGCGAGCCCGGAAACAGCATTGAGGAACCAAGGCGAAACCCCGCTCCTCCGGCAATCAGAATGGCCGGCAGTTCCAGCGACCCGTGCGGCGCAATAAAGCTCCACAGCGCCACCGACATGCCATATTGATGGCACGCGGCAGCGATCACGCCGAGCATCATGCCATTGACATACAAATAAAAAAATGTTCCCAGGCCGAAGGCAATCCCACTGGCGAACGTGACGAAACTTACCGTCAGGTTGTTGGTCATGATCGCGCTCGACGCCATGGGGGCCACCGTCACCACCGACTTCGTCCACATCTCATGCCGCTCCATGGTGGCGATCATCTCCGGACCGACATAGTGGCGCATGAACTCCGGACGCGCGTTCGTCAAGGCCGCGCCCAGAAGACCCCACGCCGCCGAGATCAGCAACGATGCAACCACAAAGCGGATGTTGCGCTGGAAAATCATTGGGTACTCATCGCGGAGAAAACGAAACAGCGTCGCGACATTCGTCTTTCTGCCCGAATAGATCAGGTGATGTGCGCGCGCCAGCAGATGATTCACGTGTTCGGAGTACGTGCGCGCCGTTGCATCCTGGCGCAGCACTGATAGGTCTGCCGCAATCTGTCGATACAGCAGTGCCATCTCCTGCAACTCGTCGCGCGACAGTTGTGCCAGACCCTTCTCGTCGGCCTGCGACAACAGCGCCGCAAGCCGCTCCCAGTGCGGTCTTCGCTTGGCGATCCACTGGTTTGAGAGAATGTGTGCCATGGACTTGAATGCAGATCAGCTTAACATCGACACGCCGGAGCTCGTGGCCATCGAGATGCCGCTGGCCGGCATTGGCAGCCGCTTCATCGCGCTGTTGATCGATACGCTGATCTGGGGTGCGGGACTGCTCGTCGTCGGCTTGGTGCTTTGGGCGTTTCAGCCCGCGCTGAAAGCATTCTCGGGCCTCTCCTATCAATGGGCCGTCGCCCTCTTCACGTTGGCGATCTTTCTCCTGAACTGGGGATATTTCACTCTCTTTGAAGCTTTCTGGCACGGACGCACCCCGGGCAAACGCATCGCGCGCATTCGCGTCATTCAGAAGTCTGGCCGCGCCATCGGCATCTTCGAATCGATGGCCCGCAACTTCATCCGCTATGTTGACCAGATTCCCTTCTTCTATGCCGTCGGAGTCATCGCAGTCTTTGCCACCCGCCAGCATCAGCGGCTCGGCGATCTCGCGGCAGGCACGCTGGTCGTTCTCGATCGCGAACAGGAAACTCCCTTGTGGGCCGATATGAAGCCGCGCGGATTCGCCGCCCCCCTGCTCGCGCAAGCCCCCCCGCTCTCCCCGATTCCGGAACCGCATCGGGCCGTCGCCCTGCCCGCCGACGCCATCGCAAAGTTGAGCCCCTCCGATCTCGAGGTGCTGGAGGGCTTCTTCGCGCGCAGGCTTGATCTGCCCCTCCCCACACGCCAGGCCTTGGCGCAGCGGATTGCCGCCGCCCTCCAGGCCAAATCGGGACTGGAACTGACCCCCGGGGTCAGCGTCGAGACCCATCTCGAGGTGGTAGCCCGTGACCTTCGCGACATCGTGCGCATGCGTTGAAGGCGACGGCGCCCGTTTCTGCGCATTGTGCCCTCAAATCGGCTTTAGCAGCCAGTTCTTCCCCAGGCGCGGCGTCCTGTGCCCCTCGCTGAAGTTACCTATGGAAGTACGCCCGAAGATAGAAGTCCTTATCTTCCGATAGCTTGCTTCGGGGGGTTCACTGACCTGGCGGCAATCCCGCAAAAATGACAATTTGAGCCTTGACAACTGTGCTCCGTGCGGCTTTTAATCTCTCCCGGCCCAAAGAGTGTGGTCATTTACGCATTCTGCTTAAACGTTTGAGTGAGAAGATTCCAGATTCAGTATTTCGCTGAAATTCTTCTTCCAAAGAACGGAGAAAGCGGACCGTTTCAGGCGCGTTCGAAATGCAATGGCGCTTGAGATTGGTCAGGACCAGGAATAACGCCGGAGGGAGCGAGGAGCGCTTCGGCGGGTACGAAAAACAGCAAACCTGACTCCGCAGCACTTCGGTGAAGGTGCCGGGACGAGCTCGATAGCAAGATCTGAGAGCGCGATCCGAAGAGACGGGGCGAGTGGGTCAAAGCAGGAATGATGTCAAGTAAAGGGATTTTCTACTTGACGGCCGTTGAGCGCGATGCGTTAAATGGCTTGGCCAAGTTCAAGGCCAGTAAAAGTCATTCGGCTTCATGCCCATTCGATATGAAACGGCAGATGCACAGCAGTAACTTTTGAAAGGGAGGTTTCATGAGACACAGGTTCTACAGGACACTCCTGTTGCCGGTGTTGTTCGTAGTGGCCGCGGTAGGCGCATTTGCGCAGGCCAACTCTGAACTCACCGGAATCGTGACCGACCAGACGGGCGCAGTTGTTCCAGACGCAAAGATCGTTGCTATTGATCCTGGAACAGGCTCTTCTAAGTCGACCACAAGCGGCTCAACCGGCCTATATAACATTTCCGGTTTGAACCCCGCCAACTATAACCTTCGCGTCACAGCCAAGGGCTTCCAATCGTTCGAACAGAACGGCATCGTGGTCAACGTTTCGGCCACTTCGCGCGTCGACATCAAGCTCACCGTTGGCTCTGAAACACAGACCGTCACGGTTGAAGCCGATGCTTTGGCAGTTCAGGCCGATTCCAACGTGGTCAGCACCCTGATCAGCTCCGAACAGATCAGTCAGATCGCAACCGAGAACCGCAACTTTGCGGCCTTGGCGGCGTTGGGTCTGGGCGTCAGCTCGGCTCTGCCTGATAGCAATACACCAACTTCGGTAGCGGCAAACTTCACCATCAGCGTCAATGGTCTTCGTCAAAGCCATAACATTTGGCTCATCGACGGTGGCGAAGCTGATGACCGCGGCGGCGCCGGCGGCATGGACATCATGCCTTCTCAGGATGCGATCGCCGAATTCACCATGATGACTTCGAACTATCCTCCGGACTACGGTATTTCGTCCGGCGCCACGATGAGCCTTTCGCTCAAGAGCGGCACACAGAAGTATCACGGCGAAGTTTGGGAATTCAACCGCACGCCTGCGTACGATGCGAAGAACCCGATCGCCCGCTCGCTTACCAACATTCACTACAACATCTACGGCTTCAATCTTGGTGGCCCGCTGTACATCCCCAAGGTGTACAACACCAACAAGCAGAAGACCTTCTTCTTCTGGAACGAAGAGTGGCGCAAGATTCTTTCGGGCGCCGGCACAACCAACAACCCGACGCTGCCCAATGCTGATCGGCCCACCGCTGGAACCGACCTCGTTTACGTCGCTCCCGCGTTCGCCAGCAGCACGGCCCTCATTGTTCCGAACGTCGGCGATCCTGCCTACAATGCGCAGCTCACCGCACTCGGCCTGACCCCCGGACAAGCTTTCCCGGGTAACAAGATTCCGCATCAGTTGTTCGATCCGAACGCGGTGCTGTATCTCAACACGAACATCATCCCGAAGGAAACCGCGGGCGCCGGCGGCAAAGCCATCGCCAACGTAGCCAACCCGATCGATGTGCGTGACGATATCGTGCGCGTCGACCACAAGTTCAACGACAAGTGGGCGATCCTCGGTCATTACATGCACGACAACGTTTCTCAGGGTTACGGACTTCCGTTCCTGGGATGGCTGTGGGCGAGCTACAACACCGTCACCAGCAACTTGTCGAACCCGTCGAACTCGGCTGCAATCAAGATCAGCGGAACCATCAATCCGAACCTGCTTGTTGAAGCCAGCATCAACTACGACGGCAACATCATCAACATCACCAACAGCGCCAACGCCAACAAGCCTTCGGGCTGGAGCTTGAATCCGTTCTTCAACAACGGTTCCAAGCTGGTACCCGGTGTGGGCGGCGGCTGGGGTGGTCCGTACTACGTAGCTGAAGATCAAGGTTCAGCTCCGTGGCACAACGCAGCTGAAGACTATGAGCCGAAGGCTGACATTTCGTATACCGCCGGCAAGCACGCCATGAAGTTCGGCTTCAGCTACAACCGCTATACAAAGAACCAGCAGCTGTTCGGCGACACCGAAGGCAACTTTGGCTTCGGCAACAAGACGAACGACTCGTTCATGGATATGTTGCTCGGCATCGCCGGCAGCTATAGCCAGTTCCAGTCGGCCCCGATTCGCCACTATGTAAACCAGACTCCTTCGGCTTATGTAATGGACAATTGGCACGTCACGCCGCGCCTCAGCTTGCAGCTCGGCCTCCGCTATGACGCCCTGCCGCATGCCTGGGAACGCAGCAATGCCGTCTCCAACTTCGACTCGGCCCTCTACTACTCCAGCCAGGCGCCAACCTTCAATTCGGATGGCTCGCTTGACCCGAATGGTCCTGGATTCCAGTCGGTCAACGGAACTCGCTTCTACCTCAACGGCATTGGCCTCGCGGCTCAGAACGGCTTCCCGCGCGGACTCGTCGTCAACGACTACAACACGCTGCAGCCTCGCGTCGGCTTCTCTGAAGACATCTTCGGCAACGGCAAAACCGTTCTCCGTGGCGGCTTCGGAACCTTCTTCGAGCGCATGCAGGGCAACGACATTTACAACGCTGCCACCACGCCTCCGTTCGCTTACAACCCGAGCGCGAGCAACGTGTACGTGTCCACACCAACCAAGAGCTGGGTCAGCGGCGCAACCGCCTCGACACCGGTTTATCCTTCCGGCATCACCAACCTGCCGCAGAGCTACAAGGCTCCCGCGGTGGCACAGTTCAGCCTCGGCGTTCAGCATGAGCTGAAGCCGTCGATGATCTGGGTTGTGCAGTACGTTGGCAACCTGGCGTGGCATCAGAACATCGAGCGCAACATCAACAACTTCCCGATCAATACCGACCTCAACACCCGTTGCAATGCGGGTGACGGAAACGGCAAGTATGCAGGCGACCTTTGCCCCAACGGCATGGCGCCCACAAACCTGGCGATTCCTGATGAGTTCCGTACCTTCCCGGGATGGGGTGGTATCACGCAGCAGGAGAACACCACGAACGGAAACTATAACGGTTTCCAGACTGGTCTCCGCATCCAGAACAAGTGGGGCCTCAGCGGCGAAGTCGATTACACGTGGTCGCACGAAATCGATCTCACCACCTACGACCTCAACCAGGTCAGCAACCCGTTCAACCTGAAGTACGACAAGGGTTCGGGTGCACTGGATCGTCGTCAGATCCTCAGCGCCAACTACGTCTACAACCTGCCGTTCTTCAGCAAGAGCGCCGGTCTCGTCAAGTCAATCCTTGGCGGATGGGAACTCGCTGGCACGGTTATCGATGAAACAGGCACGCTCCCGCAGAACCAGGGACCGGGCATGTCCATCAACTACGACCCAGTCGGTCTCGACGGCGGTTACACCAACCGTCCGAACGTGAGCGGTCGTATTCACTACACCAAGAAGTACAACCCGGGCACAGGGCAGAACCAGTGGTTCGATATCACTCAGTTCAGCGCTCCTGTTCCGGCGTGGTTGGGCGGAACGAACCAGGGCTTCGGCAATGCGCGTAAAGACGCTGTTGTCGGACCGGGCCGTGTAAACTTCACGACCTCGCTCTACAAGTCGTTCTCGATGACCGAACGGGCGCACTTCGAACTGCGCTTCGAGTCGTTCAACACCTTCAACCACTTCCAGGCGAATGGCCTCGACGAGAAATTCGGCGACAGCCAGTTCGGCCAGATCACCAGCGTGTGGGATCCCCGCGTGCTGGAACTGGGCGGCAAGTTCGTCTTCTAACTTGAGCCCCGCGGACAGGTCTTCGTCCGCGGGGTAGCTTCAAACCTGGGCGCGGCGGGTTTTCCCCGACGCGCCCTTTTTCTTTTGCTCCAAACATTGCCCCCCCGCTCTGTCTGGAGCGAGAATAAGAACCAGAACATTAGCCTCAACCCTCACATGAATTGGATTCAGATGCCGGTCAGTGATTCCTCTGGGACGACCACGCAATGGATCGTCGTACATTCAAGGCTCTTTCTCACCGGGATTCTCGTTGCCGGATTGGCGCTGAATGGCCTTTCCCAGGCGCCCCTCACCCCGCGAGCCATGCGTGACAAGGCTGTCGCTTTTGAACAGCAAGGTAAGGTTCTGGAAGCCGAGGCCGCTTGGAAGAGCATCAGCCGCCTCCATCCCGACAATCCTGAGCCCTATGCCCGCATCGCTGTCCTCGAGTCGCGCCAGGAACACTACAAGGAAGCGGCGCCCTTTTATCGGAAGGCGCTAGCTCTCAATCCCAATGTTCCGGGCCTGCGTCTCAATCTCGCCCTTGCGCTTTTCAAGGCCGGCGAAATGAAGGATGCCATCCCGGAATTCGAGATTCTGCGCAAGGCCTCGCCCCCCTCGTCCCCTGACTATCAAAGAGTCACCATTCTTCTCGGGATGGCGCACTACGGCCTCGCGGAATACGACAAGGCCTCTCCCTATCTCAAAGAGGCGGCGGATCGCGACTCGACGAATCTCACCCTGTTGCTCGCACTCGAACACAGCTATCTCTGGTCTAACCAGTCCAAATATGTTCTGGACGTTTACCGGCAGATCCTGACCCTCGATCCGGACTCGGCCGAAGCCGATATGGTCGCCGGCGAGGCCCTGGACGAAATGAAAGACAATGCCGGCGCCACCGCAATGTTTCGCGCCGCGGCCAAGGCAGGCCCCAAAGAGCCGAACGTCCACTTCGGCCTCGGCTATCTGTTGTGGACTCAGAAGCAATACGCCGAAGCGGGTCAGCAGTTTCAGGCGGAACTCGAAAACGATCCCAAGCACGCTCAGGCAAAGCTGTATCTCGCCGACGTCTACATCCAGATGAACCGCCTCAGCGAAGCGGAGCCCATGCTGCGCCAGGTCATTCAGGTCGACCCTTCGCTTCCGCTGGCCCACCTCGATCTCGGTATTATCGCTTCCGAGTTGGGCCACAATGAAGAAGCTTTGCGTGAGTTCAAGACGGCTGAGAAGAAAACGCCGGACGACGTCAATGTGCACTGGCGCCTGGCCAGGCTCTATCGCGCCATGGGCGATAAAGAAGAAGCAAAAGCGGAGTTCGACAAGGCCAGCACACTCAACAAAAAAGCCGACGATGATCTATACAAGAAGATCAAGGAAGGAAGCGCGCATCCCCCTGCGGGAACAACGCCTCCGTCGACGCCTGCTCACGAGTAGAAACCTATTTGTCCGCTGGCTGAAATTCGAATGTAAGCCGGCGCGCCAGCAGGTAGGCGAGCGCCTTTTCCGGACAGATGTGCCGTACCTCGATTCCATCCAAATCCGTCGTTGAATCCGTTTCAGTTGATATCGTGACAAAGCAGTAGAGGCAGCGCGAGTTCAGGCTGCCGTTGTCATTGCTTGTTCGGCTATACATGGGGGGCCCTCGCCGAAGGTCGGATTGTTCGATAGTACGGAAACTTCGCTCGCGCGTGCGTGACTCTTGTCACGCACTTATTCTGCGACACTCCGTGCCCCATCCGATCATAACTTGATGTTTTGATTTGTGTTTCGTCGCAGCTCCCAGCAAGGACTCATGCCTCCCTGTGGAAAGAGCGAGATCGAGCAAGGTTCGTCGAATGTCCCCACATAGTCGTACTCTTCTTTGTTGTTCTTCAACGGAACAACGAGCGTTCGACTCACCGTAACCGTGGACTGCGGCGAACCCTGCAGTCGAAAAGCAATCCAATCGGATGCATACGTTGCAGCCAACGCCACTGCCAGGCCAACGGTCACCCGGAACAGCCAACGCCCAATCGCTCTCAGCATATCGAGTCGCTTTCAAGCCGCGGCCCCTCGCCCTTCAGCGCAACTCCCGTTAGCTTGCGCCGAAATGCTTCACGCAGATAGAGGGTCAACTGCGCCGCAGCCTGCGCATAGCTCAACCCGTCCGCTCGGATATTCGAAATGCAATTGCGCTCTGCGTCGGTGCGGCCCACGCGTGGCTGCCATGTCAGATAAACCCCGAGAGAATCCGGCGAGCTGAGCCCCGGTCGTTCGCCGATCAGAACGACGCAGACCTGCGCGCCAAGGGCCGCGCCAATTTCGTCGCCTATCGCCACACGCCCCTGCTCCACCAGGCACAGCGGCGCAAGCTTCCATTCCGCCCTCTGCGGCAGCATTGCGCGCAGTAGCGGCGCGGCATGCCGCTCCACCGCCAGCGCCGAAAGTCCGTCGACCACAACGAAGCAAATGTCATAGGTTCCGCGCGCTGCCTCACATAGTGTTGTGCGGCTGCGTTCATCCAGCCGTCGCCCCAGATCCGGCCGCTGCAGGTAAGTCGCCCGATCGCTCGCCATCGAGTGCAGACGCATTACATCCCATTCCGCAACCTCTCGCAATGTCTCGGCAAGAGCCCCTGTTTCCAACCGCGCATGCACCGCGTCGCGAGCCTGCGCATGCGCTTTTTGAAAAGCCAGCAGATCGACTGTCTCCTGGCTCACTCCTGTGCGTCCCAGGCCAACACGCGCCGGTGTCAGCGCGCGCAGACGCGCGGCCCATCCCGCTGCTGCAATCTCATTCATGCCGGCAACAGCCTCTCCGGATGCTTCGCTTCAAGCCGCAGTCTGTCAAAGGCCTCTCCGGCAAGCCATGCCTCGAACTCCGGCGCAGGCCTGCAGCCCCAGAACCCTTCGAACATAGAGTGCGTCATGAAAGCTCGTGCTCTGGTAGTTCAGCATCACGTCATCGGCTCCAGGTACGCCCATAATGTAGTTCACACCCGCCGCGCCCAGCAGCGTCAGCAGTGTGTCCATATCGTCCTGGTCGGCCTCGGCATGATTCGTGTAGCACACGTCGCACCCCATCGGCAGCCCCAGCAGCTTGCCGCAGAAATGATCCTCCAGCCCCGCACGCACAATCTGCTTGCCGTCATACAGGTACTCGGGCCCGATAAAACCAACCACCGTATTCACCAGCATCGGATTGAAATGCCGCGCCACCGCATACGCGCGCGCCTCCAGCGTTTGCTGGTCCACGCCCAATCCTTCAGCGCCATAATGCGCATTGGCCGACAAAGCCGATCCTTGACCCGTCTCGAAATACATCACATTCTCGCCCACAACCCCATCGGCACACGTCGCGCCGCGCCGCAACTGCCTGCCCGCGTCGTGCGCTTCCGCCAGCAACGAGAGGCTCACGCCAAAGCTGCGATTCGCCGACTCGGTTCCAGCGATCGATTGAAAAATCAGGTCGATGGGCGCCCCTGCCTCCAACGCCGCCATCTGCGTCGTCACATGCGCCAGCACGCAGCTCTGCATCGGAATCGAGAACCTTCGCCGCAGCGTGTCGATCAATTCGAGCAGCCGCTTCGTGCCTGCGACATTGTCCGCTGCCGGATTGATGCCAATCACCGCATCGCCCGATCCCAGCAGCAGTCCATCCAGAATCGATGCCGCAATGCCCATCGCATCGTCGGTCGGATGGTTCGGCTGCAGCCGCGCACTCAGCCGCCCCGGCAATCCCACCGTGGTCCGAAAGCGCGTCACCACGCGGATTTTCGCCGCGGCAAGAATCAGGTCCTGCACCGGCATCAGCTTGCTTACCGCCGCCGCCATCTCCGGCGTAAGGCCTGGGGACAAAGCGGCAAGCCGCTCCGGCGTCGCCTCGTCTGAGAGCAGCCAGTTCCGCAACTCACCCACGGTGAGCGACCGCACGGGGGCGAACGCATCGGCATCATGCGTGTCAAAAATCAGCCGCGTGACGTCATCCTGCTCGTACGGCACCACAGCTTCAGAGAGAAAAAGCGCTAGTGGAGTATCCGCCAGCACGAACTGAGCAGCCACGCGCTCCTCGGCGGAAGCGGCTGCGACTCCAGCCAGCACATCGCCGCTGCGCAGCGGCGTAGCCTTCGCCAGCAGCTCGCGCAGACTGTCGAAGGTGTGCCGGGTGCTGCCGATACTCGCTGCGAAGACCATGGAAGTGCTTCCAGCGTACCCGAAACCGATGCGTATCCGGCGGTCGAAATTCCATCATCCGCGCGGCTCAGCGCTCATAGAAAAGGGCCAGCCCGCAAGCTGACCCTCTCGCCAAACCCGGTTCGTCTTTACATCTTCACCGAAGCCGACCGCGCCGAAACACCGCTCAGCTCGGCAGCCCGCGCCTCGGCATAGGCAGCCGCACCCATCAGCGCCGCGCGGCTTTCCAGAATCACCCGCACCGGCATATTGATGAGCAACTGGCTCAGCCGTCCCTTGTCCGTGAAGGCCTTCAGGAACGTGCCATCCTTCAGCTTCTCCAGAATGCGGGGCGCGATGCCGCCGCCCACATACAGTCCGCCGACCGATAGGACTTTCAGCGCCAGGTTGCCCGCCTCGGCACCATACGCAGAAACGAACATGTCCAGCGTCTTCTCGCAAAGCTCGCTCTTGGCTGCCAACCCCATCTCGGTAATTACCGAGTTGGGATCGGGCACCGACGCAATCTTCTCCGCCAGCCACACCGGCTCTTGAACGCCCTTCACATCGCGCAGAAACTCGTAGATGCCGGTCATTCCCATGCCGCTCACGACGCGCTCAAAGCTGATGCGCCCGTTGTACTTCTGCTTCAGGTAGCGGAGCAGGGCAATCTCGTCCTCGTTGCGCGGCGCATAGTCCACGTGCCCGCCCTCCGAGGGATACGGCACATGCGTGCGCCCGTTCCACGCCAGAATGCCCTCGCCCAGACCCGTCCCCGCAGCGATCAAGGCGCGGTTGCCACTCTGGCTCGGGTCGCCTTCGCTGAGAGTGTAGATCTGGCTGGCCGTCAACTCCGCGACCCCGTAGCCATTGGCTTCCAGGTCGTTGATCAAGAACACATGTTGAATGCTGAGACCCGCCGCCAGCTCCCGGCTGTCCAGGGTCCACGGCAGATTGGTCAGCCGCAGGCGTCCGTCGCGCACCGGGCCCGGCACGCCAAAGCATGCAGAGGTGACTCGGTCTGCGCTCAGAAACTCTTTTACAATCTCGGCAAGTCCGCCATATTCCTTTGCCGCATACCGCTCATCCCGTGAATGTTGCAGTTTTCCGTTAATAAATTCGTACAACGCCAAGTGAACCTTGGTGCCCCCTACATCGCCCGCCAGAATCATCTTTCCCTCTCAAAAACACCGCGGCCTTGCCCGTCGGTTGCAGGCAGAAGCGCAGCAGCGGCCTCATCCAAAACCAGAGTGAGTATACCGCTTGAGGGCCATATCAGTTGACTCGGAAGGCGTTCCGGATCATGCGGTCCCAGCCAAACGTCATGCAGCACCTGGGCCTTGTCCGCCCCGTCAATCAGGAAGAACACCGAATCGGCAAGATTGATTACCGGCCAGGTCAGCGTGATCCGCCAGCTATCCTTCTGGGCCACGTGGTTTGCCGTCACCAGCCGCCCCATTTCGTGCAGCGCGTCCGTATGCGGAAACAGGGAAGCCGTATGCCCGTCCGGCCCTATCCCCAGCTGCAGAAGGTCAAACCGCGGGCTTTCTGCTCCCTCCAGCCGAAACGTGTTCCGCAGCTCCGACTCATACCGCGCCGCCGCCGACTGCGGCTCCAGTTCGCCTTCCATCCGGTGCACCTGCCCCGGTTTCAGCGGCACATGATCCAGCATCGCTTCCCGAGTCATCCGGTAGTTGCTTTCGCTGTTATCGGGCGCCACGCACCGCTCATCCACCCAGAAAAGATCGAGCTTGTCCCACGGCATCCGTGCGCGCCAGGGCTGGGCAGGGTCGGCGAGCAGGGCAAAGGTCGCCTTCGGCGTGGACCCGCCGCTAATCGCAATGCGCGCCCGGCCGCGTTCCGCCACAGCCTTCTCCGCGCCCTGGGTAAAGTGCTCGGCCGCCGCCGCCGCCGCCAGCGCCGCATCCGCTACAACGGTGTACTCGATCCTAAGTTTCTTGGCCATCGGTTCGACTCCTCCGCCGGATAAGATGCACGGCGCCCGCGACTTTATGAGGCGCTCCAAAAGAATTGAAAAAAACGGGATTGCTTGCTTTGCAGAGCCGGGCCTACCGCCCCAGGTACACGCGGTACTGCTGTTCCAGCACACCGGCCGCACGCGCCAGCAGAAGCTTCGACAGATTGTATTGATACAAGCTCTCGATCAGGTTGCTCTGCGCCGCAGCCAGACGCGCCTGCGCATCCACCAGCGGCAGATTGTCGTCCACGCCGGCGTTTACGCGATCCGTTTCGTCGCTCAGCGCGCGCGTGGCCAGCTCCACATTCGACCGCGATACCTCCACCAGCTTGCCGGTCGCCTGCACATCCAGCAACGCCGCCCGCACCTGCTGGTCGATATGGCCGCGCAGATCGTCCAACTGCGCATGCACTGACGCCAGCTGAGCCGCCGCCGACTCCTCGCCCCCGCGCAGCTTCGCCTCGCTGAACAGGGGAATGCTCAGCGTCCCCACCGCCGCAAACGTTCCGTGCGATGGCGTGCCATTCACCCTGTCTACGCCCCAGTAGCCGCCAAAGGTCAGCGTCGGCAGCCGCTGGTAGCGATACACCGCGTGAATCGCCTTCACTTCCACCAGCTGGTTCTGCAGATTCTGCCAGTCCTGGCGATTTTTGTACGCCACCGCCCGCACTTCTTCAGGAGTCTCCGCGGCCAGCTCGATGTAGGGAGCCACATCGGTCAGCACGATATTCTGTCCAGGATCGATGCCGATCTCGCGCTTCAACAGGATCAAGTCCTTGTCCAGCGTGTTCTGCGCCGCGATCACCGCCTGCTCCTGGGCCTGCAGTTGCACGCGCGCCCGTAGCTCATCCAGGTTGGCAACCGTTCCAGCTTCATGTGCGGCGTGCGCCTGGTCAAACAGCACCTGGTCCGCCTGCTGCTGAGCCTTCGCCTGGTCCACTTCGCTGGCCGCGGCAATCGCGTGCAGATACGCCGTGGCCACCTGCTGCACGACTTCGCCGCGCGCCGACATCTTGGCAAAGTGGGCAGCCCGTTCCGCAGCGCCTGCCGCGCGCCAGCCCGCAATCACCGGTCCCGAAAACAGGATCTGGCTGTAATTGATCTTCCCCTGGGTCAGATCGTCTTTCGTGATCGGGTTGAACCCGGTCGTCGATTGCATGCCCAACTTCGAGGCAAACTGCTCGATTGTGCTCGGCCCGAATCCCTGCGCCGCCAGATTGTGCTGGAAGACCCCGGTTCCGCCGCTCACCGTGATGGTGGGCAGGAACTCCTGCAACGCCTCGTTCTTCTCGCCCTGGATCAGCTTCTCGCCGCTCTCGGCTTCCCGGAGCCCAAGATTCGTTTGGAGGCCCAGCCGCACCGCTTCATCCAGCGACAACCGCAGCGTTTCATCGGTCGCCGGATGCAGCGTCACGCTCCCATAGAAAGGGTTAGTCGCGGAGCTCGGATTGCCTGGCTGCGCGTGCGCTGCAACGGCCAGCGCCAGCCCTGCAAGCAAGACTCCCGCCCCCGGCCCGCGGCGACAAAAATGGACCTTCCTTTTCACATCCATCATTCTCTCAGATTCGCCAGCTAGCGCAACGATTCCGCGGCCATGCCAAAAAACGAAGCAAAATGGGGCAGTTCCGGCCTTCTGCCCCACCCTGCGCTAGATCGTCTTCCGCGCCCACCGGCCGCTCCTGAAGAGCACTACCCCAGCCGCCGCCATGGCGCATTCGGCAATCACCACCGATAGGAATCCTCCTTCCGCCTTCATGTGCAGGGGCACCGCCAGCACCCAGGCCAGCGGCAGCTCCAGAACCAGGAAGCCGAAGAAGTTCACCCACGTCGGCGTCAGCGTATCCCCTGCGCCGTTGAATGCCTGCAGCATCACCATGCCGTAGGCATAGCCGATGTTGCCGCAGCTCAAGGTGCGCAGAGCCAGGGCCGCAATGGGAACCACCGCCGGATCGTTCACAAACAGCCGCACGACCGGGGTCGCAAACACGACAAAGAACACCCCAATCGTTCCGAGGAAAAGCATGTTGTAGAAGCCTGTCCTCCATACGGCCAGGGCAGCGCGATCGGGCCGCTTGGCGCCCAGGTTCTGCCCCACCAGCGTTGCCGCCGCATTGCTCAATCCCCACGACGGCAAAATGAAGAAGATCACGATGCGAATTGCCACCGTGTATGCGGCCACCGCCGATGCGCCAAACAGGGCAATAATCCGCACCAACCCGATCCAGCTCACATGCGCGATTCCGAATTGCAGAATCGCCGTCAGCGACACGCGCAGCAGCCGCGTCATCACCCGCAGGTTGAAACGCAGATGCCGCGCCAGCACATGAATCCGCTCTGTGCCCTTCAGCAATCGATAGAACTGGTAGAGCACGCCGATGCTGCGGCCCGTCAACGTAGCCAGCGCCGCGCCCGTTACCCCGAGATGCGGAAACGGGCCGAGGCCGAAGATCAAACACGGGTCGAGGATGAGGTTGATGATGTTCGACACCCACAGCAAGCGCATCGCAATCGCGGCATCGCCCGCGCCGCGAAAGATTGCGTTGTTCAGGAAGAGCAGGATGACGGCCCCGCACCCGCCCAGTGCGATGCGTGCGTAGCTCGAGCCGCTGGCCACAATCTCCGGCGACGCGCCCATCAGCCCCAGCAACTGCGGCGCAAAAATGCCCGCAGGAATCCCGATGCCCAGGCTGATCGTTAGGCCCAGCCCGATCGCCTGCACGCCGGCAATCGCCGCATCTTCAGGGTCTTTCTCGCCGATGCGCCGCGCCACCATGGCTGTTGTGGACATGGCAACGCCCATGCCGATCGACATCACCAGCATCAGCATCGACTCGGTCAGGCCCACCGTGGCCACGGCGTTGGCGCCCAGCCGGCCTACCCAGAACACGTCGACAACCGCGAAGAGAGACTCGAGCACCATCTCCAGCACCATCGGAATGGCGAGCAGAAAGATGGATCGGTTCAGGCTTCCAATTGTGTAGTCCTGGTGCGTGCCGCGCAGGGCATCGCGCACCGACGGCCAGAATCCGTGCGCCGGCGCAGAGGACGTTGCAGTCCCCGCGGACAGTTCTTCATCCGTGGGGCGACTTTCAAGTAAAGACATAGGGGACTCCACAATGCCGCGCGCAAAGGGCACGGCAGACGCGAAGGGGCTCACGCTGCGATTACATTCAGTTGTGCAGGCTTACCCCGAGGCTGAAGTTGACCTCGGGCAAAACAGGAAGGGTCCCGAGGCAATGATCAGCGAATAGGTCGAAGTCGTACGGCGCTCAGCTGAAACACTGTCTCCTCCAGGGCCCGCAGGGAGCGGGTCTTAAGAGTGTACCCCGATTTTGGCTGAAAATGCCACCTGTTTTCGTCACGTATCCGTGAAGTATTTAGTCCGCACGAAAATGGGTGCCCCAGGTCTCGATTTTGAGACCTGGGAAAACTGAATGTCTCCCAGTCCGCTCTCGGACTTCGGCACTTGTTTTCGGCTTCGACTTCGAGTAAATCTTTCGCCTTACCTCGATGGACGTTGTCCGCTCACGGACATGCAGAGTCGATTCCGGACAACACATTTCTAGGCGCGTCCCCACTTCGCGCAGCTCAAATGGATCTCAAGAGCCACTTTGTGCATCCTAACTATCTACAGATGAAGAGCATCGCGATGGCAGACCGGGAGCACGGGATCGTCCTCGTATCCCGCGCGATTTGGAACTCAGCATGCACCAGGGATTCATGCAGACATTTTTTGCCTTTTCTGAATCGGAAGGTCTTTGATGTGCGTATTCATTTCTTAAGTTGCGGCTCTGCCGCGGCCCCGCGAGCAGGTTCTAGAACTCGCTCATGAGGCCTCCCTCCCCCTTCCCCTCGCGGGGAGGGGGGTTCTTTTACCTTCCAATCGAACCGGCCGCTGTCGTCGCATCGGTGCCCACGGGCATCCTCTTCATGTTCGGCCAGCTGATCGGAATCGGCTCCACCTTCAGCTTTGGCCACGTCGTCGAGAGCAAGCCGCCTTTCGGAGCGCACTGCGGCCCATCGATTGGCTGAAACTTGAGTCCCGGGTAGAGATTCTGCGCCACCAATGTCCCGGGCGGTTGCGTACCCAGATCGCGCGCTGTCGGATGCAAAATCATCTGCGGGTCGATCCGCGCATCTCCCAGCGGCGGACGGGGCGCAGGCGCTGGTCGAACCAACGTCCCGAACGGCGCCTTCGCTGCGCCGGACCATCCCGGCGGCAGCTTGCCGAAGTCCCGGTCTTGCGCCGTCCAGGGAGACTGCCCAGAAGGATTGGGGTTCAGCAGGCCGCCCGGAGCAGACTGGCCGAAGGCTGCCGAGCCAAACAAGATCGCGCCAGACAAGATCACGCCAGACAGGGCCGCGCCAGACAAGGCCGGGCCAGACAAGGCCGGGCCAGCACAAAGACTGAAGAGCAGGATCGCAGTTCGCATCTCACACCTCGATGCACGCGCGCGCGTTGGCTGCAAGCGTACCAAATCCCCGGCAGCCTTGCAGTGTCCTTATGCGAATAGACGTTCGACGCATCCGGCGGTATCGCATTTGCGGAAGATTTCGCCCATCCAGCGAACACTGGAAAGATGAACTTCGAAACCGGGAATCCGGCAGCGCAAGAAAGGGGGACGCAAGACGGAGACGTACCCCCCCCTCCCCCCCATCGCTAATAACCAACTCATCAATAACCAGCGTGCGGGAATCGCACACGCCCGTTGCAGAAAATTTCGAGCCGCTGTGAAACGACCCCGGACAAGCGGCTCGCATGCCCGAGGTCGTGTTTGCCTGAGAAGGCGGGGCGCGGAGCGCAGTTGGCCCCACCGCAGGTGGTTACTCTTCTTCGTCTTCCACCGGCCGCTTGGCGTTGGCCAGAATCTTGTCGGCCACCAGTTGCGGAACGATGTCGTAGTGGTCCATCTCCATCCGATAGCTGCCCTTGCCTTGCGTCATCGAAGTCAGGTTGGTGCCGTAGGTCAGCATTTCGGCCATGGGAACCTCAGCCTTGATCACCGTCGTGCGGCCTTTTGATTCCATGCCCTGCACGCGACCGCGCCGGCTGTTCAGGTCGCCCATCAAGGTGCCGGCAAATTCATCCGGCGCCTCGATTTCGACCTTCATCACCGGCTCCAGCAAACACGGCTTCGCCTGCTCCATGCATTTGCGGAAGGCCAGTCGACCGGCCATTTTGAACGACATTTCGTTCGAGTCGACGTCGTGATAGCTGCCGTCAAATACCGTCGCTTTGAAGTCGACCACGGGATAGCCCGCAAGGTAGCCGCGCGACGCCGATTCCACGATGCCCTTTTCAACCGCCGGAACAAACTGCCGCGGAATTGAGCCGCCGAATATTTCATTGGCGAACTCGAATCCTGCGCCGCGCACCGTCGGTTCCATGCGAATCTTGCAATCGCCGAACTGGCCGTGGCCGCCGCTCTGCTTCTTGTGGCGTCCATGCCCTTCCGCCTTCGCTCGAATGCTCTCGCGATAGGGAACCTTGGGCGCCTTCAGCGTCACCTCGGCGTGGTAGCGCTTCTTGAGCCGCGACACAATCGCTTCGATGTGCGGCTGCCCCGCGCCGGCAATCAGGAACTCGTTTGTCTGCGGGTCGCGATAGAACCGGATCAGCAGGTCCTCTTCCATCAGCTTGTGAATTGCCGGCGCCAGCTTGTCCTCGTCGGCGCGCGTCTTCGGCTCGATGGCGTAGGTCATCGCCGGCTCCGGCAGCGGAGCCAACTCAACCTGGATCTCGGCGCTCTTCTGTCCCAGCGTGTCGCCGGTAAACGTGTCGCGCAGCTTGGCCACGGCGCCCAGATCGCCCGCATGAAGCTCCACTACTTCGACGGCCTTGCGTCCCTGCATGATGCTCAGATGCGAGAAGCGTTCCTGCCCGCGCCGCGTATAGTTCTCGAACGTTGCGTCGTTCCTTACAACGCCGCTCACAACCTTGAAAAACGAGATCCGTCCCGCAAAGGGATCGGTCATCGTCTTGAACACCACGAGCGCTGCCGGTTGGCCATCGTCCACCTTGCGTGTCAATACGCTCGAAGCCGCTGCGCTGTCGCCGCTGCCTCCGCTGACCGCGACCGCCTGCAGCGACGAGGATTTGATGGCGATGGGCGCGCGCTCAATTGGCGCTGGCGCATAGACCTTGATGAAATCCAGCAGATGATCCGCTCCGATGTTCGCCTCGCCGCTTACAAAAAGCACAGGGAAGATACGGTCTTCGCGGATCGCCTCGTGCAGCGCCGTAATCAGGTGCTGCTCGGGAATCGTGCCCTGGGCAAAATACTCCTCCATCAGCTCGTCTTTGCCCTCGGCCACCAGCTCCACCAGCGCCTCATGCGCCGCCTTGGCCGATGCGTGCAGTGTCGCGGGAACCTCGCCGATCTTGCCGCGTCCGTCGCCGCCGGGCGTGTAGTAAAAGGCCTCCATCGTGACCAGGTCCACGACGCCATGAAATCCGCCTGCATCGCTGATGGGCAGCTGCACCGGCACACACTGCCGGCCCCAGCGCTCCTGCACATCCTCAATCAGCGCGCTCAACCCGCCTGAACCGCCCGCTTTGGGGTGGTCCATCTGACTCACCACCACGATGCGCGGCAGGTTGGCCTCTTCGGCGTACTTCCATACCCGCTCCGTCACCGCCTCAATGCCATTCTGCGCATTCACCACCACGGCTGCTGTCTCAACCGGCAGCAATGCTGCGCGGGCTTCGTGGGTGAACATGTGGAAGCCGGGCGTATCGACAAAATTGATTTTCGTCCCTTGCCACTCGGCGAAGGCAACGGCGTTCTGCATGGTCGTGGCGCGGGCAATTTCCTCTTCGTCGTAGGCGGTAACGGCCGTGCCGTCCTTGACCCGGCCCTGGGTTGGCGTGGCTTTCGCGGCATGCAGCAGTGCGGCAATCAAGGTGGTCTTGCCGCTGTGCGCATGCCCCACTACAGCTACGTTGCGGATCTCACTTCCCTGGTACGTTTTCATAGTGCCTTTCCTCCACCTGCGGTGGGGCGGACGCCTTCTGCAGGCCCGCGCCGGAGAGAAGGCGCGGGAATTGATTTCGGTTGATTTTGCTGAACGATTGGCGCGAAAGAACACGGCTGACGACTACTCGGTTGCATGGGCGAAAGTTGCGAGCGAATTGAGCGAGGGCGGCACAGGGACCCCGCGAACACGTCCCTCAGGACGTCAGCGGGTCCGAATTTCCGGGCTGAAGGGCCCGGTCTGCCGTCTTCCTCGTCCATGCGAAGAGTCTCCGGCAGGCGACCGGCGGACCAATGGAAGGGGAGTGCGCCGGGCGTCTCGCTTTAAGAAGACGGATGCTATCACACCCGATATATGAACGTCCTGTGACAAAACGCACGAGGGAGACCGGCCCGATTCACCAGGAATCTTTAGGGCGAAACGGCGCGAATCACCCTACCAGTGGAGGATAGGCAACAGGCTCGAATAGTCGTCGGTCCAGAGCCGCATGCCCGCCCTTTCTGTGGGTAGGCGGACATGCACCGCCACCTCGGGCCGAGCAAAAAAAGCGGCGTTGTTGCTCACCAGCATCCAGGTCGCGCCAAACTCGCCAATATCATCTTTCGGCCCGCTCGACACGCGCACGGCCTGCATGCCGGCGGCCCTGGCCAACAGAGCGATCGGCGGCTCCAGGTCAACATGCCGGTTCGAGATATGAAAGGCCAGAATTCCTCCCGGCGCCAGGTGTTTGCGATAAAGCGCGAGCGCCTCCATCGTCAGCAGGTGCAGGGGAATCGCATCGCCGGAGAACGCATCCACGACCAGCACATCGAATCGCTGCGGATGTTCATTAGCAAGTGAGAGACGTCCGTCCCCCCCGACGATCTCGATATGCGCACCGGAATCGCGAATGTACGTAAAGACATTGTTCGCGATGGGCGCAACCGCCGGGTTGATCTCGTAAAACCGAATACGGTCGCCGGTCTGTCCATAGGCCGCTATCGTTCCTGCGCCGAGGCCGATGACGCCAATATTCCGGGCGTGTCCCTCGCAGCAGAAGCGGATTGCCAGGCCGACGCCGGAGTCCTCGGCATAATACGTTGTCGGCAGACGCCGCAATTGCTCGGTGCCGAAATACTGCGTGCCGTGCTGGATCGTCCCGTTTAAAAGGGTCCGCATCACCGATTCTGGGTAGCCAATGTTCTGACGCACGCGCAATGTGCCGTAGAAATTACGTGCCGCCGCGATCGTCTCGCGCTGGTAGGCAATGTGCAGCCATGAGACCAGCATGGCCATCAGCAGGCTCGCGACTGCCCATAGCATGCGCTGGTTCCATCCAAACCTCCATGTCACTGCGAGAGCAAGCAGCGCCGTCACCAGAAACGCAAGAGCCAGATCGTAGTTGAAGCGGAACAGGAGCGGCGAGGCAATGCCGATGAAGAACGATCCAAGCGCGCCGCCAGCTGCGAATAGTAAATAGAAAAGTGTGGATTCCGAAGCCCGCCTGGGGCGAAGCAGGACGGCCTCGCTATGGCAAAAAGAACAGGCGACAAAGACCTCAATCAGGAAGAAAAGAACGCTCATCCGCATCGAGAGCGTGATGTCGGTTTTCGACAACATGTAGGCCAGGCCGCCCAGCATCAAGATCAGCAAACGCGTGACGAGGCCGCGCGGCAGCAGGTGAGGGAACTGGAAGGCAAGAATGATCGTGACGAGATACACCGCCAACGGAAGAATCCAGAGCAGGGGAATGGGCGCGATATTCGCCGTCAAGTAGCTCGTGACCGCGCTCAACTGCATCGCAGCACCCATGGGCAGCAGCACCCACAGCAGCTTGTGGCTTAGAGGCGAGCGCGGAAGACTGTCCTCGCTGATCGCATGGACTGGCAGCGAGGGAACGGCTGCTCGGCGCGTCTTGGCCGCCAACAAAGCGGCCAGGCCAGCGAACGCGACGAATCCGCAAGCCCACGCCATGCGCTGCGCGCGCAGCGTGAAGTAGGGCTCAACGATGCTTGGATAGAGTCCGAGGGCCAGCAGCGACGCGAGGTTCGAAAGCGCGAAAAGCCGATACGGAATTACTCCGGTTTCGAGACGCGCCCACCACACCTGGAGCAGCGGGCTGGTTGCTCCGAGCATGAGAAAGGGGAGTCCAATCCATGCGCCCAGTGCCAGGAAGACCGTTGAGGCTGGATGTTCTGATCCCGTTCCGACCCCATAACTGCGCACCGCCCACGACCCGGCGGCGCAGGCTGCCAGCGCCAGCAGAGCGAAGTGCAGAATCCAGAGCGAGCTGCGCGCGAGCCAATGCGCATAGAGATACGCTGCCAGCAGCGCGGTCTGAAAGAACACCAGGCAGGTGATCCAAACCGCGGCGGATCCACCGAGCATGGGGAGCAACTGCTTGGCTGCGATGGGCTCCACCAGAAAGAGAAGAAACGAGCCCAGAAAGACCGCAGATCCAAAGAGCAAACGCGAACGCGACATGCCAACCTCCGGTGAAGAATCACGAAATGCCGGACGCGCATTCAATCGCAGAACGTACGGAGAGACAGGCGGATGCTATCACAGGGCGCGGCCTCAAAAACGTGTTTGTACGCAGGCTTCATGAGGCCCTGTGATAGAGTCGCTTTACTTGCTCGAAGTCCAAGGTTCCCCGGCCCCGCTCCGAATCGAGATCATGAAAGAGGTAAGCGTTGATCCCTGCCCAGGGCGACCGCCAGCCTGCTCTTGCATCGAGCGCTCCACCCAGCGAGAGCGACCTTGCGGTGATTGGAATCTCCGCGCAACGTAAAGCCTCATGGCGTCTATTGCCGGTGATTGCGGTCGGTTATGGCTTGGCCTATATGGACCGCATTAACATCAGCTTTGCATCGCTGCGGATGAATAGCGATTTGCATTTCAGCGCGACGGTCTATGGGCTCGGCGCCGGTCTCTTCTTTATTGGATACGCGCTCTGCGAAGTTCCCTCGAACCTTCTGCTTTTGCACTACGGCCCAAAGCGCTGGCTGGCGCGCATCATGTTGACGTGGGGTCTTCTGGCTACTGCCATGATGTTTGTGCGGACACCGCTCGAGTTCTATGGGTTGCGGTTGCTGCTTGGCATGGCGGAAGCGGGTTTCTATCCCGGGGTAATCTATTACCTCACCCTCTGGTTTCCAGCCAAGATGAGGGCCCGTGCGGTGAGCCGATTCTATGTTTCTCTACCGCTGAGTTCTGTCGTAATGGGTTCGGTAGCCGGCTGGCTGCTCGGCCTGCAGGGCAAATTCGGCCTCGCCGGATGGCAATGGCTGTTTTTGGTCGAGGGGATGCCAGCGGCACTCTTCAGCCTGGTGATTCTGAAAATGCTTCCAGACACACCTTCGAAGGCTTCCTGGCTTACGGGCGAGGAGAAGGCATGGCTGCTCAACGAACTTGAGGCCGATGGGGCCAAGGCGCACCTCGGCCATGGCGCTAAGGTCACTCAAGCCTTGCTTTCTCCGAATGTGTGGATGATCGGGGCCTATTTCTTTTTCGCGCTGACGACAAGCTATGCCTACAGCTTCTCTGCTCCGGCAATTCTGCAGGGAGTCACAGGTTGGAGCGTCACGCACGTCGGTTACTTGGTGGCATGCTTCGGCCTTGCCGGAGCGGCAGGAATGATTCTGAACAGCGCGCATTCCGATCGAACCGAAGAACGCGCTTTCCATTGCATTGTTCCCTGCTGCGGCGATGGCGGTTGGCTTCATGACGGCAAGCATTGCCCGGGAGCCTTGGCTTGTGGTGGTGGCGCTCGCGACCAGCTATGTTTCGTTTCGTGGCGATGCTCGGGCCGGCAAATGCAGTGCCGATGCAGTTCCTGGCTGGTCGTGCAGCGGCAGCGGGATCGCTGCCATGAACACCATTACGATGTTCTCGGATTTGTCGGGCCGTATTGGATGGGCGTGATGAAGGATGACACCGGCAGCTACGAGGCAGGGCTCAAAGGGCTTGCGCTGCCCAGTATGCTGGCCGCTGGAACAATGTTCGCCCTGACCCGCAGTCTGACGCGTACGCGGTCCCGTGTTGCTCAGCCACCCGATCTTGCGGAGGAAACCGCTTGAGGCCCGCCGAAGAAGCGGGCAGTTCAAATGAATCGAGTGCCGTGTTTCCATCGTGCGTGGCACACGCTGGAAAGAAAAACCGCAGGTCCTTCGACTGCGATTCGCGTTAAATACGCGCTAATCACCGCTCACGGTGACAGTGCAATTAGAAGGCGGAATTCAGGAATAGAACACTAGACGCTTGCCGCAGCCGGCAGAATCTCATCCACATCGACCCACTGCGGTCGGATAGTTGCCGGTGTAGCAGGCCGTGCAGTAGCCGTTTCCGCTCGCCGCCATCGCAACATCTTCAGCAGCCCATCGAGCGAGAGATAGGCCAGCGAATCGGCCTCAATATACCGGCGAATCTCTTCGACGGACTGGTTGGCGGCGATCAGGTCGCTGCTTGCTCGGCGTATCCACTCCATAGAAGCACGGCGAGATCGTCGGCGGACAACTGATGCGCAGATGCACTTCCTTCGCGCCGGCGCCGCGCACCATGCGCACAATCTTGCGGCTCGTCGTCCCGCGAATGATCGAGTCGTCGATCAGGATCACGCGCTTGCCTTCAAGCAGATTGCGCACCGGGTTCAGCTTGAGCCGCACGCCGAAGTCGCGCACCCGCTGCTCCGGCTCGATAAACGTGCGCCCCACATAGTGATTGCGGATCAAGCCCGAAGCGAAACGGAATGCCCGCTCTGCTCGGCATAGCCCAGCGCCGCCGTCACGCCGGAGTCCGGCACCGGCACAACCAGATCGGCCGGCACACCCGACTCGCGCGCCAGTTGCCGCCCCATCTGGTCGCGGCTCTCCTGCACCCAGCGGCCAAAGATGCGGCTGTCGGGCCGCGCAAAATAGACATGCTCGAAGATGCAGCTCGACTGCGGCAACGCCGCGTGGCATACTGGCGGCTGGTCACGCCGTCGTCGGTCACCATCACCAGCTCGCCCGGCAGCACATCGCGCTCATACTCCGCGCGCAGCAGGTCGAAGGCGCAGGTCTCCGAGGCAAACACAATCGTGTCCGGCCCGTCCGTGATTCGGATGCGCCCCATCGAGAGCGGCCGGAAGCCGCGCGGATCGCGCGCCGCAAAGATGCGGTCGCGCGTCATCATCACAATCGAAAACGCGCCATCGACCTGCGCAAGCGAATCGGCAATGCATCCACCAGCGTACCTGCCGTCGGAGTGCGCGATGAGCTGCACGATAATCTCGGAGTCCGAAGTGGTCTGGAAATACGCGCCATCGCGCTCCAGCCGCGCCCGCACATTGCCCAGGTTCACCAGGTTGCCGTTGTGCGCAATCGCGATCAGCCCCTTCGTCGACTCCACGCGAATCGGCTGCGCATTCAGCAGCGCCGAGTCGCCGGTCGTCGAGTAGCGCGTGTGCCCAATCGCCATCGTGCCCGGGCAGCTTCTGCAGCACATCGTCGGTAAAGATCTCCGACACCAGGCCCATGCCCTTGATGTTGGCCAAGTGCTGGCCATCGGCGGTCGCAATCCCGGCCGACTCCTGCCCGCGATGCTGCAGCGCATAGAGTCCCAGATACGCCTGCCGCGCCGCGTCTGGATGCCCGTGGATCGCCACGACGCCGCACTCCTCGCGCAGCTTGTCGCACTGCGCGTACGGCTGAATCGTCGCTGTCGCGGCCGCATCTCGGCAGTCTGCTGCAGTGCAGAGTCCGACTCGTCAACCACTCGCCGCAACTCCCTGAAACAGCAACCGGCTCATGCCGTCACCTCGTCGTGCGAGTGTCGCTTCCAGCGCGCTCGACCCAGACCTCGCGCAGCTCCGCAGACTGCAGCGGAGATCAACGGCTCGCCGTGATCCACCGCAATCTCCAGCCGGTCGCCGCCGGTCGTTCCGATCCGGGCCACGTGGAACTTCATATTCGTCTGGCAAGCTTCTCGATCGCGCGCGATCTGGCTCGCGGTCCGCCGTGACAAGCACCGTCGACGCCGGCTCCGCGAAGAGGCCGAACAGCGGATGCACCATCAGCGACTGATCCTGCTCAACCGATCGCGCCGATACCATTCGCAAATGCGGCCTGTGCCAGCGCCACCGCGATGCCGCCGTCTGAAAGATCGCGTGCCGAGTGAATCAGCTTCGCGATCCGCCAGCTCGACCAGCAGCGTGTGCAGGTCTGCCTCAGCGTCCAGATCGAGCGCGGGCGGCTGTCCCCAGATGCGCCGAGCACAACCTTGGCGTACTCCGACGAGCCGAAAGCTCGTCAGCTCCGCAGGCGACTTCGTCCGCAGTCGCGTCGATCCTTCGGCGATAGACTCGCGCTCATGGCATCGGCCAACGATGTCGTGGCTGATCGGCTCCGGTGCGAACGGCACCTTGAGATTCGGATCCGGCTCCTCGCCCGCGGAACCGGCCACAGCAGCAGAATCGCGTCGCCCGCCTGCTGGAAATCCGCCGGCACCGCCTTCGTCACATCGTCCAGAATGCCGACAATCCCCAGCACCGGCGTCGGATAAATTCCTTCACCCCGCGTCTCGTTATAGAGCGAAACATTGCCGCCGGTGATCGGCGTTCCCAGCGCCGTGCAGGCCTCGGCGATGCCGTCGATCGCCGCGGAAAGCTGCGCCATGATCTCCGGCTTCTCCGGATTGCCGAAGTTCAGGCAGTTGGTCGCGGCCACCGGCAGTCGCGCCCGTACAGGCCACCTTGCGCGCGGCCTCGGCCACCGCATGCATCGCGCCCAGCTTCGGATCGAGATACGCCCAGCGGCCATTGCCATCGAGAGCCATGGCCAGCCCGCGCTCATGGCCGCGGCGTCGCCCGGTGCCCTTGATGCGCATCACGCCGGCCTCGCCGCCCGGCCCCTGCACCGTGTTGGTCTGCACCATCGTGTCGTACTGCTCATGCACCCAGCGCTTCGAGCAGACATTGGCGCTCGCCAGCAGCTTCTTCAGGTCCGCGGTGTAGTCGCGGTCCTCGTCAAGCTCCGCCAGCACGCTCTCCGGCGGATCCAGCGGCACCGGCGCCTTCCACGTGCCCACCGGCCGGTGATAGAGCGGCGCATCGTCGGTCAGCGACTTGATTCGGAATATCGGCCACCAGCTCGCCGTGGTGACGAATGCGCAGCCGCGGCTCCGGCTTCACCGTGCCCACGATCACCGCGTCCAGTCCCCACTTCGCAAAGACGCGCAGCACCTCGTCCTCGCGGCCCTTCTCGGCCACCAGCAGCATGCGCTCCTGGCTCTCCGAGAGCATGATCTCGTAGGCGCGTCATGCCGGTCTCGCGCTGCGGAACCAGGTCGAGCTCCACGTCGAGACCCACGCCGCCGCGCG
Organism: uncultured Acidobacteriaceae bacterium; assembly: GCA_963760475.1. Classification (GTDB taxonomy): domain Bacteria; phylum Acidobacteriota; class Terriglobia; order Terriglobales; family Acidobacteriaceae; genus Telmatobacter. The sequence goes on along the minus strand of CAVXDG010000013.1, from coordinate 43,364 downwards.
CGCCCATCTCGCAGGTCGAGCAGGTCAGCCCCGCCGCGCCCATATCCTGAATGCCGACGATCGCGCCGGTCTTCATCGCCTCAAGGCAGGCCTCCAGCAGCAGCTTCTCCATGAACGGATCGCCCACCTGCACGTTCGGCCGCTTCTGCTTCGGTGCCCTCGTGGAACTCCTCGCTGGCCATGGTCGCGCCGTGGATGCCGTCGCGCCCCGTCTTCGCGCCCACATAAATCACCGGATTGCCGGTGCCCGTCGCCTTGGCGTAGAAAATCTCGTCCTTGCGCACCAGGCCCAGCGCAAACGCATTCACCAGCGGATTGCCGCTGTAGCAGGCCTCGAACTTCGTCTCGCCGCCCAGGTTCGGCACGCCAAAGCAGTTGCCGTAGCCGGCGATGCCGCTCACCACGCCTTCGACGATGGAGTGGTTCTTGCGGCACCAGCTCCGGCTCGGCGCCCGGCTCTCAGCGTAATCGGCCCGAAGCGCAGCGAATCCATCACCGCCAGCGGCCGCGCGCCCATCGTAAAGATGTCGCGCAGAATGCCGCCCACGCCGGTCGCCGCGCCCTGGTACGGCTCGATGTAGCTGGGGTGGTTGTGGCTCTCGATCTTGAAGGCGCAGGCCCAGCCGTCGCCCACGTCGATGATGCCGGCGTTCTCGCCCGGCCCCTGCACCACGCGGTCGCTCTTGGTCGGCAGCCGCTTCAGATGCACGCGGCTCGACTTGTAGGAGCAGTGCTCGCTCCACATCACGCTGTAAATGCCCAGCTCGGTGAGCGAAGGGACGCGTCCCAGCGCCGCCAGAATGCGGTCGTACTCCTCCGCGGTGATGCTGTGCTGCGCCAGCAGCTCCGGGGTGACGGTAACCGGCTCGGGAACGACTGCAGAAGAGGCAGTAGTCATCACGATTGCCTTCATTGTCGCATGGGATTGTCCTGCCAATCCCGTTGATCCGTGTGGAAAGCAGGGCTGTTCTCGCGGCGAGTCGCTCCCTCTAGATCCTCAGCCCGCCAAATACCCAGGCGCATCCACAGCCTATGTTCCGCAGGAGCAGTACGCTGACGCTGGGCCCTGGCAAGGATCGAGAGATGGACCCGCCAATATCCTCGCCAATCGCAACAGTCGCCGATTCTCGGGGTGGGAGCCGCTTGATTGGTAGTACTGTCAGGGCGCGGTTCAGACAGTGGCATCCTGCACAATTGCTGTGCGATACTTGCACTTGCCCACCACCCTGAGCCGGGATGGCGGAACTGGCAGACGCAGCGGACTCAAAATCCGCCGGCCCTTGCGGCCATGGGGGTTCGACCCCCCCTCCCGGCACCATAAAGTCAACAACTTGAGGCATAGTCCATGAAGTTGCCGACGCGCGCTTCAGCTCTGGTGAAACTTTGTACCTGGTTCTCTCGGATTTTGGCGAGCGCCTAGCCGACATAGTCAAGCCCGAGGACGTTGATGCCTGGCTCACGGCAAACACCAAGACCCCAGCCACTTCGAATCGCCATCGCGCTTTTCAGCCTGGTTTATCGCGAGGCCCTGCGTAACGGAAAAGTGACCAGCAACCCGGCAAGGTCGTTCAGGCAGCGCCGCGAGGACAACATTATTATTCGTTGGCTGAGGGTCGAAGAGGTGGTTAAGCCGCCGGAATGGGTGCCGGGCGCCGAGAGGAGAGAAATGTGGCCACGACCGCCAAACAGCTCTACGATCGCAAAAAAAGCCTTCGGATGATACGAAACGCCCAGTTTTGTTGTTATCTATAACAAGCGGCCACCACACACTTGTAATGCCGCTGAGAATCGGGCAAAGGGAGAACAAGAGATGAATGCGAAGAAACTGGCACTGTTCGGAGGCTCCGCGGTGGTCGTAGCGGGAGGTCTGATCTATTCGCTCGGCATCTATCCGCCAGGGTCCGGACGCGCCGGGCAGGGCGCGATCGGAGAGCGCACGGTGTATCGCGCTGAGCAGCCAGCAGACGCAACGGTGACGCCGGGCGCCGCACCGGTCGCAATGGCCGCTACAGCAGACGCGACGAAAAATCAGCAGATTTCCGAGATGCAGGACGGCCAGATGTTCCAGTTGAACAATGGCCAGATGTATCAGCTGAGGAACGGCCAATTGCTGGAGTTGCGGAACGGCCAGATGATGGAACTGCGCAATGGCCAGATGCTCCAGCTCAAGAACGGCCGCATGTTCGAAATGAACAATGGCCAGATGATGCAGCTGCGCAACGGCCAGATGTCGTATCAGATGAAGAATGGCCAGATGCTTCAGCTGCGCAATGGTCAGATGATGCAGTTACGCAATGGCCAGATGATGCGACTCAGAAACGGTCAGATGTACCAGTTGAACAACGGCCAGTTGATGCAGATGCGGAATGGCCAGATGTTCCAGTTGAATAGCGATCAGTTTCGGCAATTGATGAAACCCTGACAAGCCTGTCGGCGAGACAATCTGGCAGTAACCAGGCGCCTCGCTGATCTCAACCTTTCCCTCCCCCAGTATTCCACGTTGCCGATGCTCGAGATGCGTTGATGGATCCAAATCCAGGCGGGGACAGAAGACGGTCCCCGAAACAATCAACCGGCTCCAGCATCCTTGGTTCTCTGACGCTGTGCCTGGGCCTGTTCAGCAGCACTTGGGCCCAGGCACAGCCTCACCTGTACTCGCAAGAAACCAAGCAGTTCCGCATCGTCTACTACTCCCCGGCCCACGAATACCTCGCTCCGCTCCTGATCCGCTCGCTCGAAAATGCAGCCCAGTTCTATCGCAAGAACTTCGGGTACGAGCCCAAAGGCAAAATCACCGTCCTGATCCAGGATTTCGACGACTCCGGGTATGGAGGCGCCGGGACGGTCCCCACCAACTTCATTCAGATCGGCATCGAGCCATTCGATCTCGTCTTTGAGACCTTGCCTTCGGCCGAGCGCATGGGGCTGATGTCAAGACATGAGTTGATGCACATCGTGATGGGCGACGAAACCGCCCCCGACGACGCCGTGTTCCGCAAGATCTTCTTCGGCAAGATCATGCCCAATACCGACGATCCGATTTCGATCCCCTTCAGTTTTCTGGGCAGCCCGCGCGTGTACTCCCCTCGCTGGTTCCACGAGGGTGCGGCAGTCTTTATGGAGACGTGGCTGGGCGGCGGCCTTGGACGCGCGCTCGGCGGCTACGACGAGATGACGTTCCGCGCGATGGTCCGCGACCAGCGTTCCATGTACGACGTGGTCGGCCTCGAGTCCGAAGGAACCTCGGCGGATTTCCAGGTGGGCGCGAATTCGTATCTCTACGGAACGCGCTTCATGAACTACCTGGCGACCCAGTATGGTCCCGAAAAACTGACCCAATGGATCGTCCGCAACAACACCGGACGCGCTTACTTCGAAAGCCAGTTCCGCGAAGTCTATGGAACCTCGCTCCGCGACGAGTGGCACCGATGGATTGCATTCGAGCGGGACTGGCAGAATACAAATCTCAAAATGATCCGCCAGTATCCCGTGACCCCGGTAAAGCCTGTCTCGTCCAAAATTCTTGGATCGATCTCGCGCTGCTACTACGATGCCAAGGCCAACGTCATCTACGTCGCCGTCCGCCATACCGGCGCGATGCCCTATCTTGCCGCGATCCATCTCGACTCGGGACTTGTGGACCGCCTCACCGATGTGAGCGGCGGTGCCATTTACGACGTCACATCGCTGGCCTTCGATCCCGACGGCCGCCGGCTGTTCTTTACTACCAATAACTCGCATGGACTGCGCAGCCTGAATGTCTTCGATCTGAGCTCTCGTAAGACGACACTCGATCGAGCGCAACCTGCGGGTAGGCGATCTTGTCTTCAATCGCAAAGACGGTTCGCTGTGGGGAGTGCGCCATGACAACGGCCTTTCCAGCATCGTGCGCCTCGAACCCGATCTCAAGTCGTTCAAGTCGCTCTACACGCTTCCCTACGCCTCCGACTTTTTCAATCTCGATCTTTCCCCGGACGGATCGCAACTGACCGGGGCATTCATCGATGAGACCGGAACACAGCGCCTGGTCCGCTATCAGACCGAAGATCTGCTCGCTGGAAAGACAGACCACGAAGTCTTGTATGACTTCCAGTTCAACTCACCGGACAGCTTCGTCTTTTCGCCGGATGGCCGGTATCTGTTCGGATCTTCCTATTTGACGGGCGCGTCGAATCTTTTCCGTTTTGACCTCGAGACGAAAAAGCTGGATGCGCTCTCGAACTCTGAAACCGGACTCTTCCGGCCCTTGCTGCTGCCGGACGGCACGCTGGCTGCCTTTGAGTATTCCTCGAAGGGATTCCGCCTGGTGAACTTGCCGATTCGGGTGATCGATGACGTCAATGCGATTCCGTATCTGGGTCAATCGGTCATCGAGAAATACCCCGAACTGAAATCGTGGAATCTACCCTCCCGCAACAACATCGATGATCTCCACCTGCGTACCTACGCCGGCTTTTATCGGCCCCTCCGCCATCTTGAGCTGCAATCGATCTATCCCATCGTGCAGGGCTACGAGAACGAGAAGGCCGGAGGAGTGCGCTTGGACTTCGGCGACAGCCTGGGCCTCAGCCATATCGCCACAACACTGTCGTATTCACCTGACAACGCACAGGCCATGAGGGATCGATTTCATTTCTCTTTGGAGGCGAAATACTGGGACTGGCTGCTTTCCGGGTACTTTAACAAGGCCGACTTCTACGATCTGTTCGGACCTACAAAAGTAGGACGCCGAGGATTCGGATTGGTCGGCGAAAAGAAAAAGATTCTCGTTCAAGATTCGGACCGAACGCTCGGTCTGAATCTGAATCTGGAAGGGTACTCCGGGCTGGATCGACTGCCCGACTATCAAAACGTGACCGCCACGCACACGAAATTCGTCGGTGCCACAAGCGCCCTGGCCTACTCGAATCTGAAGAGATCGCTCGGCGCCATCGAAGACGAAAGCGGAGTCCAATGGAACGTGAACGGCCAGTTGAACGACACCTTCCCCAAAGTCTTTCCGCGCGTGTGGGGAGAATACTCCCAGGGATTCCTTCTCCCACTCAGAAATTCATCGCTCTGGATTCGCTCTTCGGCAGGTGGCGCTTTCGGAGACGCGGGCGATCCATTCGCGAACTTCTATTTTGGCGCCTTCGGGAACAACTGGGTCGATAAAGGCAACTTCAGCCGCTACCGCGAGTACTACAGTTTCCCGGGCGTCCAGATCGATCAGATCGGCGCGAACAGCTTCGCGAAAGGCTTGGCTGAGTGGGACCTCACGCCGCTGCGCTTCCGCGACCTGGGATCTACCAAGCTCTACAGCAATTGGGCGAGGCTCGCGCTCTTCGCCGGCGGCCTGGCTGCAAATCCGGCCAGCTCTAACCGAAGCGGCTACGGAGACGCGGGCGCCCAGATCGATTTTCGACTGGTGTTGTTCTCACAGGTAAAGTCGACCTTCTCCACCGGCTTCGCGGCAGCACATGACCGGTCCGATCACACCAGAAGCGAGCTCATGTTCTCGCTGAAAATCTACTGAACACGTCACACGCTTCGCATGCGGATGGCCGCAGCGCCGGATCCCGGTCGAGCATGCGAAGAATCAACGAATCGATCACTTCAGGTATGCCGGCGCGCAGTGCGGAAGGCGCCGCAACCACGCGGCACTCGATGGCCTCAAAGACGTCCAGCGGAGTTTCACCCGCAAAGGGATGCTGCCCAGTCCACAGCTCGTAAAGCAAAGTCCCGAGCGAAAATACGTCAGAAGCGCTGCTTGCCGTCTCGCCGCGAAGGATCTCAGGAGACATGTAAAGCAGCGTGCCTGAGAGCGTGCCCGATATCGTTCCTGATGCACCGGTGGAATCCGGATCGATGCGCACAGGACCGGAAAGCCGGGCCAGGCCGAAATCCAGGATCTTCACAACGCCATCCTTGCGAAGGAGAATGTTCTCAGGCTTGATATCCCGGTGCAGAATGCCCGCTGCATGGGCAGCGGTCAGAGCGCTGGCCGCTTGTTGCGCCCAATCGCAAGCATCGGCGATCTGCGCTGCGCCGGCGGCCATTAACTGCCGAAATGTCGGACCCTCAACCCATTCCATCGCGAGGAACAGCCCTGCGGGAGAGTCTCCGGATTCGTAAACCGTAACGATGTTTGGATCATGCAGAGCCGAAGCGGCGCGCGCTTCTGTCTGGAATCGATCGATTGCCTGCCGACTCAAGACAAGATGACGGCGCAGGATCTTCAGGGCGACCAGAAGTCCCGATCGATTCCGCGCCAGGTAGACCTCGCCCATTCCTCCGACCGTGATCAGAGAATTGATTTCGTAGTCTCCGACGCGCTCGCCGGCCGAAAGACCGCTCGGCTGCCTCTCCAGCAGATCCGCCGCCAGGCGAACAGGGCGCTCGACGAAGGTTGCCTCGTCGTCCGTCTTGAGAAGGGATTCAACCTCAGCCCTGACCGGCGCACTGGCGAAGGCAAGGAGAGCCTGACGCCCCTGCGCAGGAAGGTCGACCGCTTCATGAAACAGCCGTTCGATCTCTTCCCACTCCGCCTTCGAGGTCATGACTGTTCGCCGTTCATCTCGCGCGCCAGCCATGTGCGCGCCAGGCGCCAATCGCGATTTGCGGTGATGACAGAAACTCCCAGGGCTTCTGCTGTCTCTTCGATACTCAAGCCGCCGAAGTAGCGCATCTCGATGACTTTGCTCTTGCGTTCGTCAACGGCTTGCAGCCGTTCGAGTGCTTCATGGAGTGCCACAACCTCGGCAGCTTCCTGCTGTACAGCCGGCTGGACATCGTCGAGCGAGACGTGCACTCGGCCACTGCCGCGCTTTCCTGCAAGGTGGCTTCGGGCATGGTTCACAAGGATCTGGCGCATCGCAGTGCAGGCAACAGCGAAGAAATGGCCGCGATTCTGAAACGAAGCATTCTCAGCCCCGGCCAGCTTTAAATAGGCCTCGTTGATCAGGGCTGTAGGCTGCAGGGTATTGCCTTGTTCCTGCGCGCCCCAGGCGCGACGCGCCATGCGATGCAGCTCGTTGTATACGAGCGGCATCAATTCGTTCAGCGCGTTTTGATCACCTTTGCCCCAGGCGACCAGAAGGTTGGTCACCTCGCCTTGAGGATCCACGGCTTCCGACCTCCGCGTGCAATGACATCCTGTGCAGATTATGCGGCAGTGCCCTTGTCCCCGGATACACCGCTCCGGTGCACTCCGCGCCCGAACCGATGCATCTCCCAAAGATCGCGCGGAGTCTGAGAGAGCAGCGGCCGGATCGCCAGCATCCCCGTGGGTCCGATGCTTTTCTCAAGATACTTCAGCTCCGCGAACAGGCTATCCAGCTGAGGGTCGGGTTCCAGTTCCAGGCCGGCCTCCCGCAGCAGAAGATCGCTCTTGGCGCGCATGCTGAGCTCGCTGGTTAGCTGCAGAAGCGACAGCATATCTCCACGGATGGCCGGTGGGAAGGTTTCCTGCAGAGCGGTCAGGTAGGCGCCGACGCGGGTCTCCTGGAATTCCTTCGAACCGATTTCGCTGAGCATATCGATGTCCCGGTCGAGCTTGCCCCCCAGCCACTCGCGCAACGACCGTTCGCTGAAGTAAAAGACAAATCCGAGAATCAGCGGCAGTCCCAACACCGCGGCAACCGTGGATGCCACAGGAGATTCAAGACTCTGATTGAATGCGGAATGAAGCAGGACTGCTGCCACCACGCCCGGCGCAAAAAGCAGTACACCGGCCCACTTCCGACTCTCCAGCAAATAGGCGGAGAGAGTCGCCCCGAGCGCCGCCACGCCTCCGTGCATCACGGCTGTGCCGAACCCGCGCAAAACCCAGACACCAAGCCCTCGCCCCTCCAGCAGGTGAAGGTAAGAGATATTTTCAATCAGCGCGAACCCGGCTCCCACGGCGAAACCGCAGATGGCTGAATCTGCCATAAACGCCGCTCTCGCAGTTGCGATCAGGAAGATCCAGTAAACAGCTTTGGCGAGCTCTTCCACAACCGGAGCACCAAAGCGAGCGTACTGGTCCTCGTAGCCAGGAAACTGCCGAAAGACGACTGAATTGAAAGTGAAGCAGAGCACCGCGGCCAACCCGCCAGCCGCAAGGGCTGTCATCACGGTGCGCACTGAGACCAGTTTGTAACTATCGAGCGCGCGCAAGGCGGCGAGAAACAACAGCACTGGCACTAGCGCCAGCGCGACACGAACGACATCCGCGCCGAGCATCACGGATTCGCCGAGATCCCGAAGCTCAGCCGATTCCAGCCCTGTTGGCGGCGATAGTTCAGCGACCTCGCGAAGGACCGTAGCAGATGGACACCCAGACCTCCCACCGGCCTTCTAGATAAATCCAGCGTGAGGTCCGGCGGAGCAGCCGCTAACGGATCGAACTCCATCCCGTGATCGCCCACTTCAAGATCCATTTCTCCCAGCCTCGGAACAGAGTAGGTAACCATGACCGTTCCTGAAGCTCCTGCGGGATAGGCATATCGCCAAATATTGACCAGGATCTCTTCGATGAGGAGCTCAAGCTGGCGCACATACAGTTCCGGCAAATTCGCCTCGCGTGCGCCCTTTCTGATGAACTCAGTGACGGGTCCGAGCGATTCGGGCTTTGCAGTCAGCGTCAACGATTGAGGTGTTCCTGGCAAACTGTCCTCAGCTTCCGATCACAGCGGATTCCACTGAGTCGTACAGCGGAAATACCTGGTTAAGCCGGGTGATTTCGAATACTTGCCGGGGCAGGCCGGTCAGGCGACAGATTCGGAGCTCTCCACCCTTACTTTTCAGCTTCTGGGCAATGGCCACAAAAGAACGCAGGCCCATGCTGCTGACATAACTCAGGTCAGCCAGATCGATGACAAGGCTCGTTATGCCCTCCGCGATGCACGACTCACACTGCGCCTCAAAGTAAGCAGCACTTTCCGCGTCCATCCGTCCGGCCACGTGCAGCACAACCTTGTCTCCAATTTGACTACGGTCGATTGTCACGATACTCCTAGGGTGCCTTAGGTCGCGTCGAACGTCAATTGCCTCATTGTCCCAAATTTTCTGTACTGATAGGTCGACATTGCGCAAGTTTTCCTGAAGTAAACTCAGCCATCCCTTGGGACGGATGCTGGGCGTTTTTCATTACCAATCCTGCTTTAGCCTTACAAAGCTCGATGAGCACATTGGCCTGTTATCGCGAACTGAGCTCAACATCCGGATTGACCGTTCTCCAGGAGCGACCGCGAGTTCAGACGACGTCGAAAATCACGGTTTCAAGCCGAAGCTGGTATTCGTGAGCGTCGCGATATGCGAGCAGAGGACGGATTCCATCGGCGCCGTTAGGCACGCTCGGGAAGTTCTGCAGGGTTTCAACCATCGTTTGCTCCATCGGGCGCCGTCGTCCACATAGCCGTCCATGCTGTCGATGATCGCAGACACAGGCCCCAGGCAGTAACGAGCGCAGTTCTCTCGCAATAACCCGGCATTTGGAGATATGGGTTCGCAGGAGGCTTGCACCAACCTCCGTCAAAGAGCAATAACGAACCGAGGCGCACGCTCCCGAAACCTGTCAACGATTGGACAAAGATACATCCTGTGAGTGAAGGCGGGTGGACCACATCGATCCGGGTTTGTCTACCCAGCCGATGCACTCAGCAGCGTCAAAGTTGTTGGTCTCGTTCGATTCGACGACTTGATTGGTGGCATCGGCCATCACGTCAATTTTGCAGTTCGGTTGGAAGCATGTCCCGGGCACTGGGGCAGACACGTCAACACTACCGCCAGCGGCAAGCGGCGGCGTAGGAACATCGGTTGAGGTGCTAGTCCCCCCACCGGACGGAGTGAAGATGAAGCGGGTCACGCTGGCTCCGGCTGGCGCAGCGCCGATGTTTTGGATTATGGCCGTCGCAGTGAAACCAGTCACCTTCGCTGACTGACAGTTTCCCCCGACTATCAGGTCGGGAAGCTTGTGCGGCGGAATTATGCGTGCCGCTGTCGGTTTGACCTCGATACTGATAGATTTTCCCGACGGATCTGTCGCCGTGTAAACGGGCACAACGTCGAGTTGGGTCTTGCTTTCGACGACTACGAAACCCGTCATGAAGGGCACTTGCTTGTGACTTTGCTCAAGAATCTGCTTACAGGTGAGGTCGCCCGCACCGTCCGGGATCAGTTCCAAAGGCGCGAATGGCGAAACGGCCTGAGTGCTCTGCAGAGGCAACGCCACCGCCACCTTCCAATTAAAAGCCACCCGTTGGTCAGTCGGATTATGGATGTTGATGGCGGTCAGATAACGCCCTTGAACCGTCCGCAAACCGTCTCCTGTGCCGCAGAGAAATTTGGAGGCGTACTGGAATAGTTGGTCGCTTTGAGCGTGGCATCGCGACCCCGCGAAGAAGACGAAAGCGATCATCGCCCAAGCGCAAGACAAGCGATATTTCGGCATCTGCTCTATTCACTCCCGCAAGAATCTATGAAACATAGTACTCCAAGCTTGGAGGCCTGCAAGCCCGATCGCGCTTTGATTTCGGTTGCCGGAGAGTTTCTGCGCGGCTTGAACGCCGGCTGAATAGTAATGATAAGTCGGCATCGCGACTGGAATCTGGTGACCTACCGTTGGTGTGGATCGTCGTTGCCTTGGGCGTATGGGGACCTAACTGACGCTTTTTACAGTCTGTCGCGTAAGTAGCGCGATTAGGCAGAAACGTACGTCAACCGGATCACGTCCTCGGTTATCCGATCGCTGGCATTAAGGCGGAGCGGCGGCCGAGGGCCAGAGAAGAATGGCTTGCCGCTACCAAGCACGACGGGGTGCAGGTAGAGTCGATACTCATCGATAAGCCCGAGTTGGGTTAGGCTTCCAGCCAGGCCTGGTCCGGCCACCTCAAGTTCCCCAACGAGCTGAACCTTCAGCCCTCGTATCACCGCCTCGATGTCATCCTCGACAAGCGTGGCGTTGGGCCCCACCGACTTCAACGAGCGCGACAGGACCCACTTATGTTGGCTCCGCCACACTGCCGCGTAGTCGTGTTCGTGCTTCTCCCAGTCCGGCTGGTCTTCGTCCCAATAACGCATGACTTCGTACATGCCGCGCCCGTATACCATGCCCGTCAGGCCACGCACATGCTCGATGAAATGACCGAAGAGCGCGAGATCAGGACCAAATTTCGTGTGGTCGACGTAGCCATCCAGTGACTGATTCAATCCATATACAAGCTTCGCCATGCGCCAACCTCCGCTCCAGAGCCAGAGCGAACCCCATCCAATATCCAGTCTCGTCATCGGATGGAAGCGGTATTTTCACCATCATCGAATACCACACCAAAACTATCGCTGGAGCCGGCTGGCCTGAGGATTTCAAAGTCTCCGGAGAATCCCGTGAGCGATCTGCCTCCTTCGCCTGCGATACTGACATCTAAATGCCTAAGGCGCTGTTGAGGCAACTCTCCAGCAACGATTTGGCAATGCGCCAATTCCCCGCTTAAACCTGAGGAGATCGTCATGGTTACTTTGAAGGATGCGCGAAAGATCATTGCGGCTGCGGAAAGCAAGGCAGCTGAGATTGGCCAGCCAATGAACATTGCAGTCGCGGACGCAGGCGGAAACCTGATTGCCCACGTGCGTATGGATGGAGCGTGGCTGGGCAGTATCGACATCTCGATCAAGAAGGCATATACCTCACGGGCCTTCGACATCTCGACCAAAGACTTGGCCGAGCACTCTCAGTCCGGCGGCCAGTTCTTTGGAATTCATGCGTCGAATGACGGCCGGATCATGATCTTCGCAGGCGGCATTCCCTTGAAGCGCGATGGAAAAGTAGTTGGTGCGATTGGCGTAAGCGGCGGTTCAGGCGAACAGGACCATGCGGTCGCCGAGGCAGGCGCAGCAGCGTTCGCCGGCTGATGTTCGGCAGGCAGAGCTAAAGCCATTGTTGCCTCGGAACGCGGTCACTCGTGACCAGGTGATTTCGACTTCGATCCCCAAAAGCAGCTCCAATCTCAGCAGCGAATAGATATCCAGGGACGAGCGGACAGAATTGGATCTTGCCAGCAGGAGCGATCAGTTCTTCGTGGGAGACGGCTTTTCAAATGCGCGCACCGTGTGCGTGGTCATTGGCGCTTCGCGCATCTGGACCACGACCAGGTCGACCCGGCGGTTCATCTTGCGGCCTTCCGGCGTGGCGTTGTCGGCAACCGGCCGATACTGTCCGTAGCCTGATGCCGAGATTCTCGTTGGATCGAATCCCGCATCGTCCACCAGCAACAGAAGGACGTTCATGGCGCGCGCGGCGGAGAGTTCCCAGTTCGAACGGAACTCGTCCGTATGAATCGGCTGATCGTCCGAGTGCCCCTCCACGCGGATTTCCAGCCCCGGCCTCGAGAGCACCTTTGCTATGCGTTTCAGCTTGGCCGCCGCGCCGGGCAGCAGCGTCGCCTGGCCACTGTCGAAAAATCCAAGCTCTTTCAGGCTGATCACGAAGCCTTCCGGAGTAATCCGCAAAACCACTTCGTGATTTGCCAATTCCTTGCCGATCGCCGCTTCTAACTGACGCCGGAGCTCCTGCATATCGGCGACCGATCCTACGGTGGTTCGGTCTTTGCTGGCATCGGATTCAAGATGCGTGGCGCCATTTTCCGACTCGACGGCAGGACTGGTCGGCGCGCCGTCTCCAGTGAAGGCGCCCATGCTCTGAAACCCGTTATGAATGGCGTTTGCCAGTTTCCGTATCGACTGATTGTCGTGATAGGTCGTCGCAAACAGAACGACAAAGAATGCAAACAGCAGGGTTACGAAATCGGAGTAGGACACCAGCCACCGTTCATGGCTGACCGATTCCTCAACCTGGCGCCGTCGCCGCCTCGTCATGACGCCACTTTCGTTAAGCCGGGCTTGGGAGCCGCCGTCAGATAGCGGCGCAACTGCATTTCAAGGGCGCGCGGGTTGACTCCTTCGATGATGGAGAGAACGGCCTCCAGGGTCATCTCCTGGATCACTTGCCTTTCCCGTATCCGGATGCGCAGTTTCCCTGCCCAGGGAAGGAACAGAAGGTTCGCCGAGCCCACACCGTAGATCGTCGCCACGAAGGCCACGGCAATTCCCTTGCCCACTTCGTTAATGTCCTGCAGGTGCTGCATTACCTGAATCAGTCCGAGAACTGCGCCGATAATCCCGATTGTCGGCGCAAATCCAGCCGCCGACTCGAAGACTTTGGGGACGCGATCGTCCTTTTCGCCCCGGTAATCCAACTGCAGTTCCATCATCTTGCGCAGGTCGGTGGCATTGACCCCGTCGATGGCCAGCATCAGGCTCTCTTTGAGAAAGGGATCGTGAATCTTGGCCAGCTCTCCATCCAGTGAAAGGATGCCTTCTTTTCTGGCTTTCAATGCGTAACGCAGCAGATTCTGCACCAGCGCATCCGATTCCGGCGCCTTGTTCAGAAATACTTCCTTCAGTTGAATGATTGCCTGAAGAATGATCGGCAGGGGGTACTGGACCATGACTGCGCCGAGTGTCCCTCCCAGCACAATCAGGGCCGCGGTCGGCTGGATCACCTGCGCAAGCTTGCCTCCATCGAGCACGAGGCCGCACCCAATCCCGATGAATGCGATAGCGATGCCGCCAAATGTGCTCTTGTCCAAAGCGTTCCCCATATCGTGTTGTAGGTGCCGGCCTATCGATCGAATCTCTGTACGACTGGAAGCCACTCCGCTGCTTGCTGCGGGTCTGCGAATCGGTTGCGCAATCCGTCTGACGGTCTTCTATCGGCATTTCGGCATCGATGTTCAAGAACCAGGCATACCCCAAAAGGGGTAGACCCCGTAACCAACGGCCACTTGGCAATTTGATCATTTAAGCATTTGCAAACTAATTACTTAGTCTGAAAAATCAATCGTTTTACTGGAAGGCTTTAGTGGATGGAATTTCTTGAACGAATGGCCGATGAGTGTTCATGCAATTCCGCTGCCCACCAGGTTTGCCTGCCCGCGCCCAGAACGCGGCGGTCAATCCCGTTGCCTCAGAACTTGCGAAGGCTGATCCGGGTCTGCCGGCGGAAGCTGCTCCACCTAAGCCATTTGTCGAGCGCAGGCGGAGTCGCCGGGTCGATGAATCCTGGCCCGATGCGCTGGATTCGCTGCATCGCATCCTTCTCGGCTATGAAAACGCTACCAAGCAAATGCTCGAGACTGAGAACCGCTATCGCACCATCTTCGAAGACGCCCCTGTCGGAATTTTTCAGCTCGATGCGCAAGGACGGCCTTTGAGCTTGAACAATGCCATGGCCCGCATCCTGGGCTACGGTTCTTCTGAACTCCTCCTCGAAGAAGCCTCGATGACGGTTCCCGCCCAGGTCCTCGATCCCCGCCAATGGACCGCTTCCGGCCCCCTCAAAGAAGAAGGAGACGTGCGCAGCTTCGATCGCGAGATCACCTGCCGCGACGGCAAAATCAAGTGGGTCCGTTTGCACGTGCGCGAAATTCGCGAAAACGCCCGGATCCTCCGCTACGAAGGTACAGTCGAAGACGTCACCGATCGCAAGCGCAAAGAGGCACGGACTGAACGCCTCGCCTACTACGACTTGCTCACGGGTCTCCCCAATCGGACTTTGTTTCACGAGCGGCTTGCAACCGCTCTGATGGCGGCCCAGCGCAGGAACGGCCAGGTGGCCCTCATGCTGATCGAGCTTGATCGCTTCAAGGTCGTCAACGATTCGCTCGGCGAGCGCGTCGGTGACCGCCTGCTGCAGGAGACCGGGGACCGCATTGTCGAGGCCGCCGGCGAACATACCATCGTCGCGCGCATCGGCGGCGCAGAGTTTGCCGTCGTCCTGCAGGACTTCCGGAATCTGGATGAAGTCACGGCCATCGCTGCCGGCATCGTCGAGAGGCTGGCTGCGGATTACTCGTTCTTCGGTCATGCCCTGAACGTCTTCTGCAATGTAGGCATAAGCCTCTTCCCAAAACATGGGAAAGACGGTGAAACACTCCTGAAGACGGCCGACATCGCCACCGCATGTTCGAAAGACCAGGGGCTGAATAGCTTCTGCATCTTCACCGACGAGATGAACCACAGGATTCAGGAAAGCCTTCGAATGGAGCACGGACTGCGTGAAGCCATCGCCAGAAAGGAACTCTTCCTGGTGTACCAGCCGCAGGTGGATACCCGCACCGGATGCATCACCGGTCTTGAAGCTCTTCTGCGCTGGAATCATCCGGAGGCCGGCCTGATTCTTCCCGGCAAATTCATTGAGGTCGCCGAGGGAAGCGGTCTGATTGTACCCATTGGAGAGTGGGTACTTCGGACCGCCTGTGCTCAAGCCAAGAAGTGGCAGGACGCAGGCCTTCCCCCTGTGCCCATTGCGGTCAACGTATCCGCCGTCCAGTTTCGCCAGCAGGGCTTCCACCAGGTGATCCGCAACGTCCTTGAAGAAACCGGCCTCGATCCCAAGTATCTTGAACTGGAGCTGACCGAGAGCCTGCTGCTCAGCAATGGCGAAGTGATGTTCTCAATGCTGCAGGACCTTAAGAATATGGGCGTGATGCTGGCCATCGACGACTTTGGCACCGGCTACTCGAGCCTCGGCTATCTCCGCCAGTTCAAGGTGAACCGCCTCAAGATCGCCCGATCCTTTATCCAGGATGTCTCCGTCGATGCGGACGACGCGGCGATTACGATCGCGATTATCAACATGGCCCGAGCGCTGAATCTCTCTGTTCTTGCCGAGGGTGTCGAGAACGAAGATCAGTTGTTGTTTCTGCAGGCACAGAAGTGCTACACGATTCAGGGCTTCTACTTCAGCAAGCCGGTCGCAGTCGAGCAGATCGACGCCCAGCTGCGCACGGGTTTCGGCCACAGGTCGCCGGTGTCCGTCCAGTAGCCTCTCGCGAATCGGCCTACCTGCCTCCCAATCCCGCTCCAACCCAGGCTTGGCCCTCACTCTTTAGTTTCTGGAAATTCATCAGGCCGGTGCCGATAGAGCTTCAGCCAGTCAACGGCAGTTCAAAGTGCAAAACCCCCGATCCTAACGCACTTTTGGTTAAAAGCAACTCTTAGAAGGACATAAACAAATGTTTTCAATCATCGGAATCGTCGTGGTCTTTGGGGCTGTCCTGGGTGGCTTCCTGATGGAAAAGGGGCCGATCCCGGTCCTGATTCAGCCATCGGAATTTCTAATCATCGGCGGAGCCGCTATCGGAACCCTGCTCTCGGCCAACCCGATGCACGTCCTGAAAAAAATTGTCGGGGCCCTCACCTCGGTCCTCAAGGGATCGAAGTACTCGCGCGCGCGCTACATCGAAACCCTGAAGATGATGTTCCAGATCTTCAACAAGGCCCGCAAAGAGGGCCTGGCGGGCATTGAAACGGATATCGAAGAGCCGCAGAAAAGCCCCGTCTTTTCCAAGTATCCCAACTTCCTCGCCAACCACCACGTCCGCGATTTTGTCTGCGACACCTTGCGCATGGCGGTCACCGGCGGTGCAAGCGCCTTCGATCTCGACCAGATGATGGAGCAGGATATGGACGTCCATCACGCCGGGGAAGGGCAAATCGTTTCTGCCTTGAGCACGGTCGCCGATTCGCTGCCCGGCCTGGGCATCGTTGCTGCCGTACTGGGCGTCGTGGTCACCATGAGCGCTCTGGGCGGCCCCCCTGAAGAGCTGGGGCATAAAGTTGCCGCGGCCCTCGTGGGAACATTCCTGGGCATCCTTCTCTGTTACGGCGTCGTCGGCCCGCTTGGCGCCAATTTCTCCAAGATCGTGGACGACGAACACGCCTACTATCACGTCCTGCGCGTCCTCTTGCTCGGCTTTATTAAGGGCATGTCGCCCTCTCTCGCCATTGAAATGGCCCGGCGCTCGATCCCTGAGCACGTTCGCCCCAATTTCCAGGAAGTCGAAAAAGCCTGCCGTCAAAAAGACGATGCCGCCCCCGCAGCGGCGGCAGCTTAAAGGTTCAGGAGAAGGACGACGGCCGTGGAAGAATCAGCAAGCGAAATCATCATCATCAAGAAGAAGGTCGCGCATGGCGGCGGCCACCACGGCGGCGCTTGGAAAGTTGCCTACGCCGATTTTGTCACCGCCATGATGGCCCTGTTCATCGTGCTCTGGCTGATGAACGCCAGCAAGCAGGTGCAGGAGGCCGTCGGCGGCTATTTCAAAGATCCCCGCGGGACCGCAAAAGTAGTCGGAACCAACCGCAATGGCGGCGGCTTTGTCGCTCTCAAAAAAGAAGACATGTCGAAGCTCAAGGAGCAACTCCTCCAATCGATTCACCATCTCGATCCCGGCAACAAGCTCAAGAATCAGATCGAAATTACCGTGACCCAGGAGGGCCTGCGCATCGAAATGATGGAATCGGCCAAGGGCACATTCTTTCAGCTCGGAAGCGCCAAACCTACCCCGGCGCTCATTGAACTGCTCAATCTACTGGCCGGCGAACTCGGTAAGCTGCCGAACAATCTCTCGATCGAAGGCCACACCGACTCCAAGCCCTATTCTTCCGCCCGCGGGTACGACAATTGGGATCTCTCCTCCGATCGGGCCAACGCCGCACGCCGCTTGATGCAGGCCGGAGGGCTCCGAGGCGGCCAGGTTTCCCAGGTCAGAGGCTTCGCTGATCAACGCCTCCGCCTCCCCAAAATCCCTGAAGACCCGTCCAACCGCAGAATCTCGCTGATCGTCCAGTATCAGATTCAAAACAGCTCTGAGGTCGCGCCGAAGATCGCAGCTTCCAGTGCTACCCAGATCACCCGCGGCCAGGAGTAGTTCTGAGGACCTGGCAGCGCGCATGAGCGCCCGGGTCCTCGATCGTCCTTCTCCAGGGAGCAATCGGCAGGATCCTCACCCAAATAGCTGACCGAGAAATCGTATAAAGTGCGGCGGAGCGCGCGTGCGTTGTCCGCCGTGTTTTTTTCATTTGTGGGGGGTTAAAACTCGGAGGGTAGAGAGCTAAATGATCTTGGCGTTTGAGGGCAGGCAGCCTCTAGCGGACCAGGACCGGGCCCTGCTGCTGACGGGGGCCTGCCAACTGACCCACCAGCCGGATGATGTCGTCCCGCTGCTCGTCGGACTCGTAAATAAAACGGGCGCCATCGAAAGATGGCCCGGAATGAGCCACGCGGAACGGTACCTCAAGCGCCAGATCCTGATAGACCAGACGCACCGTCCCATCGCACTGCGGCGCGAGAGGACGGTCGACCGCGAGCTTCATGCCCTCGGTGCTGATCTCTATGCAGCGGCCCTGCTGCACCGTCCCGTTGATTGTCAATCGGACAGGAAGATCGACCACAAATCGGGGTGCGCGATAATCAAATTTCCGCATAATCATCCATTCTTGCCCCAAAATTTGGCCCTGCAATGCAGTGCCGACGGTTAATCAGCTTATCGGCACCTTCATCTAAAAAATCCGGTGCCTGCCGCCCGATTGGACGATTTTTTCGCTCAGTCCGAGAAAAAGTGGGAGCGGAGTCGCCGGCTTCGGACCAAATGCCCACTCTGCACCCATTCCTTTCCCCCGGCAATACCCCTCTTGGGGCGGATCAGCGTACCTCCAAGGTAACGCTGACGGCAAAGAAACCCGGTTCGGTCCAGTTACTTTCGCCCTATACTACTTTTTCAACCCTTAGTGGCATAACTCGTTTCGTGTCCGCATTTTTCATGGTGGGCAATGGACTCCGTGGAACAACCTTCTCCATAAGAACGAGCTCCAGAATGAATGGATTCGACGATTCCCCCTCTCCACTTGCTCTAGAGGAGCAACCCCCGCGATCGTTCCGTGAGGAACTGCCAGGCCCAGGTATGGTCGTCAACCGGGCAGTCGGAAAGCGGGTCCTCATTGTGGAAGACGATGTGTCCCTCGCCGGCTTCCTCTCTGGAGAACTCGAGGCCCAGGGCCTCGCCGTCGAACAGGTTCACGATGGTGAAGAAGCCCTGCAGATCCTCGAGGCCAAACGGCGCTTCGATCTGCTTATGCTCGATCTCAACCTTCCTAAAATGGACGGAATCACGCTCATTCAGCGACTCCGTCCCACCCAGCCCAGGTTGCCCGTGCTGGTGCTTACCGCCCGCAGCCGGGTCGAAGACAAAGTGAAAGCCCTCGAAAGCGGGGCCGACGACTGCCTCACCAAGCCCTTCTCGCTCATCGAGCTTCTCGCCCGCGTCCAGGCCCTCTTGCGCCGCAACTCCGGCCTCGTCCCCAACTGCTCCATGATCGGGGACCTGACGATGTACCGCGATCAACGCGTGGTCGAGCGTAACGGCCAGCGCATTGAGCTCACCCCCCGCGAATTTGCCATCCTCGATGTCATGATGCGCAACGCCGGTCGCCCCGTCTCCCGAGCCACTCTGCTCGAGGAGGTCTGGAACATGGCGTCGTCAGAATCATCGACCAATATCGTCGACGTCTATATGAAGTACGTGCGCGACAAAATCGACCTTCCGGGCCTGCCCCGCCTCACCCACACCGTTCGTGGCTTTGGATATGAGTTGCGTCTTGCCTGAGCTGGTGGAGGATCTCCCGGCAAATGGCGCACGCGTGGCCTCAAAGGGTAAGCTGTGCGCGGACCTCGCCAACGGCCTTCATGCCATGGCTCAACCCCTGACTGTTCTGCGCGCGGCCATCGGGGCATTGGTTTTGCGCGAGCGGATAGCCCCCGCCAACCGCCGCTACTTTGAGATGTCGGAGCAGCAGATCGAGCGCTTGTGCGAAATAATGGCCGGCATTCAGAATCTCCTCGAATTCCATCGGACCGATGCGGAATGCGCTGC
Source organism: uncultured Acidobacteriaceae bacterium (assembly GCA_963760475.1). GTDB lineage: Bacteria > Acidobacteriota > Terriglobia > Terriglobales > Acidobacteriaceae > Telmatobacter. The sequence continues at coordinate 23,634 of CAVXDG010000013.1, read as the reverse complement.
TATCGACCTCTTGAACCTCATCGAACCCGTCCTTGACGATCAAAGATTGTCTCTGCAGAAACACGTTCAGATTACTGTCGCGGCGCCGGATCGTCCCTGCCGCGTCTTCGCCGATCCAGGCAAGACTGAACACACCCTGCGAGCAGCCCTCGTGGCCGCTGCCTCGGTCTCTGCCCCAGGCGACACAATCGAAGTTGAAGTTTTCGGCAACGATACCTTTGCCGGCCTGGTCATTCGAAGCAGAAACAGTACGCGGCGTCCGGACTCCTCGGATCGTCTCCACCTTGCAATCGCCGAAGCCGGCATGCAAAGCCAGCAGGGATTCTTCGCCCTCTGCGAAGAGCCCTTCCGCATCTCACTCGGTTTCCCGCTGCAAGCTCCAGATGACCTTCGTGCAGGGCCCGCCCTGCACAATGCGTCCCTGGCAGAGGTCGGCTAATGTATTGTCCAGGGAGCAATTTGTTCGCAATCCTCTCACCCTCAGGGGGCGATCGTTAGCCCATGGCTGCATCGGCTGCTCAAATCGCACGTTTTGAAGACCGTCTTCCCATCGACGTGGTCGTCGTCAGTTCCAACGCCAGGCTTCGTGAAGAGCTCCAGGGAAAGCTCGGCCTTCCCCGCTGGAGTGTCGTGCAGGCGAGTGGCGGAGCTGAGGCGCTGAAGCTGCTGCAAAATCGCTCCGCTGACGATGCCGTGCTCCTCCTCGATCCCATGCTCCCCGATCTCGATGCCAACGAGTTTCATGGCATCGTTCGAGAACGCTATCCAAACATTCAGATCATGATGTTGAACTCCCATACCGGGCAGCTTCTGGTGGGCAGCTCATCCCCCACGCCTGTGTTCAGAAAACTCGCCGACGTCGTGAATCAGAATGGCTCCCTGCGCACGGCTCCGCTGCCAATGCCGCTGCACGAGAGCCCGCGGGTCACTCCCGCAGGAAGAGTGAAGCTGCGCAGCATGATCGGCGACTCCGAACCCATGCTGCGAACCTATACCCTTACCCGCATGGTCGCTGCACGCGACACTACCGTGCTGGTCACTGGAGAAAGTGGAACCGGCAAGGACCTCATCGCCCAGGAAATTCACCTGATCAGTCCGCGCCGCAACCAGCCCTTTGTCGTCGTCAACTGCTCGGCAATTCCTGAAACCCTCCTCGAAGCCGAACTCTTCGGCTACGCCAAGGGCTCGTTCACAGGCGCTGTGCAATCGCGTATCGGCCGCATCCACGCTGCCCATGGCGGAACCCTGTTCCTCGACGAAATCGGCGACATGCCCCTGTCGCTGCAAAGCAAAATCCTTCGCTTCCTCGAACAGGGCGAAGTGCAGCGGCTCGGCGGCAATGAAAACCTCAAGGTCGACGTCCGCGTCGTCGCCGCTACCAACGCAGACCTCAAGAAACGCGTCGCCGAAGGCCAGTTTCGTGAGGACCTCTACTATCGACTCGCCGTCTTCCCCATCCAGCTACCCCCTTTGCGCGACCGCCTCGTCGACGTCGAGGAGCTCGCCCTCGCCTTCACCGCACGCTTCCACCCCGGCGTCTCCCTCTCCCGCGAAGCCCTGAACATTCTTGCCCAGCACGAATGGCCCGGCAATGTTCGCGAGCTGCGCAACGCTATTGAGCGCGCCACCATCCTTGTCGGAACAGACACGGAAATCAAGCCAGATCACATCCTCTTATAAAAGTCATCCTATTTTGGGCAGCAATTCCCGGTTTGGCATTCTTCGTGCATGTCAGATAGGCAAATGCTGCCGAGTTCTCATGCCATTCCAATAAAACGGTTGGACGCCGGCTCGATCCCGAGCCCCCAACTCCTCGCGGACGCATTTTCTGAATTCATCGCCGCTTCCTCCGTCCTCGAGTCTTCCTACCGCGACCTCCAGGGCGAAGTGGGCCGCCTCAGCGCCGAACTCTCCCGGCGCAATGCGGCCCTTACCCAGAGCCTGGCTGAGAACGATCGTATGCGCGGGGCTCTCGAGCAAATCATCCAGTCCATGCCTTGCGGCGTGCTGGTGTTGAATAACGGCGGTCAGATCGTCATGATCAACCCTGAAGGCCGCCGCCTTCTCAACCTCGGCGATGTGAAGGTCAACTGCCTCAGCGATCTCTCGTTATTGAGCCAGGTGGATTTTCAGGCGCTGGCCGAGGGCTCCAGTGATCGCCTGGATAGCGAAGTTTGCATCGACGCCGGGTCTGAAAAGCGCTGGCTCGCGATTGGCAACCGAACCCTCGTCTCGTCTCCTGTGAGAGACTTCAGCGATTCTGACTCTCACCTCAAGAGCATCTGGATTCTCCGCGACATTACTGCAAACAAGCAGGCGGAGCGGGAGCGCGAGGCCGCCCGCCATGCCACAGCTCTGGCCGAAATCTCAACCATCCTGGCTCACGAAATTAGAAATCCATTAGCGAGCATGGAACTGTTTGCCGACCTCATCGAGCAGGACCTCGGTACCTCGTCGCAGTGGATTGCCCATCTGCGCGCCGGCATCCGGACGCTGTCTGGAACCGTGAACAATGTCCTCAGCCTGAAAAGCGAGGCCCGGTCCCGCCTTGTTCCCATCGACCTTGCGACCTCGGTGCAAAGCAGTGTCGACTTCGTGCAGCCCATTGCCGAACAGGCTGGCTTGCTCCTGTCCTTTTCCGGCGAAGTGGGCACCCCGTTCATCCTCGGCAACCACGACGCCATCCATCAGATTGTCCTGAACGTCGTCTCCAACGCCATCCGCCACACCGCCGCCGGCGGAAGCGTCAACGTCTCGACCCGCCGCGTCCTTCGCGATGGAACTGCCATGGCGCTGGTCGAGATCAAGGATACCGGTTGCGGGATTCCCGAAAGCGTCATCAACCACATCTTCGAAGCGGGCTTCAGCGGCACCGGCGAAACCCCCGGTCTGGGCCTCGCCGTCTGCAAACGCCTTATGACCCAGCACGAAGGAAAGATCCGCGTCTCCAGTCACATCAACGCAGGAACTACGTTTCAATTGGAGTTTCCGGCCTTATGACGAATGAAGACATGTTGTCGGTCATGGTAGTCGATGACGAACCCGGAATTCGTACGGCGCTCCGCGCAAATTTCCTGCGCCACGGTTGGCGCGTCGAAACCGCCTCCTGCGTCCGCGAAGCCATCCGCGGCGTCGAAGGCCGCGAGTTCGATCTGGTCGTCACTGATATGCGCATGCCCGATGGCAACGGCATGGAAGTCATGCGCGCCGCACGCAAATTCTCGCCTGAAACCGCCGTCATCCTGCTCACGGCCTACGGCTCGGTGCCCGACGCCGTTACCGCCATGCGCGATGGCGCTCTCGACTACCTCACCAAGCCCATTCCCTTTGACCGCCTCCAGGCCACCGCGGCCCAGGTCATGAATCGCGCCCGGCAGATTCCCGCCGACGAGCCTAATACGAATGGCGACATCGTTGGCCACGCTCCGTCGTTGCTGCGCACGCTCCATCGTGCCCGCGCCGCCGCCTCCACTGGCGCCGACGTGCTGATCGAGGCCGAAAGCGGCACCGGCAAAGAGCTGTTGGCGCGCTTCATCCACGACTCCAGCGCCCGCAGCGGCAAGCCTTTCATCGCCGTCAACTGCGCGGCGGTTCCCGAGGCCCTGCTTGAAAGCGAGCTGTTCGGCCACGGCAAGGGCGCATTCACGGGAGCGGTTGCAACCCGGCCCGGCAAGTTTGAGCTTGCTCACGGCGGCACCATCCTGCTCGATGAAATTGGCGAAATGCCCCTCAACCTCCAGCCCAAGCTTCTCCGCGTCTTGCAGGAACGCGAATTCGAAAGGCTCGGCGAAGGATCGCTGGTACACGTCGATATCCGCGTCATCGCAACCACCAACGTCTCGCTCACCACGATGGTCGAGCGCGGCCAGTTCCGTGCCGACCTCTACTACCGGCTCAATGTGATTCCTCTCTCGGTGCCGCCGCTGCGTGAACGGCGCGAAGACATTCCTGTGCTCGCGCGTTACTTCGCAGAGAAATTCGCCGCCCAGCACCGTACGCCTCCGCCGCGCCTCCATCCCGATTTCATTGAGCGCCTGCAATCGCATTCCTGGCCCGGCAATGTGCGCGAGCTGGCTAACTTCATGCGCCGCGTACTCACCCTCAGTGAAACGCCCGACCTCGATGCGCGCTGCTTCGAGTTGGAGTTTCACGGCAATACGGGATTGACGCCCGCCGCGCAACCCGCTTCCCCGGCTGCTCCTGCCGCGGGCGCACCCGCCGGAACACCCATATGGCAGGTTGAAAAGCTTCATCTAGAACGAACGCTCGCTCTAACCGACGGAAACCGGACCGTAGCCGCAGAGATGCTGGGCATCAGCCTGCGAACGCTGCGCAACAAGATCCGTGAATACGGGCTGCCCCCCAGGAGGTACGCATAATGGCGACTACGCCTCTCTTACAAGCGCTGCAGGGTTATCTCAAAGTCACGGCCGACCGCCAGCAGCTGGTCACGTCGAACATGGCCAACGTTGACACCCCCGGCTATCACGTCAAGGATGTCAACTTCCAGGTCGCCATGCAGCAGGCGATCAACGAAGGCAGCGGCGGCCTCCAATCCGCTCCTTCCGCGATGGAAGTTCCGGGTCTGCCGGAGCGGCCCGACGGCAACAACGTCAACATCGACCGCGAGAGCATGATGCTCTCAGAAACGCAGCTTCAATATCAGATGGGCGTACAGCTGATCAAAGAAGAGTTCCACCGCTTGCTGACCGCCATCAAGGAAGGGAATTGACGATGGGACTCTTTGACATGATGAGCATCAGCGCGTCGGCCCTCACGGCCGAACGCCAGCGGGCCGAGGTTACATCAGCCAACCTCGCCAACGCTGAGACCACGCACACCGAGGACGGCGGCCCGTACGTGCGCAAGGAAGTTGTCTTCGGCGCAACCAACGCCTCGCCGTTTCACACCGTGCTCAACCGCGCCGGACATTTCGGCCAAACCCCGGGTGGATCGGTCCAGGTCACCGGCGTTGTGAACGACACAAGCCCGTCGGTGATGCGCTATGAGCCCGGGAATCCGGACGCGGACAAGAGCGGATTTGTTGCCTATCCGGCCATCAACCCAATCACCGAGATGGTGGATTTGATGGGCGCCGTGCGCGCCTATCAGCTGAATGCCTCGGCAGTAACCGCGGCCAAGCAGATGATCCAGCAGTCAATCGACATCTTGAAGTCTTCATAGACCACGGAGAAGGATGATGAGCAACGTATCTATAGGCACCATTCCCAATTTCCAGGTCCCGCAGATGCCCTCGGTGGACAACGGCGGAGGCTCGGCCGGTGAAAGCTTTGCCTCGGTCCTGTCGGACGCCGTGCACAGCGTCGACCATCTTCACGACGACGCTGCAGCCCAGGTGGGCAACCTGCTTTCCGGTGGCGGCGCCGATCTGAACAACGTCATGATCGCCGTAGAAAAGGCGGATGTCTCGTTTCAGCTGATGATGCAGGTCCGCAACAAGATTGTCAGCGCGTATCAAGACATCGAGAAAATGCAGTTCTAGGATTGAGCGTCGATGGCAGGCATGAATAATTTCTTCGATCAGGCGAAGCAGTTCTGGACGAGCCGCACCGGCACGCAGAAGGCACTTCTGCTCGGCGGCGCAGGCGCCACCGCGCTGCTGCTTACCGTTTTTGCGCGGCTCATCGGCACGCCTGATTACAAGCCGCTCTTCAAGGACCTTGAGCCGGCCGATGCGCAGACGCTGGTCGCCCAACTCGACGCGCAGAACATTCCCCATCAGCTCAGCGCCGATGGAAAAACCGTGAGCGTTCCCGCCGACAAGCTGGATGCCGCCCGCATGCAGACCGCGGCGCAGGGCGAGCCCCACAGCGGCCGCATGGGCTTCGAGCTCTTCGACAAGATGACCTGGGGCCAGACCGAATTCGACGAGAAGGTCGCCTATCAGCGCGCGATGGAGGGCGAACTGGAGCGCACCATCCAGACCCTCGCTGACGTCGATCGCGCGCGCGTCCATCTCGTCATGCCCACCGACTCCGTGTTTCTCGATCGCCAGCGCAGCGCCAAGGCCTCGGTCATTCTCAAGCTCAAACGCAACGGCTTGCCTAAAGATGGCGCGGAGGCAATTTCGCGTCTCGTGGCAAGCGCCGTCGATCAGCTCAAGCCCGAAGACGTCTCCATCGTCGATGCCGACTCCGACTCATCGCTCGGCATGGCCCACAACGGTCCGGGTGGCGGCGACGAAGCCGAAGAGTCACGCCTGACCCAGCGGCTCATCAGCACGCTTGAACCCGTTGTCGGCACTAACTCAATTCGCGCCAGCGTCAACATCGACTACGATCAGGGCTCCTCCGAAGAGAGCCAGGAAAAGTACGATCCTTCGGTCTCTGCTCTGCTCAGCGATCAGAAGTCGGAAGACCAGGCCAACGGCGGCTCAATTCCCCAGGGTGTTCCCGGCACCTCCAGCAACATCCCCGTGCCCAAGCCAACGCCCAAGGCGGGGAGCAACGCAGCTCCGCAGGGAAACACGCAAACCGCGCCGACTTCTACGCCGGGTAATTTACAAAGCTCCAAATCTGAGAGCGCGCAGTACGGCGTCAACAAGACGATCGTTCACACAATTACGCCGGCGGGGCGCATCGAGCGTGTGACCGCCGCCTTGCTGGTGGATGACGCAGTTGTCAAAACGGTGCGCAACGGCAAGACAACGTTCACCAAGCAGAAGAGATCGCCGGATGAGCTCAAAAAGATTCGCGAACTCGCCGAAGCCGCTATCGGCTTCGATGCCAATCGAGGCGACACCATCAGCGTCGAGAACATGCCGTTCGATGCCAACTCGGCGGAGACTGACCTTCCCCCCGTCGGATGGGTCACGCAGGTGCAAAAGACAGTGACGAACTATTCGTCTCTGCTGCGGCCCCTCTCGCTCCTCGTGCTGTTCATGATGGCTTACCTTTTCGTGCTACGGCCTGTGCAGAAGCACGCGCTCGCAACCTCTCCGGCCCAGTTGGCCCACAATGCCGCCCAGTCTGCGTTGGCAGCTGCGCCGGTGTTGCCGCTCGCCGTGGTTGCTCCACCCGAGTTAGGTCCTGGCAATCCTCGGGCCGCCAAGCTCAGGGCGCAGACGTTTGAATTCGCGCGGCAAAAACCGGCCGATACGGCACGCGCTATGCAGGCCTGGATGCGGGAGGACGAAGCATGAGCTCGACAGATCGTGTGATGCCCAGCGGTGCGCGCAAGGCTGCCATCCTGCTTTCGTTCTTAGGCGAAGAAGAGGCCGCACCCGTTTTGCGCAATCTGCCTGCCGAGGATCTCCACCGAATCACAGAGGAAGTGGCCAAGCTGGCGCGCGTGCCGGTTGAAACTACGATGCAGGTTCTGGAGGAATACAACACGATGATGGAGGCGCACGAATTCGTGGCGGTGGGTGGCCACGATGTGGCCGTACGCCTGCTGAATAAAGCCTTCGGAGAGAGCGGAGCAAAAAGCATGGTGCAACGGCTCTCTCATCCGGAAGAAGATACATCGTTCAAGGTTGACACGCTCAAAAAGGCCGAGCCGCAGCAGCTGGCCAGGTTTCTGGCCGGCGAGCACGCCCAGACCAAGGCCCTTATCCTTGGTCATCTCGATCCGAAGCAGGCGTCGGCATTGTTGATGAAGCTTGAGCCGGACGCCCGTGCCGATTGCATTCGGCGCATGGCGACCCTGGGTCAGTTCTCGCCCGAGGCGGCCGCTCGGGCATCGCGGGTTCTGAATCGCCGCTTCGGCTCCACCAGCGATCAGAGCAAACGCCTGGATGCAGGATTCAAGAATCTTGCCGACCTGATGAACCGGCTTGAGCCGGCCGCGGCACGCGAAGTTCTGCAAACCATCGAAGCTGAAGAGCCGAAGCTGGCCATCAGCATCCGCGATCTCATGTTCATCTTTGAAAACTTTCTTGAGGTTCCCGAGACGGATCTGCGCGAATTGATGAATATGGTCGACAAGAAGACTCTGATGGTCGCGCTGAAGGGTGCGAGCGAAGATCTGAAGGCCCACATCTATCGGACCATGTCGTCCCGCGCCGTTGAAATGATGAAGGAAGATTCCGAAGTGATGGGCCCGGTCCGCGGCAAAGACGTGAGCAAGGCACAGGCCGAGATCGTCGCCATTGCGCGCAAACTCGAGGCTGAAGGCAAGATCGTCCTGAAGAGCGAGGGAGAAGACGAGTATGTCCTCTAGTTCAGAGTACGGCGGAGGCTTTTCATCTCCGATTTCTTCGCTGCAATATCGCGATATATCGACGCGTAAGATGCGCGAACTTGTCCCTGAGCCGGCGGCGGAACCGCATGTTGAAGACAATGGAGGAAACGGCCACAATCCAGACGCGACCTTCTCTGAAGAACAACTTGCCGCCCGCATTGAACGCGAACGAGCCGAAGTAGCCAGCGAAACCGAGCAGAGGTTGCGCCACGAGTTCGAGCAGAAACTGATCGCCGCACGCGCTCCCCTCGCCTCGCTCATCGCCAATTTTGAGGAGCAGCGTACCGACTACTATGCGCAGGTTGAAGCGGAGATTGTTCAGCTGGCGCTCTCGATCGCCGCAAAAATTCTGCACCGCGAAGCGCAGGTCGATCCGATGCTTGTTGCCGCGCTGGTTCGCATTGCCATTGAGAAGATGCGCGAAGGCTCGATCGTGACAGTGCGCGTTGCGCCAGGCCGCGGAGAAAGCTGGAAGCGGTATTTTGCCGGCATCCTGAGTCTGTCGCACGTTGAAGTCACTGAGGACGCACAGCTCAGCGAAGACGATTGCATGCTCGAGACAGAACTTGGCACGGCCAACTTCGGACTTGATGCGCAATTGAAAGAAGTGGAGCAGGGATTCTTCGATCTGCTCGCCTTGAGGCCGACCAACGCATGAGCCGCGACCTGTTGGCCCCCTTTAACCATTTTCTCCGCGTCGGCTCAACCCTCCGTTGGAGCGGCCGCATCACCCAGGTTGTCGGCAACTTGATTGAGTCCGATGGGCCGTTCTGTTCGGTAGGCGAATCGTGCCAGTACACGGGCCCTGAAGGGCAAACCTACTCCGGAGAGATCATCGGCTTTCGCGGATCGACCATGCTGTCGATGGCGGCCGATCCGCCGCAAGGCATTCGCTTCGGCGACCAGATTGTCACGTGGGGTGCGCGGCCTTCGATTCGCGTGGGACCCGGCATGCTGGGGCGCGTGGTCGATACGGCCGGTAATCCTCTGGACGGCAAGGCGGACTACCGCGCAGTGCACACAGTGCCGCTCGATGGATCGGCCCCGCTGCCGCTCGATCGCGTTCCCATTCGCGAGCCGCTCAGTTGCGGCATTCGCGCCATCGACGGCTTTCTCACCTGCGGGCGCGGCCAGCGTGTAGGCATCTTCGGCGGCAGTGGCGTTGGCAAGAGCACGCTGATCGGAATGATGGCGCGCGGCACCGCCGCGGATATGACGGTGCTGGCCCTGGTGGGCGAGCGCGGTCGCGAAGTCGGCGAGTTTCTCGAGATCCTGGGTGAAGAAGGATTGCGGCGCGCCGTGGTGCTCGTCTCCACCTCGGACCAGTCGCCCCTTCTCCGCATTCGGGCTGCACTCGCGGCCACGGCGGTGGCTGAGCATTTTGCGAGCCAGGGAAAGAATGTTCTGCTCGTCGTTGACTCGCTCACACGCTTCGCGATGGCGCAGCGCGAGATCGGACTGGCTGCGGGCGAGCCGCCAACGGCCAAGGGATACACGCCTTCGGTACTGAACATGCTGGCTCGCCTTGTAGAGCGCGCGGGAAACTTTTCGCAGGGCAGTATCACCGCGTTTTACACGGTGCTGATGGAAGGCGACGACCAGCAGGATCCAGTGGTCGATACGGTGCGGTCGCTGCTCGACGGCCACGTGGTGCTGGATCGCAAGCTCGCTTTGCGCAGCCACTATCCGCCGATTTCGATTCTGGAAAGCCTGAGCCGGCTGATGTCGAGCATGGTATCGGAAGAGCATCTGGCCAAGGCGAATGCGATCCGCATGATGATGTCGTCGTATGCGCGATCGGAAGATCTGATTCGCATCGGCGCCTATCAGAAAAGCACCGACCCCATTCTGGATGCGGCCATTGAGAATCTGCCGGCGATCAACGGATTTCTACGGCAAAGGCCGGACGATCTGTGCACGTACGCAGGTGCTGTCGAACGCCTTGTTGCCTTGCCAGGTTGAAGAGCGGCAACGAAAAATCTGAGGAGATTGCGCCGTGGCATTCCGGTTTTCACTCGCGCAGGTACTTCGCGTTCGAGAGAGCATTGAAAAGCGCGAAGAGCAGGCTCTGCAGAGGGCGGAACTGGAAGTTGCGCAAACCCAGCGCCGCATCGAGGATCTGACCAACGAGATGGCCAAGGCGGAGCATGCGCGCGCAGAAGCTTTGTTGCGGTCGATCCGCGCGATTGACTTGCAGAATATGCAGGCAGAGATGGAAGCGGCAGCGGAAGCGCGGCGCACCCTGGTGGAAATGCTGGAAACGCTCAAGCAACAGCGTGATCTGCAGATGAAGCTGTACCAGGAAGCCCACAACGGTCGACAGATGCTGACCGATCTCGAGGAAGAACACAGAGCCGAATACGAGGCGGAACAGACGCGCGCACAGCAGAAACGGCTGGACGATCTGTTCGCAACGCGCGCACAGCGAAGCTAGGACCTGCCGTCCAGGCGGACGCGGCCTTCGGCCGCCATTCTTGCTGATTCGATCGGCTACGGAATCTTTTCCACCTTCCCAATTATTACGCGCTTTCTATGGGATCGCATTGCCACGCGAAGCGACTGCCTGGACGGCTGGTCTCGTGAACCTGTCTCGTGAATCTGGTCCCGTAGTGTCTGATCCCGTGACATGGGGGACGCGCCTCCCGCGTGCGTGGGGCCCATCAGCTGCATCGAGTCTCAACGTCTTGCTCTTCAGTCATTGCAACTGAAGTGCACGTCGAGTTCTTTCCGTCTCCAAAAGCAGCGCAGTAGGCATTCGTTGCCTAGCGTTCCCGGCAACGATTGCCGGTTGTGCCTACTCCTCTCCTTCTGCGAAATTCGAGCAATTCCTCAACCTCTGTTTCATGTGCAATTTACGGCGGGGCGCTGGAAACGGTGGAGGGGAGAATTGCTGGCAGGCGGCGTGCAGATAGATGGACGTGCGTATTGCGGCCAAGCCGGTGAACACCAACTCCGCCCCGACGGCGAGCGCGTCGAGCGGGAAAGCGTCGGGCGAGTCATTTCTCGAAATCCTGATGAGTGGCGCGGGTGTGGGTGTGCAGGGGGCCACGACGCCGAACGGGCAGGCGCAGGGGCAATCGGATGGAGAGTCGTCCGAAGGCGATGCGAACGGCGAACAGAAGTCCGATGCGAATACGTCCCAGGCGCAGGCCAGCGAACAGGCGCAGGCGTCGGCAACATCCTCGACAGCGAAGGGTGCGATGCTCAACCAGGGAGCGGACATCAAGGCGACGCCACTGCCCATGCCTGCTGCTTCTCTTCCAAATCCAGTTCTACTGACAAAGCTCGATCCGGCGTCTCTGCTCTCTGCGAACGGAGACGGAGCGACCGCGACGCCAACCTTGGACACGGCGGACGCAGCGACCGAGGGAAAGCAGACGGGTACGACGCAGGGTGTTCGCGGCAAGGGGACCTCGCCGGCCCAAGGCGCGGAGAAGGACGCGACGCAGGCGCTGGCAGCCGCGCTGATTACGATTCCGACGGCGGTGCCGCAGGATTTGACGGCGGCACAGGTTGCGGCAACACGAGCGAGCGCATTGACTGCGCTGAAGGCGCTGGCCACGGGCGCGGATGGCACAGCGACGGACCAGAGTGCGGCGCAGACGATCGTGGATTCGAAGCTGCAGCACAAGGCAACGACACAGAAAGCGCTGGACGCAGCTCTCGCGTTGGTGAGCGACCGTGGGGCCGTGACCGCAACAAGCGGGAAGGATGCAGACGGATTGGCTGCGCCGCAGGGTGCGAGCCAAGAAGCGGAGCAGCGCGAACAGGCAGTGCAGGCGGACACATCTCTCACAGCATTACTGACGCCCAAGGCGGATATCGCCTCATCGACAGTTCAGACGGTGCCCAGCCAGGCGGCGAGCAGCGCGGCGAATGCAAATCAGAACGCCTTGCACACAGCAGGCGCATTTTCGAGCGCGCTCAACAGCAGCGGTACGGCCCATGCGGCCTCCGCACCCGGCACCATTTCCGCGGCAAAGGGCGACGCGCAGAGCTCTGACAGCTCTTCGGCGCGCAATGAGCAGAATGGCAACGGCTCGTCACAGCATAACCAGGCCACTGTTGCACCGATGAACCTCGTCTCCGCGCACAGCGCGGACAGCACCGCGGGGCAGGTTCTTACGGTAGCGGCGACAGGCAACGCGCATACCGTTTCGTCTTCGCCTTCGACCAGCGCGCCGAGTGAAGGCACGGCGCACCGGGCTCCGGAGGCGGCGATGGGATCCGATGGAGCAAATGCCGTTTCTTCTGGCGGGATCAATACGGCTCGCCTGATCCAAACCATGAGCGAGTCGGAGATGCGGGTAGGGATGCACTCCGCCGAATTCGGAGACATCTCGATCAGGACGATGATCTCGCAACAGCAGGTGCAGGCGCAGATCTCGGTGAACCACAGTGAGCTGGTGAACGCGCTGTCGGCGCACATTCCGTCGGTGCAGGCAAAGATCGGGAACGAGTATGGGTTGCACGCCTCGATTGAAGTGAGCCAGAACAGCGCTTCATTTTCGAATCACAGCGGGCAGTCATCACAGCGGGATCAGAAGCCATTTGTGGCATCGACGGCAGTTGACAGCGTCGCGGCGCCGGTGGAGATGGATCGGCTTCCGATGAGGGCGGCAGCGGCGGCGGTGCTGGATGGCACGCGTCTCGACATCAGGGCTTGAGTTTCAGGAAGTATGAATTTCAGGGCATAAGAAGGGTATTGGGCGAAAGGAAGAAACGATGAACGTTCAAGGAATCATCCCCGCAATCTCCGCCGCTGTGTCGGGCCAGTCGGCCAGCGGCGTGCGGGCAATGGACAGCACGTCGGGCAGTTCGTCCAGCAGCGGTTCGAATGGAACTTCGGCGTCGGATCTGCAGACGACGTTTTTGAATCTGCTGGTGACAGAGCTGAAGAATCAGGATCCGACCTCGCCGGTGGATCCGACGCAGATGGTGAGCCAGATGGTTTCGCTGAATTCGCTGGATCAGTTGATTGCGATCAACCAGACGCTTTCGACGATGTCTGGAAGCTCGGGATCGGGGACTTCGGGAACCGGTACGACGGGTGGCACCGGGACTACCGGTGGCGTGACGACAGGCGGAAGCAAGCAGACCAATGCATCGACCACGGCGAACCCGATGGCATCAGCTGCCGCGGCTGCCGCTCTTGCCACACAGTATCCAACCCTGCCGGCCACCGCGACCGGCAGCAGCAATCTGATGAATCTCTATGGCAGTTATGCCACACCGAAATCAAACACCTATCCCACATATACAGGAGTAAGGTAAATGTCTGCTTTCTCGATTCCTCTTTCCGGCCTTGCCGCTACTTCGGCGTCGCTGAACGTCATCGCCAACAATCTTGCGAACCTCAACACCACCGGCTTCAAGGATCAGTCGCTGAGTTTTTCAAGCGTTTTTAACGCCGCGCTGGGGACCTCAGGAAACGGCGACCCGATCCAGGTGGGTAACGGTGTGCAGACCGCTGGATCGGTTTCGAACTTTGCCGATGGCAACGTGACCTCGACAGGGATCGACTCGAACATGGCTCTGCAGGGCAAAGGGTTCTTCGTCGTTCAGGGCAACAACCAGACGCTCTATACGCGGGCCGGCGACTTCACGGTGAACTCGCAAGGGCAGCTCACGACGCCGCAGGGGCAGTTGGTGATGGGGTATCCGGCGGTGAACGGTGTGGTTTCGACGAGCGCAGCGCCGGGGCCAATCACGGTGAACCAGGCAAATGATATTCCGGCGACGGCCACGACGCAGTTCTCGATGAGCACGAATCTGAACGCGAACTCGGCGGTGGGCGCCACCTTCAACTCGCCGATCACGGTGTACGACTCGCTGGGGAACTCGCATGTGCTGACGATTCAGTACACGAACACGGCCCCGAATGCCTGGACCTATAACGTCACGCTGCCGGCGGCGGATACAGGCGGGGTAGGCGCACCCACATCGGTGGCGGCGGGCGCGTTGACGTTTGACTCTTCGGGCAATCTGACGGCGCCCACGGGCACGGTGGCGGGCATCAACATTGCCGGACTCGCCGATGGCGCAGCGGCGTTAAATCTGACCTGGAATCTGAACGGCGCGGGCACAACCCCCATCATCACCCAGCAGGCGGAGGCCAGCTCGACCAGTGCGCCGACGCAGAACGGGTTTGCGGCAGGTACGCTGACGGGCTATTCGGTTCTGCCCGATGGAACGGTGCAGGGTCAGTTCAGCAATAACCAGACGCTGGCTCTAGGGCAGGTGGCGGTTGCGAGCTTCGCCAACAACGAAGGTCTGCAGCAGGTGGGCAATAACGACTACCAGGCCTCGTTCGCTTCGGGCTCGGCCGTGGTCGGGATTGCGGGCCAGGCCGGCCTCGGGACGATCACCGGGGGCAGCGTTGAGGGATCGAACGTGAACCTCTCAACGGAATTCGCCAACATGATTGTGGCGCAGCAGGCCTATGAAGCAAACGCGAAGGTGCTGACCACGTTGAACCAGGTATCGCAGGCTACGCTGCAGGCGATTACCTAGAGCTGAGTTCTTAGAGTTTGATGAGAGGCTTGCCCACCCGGGTGAGTCTGGAAGGAACAAGCGCAGCAAGCGCCTGTCTGCTCTCATGGCCATCTCACCGGCCTGGGGGCGGACGGGCGCGAGCGCTGCTGCGCATAACTCGCTGACGGATCGAGAGTTGAAGCCAGCTATGGCTTTGGTTTTCGGCGTCTCGGCGTGGCGCCGTCTTTGGCGCGCGAATTGCTTTTACCTCTGCGCACCGTTCTATCTTGAGCAGCCTGTTGAGCCGCATTTTGGCTCAGAACGAAGGATTTGTCTCAAGGGAGCGTGCGAGAGGCCCTATGAGCAGTGCCGCACAGAACCTCGATCCACATCCTGACAAGCCGTTCGTAGCCAGTGTGCCGTCGATGCGGAGAGATCCGCTGGACACGATGCCCTGGCTGCCGTGCACCCTCACGCTTGAAGTCCCGTTGGTGCACTTCACGATCGCCGATCTTCTTGCGTTGAAGCAAGGTTCGATTGTGGAGACGGCGTGCCGTCACACCAGCGACGTGCCCCTGCGCGTCAATCACCTGCTGATCGCCTGGACGGAATTCGAAGTTGTCGGAGACCGGTTGGCGGTTCGCATTACGGAGCAAATATGAATCTGAAAATCTCAGTGGACAGACCCCAGCACCGCGCCCCGCGCAAGCCTGTGATTCGCGAAGTCAAGCCGATGGAGTATGCGCCGATGTCGAGTGCGACGGGCTCGCCTTCTCTCGCCAGCTTTGGAAGCACCCGGAAAGTGGAAGCTCTTCGGCGTCAGCAGGTGGCGCGCCGGATGCCGCGTCCGCGGATGATTACCGAAGCGGTTGAAGCGCCGCAGCCGAGCCTGTTGAGCCGCGCGTTCTCGTGGCTCAAGGTGCGGGGAGCCGCGCCGAAGCAGCTGAGCGTGCTGGAAACGGTTTCTCTGGGAGAGAAGCGTTTTGCGGCGATTCTGCAGGCCGACGGCCGGCGGTTTTTGATTGGCGGCGGCACGACCAACGTGACCTTGCTGGCGCAGCTGGATGAAACGATTGCGTCGATCGACGATCTTGAAACGCTGGCGGAACTTACGGAGTCGTCTGAATAATGTCTTTCCGGGTAGTCGGATTCTTGGCGGTGTTAGCATCGCTGGCGTTCTGTTTCGCGGCTCACGCGAATGCAGAAGCGCTGTCTCCGGCGCCCTTGGTTGACGGTTCGGCGGCTCTGGATGGGGCATCGGGATTTGCCGAGGGCAGCGAAGGCGGGGAACCACCGATCCCGTTCGTGGAATCGCCAGACGCGCCCGTTCCAGTGGTGTTGGCGAGCAGTCCTGCACTTGCGGCCTTGCCGCCGGCAGCGGGGCTGCAGATTCAGGGACTGACGGGTCAAACCGTTCCGTGGTCCATCATCATTCTGCTGACGGGGCTGACGCTCATCCCGACGCTAATCATGTGCGTCACGCCGTTTGCGCGGCTGCTGATTGTTTTTCACTTTTTGCGCCAGGCACTGGGACTGCAGACGACACCGTCCAATCAAACGCTGATCGGGCTATCGCTGATCCTCACGTTTTTTCTTATGCAGCCGATTGCGGTGCAGATCTACGAGGCGTCGGTGATTCCCGCGCAAGCCGGGAAGATTACACCGATGGAGGCGTTGACGCGCGGGGAAGTGCCGCTGCGGAAGTTCATGTCGCACTATGTGCGCGAGAAGGATGTGGCGCTGTTCGTCGAACTGGCCAAGGAACCGCGGCCCGCTACGCCGGACGATTTGTCGATGCGGGTGTTGTTGCCGGCGTACATCCTGTCGGAACTGAAGGCTGGATTTCAGATCGGCACGGTGCTGTTTCTGCCGTTCTTGATTGTGGATATGGTGGTGGCTTCAATTACTACGTCGGTGGGCATGCTGCAATTGCCGCCCGTGGTGATTTCGACGCCGCTCAAACTGCTGCTCTTCCTTATGGTAGACGGCTGGCATCTGTTGATCAGTTCGCTGATGAGGAGTTTCAGCTAAGACTATGGACGTCGATCAGGTAGTGCTGCTAGGCCGTTTGATGCTGCAGGAGGTGATCATCCTCGCAGGGCCGGCGCTGCTGGTCGCGATCGTGGTGAGCCTCGGGGTGAACGTGGTGCAGGTGCTGATGTCGCTGCAGGACACGACCATCTCGACGGTTGCGCGGCTGGTAGCGACCGGCGGCGCATTGTTTCTGACGATGCCCTGGATGTGGCGGCATCTGGCCACGTTCACGCTGTCAACCTTTTCTGATTTTCACGAGTATCTCCGATGATCGAACTGCCGCTCATGCGCGTGATCACCAGCCTGCTCACCATCGGTGTGCGGCTTTCGGGCTTGATGCTGTTTGCGCCGTTTTTCGGCAGCGTGGTGATTCCTGCGCGCATCAAGGCGATTCTCGTGTTTGCGATGACGCTGCTGTTGTATCCGACGGTGAGCCAGCTGATCAGCACGGGCGCGGGAACGAACTGGCCTCTGCTGGTGATCACCGAATTCCTGGTGGGCGTGGGCATGGGCATCGCGACGAATGTAGTTTTTGAGGCGATTCAGCTGAGCGGCCAGGTGCTCGGCGTTCAGATGGGCTATTCGCTGGTCAATATTCTCGATCCGCTCACGCAGGTAGATACGACGGTGATGGCGACGTTTTACCAGAGCATCGTGATGCTTCTGTTTCTGCAGATGGACGTGCATTTCTGGCTGTTGCGGGCGGTGGGCAACAGCTTCCGCTACGTGCCGCCTGGAACTGCGCACCTGGGCGACCTGTTCACCATGTCGGTGTTAAAGATCGTGGGCGAAGCCTTTGGGCTGGGGGTGCAGATTGCGGCGCCCGTTCTGGCCGCGACGCTGGCGGCGGATGTGGTGCTGGGCCTGCTGGGCAAGGCGTCTCCGCAGATGCCGCTGATGCTGCTGGGACCGGCGGTGAAGAGTCTTCTTGGCATCACAGTTTTGATCGCGACGTTGAAGTATTGGCCCGATTTATTCCGCCGGTTGTTTACCGATGCGGTGGCAAACGGAGAAAGGCTTTTTCACCTGGCAGGTTGAGACGCGATGGCAGACCAGAGCAAAACAGAACAGGCAACACCGCGACATCGGCAGAACGCGCGCGACAAGGGGCAGGTGATCCGGTCGCGCGAACTGAGCGGTGCGCTGTCGATGTCGGCGGTTGGCGTGGTTCTGTATCTTCTGGGACGCGAGGCGGTTCCGCATTGGACCCATTTCTTTCGCACCACACTCGATCTAGCCAGCACCGATTCCTTCGAGCCCGGGGGACCGCTGCTTTTCTGGACCAGTGTTGAGGCGATGCGCTGGGTGTTCCCGATTGTGCTGGCGGGGCTCGCCGTCTCGATCGTTGTCGGGCTTGCCCAGGGCGGCTTCGTGTTTGCGCCGGAGGCGCTGTCGTTCAAGTTCGAGCGACTGAACCCGGCGGATCGGCTGGGCCAGATGTTTTCGCTCAGCGCGCTCAGCAACATTCTCAAGTCTCTGCTGCCCTTCGCGGCGATCGTATGGATTGGCGTCAACTCGATTCGGATGCACTGGGATGAGATTCTGGGCAGCTCGTATGTGGATGCACGGCGTTTTTCGAGTTTGATCAGCAGCATCCTGATCGAGGTGTTCTGGAAGTCGGGGCTTGTGCTGCTGATCTGGGCGGGCATGGACTACCTGCTGCTGTGGTTGAAGAACGAAGGCGACCTGAAGATGAGCCGGCAGGATCTGCGCGACGAATTGAAGCAGACCGAAGGCAATCCGGAGACCCGGGCAAGGATCCGCAGCATTCAGCGCCAGTCGCGGCGCAAGCAGATGCTGAAGGCCGCGGAAACGGCGACGGTAGTGATTACGAATCCGACGCATTATGCGGTGGCGCTGCGCTACGAGCCGAACATGGCGGCGCCGATTGTGGTTGCCAAGGGCCTGGACAATCTGGCCGCCAAGATCAAGGAAATTGCCTGGAAGCTCGATATTCCGGTGATGGAAAACAGGCCGCTGGCGCAGGCGCTCTACAAGAGCGTCGAGATTGGCAGTCCCATTCCATCGGCGCTGTACCACGCTGTTGCCGAAATCCTGGTGCTGGTCTTCAAGGCCCAGGCTGAAGTGAGAAATCGTCAAGCGCGCCGCAACAATCTAGCTGCGCAGAGACCTGATATGAGGCCGCCTCAGTGAACAAGAAGCCCGGACTGCTGACCATCCTTCGCAAGTTACTCCGAGTGGATCATTCCCACCGGCGCCGTGGCGCTGGTGTTCGTCATGCTGGTTCCCCTGCCGAGCATTGTGCTCGATCTTCTGCTGACGCTCAACATCACGGCTTCGGTACTGGTCCTGCTGACAGCGATCCAGGTACTGCGCCCGGTAGAGTTCTCCGTCTTTCCAAGCCTGATTCTTCTGCTCACGCTGATGCGGCTCTCGCTCGATCTGGCCGCGACGCGGCGCATTCTGCTGCATGGCAGCGAAGGCTCCTCGGCGGCAGGAAAGGTGATCGAAGCCTTCGGGCAATTCGTCGTCGGCGGCAACTACATTGTTGGCTTCGTCATCTTTGTTGCGTTGATTGCGATTCAGTATCTGGTCGTGAGTCACGGTGCTGTGCGTACGGCTGAAGTGACGGCGCGCTTCACGTTGGATGCGATGCCGGGCAAGCAGATGGCAATCGACTCGGACCTGAACACCGGCCTGATCAACGCGGACCAGGCGCGGACGCGGCGTGAGGGGGTGGCGCGCGAGGCTGAGTTCTGCGGTTCGATGGATGGCGCGGCGCGTTTCAGCCAGCGCGATTCATTGGCCACCATTCTGATCACGGTCATCAACATTGTGGCGGGCTTCCTGATTGGTGTACTGCAGCAGGGTGTTCCGCTGGCGCAGGCGCTGAAGACCTACACAATTCTTACGGTAGGGGACGGCCTGGTTGCGATCATTCCGTCGCTCCTGGTTTCTGTTGCGGGCGGCATCGTAGTAACGCGCGCGGCCTCCGACCACTCCCTTGGCTCGGATATCGGCAAGCAGATTTTCAAGACTTCCCGTCCGTTGTGGATTGTGAGCGGATGCCTTTTGTCGCTGGCGCTGATTCCCGGGATGCCGAAGATTTCGTTCATCGCGCTGGGCGGGGTGACGATGTTCGCGGCGTGGAAGATGAAGCCGACGGCAGCCGCGGAAGCGGCGGCGAGCGCCAAGATCGCGGCAGCCGCGAAGGGCGACAAGCCCAGCGTGCCGGCGATCGATCCGATGGAGTCGGCGTTGAAGCTGGACGAACTGATGCTCGAAGTCGGCGTCGGCCTGGTGCCGCTTGTGGATGCGAAGCAGGGCGGACAGCTGCTGGCGCGGGTGAAATCGCTGCGCAAGAATCTTGCCCAGTCGCTGGGCTTCCTGGTGCCGTCGATTCACATCACCGACAATCTCTCGTTGAAAGAGCGGGAGTACGTGATCTACCTGCGCGGCGTGGAGATTGCGCGCTGGGAGATGCGGCGCGACCGGCTGCTGGCGGTGAATTCGAATCCCCAGCCAGGGGATCTGCCGGGGCAGGAGACGCGGGAGCCGGCATTTGATTCGCCCGCAAAGTGGATTACACCCGATCTGCAGGCGCAGGCGATTGCGGCGGGATACGCGGTGGTAGACCACACGTCGGTGCTGGCGGCGCATCTTTCCGAATTGATCAAGCAGAATGCGCAGGATCTGCTGACGCGGCATGAGACGAAGACGGCTGGTGGACCGGCTGGCGGATTCGCATCCCAAGCTGATTGACGAGCTGATCCCGAAGCTGATGACGCTTGGCGAAGTGCAGAAAGTGTTGCAGCAGCTGTTGCGGGAGCAGGTATCGATTCGCGACCTGGGCACGATTCTGGAGACCCTGGTGGAGACGTCGGCGACCAACAAGAATCCTGTAATTCTGGTGGAAGCGGTGCGGCATGCGCTGGGACGGGCGCTGATCCGTCCGTTGCTGGATGAGAGTGGCCGGTTGAAGGTGGTGACACTCGACAGCTCGATTGAAGAGGAGTGCACGCGCACTACGACCAATGCTCAGTCGGTGAACGGCAGCGCTTTGCAGATCAACGTGGCGCGGCGGGTGCTGGAAGGTTTGCGCGCGATGCTGGGGGACCAGATTGCGATGGCGCCGCCGATTCTTCTGTGCGCATCGCCGGGGCGGTTCTACCTGCGGCGGGTGCTGGAGCCGTTTATTCCCAAGATTGTAGTGATATCGCCGTCGGAGATTCCTCCGATGACGCAGGTGATGTCGTTAGGTTCGGTGCGATGAGAAAAGTTGACACCAGGACGGTGCGAGAGGTGACCCGATGACGGCAGCGGAGTTGGCATACAAGACGAGCGCGACGCAGACCGATGGAGAGGATCTGGTCACGCAGGAGCTGCCGCAGGTCTATTACATTGCGGCGCGCATTCGCGAGCGGCTCCCCCAGCATGTGGAGATGGAGGACCTGGTGAGCGCGGGTGTGCTGGGGCTGATCGAAGCGACGCGCAGTTTCGACGGGACGAAGAACGTGCAGTTCAAGACGTTCGCGAAGTTCCGTATCCGCGGCGCGATTCTTGACAGCCTGCGGGAGAGCGACTGGGGTTCGCGGTATATGCGGCGGCGCGGGCGCGAGATTGCCGACGTGACGGCGCGGCTTGAAGCGCGGCTGGGGCGGCATCCGGTAGAAGCCGAGATTGCGCAGGAGATGCAGATTGAGCCGGAACACCTGCAGCGCCTGATCGCGCAGCTGGATTCTCTGCAGATTACGGGCCAGAAGGTGGCGGTATCGAACGATCATTCGGATGCACTGGACGTGATTGAATCGGCGCCGAACCTCGACGATCCCGATGCCTTCGACCTCTGCCTTGAAGGGGAGATGAAGGAGCACCTGGCCGAAGCGATTTCGAAGCTGAGTGAACGAGAGCAGCTGATCCTTTCGCTTTACTACCGCGAGGAGCTGACGATGAAGGAAATCGCGAAGGTCGTGGGAGTGGCCTTGTCGCGGGTTTCGCAGATACGGCAGGAGACGATGGTGAAGCTGAAGGTCTCGTTGGAGCATTTGCAACGCAAGCCGGTAAGGACGACGCCGGCGAGAGGAGCATACCGTGAACACGCCTAGT
Organism: uncultured Acidobacteriaceae bacterium; assembly: GCA_963760475.1. Classification (GTDB taxonomy): domain Bacteria; phylum Acidobacteriota; class Terriglobia; order Terriglobales; family Acidobacteriaceae; genus Telmatobacter. The sequence continues at coordinate 1,857 of CAVXDG010000013.1, read as the reverse complement.
CCGACTCAAGCAGAAGCGGCGGCATCGACGAAACAGAGTGGGACGCCGAAGGTCGGCACCCCAAAGCAGCAGCAGGTGGTGCACAGCTGCAACTTCCGTTCGGCGGGTCGCCTGTCGAATGAGGACGCGCGCACGTTGACTGCGCTGCACGAGACGTTCGCGTTTCACCTTGCCGGGGCGCTCGACACCTACCTGGGCACAGCCGTCGAGGTGAAGCTGGAGACGCTCGATCAGCTGCCGATCAAGGAGCATATCGCCGAGATTCCGCCGCTTTGCTACATCGTGCCCCTTTCTTCGAAGACATTGATTGTGGAGCTGGACAATGAGCTGGTTTTCCCAATCATCGAATTGCTGATGGGCGGCAACGGCACGGCCGGCGGCGGCGGGCGCGAGCTCTCAGAGATCGAGGGCGAGATCATGCAGGATGTGATCGCTCTGTTCGCGCGCCAAGCTGAAGAAGTCTGGAAGATTCCGACGCTGTCGCTGGAGCCGGGAGCGCGGATCAAGCCGGCTTTGATGCATCAGTCATTTGCGTTGAATGAGAAGGCAACGGTCTTGAAGTTCGACGTGGAGTTGGCGGGCACAACCGGCTCGTTCAAGCTGGTCTTCCCGACCGAGTTTTTGAACGTGCTGATGGCGCAGATCAAGCTCGACCAGCCGCAGAAAAAGTCGCGGCTCTGGAGTTTTCCGGCAGCGCCGTTGCGCGAGCGGCTGCTGGATTGCGACTTCGACGCGTCGTCGGAGCTGCCCGGGCTGAGGGTGGCGGTGCGGGATCTGATCGCGCTGCAGCCCGGAATGGTGCTGAAGCTGCGGGCACCGGTCCGTACACCGGGGATGTTGACCGTGGGCGGCCGCGGGTTGTTTGAGGCGGTCCCGGTGCGCAATGGCACACAGCGTGCGGCGCAACTGGGGCGTCGCATTCCAACGACTGACTGGAAGGAGAAATAGGGATCATGGACAACGAGGCAAAGAAGAAGGGTGCAAATATTTTCGCGTCGGCATTTGCCGAATCGCTCGGCGAAGCACTGGGCGCGGCGACCGGAGCCCCCTGGCCGGTCAAGGTCATCAGCTCACCGGATACGCCCTCGAACAAGGGAACGGCCGTGAATTTTCGGCTGACGGTGGAAGGTGCGATCAGCGGCGAGTGCTTTGTGGAGTTGTATGAGCCGCAAGCCTCGGCGCTGGTTGCGAAGCTCGGCAATCAGACAGCGGAAGCCGGGGCGGATCCGAGCGAGGCCCTGTCCAATCTGCTACAGTCCGCCGGGCCGGGGATGGCTGCCGCACTTGCCGCCAAATACGGTGCGCTGCAATTCAAGGTCGAACCCGCGGCGGGCCTGGCTTTTGGCGGCATGTTCATGGTTCCGTTGCTGGCTTCGCAGGAGGAGTCGAATACTCCGGTGCTGCTCTATTTCGGTGCGCCCCTGTTGGAAGCGCTATCGGCAGGCGAGGCGGCGGCCGGCAAGGCAGACGAAGCAAGCCTGGCGGCGAAGAATCTGAAGCTGGTGATGGACGTGGAACTGAACGTCTCGCTTCGTTTTGGCCAGAGGCAGATGCCCTTGCGCGAACTGCTGGAGCTGGGCAACGGCTCGGTGATCGAGCTGGACCGCATGGTGGACGAGCCGGTGGAGTTATTTCTCGACGGAAAGCTGATTGCACGTGGCGAAGCGGTTGTGGTGGATGGGAACTACGGATTGCGGGTCACCGAGATACCGCAGCCGGTGGCAACGCATTTCCTCAATTAGCAGGAGAAGGGAACCCGATGAGTCTTTCATTTTTTTCGTTTTTGCCGGCGGTGGATCGCGGCTTGAAGAGCATCAAGGTGGAGTGCGACCTGCATGAGTGCCATAGCCGGCAGGT
>CAVXDG010000012.1:0-205379 GCA_963760475.1 uncultured Acidobacteriaceae bacterium | reverse complement strand
GTGGATAGATATAAACAAGGTTTTTTCGCCCGAGCATAAACTTTTAATTTAGTTTGATAATCACCTTTTTGGGCTAAGGGATTAATGAAATCAAAAGCCGAAGTTCCTCCTAATTCAAGGCTTCTTTCAAAATAGATGTGAAACAATTATTTTTCTACTCCTGAATAAGTAAGTTGTGGGTTTTTTTCAAAGGATGGATTTTAGTGGAAAAAAGGACTTCCGAAGCATAGATATTGCCAATTCCACTAATAATGTCTTGCTCAACAAAGCAATTTTAATGGAATTTTCCGTTTTTGGTAATGTGTAAATAGGTGTTTGGCATCCACCGGTTTATTAAGCAAATCAATTCCAATATCTTTATAAGGTTTTAACTGTTGATAAATGCCAAAGTTTGTAAGCGAAAATTTCCAAAGCGGCGAGCATCACAATAAATTAATTCTGGCCCGTTGCCGAGGTGGAAAATTAAACCGATTGACACTTTTTTGCTCCGGAGTAATCAGACTTTCCTCGACAAAATATTTTCCGGTCATTCCTAAATGACTAATTAAAACATGGTATCTAAAATAAAAAATAGTCATTTACCCTTTCGCTCTAATTTGTGAATAGTTTGTCCTAATAGTAAATCAACAAATTCTTTGCATTACCCGAGCCATTTTGTGGCTCCTTGGATTCTGATGACGATGAGATCTTCACTTCACGCGATGAAGCTCCGCAGGCTCTCTGCGATTGCCGTTCTGCTCGTATGCGGTTGGGCTGGATTGTTCGTAACGCCCCGCGCGGCGGCGGACAATTCCAATCGCCGTGTGTCGATCCGCGATATCACCAGCGTGCAAGGTGTCCGTGACAACATGCTGATCGGCTATGGGCTGGTAGTGGGGCTGAATCGCACCGGCGACAGCCAGCAGACATTCTTCACCGTGCAGTCACTGGCTAATGCAATGCAGAAGATGGGCGTGCTGATCTCGCCCGCCGTCGGTGACAGTGAAGAACGTGGCGGCAGTATTTATTACCGCGTCGTTGCCGCCGTTTGCGCGGCCGGGCGCCAAGCTCGATGTGACGGTTTCGTCGGTGGGCGATGCCAAGAGCCTGGTGGGCGGAGTGTTGCTGATGAGCGCGCTGCACGGGCCTGATGGACAGGTCTACGCCGAAGCACAGGGTCCGCTGGAGATGGGCGGATACATGGCCGGCAACAGCACCAACGGCAAGGAAGTGAATTCGACCACGGTGGGCACGATTCCCAACGGAGGCATGGTGGAGCGGGATACGGCCGTCGATCTCCACGACTTCAAGACGGTCTCGCTGTTGTTGCGGAACCCGGATTTCACAACCGCGAAATCGATTGCGGATGCGGTGAACGCGGAGTTTCACAAGGTGGTGGCCTCGGCTCTGGACAGCACCCGCGTAGACGTGAATGTTGCCGACGCAGCTTCGCCGTCGGTGCCGCTGCTGATCTCGCGCGTGCAGAATCTTGCGCTGATGGTGTACACGCCGGCAAAGATCGTGATCAACGAACGAACCGGCACGATCGTGTTGGGCGGCGACGTGAAGATCACGCCGGTCTCGGTGATTCACGGCAATCTGTCGATTGAAGTGACGACGTCGTACACGGTGGCGCCGATTCCGGCGCGGGACCTGGATTCACCGATCGCACCCGCGAAGTGGGTGGCGGTGGCGGTGGAAGACCGGATCAGGCGGGCAATGGCGGGCCGGCGCAGAATCAGGACCCGAATCAAAACCCGAATGGTGGCGGCGGATACGATCGCACGGTTCAGTCGACACCGACAGCGGCCCTTGTTCCGCAAACCACGGTCAGCGTGAACGATGCCCCGGCGCAGACCATGCGTCTGGACGAGGGGGCCAATGTAGAAGAGCTTGTGAACGGGCTGCATGCGATCGGTACGACGGCGCACGACGTGGTGGCGATTCTGCAGGCAATCAAGGCCGAGGGTGGAATCCAGGCCGAAGTGGAGGTTCAGTAAATGTCATCGAGCATACTTGGGGGTTCGCTGGCCGCGCAGGCGCAGACCAGCCTTTTGCAGACGCGGGAAGACAGGATGCTTCAGCAGATGAAGAGCCCGCAGACGAACGACGCGAGGATCGACAAGAGCGCGCAGGAATTCGAGTCGATGCTATTGAGCACATGGCTGCAGCAGGCGGAATCGTCGATGGCGACCGTACCGGGAGCTGAGGATGACGAGGATGCGGGAGCGCGTCAGCAGATGATGAGTCTGGGAGTGCAGTCGCTTTCGAATTCGATGGCGGCCTCGGGCGGGATCGGAATTGGGAAGATGATTGCAAAGGCTTTACACGCGTCAGCGGCGAAGACTGAGGCAGCGGATGCGGTTGCAACAACCCCGGGCGCGATCTCGGCGGAGGGGGCAAAAATTGCGAAATAGGCTGAGAAACGGATTAAACTTCCCCCCCAAAGTGCCGATAGAGCGTCAGGTCCAAAAGGTAAGGAGTTGAAATGAGAATCGATCTTACACAAGCCGCAGCGAACCAGATCGCGACTGAGGCAAACGCCAAGCAAGTGAGCGCAAAGAACGCTTCTGCTTCGGGATTGGCGGGAGGAGAGGATCGCACGACGTTCACCTCCGACACCCAGTCTCTGAGCTCGCTCGTGAGCACGGCGATGAATTCTCCCGAGATCCGCCAGGACAAGGTTGACAGCTTGAAGGAGTCGGTCAGCAATGGGACGTATCAACTGGATCCGGGCAAGATTGCTGCGTCGATGATCGACGAGCACGCCTGAGTTTCAAGAAGGCAATCAGGCGCAATGGCCTGAGGAAGACGCGGGCAAATCGCAAGGACGATGGCAACTGGCATTCAGGACCGGAATGGCAAGCTTGGGGAATATCTTGACCTCTTGCATTCGATGGCCTATGAACTGGACCGGTCCATGGCGGCGATCGCGCACAACGAGCTAATTTCGCTGGAAGACAGCATCGCAAGCCAGCAGTGTGTGGCGGCGCGGCTGCACACTCTGGCAGGCGATCTGAGCAAGCCGACGGATCCTGCAGCAGCTTCGGCATTCGACGATGAGTCATTGATGCGCCAGATCCATGCCGCTGCGGCGAGCCTGCAGCGGTTGAACCAGAGTTACGCGGCATTGCTGAAGCTCTCCAGCCACTCGGTTGGATTGATGATTTCGTTGTTCAGCTCATTCAGGGGACAGATTCAGGAGGAAACCGGCGCGGGTCTAAAGCATCAGACCTGGTCCTGCCAGGTATAGCTGCCATGGGTGGATTGAACACATCGCTCTATATCGGCGTACAGGCCCTGGAGGCCTCGCAGGGCGCTCTGAACGCCACGAGCAACAACATCGCCAACTCGAATACGCCGGGATATACGCGCGAAGTGGCGCAGTTTTCCGAGGGCCCGCAGGTCCAGGTGAACGGGCAGATTCTGGGTGGCGGCGTCACACTCGACAGGATTGCAAAGCGTGCGCAGCCAGTTGCTGAATCTGCAGATTCTGCAGCAGAACTCGGCGCAGAGCGGCGTTGACACACAATTGTCGAGCCTGCAGCAGCTGCAAACGTATTTCACCACCACCGGCGGCGACATCGCGAGCGCCCTCTCGTCGTTCTCAAGCAGCCTGGGAGAGCTCTCAGCCAACCCCTCGGATGCGGCTGTGCAGCAGACCGTTCTTTCGAGTGGGCAGAATCTTGCCAAGTCGTTCAACAGCACGGCGAACGGCCTGGCCACGGTGCAATCGGCGGCGAACACCGAGGTGACGCAGACGGTGGCGCAGATCAACACGCTCAGCACGCAAATTGCAAAGCTGAACGGACAAGTCTGGCAACTCACGGCAGCGGGGAAGGACGGCGGGGCGGTTCAGGACCAGCGGGATCAGCTTGTGTCGCAGCTCTCGCAGCTCACCGGCATCTCAGTGTCGGAGGGCAACACCGGCGAGACGATCACCACCGCCAACGGAAGCCCGCTGGTGATGGGCAATCAGAGCTTCGCTCTGCAGACGACAACCGGTACGGACGGCCAGCAGCATGTGCTGGACACGTCGGGCAACGACATCACGACATCGATTCAGGGCGGGCAGCTGGGCGGGGCAATTCAGATCCGCGACCAGGCGGTTCCCAGCTATCTGAACCAGCTGAATACGCTGGCCTCGCAATTTGGCGCAGCGTTCAATACTGCGCAGGCGCAGGGCTTCGATTCCAATGGGAATCCAGGCCAGAATTTCTTTACAGTTCCAAGCGGCGCCGGAGCGGCAGCCGGAATGACAGTGGCGTTGACGAGCCCGTCGCAGGTAGCGATCAGCTCAGACGGATCGGCGGGAAGCAACGGCAACGTTGCCAACCTTACCGCGGCGCTGACCGGGACGCTGCCCTCGGGGCAGACCCCGACGCAGGCCTATGCGAGCCTTGTGTATCAAGTCGGCAACGCGACGTCCGATGCCAGCACGCAATCGACGGCGGTCGGGCAGAGCCTGCTGCAGCTCACCAATCAGCAGAGTGCGGTGTCGGGCGTGAACATTGACGAAGAGACGACCAACCTGATCCGGTTCCAGACCGCGTACGAGGCGGCAGCCCGCATCATCAGCACCATCCAGCAACTCAACACAGTGACGTTGAACATGATCTCGTAGTCCTTCGAATCCTATGCGTGTAAGCTCAAATCTCGTTCCCAATATCCTTGCTGACCTGCAGCAGAGTCAGTCGACGCTCAACGCGGCGCTGCAACAGGTATCCACGGGGAAGAGAGTCAATGTCCCTTCAGACGACCCCGCCGCATCCTCAGCCATGGTGCAGAACACAGTGGAGAGCGGCAATGTGGATCAGTACACCAAGAATGTAACGGGAGTGCTGTCGCAGGTGCAGGCTGCCGACTCCGCTCTGGGATCGGTGGTGTCGGGTCTGACGCAGGCAATCTCGCTGGGGACGCAGGGCGCCAACGGCACGGTCTCCAGTGCCAACCAGCAGGCAATTGCGCAGCAGGTGCAGGGCATTCTGAACAGTGTCGTGACCCAGGCCAATCTGTCGTACCAGGGTTCTTACCTGTTTGGCGGCACAGCCACCGCGCAACCGCCGTACACAGCGAGCGGATCTTCGCCGTCGGGATATACCTACAACGGAAACAGCGACCAGAACGCGGTGGCGATTGGCGATAACACGAGCGTCCAGGTCAATCTACCCGGCGACCAGATATTTTCCAATTCGACCGTGGACGTGCTGGGCTCGTTGAGCACCCTGGTATCCGCGCTGCAAAGCGGCAATTCGTCGGCGATCCAGACGGCGACCACATCGATTACAACGGCCCTGAACTACGTGAGTCAGCAGCGTGTGTTTTACGCGAACTCTGAGACCCAGCTGAACTCGCAGGAGACTTACCTGCAGCAGGAGACGGTGAGCCTGCAGTCGCAGCAAACCTCGCTGGTCGGCGTAGATATGGCACAAGCCGCGACGACATTGAGCCAGGCAGAGACGGCGAATAGCGCGGCTCTGGCGGCGGCGGCCAAGGTGCTGCCCCTTACGCTGCTCAACTACCTCGCGCCTCCTACTTCGTAGGCAAGCGTTCTACCGCGCTGAACTATTCCTGAAGAAATGCCCGCCGGAGTCAGACTCCTGGCGGGCATCGTACTTTTGAGAGCGGGCTGGGGCTGGCTCTAGGCCGACCAGCTGCTGTGGCGGCTTTGCGTGGGCATGGCCGGATAGTCGAGCGAGGGCTGTGTGGGCGCAGGGCTGAGGATGGACGGCCCCGAAGGAATTCCGCGCACATCGGCGTGCTGCCAAAGTTCGCGGAGCTTGAGTACACCCGCCATCTGATCTTCGAATGCCCGGGCGGAGCGTGCGGTCTGCGCCTGGATGAGCTTGGCGCGCATCTGGGCGTAGAAGGCCGTCAGCTGATCGGACAATTCTCCGCCGGGACCCCGTTTGACCCAGTCCTCGAGATAAGCGATGACGAGGAAGGCGTGATTCACTTCGCGGCCGCGTTGTTCGATGTCGTTCGCTCTCTCGGCCTCTGCGGCGCGCCGCAGATTGCTCGCCAGCGTGTCGTAGAGCGCGATCAGCACACCGAAGCCGCTTGCGCCTTCGGCTGCTGACTGTCGATAGGCCAGATCTGTGCGCGTCATGGTCGTCTCCCGTTATCCGTTGGTCGAGGTGTTCTGGCCCAGCTCGACGCTGATCTGTTTCATTTCGGCGGGCAGCTGCTGAAGGAGGATTTCTGCCTGCGAGTACTCTGCCTGCAACCGCGTGCGCAGGGGAGCGATGTAGTTGGTTTCGAAGTTGGAGATGTTGCTTGCCAGGTCATTCTCCTGGCTGCTGATGCTCTTGAGATCCACCGTGAATGCACCATTGCTGGGACTGGTAAAGCTGGTGAGCTGCTGGTCGAGAGAATTGGCGAATCCGTTGAGCGCCGCGCCCTGGAAGAAGGACTGCACGTCGCTGTTATTGTTCTGCAAGACGCTCTGCAGCGTGCTGGAATTGACACTGAGCGTACCGTCATTGTTTGCGGTGATGCCAAGGGCAGAAAGATTGGAGACGGTCGTAGTGCCGGTGGCCGGCGTATAGGAGTAGCCGAGCGAGCTGAGCAGATCGACCTGCAGGCTGCGCACCGAGGAGTCGGTGGCCAGTACACCCTCACTGGTTCCATTGAAGGTGAACTGGCTGCTCAGTTCGGAGATGACGGTGTTGTAGTCGGTAACAAACTGGTTGATCGCGCTTGCGGCCGATGTCGAGTCGGGGTTGACGCCGAGGCTGACTTCAACACCGGGATTGGCGCTCAACAGGTTGAATGTGACTCCGGGAATAGTGCCGGTCACGGTATTTGAGGCGCTTGAGATCGGAATGCCGTCGACGGTGAGCGCGGCGTTGGTTCCGGTGGCGGCCTGCGCAAAGCCAAAGCCTGCGTCGCCGGTGACGGTAAAGTTGGCGGCGCTGCCCGAAGACTTGGCGACGATCGCGAGCCGCGAGCCGTTGGCGTCGGTAATGACGTTGGCCGAGAGCCCAAGGTTGTCGCCGTTGATCTGGCTGGCAACGTCGCTGACGGTCTGGGTTCCATCCGTCGTGATGGTCGCCGTTGCCCCGGTTCCGGTCGTGATGGTGAAGCTGCCGGCGGGGAGTGCAGTGGTGCTGGCGGCGAAAACGCCGGAGGTCCACGAAGCCGTGGTCGCCAGGTTGCTGACGACGAGCACGTGGTTGCCCGGGGTGCTGCCTGCCGCCGCAGAAGCGGTGACGGCGGCGGAGTTGGACGAAGTGACGGTTCTTGCCGACAGCGGACCGGTGATGCTGTTCAGGGCCTGGATATCGTTGTCGAGCTTGGAGGTGTCGGACTGAAGCTGCTGGAGAGCCGTGGCCTGGCTTTGCAGAGTGCTGATCTGGTTCTCCCACGCTGTTTCCGGGGCCTGCGCAGCGGTAATTGCGGCGTTGACGGCAGAGGTCACGTCGATGCCCGAAGAGGAAGCGCCCGTTGCTGCCTGCAGAATGGAGCTGAGATCAATCGAGGAGGCTGAAGTCGTGGAGGAAGACAGGAGAGAATTGAGGGCCGAGACCGAACTCATAGGAAGATCCTTCTCAGAGACCCAGGCTGCGCTGTATTGCCAACGAATGATTGCCTTTGGGCCGCAGCATTCTATCGGCACATTCGGTTGGCGAATTCAGGCTGTGGAGAAAGAAAAAGCGGCAACGCCGGGTAGGGCGCTGCCGCTCTTGGGTTGAGAGAACCAGGGTTTACTGGAGCAGCTTCAGAACAGCCTGCTGCGACTGGTTGGCGTTCGACAGGGCGGCCATGCCGGTCTGCTGCAGAACGTTGTACTGGGTCATCTGCGAGACTGTCTTGCCGATGTCGGCGTTCTGCACGTTGTTTTGCGCAGCCTGGAGGTTCGTAACTTCTGTGTTTTGAACGTTGACGTCGGCGGTGAGCTGGTTGACGGCTGCACCGATATCGCCGCGGTTGGCGGCAATGGTGCCGACGGCCGTGCTGATGGCAGCCAGTTCGGTTTGCGCCGCGGCCGTGGTCAGCAGGTTACCGGCCAGACCCAGGCCAGCTGTGGTCAGAGCAGTGATCGCGGTGCTCACGGTGGCGCTGCCGCCGGCCGTGCCGTCGCTGGTGTACACCGTCGCGGTTCCACCAAAAATCGCTGTGCCGTTGTAGTTGGTCGTGGTGCCGATGCTGCCGATTTCGGTCAGGATCGACTGATATTCCGTATCCAGAGCGGTGGACTGCGCCGTCGAAAGGCCGCCCGTGGAGGCTTCGGTTGCCAGTGTCACTGCGCGGTTGAGCAGCGAGGTGACCTGGGAGAGGGCGCCGTCGGCGGTCTGCAGCAGGCCGATACCGTCGGATGCGTTCTGGCTGGACTGCGTGAGGGCGGAGATGTTCGCCTGCAAGCCGTTGGCGATGGAGAGGCCGGCGGCGTCGTCGGAACCGGAGTTGATCTTCAAGCCGGTCGAAAGCTGAGTGAAGGTCTTCTGCAGATTGGTCTGCGTCGAGGACAATGCGTTTTCAGCCGTGAGGGCGGAAATGCTATTGAGAATGCTCAGTGACATTGTGTGATTCGCTCCTTATATCGATTTCCGCCTGCACCGAACCAGTTCCGTCTCAAAAGGTCCAGAATCGCTACTTGGAGCAGGTGGGTTATTGTTACGTGGACTCTATCGGCCCCTCGTTTTCCGAATTCTAGGTTGCAGTTCAGATTCTTTCTTTCCGGTCTCTACAACTTTCGTTGAACATCGCGAGATAGATTCGATTTGTGGGCCGGACGCGGAAGCGCCCGGTAAATTCTTCGATAAAGAAGAACTTAGCCGGGCGCGCTAACTGAGGGTAACTGATGTTATCTTCCTTTGCGCGATCGCTTCTTATCCTGATACATAGCGGTGTCTGATTCGGCGATCAGGTCCTGCATCGTTTTTCCTGATTTCCACTCTGAAATACCGATGGACGCGTCGACTTGAATCGACGGGTTCTCGTCGCCTTTGCCAAGCTGCAGGGTGTACTTGCCGAAGACCCACTTGCGTACGCGATCGATATGCGCCGCCGTGCCCGCGAGATCGCTGGCCAGGACAACAACGAATTCGTCCCCACCCCAGCGGCCGACGACATCGCCGGAGCGGGTGTTGGTTTGCAGTTCCACCGCGAACTGCTTGAGCAAATCATCACCGGCCAGGTGCCCGTACTTGTCGTTCACCTGTTTGAAGCCGTTCAAGTCGAACATAACTACGCAGAAGGTTTGCTTGCTTTCAATTGCCCAGCGGATTCTTTCCTCGATGCTGCGGCGATTGGCGACGCGCGTCAATTCGTCGCGCAAGCTAAGTTGCTCAACGGTTCTGAGCTTGATCTCATAAATCGATACTTCGGCGCGCAGCTGAGCAACTAACTCGTGGTTATCCCGAGTCATCTGGTCAACGCTGGTTTTAAGGGCTGAAGCCTGCTTGACCAGCGAGGTCCTGATTTCAGTCAGGTCTTCGAGATTGGCAATTCCAGAAAGGCGTTCCGTCACTTCCTTGAACTGGCTTGCATATCCTTGATCGCGGCTGCCGACCGACTCGGCAGTTCTGGCCAGGGCAACGAGGATTTCACGGACCTCGTCGGCCCTTTCCTTCATGTGATCCGAGAGCCGGCCGCCCCACTCGTGCAGATGGACTTCAACTTGCGTCTCAATATGCTTGATCGACTCCGGCGTGGGGTCGAAGGAAATCCGCCGTTCGAGGCTCTGCAGGTTCGACTCGAGGTCAGATCCGTGCAGCGGCGAGATCTGCGCCGCAGTCTTGCCGACGGTATTGAGCAAGGTGCGATAGCTGTTCAGGGTGGCGGTGAATAGCTCTCCGGATTCCGGCTCTTCGGCGAGCGCTTCCTGCCAGTTCATGTCTAAATACTTTTTCAGCGAAATCATTCTGGAATAACCCCGTTTCTTGCATTAGGGATGAACGCAACACATCTTCAGAATTCCGGACGGGCTTCGAGTGCTGTTCTCCGGAACAGGGGAGACTCGGGTGCCCGGCCCAATGGGTGTTTCTTAGAACAGTGTGGCTTCTATCGGTATTTTGAGCAAAGAGTTCCAATCGCTTGGCAAATCTTGGCGATGCCCAACGTACCCAGAAACAGGTATTGGTGTGTTTCCCGAGGTGCATGCTGGATGTCTAAAGGCTTTAGGGTCAGATGATTAGGCGAGGATCGGCGCTGGGTCCTGGCAGTTCGCGCGATGACGAGCGCAGTCGATCGCGCGGCGAATATGGTGTCCGTTCACTACCCTGCGGACCCAGCCCGCGGCGGAATCCGGGAGCCCCAGAAGGCGAAGTAGCCCACACACAGATAGCAGACCAGCGGCACAGCCATCGCGGTTGCCATACTGTGCGTCCTCTGGAAGACCAGGCCAATCAGAGGCGTAAAGACTGCGCCGCCGACGATGGACATGACCAGCAGAGAAGCGCCGGCCTTGGTGTTCGGGCCGAGCCCTTGGATTCCGAGGGCGAAAATCGTGGGGAACATGATTGACATGAAGAAGCTGGTGAGGAAGATGGCCCAGAGACCGACCCAGCCGGGCAGCAGAATACCAATCGCGACCAGGACCACATTGGCCGCGGCGAACAGGCCCATCAGAGTGCTCGCGGACACGGTTTTCATCCAGTGGCTGGAACCGAAGCGGCCAACGCCGAAGCCGGCCAGCGTCCCGGTAAGGATGTAGCCGGCGGTCTTCTCGGGCAGGTGCGTGTAGTCCTGGACATACTGGATGAAATAGCTCCAGGTGCCGACCTGGGCGCCGACGCAACAGAACTGCGCCAGCACCGCGAAGAGGAAATGCGGGTACCGCAAGAGCTCGCGATAGCTGCCATGGGCTTCTTTGCTGTCGGTCGCGGGGGCGGTGGCCACCGCGGGAAAGGGTGTTCGGATCATGACCAGTGTCCAGATCAAAACGACGGCGCCCAGCACGAGGTATGGGACAATGACGCGCATTGTCTCCTGCTGCAGGTAGGCGTCATAAGTGCCGGCCAGCTTGAGCTGCGCAATCTGGATGGGCTTCAATTCAACACCAGAGAAGATGAAACAGGGTCCCGACGAGGACGCCGGTGATGGCCCCCAGGGGATTGAATGCCTGCGAGAAGTTGAGCCGGCGCACGGCGCTTTCTGGCGCGCCCAGCTGCGCGATGAGCGGATTGGCGCCGGTTTCGAGGAATCCAAGGCCGCTGGCGATGACAAACAGCGCGAGCAGAAACAGGGTGTAGCTGCGCGCGTGGGCTGCCGGCAGGAAAAGGAACGTGCCTGTGCTAAAGAGCAGCAGGCCGGTGACGAGGCCGGTCTTGTAGCCAAAGCGGCGCATCACCATGGCCGCGGGGATCGAAAACAGGAAGTAGCCGGTGTAGAAGGCCGACTGCACCAGCCCGGCCTGCAGCCGAGAGATCTCGAACGACTTCATGAACTGGCGGATGAGCACGTCGTTCAGGTTGTTCGGAATGCCCCAGAGAAAGAAGAGTCCGGTGACAAGGACGAAGGCGGCGAGACCCTGGGTGGGGAAGAGCGACTTGCTCTCGCGCTGGTCGGCTTGGGGCGGGGTTACGGCAAAGGCCAAGGGCGGCTCCTGTTTACGCATCCTTGTTGCTCATCTTGGTTGCGCAGCCCTTCCTTTATATCTGCTCGATGGCGCGGGGAGTCAACGAAACCTTGCGTACACGGCGTTTCCGCCGTCGCGTTAGACTCACACCTGTTGCCTTCTTGCCGGCACAGAGGTGCAGATGTCCGTAAAGACGATCATTGAGCCATTTCGCATCAAGAGCGTGGAACCGATTCGCTGGACGACCCGCACCCAGCGCGAGGAACTCCTGACGGCCGCGCACCACAATCTGTTTCTGCTGCCTGCGGACGACGTGCTGATCGACCTGTTGACCGACTCCGGCACCGGCGCCATGTCGACCCATCAGTGGGCCGCCATCATGGAAGGCGACGAGAGCTACGCAGGAAGCCGTAGCTTCGATCGGTTTCGCAATTCCATTCAGAACATCTGCGGCTACAAGCATGTGATTCCGACCCACCAGGGGCGCGCCGCGGAGCGCATTCTGTTTGGAGTTGCCTGCAAGAAAGGCGACGTCGTCCCCAACAACACGCACTTCGATACCACCCGCGCCAATGTGGAGTCTGTCGGCGCCGAGGCCGTCGATCTGGTCATTCCTGAAGGACGTCAACCAGCCTTGCTGCATCCCTTCAAGGGCAACATGGACGTCGCCGCGCTCGAAGCATTGATTGATCGGGTGGGTCGCGAGCGCATTCCGCTCGTGATGCTCACGGTGACCAACAACTCCGGCGGCGGCCAGCCCGTGTCGATGAAGAACGTCCGTGAGGTGAGTCAGGTGTGCAGGCGCCACGGCATCCCGCTCTATTTCGACGCCTGTCGCTTTGCCGAAAATGCCTGGTTCATCAAGTTGCGCGAAGAGGGCTATGCCACGAAGACACCCAAAGAGATCGCCCAGGAAATGTTTCGCTACGGAGACGGATGCACCATGTCCGCGAAGAAAGATGGCATGGCCAACATTGGCGGATTCCTGTGCACAAACGACGATCGTCTGGCGCGGCAGGAGATGGATCTCCTGATTCTCACCGAGGGCTACCCGACCTATGGAGGCCTGGCCGGCCGCGACCTCGAAGCGATCGCCGTCGGAATCCAGGAGGCGCTCGAGGAGGATTACCTGCGCTACCGTATCGCCTCGACCGCGTATTTAGGGAATCACATAGCCGCTGCGGGCGTGCCGATTGTGCAGCCGCCGGGCGGCCATGCGGTCTACATCGATGCACGCGCCTTTCTGCCGCACATCCCGCCGGAGCAGTTTCCGGGCGTCGCTCTGGCCGCAGAACTCTATCTTGAGGGCGGCGTCCGCTCCGTCGAGATCGGCACCTTGATGTTTGGTGCGGCTACACAAATGGACCTGGTGCGCCTTGCGATCCCGCGCCGTGTCTACACGCAGAGCCACATCGACTACCTCGTCGAAGTGATTCTGGAGGTGTGGGCGCATCGGGCGCTGATCCAAGGAATGCGCCTCACCTATGAGGCGCCCTTCTTGCGGCACTTTACAGCGCATCTCGAGCCCATTCCCGCCTAGCGATCAGCCGGTGACTGCGGCCCCCAGACGCGGAACTCGCCGCTGAGGTGCATCAGGCTCATCAGGTAGAGCATGCCGTCGTAGTAGCGGCCCTGGCCTGAAGGGATTGGTGTGTTCCAGAGCGCCTCGGTGAATTGCCTGGCGCGTTTGCGTTTGGTCGCGGCGAGGCCTGCCACAGCGTTGGTGCCGGCGAGACCGGCGGGATGATCCTCATGGGTGAGGCCGGGCGTCGCGCCCAGGTCCCTGCCGTCGAGCGAGAACACGGGGCCGTATTTGTCGATGCCCTGCGCGGCGAAGAAGCTCTGAATGCGATCGCTCAGCGTGCGCTCTGCCGGCGCCTTGTGCCACCACGACCAGTCGACGGACCAGTTGCTGACGGTGCGCCACGCGTCGTAGCCGAACTGGCCGGACTGCGGGAAGCGGCTCGCGTGCGGCGTGCCATCGAAGTTGGCGTAGTCGGGGGCGAGGCCGGTCATGGGATTCGTTGTCTTGACGAAGAAGGCCCGGCTTACTTCGGCAGCATGCGCCCAGAACGCGCGATCCTCCTCCGGTCCCCAGCGCGACCACAGCTCATAGAACGCGGGCAAATGATACGAGGGGTCGGTGAAGGGCTCGGGCATCACCTCCGGCACAAACAGGATCATGGGCGGATCGGCGTTGACCATCGGTCCCACGGTGTGCGGTCCCTTCTTTTCCGTTGCCGTGATGACAGGCCGGTGCACCATGGCAGACAGAAGCTTGTTGGCCTCGGCATGGTAATCGTAGAGTCCCTTGCCGCCGGGCCAGCGGTTGCCGGCAAAGAGCAGGGCCATGGCGAAATACGACTCCCCATCGGGCGCGGCGCCCTCGGCGTTATGCGTGCCGTCGGTCTTGCAGGACCATGCAAAGAATTGATAACTGGGCGCCGCGGGGTCCGCGACATACATATAGGTCATGGCCCAGTTCCAGATGGCGTCGAATTCAGCCTTCTTGTCCAGCTGCACGGCGATCATCATTCCATACGACATGCCCTCTGTCCGGACGTCGTGGTTGGCCCAGTCGGTGACATACATCAGGGGGCCGTTGGCGTTGCTGCCCGCGTCAAAGGCGATGGCCTGGGTTTGCGGATCGCCATGAAAAAGCTGCTGCCAGGCAGAGTCGATCTTGGCCTGGATCTCAGCCTGGGAGTGGCCGTCTTCGGCAAACAGGTTGCGGTATTTGCCGGTAGCGAAGGCACCCGAGCCGTCGTTTGTGGGTGCGGAGGTCTGTGCCACGACGGGGACGCCCAGGGCGAGAGAGAGTGCAAAACATACCGCAAGACCCGGTCCAGCCTTGGTTCCCAATCCGAGCATGTTGTTCTCCTTGCCACGCAAGTGAAGCGATTTAGTATCGCGCTTCGACGGCAGCAATGGCAAACATGCAGGTCATGATTTCGATTCCCTGGGACGGAGAAGAGTTCTAGTTTTGGCGCCTGGCGCTCGGGGTCAGTTTGCGGATGACGAATTCCTGGATCAGGCTGCTCACCGTGCGCTCGGCCGTGGCGATCGCGACATTCTCAAACGTGAGTCCCGCTCCGCGATTGCTGGCTGGGTAGTACGCATTGGAAATGGCGCTCGAGATCAGGTCGCCGCCGATGCTGGAGTAGTTCGGCTGCCACTTGCCGTTGTCACCCTTGCAGATGTACGGATTGGACATCGCATGCAGGGCGCGCGATTTGATGGTTCCGGTGCCCTGGTAGAAGTAGCGCGGGTCCTGGTGGAGAAGCGAGGGCAGGATGGCGCCGCCAAACATGATGTCGGTGAGCCCATCGGCATAGATGGAGCCGACGCGCTCGCCGTAGCCGTTCCACCCTTGCGGGTAGTTAGGGCGGTCGGCGGCCTGGTCTACGGCGCCAAGAAAGATTGCGCCGGCAAAGCTGACGGGGTCGACGGAGACGCGAAGGGCCATCTGGAACTTCAGCTTGGTGGTGAGCGGCACAGCGTTCTTGGCGTCGTAGACCACATAGAAGTTGGGAATGAAGCCGAGGACGCGCTGCTGCTCCTCGATATGCACCTGCTCGGTGGCGATCTCCTCCGGCGAGGAGGCGGTCACAGTGATCGAGGTCGCTTCGCCCAAAAGCTGAAGCCGGACGTCGGTGACGAAGTGGAACTCGCCGCTTTGCAGCTTGAGCGCGTCGGAATTCCAGTCGGCGAACCCCTTAGCCTGGACCGCGACATGATAGGGGACGCCCGGCTTGAGGCCCTCAAACTGGAAGCTCGCGTTGTCGCCGGAGACGGTGGTGCGACGGTCGTCCGGCGTGGGCCCTTCGAGGATTACGGTGGCCCCGGGTACGATGTCGCCGTTGGTGTCGGTAACAGTGCCGGCCACGCGCGCATCATCTGGATCGGCGGGTTTGCCATGATCCGAAGCCGCGGCGTTCTGGGGCGCCGCATCGCTGGAGGGCTGCGCGCTCGGGGCCTCCGGCAAGTTCGCCGGCCCGCTCGCGGCAGGCTGTTGGGCGCCAAGCGAGGCAGCAGACAGTAAGAGCGTGACACTCGCGACGAGCGTCGTCCAAAACAAACGATCCCCTGGGGGCATTAGGTCACCAGTCTGGGATCGAGACCGAAGCGTCCGCTTTTCGTGCAAGGGGACAGCGGCCGTCGGGGCGATCCCAAGGCTTTACCCCTCGAATTAAGGATCGAAACAGAGCGGAGGGGAGGGGTGACCGTCGTCTGTTCCGTGACTAAGATTTAGACGCAGTTGCACCGCTCAAGGACACAGAAACTGCGGACTTCTTGCCGGGCCGCTCATGGCAGAGAAGACAGGCCACGCCCCGGGGAGTGCACGCAATTGTTTTTTATTCAGATATTTGCGGGCAAGGGCTACTGGATTTTTGGGGATGAGGCCGCCTGGACCGACCTCCGCGCCAGCTTCTCCTCGTGCTTGCGCTTGAGCAGGCGGGCCAGATCGGGCCAGAATTCGATGATCTCCGCGCCGACAGCGCCTTCGGCGGAAACGGTCAGTCCATCGGAGATGGTGCTGGCTACATTCCGCTCTGAAGGAGGGTAGTACGCCCGCGCGATCGCCGCGCCGATCAGATTGCCTCCCACGTTGGCGTAGTTGGGGCCCCATCCGCCTTTGTCGCGCCGACACCAGACGGTGCTCGATGCCGCCCACAGGAGCCGGCGGATTTTAGGGCCCGTGCCTTTCTGAAAATAGCGTGGGTCTTCGCGCAGCAGGCTGGGCAAGACGGCATTGCCGAAGAAATTGCCGATGAAGGCGTCGGAATACGATGCGCCAAAGCGTTTCGCGTACCCTCGCGCGCCCAGGCCCCACTCCGGGTAGCTGTCGTTGGCCTGGCCGATGCCGGCGACGATGGCAGAGAGCGCAAAGGGCCACGGATCCATTTCGCTCCTGAAGAAGAGCTGGAATTTCTGGCCCGGGGAGAGGGGAAGCGCATCGCGGTTGCTGGTGGTGTTGAAGGTGGCCATCACGCCGGCGACGCGCTGGTGTTCCTGCTGCTTCAATTGCTCTGCGGCCTGTTCTCGCTGGCTCTTTTCGGGTGTGGCTTGCGTTGAGGGTGAGGGGACACTGGAATTCTCCCTGGTCTCTGCGGCCGGCTGCTGCGCCCCTGGAGCATCGGGAAAGTCTTGAACCGTTGCGGCAAGCTGGCCGGTGACGCCTTCCTGAGCGGCGGACATCGAAGACGAAGCGACCAGAAGGAGGCCAGCGGCCAGCGTTGCAGCAATCCCGCGCGTTGCAGACCCCATCCGGCCACCAATCGTCGCTTACATATTTTCAGATGATACTTTGGCGACGGCTGCGCGAACTCGCGCCGGGCGCGAAATTTAAGCGGATTTCCCTCACCTCAGTGACTAGTGGCGAGCTTGCTCTTGAGCTCGTTGAGCAGCGTTTCAACCCTGTCCTCGCTCTCGAGGGCCTTGAATTTGTCTTCGAGCGTGTCCGGGGCGAGGATCTCGGAGGCCGCCGCGTTCTCCGCCGCCTTGACGTGCACCTTGCTCTTCATGCGACCGAAGGTTTGCTCCTGGTCGACACCCACGGTTTGGCGCGCTTTGGTGGCGCGGCCCACAACCTTGGCGCGACGATGTTCAGCGACCAGCATCTCGCAGTGCGCGCGCGTTTCGCTGAGCTTCTGCTCGAGCTTGCGCAGCGCCTGGCGCAGACTATCCGCCTCGTGCTTCTGGTCTTCGGCCTGCGCCGCGAAGCCCTCGGCAAGCTGTGCCTGGCTCAGCGAGCGCTCCAGCGCCGCACGCGCCAAATCGTCCTGCGTCTTGGTGACGGCCAGTTCCGCCTTGCGACGCCAGTCGGCGGCGCCCTGCTCATGCTCGGCGCGTTTCTTGTCGAGCAGATGCTGATCGGCGATGGCAATGGCCACTTGCGTCTTCACCTGCAATAGCTGGTTCTCCATGTCGAGAACAATCTGCTTCAACATGCGCTCGGGATCTTCGGCCTTTTCAACCAGGTCGTTGAGATTGGCGCGCAGCAACGTGCTCACTCTATCCAATAGCGACATAACTCCTCCTTGTTCGGTTACTGTGCCGGCTTCCCTTACTGCGTGGGCTTGATGAAATACCCCGACACACGCCACTTGCCATCCTTGTCGAGCATGGGAGTAATTGTTTCGATGACCGCGCCTCCGCCAGCCATCGCAGTCTTGTACTGAAGGACGACGTACTCCCCCTTCGGCACATTGGGAAGTTCGGTTTGATACATCGCCCCCAGCAGCGTGCGCGTGCCGGCGGCTCCAAGGGGCGCGCGCACTTGTTGCAGCGCATGCTCCCAATCTGCCTTCGCTATTTTCGACTGGAAGAACGACGCAGCCTGCTGCCAGCTCTGTCCGTATTGGCCGTCGTCCACCAGCGTTAACCAGGATCGCGCGCTTTGCTCCGCTGCTTTCCGTTTTGCCGCCACATCCTGCGCAAACACCGTTGGGCACAGCAGCAGCGCCAGCATTGCGATTGAGAACATCCGTCTCATGACGTCTTCCTTTCCATGTCTCCGTGGGACTTGGCTCTCAGCCTTCTTTTCGTAGGTAAGGCTGAGAGCCGTTGCGCCGCGCTGCTTACGCCGCTGCGCCGTTCTCGGGTTTCTGGCCTTTCTCTGGCTTCTGTTTGATGGCCTGCACATTGGCCATCAGCTGCTTGATGTCCATGCCGCTGAGCGCCT
The DNA here is from genome assembly GCA_963760475.1 of uncultured Acidobacteriaceae bacterium. Lineage (GTDB taxonomy): Bacteria > Acidobacteriota > Terriglobia > Terriglobales > Acidobacteriaceae > Telmatobacter. Next base: position 187,194 of record CAVXDG010000012.1, on the reverse strand, counting down.
CAAACAGCGCCGGCACCTGCGCCGCGATCCTCGTCATGTCGCCGGTAATCTTGTGCACCCCGGCAGCGTCGTCGTTGCCTGTGGACACGATCGTGATCTTGTCCACCTTGCTGAGCGGCTCGGCCATGGCGCGCACCACATCGGCCATGTTGGTCAGCAGCTTGTCGACCACCGCGGCCTGGTTCCATCCCTGATAGGCCTCGGCCTTCACGTTCATCGCCTTCGCTTCAGCCTCGCCTTTCTGGAAGATGATGCTGGCCTCGGCTTCACCCTGTGTGCGGATGGCTGATGCATGGCCCTCGGCTTCCGCGGTCAGGCGATTCTTTTCAGCGGCAGCCATATTCTCAATGCGCTGGCGCTCGATCTCCGCTCCCTTCAGCACCGTCGCGATCAACTCTTTTTCATGGCGCAGAATTTCAGCTTCCTGCACCTTGATCTGGCCTTCCTTCTCCACTTGCTGGACTTTCACCTGCTCAGCCGTTACCTGCTGCAGCATCACGTTCGTCTGCAACTCGTACGCCTTATCGGCGGTCGCCTGCTGGCGGCGGCTCTGTTCGGCGTACTCCGCTTTCTTGATTTCAAGATCGCGCTGCGCCTCTGCCTGGCGCGTGGCCGAAGCCGTCTCGGCAATCACCCGCTCCTGATCGGCCTGCGCCTTGGCCACTGCCGATTCGCGCATCGCGGTCGCGCGCTTGATCGCGGTATCGCGCTCGGCATCGGCGGTCGCCATCTCCGCGTCTCTCTTGATGCGCGCAATGTCGGGCCTGCCCATGTTCGAGATGTACTCGTTCTTGTCGCGCACTTCCTTGATGGTGAACGAAATGACTTCGAGCCCCATCTTGCTCATGTCTTCGGCGCAGGTGGCGCGCATGCGTTCGCCCACCATCTCCGGCTCCTTCACAATCTGTTCCACCGTGAGCTGGCCGATGATCCCACGCAAATGGCCTTCCATCACCAGGCGGATCAACCCCTCGCGCTGCGCCGGATTCTTGGTGAGGAACTGCTCGGCCGCAGTGAGAATCGATGCCTGGTCCGAGCGCACTTTGATCTGGGCAACGGCTTCAACGGTGACCGCGACGCCCTGCTTGGTGTAGAGATCCTGTTGCGGCGCCACATCGAAGCTCATCAATTCGAGCGAGAGCTCACGGCAATTTTCCACCATCGGGAAGATCACCGTGCCATGGCCCTTGACGACCCGGGGGCCGCGGAATCCGTACACAATCAAGGCTTCATTGGGCCCGGCCTTGCGATACATCCGGGCCAGGATGCCCATCAGAAAAATCAGCGCCAATACCCCGAGTCCGGCAATCAAAACAATTTGGTTCGTCATTGCGTTCCCAGCCCTTTCGTCTGGGAGGTGTGTGGGTGAATGGTTGGTCGATCAACAGTGGACAGTGATCAGAGAAACAGAGAAGCGTCGTGACCGCCACCGTTCACTGTTTCGCTGCTTCGCTGTTTTCACTGTCTTTGCTTGCGGCCATTTCTTGGAAACAACTTTGCGATCAAGCCCAGCAGGAAGATTCCCACCAGGATGGCCATGTCGGTGATCAGCACGGTCGTGTTCGTCATTTCAAACCTCTGCGGTTAATGGTGAATACAGTAGTCAGTGAACAGTGGTCAGTGGGCAGAAAAACAGCACATGAGTGAAGCAGGACGGTTCGGCGATCAGGATGCAGCTGATCCCTGATCTCTGAACCCTGATCCCTGATCGGCCTCCGGCAGATCCTCCCACCGCTTCACGTAGGCAATTCCTTTTTCGTAGCGGACGACGTAGACCTCTTCTTGTTTTTGAATCGGTTCGTCGTTCTCTGAGCGTGCCGGCGCCGATCGCCGCGCGCCCAATTGTTCGTACACAATCTCTCCGGTGCCGCCTGCACGAATCGCAGAGGAAACATGACCGACCGCGCCCACAACCTCTGTCTCATCGGCGGTCAGCTCGCGCTCATGCGGCAGCAGCACCCTGGTCAAAAAGAGAAAGATGATTGCGCCGCCGGCAAAGCCGCACACCGCGGCCAGCACTAAAACGGCCAGCGCAACAAAGCTGCCATAGCGCGTCAGCAGGTATCCCGCCGCGCCAAACCAGCAGAGAAAAATCATCAGCGAGAAGGCATTCCACCAGGGGACGCTGGTGCCGGCCTGACCGCCGATGCCAGAAGAGTGAGAAGCGCCCACGGCGCCCGTGTGCATCGCATGCGGCACATGCACGTGTCCCACATGAGGCATGTGCACCGCGCCGCCGAAGTGCCCCAATACGCCGAGCAACGAAACCGCACTCAGCGCTAACCCCACCAGAAAGCAAATCAGATAAAACGATTCCCAGTTCATATGCGCTCCTGCACTTTCCGCGCCTTTTTTCGCGTTCCCCGAGCCGTGGGATCTGAAATCTGATCCCTGACCCCTGAAACCTGATCCCCGGTCTTTGATCCCTGATCTCTGACCCCTGACCCCTGTCTTTTAGGCCTCAACACTTCAGTCAGGCGCGGCAGCAGCTCCGGCGTTTCCAAAATCGACTCCAGCAGCAGCAGGCATTCGCGCGAGTGCTCGTTGCGGGCCAGCGCCAGCAGCGCCTGCTTCAGCTCCGGATCGCGCCGAAACCGCTCCGCGCCCGCCACCAGCCACAGGTCCAGCTTGTCTTCCACGTTGCGCAACTCGCTCTGCAGCTCGGGGGAGTAGCCCTCCGGGTCATCCACCAAATATCCAGGGTGGACTTTGAAGAACCCGGCCAGAAGCTGCCGCGAGGTGTTGGTCAGGTGGGGGCGCGCGCCGCTTTCAATTTGCGAAAGATAGCTCTGGCTCAACTTCGAGCCGGTCTCGGCATCAATCGCGCGGACCAGTTCCTGCTGGCTCATGGCGCGGTTCAGGCCCCTGAGGCTGCCTTCAACTTCGCGGAGGTAGCGGATTTTTTCGCCGAGCTTCATTCGCTTGCGGTGGGGAGCCCTTTCGGCCCATTCAATTCGTTCAACAACCCATCGCAATCTGCGATAACAATATCGCAATCTGCAATACGAGTCAAGAAAAATCGGGGGTTGTCACAAGCAGTCGGTTATTGGAGGGGATTCAAGGGGTTACGGGGTAGCGGAGTGAGTCGAGGGCGTTTGTTTGCCTTAGTGAAACTACCTCTTTGGCCCCGGTCGCAGCCATCGCTCCCAGCCATCGTTCTGAGAGATGGACTCCATCGGTATCTTTCATCGAGCCTTTGAGGCAGGCTCGTTATCTATTCAAGTGGAAGCTCACTCTCAAGGAAGAGGGTTGGCAACGACCTGAGGCCAGATCCGGATGCGCCTGCGCGACATCATCGAAATGTTCCTGCTCTCCGCGGTGTGGGGAGCGTCTTTCATTCTGATCAAGCTCGCCGGCGACGACCTGCCGCCGGTCTGGGTCGCCGTGGGTCGGTTGGCCTTCGGGTCGGCCTTCCTCTGGATCGCTCTCCTGCTTGGCCGGCACAAGCTGCCTCCGCTCCGGCTGCTGCCGCCGCTCCTCGTGGTCGCAGTGTTGAACAACGCGATTCCGTTTTGCTTTTTCCCCTGGGGCGAACGCACGGTTCCATCGAGCATCGCCGCGATCCTGAACGCCACCACGCCGATCTGGGCCTTGCTGCTCGGCTTCGTAGTCGGAGCAGCGCGCGCCACGCGGCTCACCAGCGCTCGCACGACGCAACTCACCAGTGTTGGTGTCACGCTCGGCTTTCTCGGCGTGCTCGGCGTCGTCTACGGCCACGCCGCCGGAATCGCCAATGGAACTTCTTCGGGCGGCTATCTTGTGGGCGTCGTCGTCATCGCCGTGGCAAGCTTCAGCTACGCTGCAGGAGCGGTTCTCGCCAAGCGCTGGCTGCAGGGTGTCGAGCCGGTCGTCATCGCCACCTTCCAGCTCACGCTTGCTGGTCTTGTCCTGCTGCCGCTTGCCGCTTTCGGCCCGCATCCGTCGGTGCTGCATTTGAAGTCGGTCCTCGCCGTGACGGTGCTCGGTGTGCTGGGCAGCGGCCTCGCGTATCTGCTCTTCTTCCGCTTGCTGGCCACCATTTCGTCCACGCGCACTGTCGCTGTGACGTATCTGCTGCCGATCTGGGGATTGTTCTGGGGCTTCATCGCCGGCGAAGAGATTCGCTGGACCGCGCTGGCCGGCGTTGCCGTGGTGCTCGTCGGCTTGATCCTGCTGAACCTGAAGACAGAGCCCAAGCCGCTCGTGGCGCCTGCGAGCGCGGCAGAGTCCTGCGCCGCCGAAGAGGCGTAATTCGAAGCGCACCGCAGATGCGAAGGCCCTTCGGCAATCGCCGAAGGGCCTTCAGGTGTACGACTTACTCCGCACCTACGCCGTCACTGTCCGCGTAGGCTTGTGCCCCACAAAGCCATAGAAGGCAATGTAGAGATAGCAGATGACGGGCAGAATTGCGGCCAGTCGGAAACCAAAGTGGTCGACCAGTCCGCCGAGAAGCACAGGCAGAATGGCTCCGCCGACGACCGCCGTCATAATGAGCCCCGAGCCTTTGCTGGTCATCGGGCCAAGGCCCGTAATGCCGAGAGCAAAGATATTCGGGAACATGATGGAGTTGAAGAATCCGCAAAGAATCAGACTCCAGACCGCAACCGGTCCGGAGGTGCTGATAGAGATCAAAACGCAGGCTACGTTCATCATGCCGAAGATGCCGAGCAGTCGGCCCGCATTGATCTTCGTCAGCATCCATGAACCGAGGAGCCTGCCCACCAGTGCACCGAACCAATAGTAGAAAGTGAAGGCCGCTGCGGCCGCAGCGGTGAGTCCGCCGAGTTCGGGCAAGCCAAAGTATCCCACCATGAATTGAGCAAGTCCGACTTCCACGCCAACATAGAAGAAGATGCCGAACATTGCCAGCACTGTGTGCCGGTAGCTCCAGATGCTCTGTTCGAGGATGCCCACGCCCGCCTTTGTGGGGCGAAACTCTTGCGTGGTCGCGATCGTCGGCAAGTGTGCGAAAGAGACCGCGATGCCCAGCAGAATCAGGGCCGCCGCAATAGCTAGATACGGCATGCGCACGGTGCTGGCAATGCTGATCTTGTAGGCCAATTGCTCCTGCGCCGACTTGGTTGCCAGGGTCGCGGCATCGAGCACAACCTTGTGTTTCAGGATGAGAGCGCTGGCTACGACCGGTGCAAGCATGCCTCCGATGGAGTTGAAAGCCTGTGCGAGGTTCTGGCGAACAGGCGCCGAGTGCTCCGGTCCCAGCGCCGAGACGTAGGGATTTGCCGATGTCTGAAGCATGGCAACTCCGGAGCCCACGATGAAGACTGCAGTCAGAAACAGCCAGAAATTCGGAATGCTCGCTGCAGGCAGAAAAAGCAGTGCTCCGGCCACCTGCACGAAGAGCGAAACGACCATCGTCTTCTTGTAGCCGATGGACTCGATCAGCTTCGAGGTAGGTGAGGAAACGACGAAGTATGCGGTGAAGAAGGCCCCGTTTGCCAAGGCTGCTTGCAGCCAGGGCAAGTCAAAGACCGACCGCAGGTGCGGCACCAGTTGCATGTTCAGGTTGGTAATGAACCCGAAGATAAAGTAGAGTGCGGTGACCGTAACAAAGGGGCCGGTGTAGCTGGGCGTGCTTGGCGCCGCCGCTGGCGTAGATCGCGTCGACATGGAAGGTTGTTCCCCGTTTCCTCAAAAGTTCTACCCGGTTAGGGTGTGTTGGCATCCTGTGGGCAGGACGCTCTTTAGGTGCCGGATGTTTCCCCGGCCCTTTTTGAAACAGCCCTGTTTTCAAGGCCGTTTGGCTGCACACAACACTATACGGGAAACCTTGTTTCTGGGAAGCGCCCGGCCTGTCAGCGGCCAGGGCGCTATCGGCGCAGGCGCGGTTCGATTATTCTCAGAAGAAAAGCAAGGAGATGCACGTGGCGACTGCTCCATTGAACAGTGCTAAGACCAAGAAGGCTTTAGCGGCCCTGGAAGGGAACTGGCAGGCCGAGATGGAGGGGTACCACACCTACTCGACGCTGGCCGACCGCGACACGGATCCGGTGCGCGCCCAGATGCTGCGGCACATGGCCCAGGCCGAGCTGGAGCATGCCGCGTTGTGGGCCGGCCGCATTGAGCAGCTGGGCGGCCCGGCGCCGGCGTACAAGGGCAGCCCAGGCGGCGATGCGGATTCGCTGGCCAGCCGCGCAGGGGGCGTCCGCATGGCGTTGCGGCGTCTTGAAATCGAGGAGAGCCGCGCCATCGCCAGCTACGGCGAACAGCTTAAATCCCTCGGTGACGAGGAGTCCGTCGCGATCCTGGCGCACGTGATCGAGGACGAGAAGGAGCACTACCGCGAGCTGGGGTCTCTGCTGCGCGGGCACTATGCGACGCCGGCCGGCGCACCCAAGGTGGACGCGAAGGCAGTTCTTGACGAGATGCTGTCGAAGAGGAATGAAGGCCGCAAACAGCCGGGCGCGTGGATCGGCGACGCCATTTATGGCGTGAACGACGGGCTCGGCGCGATCTTCGGGATTGTGTCGGGCGTGTCGGGCGCGACGGCAGGCGACAGCAAATACGTGCTGCTGGCTGGAATCTCCGGAATGATCGCCTCGGCCCTTTCGATGGGGTCAGGCGCGTATCTGGCGGCCAAGAGCGAGCGCGAGATTTACCACGCGGAGATTGCGCGCGAGCGCGAAGCGATCAAGATGAACCAGCCCGAGGCGCGCGAGCTTCTTTCGCTCTACTACCAGGTAAAGGGTCTTCCGGAAGCCGACGCGCTGCACATGGTGAACCATATCGCGAGCGACGAGGATCAGCTGCTGCGCGCGCTGGCCAGTGAGCGACTGGGGACATCGGAGGAAGCGCTGTCGAATCCTCTGGTTTCGGCGACATCGGGCGCGTTGTCTACTGCCGTCGGCGCATTGATCCCGGTCATTCCATTCTTCTTTTTGCAGGGGATTCCGGCAGTGATCGCGGCCGCTGTGGTATCGCTCATCGCGCACTTCGCGGTAGGCGCAGCCAAGAGCCTCATCACGATTCGTTCCTGGTGGTCGTCAGGGCTGGAGATGACGGTCGTGGGTGCGGTTGAGGGCGCGGTAACGTACGGTATCGGCATCCTGCTTGGAAAGGGCGGCATGTAATGGCTGGCTTCGTCCCGCTCGGTGATGCGTCGCGCCGTCCGCGCAACTTTGCTTTTGTGACGGTCGCCATCATCGTTCTGAATGTGTGGGTGTTCTTCAAAGAGCTGATGTACGGCGACAGCTTTGTCTATGCGTGGTCCGCCGTTCCCGCCCGCATCGCGCACGGGCATCACTGGATCACGCTGGTGACCTCGATGTTCATGCATGGAAGCTGGATGCACATCATCGGGAACATGATCTACCTGTGGGCCTTTGGGCGGGAGATCGAAGACGCGATGGGCAGCTTCAAGTTCCTGTTCTTCTATCTTTCGGGCGGGATTGTGGCGATGCTGGCGCAGATACTGGGCGATCCGGCTTCGCGGATTCCAAGCCTGGGCGCAAGCGGGGCGATCGCGGCGGTGATGGGCGCGTTCATCGTTACGTTCCCGCGCGACCGCATTCGGGCAGTCGTGTTCCTCTTCATTTTCTTCCGGGTCACTTTCATTCCCGCGGCCTTGTTGATCGGCTTCTGGTTCCTGATGCAGGTGCTGAACGTGGGTTCGGTGGCAACGGTCAAATCCGGCGGGGTTGCGTACCTGGCGCATGTGGGCGGCTTCCTTTTTGGGGTTGCGACGGCGCGTCTTTTCGTCGATCCGCGCCGAATTGCGTTTCAACTCGGTCCGACGCTTTAGAATTGCCTCGGCTTTTGCCGCCGGGGAAATCCATGTCTAGAAAATCTCTTTACCTGCTTGCTCTTGTTGTGCTTTTTCAGTCATCGGCTCTGCTGGGTCAGTTGGCCGCACCGCAGGTGCTGTTCGAACGCAACGTGCCGATGAAGACGCGCGATGGCGTTACACTCCATGCCGATGTGTATCGCCCTGCCGGCGAAGGGACGTTTCCAGTGCTGTTGCAGCGAACGCCCTACAACAAGGACAACGCTGCCGACTTCGGACGCAAAGCCGTGGCGCGCGGCTTCATGGTCGTGGTGCAGGACGTGCGCGGCCGCTATACGTCGGAAGGCGACTGGTACACCTTCAAGCACGAGATGGAAGACGGCTACGACACGGTCGAGTGGGCTGCTGCTTTGCCGCACTCCAACGGCAAGGTCGGCATGTTTGGCGGATCGTATGTGGGCGCGACGCAGATGCTTGCGGCGATCGGGCATCCACCGCACCTGGCGGGCATTTGCCCGGTTGTGACTGCGTCGAACTACCACGAGAACTGGACGTATCAAGGCGGCGCGCTCGAACAGTGGTTCGACGAGTCGTGGACTTCGGGCCTGGCGCAGGACACGCTCGATCGCGCGATCCGGAAGGACTCGAACGCGGTGCTTGGCGATCGTGTGTTGCCCCTGACGCAGTTTCCCGTATTCAATCTGCAGCCGATTGCGAGTGGCGCGCAGTTGACGCGGGAACTCGCGCCGTACTTCCTCGATTGGCTTGCGCATCCCACCTACGACGGCTACTGGAAGCAGTGGTCGATCGAAGAAAACTATGACAAGATCCAGGTTCCGGCGCTGACGATTGCGGCCTGGTACGACATTTTCCAGGGCGGGTCGCTGAAGAATTATCTCGGGCTTCGCGATCATGCGGGCAGCGAAACGGCACGGAGTGCTCAGAGGCTGCTGGTGATTATCGGCGGCCACTCCGGCTTCGGCCGCAAGATCGGCGACGTGGACTTTGGCGACGATGCAGCTTTCGACGAGAACACCGCCACGCTCGATTGGTACGACTATCTTTTCCTTGGCAAGCAGAACCAGTTTGCGGATGCCACGAAGCCGGTGCGCATTTTTGTGATGGGCCAGAATGAGTGGCGCAACGAAGCGGCATGGCCACTGGCGCGGGCGACGGCCACAAGCTACTACCTCGGCTCGGCGGGCAAGGCGAACAGCGCGTCGGGCGATGGGATGCTGGCTGCGGCGAAACCGACGCAGACCAAGCCGACGGAAAACAAGGCTGACACGTTTGTCTATGATCCGGCGAACCCGGTGCCGACGGTGGGTGGGCCGCTGTGCTGCGATCCGATGCATTTGGGACCGGGCCCGCGCGACCAAAAAGATGTGGAAGCGCGCCCGGATGTGCTTGTCTATTCGACCCCGCCGCTTGATGCAGACCTCGAAGTCACGGGGCCTGTGACGCTCGACCTGTTTGCCAAGTCATCCGCCGTCGACACCGACTTTACGGCGAAGCTTGTGGATGTGTGGCCCAACGGCTTCGCGCAAAATCTGACCGAGGGCATCCTACGGGCAAGCTTCCGCGAGTCCACCTACGGCGACCCAAAGCCGCTGGTGCCGGGGCAGGTGTACGAGTACAAGATCGATGTGTGGTCGACGAGCAACGTGTTCTTGAAGGGGCATCGCATCCGGCTTGAGGTATCGTCGAGCAACTTCCCGCGCTTCGATCGCAATTTGAACAACGGCAAGCGCGCAGCGGACAGCTCGGATTTTGTGAAGGCCACCAACACCGTGCTGCACGACGCCGAGCACCCGAGTGCGCTGGTGTTGCCGGTGGTGACGCCGTAGCAAATAGGGGAGGGGGGGAGGGTACCCATTTCCCCTTGACCCTCCCCCACCGGACTTTTGGCGCAAATTCCTCTTTCTTTTCGACTTAGCGATAAGCCATCGCCGCAAATTCCTCTTGGCTAAGTGCTTACGGGCAAATTCCTCTCGGCGTTGGAGTTGGAAGTAAGCTGCTAGCCGCTAGCTACTAGCTTCTAGTTCTTACCCGCATTTTTATTGTGCGCCGGGAGGGGGAAATTATCTGCAAACAGAGGGCCGCCGATCCTGTCGTCGGGGCGTGGGGCTTCGCCGTCTTTTTGGTCGAGGACGCGATCTCCCGAAATTAAGTAGCTTCCGGGTAGAGTTTGACTCCGGAGCGAAAGAGAAACCAGCTTCAGTGGTAGTGCCGGGACGTGCTCTTCCGACCTCAGAAATCGATCCAAAGACCACGGATATCTTCAAAGCGAGTCCAGAATCTCCTTGGTTGCTGGATCACGAAGGTCAGCCGGACCGTGCCTGTAAAGGCGAAGATTCTCCAAATGGAAGGGTAGGCGCGGTTTTTCATCGACTACGGATCTCACGCTGTCATCCTGAGCAGAGCGCAGCGCAGTCGAAGGATCTGCAGTTCCGGGACGCCGATCACATCGCGAACCAACATGTCTGGATAGTATGGCGCCATGCATGAGGGCAGCTACTTCACCTACATGATGGCGAGCCGCAGCCGCACCATTTACATCGGGGTGACGGGAGATCTGCGCAAGCGCGTGTTTGAACACAAATGGAAAGAGCACGATGGATTCACGGAGAGGTACAACTGCGACCGTCTGGTTTGGTTCGAAGGATGTCAGGAAGTTGCCCGCGCGATTGCGCGAGAAAAGCAGCTAAAGCGATGGCGCCGCGAAAAGAAAATCGTCCTCATCGAAAAGACAAACCCGGCTTGGGTCGATCTCAGCAAAGACTGGTACGATCTCGAACCGGCGGACCTGAAACGCGCCACAGACCGGATGCTGTCCTAAGAGCAACTGCAGATCCTTCGACTGCGCTGCGCTCCGCTCAGGATGACAGCGCGTTTTCAGGTAGCAAATACGAGCGTTCGCAAGGTCACGAGCGAGACGTGGCCAATCCGGAAGCTATGTTTTGGTCAACCCCACCTTGTCACCCGACGTTCTGTCGGGCGCCCACTTCCAGCAGCTCCTTCGCGGCCTGCCGCCCCAACCGGATGCAGTCGGAGATGCCGATGCCGTCGTAGGCGTTGCCGGCGAGCTTGAGTCCAGGCAATTCCGCGACGAGGGCATTGATGCGGTCGATGCGGTCGCGGTGGCCGACGGCGTACTGGGCCATGGCGCGACACCAGCGCGAGACCTGGGTGTGTTCGGGCTGGGCATCGCGGCCGATGATGTTCTCGCCCAGGATCTGGGTGAGCTCGCGGCGCGCGGCGGCGACCAGCGCGGCATCGCTTTCGGCCATGAGGGCTTCATTCTTCATGCCCCCGAGGAAGGCGCGGAGCACGACTTTGCCGGTAGGGGTGCGGCCAAGGAATTTGCGATGGACGAAGGTGCAGGCAAGCAGGATGCGGCCTTCGCTGGCGGGGACGAGGAAGCCGAAGCCCTCGGGCAAATCGCCAATCTGGTCTTCGTCGTAGAGCAGATTGATGGTGATGGACGAGGAGTAAGGAATGGCGGCGAGTTCGCCGCTTAATGCGGCATCGACGCTCTGAAGCATGGCGCTGGCGGCCCAGGCGGGTGAGGCCAGGATCACGGAATCGTAGCTGCGCTTCGAACCTGCGGCGGTGACGATCCATTGGTCGGATGCTCTCTCCACCGCATCGACCGGTGTGGAGCGGAGGAGCCAGCCGGGCTCGAGCTTGGCCTCAAGGGTGGAGACAAACTGCTGCATGCCACCGCGCAGAGTCGTGAAGATACCGCGGGGGGCACGGCGCGCTTCGGGTCGGCCTGGGGGCGGAGAACCGGGCTGCGTATCGGGCTGCGTATCGGGCTGCGCGCCGGATTGCGTGGCAGAAGAATTTAGCTTCGCAGCCATTCGCTTGCGCATCGCGCGATGCGCGGCGAGCATGCCGCGGGTGAGCGAGCCATACTCCGTTTCCATTTCGACGAGCTTGGGCAGGACGGTGCGTGCGCTGAGCTGGGTGGCGTCGCCGCCGAAGATGCCGGAGAGCAGGGGGTCGGCGAGGCGATCAACGGCCTCGCGGCCGAAGTGGCGTTCGACAAGCGCGGCGACGGACTCATCCTGCTCGCTGGGCCGGGGCGGCAGCAACAGCTCGAGGCCCATGCGGATTTTGGTGGACAGGCTGAAGAGCCGGGTCATCGCGGTGGGAATGAGCTTGGTGGGGACGAGGAACATGAGGCCGTCAGGCAAAGGAACGAGCCGGTTGCGGACGACGACATAGGTTTTGCGTTCGATGTCGTTGGAGGGGGTGAGCTGGTCGCCGATGCCGAGCTCACGGCACAGCTCCGCGGCCGCGGGCTTCTCGGTTAAGAAGGAGTCGGGCCCATATTCGAGGACTGCGCCGTTGACGATCTCCGATGCCAGCGAACCGCCCAGGCGGGGGCGGCCTTCGAAGAGCGTGTACTCCACAGGCGCACCGGCGGCTCGGGCCTTTTCGAGCTCGTAGGCTGCTGCCAGCCCTGCAATTCCTCCGCCGATGATCGCTGTTCGCATGAAGTTCTCGTTGCGCTCTTGTCTAGGGCTCTTGCCCCGTGCTCCTGCCGCAAGAATATTGCCTTCGAGGTTCTCAACCAGGGCAGAACACCGGAGGCTCTGCGGAGGAGGGCAAGTCCTTCTGCATCGTATAAGAAAGGGCCGCCAAGTTGAGGATCGAGCATCCGTTTCGGGCAGTCAGTGATTTGAATCGCCTAATACTAGACATAGCATGGCGCGCCAAGCGGGGGAGGTTATGCGGGTACAACTGATTTGGGGACCGGATCGGCCGGCGCGGGCACGAGCGATTTTGGACAATCCAAGGTCTGTTCTCTTGTCCGAGCTAGTTCAAGTGATTTAAGAACGAAAAGAAATAGGGGGCAAGGCTTCCGCCGAAGCGAGGATTAATCTCCAGCAGAAACGGCTGACCTTTCGCAACTTTGTAATTAACGCAACAAAGTCCTTGGTATTGGACAGTACGCAAGACGAGCGCAAACAAATCCAAATACTTGCAGCGACGAATAATTCTGAGACGTTCGGCGTCTTGTCCTTTGATGGGCGCTTCGCCGGTAAGCTCATATTTGATGTTCAGAGCCTTGACAATTCTGCCGTCGACAAACAGGATGTGCGTGGCGAACTCGGTGGATCCAGGGATGATTTCCTGGCAGAAATAGTCACGATCCAGGATGCGCTCGCGTTGCGCCTCTTCGTCGTCCTTGTTGCGGATGATGTAGCAATCATTGCCCCACTCGCCGATACGCTTTTTCAGAATGTAGGGAGGCGTTAGCACCAGCCCCTGCGCCATTTTCGGGATGTGCCTGCCAAATCCGGCCTTGACGAGCACCTGATTGAACTCATGCTTGTCGTCGCAAAGGCGCACTGATTCCGCAGTTGGCAGGGGAAGCGCCAATTTTAGGAGCGGGGCATGTCGGCGAGTCTCTTCCAGGGCGGCCAAGGTGAGGGGCACCACAATGTCAAACCGTTGGAAACTGTCTTCGGTGACAGGCCCGAATTCAATTTGGTGGGGCAGGGGCCGGAATCCGATCTTGATGTCGTTTACCCAGTCGGGCCTTCCGGAAAACAGGATCTTCCGGGGCTCCCCTGAAAACAGCAAGGCCCGGAGTTGCGCTGATTTCAGATGGAAGTGATTTCTCCCATTGGCGATCTTTTTGCGCACGTAGGCCACTCTGGAGGCCAGGACGGAGGACACCGCAGGGCGCAAAGCCAAGGCATTTCCTTTCAACGGATGATGTCTGGCAAGCTACCACACGGACATTTGCACAATGAATACAATTCTCGAGGGGGTAACTCAATGATTCTCAACAAGCTTTCGCTTTAGGCGGCCAAGTTAGGTCACTTTTCCTGCCCGGCGGTCGTGCGCGCGGCCGGATGCAATGGCCACGAGGAGGACGCTTAATCCAATCAGGAGGAGCGACCAGCAGATGTGCTGCTTCAGATTCGGATTCTGAATGCCGGGAACGTAGCCGGCGATGGCGATTTCGAGTGCGGCCAGCGAGAGCACGGTAAACAGAACGAGGCAGGGGAGCCAGAGGTTGCCGAAGGCGACGCGAGCGGGTTGTGACAGCATGCGATCCGGCCAGACGGCTGGCTTGTGGATGCGCAGCGAGACGGCCCAGGCCAGCGTGAAGAAGACGACCTGCGCGACGCCGCCTCCGGAGATAAAAAGCAGGATGAAGAGCAATAGAAAGACTGTGCTTCCGTGCTTACGGTGGACGAAGCGGATGGACCAAACGGCGATGAGCAGGCTGAGGGCGATGGAGACGAGTCCGCTGAGGAGGAAGTTGGGAATCAGCGTGAATGCGTCTTCGGTTCCATAGGGCCACATCTGCTGGTGCGGGCCGATGGAGTGGATGAAGAGCCCGGGCGTGGGTGTGTCTCCCTGGAGGGTTTCAAAGACGCCGTGCTCGAAGCCGCCGATGGCGAGCAGGCCGCCGAGCGTCGAGACAACGTACCGGGTGGCGTTGATTTGGGAGGGAGAAATGGGAGGAGCCGGGATTGGCTCCTCCGAGGAAGGTTCGTTCGCACGAGGCATTTTTGATCACCTCTGTTGCGCGACGAGGATATCGCATGGGGCTGGGTGCGAACAGAAAAACGAGGCGGTGGACCTAGAGCGTCACCAGCGCGCCGGCAAACTCCGAACGCTGAGCCGGGGCAGCGTCCTGATCGGCGACCTGGATCCAGTTTTTGGGTTGATAGATGCAGCAGGGTTCCTGGGCTAAAGGATCGCCGGTGAGGGCATAGGCGCGGGCGCGTGAACCGCCGCAGATCTCCTTGAACTCGCAGGCGCCGCATTTTCCTTCGAGCCGGCTGGTGTTACGCAGGGCTTTGAAGATGGGAGCGTTGCGATAGATATCGGCGAGCGGTGTTTCACGGATGTTGCCGGCGTTGATGGGCAGGAATCCGCTGGGATAGACGTTGCCGGTGTGGGAGACGAAGAGGAAGCCCTTGCCGTCGTTGACGCGGCGGGTGGCCCAACCCTGGGTGCGGGCATGGACGTCGGCGGTCGGCGCGCCGGGCTCGTACTCCTGCTGGGCGGCGTGCGGATGGCCGTGGCCGAGGCGTTTTTCTTCGAGGTTGTGCTGCAGCAGGTAGCGGCGGTAGTGCATGGCTTCGGTGGTCTTGATCTGGAAATTGACGCGCTGCGAGAGCTCGTAGATCTTGCCGAAGACCTGCTCGAATTCTTCGCCGCTGAGCAAGTCGCCCAACTGGCCGCGTCCGACGGGAACGAGGAAAAAGACGTTCCACATGACGATGGCGAGTTTTTCGAACAGGGCGCAGAGGTTATCGAGATCGTGGGCGTTGTGGCGGCTGATGGTGGTGTGCACCTGGATGGGGACGCCGGCTTCGTTGGCCCACTCGATGGCCTGGATGGTGCGGGCCCAGGCGCCCGGGAGGCCGCGAAAGGCATCGTGAATCTCGGGGGATGAGCCGTCGAGGGAAATGCCGAGACGGACGAGGCCGGCTTCTTTCATCTTGAAAATTGCCTCGCGGGTCAGGAGGGGGGTGGCGCTGGGTGTGACGGCGACTTTGACGCCCTTGTCCGAGGCATAGCGGATGAGTTCGAAGAGGTCGGCGCGCTTGAGCGGGTCGCCCCCCGTGAAGACGAAGATGGGCACGTGCAGGTCGGCGATCTGATCGATCAGGGCCTTGCCTTCGTCGGTGGTGAGCTGGTCGGGATGCGGGATGGGTTGCGCGGCGGCGCGGCAGTGCTTACAGGCAAGGTCACAGGACTGCGTGATTTCCCAGATCGCAAGGAAGGGTGCTTCGTCGTAGTTGAGCCCGCCCCGCGCGGGAATCTGATGCATCGGCTGCATGGGACCTCCTTGGAATCAAAACGTCCAACTGGATCAGGGAGTGCCGCCTGGTGATCACCTGGGGACAGAACGCCACAATTCCTAGTACTAAGGAAAGCAGGCTTGGACGTTCGAATCTGTGATTCAGGTCACCTTTCAGGGCGCATTGGAGATCGCGTTGATCAGGTGTAGCGTCTATCACTGGACAAAGATCGGGAACAGGCACACAATGCCAGCATTAGCGGGACGCTGGGAACAGTGTCTTCGTTCACGGGGAAGAGCGCCCCCCTTCCGACGGTTCATCACCTCGGTCAGCTGAGTCTCTTTCGGGTGAGATTGATCACCTGACCCTGTGCCGCCGGGCACCGCAAACCGATACTGATTGTGCAACAGTACAGCCGCTAGTCAAGGGAGGTTTCTATGGCCGTCCCATTGAAGCCAGGATGGAACAAGCCGTCCACCATCCTTTTTGCCTCCGAGATCCCCGCCAATGAAAAGGCCCTCAGTTTTGCGACTGCCCAGGCCAAGGAATTTGGCGCCAATCTCATTCTGTTTCACGCGTATGACACGATGGTTGTGGCGGCTTCGGAGACTTCGGGAATCCGCTATTACGATTACGCCGCCGCGGCTCGTGCCGAAATCGAACATCTTGAACCGCTCGCCGAACGGATTCGCGCGCAGGGGATTCCCTGCGAGATTGCTGTTCGTCCGGGATTGGCGGCCGACCAGATTCTTGCGTTCCTGCGAGAACGTCAGGTCGACCGCATTGTCATGGGAACCCACGCGCCAGGGCCGGTCGGAAAGCTGCTGGTGGGTTCCGTAGCCGAAGCCGTACTGCGCACCGCCAAAGTGCCGGTCTGCATTATTGGACCGGATGTGGTGGATGGGAAGTATCGGAACTATGCAACCAACACGATTCTCTGTGCAGTGAGCATGAACGAGACGAGCGAGATGGTCGCTCGCTTTGCCGCCGAGGTCGCTGCCCGGCATCACGCACGTCTTGTGCTGCAACACGTGATCAAACCGCAGGAGCGTGCGGAGGTGCTGGCTGGCCGCACAATCGAGGAACTGGAAGAAGAGTTGCGTTCGCTGGTGCCGGAGAAGCTGCGGCTGAAACTCACTGTCGAGTCGATTGTGGTGCCGGGCGATCCGACCGAGGAACTGCTGTACCAGGTGAGGGCCCAACAAGCCGATTTGATTATTCTGGGTGCTCACGGCGCTTCGGCGTTTGCTGCGATTGCTCGCGCGGGAGTGGTCTACAAGGTTCTTGCGCATGCGCATTGCCCTGTCATCACACTGTCCCCGGCTCTACTGGCCGAGTGCGGTATCACCCATGTTCGCGAGCATCGCGCGGAAGTCTTTCTGGCCGGCGTTTTTTAAACTGCCGCAACACCATAATCCGACGAGGGCCTTCGCAAAGAGGGCCCTTGTTGTGTCTGGAGAATCAGCGATTGTGTCCCTCGGTGCTGTGCGGGCGCGCATGGGATGGTCCGCACGATCGGCAGAGAGTTCCGGTGATGCCGCGGCCTTCAGTAATCGTGAAGATGCGGTCGACAGCGGGCAGTTTCACGGTCTCTCGCGCGCCCGAAGGCCAGTGAATTTCCGCGGTGCCCGCGTCGGTCGCGTCGCCGAGTCCGAAGTGCGGGCGCTGGTCGTTGGATGAGATGTAACTGCCGCCGCTCATCACGTCTTCACGCTGACGGATGCCGTTGGCGTTCAGGTAGACAGTGGCGCCCACGGCGTCGCGCGGGCTCGATCGGCGAGTTGCTGGATCGACGCCGCCCACCAATTTCAATTCGACCCAGTGATGATGATCCGGGTTGACGTTCCGTAGCAGGACAGGCGGTCCATCGATTGGACTGATGACCACGTCGACCTTGCCGTTGTTGAACAGATCGCCGAAGGCCGCGCCGCGGCCCGAGGTGAGTGTGGCCAGCCCAGACCCGTTGACGGGAGGAATGTAGTCAAACTTTCCGCCACCGTTGTTGTGGAACAGGAGCGGGCGTTCCGCGAAAGTGGTGCCCCAGTCGTGCTCGTCCACCTGCGGATAGACGTGCCCGTTGATCATCATGATGTCTTTCCATCCGTCATTGTCGTAGTCGATGAAGCCGTCGCCCCATCCGACAAAGGGCACTGGTATTTGTGCCAGGCCGACCTGCTGGGCAATCTCAGTGAAACTGGCGTCGCCATCGTTGTGGTAGAGCGCCTTGTAGTCGTCGGAAAAATCCGTCACGAGCAGATCGAGGAGACCGTTGTTCAGATAGTCACCCACGGCGAGGCCCATGGATGCGATTTCGCGGCCATCGTTATTGAGCGCAAAGCCTGAGATATAACTCCGATCGTCGAACGTCCCGTCGCCTTTGTTGATATAGAGATAATTCGGGTTGGAGTCGTTGGCGACGAGCAGGTCTGGTTTGCCGTCGTTGTTGATGTCGACGAAGATCGCGGTGAATCCGTAGTAGGCGCCCGGATCGGAGACGCCCGCCTTGACGCTGACATCGGTAAACGTGCCGTTGCCGTTGTTATGGAAGAGGTGATCCGTCTCGCCCGGCAGACCGCGCGGGCCGCACATCACCGTGAACCCGTGCAGCTGGCAGTAGGCGCGCGGCACGCCGCCGTTATCGGAGTCAGGTTGATGATTCAGGTCGTAGTGCACGTATCCGGAGATGAAGAGGTCGAGCCTGCCGTCACCATCGTAGTCGCCCCAGGTTGCGCCGTCAGACCAGTTGCCGCGTGTCACGCCGGCCTTTTCTGCGACGTCGGTAAATGTGCCGTCGTGGTTGTTGCGGTAGAGCCGGTTTCCGCCGAAGTTACAGACAAAAATGTCGGGCCATCCGTCGTTATCAAAATCGCCGATGGCCACGCCGAACCCCCAGCGGTTGTTGGTGACGCCCGCTTTTTTGCTGACATCGGTAAACGTGCCGTCATGATTGTTGTGGAAGAGCGCGGCGTGGGGCGGAGTCTTCTTGCCGGCCAGCGCATCATAGGTGGATCCGTTGACAAGGTAGATATCGAGCCAGCCGTCGTTGTCGTAGTCGATGAGTCCCACGCCGGAGCCGTCCGTCTCCAGGATGTATTTCTTCTGCAGAGATCCCATCACGTGACGCCACGAAGCGAGGCCCGAAGATTTGCTCACATCTTCGAAAACGCTTGTTCCCTTGTCGTCGAATCCGCCCGCGGTGATGGGACGTTTTTGCGCGTCGTACACGGGAGCAAACGTTCCCGCCGACGAGATGCCGCCCATGCCGCTCTGCGTGGGTTCGGTGGGCGTCGGAGTTTTTTCCAATTGCTGGGCTTGCCCAACGGGATGCGGGTGCAAGACGGCGAGAGCCAGGCCGGCGAGCAACATCGCGACGCGAAATCCAGGCATAGAGCTCAATGCGCGGCGGTGGCGGAGGGCCTCAGGCCGGGCGATTTTGGATCTGCGCACGGCTTGCCTTCGCACAGGGCGGCGGTGATGCCTTTACCTTCAGTGACGGTATAGATGCGGTCGGCGGCGGGCAGCTTGATGGTTTCTTTCGCGCCGGATGGCCAATGAATTTCCGCTGTGCCTGCGTCGGTTGCGTTGCCGAGGCCGAAGTGCAGACGTCGGTCGTTGGCGCCGATGTAGCTGCCGCTCGACAGCACATCCTGGCGTTGGCGAACGCCATTGGCCTTGAGGTAGACCGTGGCGCAAGTGGCATCGAGGGGGCTCTTGTTGCCGTTGGCACGGTTGACGCCGCCCACCAACTGCATCTCGACCCAATGGTGATGGTCGGGATTGACATTGCGCAGCAGCACCGGCGGCCCGTCAATCGGGTTAATGATCACGTCGATTTTGCCGTCGTTGAACAAATCGCCGAAGGCGGCGCCGCGAGCCGCTACCACGACGGCGAGTCCCGTGCCCGCTACCGGAGGCACGGGCTCGAACCTGCGTTCCTTTGGACCATCGGCCACGTTGTGAAACAGCAGGGGCCGCTCGGCGAAGGTTGTACCCCAGTCATGCTGGTCGACCTGCGGATAGACGTGGCCATTGACTTCGAACAGATCGAGCCAGCTGTCGTTGTCGTAGTCGATGAATCCGTTGCCCCATCCCACAAAGGGGATGGTGGTTTGGGCGATGCCGGCGCGGTAGCTCACGTCGGTGAAACTGGAGTCACCGTCGTTGTGGAAGAGCACCTTGTAGTCGTCGCCAAAATCGGTAACGAAGAAATCCACCAGGCCGTTGTTTTCGTAGTCGCCCGCGGCGATGCCCATGGATGCGATTTCGCGGCCGTCTTTGTTCAGTGCGAATCCTGAGACGTAGCTTTGGTCGTCGAAGGTGCCGTCGCCTTTGTTGACGTAGAGGAAATTGGGCTCCGAGTCGTTGCCCACGACGAGGTCGGGTTTGCCATTGCCGTTGAGCGAGACGAAGATGGTGGCAAAGCCGTAGTACTTGTCCTTATCAACGACGCCGGCTTTGACGGTGGTGTCGGTGAAGGTGCCATCGCCCTTGTTGTGGAAGAGATGGTCCGGCTCGCCGGGCAGTCCGCGCGGCCCGCAGTTGACGGTTGCTCCGCGATAGAGGCAGGAGGCGTAACCGACCGCCTTGGAGCCGGCGATGGGCAGGTTGTCGCGGTCGAAGTGGACATAGCCTGTCACGTAGAGATCCAGCAAACCGTCGCCGTCGTAGTCGCCCCAACTTGAGCCGGGGGACCAATTGCCCAGATCGACGCCGGCCTTTTCGGCGACATCGCTGAAGGTGCCGTTGTGGTTGTTGTGGTAGAGCCGGTTCTTGCCGTAGTTGCCGACGTACAGGTCGGGCCAGCCATCGTTGTCATAGTCGGCAACCGAACAGCCATAACCCCAGCGGTCGTTCTGAACGCCCGCCTCTTTCGAGACATCGGTGAAGGTGCCGTCGTGGTTATTGCGGAAGAGGGCGGCGTGCGGCGCATCTTCTTTGCCATCGAGAGAATTGAAGGTTGCGCCGTTGACGAGATAGATGTCAGGCCATCCGTCGTTGTTGTAATCGATAAGGCAGACGCCGGAGCCATTGGTTTCGACGATGAAGTTCTTCTCGGGCACGCCCATCTTGTGGATCCAGGCGGAGAGGCCAGCTTTCTTGGTGATGTCTTCGAAGACCTGGGGGCCCTTGTCGACGAAGCCGCCGGCGGTGATGGGACGGCGCTGCGCGTCGTAGACGGGGGCCGAAGCGACGCCGGAGGAGATGCCGCCCATGCCCTGCTGCGGGGACGGCGCCGGGGGATCCTGTAGCGTGCTCCCCTCAAGGGGCAACGAAAGGAGGCAGATCAAGACACCGTACACCCGGCTGCGACCGAACAAGCACATACTCGGTCGAGTGTATCGTAAGGGCGCCGGAACAAGCGGAGGCGGTGCTGGGCGGTGCAACAGGATCCATCGCGAGGAAATCAGAAGCAGCATCTAACCCATTGAGGTGAAGAATGAAGCGAAGAGAGCCGACAACGCCCATACAGTCCTTCGATCGATTTGGCCGCTTTGCCAACACGGCTTCGGCGTGGCTGGGGTCCAAGTGGGCGTTCCTTATAGCGGGTTCGGTGATTGTGGTGTGGGTGGCATCGGGCCCGGTCTTTGGCTATTCCAACACCTGGCAGCTGGTAATCAATACGGGCACCACGATCGTAACTTTTCTGATGGTGTTCCTGATCCAGAACACGCAGAACCGCGACGCCCGCGCAATTAATCTCAAGCTGGATGAGCTGATTCGCGCGATCTCGAGCGCGCGAAATCAAATGATCGACATAGAAAGCCTGAGCGACCTGGACCTGGACCTTCTCCACGCCCAGTATGAGAAGTTGAACGCCAAGCGTCCGGCGGAAGCGCCGGCGAGCGGAACAGCAGCGCAAAAATAGAGAACGCCGAGCGGCTCGAAGACCGGCCGGTGGCGCGGATCGAACCACTCGGCGTTGCGTGGAACCTCGAATCCTGCGCCGATCAGAATACCTTCAGCAACAAGAGGATCAGGACAATGGTGAGGATGAGGCTCAGACCGCCTCCGCCGTAATAGCCCATCCCCGGGCCAATGCGATAGCCTCCGTAACCAAATCCGAAGATAAGCAGCAACAGAATGACGATTAACAGCATGGATGTTCCCTCCTGGGCGCTGCGAGGCTTTGCCCGCGATTCGCATATGCCAAACCCTTGTTTTGTGGAAGCGAGTGCGGGATGCACAAGCGATCTCACAGTGGCTTAGATGCCGATTGAATTAGGCGTGGCCGTCTTCTGCGCGGCTTATTTGTACGTATCCAAGCAATGTCTATGGGCAACCTTTAGCGCGTTCGTGTTTCCGGATTGATTAAGCGCGATCAGCCAACCTAATGGAGACGCGGAAGCGTCCAAGGGAAGGTTGTCGAAGTGAGTGGGAAGAAATGAACGCGGGAGGTAAGGACAGATGCTTTGGACAATCTTTGTAATCCTCCTGGTTTTGTGGCTGCTCGGAATCGTCAGCAGCTATACGCTGGGCGGGTTCATTCACATCTTGCTTGTGATTGCTGTGGTGGTGCTTCTGATCCAGTTGATCAGCGGTCGCAGGCCTGTGGTGTGAACTCCGCATTGACTCAATCCGGCGGGGCAACCGGGCCCGTCAGGAATAACCCTCGAAGACCTGAATCACCGGAGGATGAATATGGATAAGGACAAGGTAAAAGGAACGATCGACGATACCGTGGGTCGCGCCAAGCGCCAGGTGGGCGAGTGGACCGGCGACACCAAGACGCAGGTTGAAGGTGCGGCGCAGCAGATCAAGGGCAAAGTCGAGAAGGCAGTGGGCAACGTCAAGGATGCCGCCCGCGACCTGAAGACCGATGCCGAGCGCGAACACCAACGGAAGGTGGAAGCGGAGCGGGAGCGCGAAGCCACACACCGCTAAGACAAGAACGCGGACAAGGGAATGCAAACCGCTCCGGCGGCGTGAGGACAATCTCGCGCCGCCGGATTTTTATGCGCAAGGTGGAGCGCGAGCGGTTGGAAGATGGGTGCCGCGCATGGGCCGAATTGAATTGCAGTTGACGCAACCGGTATACTGGGTGTGCGTGGCGGTGATTGCCACCGCCGCTTGCGCGAGGTGTGTCTTCCGCAAGGACTCAGGTTCACTGACGCCCGTTGTTCCGCCCTCGGAGATATCCAGATGGCGCGCCGTTTCCCGTGTGCTCCGAAGTCCCATGGATGCTATCGGTTGCACCCTCTTCCCCTCCTGCTGTTCTCTCTGCGGCTCCCCCCTGCCGCAATTCTCTTCCGCGCCAATTTGTGCTGCTTGCTGGGCTGAAGTCTCGCTCGATCAGGGCTCGGGGTGTGTCCGTTGCGGCGACAGCCTTGACGGCTCGGGCTCGAATTCTGCAGCAGCATCGCTATGCCGCGCGTGCAGGTTGGCTCCGCCGCCGTTTGTGAAGGCGGTAGCCTGCGGTCCCTACGAGGGCCGGATGCGCGCGCTGATTCATGCGCTCAAGTACGATCGTCTGCAAGCAGTGGCGCCGGGTCTCGGGCAGATGTTGGCTCATGCGATCCAGCAGATTACCGCAGAAGGCCTGACGGAACTGCTGATTGTGCCAGTACCTCTGCATCGGTCGAAGCACGTTGAGCGCGGATTCAACCAGTCGCGCCTGATCGCAATTGAAGCGATTGCCTGTGCGCGCCGTCAGAATCCGAGTTGCCGCCTGGTGCTTGCGCCCAGCACGCTGATGCGCCTGCGTTCGACCGAAAGCCAGGCTGGACTGACGCCGCGCCAGCGCCGCCTGAACGTGCGGGGCGCCTTCGGTGTCTCCGATCCGGCGGCAGTCGCGGGCCGGAAAGTGCTGCTCGTCGACGACATTCTGACCACGGGTGCGACGGCGCGGGCGGCATCGCGCGTGCTGATGGAAGCCGGCGCAGACGCGGTGTGGGTTGCCACCCTGGCGCGCGCGCGCCGCATTGACCACTCGTTCGATCGGGCTGCGCACTTCGACGGAACCGCAGCCGAACATCCCATTCCTATTAACCTGGCGCCAGATTTTCGCCAACGAAGCGGAACCATGAACTCAGACAACCAACCATCTTTTTGAGCGGGGAGCCGAGGATGTCTTTGGGAAAAGCTATGATTCATGCACGCAAGCAGAAGTCGATCGCCAGGGCTGTCGCAGCGGCCGCCGCCGAACATGTTGCGCCGCAACCCGCACACATGCTCCAGATGCCGGTGCTGGTGCTGAACGCATCGTACGAACCCATCAACATCTGCGGCGCCCGGCGTGCCCTGGTGCTGGTGCTGAAGGGAATTGCGCGGACCGAAGAAGAGCACGGCATGATGCTGCACGCGCAACGCAGCCGCATCGCAATGCCGTCGGTGATCCGGTTGCTTGAGTACCGGCGCATTCCGCACCAGACCCGCGCCTTGTCGCGGAAGAACATCCTGCTGCGCGATCGCAACTCATGCCAGTATTGCGGCGTGGTGCTGCCGTCAGCCGAACTCACGCTGGATCACGTGGTGCCCCGTTCGCGCGGAGGCAACTCGACGTGGGAGAACCTTGTGGCCTGCTGCCACGCGTGCAACCGGCGCAAAGGCAACCGGCTGCTGCAGGAGATCGACGACATGGCTCTGCTGAAGGAGCCACGCCCATTCTCGCTGCACACCAGCCGGCAGATCATGCGCATGCTGGGCCGCGGCGACGATCGCTGGCGCAAGTACCTCTTCTACTAAGACCGAAGAAGGGGGTTTCTGGCCAAAGTAAAGCGCCGACCGCTGGAGCGAGTCGGCGCTTGGTCTTTCGGGAAGATTCGATTACGGAATATCGATCTTCACGATCTGGCCTGCTCCCGGGGGCGCGGCTCCTGCGTTCGAGACATAGAGTTTTCCATCCGGCCCGAAGGTCATCCCCGTGGGGACAACGAGGCCGGTGGCGATCTGCTGAATCTGTCCGTCGCGGTTGATGCGCACTACATCGCCAGCGCCCGGCGCCGGGAAACCTGCTGCCGGCGAGAGCTCGAGCGCGTAGAGCAGCCCGTCGGGTCCGAAGTCGACCGCAACCACGGTGGCGAATCCGGCGCGGGATCCAACGAGGCCGAGGCTTGTGAAGTTATCGCAGTTGTCGAGTCCAGGGGTAAACTCGCCGACGCAGCCGGGTGCCAGGGTCAGGATCTTCGACGCATTAGGTGTGATCGGGAAAAGCCCCAGATTGCCAACGAAGAACTCGCCTCTGCGGGCCGCGATGGAAGTGGGAACGATGTGGCCTTCGGCTTTGGATACGTCCATCACCTCGGTGATATCGCCCCAGGGTGTGACTCTGAAGATCTGCCCATGGTTGGGCTCGATGGTGTAGAGCTGACCATCGGACGCAATGAGGCTATAGAAGACGCCATCCGGTTCGAAGTCCGCCGCATTCTCATACAGTGCCTGGTGAGCCTGAAGAAATTCGCTCAGGTTGGCGATCATCGTGTAGGAGCCGGAGTGGGTATTGACGCGGTAGACAGCATTGGGCGTGGCCGGATTGCCATGGGAGCAGCCGCCGCCGGCGGTGACGGCGTACAGCTGTCCGTTGAGGAAAGCCAAGTCGGCGACCCCAACCATGTCATGGGTGGCATCGCTGGACACGGTGGACGGAAACCCATCGGCAACAGTTGTCCGATTTCCGTACTTATCGATTCGGGAGATTCTGCCCGTATTGCCGCCGCCGTATGGACCGACCGGAGCAGGAACCTGGGCGCATTCTTCTGGAGTGGTGGTGGTTAAGGAACTTGGCAGGGCGCCGGCTTCAGCCACGTAGAGATACCCGTCCGGTCCGAACCTCAGACCCCGCGGGCCATTCAGTCCCGACGCAACCACGTGAACATTCGATGATTGCGCCGGGACTGTGTGGGGGAGGACTGATGCCGCCACCACGGCGGTGAAGAGCAGCACGGGCTTTGAAATCTTAAGCATGGACAACCTCCAATTCGATTTGGCAGCTCGTTGCTTGGCTGCTCACCTTCGCAACGTATGCGTAGCCGGCGAGCAGAAGAAGTTGCATCTCGTAAGTTACGAGGCATTTCGGGGTAACATGCCTTGTGGGAGGCGTTCGGCAGACGATGGAGTCGCGTTACATACCGTCTGTCGAGGCTGCGCACGCGCAGCTCGAACGAGTCCTGTCGGCACCGGCGTTCGCGAATTCAATTCGCAGCCAGAGATTTCTCCGATATGTGGTGGAGCACTCCCTGCGCGAGGAAGACGAGCCCCTCAAGGAATACGCGATAGCGGTGGAAGCGTTCGATCGCGATGCGTCTTATGACCCATCGATCGATGCGACGGTTCGTGTCGAAGCGGGACGCCTGCGCTCTCGTTTGCGCGACTACTATGCGGAAGCGGGGCAGAACGATCCGCTCCTTATTGAAATTCCCAGAGGCTCGTATCGAGCCGTTTTTACGCAGGTCCCCGGGACTTTGTCGGAGCCTGCCACAACGCCAGAACCGGCCGCGGCGCACGGGGAGCTTTCGCCGCGCCGACTCCGGCGGCCGATCCTATGGGGAACTACGGCGGCGCTTCTAGTTCTTGGCCTGGTTCTCGGGGTGGACAGGTTCAAGCGCGATCGGCAATCGTCCCACGCGAGCGGGTCCTCCGCGCCGATTGTTCTTGCGGTGCTTCCGTTTTCGAACCAGACCGGGTCTGACAACAATAACTATCTGACCGAAGGCATCACCGACAATCTGATCCGCCTGTTCTCGGAGTTGCCGCGCCTGCGGGTCGTTTCGCGCGCAGCGATCGATCGCACAGACCGCAAAAGCATTGTCAGCCAGCTCGGAGCGACCGTGCTTTTGACAGGAGAACTGCAGCGCAACGCCGATGGGCGCCTGCTGCTGAACTCTGAACTGAGCAACGCTGCGGATGGAACGGTGATTCGGAGCAGCCAGTATCTGCCGGATGAAGCCGACTTGCGCACGGTGCAGGCGGATATTGTGCGCGATGTGATTGGCGGCCTTGGGATGCAGCTGGAAGCGCGGGAATCAGCGGCGGCGCTGCGCCCTCTCACCTCGAGCCCGGCTGCATTTCAGGAATTTCTACGCGGAGAAGCGGCGATGCAGAACGGCGACGAGAACAGCATGATGACCGCCATCCGCTTGTTTCAGGACGCAGTGAGAAAGGACGGTTCGTTTGCCCAGGCCTATGCCTCGATGGCTGAAGCGGAGGAAGAGATCGGCGTTTATTTCGAGTCTCCGCGCATGCACGCAGAGGTGGCGCGGCAATCTGCCGAAAGGGCTATTGCCCTGGAACCTTCCAGTTCCGACGCTCACGCCGTTCTGGGGCTGATTCACCTGTTGTATGACTGGGACCTGGCAGGAGCGCAGAGAGAACTGTCGCAGATCGATAGCAGGCAGGGCGCCATCTGGCAATTCGGCTGCGCGGCGCATCTATTCGAACGGGACGGCAGCACGAGGCATGCCCAAGAGGATTTGGAACGGATGCTGGAGTTCAACCCAGAGTCGCCGGGGCTGATTTCAGAACTTGGATGCGTGAATTACTATGCGGGGCACTATGAACAATCGATTCGCTTTTATCGTCGGTCTCTAGCTCAAGTCCCTCAGAGCGTGCTCGCTAACTGGGGATTAGGACGGACGCTGGGCCAGGAAGGCAAGTTTGCCCAGGCGCTCGATGTACTGCGGCGGTTTAATGCCACGTCCGGAGTGGAACACCCGCTCCTCGATGGGGAAATCGGTTACATTCAGGCCCGATCCGGAGACCGGAGCGGAGCCCACGCGATGATTCAGCGCTTGCAGGCCATGTCGCGCAAGGGGTTCGTCGATCCCTATTTCACTGCCATTATCTACCTCGCCCTGAAGGACAAGGACCAGACGTATGCCTGGCTGGATAGGGCCTACGAGGTCCGGTCACCTTTTCTCATCTCGATTGCGACGGACCCGAAGTGGTCAGGATCGCAGGGGGACCCTCGCTTCCAGGCTCTTTGGGATCGGATGATGCGCGTGAGGCCATCCACGACGATCGTGGCGTCGAATTAAGACATCGCGCTATTGCTTGGGCGGCTTTGGTGTTTGTCCGGGCGGTTTTGGCGTATTTTGCCCAGGCGAAATGTCCTGCCCCTCGTAGATGATCTTCGAAGTTGAGCCGAAGCGCTTGTAATCGGTGTATTTGATGATGTCGCGAATGTGGACGTCCTGGGCTATGTAGCCGCTGCCGCCGGCAAAGTGCAGAACGCCTTCGCCCTTGGTGTACACGGGGAACCAATAATGTCCATCGACCTGTTCGCGCCAGGTCATGAAGGGCGGGTGAAGATCTTCCTTGCCCTTGCGGGTGTCGTCGGGAACCATGCGGCCGTTGGTGACCACGATCTGCAGGTCCTGCGCGTCGACCCAGATGCGCCCATCCAGGTAGCGCTTGCCTTTTTCAATCTGCTTGGGGTTGACGTCAAAGACGTAGCAATCGACCTCGTCCACTTTCTGTCGGCCAACGTAGTTGACGTTGTACTGGCCGATCACCTCGGCGGTGAGGACGAAGGGATAACCGTGCTGGATATCCTGCAGGTCGGAAGGCGACATCATGACCCGCTGCAGGGTGCTGCCGGGGGCGAAGACAACCTTCTCTGTCCGTTTGCCTGACGGATCGAAGATGACGTCGTCCACTTCGTAGTATTCGCCGTCGACCTTGTTGTCATCATCCACGGTTTGCACGCGTGCGAGGCGGCGGTAGGTGTAGTGGTTCAGGGCATCCTGAAATTCAGACTCCTTGGCCGCGAATTTGTGGATGATCTCCTCGGGCGGGGTAGCAGGGGCGGACAGGTCCATATGCCCGAAGCCGGAATCGAGCGGCATGGGGGTAAAGCTGTCTTTGTCCTGCGCCGCGGTCGCCAGGGCAAACGCGCCGGCAACCAGAAAGACCAACCCGTGGAAGACTCGCACTCTTAATGCCTCCTCAAATCGCGGTTCGCGCTTTGTAACATCTGACTTTTCATGCCATTGGTCAACTGGCTCAGGTCCAATATCTACCACGTTAGACGCATATACAGGCGCGGCGTATGGTTGAACAATAAACCGTGAACTGGGCTAAGGGCGAGGTGTGCCAGAGGCTACCAGTCTTGCTCTTTTGCCTTGCGGCGATGAGAAGCCTAACGCTAGGCTTGGTTTACCGCGCTTATCGCACAATTCGGTGGTGTTTGCTTTAGCCGAATTGGAACTCTCAAACCCTCAGCTGCGATCGAAGCGATGATCGCAAACAGGTTCTGAAGGCGCGTACAAGGATCAGAAGGCGCGTACAAGGAGACGCCCGGCTGCGATGTCCGACAGCTACCAGCTTTCCGCGTTTGTTTTGACGGTGGTGCTGCTTCCGGCGCTCGCGCAAATCTACATGCGCTCGCGGGACACTCGGACGCTGCTATGGGTTCTGGGACTTCTGTTTGCCTCGTTCCGGATGGTGCAGGTTTTCCACCTGGGCCTCTGGGATGTATCCAGCGCCGCGTTGCATCCCTGGATCGCTGCCGCAGGACAGTCCGCGGCTCTGATTGGCGCGACCATCCTGCTTGCCTCCCTGTCACCCTTGTGGTTTTCGTTCAAGGGAATCCGCATTTACTATGCCGTTCCATTTGCTGCTCCGCTCGTGGTCTATGCCGTGCTGCTGGACGGTGTGTATCGCGGCGAGATGCCGATCAGCCTGGCATTTTTTCTTTTTCCCGCGCTCGGGGCCCTGGCCCTGTTTGTGGGGTGCTTCTGGGCTTTCTCGCGGGGAAGCATGCCCACGCCGGTGGGCCTCACCCTTTGCATCGCAATGGGCGGCCTCAGTTTTTGGATATGTGTTTCAGCGCGCGGAAGCTGGCCTCTGATTTTTGTGGAGAGCGCGCTGCATCTCACCACTGCGCTGGTGATCTTCTACCTCTTTCGCCGCGTTACTGCAGGGACGATTCTCAGCAGCCTGGGCTTTCTTGCCTGGACCTTGTATGTTGTCGTTCTCGTGCCGGAGGTTGTTGCCCATCCATTGCTGCAGGTGACGTTGCAGCATGTTTCTGTGATGGGCAAAGTTGTTGTCGCGGTGGGTCTGATTGTGCTTGCATTGGAGGAACAGCTGGCGCGAAAGCAGGCCGCCCAGGATCGCGAGCACCGCTTGCGGACCGAGCTGGAGGCGTACACGCGCGGGGTGCTCTCGCGCCGGCGTCTTGAGGACTTTGATCGCCAAGCCAACCAGATCTGCCAGATGATTACCTCGAACAGCCGGTTCGCGCAGGCCGCTCTGATTTTTCTGCAGCCTTCGGGGCAGTACCGCCTGGTGGGGGCCGCGGGATTGGACGACGCCGCACTGAATGGGCTGGAATCGTTGACCGCGCGTATTCCAGTCGACAACTTTCTTGCGCCGGGCGCCGCGCCCACGGCGGCAGAGGGCAGCCCGTCGTTCGCTCTGAGCCTGGAGCCATGGCTGCTGCCCGGCGACGATCTCGAACGGCTGCACATGACCAAGGTGATCGCAGTGCCGTTGCAGGGCCGCTCGGGAACGGACGGTGCGATTTTTCTGGCCGGGCTACGTGAGCCTGGGCAGCCCCTGCAGCCGGACGACCTTGTTCCTGTTGAAGTGCTGTCGGCCCGCATCGAAGCCTCGCGCAGCCAAACCATGATGCTTGAGAAGCTGGTGGATGCGGAGAAGCTTGCCGGCCTGGGCCAGCTCGCCAACAATGTTACCCGCCAGCTCAATAACCCGCTCACCGTCATTCTGGGCTATGCGTCGCTGCTGGAGGCGACTCCCGTGATGAGCCCGCAGGAGCGCAAGGGCGTCGAGGCCATCCTGACTGAGGCACGCAATATGCGTGCGACGCTGGAAAGCCTTTCGCGCATGTCGCGCGCGCAGAGCGACCAGTACACGGCAATTTCAGTCACTGAGCTGCTGAACGATATGGAGCAGCTGCATCGCTCCGAGTTTCTGCATCGCTCCATCGAGTTTCGTCTCCAGATCGCGCCGACGCTCCCGCGTGCCCTGGGCAACGCGCAGCAGGTTCGCCAGGCGGTGTTGTACTGTCTGCAATTCGCGATTGAAGCGGTGGAGAACCTCGATTTGCCAGGCGAGAAGTCGGTGCGCATTGAGGCCACCGCGGAGAATGATGCGGTAAAGATACTGATCGCGCATTCGGGGCCGGGCTTCCTTCATCCCGCGCGCGCCTTCGATCCGTTTGTGCCCGCGCAGGCGGCAGGCGAGACAGCGGGGCTTGGACTCAGCCTGTGCGCCACAATTCTGCGCGAGAACAATGGCCGCATTACGGCTATGAATCTGGAACCGCGCGGCGCAGGGATTCTTCTCGAATTGCAAGCCGCTTAGCCGCAGCCAAACTCAGCACGAACCACCCCACAAAATGGGTGCCCCTGGTCCGGGGTCCCCACGAACAGGTCCTCGTTCGTGAGGTGGTGATCCCTCGCTTTCGGGGACCAGGGAAAACTGTATTCTTCCCAGCCCCTCTTGAGATCCGCACGAAGATCGGGTGTCCCATGTCTCCCGCTTTTGGAGACGTGGGAAAACTGAATATTTGCCAGGCACTCTAAAAAAACAGCACGATGCTCGGCATCCCCTCTCCGACTCGCCCATCGTTGTACACTTCTTCTTCGCGTGCAGGTGATTTTTGACTTGTGCGCTGGGGACTTCTATGCGATTTCGAAATCTCTTTCTTGCCTTTGTTTTTTCCTTGTTGACACTCCCATATGCTTCCGCACAAACCGCTTCCGCCAAGCGCCCCATGACCTTCGAAGACCTGATGGCGATGAAGCGGCTGGGCGAGACGGCGGTTTCGCCGGACGGCAAATGGCTGGCGTACTCCGTCACGACAGCGAACCTCGACCAAAACACTAAAACCACGGAGTGGTGGTTGCAGAAGATCGCAGGCGGCGAGCCCTTCAAGGTAGCAACGGCCCAGCCCGGTGACACGGGCCTGCAGTTCATGGCGGACGGGCACTCCGTGCTTTTTCTCTCGGCGCGCGAGGGCGGACAACAGATATGGAAGGCCGACTTCGATTCGGCGACGGGTGCGACGAGCAACGCGAAGAAGCTGACGAACCTTTCAACCGAAGCCGACAACGCCAAGGGGTCGCCGGATGGAAAGTTCATCGTGTTCACGTCGGCGGTCTATCCCGACTGCCCGGCGATCATACCTTCGGACGGCGGTGGTGGAGACAAATGCAATGCCGATCGGGATAAGGCGGCGGCCGAGAGCAAGGTGAAGGCGCGGATCTTCGACCATCTCCTCTATCGCCATTGGAACCACTTCACGGGCGACAAGAGATCGCATTTGTTTTACCTTTCGGTCGAGAGCGGTGCAGTTCGCGATCTGACGCCCAATGATCCTCACGATGTGCCGCCGGAGTATCCCACCGAGCCGCTAGGCTGCGGCTGCGCGATTTCTCCGGATTCGAAAGAGCTGGCCTTTACTGAGAACCTCGATCCGGAGCCGGCCATCTCGACCAATGCGGATATCTTCACGCTCGACCTGACGAACCCTGGGGCAAAGCCGGTGAAAGTGTCTACGTCTCTGGGAGGCGACTTCAGCCCTGCGTATTCGCCGGATGGAAAGTATCTGGCGTGGCGGTCGCAGGCGCGGGCGGGGTACGAGGCGGACAAGTTTCGGCTTGCTCGATACGACCGAGCGGAGAGGACCATCAAGTACCTTTTGCCGAACATGGATCAGTGGGTAGATGAGTTCATTTGGTCACCTGATTCAAAGCGGCTTTACTTCACCTCTGGTTTCCAAGGTGTCCAACCTATCTATAGCGTGGGTGTTGACGCAAATAAGTTCTTCATCCTTACTCTAGGAAATGGTGAGTTTTCTGGGCTAGGGGTTTCAGGCGATGGAAGAATCTTGATTGCATCCGGGATGCATGTCTGGCAGCCATCGGAAATATATGTACTGCGCCTTCCGCCTCCGGATCACTCTTCCGAATACACAGGGGAGCACCAGCTTACCCATCTAAACGATGCGCTGATTAAAGGGCTAGACCTCTCAGACTGTGAGGCATTCGAATTCCAACCACCCGATATGCGGAATCCTGCGCCCTCATCGACCAAAAGGACAACTGGGGGGATCGTTGTGGGCGTTTCAGAGCCCGTGAGTGGCGTTCAGGGATTCTTACTGCGTCCGCCCAACTTCGATCCGGCAAGGAAGTATCCTGTCAAATTCCTCATCCATGGCGGTCCGCAAGGGGCGTGGGGCGATGCGTGGTCGTATCGCTGGAATGCCGAGCTACTTGCCGCCAATGGCTACGTCGTGGTGATGATCAATCCGCGCGGGTCGACTGGTTATGGGCAAGCTTTTGTCGATGGCGTGAACGGCGACTGGGGCGGCAAGCCCTACACCGACCTGATGACGGGCCTCGACTATGCCGAGCAGCATTACTCCTTCATCGACAAGACGCGTGAGTGCGCCCTTGGCGCGAGCTATGGCGGTTACATGGCCAACTGGATCCTCGGCCACACCGATCGCTTCAAGTGCATCGTCTCGCACGACGGCATGTTCAACGCAGAGTCGGCTTTCGGCTCGACGGAAGAGGACTGGTTCAATCAGTGGGAGTTCAAAGGAAACCCGTGGGACTACTACGGCAAGCCTGACAGCGAGAATCCCTTCCGCAAGTGGTCGCCATCGCTCTACGCGAAGAACTTCAAAACGCCCACGCTCGTCGTGCACAGCCAGCTCGATTACCGCCTCGACGTGAGCGAGGGCTTCCAGCTCTTCGACACGCTGCAGTTGCTCAAGGTTCCGAGCAAGATGCTGTATTTCCCGGATGAAGGCCACTGGGTGATGAAGCCGCAGAATTCGCGCCTCTGGTACAAGACGGTGAACGATTGGGTGGACCGGTGGACGAAAGAGCCAGCTTCAAGCCATTAGCTACTAGCCCCGCCGCGCGAAACCATCATGAAGTTGAAACTCATTTTGCAGATTGTTTGAGCAAGAGGGAGCACAATCGATGACATGGATGCGTATGATCGTTTCTTCTCTCCAGGTTCGGGCCACCGTTGGAGGCCGGAATGTACCCCCCCCCCCCCCAGTTAATAACTAAGTAGTCAACATGCGGCGCAGGCAATCAAAACAGGAGTCAGAAGCTGCCGTTCCAACGCAAATCCGGCAAACCGCGCGCCTTTCTCAACGAAGCGGGTCTGTACGAGTACGCCATACGATCTCTCGGACGCCAGATGCGCACCACTGCCAATCTGCGCCACCTGATGCAGCAGCGCGTGGAACCGGGTGAGCAGGGTGAGTCGGCTATCAACGCCACCCTCAATCGCCTGAAAGAGAATGGCTATCTCAACGATGCGGCCTTTGCGGAAACCTACACGCGCCTGCGCAAGGAGAACGAAAAGTTTGGGCAGCGCCGGGTTCAGCAGGATCTGCGCAACAAGGGCGTGCCCTCGGAGTTGATTACCTCCACCATCGACACAGCTTATGCGGAGACCAATGAAGAGACGCTGGCTCGCCAGCACCTGGAGCGCAAGCGTATGCGCAAGCCCGCGAATGACAAGGAAACAGCACGCTTGATGCGCCGGCTGGTGGCTGCAGGATTCTCGACCGGCGTGATCTACAAGATTCTGCGCCAGTGGGATGTTCCCGACGAATCGCTCGCAGCGCTGGATAATCTCGACGATCAACCGCACGGTGAATGAACTTTCCCTTTCATCGCCGCGTAGTTCTATGGGTATAGAGTGGTTCGTTGAGAACTTCCGGAGGTGCCATGGCTTCTGCCACGGCGATTCCTGCTTCTTCCGCAACACTGCCGTTGGAGATTGACGCGCTCGCCAAGCGCTTTGGGGCGGTGATCGCTGTCGCCGGCGTTTCGCTCGACGTGCGCGCGGGCGAGTGTCTCGGTCTGCTCGGCCCCAACGGTGCGGGCAAATCCACAACGATTCGCGCGATCGTCGGCCGCGTCATTCCCGATACCGGCAGTATCCGGATCTTCGGGGCGCGCGCGGACACCATTGCTGCCCGTGCAGCACTGGGCTGGGTACCGCAGGAGCTCGCTGTTTATCCGCGCCTGACCTGCAAAGAGAACCTGGAGGCTTTTGGCAGTTATCACGGGCTCGCCGGTAAGGAACTGGCGGAGTCGGTTGCCTGGTGCCTGGATTGGGCGGCGCTGCAGGATCGCGCCAAGGATCTGGCCGGCAAGCTTTCAGGCGGCATGAAGCGCCGGCTCAATATGGCGGCCGGCATCATTCATCGTCCGCGGGTTGTACTGATGGACGAGCCCACGGTTGGTGTTGACCCGCAATCGCGCAACCGTATCTTCGAGATGATTGAGGCTCTGCGGACCACGGGTACCGCGATCGTCTACACCACGCACTACATGGAAGAAGCCGAGCGGCTGTGCGATCGCATTGCGATCATCGATCACGGCCGCATCATCGCACTGGGAACAAAAGAGGAGCTGGTGCAGAACGCCTTTGCTTCGCGGAGCCTTGTGCTGGCGCGCTTTAGCGGGCCGGCGGAGGTCGTGGCAGCGTGGGTTGAAGGGCATGGCGGCCGCATGGTCGACGGCACAGCTGAGTTCTCGATCGAACGTTCGATCGAGATTGGAGCCCTGCTCGAGTCGGCTGCGAAGGGCGGCCTCGAACTTGAGGACGTCTCGCTGCGCCGCCCGAATCTTGAGTCCGTCTTTCTGCACCTTACGGGAAGGGAATTGCGCGAATGATTCTGCCTATTATCCGAACCGCCCTGGTTTCGCTGCGCCGCGACCGCGCCGCGCTCGCGCTCAGCTTTGTGTTGCCCATCGCTTTCTTCAGCATTTTCGCAGTCATCTTCGGCGGCCAACGCGATTCCACGCCAAAGATCACGCTGCTTCTGGTGGATGAGGACCGAAGCCCGGCGTCGCAGCAGCTTGTGCATGGCCTGCAACGCGAAAGCTCTTTGACGATCTTGATGCGGCCGAACGCCAAAGCCAAAGAGGTTCAGCCGGACTATACTGCCGCAACGGCAGAGGCGGCGGTGAAAGCGGGAGAAGCACCGGTCGCGCTGATTATCCCCAAAGGGTTCGGCAAGAATCCGATTTCATTTGGCCCGGGGCAAAGCGCGGCGGCCATTCAGATGCTGAACGATTCCAGCGACGTGATTGCGCCGCAGGTGGTCTCGGGGCTTTTGCAGAAGGCGGCGATGACGTCAATGCCGGCGGCGATGGCCGATGTGGGGATGAAATACACCAGTCAGTATCTTGGCGGACTCACGCCCGACCAACAGAAGCGCATGGATGCGAATCTCAACGCATTGCATGCACTGGAAAGCAATGGGCAGTTGGGCGCGTCCTCTTCGAGCGACTCCGGGGGCGGCATGATCCCCGTGCACACGCGCGCCGTGGTGGGCGAAAACAAGAAGAGCCCGATGGTCTCGTTTTATGCGGCTTCGATTGGAGTGATGTTTCTGCTGTTCACGGCCAGCGGGTCGGCTGGGGTTCTGCTCGACGAGGCCGACTCCGGCACGCTTGATCGCGTGCTCAGCTCGCATATCACGATGACCTCGCTGCTGGCAGGTAAGCTGACCTACAACATCCTGCTGGCCTTCACGCAACTTACGGTGATGTTCCTATGGGGCTGGGCTGTGTTTCACCTTGACCTGTTCAGCCATATTCCTGGATTCATTGTGATGGGCCTCTCGACGGCGGTCGCGGTGGCTGCCTTCGGCATGCTACTGGCGAGCCTCTGCCATACGCGCGCGCAGCTCGGGGCCGTGTCGACACTGCTGATTCTCATCATGTCGTCGGTGGGCGGCAGCATGTTTCCGCGCTACCTGATGCCGCCGGCGATGCAGAAGGCGGGTCTGTTCACGATCAATGCGTGGGCCATCGACGGCTTCACCAAGGTCTTCTGGCGCGATCTGCCGGTGACGGCGCTCTGGCCGCAAGTGTCGGTGCTTCTTGCGGTGGGTGCTGTGCTTTTTCTTGCGGCGCGACGCATTGCGCGGCGGTGGGAGTTCGCCTAAACCACTTCAACGTCTGCCGCGGACCTTCTATTTCTGCGGAGCGGGCTTGGAACGGGCTGTCATTGCTTCCCGCAAGCGGGCTAGAGGCGCGGAGGCGACAAACGTGACACTTCCGTCTGGGGACGTGCGGATGCCCAGTTCTTCCCAAAGCTTCGACAGGTCCACTGCCACGGGTGCGCCTTTCCACTGTGCATACATCTGTGTGAGCACGTGGGTGCCCGTGGCGCGATCGCCGAGGTCGAGCGCCTGGGCCAGATCCCAGTTGTGATCGATCGTTCCGCCCTGAGCGACGATAGCGCGTAAGGCGTCCTGCAGCCCTTTTTGATTTGCTGTCTGTCGACGAATGGCGACATCGGCGGATAAGCAAAACAAGGCCCCTCCCCAGTAAGTTCGCGCCCAAGTGTGGGTCCGGTCGACTCCCTCGTCGCCCGGTCGTGGCTCGCCTTTCGGCATGTCTCGGACCATGTCGGCCCATACGTCGGCGGCACTCAGTTCGCCTGTCATGACACGGGCGAGGGGCTCGATGTAGGTGGCCTGCCCCTCCTCCATCCAGTGCTGATTGTCATTCAGAGAAGGAAATGCCATGTGCACGAGTTCGTGGGTCGTCATCCAGTCGGAAGCCAATTCCGCTGCCGTTGTGTGCTGTCCGATACGGATACGCGTGAAGCCTTGGAAGCCGCCGACGTCGCCCCAGGTTGTGCCCTGCATGATGCCGTGGCGTCCTTCTGCGGGAATGATGAGGAGCCGCGCGCGAGCTACCGGGAAGCGGCCGTAATACGCCGTGATGGCGGAAATAGCTGCACCAATATGATCGAGGACCGTCTGATGGGGCAGGTCCATTGCGCCGGCCGCAAAGTCCACTTGAATGACAGAAGAGCCGGCGCTGATTTCGTGCAATTCCGCGACCTCAACGCCGGCCCCCGGTTGCGCGAAGCTTCGCGCAGTGCTTCCAGAGGCGAGGAAGAGTACGACACCCAGGGTAAGGTGGATCTTCATGAAGCCTTGGACGCGGATGGAGCGGTTCTGAGTACCTGGCTGTTTCGTATTTATGCTTTGGCGGCGAGGATGGAGAGCTTTTCCACCTGAGGCGGAGTTGAGAACAGGTCGGCGGCCCGGGCGAATAGCGCCTTGGCGATATCGCCTGTCAGGTGGGCATTTCTGCCGGCTTCGTCTTTAAATGTGTCGAAGATGCCGAACCGGCCATCGCTCAGCTTCACGGCGTACCAGCTCGTAGTTCCGGCCTCGAGGAGGGCCAGCGGTTGTGCCGATTTCAGAAACTCCTCAACCTCCGCTTCTTTACCCGGTTTGGCTTGCAGTAGCGCCAGCAACGCGAATTTATCCACTTTGATCTCCTTGGGGTCAGACACATAGATAAGATGCGGCGACGCGGATTCCGTTACCGGAAGAAGCGGAAATTCAGGAAAGCAACCGGCATCGGGTTTGAGGGCACTCTTGCACCTGCCACGGCCCGTTACACTGAATACGCCATGCAATACCGTACGGGAAACGAGATTCGCGAGCTGTTTTTGCGCTTTTTTGAGTCGAAGGGCCACCGCCGCGTGGCGTCTTCTTCGCTGGTGCCCCACAACGATCCCACGCTGCTTTTCGCCAACGCGGGCATGAACCAGTTCAAAGATCTGTTTCTCGGCGCGGAAAAGCGCGAGTACAGCCGCGCGACTACTTCTCAAAAATGCGTGCGCGCCGGCGGCAAGCACAACGATCTTGAGAACGTCGGCTTTACGCGGCGCCATCACACGTTCTTCGAGATGCTGGGCAACTTCAGCTTTGGCGACTACTTCAAGCGCGATGCGATCAAGTTTGCGTGGGAACTGGTGACAAGTCCGGAGTGGTTTGGGATTCCCAAGGACCGGCTCTACGTCACTATTTTTGAGGGCACAGCCGATGTGCCGCGCGATAACGAGGCAGAGGAGTACTGGATCGAGGTCGGGGTTCCGAAAGAGCGCATTTTTCAATACGGAGCGAAGGATAATTTTTGGCAGATGGGCGAGACCGGCCCCTGCGGACCCTGCTCGGAGATTTTCTACGACATGGGGATTGGAGCGGCCGAGACGCCCGGCGTGGACAAGCCGTTTGGCCACGATGATGCGCGGTATGTCGAGATCTGGAACCTCGTCTTCATGCAATTTGATCGCGCCGCGCTTGTAGACCCTGAGACAAAATCGACAAGTTATAAACTGACGCCGCTGCCGAAGCCTTCGATCGATACGGGCATGGGCCTGGAGCGAGTGGCTGCTGTGCTGCAGGGCAAGATTTCGAACTTCGAGACGGATCTGTTTACGCCGTTGATTAAGAGAGCGGCGGAACTGACTTCAACTAAAGACGATGTTGGGAATGCGAGCTTGCGGATCATTTCCGATCATGCGCGTGCGGCTGCGTTCCTCATCAATGATGGAGTGGTGCCTTCCAACGAAGGGCGCGGTTACGTGCTGCGCAAGGTTCTACGGCGCGGCATCCGACATGGACGCTTGTTGGGGCAGGAGCAGCCGTTCCTTTATGAAATGGTCTATGCGGTGCGCGACGAAATGAAAGGGGCATACCCCGATCTTGTCGACTCGGCTGCGCGGGTGGCGAAGGTGATCGAGGCGGAAGAGAAGCAGTTTGACCGCGTGTTGAAGACCGGAATGATAAAGTTCGAGGAAGAAATCGCAGCCCTTGTGAAATCCCCATACGGCCAAGACATCAGAGCAATGGAAGCAGTTCCATTGCATCAGAGGCAACAGCAACACACCGGGGGAGATCCGTCACTCCGAATAACTCTGTCAGGAGATAGAGCCTTCCACCTTTACGAAACTTACGGCTTACCTCTCGATTTCATGGTGGACGCTGCTCGTGATGTCGGGGTCGATCTTGATGTAAGAGAATTCGAGCGTGCCAAAGCGGAAGAGCAGTCCCGCGCACGGGCTTCCTGGAAGGGTGGCGCGCAGAAGACTGCCAGCCCGGCGTTTCGCGAGTTGCCGAAGACGGTTTTCGAGGGCTACAAGCAACTTGATTCGAGTAATTGCGAAGTTCTCGCCATTGTGAAGAATGGTGTGGGTGTGCCCGCAGCAAAGGCCGGCGACGAAGTGGAGGTCGTTCTCGACCACACCAGCTTCTATGGCGACTCGGGCGGCCAAGTCGGCGATACGGGTTTTTTCCTAACTCCGGACGGAAACTCCACCGTTGCGGAGATTACTGGCTGCGTGTTGCCAGTGCAGGGCGTGCGCGCGCACAAGGCCGTTCTCAAGCAGGACATTGCCGTCGGCGATCGGGTGAATACGGTCGTGGACGGAGAGCGTCGCGATGCGATCCGCCGCAACCACACCGGCACGCACTTGCTGCATGCGGCATTGCGTCAGGTTCTGGGCACACATGTGAAGCAGGCTGGTTCGGCCGTGCATCCCGACCGGATGCGTTTCGACTTCTCGCACTTCGCGCAAGTCGCGGATGAGGAATTACAGGAGATCGAAGACATCGTCAATCGCGAGGTTTTGAAAAACGCGAAGGTGGAGACGCTGGAAGACGTTCCGATCGATGTTGCCGTAAACGAATATCACGCGATGGCGCTGTTCGGCGAGAAGTACGGCGACAAGGTGCGGGTGGTGAAGCTCTCCGATGGGTTCTCGACGGAGCTTTGCGGAGGAACGCATACGGCGGCGACGGGCGAGATCGGCCTCTTCAAGCTGACCGGCGAGACCTCGGTTTCTTCGGGTGTGCGCCGCATCGAAGCCATCAGCGGTATGGGTTCGCTCGATACTTTCAGACGTGATTTTGCGGTAGCGCAGTTTGCCTCGCAGATAGTCCCTGCGGGAGGCAGCCTTTCGGATGGACTCCGTGACAGGTTTGCAGCGCAGGAAGACGAGCTGAAGCGGCTACGGCGGGAACTGGAAGAGACACGCATGAAGTCCGCTGCGGGTGGGCTCGACGAGGTTCTTTCCCATGCAGTTGAGGTGAAAGGTGTGAAGGTGCTGCGGCATCGCGCCGATAATCTGGAGCGCGGGCAGTTGCGCACGCTGGTCGACAATCTCAAGCAACGTGCGGGCGAAGCCGTAGTGGTTCTGGCGTCGGCGCAACCCGAAGGCAAGGTTGCGATCATCGCGGGAGTCACACCCGGGTTGATCAAGCGCATTCAAGCGGGCAAGCTGGTGGGGGCGGTGGCCAAGCTGGTCGGAGGCTCGGGCGGCGGCAAGCCGGAGATTGCCGAGGCCGGCGGCAAAGATCAGACCCAGATCGATGCAGCGCTCGAGGCTGTGCCTGAGGTTGTGGCTTCGCTATTGGCTTGAGCCGATCCCAGGCGCGATCAAGTGGAAATTGAGAGCGTAGAGCTTTTTTACAGCGGCTCAGTCCTTCGATGCGGACTGGAGAGGTGCAACGCTGTGGCTTGCCAGGGGCAGAAAGATGGAAATCTGCGCGCCTCCGGATTCGCGATTCGATGCCGTGACCGATCCTCCGTGGGCGCGGACCACCGCATCGACAAAGGAGAGGCCCAACCCGTGTCCGCTCGAATGCTTTCCCTTGACGCGCCCGGTAAACAGGTTTGAGGTCACCTCAGGGTCAAAGCCTGCTCCGTTGTCGTCGAGGATAAGCAATGCATTTTCCTGGTTCTCGTCGAGCAGAAGGCGGACCGTACACCCCGCGGGAAGGTGTTTGAGTTCGTTGTCGAAGAGGTTTGCGATCATGCGATGGATCAGGCCCTCGTCCGCGATGATCTTCACCGAACCTCTGCTCTTGAGCTCGACTCGAATGTCCCGCTCGGACATAGAGGGCTCATAGAGGTCGATCATCGCGCGCAGCAACTCATCGAGGTCAATCGCAGTGGGCGCGAGGCGCAGGGCATCGGCCTTTGCCTCGGCGACGTCGAGCGACTTGTTGAGAAAATCGGTCAGGCGATCGACTTCGTCAATGACGGAAACGATCTGGTCGGCATGGTCGCCATCCTTCTTGTCGAGGAGCGAGGATTCGAGCTTGCCCCGAATCGCCGTCAAAGGGCTACGCAGGTCGTGCGCGAGGGAGTCGGTAATTGTGTGGAGTTGGTGCATCGACTCTTCGATGCGGTCGAGCATGCGGTTGAGCGTGATCGCGAGGTGCGCAATCTCGTCGTTTCTGCGGCTGGTGGGAACGCGCGTGCTCAAATCGGAATGGCCAATGCGCGATGCTGCGCCGGTAATGCTGCGCACGTGACTCAGCATGCGTCGCGAAGTGAAGAAGACAATGGCGAATCCGAGCATGACCAGGGAGAGCCACAACAGGAAGAAGCGGACGCGGAGGTTGCGCAGAACACGCTGTTCATCGCGTTCAGAAAGGCCGAGGTAGATGTAGCTGCCGTCGCCGATGGTAATCGAGGCCACGCGAAACGGAATTGAAACACCTTTGACGCGGACGCTTGTGGGGCGATCGGGGATGATTGAGCGAGCGCGGATCGCGTTGAGATACGCCTGCCCGTCCCCCTCGCCGACCCACAGCTTGAGAGTTCCGTTCGATCCGGATTGCAGGAAAAATACCGAATCGTTTTGAGCGCTCTCTGCCGGCAGGCGGTTCGGCACCTCGTGCGCAGCAAGCTCGGCCACTTCTCCCACGACGCGGTTGTACAGCGCGTCATTCGGCGTCCGCTCGGCAACATCGCCGAGGACTTCGACTTCACCGGAGAGCCAGGCATCGCTGCGGCGCTGAATGTCGTTGGCGACGAACCGGTCAATGAAGACAAAGACGACCATCGTTCCGCAGGCGAACGCGAGAGTCGCCCAGAGCGAGATGCGCCAGGCTGCGCTGCGCATTACCGGCTTATCGGTCGTTGAGGACATACCCCAGGCCTCGCAAGGTTCGAATTAATGGCTGCTGCCCGCTGCTATCGACTTTGCCGCGCAGGCGGTAAATGTGCACATCAACGACATTGGTATCAGGCTGGATGCGCATACCCCACACTTTGTCGAGAATCATGGAGCGGGTGACCACGCGGCCCGCATTGCGGCAGAGATATTCGAGCAGGACAAATTCCTGCGGCGTGAGTAGGAGGGGCTGTCCAGCGCGCGTTGCTTCGCGACGCAGCAGATCCAGTTCGAGATCCTGCACGCGAATGCGTGTCGCTTCGCTCGAAGGAGGTGCGTTGCGCTTAAGCAGATTGCGCAGGCGTGCGAGGAGTTCGGCAAGGGCGAACGGTTTCGTCAGATAATCGTCACCACCCTGTTCGAGCCCACGCACACGATCGTCGACCGAGCGGCGAGCCGACAGGATCAGCACCGGCGCGCGAACCCCCATTTGGCGAAGACGAAGGATCAGACTTATGCCGTCCTGGTCGGGTAGCCCTAAATCGACAATGAGGATGTCGTATGGATTGACTGCCGCCAGGTCTTCCGCTGTTTTGCCGTCAGGGGAGACATCGACGCTGTAACCAGCCTCAGCCAGTGCTTGCTTGAGAAACGCCTGGATATCGCGTTCATCCTCGACTAACAGGAGCCGCATGCACTGAATCTTAGTTCATCTCGGGCGGTTGTGCAGGGAAGCACTTCACTTAAGGCCTGTCTGGATGGCGTGTGGCGGAATGTGGCGCAGATGAACGAATCGTCATCTGCGCGTCGGCTCAAGTTCACTTATACCAACTACCCTAAAAATAGCAGCTTTGAGTTAGGGCAAACATCGATCCATCAGGGAGTTAATGAACAAATCGTCACCCAATGCGGGACGCGTCCTTGCTTTCCAAAAGAAGTGCGTCGTCGTCTCACCCACGCAACAGCCCCGATCGAGGCGGAGATCATCCATGGCGACGACAGTTACATCTATCGACAACAGTAGAGGATG
This sequence comes from uncultured Acidobacteriaceae bacterium, assembly GCA_963760475.1. Lineage (GTDB taxonomy): Bacteria > Acidobacteriota > Terriglobia > Terriglobales > Acidobacteriaceae > Telmatobacter. Next base: position 144,017 of record CAVXDG010000012.1, on the reverse strand, counting down.
GCTCGGCCAGGCGACAAAAACACTGACTCGCGCTGCAGTGGCGCAACAGGGCACCATGGAACTCGAAGCAGCGTTTCGATCCTCGATGGATCTTCCGTCCTTTCTGGAGCCGAGCTTTGATGGGGTTCTCCGTCATCTGCTTGATCATCCGGGAAGCATGGTGCGGCCGCGGCTTGTTCATCAGATTGCCCTCGCATACGGTCTTGAAAGCCAGAGCGCAATCGATCTCGCTGTGGCGCTGGAGTACTTTCACACTTCTTCCCTTGTGTTTGACGATTTGCCGTGCATGGATAACGCACTTTCGCGCCGCGGAGCGGTATGTGTCCACGTGCCGTTTGGTGAAGCAGGGGCGATTCTGGGAGCACTGGCTCTGATCAACCGGGCGTACGCCCTGACCTGGAAAGTGCTCGCAGGCTGTGCTGCGCGGGTTCAGTCGCAGGCAATGGAGTACGTGGAGCGGCTTCTCGGGATCGAGGGATTGTTGAACGGGCAAAGTCTGGACTTGAACTACGCGTCGTTGCCGCATGACCGCGAAACGACCGAGCGCATTGCCTGCGGCAAGACCGTGTCATTGATCCGTCTGACTCTTGTTTTGCCGGCGATGCTGGGTGGAGCGAAGCCGCGCGAAGTGCAGTACCTCGAGCGAATGGCGTCGTGCTGGGGATTGGCGTATCAAATTGTTGACGATCTGAAGGACGTTCTGCAGAGTTCGGCACAATCCGGAAAGACCTCGGCGCGCGATCTTCATTTGAACAGGCCAAATATCGCTCTCGCGGCCGGTGTGCCCACAGCAGTTGAGCGCCTTACCCGCCTGATTGATGCAGGCGAAAGGACACTGCAGAACCTGTTAGTGGTACGCCCGGCGCTTTCATTCCTGGCTCAATTGCGCGCTGACCTGCAAAACGAACTGAGCAAGGTCACTGACCAGGTTTACGTAGTTTCGACGCATGGGAAGGCATGATCTTCCTCCAGCTGATTCTCACTAATCTTCGACGCCACCTGATCCGGTCTTTGTTGAGCGTCGCGGGGATCGCCTTTAGTGTTGCCGCCATGTTAACTGTGGTGACGGTACTGCAGGGGGCAATCGGCATGTTCTCAGGCATTCTCTCCAGCGGCGCCGAGTTAATTGTCTTTGAACGGAACGTGTCTGATTTGTTCTTCAGCGACGTACCCCCGTCGGCAGCAGATCAGATCGCTGCCTGGCCGATGGTTGCGCATGCAGACCGGGTGCTCTTCGGCGTAGTTTCGAGCGCGGATCATCCGATCATTACCTGCTTCGGCGTGACACCTGACGATGCCCGCATACAAAAGGCCCAATGGCTGCAGGGCAGCGCGCGCACTTTTGGGGAGCACCCGGACGATATTGTGCTCGGCGAGCGCGCGGCGGAGTTTATGAGCGCGTCGATGGGGAGCGTGGTCCCGATCGGGCACGGAGCTTTTCATGTGATTGGGATCGTGAAGACCTCGAATGGCTTTGAAGATGGCGGTGTCTTCATGCCTCTTCCCGCGGCGCAGCGCTTCTTCCACAAAGAAGGCTCTTCTGTGATTACGATTCAGCTGCGCAACCGGGAAGACGCCCGTCGCTTCAAGAGCGAAGTGCGGCGGAGCTTTCCGACCCTGATCGCGTTGGAGGATGCGGAGTTCTCGCGATCCTACTCGCAGTTCCGAATCCTGAAAGCAACCGCATGGGCGGTGGGCGGGTGCGGGCTGGCGCTGGGCGGCCTTGGCATCGCGAACACCATGATCATGTCGGTGTTTACCAGGATTCGCGAGATCGCGATTCTGCGCGTCAACGGTTTCTCGAACACGCAGATTGCCGCCACGATCGTTGGGGAATCGGCGTTGGTGGCGGTGGCTGGAGCATTGCTCGGCTTGGTCTTTGGCGCGGTAGCGCTGTTGGGGCTCAAGTTTGTACCCGCTCTGCATGGGTACATCGATGCGACCATTCATGCGGCGATCTTGCTGATCGTTGTGCTGCTGGCGTTGCTGACCGGCATCGCGGGCGCGATCTATCCTGCGGTCTACGCCATGCGAATTCGAGCGGTGGAGGCCTTGCGATTCGAATGAACGCTCTGGCTCAATCCAATGCTTCCGGTCAATGGGCGATTCGCGCCAACGACATCTGGAAGAGCTACGATCAGGGTGCCATCACGGTGCTCAATGGCATAGATCTTGATGTTGAACGGGGCGCAACAGTTGCTCTGTGCGGTCCGTCCGGTTGTGGCAAGAGCACGCTGCTGCATCTGGTGGGCGGTTTGGATCGGCCCGATCGCGGGAATGTCGCCGTGAATGGCATGGAACTCAATTCCGGTAGAAATATGGTCCAGTTCATGCGCCACGAAGTCGGATTCGTCTTCCAGCTTCATAACCTTATTCCCGACCTGACGATGGAAGAAAACTGCCTGCTTCCGGCGGCCGCCGCGGGAACAGATCGCTCTATCGCTCGCGATCGACTGCAGGAGCTTGCGAAGAGGACGGGCCTCGAGAACCGGCTTCAACACCGCATTCAGAAACTCTCAGGGGGGGAGCGTCAGCGAACCGCGTTGTGCCGAGCCTTGATGAATCAACCGACGGTGCTGTTAGCAGATGAGCCCACCGGCTCGCTGGACGAGACCGCCAGCGCTCTCATCTTTGGATTGCTGCTTGATGTTGTGCGCAGCGAGGGCGTCACTCTGTTGATGGCCACGCACGATCGCACGCTGGCGGCGGGTTGTGACCGCGTGGTCGAGATGCACGATGGGAGGATCCGTGAGAACGGCTGAAGCTTCGCCAATGCACGCTACGCAGGGCGTTGCGGGAGCCGTATGGCACGCTCTCTTCTGGCTGGTCGCGGGCAATGCAATCGGAGTTCTGCTCGCGGTCTTGCTGTTGGTGCCCAGCCTCAACCCGTGGCTCGGTGCGTGGACCTATGGCCGTTGGATGATGGTGCACATGAATGTGGCCCTCTACGGCTGGTGCAGCCTACCGATGGCTGCATTTCTCTTCAAGGTGTATGGGGCCGATCGCGGTTCGCTTGGGGCCTGGTGCCGCTCTGTCCTATGGCTGTGGTCGGGAGCATTGGTGGTGGGGTCTGCTTCGTGGCTCTCCGGTCACTCGAGCGGTAAGCTGTTTCTGGATTGGTCCGGATTCGCCCGCGTCTTTTTCCCCTTTGCGATGATGGGATTGTGGCTGCTGCTGGCTGTCGCGTTCGTTCGCGAAGTGAGGCTGGCGGGTGGAGGCCTGGATGCTGCTCGCCTCGCAAGACTCGCTGGCCTGGTGGTTCTGCTAGCGGTTCCATTGGCCATCTATTTCGCATCCGATCCCAACATCTACCCCGCAATCAATCCCGATACCGGAGGCCCGACGGGAGAAAGCCAGTTGGAGTCGTCTTTAGCGATTGTTCTGATTGCGCTGATGCTGCCATTTGGGCTGACACACCGCATCGCGCCGCGCACACGCATCGTGGCCGGCTCATGGATCCTGCTCGTTGCCGAAGCAACTCTGTGCTCATTTCTCAACCGGGGAGATGTAAGCCATCATCAGTCCGCGCAGTTCCTGAGCCTCGGTGTTGTTGTTCTCTGGCTTCCGATCATGCCGATCTACTATGGCGCTTTCGCCTGGCATGCGGAAACTAGGCGCTGGCGAACCGCCTTTCTGTGGTGGTGGGGTGGGCTCGTGGTAAGCGGATGGCTCTTCTTTTTGCCGGGCGTACTTGACCGATTCAAATTTACCGATGGACTGGTGGGTCACTCGCTCACCGCCGTCGCCGGCTTTGTCACCGCACTTTTGATCTTTGTCATGGTGCAACTGATTGGCGAAGAGGATGCGTGGATCTTCAACAGGCAATGGTCGTTCCAGGCCTGGAATATGGGAGTTTTGACTTATGTCCTTGTGATGACGGCCGCCGGATGGATCGAGTCAGCCAACCCGGCGTTCACGATTGCGCCTGGAGCTGAGCGGAACACGCTGTATATTCTGCGGCTGCTGACCGGGATTGCAATGCTGGCAGCATCAATGGAGTGGTTGATAGCGGCATCTTCTCTTCCTGCAATTTCAGTGAATCATCTGATTGGGACCAAGGGAGCAAAGGCCGCCGCATGAGACGCTCGGTTCTGCTCGCTTATCAATGGTTCACCGGACTCTCCGATACATGCACAGGGGTGCTGTTGTATGTGGCGCCTGCTTTCACTCTTGGCTTGATGGGCATTCACGCGCCCGTTGAAGCCAATCCTTATATTTCGTATATTGGCGCCTTTGTTCTTTCCGTCGGCATATCGTGCATTTACGGTGGATTACTCATTACGTACAACGCACGAGCAGAGCGGCTTGAGACAGTGTGGCTTCTCACAGCGTTCGCGCGCAGTGCCGTGGCAATCTATCTCCTCAAGGGAATTCTCTCCGGGGAACTTGAGCCAGCGTGGGCGACGGTCGCCGTATTCGATGCGTCGTGTGTGGTGTTCCAGGCGATTGGGCTGCGCAAGAGGTGGCCGGCACATGCCCGCTAGGCGGATCGTGGCCGGGTGGCGCGGTGCGGCACTGATCGCCGTCACGTACGTCTATTTTCTTATCTTCGCGCAGTTCGGGTTTCTGGCTCGACTCGCAGAATCGGGTATCGCCGGCTCGTCTCTGAAGATTGTGATGGCTACGATGGCGCTGGGCGGTATTCTCTTCAGCCTGCTTGCAGCCTACTTGAGGACAGGCTTATCAGCAGCCTCGCGTGTTCGTCTAGGACTTGGCCTCTGTGCGGCTTCAGCTTTTGCCTCATCTCTTGTCCGCCTCGAACTTCCCGGCGCCATCGCTCTTGCGTTGCTGATCGCAGCGGGTCTTGGCATTCTCACCGTCACACTGGTCGCGCATCTCGATTTCTGGGTTGGTAACGGGAATCCGATCCTGATGATCGGGTTGGGCACTGGCATTGGGTATTTCGTTTGCAATGTCCCCGCGGTGTTCAATGCGATTCCCCGCCAGCAGGCGCTGCTGAGCGGCTTGCTATGTGTCGCGGCGCTTGCACTTCCGAACACGCCCTCGATTGCTGCGGAGATTCCTCACGTTAAGCCCGCAACGCGCATGACCATGCCGATTGCGCTCTCGAGCTTTGCGGCATTGATCTGGCTTGATTCGGCAGCTTTTTATATCATCCAGCACACGCCCGAACTGAAGGCAGATACGTGGATGGGCAATGCTCATCTGTGGACGAACGGCTGCATCCATCTCTTCGCTGCAATGCTCGCGGCCTTTCTGCTGCAAGCGCGCGGATCGAAGCTCGTTTTGAGGTTGGCGATTGCGTGCCTGGGATTCGCATGTCTGCTGCTTGCTCGTCCCGCGCTCGCCCTGCCTGCTTCGCTCTTTTATCCGGCCGGTGTTTCCTTCTATTCCGTCGTACTGGTGGCGTACCCTTCGTTCTTGAGCGCCGCCACCACGGCTGCGCAGCGGGCGCGTGTGGCTGGCTGGATGTATGCAGTCGCGGGTTGGATCGGGTCTGCCCTGGGCATCGGCATGGGACAGAACCTTGGCTACGTGCCACAGGCCTTTGTCGCGGTGGCCTCTGCAGTTGTGCTCTGGCCGGGGCTGGTCGACCTGCTCAGACTGCGCACGCGAGAATGTGCGGTGCTGGGTGGAGCGCTGTGCGCCGGATTCCTTATGTATCGTCTGCTTCCTGCTCACGCGGCGCCTATCTCAGACTCCGCGATCGAGCGGGGGAGGCAGGTCTATATCAGCGAGGGCTGCATTCACTGTCACTCACAATACGTGCGGCCCAACTCGACGGACGTGCTGATGTGGGGGCCCGTGGAGAGCCTTAAGGAAATTCACAGCGAGCGTCCGCCGCTGATCGGGAACCGGCGTCAGGGACCCGATCTCGCCGAGGTGGGCATGCGTCGCTCGCCGCTTTGGCTCAAAGTACATCTCATCGACCCCGGCCAGGTGAGTGAAGGTTCGATCATGCCACCTTTTTCTTTTCTTTTCGATGACCAGCGAGGGAGCGATCTAGTTGCGTATCTCGCCAGTCTTCGCAGCCCGAGCAGCGAACAGCGGTCGCGGGACGAGCAGGCCTGGCATCTGTCGGGGCCGGCTCTCGACGCGGCTGATCCAACCACCGGAGAGGCAGTGTACCGCCACGACTGTGCCACTTGCCACGATGCGGGAGGAGCGACACGCACGCGATGGCAGCTTGCATTCGCCGAGCTTCCCGCGAATCTGTTTACGGGACCTTTCCGGTATTCTCCATCGTCTGATTCCGTGTCGGTACGGGCCGCGCGGCTTGCACAGATTGCAAAGTTTGGAATCTCCGGTACTGACATGCCCGGCCACGAATATCTAAGCGATCAGAAGATTGCCTCACTCACACTATGGCTCACGCAGCATATCGCTGAGCCGCGCCCTCATTTATAGAACACGGCTGCACTCGTGGAACACAACAGTCAGGAGATGAGTCATGAAGATGAATTCAAGAACATTGATCCTCGCGCTACCGCTTTCATTTGCCGCGGTGGCACTGGGGCAGCATCAAACTCTCACCGTCAATCCATCGGCGAGCAGTGTCGCGTTCGCACTGACCGGGACAGGACATGAGGTCCATGGAAGCTTCCATGTCACGAACGGAACCATCGATTTTGACCGTGGCACGATGAAGATGTCCGGCTCCGTCGCTGTGTCGGCAGCCAGCGGAGAGAGCGGCGACAAGGGACGGGATAACAAGATGCATTCCGATGTCCTGGATGTCGAGCACTTCGCGGATGTCACGTTCCAGCCGCAGAGCTTTCAGGGCACGCTTGCGTCAAGCGGCGACTCGACGATTCAGGTGTCAGGTGTGTTTACGCTTCACGGTAGTCCCCACGAACTCACCGTTCCCATGCAGGTTCACATTGATGGTGTGAACCTTGCGGCAAAGGGAAGCTTCGTTGTTCCCTATGTCAAGTGGGGCTTGAAGGACCCCAGTATCTTCATCCTCAAGGTCGCCAAGGAAGCGCATATCGACCTTAATCTTGCTGGTACGGTGGCTCCTGCAAACTGAGGCTCAGTATGTGGAGAAAATGGCGCAAACCGAAGTACCTCGGGAGCGAATTTCGCTCTGGCATAAACCAGGCGGCGGCTGGCATACTCCACGAAAGGCCCTTGTCCTTTCAGAAGCAAATGCTGGATAACTGCCTTCGTGACCCGGCCCTTGTCTCTCTTTCCCCATCATGTAAACGGTGACCCCGTGCGGTCCTCTCCACTTAGTCAGAGTCCTCGGGCCCTCTCAAGATTTAGAGCTTAAGACATCCTTGCAAGGATTGGATCGATGGGTAAGTGCACGACGCAGTCCTCCAGCGCCTCGACGCCTCCGCGAATCGAACGAGGGGCCCGCACTGTCTATCTCCTGATCCGTGTCTTGTTCGCCGCTGTCTGGGTTTGCCATGCAGTTTCTGCCCAGGCACAGATATCTCCCGGTCCTCTGGCGAAGGCTCATCAGAGCTTGAACGGGGACACGAACTGCACAAAGTGTCATGAAGTATCGACCAAGGCTCCGACCTTTCGTTGTCTTGAGTGTCACCGTGAGATCGCCGCGGAGTTGCAGCAGAACAAGGGTCTCCACGCGACCTTTCCTCGTTCAGGGCCCACCGGCGCCGCCTGCGTCAAATGCCACTCCGACCACAACGGCGTGAACTTCAAGATGATTCACTGGAATCCAACCGCCGAAGGTTTCGATCATTCGAAGACGGGCTACACACTCGATGGCAAGCACGTGGGAGTGGGCTGCCGCACGTGCCACACAGCTCAACACATTGCCGGCCCACGCGCACGCTGCTCGCTGGCAAGGATCTGAACCACACATGGCTCGGGCTGTCACCCGCGTGCGGAACATGCCACGAAGACCAGCACCAGGGACGCTTCGGGAACGATTGCGCACGATGTCATTCGACGGTCGATTGGAAAGCAGCCAGCATTGACCGCCAGAACTTCGACCACTCGAAAACGCGCTTTCCGCTAACCGGAGAGCATCGCTACGTGCTCTGCAAGAGCTGCCACACGGCCGGGGCCGATGGCCAACCACGCTATGCAGGATTGGCGTTTGCCAATTGTTCAGATTGCCATCGCGATCCGCACAAAGGCGAATTCAAGCAGGGATGCGATTCCTGCCACACCACGTTCACTTGGAAGAAGTCGAACTTCGCAGCGACTTTCGATCACTCGAAGACGAACTTCCCGCTGGTGGGCAAGCATCTCGATGTTCCTTGCGTGAGCTGTCACCAGGGGGGCGATTTCAAGACTCCCATTGTCCACGATGCCTGCGCGGATTGCCACAAGCCTGATCCGCATGGCGGACAGTTCTCGGCGCGCGCCGACGGTGGACGTTGCGAGAGCTGCCACACAGTGCAAGGGTGGAGCCCCTTCAACCTTCTCCGTCGCGGACCATGCGAAGACCGGGTTCCCGCTTGACATTCCCGCATGCATCGGTGAAGTGCGCTTCGTGCCACATTCCCGCCGGCAACGACACCAGATTCAAGATCAAGTTTGCGCAGTGCGTCGATTGTCACGCAGATGAACATCAGGGTCAGTTCGCCGGAGCCCCATGGCGTAACCGGTGCGAGCAGTGCCACGAGGGGGCCACTTTCAAGAGCACGACTTACACCCTCGCCAAGCACCAGAAAGTCTAGGTTTCCACTAACTGGGGGACATGTGGCGGTTGCCTGCAATGAATGTCACAGGCCGATGGCCGGTACGAAAGTAACTCCTTATCATTTCGCACAGCTAAGTTGCACGACCTGCCATGAAGATGTTCATAAGGGGCAATTCGCGCAGCGCATGGCGACGCGCGATGCCTCCGGCAACCTCTCGGTTGCGAGGCGTGCCACTCCACGCGAGAGTGGAAAGACCTGTCGAAGTTCGACCATGCGCAGACCAGGTTCCCATTGATGGGCTCGCATCGCGCGGTTGCATGCGTCGATTGCCACAAGCCGCCGAATATGGAACTCACCATGGCGCACGTGCAATTCGCGAAAACCCCTGCAAATTGCGGTGATTGCCATCGAGAACCCGCATGCCGACCAGTTCGGAACGCGGGCAAACGATTGCGCCGGGTGCCATAACAGCAATAAGTGGAGGCCCTCTCTCTTCGACCACGACAAGACGGACTTTCCGCTCAAAGGCGGCCACGAGAACGTTGGCTGCTCCGCGTGTCACACGCTTAAGAAGCAGGTAGAAGGAGACCTGGTTCTGTTTTACAAGCCCACGCCAACCGCGTGCGTGGATTGCCATGGCGCGGAGATTCCAAAGATGAACAAAAGTTCATTTTGAAGGGGCCAAAGGTGCTCGCAGACATGTTGATTCAAGCAGTTTCCGGTGGACCAAGAAATGGGGGTGTTGTAGTCTGACTAACAGCACACACCGATATCCGGTTGACGATCTTCCCCAGCTTTCGTCCATTGGAGCATTGCCTCGTTGACTACTTACTTGCCTTAAAAAAAACTTCCGGACTCTCTGCCCGTTAGAGGAAGCCCGTGCCAAATTGCCGAAGCCAGCTCAGTGCTTACAAGGCGCGCATATAAGTCTCCGGTGAAACCCGTATCTGCGATTTAGGTTGTTGTTGCCCCAGCCAACCCAACGCGCGTGATTCATGCGCGTGGAGGGCTCGGTCTGCCGATGCCGGAAGGCGCTGGCGAACTGAGCTGATGGTGGAGAACGATGGCGTCGAATGCGGCGCTTCGTCTGCGGGCAGCCTTGAACGACGCGGAGAGAACGATGGATCGCGCACGCTGGCTCATTCCGATTGCCGCAGGAGTCTTGCCCCTGCTTTTAGGCGCAGGCTTGCAGCAGCCTACGGGAAATTCGCGGCCCAGCGTCGGCGGACCACAGGCGAAAGTCACCAATCCGCACGGCCCGATCTCGCTATCCCTTGCCAGGAGTGCCACACCTATACGAGCTGGAAGCCGATCCGCTCGAATCCTGAGTTCAATCACGATCACACCGGCTATCCGCTGCGCGGCATGCACCAGAAGGTGACCTGCACCAAGTGCCATACAAGCCTGATTTTCAAGAACGTGAGCAAGCATTGCGCCGACTGCCATGCCGACATTCATCGCCGCCAGTTTGGCGCCAACTGCGAGAGCTGCCACTCGGTGAAAGGCTGGCAGGTTTCGCTGAAGCAGATTCGCGATCATCAGAATCGATTTCCGCTGATTGGCGCGCACGCGCTGCTGCAATGCGAAGACTGCCACAAGAATGCGCGGCGCGGGCAGTTCACCGGACTATCGACTGCGTGCTACTCCTGCCACCAGAAGGATTTTCAGACGCCGGTTCTCGATCACGTGTCGGCCGGATTTCCGACAACCTGCGAAAGCTGCCACACAGTGGACACCTGGTTCAACGCGAAGTTCGACCATCTGAAATTCACCGGCTATGCGCTCACCGGAGCGCACGTCACTCTGCCATGCACAGCGTGCCACCTCAACAACGTGTTCAAGGGAACGCCGGCGAATTGCTACGCCTGCCACACGACGGACTTCGCCAGCAGCAAGAACCCGCCCCACGTGCAACTGGGTCTGCCGCACGATTGCGGCACCTGCCACTCGACGATCAATTGGCTCAATGCGAAATTCGATCACGCGCTGTATGCGAACTATCCGCTGACCGGCGATGCATGCCACGCTCACCTGCGCCAGTGCCACACCAACAACAACTACGTCGAACACGCCGACGGCCTGCTACTCCTGCCATCAGGCAGACTTCACCGGGACAACCAATCCGAATCACGTCGCGGCCGGATTTCCGACCGATTGCTCCACTCTGCCACACGACCAGCGGCTGGTGCTCCGTCGACCTTCAACCACAGCACCACATCGTTTCCGCTGACCGGCGCACATATCACGGTGGCCTGCGCACAGTGCCACACCAACAACAACTACACGACTCTGCCCACGACCTGCTACGGATGCCACCAGGCTGATTTCAACGGCACGAACAATCCGCCTCACGTTTCGGCCGGGTTCCCAACCGACTTGCACCACAGTGCCACAACACAACGTCGTGGACCAACGCGACTTTCAATCACAACAACACTTCATTTCCGCTAACTGGCGCGCACACGACTGTGGCCTGCACGCAGTGCCACGTCAACAACAACTACACGACGCTCCCGACGGCCTGTTATGGATGCCACCAGGCCGACTTCACCGGAACCACCAATCCGAATCACGTTGCTGCCGGTTTCCCAACCGACTGCACGCTGTGCCACACGACCAGCGCCTGGACGCCCGTCGTCGTTCAATCATGCGTCGGTGTTTCCGCTGACCGGTGCGCATGCCACACTTGCCTGCGCGCAGTGCCACACCAACAACAACTACACGACGCTGCCGACCACCTGCTTCGGCTGCCACCAGACGGATTGGAATGGAACCACGAACCCCAGTCACATTGCAGCGGGCTTCCCGACCACCTGCGACACCTGCCACACGACGACGAACTGGACCAATGTCAACTTCAATCACGCCGTCGTATGCCAACTATCCGCTGACCGGAGTGCACGCGACGCTGACCTGCACCCAGTGCCACACCAACAACAACTACACGAACACGCCGACTGCCTGCTACTCGTGCCATCAGGCGGACTTCACGGGTACGACCAACCCGAACCACGTGTCCTCGGGATTCCCGACCGACTGCTCGATCTGCCACACGACGAGTGGCTGGAGCCCGTCCTCGTTCAATCACAACAACACCGCATTTCCGCTTACCGGCGCCCATACAACAGTGGCCTGTACGCAGTGCCACACCAACAACAACTACACGACCTGCCCACCACCTGCTACGGCTGCCACCAGACCGATTGGAATGGAACAACGAATCCGAATCATGCCGCGGCCGGATTCCCCACCACCTGCGATACATGCCACACCACGACAGCATGGACCGGCGCAACCTTCAATCACAACAACACGCCCTTCCCGCTGACCGGCGCGCACGTCAACGTGGACTGCAATCAATGCCACATCAATAACGTGTTCGCGGGAACGCCGACGGCACTGCTACTCCTGCCACAAGGCGGACTTCACCGGCACGACAAATCCCAATCACGTGACTGCGGGCTGGCCCACCACCTGCACCACCTGCCACACCACAACTGCTGGCTTCCTGCAACGCTGCCGGCCAGCTACCACACGTTCTTCCCGCTGAATCACGGCAACGCGAATGGCGTGTGCGCCACCTGCCACACCAACTCATCCGATTACTCGGTCTTCCCTGCACCAGCTGCCACACTGCGGCGGCGACCAATCCGAAGCACAGCGGCGTCTCCGGCTATGTGTACAACAGCGTGAACTGCTATGCATGCCACAAGAACGGTGGAGGAGGATAGGCCGAGTGCGTCGAATTCTCCTCCGTCATTCTTCTGTTCGTCCTTGAGCCGTGCATGCGGCGCAAGAGCCTGAAGCGGCGCAGCAGCGCGTCTGCGCCGACGGCTGCTGCGCCAGTGCGCTCCGATTTTCATGTTCGCTACGTCAATGGAACCAACGTCTACATCGATGGCGGCCGCGATGCGGGCCTGGCCGAAGGAACGGAACTGGTTCTCAAGCAAGATCCGACCAAAGCGGCTACCGACGCGTCGAACGCCGCGATTGAGCCGGGATCGTTGCCAAGCTCACGGTTGTTGCGGTCGCATCCACCTCGGCAGTCTGCGAAGTGAATACATCGCACGCGATCTGGTCGCCGGCGATGTTGTCTCGCTGCCCGATGCTGAAGTGGAAAAGCTCGTCGAAAAGAGACGCTCTCGGCAATACGCGCCAGTATCCGATGGTGATCAGCTTCAGCGAGGGCGACCCGCTGGACGAAGAAGTGCGCGACGCCATTCCGCGCCCGCCGCTGCCTGAAGTCAATCAGATCCGCGGCAGAATCGGATTCGACGTCAGCACGATTCAGCAGCTGGGCCAGGCGGCGCACGACCTCGAAGCAATACGGGATGGTCTTCCGCGCCGACTTCACGCGCATCTTCGGCACCCACTGGAATCTGAACGGCTACTGGCGCGGCGAGCTGCGGACCAGCTCACGGCTCGACCCAAGGCACGCTTCAGGACCTGATCAATCGCACCTATCTGATGAGCCTGACCTACATCAATCCCGATTCGCACTGGACCGCGGGCATTGGCCGGCTCTACCTGCCCTGGGCAAGCAGCCTTGAAGCCATCGATGGCGCCTATGTCGGCCGACAGTTCGCGCACGCACTCAGTGGTAGGGATATTTGCCGGCTCGACACCCGATCCGACTGCCTGGAACTACAACCCGCAGCGGCGCATCGGAGGCGCCTTCTTCAACGTGCACGGCGGAAGCTTCGAGACGTTCCGCTATTCGAACACGGTCGGGGTGCGGGGTCGAGATGCTGAAATGGGCGATCAATCGGCCCTTCGTCTTCACAGAGAACAACTTCTCGTTCAAGCGCTACTTCTCGCTCTATCACTCGATGCAGATCGATCGACCGACTGCGAATCCATTGCACGCCGGCAGTGGGCAGCGGGCCTCGGCCAGAGCCTGCTCTCACTGCGCGTGCAGGTGCATCCGCGCGTGACCCTCGATCTGACCGACACCTACTTTCGCGACGTGCCCACCTACGATCCGACGCTGGTCGGGACCGGCCTGCTGGATAAATATCTCTATCAAGGAATCAACGGCGGCGCGCGGATTCGAGTTCCCGATGCACATCACGGGCTACTTCAGCCTGGGCAGCAGCAACAGATTCCACGGATCCAAAGAGCTCGCTGAACAAGCATGTTCGGCGCCACCATGTCGAACATCTGGAAGACCGGCCTGGAGGCCGACGCGCGCTATTCCAAGTTCGATAGCGTTTTTGCCTCTGGCACCTACACGACCCTCACGGTCTCCCGAGATCTGCTGGACAATCTGCGGCTCAATCTGCAGGCTGGCCGCTACGCGTATACCTCGTCGGTCGCAGCCAACAGCGGCTCGAATTTCGCAAACTTTCTCTTCGACACGAATCTCGGCTCCCGGCTCTTTGTCGAAAGCATGTTCACGGCGCAGCGCGGAGGATCACTGAACTACAACCAATGGACGACGACGGTCGGCTACCGGTTCAACAACCGTGCAGCAACCAGGAGGGCAGCCCATGCGAATCATCCCTAACCACGGCCTGACTGTCTGCGCCACTCTGTATTAACCGTGCCGATGGTTGCTTTGCCGCAGGCGGCGCCGCCTTCAGATGCAGTGCGCCTTGCGCAGCGGCAGATCACAGCCTATCTCGAGCAGCTCGCCGATCTGCACTGCACCGAGACTGTGACCCAGGAGAAGCTATCCGAGAGCGGTCATGTGGAGTCAGCGCGCGCGGGCAGTTCGACTACCTCATCATGATGAGCGGTAACGGTGACGAGTTCCAACTGAACGAGTCGCGCATCGAGTCGGCATCCACAAAGGACCGGCAGCCCCAGTTCCCGATGCTCGTCACCAACGGCGTCTCCACGGTGCTTCTTGTCTTTCATCCCTATTATCGCGACAGCTTCGAGTTTGAAACAATGCCGGACGAAGAGATCGGCGGAAGGCCGGCGATTCCGATTCACTTTGCGCATATCCCGGGACGACGCACGCCGGCAGCGCTGGCGCTACGCGGCCGCGAATATCCGCTCGACCTGCAGGGCACGGCATGGCTCGATAGGCAATCGGGAGAAGTGGTGAAGATGGAAGCGAGCCTGCTGCACGACATGAGCGATGTGGGTCTGCGTTCGCTCCATCTTCACGTCGAATACAAGCCGATCAAACTGCATGGCAACCCGGCGGTATTGGTGATGCCCGCAACCGCTGTCGTCGACGTTACGACACCGCGCCAGCATTGGCGCAACACGCATGTCTTCGACGGACTACAGGACGTTTTCAACCGACGCTGAGCAGGATCCGAACGTAAAGATTCGCGCAGCGAACGACACGAAGCCAGAAGCTGTGCCGACTCCAGTGCAGCTTTCAGCACAAGCCAAGGAGAAGCCCTGATGTCTCTGCTTCAAAGCAATCTACCGAACACACGGGCTCTGCGAGAAGAGCCGGAAAGAACTCGGACATCGCATTCGCGTGTTTATCGCGGGCGCGGTTTCTTTCATTTTTCTCGCGGCGATTGGACTCTACGGCGCAAGTTACTACATTCTTCCCCTCGATGAGCGTCCCTACTCCGACAAGCACGAACTGCTGAGGCCGAGCGGGGCAATCGGGCTCAAGCTCGGCATTCTCGGCACCGTGCTTTTCTTTATCATCTTTCTCTACGCGCTGCGCAAGGTCATTCCCTGGCTTGGCCGCTGGGGAACGGCGCGGCACTGGATGGACTTTCATGTGATCGCAGGCGTCTCTGCGCCGATCGTGATTGCATTTCATGCTTCGTTCAAGTTTCAAGGCATTGCCGGAGTTGCCTTCTGGATCATGCTGGCTGTTGCGCTGAGCGGCGTCATTGGCCGTTATCTCTACGCGCAGATTCCACGGTCGTTGTCGTCGGCGGAGCTATCGCTTTCTGAGCTGATGGCCAGTGAGCGAGAGCTCGCCGACGCACTCGTTGGGCAGTCGCTCTATTCGACAGAACAGCTGAACCGCGCGTTGCGCGTTCCCTCAAAGGAGCACATCCGGCGCATCGGAGCGCTGGGCGCAATCGGAGAGATGATTGTTCTCGATGTTGGAATTCCGTTTCGAGTGGCCGGCCTGCGGCGCTCATCCGGGTCCTTGGGTGTCGCCCTCCGCTCCATGGGGGGTCTCGTCTCGACGGGAAACGGAGAAGTCGAACACATCGTCCGCCTGGTACGACAGAAGGCTTCTCTTTCCAAGCGCGTTGTTTTCCTTGATCAGACGCAGAAGGTCTTTCATCTGTGGCATGTGATTCATCGTCCATTCAGTTACGCGTTTGCGATTCTGGCCCTTATTCACATTGTGGTCGTCATGGGCCTTGGTTTCGGCAGTCTGGGGTTGCGCTGATAGATGGAAACACTGCTTACATGGCTGATTGCCGGAAGCGTTCTGGGCTTTTTTCTGATCCGTTACTGGCGCGCGCACAAGCGCAAGGAGTCGGCTGCACGCGAGCGCGCCGAGCAGGGGCCCCTGTTTTCCGAAGGGCCCAAAGCACAGCATCCAAGAATCGACACCGATGCGTGCATTGGCTGCGGCGCCTGCGTTTCTGTCTGCCCCGAGGGAGACGTGCTGGCCTTGATCGACGGCAAGGCCACCATCATCAACGGCCACAAGTGCATCGGCCACGGGCTCTGCGCGGAGGAGTGCCCGGTCGGCGCAATCACCATGGTGATGGCGAAGCCGAGCGCGGGCGCCGATCTCCCCGTCATCAGCGAATGTCACGAAACCAGCGTGGAGAATCTCTTCATCGTCGGCGAACTGGGCGGGCTGGCGCTGATCAAGAATGCCGTCAACCAAGGGCGGGACTGCATCGACGTGATTGCGCCGGCGTATTGGTACAGCCAGTTCCAGCGGCACGTCCTCTCACTTCTACGACGTGATTATCGTGGGCGCGGGTCCGGCGGGCATCAGCGCATCGCTGCGAGCGGCGGAGCGTCAGCTCAAGGCTCTCACCCTGGAGCGCGAAACTGTCGGAGGCACGGTTTCGAAGTATCCTCGCCAGAAGCTGGTGATGACCAGTCCGGTCGAATTTCCGCTTGCATGGACGATTCAACAAGACCACTCTCTCCAAAGAGGACTTGCTGGCGTTCTGGGAGAAGATCATGGCGCGAGACCGATCTGAACATTCATACGGGAGAAGGCGTAGACGCGGTTGGCAGAGGGCCCCGACGGACTTTTTCTGGTGCGCACAGCGCGCGGCGAATACCGGTCGCGCGCGGTTGTGCTGGCGCTTGGGCGCGCAGGCACGCCGCGCAAACTCGGCGTCAAGGGCGAAGAGCTATCGCATGTGCTCTATCGCCTCATCGAAGCAGATCACTACACGGACAAGAATATTCTCGTGGTCGGCGGAGGCGACAGCGCGGTCGAGGCGGCCATGGGCCTGGCGCATCAGGCGGGCAACAAGGTCACGCTGTCTTACCGTCGCAAGCGAATTCAGCCGCCTGAAAGATCGCAACGCAAAACGCATCGCCGAGCACATGGCATCGGGCAAAGTCGAGGTGCTCTTCAACTCGATACCCGCGGAGTTTCGCGCTGGCAGTGTTCTGATTGAAATGGACGGAGAGGTGCGCGAGTTGCCGAACGACTTTGTGTGGATCTTCGCCGGCGGCACACCGCCTTCCGATTTTCTCAAGGCTGCAGGCGTTGCCTTCGGAATAAACTCCGCAACCGACTCGCTCAACCCCCAGAAAGCAGAACGATGAACATTTTCCGAAGTTGCCGCATGATCTTTGCGCTGATTCTTTCAATTGCGACGGTCTCGGCGCAGGCCGCCTCGCTTACGGGCACGGTCACAAACAAGACGACCAACAAGCCGTCGGCCGGAGACACAGTGTCCTTGATCGACGTGCAGGCAGGCATGTCAGAGGCGGCATGTGCAAAAACGAATGGATCAGGGGAGTACACGCTCGAGTCGCCTGGAATGGGCGCGTACCTGATCCGCGTCAACCATCAGGGCGGGACTTATTTCATCGCGGCGCCGCAGAACGGTGGGCCAGGCGATGTCACGGTCTTCGACGTAGCGCCCAAGGTCGATGGCGTCTCCATTGACGCCGATATGTTTCTCGTCGAGGCTGCAGGTGGAATGCTCCGCGTGCATGAGCGCTTTCTTGTTCGCAACACCAGCCTCCCTCCTAAAGCGCAGTTCAGCGACAACACGTTTGAAATCGTGATTCCAGCGGATGCGGAAGTTGACAGTGCCTCGGCGACGCGGCCGGGCGGTCTTGCGACCAACACTCGTGTGGTGCCGCTGAGTCAAAAGGGCCACTACACCTTCAACATTCCCATCCAGCCGAACAAGGGAGAAAAGGAAACGCTGTTCGAAGTTCAGTACCATCTCCCGTACAGCGGCAAATTCGATTTTGCCCCTCACCCGCAGATGCCTGCCGACAATCTCGTGGTCTATCTTCCGAAAGGCATTGACTTCAAAGCAGGGCGCGGTGCGAGCTTTCAGCCGGTGCAGGAAGATCCGAAGGTGCAGACATTCGTCATGAAGAACGTGCGCCCGGGCCAGGCAATCGAGTTTGCGGTCTCAGGCGAAGGGCAGATGCCACGCCAGGAACAGGCGCCCGCCATGGGTGGGCAGATGGGAATGGGAGATACGGAGAACGCGGGCGGCGCGGGCAATCGCCCTGGCGGAGGCATCGGTGCACCGATCGACACTCCCGATCCGCTGACGAAATACAAGTGGTGGATTCTTTCTGCGCTTGCGTTGCTTCTGATCGTTGCCTCGGCGTTGCTGTTGCGGAAGAGAGCCGACGCTTCTCTACCTGACTTGTCCTCCAGCCCTGCCATTGCAGCCGAGCCGACACTCGTGCCCGGGCCGGTGCCAAGCGTTGCACCTGTATCTAGAGCGCCTTCAGCGCGGGCCGTCACTCCGACACAGACTCCCGCGCAGGCACAGGCTTCTGTTCCGCGTTCGAATGCCGCCCTATTGAGCCTCGTAAAGGACGAACTCTTCGCGATTGAAAGCGAAAGGCTCTCCGGCAGTCTTGCAGAGGATGAGTATGCGCGGATCCGGATTGGGCTGGAGGCTTTGCTCAAACGGGCGCTGAATCGATAACCTCTGCGGTTGGCAGCGGACTGCGAGGCCAAGGGGCATGAGCGCGCTGCTTGCTCTCTCGGTTTGTTAAGCTGAGACGAGGTTCGCAACATGCGCGTGCTTCTGGTGGAAGACGAACTGCGGCTGTCAGAAAACATCGCAGCGGCACTGCGCACCGGACCGGGCTTCGCCGTGGATCTTTGCCACGACGGAGAGGAGGCGCTCCTTCTCTGCGAAGCCGCAACTTACGATCTCATTCTCCTTGATCTCATGATTCCGAAGGTGCCGGGCAGCGAAGTGCTGCGACGGCTGCGCAGCCGGGATGGGGTAACTCCTGTCCTTATCCTTACCGCGGTTTCGGAGACGCAAAGCACGATCGACCTTCTCAACCTGGGCGCGGACGACTACATGACGAAGCCCTTCGATTTGGGTGAACTCATTGCCAGGTCACGCGCGCTGATTCGACGTGGCAAGGGGGAGCGGAAGGCCGCCCTCTGCATCGGCAGCGTCCATTTGAATCCGTCGGAGCAAACGGCGCGTGTCGACGGCGTTGCCCTCGACCTCTCGCCGACCGAATATCGGGTTCTCGAATACCTCATGTATCATCCGCGGACGATTGTCTCGAAGCGCGAGCTTCTGGAGCATCTCTACGACTTTACATGGGAACATCACTCGAATGTGATTGAAGCGCATATTTCGAACCTTCGTCGGAAGTTGCGCAATGCAACCGAGCTCACGATGATTGAGAACCATCGAGGACGGGGATACCGGCTTTCTTCGCTCGAAGAGACGCCCGCATGAAGACGAGGTCTCTCGTTCGCAAGGTGATCCTGTCGGTTCTCCTTATCGAGTCCTTTTGCGCGGTGGCGTTCGTTGCCTCCGCCGTGTGGCATGAGTATCGAATGCGCCTGAGGGCCCTGGATGTGACCTTGCAGGGGCGATCCGATTCTCTGATCGGGGCGGTTCAAGATGCGGAAGATCCGGAAGACCGGGTCATGGTGGACCCGGCAGAGTTTCGCCCGCCGTCGACAGATGTCTACGCGGTCTACAGTCAGGGCGTTGTCATCGCCGGCTCATCCGATCGAGCGCCACAGACACTGATTGCGAGGAACGAAGACGGGTACCGGGATGCTGCTGTTGACGGGCATCACTACCGTATCTTGCAGCGTGAAGCACTGCGCATCATCGATCGAGACGAGACAAAAGGGGTTGGCATT
Organism: uncultured Acidobacteriaceae bacterium; assembly: GCA_963760475.1. Lineage (GTDB taxonomy): Bacteria > Acidobacteriota > Terriglobia > Terriglobales > Acidobacteriaceae > Telmatobacter. The sequence goes on along the minus strand of CAVXDG010000012.1, from coordinate 124,205 downwards.
CGCCGACCGGTCACCGTGCTGTATGCGATTCGTTCCGATCACATCTGGCGCGAGGTTCTTGAATCGGTAAGTTTTTATCTCGTGGCGAGTGTCGGCTTACTTTGTGCGAGCGCCATTGCGCTCATCGTTCTACTTCGCCGGCTGCTGGAGCCGTTGAAGGAGTTGGCTGCGGAAGCAGCCTCCATTCGACCCAATGCGCTCGTGTTTCGGGCGCCCCCTTCCACGCAAGGGATCTCCGAATTGCAGCCCTTGGCGGATGCTCTGTCCCAGAGCATCGCGAGTGTGCGCCAGGCCTTCGAGATGCAGCAGAGATTTGTGGGCAATGCGGCTCATGAATTGAAGACTGCTGTAGCAGTCGTGCGGTCCACTGTGCAACTGTTGACGATGCGCGTTCGATCGGAGGCTGAATACCAGCAGGGCCTCAATCGGATTCTATCCGACACGGACCGCATGGAAGATCTGGTCAACCGTATGCTTTCTCTTGCGCGGTTCGGTGAGGGGACGCCAATCGCTCTTGTCGAAGTCGACATTTCCGAGCAAACTCAAATCGTCTTACAGAACCTGGCGAGCATTGCAGAGACACGGGGTGTGCTGCTGCAGCCCCTTCTTGCGACTGGCGTCAAGGTCAAGCTGCCAACCGATGCGGCCCAGATGCTGGTTTCGAACCTGGTGATGAATGCAATCCAGCACAGTGTGAGCGGTTCAGAGGTGCGGGTTTCGGTCAAACTCCTGGATGCCGGTGAAAGGCCTGCGGTGCTTGAGGTCGAGGACTGCGGGTCGGGAATTGCCGCGGAGAATCTGCCCCACGTTTTCGATCGATTCTTTCGTGAGGATCCTTCGCGCTCGCGAAAGACCGGGGGCGCGGGCCTGGGACTCGCGATTTGCAAGAGCATCGTGGAGGCAGTCGATGGCTCGATCGAAATAGAAAGCAAACAAGGCGAGGGAACGACGGTTGTTGCTTCGTTCAGGAAGAGTGAATGACAATGCGCGCAGCTATTGTGCTGCCTGTGTGGTCGGGGCATTGTTCCGTGTCAGCAGAAAATAAACCACCGGAGTGACAACCAGGCTGAGCAACATGGAAATCAGCAGCCCCCCGATCACGGCGATGGCCAGGGGCTGCAGCATCTGCGAGCCTGCGCCGAGCGCGAGAGCCAGGGGAAGCATTCCGGATACTGCGGCGAGCGCAGTCATGAGGATGGGGCGTAACCGGCGCTGCGCCGCATGCAGCATGGCCGCGCGCGCGTCGGCCCCCTCGGCACGATAGCGCTCATCGGCATCGAGCAGGAGAATGCCGTTTTTGGCAACAATGCCGATGACCATGATGAGGCCCATGAAGCTCGATACGTTGAAAGTGGTTCCGGTGATCAGCAGGGCGCCGACCACGCCCGCAATTGAAAGGATTGACGAGGTCAGAATGGCGATGGGCGCGGCGAAGTTGTGGAACTCGGTGAGGAGCACGCCGAAGACCAGCACCAGCGCCAGCACCAGCACCCGTGCGAGTTCTGCAAAGGACTTCTGCTGTTCTTCGTAGGTTCCGCCGTATTCCACGCGGACACTTGAAGGCAGGTGCATAGCCTGCACGCGTTGTTGAACCAACTTCACAGCGGTACCCAAATCAGTGCCTTCGAGGCGCGCCGTAACCACGACGAGTCGTTGCAGGTTCTCGCGTCGAATTTCGTTCTGCGGAGGCAATTGAGTAATCGTGGTCATCGAACCAAGAGACGCGAGATGGCCGGAGCTCGAGTTGAATACGGTCTCCTGAATGGTCTCGAGCGACTGGCGCGATGCATCTCCGAGGCGTACGCGGATCGTATACGGACGGCCATTGCTGATGAGCGGATTCGGCGCTTCCACGCCATCGAGAATCGAGGTTGCGTCCTCCGCCACATCCTGCGTGGTGAAGCCGAGGCGTGCGGCCATTTGGGGATTGACCTCGAAATTCGTGGCCGGACCGCTGATTGTGTTATCGATGCCGTTCTCGATGTCGACCACGCCATCGACTTTTCCGATCTCGGTGGCGACCCGCGGGCCAAGCCTGGCGAGGAGCGCGGCATCCGGTGAAAAGATCTTGAGCTGTATCGGCTCGGGCGCATTCGAAAGATCGCCGATCATGTCTTGCAGCACCTGCGTGAACTCCACGTCGAGCTCCGGCTCGGTGGATTTGATTTGCGCGCGCACGTCTGCGATCACGTCGTCGATTCCGCGCTTGCGATGTTGCTTGAGCTTGACGCTGATGTCGCCGGTATTGGCTTCGGTAACCGCGGCAAGGCCTAATTGCAGGCCAGTGCGACGGCTTGTGCTCTCAACTTCAGGCGTGGCGCGCAGGATCTGCTCAATATGATCGAGCACCTTGCCTGTGGACTCGAGCGAACTTCCCGCAGGCATCACATAATCGAGAATGAAGCCGCCCTCATCCATCTCGGGGAGCAGGTCGGAGCCCAGGTGCTGGTAGGTGAAGTAGCTGACAAAGGCCAGAAGAACGCAGAGACTGCCCAGCCAGAGCGGACGCTGCAGCGCCCAAAGAAGCACCGCGTGATGCCGCCTGGTCAGCCGCGCCATCGTGGGGCTCTGCTCCTGCTTTGAACTCTCTGCTGTGCGGTCCGAGTCTGGGCTCGTCTCGCGATGGACGTTCTTAAGCAGCAACATTGCCAGTCCAGGTGTCCACGTAACGGCCAGTGCCAGTGATGTGAGCAGCGAGACGGCCATGGTGATGGCCAGGGCGCGAAAGAAGCTGCCGGTAACGCCGGTGACGGCAATCAGGGGCAGAAAGACAACGACAGGCGTGATGGTAGAGCCGATTAAAGGACGGCCGATTTCGTGCAAGGCCTTGCGTACGGCTTCGGTGCAGCTTTCGCCGGCGTCCCGATGCAGAGCGATGTTCTCGACGACAACGATGGCGTCGTCGATCACGAGGCCGATGGCTGCGGCAAGGCCGCCGAGGGTCATCAGGTTAAAGCTTTGCCCCATGAGCCAAAGCACGAGCACGGTCACGGCGACGGTGACGGGAATGACCAGGCCTGCGATCAACGATGTGCGCCAGTCGCGCAGAAAAAGATAGAGAATGGCGCAGGCCAGCACGAGGCCGATTAGAATTGCGTCTCGGACGCTTGCGATGCTCTCGCGGACGAGCTCCGACTGGTCATAGAACGGAGCCAGCACGACCCCTGGGGGCAGGTTGGCACGAAGCTGCTCCACCTTTGCGGCGACCCCATCGGCGACCGTAACCGTATTGCTCGAAGGTTGTCGCGTAATGTTCAGCAGTACGGCAGGGCGGCCGTTTGCGGAGACAAACGTATACACGGGCTGTGGCGCTTTGATGACTTCAGCGAGGTCATTGACCCGGACGGGTGCGCCTGTGCTGGTGGATCTGAGGGTAAGTTGGCGAAGGCTTTCGAGGTCATGAGCCTGTGAGCCCACAAGCGCGAGTACCAGCTGGTGACTCTGAGGATAGAGGCCGGGTGAGTCGATTGTGTTGGCCGCACCGATGGAGTTAGCCAGATCGAGAATCGTTACGCCTGAAGCCTGCAGGCGCGCCATGTTAGGGATGACGTGGTATTCGGGGATCTGTCCGCCCTGTATGGTGACCGTAGCGACACCGTCCACTCGATTGAGTGGCGGCTTCAGGGTGTAGGTTGCGAGCTCCCAAAGGTCGCTCTGAGAGACGGCGGGATTATTTGTTGTGAGGCTGTATCCCAGAATCGGGAACGTCGCAAACGTGAGCCGGTTGGTGGTGATCTTCGCAGTTGGCGGAAGTGTCTGCTCGACACGACCAAGGGCCGAATTCACCAGCTCGAGCGTGCGGAACATGTCGACCGACCAATCGAAAAAGAGGCTCACTTCGGCCGATCCGCGGCTGGTGGTGGAGCGGACGGTCGCCAGCCCCGGAACGGAGTTGACCGCATCTTCGATGGGCTTGGTGATGGTGACCTGCATCTGCTCGACCGGCATAACGCCGTTGTCGACGCCGATGACGACGCGCGGGAAATTCGTCTCGGGAAATACCGCGATGGGCGTTCGGAAGAAGGCGTAGACCCCAATGACCACGAGCACGAGCGCGACAAAGAAGATAGTGCGCACCCAATGAGTGAGCCATAAGTTCTCCTCTGGAGTTGCCGAAGCGGGTGAGGGAGAGGACGGCGGAGAAGAGCCCATTATTCTTTGCTCCCGCCCGCGTCCTCTTGCTTGGATACGATCGTGACCTTGGTGCCGTCATCGAGGCCGTAGCCGCCTTCGGTGACCACCATGTCGCTCGGCGACACTCCACTGAGAATCTGAACCTTCTCTGTGGTGCGCAAGCCGATCTTCACGGAGCGTTTGTGCGCTGTGCCGTCGCTGCCGACGACGAGCACATTCACCGAACCATCGTCTGATGGCAGAATGGCCGCAACGGGCAGCTGCACGGCATTTGGGATGGTCGCGCCGTGAATCACGACGTGGACGGGCGTCCCAACCTTGTAGCGTCCGCCGGGGTTGGGCAACTTCAACCACACTTCCACGGTGGTGGAGCCCGCGTCGAGGGCCGGGCTGATGAGAGAAACGGTCGCGGACTGCGGGTCGGTTTCACCGGGGATGTTGAGCTCGGCTGAACCGCCGACCTTGAGCTTTTGCGCTACGGCCTGGTCGATGTGAACTTTGGCGAGGAGTGAAGAAGTGTCCATCACCGTGACTACGGCGGTGCCCGCGGGCGGTGTCTCGCCGGGAAAGAACGGCCGATCCACCACAACGCCGTCGATGGGGCTGGTCAAATTCGCGTAGCTCGCCTGGGCCTCGGCGTTCTCGAGCTTGCCTTGCGCCGAGGTCAGCTGCCCCTGTGCCGCATCGTTGCTGGTTTTCTGCGTGGTGGCCTGCACATTGGCGAGATGCTTGGCTGCTGCGTCGTAGGCTGCCTGTGCCTGTACCGCCGCGGCGATTGCTGTATCGGTGTCGCGGCCCGCGATGGCGCCTTCCTTCAACAGGCGCTCACGCTCGTGCGCAATGCGATTCGCCACTTCGAGATTGGCCTTGGCCTGGGCCAGGTCCAATTCGGCTTTCTGTACGTCTTCGGGAATAGTGGCGAGAGTTGCAGCGGTATAGGCGGCTTGAGCCGAGGTGAAACTGCCCTTCGAATCCAATGCGGCCCCGCGGAGGTCGCGACTCTCCAACTTGATGAGCAGTTCCCCTTTGTGTACACGCGCGCCGCGCTGCACTAGCTCCGCCTCAATAGGGGCGCTGATGCGGGGAACAATGGCGGCCTGGGCGAGGGGTGTAATCACTGCGTCGGCAGCGATTTCTTCTGCGATCGAGCCAACTGCCGGATGCTCGGCCTGCACAGAGACAGAGGCCTTGCCGTTGTCTTCGGCCTTCTTTTTGCAGCTTGCGAGGCTGAGGGTGATCGCGAACAGTGCGCCTGCGAGGGCCGTGACAACAAGCGTCGATGGGGGGCGGGAGTTCATGCGCTATAGCCTGCCTGTGAGTGTTTCAAGCTGCGCCAGGGCCATGTGATAGCGGACCATGCCATCCACCTGGGCATTCTCGGCGGAAACCAGTGTATTCTGCGCGTCAACCACGTCGAGCACCGAGCTCTCGCCGTTGACATACCGCAAGTTCGTCAGGCGCAGGCTTTCGCGCGCATCCGCAACACTTGCGTCGAGCGAAGCAAGTTGCTGCTGCGCAGTTCCAGCCTCGTCATAAAACTCTGTCAGATTGGCCACGAGGCGGCGCTGGGCAGCAGTCAGCGTTACTTTTGTCGCGGCTGCCCGAAGGTGAGCCTCTTTTACCCTGCGCTCGGAAGTAAGCCAATCCCAGATGGGAAGGTCGATCGTCGCACTGGCGGAGTAGCCTAGATTTTTCGCCCCATTCGGGCCGCTGTGAGCAAACTGCGGCGCATCGATGCCGTAGGTGTAGTTCAGGCTCAGGTCAGGAAGCAAACCGGCCCACGAATTGAGGGTTATGGCCCGGCTGGCCTGCAGCGAGGCCAGCGCGCTGCGCACGTCGGGATTATTCGCCCGGGCCGCTGCGTCGACGCTCTCGCGGTCGGGCAACGACGGGGGAGCCTGTTCCTCCGCAAGCGCGAACTCCGCCGAGGGGCTGCGAGACAAGAGAACGCCCAGATCGAGTCTTGCCTTCTCCTTACTCAAGGCCGCATCGGCAAGTTCCCTCTGTCTCTGCTGCTGGCTTAGCCTTGCCTTGATGACATCGGAGTGCGCTGCCTCGCGCCCCGTCTCGCGCTGTTGCGTCACTTCGACAAAGCGGTCTGCCTCGTCGAGTGCGCGCCGGGCCACGACAAGCTTTTCGTCTTCGGAGCGGACGTTGTAGTAGAGCGCCACTACCGTGGAAACGAGACCTCGGCGCGCAATCTCGAGTTCCGCCTTGGCGCGCGCGGCGTTGGCATCCGCCAGCCGGACGGCTGCAACTCCGGCCAGGCCGATGGTCTCGCTAACCGCGCCCTGGCTGAAGTACTCATGCAGGGCGTTGTTGGCGATGAAGACCGGAAGGGACGAAGGGGATTCGCCCGGCACCGCAGCGGCTCTGGTGTGGTTCGATTCGGTAAACAGGTATTGGTTATGAAATGTGACCGAGGGGAGAAGGCCGGCTTTCGCATCCAGGCGTTCGAGGGCCGATGCGCGACTCTCGGCGACGGCGGCCGCGAACCCCGGCTCGTTTATTTGCGCAAGACGAATTGCATCGTCGAGCGAGAGGGGAGCGTCCGGTTTGGGCGCGGGCGTCTGGGCTGCTGCTCCAACGCCAAGCCCACAGAGAAGGGCCAAGATCGCAATTACGTCCTCATCGAGCAAGCGCATTGGCCTCAACTATAGAGGTTTACCCTTAAGATTCGCTGAAGGCGGTCGTCCCGAAGAGCCGAGGCGCCAAACTAAGAAATGCAGAATTCTGATTATGGCGGGCCGTCCGTTGTTGGTTGATTGGGCCGGGCGCACCATATGATGGCATACAGCCACACCCGGATTCTGAATGGTCTCCTGAACGAGATTTGGGCGCCAGTTGCGGTGGCCATTTCTGCTTGCAATTGAAGTTAAGGAACAGAAGAGAGCAATGGCAAGATTGGGAGCGTTTTGTTTTCCCGGGACCGGTCATCTCAATCCGATGACCGCGCTGGCACGTTCCCTGCAAGCGCGAGGCCATGAGGTCGTGATCTTCGGGATTCCGGACACCGAGGAGCGCGTGCGCGCCGCGGGTATTGAGTTTTGCAGGATTGGCACGGAGGACTATCCCCCCGGCACGCTTCAACGACTGGATGAGCAACTGGCGCGGCTGAAGGGATTCGCAGCTCTTCGATTCACTTTTGAGCGGGTGAAGAATTCGGCGCGGATGGTACTGCGCGATGGGCCACAAGCGGTGCAGAGGGCCAATGTCGAAGCACTCCTCGTCGACGAGACGGATTTCGCAGGGAACGTGGCAGACTATCTGGGCCTGCCATGGATCTCCATCGCCTTGATTCCTCCCATGGTTCACGATGACCGGTTTCCACCCTTCTGGCTGGGCTGGTCGGGGGGACAGGATCGGCTCAGCCGGCTGCGCAACCGCCTTGCAATTATTCTGCTTTTGCGGTTGGGAACTCCGATCTTCAAGGTTGTGAACGAACGGCGCAGCGCATGGGGACTGAAGCGGTTCGCGCGTCCCGATGAGGCGTTATCGCCCCTGGCACAGATTACGCAGTTGCCCGAAGCCCTGGAGTTCGAAGTTGCCGGTGAAAAGCCAACGGGGCTTCACTATACCGGTCCCTTCGTACACGCTGAACAGCGTCCAGCGGTCGAGTTCCCCTGGGAGCGGCTCGATGGACGCCCGCTCATTTATGCATCGATGGGCACTCTTCAGAACGGTTCGGAAGACATCTTCAGAACCATTGCGAAGGCCTGTGACGGACTCGACGCGCAACTCTTGATTTCGCTCGGTGGCGGACTCAATCTGGCAAGGGTTGGAAAACTGGCGGGCGATCCGTTGGTGGTGAGCTATGCTCCACAACTGGAGATTCTGAAGCGTGCGGCGCTGGTGATCACGCATGCCGGCCTGAACACGGTCCTTGAGTCGCTTTCCGAGGGAGTACCGCTGGTGGCTGTTCCGCTTGCCAACGACCAGCCCGGAGTGGCAGCCCGAGTCAAGGCACGCGGAGCAGGCGTCGTGGTTCCACGGCGCCGTCTCAACATTGCCCGCCTTCGCGCAGCGGTCATGCTGGTGCTTGAAGATGTCCGCTACCGCGAAGCAGCACAGGGGCTACAAAAAGCCATCCGGCAGATCGACGGACCTGGCCGCGCTGCAGAACTGATCGAAGCGGCGTTCGGCTCCGTTCATCCTGCGGCGACAGCCACCTCGGAAGGAGCAGAGACGAGAACTTCCACGGTCGGGACGCCCGTCGCAGCGAGGACCATCTCCCGGATCGATTGAATCACCAGTTCCGGCTCGTCCAGATGAATCCAATGCGCGCTGGCAGGTGCGATGACTTGTTTTACGGTGTCGCCGATTTTCTGCAGGCAATCCTCTGAAAGCGGCGACGATTTTCCTGGCGTCAGGAGTAAAACTGGAATCCCGCGAATGGGCTCGGCCTCCTGCATTTCCAGCAATGTTTCCGGCACTGCCGCAACGTGGTTGCGCATTCCGGCGTAGTAGCTGGGCCGCGACCAGTGAGCGGCTACACTGGGCCATACCTCTCGTGGCATCTTGGCCACCTCATCTTTGATCCGCCCCAGCACATGCAGACCCCCTTCGCCGGCGACCCCGGCCAGCCGATCCGCGATCCGGCCCGAACGGCATAGGAGTGAGGTCACCGCAAGACGGGCCAATCCGAGTCGCGCAATCGGGATCGCAAACCCCGCAAGCCTTCTGCCGCGGTCGAGCTTCGCCTGCTTCGCCGGGTCCAGCGGCAGCCACTCCTCGCAGCGCAACGGGTCCACCAGCACGACGCCTGCCACCTCTTCCGGGTACAAAAGCGCAAACCGGCGCATCACCAGCCCGCCAAAGGAGTGGCCCACCAGGATGAAGGGCGGTTTGAGGCCGGCTTCGCGCATCAATTCGTGCAATTCCGCAGCAAGGTTGCTGGGGGTGCACGCGGTGCGCGAAGGACTGCTCCACCCCAGGCCGCTGCGATCGTACGATGCGGTTGCGGCAAACCGCGAAACCGTCTCCTGGATGTGGAACCAGTTGAGATTGGTCGCTGCAATTCCCGCTTCAAACAGCACGGTGGCCTCACCCTCCCCTTTTTCCAGCAGGTAGAGCCTTCGTCCTTTGCCGATGTCGATCCATCGTCCCGCAGCTGCGAACCGCCACCGGTCGTAATGTGCGCCGAACCACTGGTATAGAAAGCCGGTTGCAACCAGGGTCGCCAGCAAACAGGGTATCGACAGAAAATAATCCATAGACCGTGCGAGATGTATGGTTGCTGCCAGCACGAGCGCTCCGTCTCTCATGCTTCGATCCTTCCGTCCCGGAAGCGAATCTGCCTGGCCGCCGAGTGCGCGATATCGTTCTCGTGCGTGACTACGATCAACGTCATCCCTCGCTGTTTCTGAATTCCGATAAGAATCTCCATAATGCGCGCCGAGTTCACACTATCGAGGTTTCCGGTCGGCTCATCTGCCAGCAGAATCTCGGGGTCGTTGGCCAAGGCGCGCGCAATCGCGACTCGCTGCCGTTCTCCTGCTGAAAGCTGGTTTGGGAACTGCATCATCCGGTGCGCCAGGCCAACCTCATCGAGCAACTGCGTTGCCCTGTCGGCGCGATCGAACCGCTTGCGACTCGACCCGATCATGGGCAGCTGCACATTCTCGATTGCGCGCAGCGTAGGCATCAGGTGGAATGCCTGGAAGATGAATCCAACATTCTTGGACCGGTAGGTGTCGAGATTGATTGACTTGCCGAGCTCAGCGCTCCCGAAGAAAACTTCGCCGCTGGTTGGACTATCAAGCCCCCCGAGCATGTGCAGCAGCGTTGACTTTCCGCTTCCGCTCGGTCCGGTGATGGCCATATATTCGCCGGCCTGGATTGACAGGTCCACACCACGCAGGGCCTCAATTCTGCCCTCGTCGTAGGTTTTGAAAACGCTGTGCGCTTCGAGTGTGGAACTAGTCATAGCGCAGGGCCTCCACTGGAGAGAGCTGAGCGGCACGCCACGCGGGCAGGGCTCCCGCGATCAGCCCCGCCAGGACGGCGATGCCAAGCGCCTCGGCCAGCAGCAGAATGGGAAGGGAGGTAGAGACGATGCTTGCGGTTTGAGGAAGGGCGGCCAACAGATGCAGGGCGCACCATCCGAAAACGATTCCGAAGAGGCCGCCGCCTAGTCCAAGAATTGCAGCTTCAAGCTGGATGAGAATCAGCACCTGGCCTCGATTCCAACCGAGCGCCCGCAAGATGCCGATTTCGCGCGTCCGTTCGTAGACCGACATGGCCATGGTGTTGGCGATGCCAAGAATGCCGATCAGCAGCGCAATCGACGAAGTGCCCCAGGCTGAAGCGTGTGCCAGTTGGACAAATTGATTATTATGGGCGCGCTCGGCAGCGGGGACTGCCCGCAGCCCTGGAAGTGCCGCTTCAATCTGCGCCTGTGCTCGCTTGAGGTAATGCTCCGGCGACTCTCCAGCAGGTGCCGGGCGCAGCCGGATATCGATGGTCGAGACTTTACCCTGCAGGCTGCTCAACGCCTGTAACTGGTCGAGCGGCATGATGACCGCAGCCGCCTGCAATCCAGAGCCGCCGTGGTAGATTGCGCACACTGTGAAAGGGGAGCTTTGAATCTCCAGAGTGTCGCCCACTTTCTTTTTCAGGTCTTCGGCCAGTAAATCGCCCAGCATGACTTCGGGGTGGCCGTCGCGAAAACGTCGACCGGAGAGGATCTGCAATGAGTCGAACTGATACGAATCCGCCTTCCAGCCGTATGCCAGGGCGTTCACATCCGTGGTCAGGTCCATCAGGTTGAAGATGATGGGGGTTGCCTGCGCAACCAATGGCAGCGACTTGAGGGTCGCCCCAAAAGACTCATCCATGGAGGTACTCAAAAAAGTTTGTTGAACCACTGTGATGTCGGTACCGCTACTCGAATAGATTTTGAGCCACTCGTTTTCAAATGCCTTCGAGAAGCCGACGAGGCCGACAAAGGCGCCAATTGCCATCCCAATTCCGCAGAGTGTCAACAGCGTCCGCAGCCGGCGTCGCCACAGATTCTTCCAGACAAAGCCCGAAAGCGAAAGTGGGGAAGCCTTCAACTGGGAATTAGCCATAATACTTTTAGAATTCAAGGGTCTAGACAGTCAGTGTATCGGGCCGCAATCGCTCTGTCCAAACAAGTTTTGGGGCGGTCAGGACTCGGAGCCTCGGAGGCGGATCGCACCGAATGCGAAGAAACCGGGAAGCTGCTCTGCCGCTTGGCACAGGTTCAGTGGCAGGCGCAAACTTAGACGGCTGACGCAAGGCAACTGCAGGAGCAAGTTTTCAGACGCAAGATCGGCGACTCGGAGGGGTCAAGTCAATGGGGTCCCGCCAGCAGTTGGACGGAAATGGCACGGGGGGGCGAAAGTCGGAGCTTGGGAAACCTCACCTCGGGCTGGAATAGTCATTGATAATCAACAACTTGCGTAGGCGTGGTTGCTTCCACAGGGGAAGACCTTCCACGATAAAAGGCTTGCGAGGCGGTCTTGGCGGCCCCCAGAAAAGGACCGAATGCGCCTGGGCCCTCTCTCATAACGTCGCCTCAATTTCCCTGAGCGCCGCCGAGCGCCGATCGAACTCCAAGATCGGTCGTATGCGTTGAGAGTCGGCGCTGGTTAACAAGGCTGATCCCCCCCCCTTTTTCGCCAACGGGCTATAGCCGCTGGCCCGGAGCCGGGGGTTGGGGCATGCGTCTCACTCTCTATCTTCTCTTCACCCGCGCTATCGGCCACCCAAAAGAGGAACGCTATGTCCAGTTACGTCGCGAGTGGCGCACATCCTTCTGTACCTTCAGACCATGAACGATCCACAACCCTCTCTGGCAAATACTGCCGCGATTGGCCAGGTTCGATTTGAAACGCATCAACTGCCAGTCAGTCGTTGCCAGCTCCCAAAAAAAGGCGTCCCGTTTGCGTCGTGCAGGGGCAAACGGGACGGGGAAGGTAAAGTCGGTTGCGGTTCTCAGAAGTAGAGTTTTGCACCGAACTGGAAGACACGCGGATCGAAGGCAGATGTTACCTGGCCGAAGTTGCTTGAACCGAGTCCGTTGCTGACCTGGTCGAATTCGGTATGGTTCCCGACGTTAAAGCTTTCGGCCCGGAGCTCGAGACGCCGGTTTTCATCAAAGTTGAAGCTCTTGAAGAGCGAGAGATTCCAGTTGTCGCGCCCGGGACCGCGCAGCGAGTTGAACCCCGCATTGCCCCATGCTCCAAGCGCCGGGTTGGTGAACGCCGCAGTGTTGAACCATTCACCGACCTTGTGCGGATACGAAACATTGCCAACCTTGTCAGGACGGTTGGTGGCGTTGGGCAAGCCGTTGCTGCTCTGGCCTCCCGTGAGTTGCGGATTGATTGGTAGTCCGGAGGTCATTGTTACGACGCCGGAGACCTCCCATCCGCCGATGGTGGTGGACACAAGCCGGTTTGGGCTCTTCCGGAAGAATGGAATGTCATAAATGAAGTTGACAGCAGCATTGTGCGTTCTATCGTAGCCTCCGGGTCCAACATCGTATCTCCATCCGAGGTAAGGATTGGAAACGTTGGAGAGGTCGCCTCCGCCGTTTCCACCCAGGGTTGGGTCGATGGTGCGAGAAAGCGTGTAGAAGGCGCGCAGACTGAGATCGCGCACGCGGGAGGTCAGGTCGACCTGCAGCGAGTTATAGTGCGAGTTTGCCTCGTTGGTTGACAGGTTGATCGAGTTGAAGCCGCGATAGGGAAGACCCGGCGCGGTGTTGTACTGCGCGCCACCGATCAGCGCAGGGAGATAGCTCTCGCTGGGCAGGTTTGCCTGGCGGTAGTCGTTCTGAAAGCGGTTCTGATTTCCCACGTACGAGACCGAGAGAACCGTGCGACCATTCAGCTGACGTTGCATGCCCGCGCTGTACTGATAGCTGGCTGGCTGCTTGTAACGTTCGATATTAAGACCGGCGATGCTGGCTGGATTAATCGGTTTGGAAGCGACCGTTCCGGTTGCCAGCAGAACGCTCGGATTCTCGAGCATGACGCTGTTATTCGTCACGTTAAGGCTGAAGGGTATGTTCGGTCCGGCGTTATACATGTCGTTGCCTTGAATGCGTTCGTACATGATGCCGAATCCTCCGCGCACCACGGTCTTGCCCGAACCCGTGAGGTCGTAAGCAAATCCGATGCGAGGGCCAATCGCCGCCCAGTGACTGTTTACGAGGCCCTTCGGGATCCCATCTTTTTCAGGGGTGCCGATGCCATTGAGGTACAGCGGAACGCCGGCCAAAATCGGATTAGGACTTGAACCGAGTCCTGGGCTAGAGGGGCTGATCGTCCCGTCAGGAAGGAGGATTGCCGCATTGGCCTGGCTGTAGAGCGAGGGGTAGAAGTTGCCCATTCGATCGTTTGCCTCGTAGGTATGCGGGACCCCATCCCAACGAACTCCGAGGTTCAGCGTCAGGTTATGATTGACCCGCCAGTTGTCCTGGATATAGGTGGCCCAGGAAACGTTATTCCAGAGACCGTGGTCCTGCACTGCGAGCTCCGAGTAACTCTTGGCATCGCCGAGCAGAAAGTCGGCGAAATCGCTCCCTGTATAGGTGCCGTCGAAGTTAAAGGCCCCTTGAGTTTGTCCGAAGAGATCCTGCACCTTCTTGTAGAGTGCCCAACTCGCGCCCATTTTGAACTGATGTGCGCCCTTGGTCCAGGAGAGATCATCGCGGAGTTGGTAGTCGTCGGCCTTGTTCTTCCACGGCCAACTTGAGATTTCGAAGTGTGAACCCAACGATCCATTGAGATCGACGTTGGGGATGCGGCTATCGTTGTTGGGGCCGGAGAAGAGCCTGGAGTTTCCTGAGTTGTAGTCGCTGGGAAGAGAGAGACTCTTCAAACCGGACCCGGCAAAGGGAATGATATTGATGCGGTTGCCGTTGTAATTGAGAGCCGTTTCGTTCAGCAGGTTGGAATTGATGGTGTAGGTGGTGTGCACCACCGCGCTGTAAGAAGGGTTGCTGAAGGTGTCGCCGACCGTCGGGACATTGGCCCCACTCCACTGGCTGACCCCAAATCCCTGGGAAACTTGTTCGGAAATGAAGTGACCGAAGATCGATAATTTGCTGGTGAAGTTATGATCGATGCGCACAACTTCTTCGCGCAGATTGGTGGGTGAGTTGTTTCCGCCGATGAACGTGGGCTCGCCGCCCGCATTCACCGTGTTAGACGCCGGGAAAATGCCAGCTTTCAGCAACGAAGTCGAGTTGGGCGAGATCATGCAGGAAGGCACGGTGTTGTTGGGGAAAGGTGCTCCCTGAACTACGCCGGCAGGAAGAACATCGCCGGGGCAGTTGCGAGCGAGAACCGAGGCGGAGACCGCAGATGCACTGGGGACATTGATGACCTGGCTGCCGAAATCGCCGCCATAGGTGGACGTTGCGGGCACCGATTGATTGGTCAGACCGCCCTGAATCAGACGGCGCCACTCCATGTTATAGAAGAAAAATGTGCGCTTTCGCTCCGGGTTATAAAGCCGTCCGAGCGTAACTGGCCCGCCTACATTGAAGCCAAAGACATTCAGCCTCAGTTCAGCGACTTTTTGCGGCGCCGGGTTGAAGTAATTGCGTGCATCGAAGGCGTCGTTGCGATTGAACTCCCATGCCGACGCGTGGAGATTGCTGGTTCCAGACTTAAGCACCATTGCCATGGTGCCACCCGAAGATAGACCGTAGTCAGCGCTGTAATTCGACGTGAGGGTTCTGAACTCCGCAATGGCATCACTCGACGGGGCGATACTCATGCCGCCCGCGCCGCCTCGATCATCGTCTTCTCCCCCGTCAAGCAAGTAGATGTTGTGATTCTGGCGCAAGCCGTTGAATTCCACGCTGGCGTCTCCGCCGACCGGCGTGTTGACCTCTCCCGAGCTCATGCCACCGCCTCCAATCTGACTTGAGGCGCCAGGCACCAGTGCAGCCAATTGATACATGCTTCGGCCGCTCACAGCGATCTGAGAAATTTGCTGTCCGGTAATGACGCTGCTTTGTTCACCGGAGTCGGTCTGCACGCGAATAGCGTCCGCTTCGACGGTCACCACTTCCTGTACGCCGCCAACCTGCATTTGAAAATCGAGCCGAACCCGATCACCGACTTGCAGTACGACATCTTTCTTTTCGGAGACTTTGAAGCCCGTCACTTCGGCCCGCACGCCATAGTGGCCGATATTCAAATCCGGAAGGACGTATTGTCCAGCCGCGCTGGTCTGGATGTTTCTGGCTGCCCCAGACTCGCTGTTGGTTACAGTAATGGTGACGTTCGGTAGCGATGCGCCGGAAGGATCGGTCACCGTTCCAACGATAGTGGCTTGTTGTGCTGCCATGTTCCCTGAGAAGCAGAGAACGACGGCAAAGACAGGAAGTGCGAACCGCAGGAAATACAACTTCCGGGCGGAGATATGGGAGTTAGCGCCAATCAGCCTCAAAAGAATTGAATCCGACCTCAGTCTCATTTATTTTTCTCCAGCGAACGATTTGAACGCAGGCTTACGCCGTGTTCGACCTATAGCGTGCGTCTCCCATTCACCCGTCGGCCATACCCACTTCCGCGGTTCCGCTATGACCACTGCCGAATGGAAGTAATCTGTCCGCACTCGTCGATTTCTGGACGCGAAGTTGACGATTCGAAGTGCCCGTCGTCTAAGTCGGAGTATTGGCTTGTCCGGTGTTACATCGGCTGGGGCGAGAGGAATGGTATGGCTAAGTTCACAGGCGGACTGCACGATTCGAGCTATCCGCGCGAGGCGCGTCAGATTTCAGGACGTCCGCGCATTGTGTGATCAGGAGGATTTGTTAAAGAAGCACACGACGTGCGTGCGCAGGCTAGCCCAACACGAGAGCCCGCATGTGTTTCACCGCGGTCGGAATCTGTTCGGTTGGGGTACTGCCGAATCCAAGAACGAAGCCATGACGTGGTTGTTTACCGGCATAGTATCGAGAGAGCGGCCAGAGCCACAGCCGCTCGTTTGACGCGCGGATTGAGATCTCCCGATCATTGAATCCCACCGGCAAAGTGACAGAGATGTGCATCCCGGCGGCAGATCCATGCACTTTAAGGAAGTCCCCAAACTCATTGCGAATCGAGTCGATCAGCACATTCCGTCTCTCGCCAAGAATCTGCCGCATTTTTCTCACGTGCCGGCCGAAGTGGCCCTGTTCAATAAAATCAGCCAGAACTTCCTGGTAGAGATAAGGTGGGAAGATATCCATGGCGAGGCGAACCGCCGTAAAATGTTCGACCAAGTCGCGCGGAATGACGATATAGCCGATGCGCAGAGAAGGAAATAGAAGTTTGCTGAAGGTGCCGATGTAGATTACGCGCGCGTTCACATCGAGTCCCTGCAGGGAGGCAATAGGTTTCGTATCGAAGCGATACTCGCTGTCGTAGTCGTCTTCGATGATCCAAGCGCTTGCGCTCTGTGCCCAATTGAGCAGCATGAGTCGGCGGGTCGCGCTCATCGTGTATCCAAGCGGAAACTGATGGGATGGCGTAACAAACGCAGCCTTCACTCCCTGGTACTTGGCCGTCTTGGTCACATCCATGCCTTCGTTGTCGACCGCGATCAATTTCAATCGACAACCTGCCGCCATCAGCAATGTCCGTTCCAAGTCGTATCCGGGCTCCTCCACGAAGACTGCGTCTCCCGGATCGAGAAGCACGCGCGCTGTAATATCGAGCGCCTGCTGCGAACCGGACACGATCATGATTTGCTCGGGCTCGCACTTCACGGATCGTGCCGTGCGCAAATAGGCGCAGATATGTTGCCGAAATCGTTTAGAACCCATTGGGTCAATGTTATGAAGCGCACTTAGCGCGGGATTCCGGCTGTGGCGGTCTACCAAAGCGGACCACACCGGAAACGGAAACTGATCGAACGCTGGTTGATGAAGTCCGAAGGAACCCCAACCTTGGAGCATCGATCTCATTTCTCGCTTCGGGTAAACGAGGGTACGTCGCGCCGTGGGCCTGTTGCCCGATAGAACCTCTTCAAACGGACCCGTCTGATGGCCAGACGACATCATCTGCTCGGGCAGAGTTGTCGAGATATAAGTTCCTGAGCCGATCTGGCTCTCGAAATATCCCTCAGCCAGAAGTTGAGCGTACGCATGCAAAACAGGAAAGCGTGAAACCCGGATCTCGGAAGCCAGTTCTCGGCTTGAAGGGATCTTCTGTCCGGGCGCAAGGTCGCCGCGAAGAATCGCTGCTCGGTATCCGTCGTAGACCTGCCGATGTAATGGCATCCCCGCGTTGCGATCAATCGCAATGATCGGGCTGACCACTGAACCGAGATAGCCCATGAGCCGGATTCTAACTGTGACGATATTTGCACTCAACCCGGCTGGTTGAGCAAAATCACCGGCTCACATCATTCCTCTGCTCCGTGTGCCTTGTTTCGATTCATCTTCGCTCAGCGACGGATACGATGATGTTTTGTGAGCAATGAATCTAGCAGTTATCAGGCGCCCATCGAGATTCTGTTTTCCGTAAGCATGACTGCAGTACCTATTGCATTTGGAAAGTAACTTGAAGCTATTCGGGGTATCCGCTTACATAGAAAGAATGTGCATGACACCGATGAGTTTGTGCGCTCCCGCTGGTCTTACTTAGTAGTTGGGGAAGAGTGGGCCTGCCAAGGTCAGGCCCCACGGGAAATCGTTGAGGAAGACCGTCTTGATCACCAGCGCCAATCGCGGCATCGGGCACGCTCTTATCGAGGAAGCTTTCCGACGCGGAACAAAGAGGGTCTCTGTGAACCAACACCGAGCAAAATCGGTTGTGCAGCCCGCCAGGTCGGCAACCTCGCCGTCCACATTAACAACGCGGGAATTGCTCTCTATGACGATCTGACGCTACTTTGCTGAAAGGCGTTCCCGACGAAGGAATGGACAGACAGGGGAACCTATTTAAGAACCCAAGGCTGTTGAGCCGGGCCAGATTTCAATGTAAGTTAATGATTTGAATGGTCGGGGAGAGAGGATTTGAACCTCCGACCCCCTGGTCCCGAACCAGGTGCTCTACCAGGCTGAGCCACTCCCCGACATTGGTGTGGATTCGAATCTGCGGGTGCTGCCTGGTGTGTTCGTCCCGTAGATGCGCTCCGCATAGTTTATCAGAAAGAGAGCCCGCGCCGGCGCAGTAGACCGACGCGGCTTCTCTCTCGATTGGATCAAGCCGGGCTTGTCCGCCACGCCCTGATGGGGACTGGCTACTTCTTTTCGCCCGCTGGTACAGGAACCGCGCCGGGGAAAATGTCTTCGAGCGGTGCGCGGCGCTTCTCCTCCGCATCGGGATCGGGCAGCGGCTTGCGCGGCAGCATCTGGTCGCGCTGCGCCGCGTTGTAGACAAAGATCGCTTCGACGGTCGCAATCTGCTTGAGGTCGGCCGGCTGCAGCCGCTCCACGACATCCTCGTTGGAGTGGTGCGTGCGGCTCTCGTAGTCCAGCTCGTCCTGGATGAACTGGAAGCCGGGGATGCCGACCGCGTCGAAGCTGAGGTGATCGGTGCCGCCGGTGTTGCGCATGGTCAGCGTGGTCACGCCCAGATCCTTCAGCGGCGCGATCCACTGCGCAAAGATGGGCGCGATGGCGGCATTGCCCTGCATATAGACGCCGCGAATCTTGCCCGACCCGTTGTCGACGTTGAAGTAGCCGGAGATAAGTTTCTGCTCGGGCTTCACCTCGAGCGGGCCAGCAGCGCGGCGCATGAACTCGGGCAGCTGCCTGCTGATCGGGCGCGGTCGAAAGCGCGGCCGAACCGAAATGCTGCTTCACGTAGCCCTTCGAGCCGAACAGTCCCTGCTCTTCGCCGGTCCACAGAGCAATGCGAATGGTGCGACGCGGCTTGACGTCGAGCGCCTTCAGAATGCGCACGGCTTCCATGGCCACGATGGTTCCTGCGCCGTTGTCGGTTGCGCCGGTGCCGGCGATCCAGCTATCGAGATGGCCGCCCACCATCACGACCTGATCCTTGAGCTTGGGGTCGGTGCCGGGAATCTCGGCGACGGTGTCGAAGCCGTGCTCGTGCTCGCCGGTGAACTTGGTTTCGACATTCACTTCAACGCTGACCGGCGCATGGGCTTGTGTCAGGCGATAGAGACGGCCGTAGCTCTCGATTGCCGCCACGACGACGGGGATCTTGACGCGCTTGTTCGGCGACATAGGGCGTGCGGCCGAGCGTTGCGCCGTTGTCGTCAAAGAGCGTGCCGCCCGATCCGCCGCCGTTGTCGCCGTCGCGGCTGGGTTCGATCACCGCGCCGACCTTCTCGTCGGCGAAGAACTGAGCGACCTTGTCGAGCAGGCGCAACCGCTCCATACGGGTGCGAATGCGGGCCTGCATCTCCGGCGGAATGCCGCCGGCGTTGGCAGTGACCGGGAACTCGGCCAGCTCGTCGAGGTCCTTGTCGGTGTAGCGCTCGAAGAGTGCCTTATCGACCGGCGGAACCTCGCGCATGGCGCCGAGCAGAACAATCTTGCCCGCCAGCTTGCCCTTGTACTGGTCGAAATCCTTCTCGTCTTGAATATTGACGAAGACCACATCGCCGGTTACGGGGCCGGGCGTCGACGGAGACCACGGCGTGGCCTGCACAATCAGGATGGCCGTATCCGGTGTGACCATGCGCGCCCAGGTATTGAGCTGCTGCCAGCCCAGGCCGAACTCGCCCCAGTCTTCCAGGTGCGCGTTTTCGAGGCCGATCTTGGTGAGCGTGTCGCGAGTCCACTCGTTGGCCTTCTTCAGATTGGGCGAGCCGGTCAGACGCGGCCCGATGCCATCCATCAGCGCGGTGGCGAACTCCATCACGTGCGAGTGGTTCAGGCCCTCTTCGCGAATGCGCTGGTACATGGTCATGTCCAGCGTTTCTGTAGCGGGCTGGACTTCTGTGTACGGATCGACGGCTGCGGGAGGCTGTGTTTTGGGCTTGTCGGCGGCGCGCAAGGCAGGCGCGGCGCACAGCAGCGCCACAGCGAAAAAGCGGCAGGTGTTCCTCAACATGAGAAAGGGGCTCCAGTACAGAAGGGATACGAGCTGTTGCAGGCATTTTACGGCATGCAGCCTGAGGAGCCCCAAGCTCGGCGGTTCGGCGATCAGGCAGCGATGCGCTAATCGCTTGAGTCGCTCTTGCCTTCGATCGCAGCGGGCAAATCCAGAGCCACTAGAGCGAACCGGGTCTTGCCGTTTTTAGAGTCTTCAAAGCCCACGATGTGTTGATGGCGTTTCGAACCCGCCTTGAGCTCCAGGCTGTTCTCGCGGGTGCCGTAGTCGTGGCGGTCAATCTTTACGCCGCCATGGTTCCCGTCATCGGCGCAGGTCAATCCTTCGGTCGTTGCAATGGGAGTACCGACCGGGGCATTGCCCTGGCAGGTAATTACATTGCCATAACGGCCCAGTGCTTTCTTGTAGAACTCGCTCACCTTATCCTGGGGGTCCGTGGTGGCATACGATACGGCCCGGACATGCAATTGCCACTCGCCAAAGCCAAGGTGCACATCGGCAGACTTGTGCTGATCGTCGCCTTTCACCACCTCTGCACCGGGATAAACAGGCAACCCAAGATCGACGGCTGTGGTCTGGTCAGTGTTGACATGGACGCCGCCGAAAGGCGTGTCGACCTGCACCGATTTATCTTCGCCGTTGACACCCTTTTCAGTGCGCACGCGGCACCCGGCGCATGCGATCAGGACCGCCAAACCCGCTACCAGAACCGCTGCTCGAACCGTTCGACTTCGCACCATGGCACTCGCCCCTCTATGTGAGAGGAATATACGCCAGCGGAGGCTCTCTGGTTCCCGGCTAGGGGGGCGGTGGGACTTAGTGGGCCGAGTGGCCGTCTTCTTTGCTGCTGGTGGAGAAGAGGATGCAGCAGGCAAAAACCACGAAAAGGACTGGTACGACGAAGAAAGGGGAAGTGATGTCCATGCTTGAGACTCCCTGGGCTTGAGGCTCCCTGCTGCTAGAGTAGCAAACCGCTTTGCGCACCGGGTGCGACATAGGCAGCCGACATCGAGGATGCACGGCTGACATTCCAATGACATGCGCATGACAAGTCCCTCCTTGCGGCTCGCCTATGATCCTCGCCGGTGAACCGCCACTCGCGGGCATTCGCCAGGAGGTCTTCATGCACCGCATTTGCAAGCTAACTGCCATTGCACTCAGTGTTGGCGCGCTGTCTTTGTCCACCGCCGCACAACAATACAAAGTAACCGGTCTGGTTGCCGACCAGTCCGGAGTCGCTCCCGCAACCGATCTCAACCTGGTCAATCCCTGGGGACTGTCCCGCAGTTCCGGGAGCCCGTGGTGGGTGTCAGACAATGGCACGGGTCTGGCAACGCTCTATGATGGCACCGGCGCAGCCAAGAGCCTGGTCGTCACTGTGCCGACCGGCGATCCCAGCGTCAGCAGCACCGGCACGCCCACTGGCACTGTCTTTAACGGCGGCACGGGATTTGTTCTTGCCAATGGAAAACCGGCTCTGTTCATGTTTGTCACTGAAGATGGAACCATCTCGGCATGGAACTCCGGCACCAGCGCAACCATCGAGGTCAACACCAAGAGCGCATCGGTCTTTAAAGGAGCGGCGCTCGCAAACCTCCCCATGCCCAACGGCAGCAGCTCGACATTCCTGTACGTCGCCGATTTCCGAAAAGGACGCGTGCAGGTCTACGACTCCTCGTTTCAACACGTCGGCCTTTTCGACGAGCCCTTTCGCGACGAATCCCTCCCGCGGGGCTACGCTCCCTTCAACATCCAGAACATTGGCGGTGAGCTTTACGTCACGTTCGCCCGGCAGGATGATCAGAAGCACGACGAAGTCGATGGGCCCGGCAGAGGCTACGTCGATGTCTTCTCGCCCTTCGGACGGCTTCTGCGCCGGTTTGAACACGGCTGGTGGCTGAACGGTCCCTGGGGTCTCGCGTTGGCTTCCGGAGACTTCGGCATCTACAGCCACGATCTTCTCGTAGGCCAGTTCGGCACTGGGAACGTCGCCGTCTACGATCCCATCACCGGACGTTTCATTGATTTGCTCCGCGATACCAACAACGCACCTCTAGCCATCGACGGCCTTTGGGGCATCTCCTTTGGCAGCGGTAGCGTAACCGGCTCAGGTCCGGCCACCACGCTTTACTTCTCCGCCGGCTCCGATGGCGAGCAGCACGGCCTGTTCGGCACAATAACGCCAATTCAGAACACGCTCGGCAATTCACAGTAAGCCTCACGCACTCTGCGCCGATTCCATTTTCCGCCTCAAACCACATTCCCGCCCTTTCAGCTACGCAGCTCGAAGGGGCGGGAGCCCGGCTGTTCCTTTGGCCACGAGAGACCGCGTCGGAAGCAAATCAGAGTTGTGGCTTTTCCCGATTGCTTCTTCAATTCCCGCACCCGGTCGCCGTCAGCCACAGCAGGCCACGGAAACCGCGCACCCCAATTGCGGATTAATTCTTCCCGTTCGCTATCCTCAAAGTAAGGCCGACTACAGCGTTTTTTGCGTGCAAGGTGCCGAGGTGCCTTGCGACAGGCCCTAACTCGTTCCGGCAGAGGAATCTGCGGCTAACTTATTTACTGAGAATACTTTGGCAAGACAACCCCTCAGGCAAACTGAATGCAATGAGGAATTTCCATCCAGAGTCCGGGGGGGAGGGTCCCCCCTTCTGGCTCTGTTGAAGCCGTCGGTATGGATGATTCCTCCGAAGTTAATCCTTCGGCCCGCCGTTGGGGTAGTCCACGCGTATGGTCAGGATTTCGTAGGGATGGATAGGGGCTTTCACCACATCTCCCGACACAGGCAGCGGATCGCCCTCGGGCGCCTCCATCATGTTCGTTGCCGTCGCCGCAGTTGCTCCAGGCGGGACGTGAAACTCGACGGTCGTGTCTTTGCCTGCCCACTCATAGACACGGAAGATGAGGCCTTTCGCGTCTTCGGCCTTCTTTACCGCCGTCAACACGACGTTGTCGGCAGTGACGGACGCGAAGGAGTGCTCGGCTGGCAGCGATCCCGGATGAGCCGTGCTGACGACGGCGGTGAGCGGGTAGTTGTACTCGTAGCCGTGGCGCACGGTCATCGCATCCTTCCACGTTCCGGTGTGCGGATAGAGCGCGTAGTGGAAGTGGTGATGGCCCATGTCGGCGTCGGGGTCGGGCCACGTGGGCGAGCGCAGCAGCGTAAGGCGAAGCAGGTTGCCGACGGCGTCGTAGCCGTACTTGGACTCGTTGATGACGCTCAGGCCGTGCTGATCGTCGCCGAGGTCGGCCCAGCTGCTGTGCGGGCACTTCGAACTGCGCCTTTTCCCACGAGTTGTTGCGCGTGGTTGGGCGATCGATGGTGCCGTAGGGGATTTCGTAGGTTGCGAACGGGCTGGTGGCGCGAGACGGGAAGGCCGCTTTGAGAAGGATGTGGGATTCGTGCCAGTCGATGTCGTTGTCGATGTCGACCATCGCGCCATCGGCGGAGAGGCTGATGGTCTGGACGAACTTCGAGCTCTGCCAGTGCGAGTGATGCGGATGCCGGGCGCGGCCGTCTTGAGCAGTTCAACCGAGTCGGCGTGGTCGATGGTCATGGGTGCCACGTCGAGGGTGCCGGGATCGATGTTCCACGCGTCGTAGTCCTTCGGTGTGTCCTTGAAGAACTGGAGCTGATTGCCGCACGCGCCCTTGCGCTAGCGTTTCAAAGCCTGCTTTCAGGTCTGAAAGGCTGGTGATGCAGCCGGTCTGCTTGTTCACTGTGACGCGGATGGCTTTGCTCTCGATCGAGATGGAGTCGCCAGCCTCCTTCGCGGCGACATCGCTCTCCTTTGTCTGCGAGGCGTTGCCTGCTGCCGAGCCAAACGACCTTGTATCCCAGCGCGGGCACGTGCAGCACATGAAGTCGTACATCGGAGACGCCGGTGTTTGGGTCGGTATTCGTCTCGATGACTTGCGCACCCGAAGCTGTTGCGACTGGTTTGCCGCCCTGCACATGCACGCTGACTTCGCCGGAGCGCTCCCAGCCGAGCGGGTTGTAGACGATGACGGGAATCCCATTGCCCGCTGTGTTCGACGCGCTCGTTCACTGTGCGCAGCGCGCCGTTGGAGATTTCGTTGGTCGACCAGCGGACAACGTCGTAGTCCTTCTGCGCGTCCTTGTAGATGACGCCGATGCCGGAGCCGGCGGCGAGATCGTGGAACTGGTTGAAGAGTGATCTTCTTCCAGTCTTCGGTGAGCTCGGCGTGCGGGATACTTGGCTTGCCGTCGAGCCATGCGAGCGAGGCCCACTTCTCGGCGTTGAGCGTGTCGATCTTCGACTGTCGCGCATGTTGCGTTTGTGGTTGGCCTGCGTGGTGATGACGCCGCGGTGGTATTCGAAGTAGAGCTCGTCTTCCAGGTGGGGATGGCCGACTTTGCCCGGTCGACGGCGGGTGGCGGCGGTGTAGCCCTTGGCGATGGACTCGTAGTTCCACGTCGGGGACTGTCGGGAGCGATCTGCTTCTCGAACGACGGTGAAGTAGGGCTGCGCGGTGCCGAACTCGCATCTTGGGCGTCACGTGCTGGCTCCGGAGTCTGGTCGGCCCAGTGGAAGCCCTGGTCGAGCATGGCGCGGGTGGGGCCGCCGCCGTGGTCGCCGATGCCGTAGAGGTCCATGCATGCTCGGTCAGTGCCGGGGTTGCGCTTGCGGGCGACTCGGCGAAGTCGCGCGCGAGATGCGGACGGGGTTGAGGTTGTCGTTGGCGTAGTCGTGTGGGAAGTAGGTGAGGACCTTGATGCCGTCGGGCGACTCCCACCAGAAGAGCTTGAAGGGGAGCTGGTTGGTGTCGTTCCAGGTCATCTTCTGGGTGACGAAGTAGTCGATGCCGGACTTCTTGTAGATTTGCGGGAGCTGCCAGTTGTAGCCGAAGGAGTCGGGGTTCCAGCCGATGCGGACGTCGACGCCGTAGTGCCTGCTTGAACCAGCGCTTGCCGACGAGGAGCTGGCGGACGAGCGATTCGCCGTCGGGCATGTTGAGGTCGGGCTCGACCCACATGCCGCCGACGATCTCCCAGCGGCCTTCCTTGATGCGCTGCGCGATCTCGGCGTTCATGTCGGGATACTTGTCGGCCATCCACTCGTTGTATGGCGCGGCGGACTGGGTGTAGGTGTAGTCGGGATACTCGTTCATCAGCTGCAGCGCGGTGCCGAAGGTGCGCTTGACGACGTCGACGGTTTCGGTCCAGGGCCAGAGCCACGCGGCGTCGATGTGCGAGTTGCCGGTGAGGTGGAAGGTGGCCTGCTCGAGCAGGGGCTTGAGGGCTTCGAGGTTGGCTCGTGCGGCTTGCGCAGGCTGGCGTCGAACTTGGCTGGCTTGATCGCGCGGCGTCGAGGGCGTGTCGAGAGTCGACGGCGGCGATGGCGTCTTCGAGCGTTGGCCAGCTGGCTCGGGTCGTTGGGCGGCGAGCGAGGGCACGAGGCAGCGCGGCGGAGAGGAATTCGATGCGCAGGTCTTCGGGGTTGGGGCGGCTCGTCGGGCGAAGTCGATGCGCAGGGTGGCGCCGCGGAAGGTCTTCTCGTCGACGGTGTGGAGCAGCTTGACGGCGACGTGATCTTGTCGCCGGGCTTGGCGTCGTCGAAGAGGACGATGGGCTCGAGGTCGTCGCCGAGGGCGACGCGGCGGCCGTTGAAGTAGAGGATCTCCGGCATGGGGCCGTTGGCGTTGGCGTGGAACTGGAACCAGATGCGCGAGCCGGTGAGGTCGTAGCCGCTGAGGGTTTCAGGGACAGCATAGGTCTGGCGAAACCAGAGCGCATCATTGGGCGCCTCCGTGTCGGGAGCAATGGGCTGCCAGGAGCTTTCGTCGAGCGGGACAGCTTCGCCATGGGCCAAGTCGCCGGAGTGCATCTTCCACTTGCCGTCGGGCAGATTGGAGAGCGCAGAGAGACGGGCGATGACCACCTGCGACTCTGGCTTGAGGCCCGCGGCAATTTTGGCCGCTTCCTCCGCTGATTGGGCCTGCGCATGGCTGCTCAGGAACAGGATTCCGCAAACGTTTCCAAAGAAAGCCAAGACAAGGCCGTGGGCCAAATGGCGGCGCAAGGATTTCGCAACAGAACGCATGACGATGTTCTCCCCGAAGCATATTAAGGCATCGGCGCACGTGAGGCGGGCGCGAAGGAGCTATTCGAGGGTTGTGGGAAAGCCGCTATTGCTTCGGGTACCCCACCAATGTTCGGTCAGACCCAGCCGCCATCGACGATGTAACTCTGGTTGGTGATGGCGCTGGAGTCGTCTGCGGCAAGAAAGAGAACCAGGCGGGCGACGTCTTCGGGCAGGATGTCGCGCTTGAGAGCCTGGCTGGCGAGGATCTCGGCTTTGTACTCAGCCGTGTACCAAAGGCGTTGCTGGCGCTCGGTCGCGATGGCGCCGGGAAGAACGGCGTTGACGCGAATGTTGTCGGGACCAAGCTCGTGGGCGAGGGTGCGGGTGAGGCCGACGATTGCGGCTTTGGCAGCGACGTAGAGCGGGACTCCGGTGGATGGAATGATCCACGAAATCGAAGACATATTAATGATGGACCCGCGCTGCGCGGAACGCATGGCCGGCAGGACAGCCTGGATGGTGAAGAATTGGGGGCGCAGGTTGACGGCGATGGAGTGATCCCAATATTCCGGGGTGACTTCGTCGATGGAGTGGCGCTGGTCGTTGGCGGCGTTGTTGACGAGAACGTCGAGGCCGCCGAAGCGGGCGAGAACCTGCGCGACTGACTCCTGGAGCGCGGGGATGCTGGTGAGATCGCAGCGGATGAATAGAGGTACAGCACATCCCTCGGCAGCGAGGGATTGGACAAGGGCATGGGCGGGCTCGTGCTGGATATCGAAGAAGGCCACACGGGCGCCCTGGCGGGCGAAATGGCGGACCAGGGATTCGCCGATGCCGGTGGCGCCGCCGGTGACAAGGACAGCTCGGTCGCGCAGGCTGGGATAGCGCGCAAATTGAGGGTCGGACTGGGCTGTGCCTGGCTCGTTTGACATGGAATTTGCGAAGACGGACCAAGTATAGAGCGACAGTGCGGGGGGAGGAGTTGAGCAACTGTATGGTGGGGGCGGGGTCGGTATCATAATTTGGTATAGCGTCCCCGTCTGGGAGGGGAAAAGCGCAATACTAGAGTTGGCCGGGATTCTTCCCCGTTGTCCGGTCTGGCAATTAAACTTGCAAGGGCGATTGACTCGACAAGAATCGTTGGAATAAGCAGAAAAATCGATTGAGCGCCCGGACCAGCGTCCGGGGCGAGCCCGGCGGCGCTTGATCGGGCGGTCAACTAAGAGCAGACACGAAACGGGAGTATGCCGTGTGCGGCAGTTGCCGGGAGCAGACGGAATCCGGGCTGTGTGCCCGGTCGGCGACCCAGATTCAGGCAGGACCCGACGCAACTTGGCTCGGGCAAGTTGAACACTACAGATAAGGAAAGCACAGGGGGAACTATGGCGGAAACAGCTCGTTATCCCGGAATCCGGGTCACGGCGAACGGCAACCAGTTGGTCAGCTACCACACGGAAACCCGCATCGCCGATGCCGGCGTGTTCTATCCGATCACGCCTTCGACGGAGGGCGGCGAGCTCTTCCAGCAGGCCTACGCCGAGGGCCATCTGAATGTGTTCGGCGGCAACACAATCGCCATCGAGACCGAGGGCGAGCATGCGGCACAGGGCGGCGCCATTGCGCACTCGGTGTGCGGCAAGCGTGTGGTGAACTTTACCTCGGGCCAGGGTGTGGTGTACGGCGTGGAGCAGTACTATCACGCGCCAGGCAAGGGATCGACGATGGTGCTTGAAGTGGGCGCTCGCGCGCTGACCAAGCATGCGCTGAACGTCCACTGTGGCCACGACGATATCTATGGTGCGCTCGATACGGGCTGGATCATGGTGTTTGGCAAGGATGCGCAGCAGGCCGCCGACCAGGCGCTGATTTTGCGCCGCGTAACCGAGCTGAGCCTGACCCCGGGCATGAATATCATGGATGGCTTTTTGACGAGCCACCTGGAGCGCACGTTCTACAAGCACGAGTCAGAGCTGATTCGCGAATTCCTGGGCGCGCCCGATGACATTATCGATTGTCCGACTGAAGCGCAGCGGGTGCTGTTTGGACCGACGCGTCGACGCGTGCCGAAGATGATGGACCTGACGAATCCGATTCTTCTGGGGCCGGTGCAGAACCAGGAACACTACATGAATGGCATTGTGGCGCGGAGAAATAACTTTGCCGAGCCCATTCTGCATTTCCTTGAAGAGTCCTACGAAAAGTTTGCGGAGCTGACCGGCCGCAGTTACGGGCTCATCAGCAAGTACAAGACTGACGATACCGACACGGTGTTTGTCTCGCTAGGTTCGGCCGCCGAGAATATCGAGGCTGCGGTCGACTATCTGCGCGCGACACGCGGCGTGACGGTGGGTTCGATTCATGTGAACGTGATTCGGCCGTTCCCCGAAGCAGCGATTGTCGAGGCGCTCAAGGGCAAGAAGAATGTCATCATCCTCGAGCGCACGGACGAGGCTCTGTCTGGGGACAATCCGCTGGGACGCGATATTCGCACAGCGCTCTCGAAGGCGATCCAGTACGCAGGGCATCCGGCGGCTGAGGGCTTGCCGGCGCTGGCTATGGACGAAGTCCCGCACATTTACTCCGGCACCTATGGACTGGGCTCGCGCGACTTCCGCCCCGAACATATCATTGGCGCATACGAGTTTGCGACCGCCGGCCGTGCGCGCAAAGACGGCAAGACAGCCGCCGATGGGGTGAGCTTTATTGTGCTCGGCATCGATCACCCGTATGCGGTGGTTGGCGACGAGGCGCCTTCTCTGCTCCCGGAAGGGGCAGTGGCGGTGCGTTTCCATTCGATTGGCGGATGGGGCGCCATCACAACCGGAAAAAATCTGGGCGCGATTCTTGGCGACTTGAACGATCTTCTCTTCGAGCGCGATGGCCTCGTCGATGACAAGGGCAACCCCAAGGAAGTGATTCACGTCTCCGCGAATCCGAAGTACGGATCGGAGAAGAAGGGCGCGCCGACGAGCTACTTCATGGTGGCGGCGAAAGACCGTATTCGCGTGAACTGCGATCTGCGCCACGTGACGACTGTGCTGTGTTGCGATCCCAAGGCGTTTACGCACACCAATCCCCTGGACGGCATGCAGGAGGGCGGAAGCCTGGTGTGGGAGTCGGATGCCGAGGGCGAGCGCGCGTGGGAGAATCTGCCGTCGTGGGCGCGCAAGCAGATCATCGACAAAAAGATTCGCGTATTCACCCTGCCCGGTTTTGAAATTGCCCGCAAGGCAACAGACCGCGGCGATCTGCAATTGCGTATGCAGGGCAATGCATTCCTCGGCGCGTTCTTCGCGGTGAGCACCCTGCTGCAGGAGTTTGGCATCACCCAGGAACAGTTCCGCGAGGTGGTGCACAAGCAGTATGTGAAGAAGTTCGGCAAGCTGGGCGATGCGGTTGTCCAGTCGAACATGGAAGTGATGATCCAGGGATTTGAGCGCGTGAAGGAAATCAAGATCGGCGAGCTCAATGCAAGGGACCACTCGTCTTTGCGCGGTGTAGCGCTGCTGCCGATTCTGGAGCCTGTGGGCGCCGGGTTTACCGAGTCGAGCGCATGCACGGTGGGTGGCTGCCGGTCTACACCGGTGCCTGAGGGCCAGGGACCGCGCACGCCGATCAGCTCAATCAACACATTCGATGCGGAGTTCCGCTCGCACTTCGGCTACGATCAGCCGGCCACGCCACTGTCGGCGATGGGCGTGATTGCCGCCGCGACCGGCGATACGGCTTCAAAGTACGTGGCTCGCCGCGAAACGCCGCTCTATATTGCGGAGAACTGCACGCAGTGCATGGAGTGCATCTCGGTATGCCCCGATACAGCGCTGCCCAATACCTCGCAGGACCTGAGCACGGTGCTGACGATGGCCGTGTCGCGTTACGTGGGCGAACCGGGCGAGCGCGCGAAGATGCTGGCGAAACTGCCCGAAATCGAGAAGCAAACCCGTGCGCGCATGGTTGCGGAGATGAAGAACGGCACACCGATCCAAACCATCATTCGCGAAGTGACCGAATCCGTGGACGGTTTCTCGGCGACGGCCAAAGCGGAGTTCTACAACATCATCGACAAGGTGCCGATGGCGTACCAGAAGGTGAATGCCATCTTCTCGTCGCCGGAGCGCAAGGCGCCAGGCACGGGCGGCGTGTTTTCGATTTTTGTTTCGGATCTGTGCAAGGGCTGCGCGGCTTGCGTGACGGCGTGCGGCGATCACAACGCGTTGAAGATGGTGCAGGAGACCGAGGAAGTGAACGCCGAGCACGAGACCGGCACCGCGTTCCTGAGCCTGCTGCCCGATACATCGCAAAAGTACCTGGGCCTGTTTAATGCAGCGAATCCGGCGGATTCTAAGACGGCCACGTTGCGCAACATGCTGATGGTCCGCACCAACTACGACGCGCTGGTTTCGGGCGACGGCGCATGCGCGGGCTGCGGCGAAAAGAGCGTGCTCCGTTCGATCGCGGCAGTGACCGAGGCGTACATGCGGCCAGTCTTCCATGCCAAGAGCGACCGGCTGGTGGGCAAGGCCGGACAGGTTGAGAAGACGGGTGTGGCGCGGCTTGAAGCGGTGAAGCAGCGGAGCGAGGCGGAGTACAAGCTGCTGAAGCAGACGATTGCGCACCTGATATTCGGGTTGGGCGGCGAGGACGATGCCGACACCGTGGCGCGTATCAAGGCGTACGAAGAAAAGCACGGCACGATCACCGACGCGCAGATGGTGGAAGCGATTGCGGCGGTGCTGCTGACCGATGCCTTCAACCACAAGAGCCTGCAGCCGGTAGATGGACGCCTGGCGAATGGCATGAGCGTGATGGCGATGGCCGCGCACACCGGTTGCAACACGGTGTACGGATCGACGGCCCCGAACAATCCGCACCCGTACCCGTGGATGAACTCGCTGTTCCAGGACGGCATTACGGTGGGCTGGCTGATGGGCGAGTGCTTCATCGTGGATCACGCGCGCCGGTCGGTTTTGCCGGAGCGAGTGGCCGACATCCTGTTGACGCGCGATGCAGACGTGATTGGCGATCGCGAGTACTACGAGTTCACGCACTTTACCGATGCGTTGATGACGGATCAGGAAATTGTTGAACTGCCCAAGGTGTGGGTGGTGGGCGGCGACGGCGGTATGGGCGATATCGGCTACCAGAACATGTCGAAGGTGATTTTGCAGAACCGGCCCAACGTGAAGGCGTTGATGCTCGACACGCAAGTCTATTCGAACACCGGTGGGCAAAACTCGGATTCGACGCCAATGCTGGGCGGCAACGACATGAACGTCTTTGGCACCGCAACGCAAGGCAAGAACACCGAGAAGAAGACGGTGGCCGAGACCTTCCTCGCAGGACACGGATCGCCCTTCGTCGCGCAGGTTTCAATGGCCAACGCGCCGAAGCTTTATCGGGCGATCCTCGATGGCCTGGAGTATCGCGGCACGATGTTCCTGCAGGCGTTCACCACCTGCCAGCCGGAGCATGGAGTGGCGGACGACATGGCGCTGCACCAGGCACAGCGGGTGCGCGATTCACGCGGTGCACCGGAGTTCGTCTTCAACCCGCGGATGGGCGAGACGTACCAGGAGGCACTGGACATCAAGGGCAATCCGAGCGTCGATCTCGACTGGTACGAGACGAAGTCGAAGGCCACGGGCGAAACGACACGGTACACGGTGGCGCACTGGTGCACAACCGAAGCGCGGTTCCGCAACCACCTGAAGAAGATCAAGCCCGAGCAGGCGGCAAAGCTGATTCCGCTGGACAATATGCTGGTGCGCATCACGCAGCAGGATGTGGTCTACCGTCGCTATCTGAACCCCGCGCACCGCGCATTCATTCCTGACTTCGGCGTGTTTATTCAGTTCGAAGAGAAGGGCAAGATGGAGTATCGCGCTATTTCGAGGCAGTTGGTGATGTTCTGCGTGGAACGGCGCAAGGCGTGGCGGATGCTGCAGTCCAAGGCCGGCATCGTGAACAAGGAGTACGCGGCGCAGAAGGCGATTCTTGCCGATGTGGATGCGGGCAAGGTGACCAAGGACGAGCTGTTCACGCGTGGGCACGAACTGGTGCGGGAGCGGCTGAACCCGCAGGTGCCGGTGGGCGCGAACGCGTAACCATCGAGCAGCTGGAAATGCAGAAGGCGGACCGAAAGGTCCGCCTTTTTGCTTTGCCGAAGAGGCCCCTGCCGGTGACGATGTGGGTGGTCCGGTCGGCGGTTCGTTAGCGGTTGAAGCTGACGTATTTCCGGCCGGTGTAGATGCGGAAGCCGCCACCCGAGTCGGTGGTGAACTGGAGCGGTACGGGCCGTTTCAAATCCTGATCGCTGGAAGAGCTGACCGTGAGGAGCTCGTGCGCGCCAACGTCGGTGATGAGGAATTTATCGCCGCCGATAAAGCCGAAGCCGTAGACGCCTGCGGGCAGGGCCTGACCGCCAATTCTGAGCGGAACTTCCGCGATGAAGTAGCCCTGATACTTGGAGGCGACGTCGCTGGAGTAGCCGCTGGTGTCGACCAGGGTGGCGAGGACGTAGGAACCGTCGGCGAACTTGACCCCGCCGGAGTTGCGTAGCTGCGTTGGCGCCGATTGGGCCTTGTAATAAACAGCCGCCGGAAGAAGCTTCTGTGTGTCGGCCGCTTTGAGGACGGTGTCGCCCTGGGCAGGGGCACGAAGCGGGGAGGCCAGGACTGCGGCGGCGAGAGCCGCCACGGCGGCGAGTTTGCTGATTCCTTGCACGTTCATAGAGGGATCTCCAATTTCTGACTGCGACCGGAGTATAGCGCATCTCACTTCAATGGAGATGGTCGATGGAGCTCCGGTGGCCGATGAGGGGACATTGAACGGTAAATGGCGTGCGCCTGCGAACCTGCGCGCCGACGCCAGCTCCAGGCGCGTTTCCAAGCGCTTGATTCAGGCCAGAATGATTCGGGTTCCGCTATAATTTGCCCCATGACCGCGTTGACGCCGGAAGTCGATCAGGCCGAGTTGAAGTTGCATGCGCTCGAAGATCGGCTGAGGAATTTGGGCAGTGTGATGGTGGCCTACTCCGGTGGCGTGGACTCGGCGTTTCTGGCCGCCACGGCGCATCGCGTGCTGGGCGACCGCATGCTGGCGGTGCTGGCCGATTCGCCCGAGCCTGGCGCGCCGCGACATGGAGCAGGCGCGCGCCTTTGCGCAGTCGCTTGGGATGCCGCTGCAGGTGATTGCAGACCGAGGAGCTGGACAAGCCGGAGTACGCAGCGCAACGACGCGAACCGCTGCTTCCACTGCAAGGACGAGCTGTTTGAAGGCATGAAGGCGCTGGGCGCGAAGCTTGGCTTTGCGAACATTGCCTACGGCATGAACGCCGACGACACGCGGGATTATCGCCCGGGCCAGCGCGCCGCGCGAGGAGCATGAGGTGCTGGCGCCGCTGGCGGAGGCGGGGCTGACCAAGCTGGAGGTTCGCGCGCTGGCCAAGGCGGCGGGCTACACGCTGTGGGATCGGCCGGCAGCGCCGTGCCTGTCCTCGCGCGTGGAGTATGGCCGCACGGTGACGCGCGAAGTGCTGGAGCAGGTGGAGCGCGGCGAAGAGAGCCTGCGGCAGTTGGGATTCCGCGAGTTGCGCGTGCGGCATCACGGCGAACTGGCGCGCGTGGAGATTGCGCGCGACTGAGCTGCCGCGCGCGCTGACGATGGAGATGCTGGACGCGATTACGGCGGCGCTGCGGAAGGCCGGCTTCCAGTACGTGACGCTCGATGCGGCCGGGTTCCGCTCCGGGTCGATGAATGCGGTTCTGCCCGCGGAAGTGCTGGCGCGGCGCGGCGCATAGGTGACAGTTTAGAATCAATGCGATGCGAATTGGATATCTGGAGTGCTTTTCCGGCATCAGCGGCGACATGCTGCTGGGCGCGCTGGTGGATGCGGGCGTTCCTTTTGACCGTGCTCGCAGAGACCGCGGCTGCGCTGAATGTGGGCGCGCGCCTGGAGATGCGCAAGGTGAGCCGCGGCGGCCTTGCCGGAACCAAGGTGGATGTGATGACCGGCGAAGACGTTGCCGCGGACCACGCACATGCGGGTCACGCAGATCATACCCACACGCACGAGGTGCACACTCATGGAGACGATGCCGGGCATGTGCATGATCACACGCATACGCACAGCCATGCGCACACCCATGAGGGTGAGCACGGGCACGCGCATGACCCCGCAGTTGTCGGCGAACATACCCACGAACACGCGCACGAGCACGCCCACGAACACAGCCATGAGCATCATCGATCGCTGTCGACGATTCTCGGGATCATTCAAGCAGCGCCGCTTCCGGACAGCGGTGAAGGAGCGCGCGAGCCGCGCGTTTCAGCTGCTGGGCGAGGCCGAGGCCGCGATTCATTCAGATTCCGATCGAGAAGAGTGCACTTTCACGAAGTGGGCGCGGTGGACACGATTGTGGACATTGTGTGCGCGGCGGCCGGATGCGCGGCGCTCGGCGTGGATCGCTGGCTGGCGTCGCCGCTGAATGTGGGCAGCGGAACGGTGAAGTGCGCGCACGGCACGCTGCCGGTGCCTGCGCCGGCGACCCTGGCACTGCTGGGCGATGCGCCGGTCTATGCGGCGGGTCCGCCGATGGAGCGCGTGACGCCGACCGGCGCGGCGATTCTGCGCATGCTGGACGTGCAGTACGGTCCGCTGCCGGCGATGCGCGTGACTGCGTCGCGGCTACGGAGCGGGCGGACGCGATACGCCGGGCGAGCCAAACCTGCTGCGCCTGCTGGTGGGCGAAGAGAGCTAGACGCTGGAGACGTGCGAAGGAGCCGATTGCGATGATCGAGACGGTGATTGACGACTCGACCCCGCAGCTGCTGGCCTATGTGAGCGAGCTGCTGCTGGAGGCGGGCGCGTGGGATGTGTATCGCGTGGCGCGTGCAGATGAAGAAGGGACGCACCGGCGTGCAGATGACGGTGCTGTGCCGGCCCGACCTGGTGCCGGCGTTGCGTGAACTGATTCTGCGCGAGACGACGACGATCGGGCTGCACTGGCGGCTGGAAAAGCAAGGCTTCGCTGGCGCGTGAGTTTGCCGAAGTGCAGACGCCGTGGGGACCGGTGCAGATCAAGATTGCGCGCTGGCCTTCCGGCGAAGTGGCGAATGCGGCGCCGGAGTACGAGGACTGCCGCGCATCTGGCCGCGGAAGCACTCGGTTCCGCTGAAGCAGGTGATGCAGGAGGCGATGCGCGCCTTGCAGCGCCGGACATGCAAAGAAGGAGACGCGCTGATGGATCGCGCTGCAGATTGAGGCGCTGCTGAACGAAGTGAGCGAGGGCCGCACCGGCGTTGACGACGCGCTCGGAACGGCTGCAGGACTTGCCCTTTGAGGACCTCGGCTTCGCCAAGCTCGATCATCATCGCGCGCTGCGCACAGGCATGCCGGAGGTGATTTTTGCCGCGGGCAAGACGACGGCGCAGGTGGCGGCGATCTTTGCGCGCATGGCGAAGGCCGGCGGCAATGTGCTGGCCACGCGCGCCTCGCGCGAAGCATTTGAGGCTGTGGCTGCCGTCGAACCGCGCGGCGGTGTATCACGAGGCGGCGCGCGCGATCACGCTGGAGCAGGCTCCGGTGAAGCCGCGGGCAAGGGAACGATGGCGGTGGTCTGCGCGGGGACGAGCGATCTGCCGGTCGCCGAAGAGGCCGCCGTGACCGCGCGGCTGATGGGCAACACAGTGGAACTGATCGCCGATGTGGGCGTGGCCGGCATTCACCGGCTGCTGGCGCAGAAGCAGTCGCTGCAATCGGCGCGCGTGCTGATTGTGTGCGCCGGCATGGAGGGCGCGCTGCCGACGGTGGTGGCTGGCCTGGTGAATGCGCCGGTGCTGGCTGTGCCGACGAGCGTGGGTTATGGTGCGTCGTTTGGCGGCGTGGCGGCGCTGCTGGGCATGCTGAACACCTGCTGCGCCGAATGTGTCGGTGGTGAACATCGACAACGGGTTCGGTGCGGCCTGCATTGCTTCGCTTATCAATCATTTGTAGATAGATCGCCGCCGACGCGAGAGCGATTCCGCCTGGAATCCGTTGTTTAAGTGCAACTGGCATCTTCGAAGCCGCTCAAAGTGACGCACGATCACTGTTTGTGTGCCTACACGAAGCGAATCATAGCTCCCTGAAGAAGGATCGCCCGCGAGGCTCACCCTCGAACCCACGGCATCCTGCTCTGCAAGCCTCGGGCTCCAGAGCGAAGGGAATCTGTGGCTCACTCCAAGTTGCCGCGTTGCGCAGAATCTCGCAGATCTTCTTTCTGCTGCTCTTTCTTGCGCTTCTGGTCTTTACCTCGCTGCGTCCCTGCGCCGGGACGCACCGGCGACATTCATCTGCGCGCGCCGGTGCGGCTGTTCTTTGAGTGGGATCCGCTGGTTGCGATCACGAATGCGCTTGGCCAGCCATGCGCTGTATCGCGGGCTGCTGTGGAGCCTGGTGATTCTGCTGCCGACGCTGTTTCTGGGCCGGTTCTTCTGTGGCTGGATCTGCCCGATGGGCACGCTGCAGCACTTTGTCGGCAACATGCCCTCGGAGGCGAAGCGCGGCAAGCAGCGCATCGAGTCGAATCGCTACAAGCGCTGGCAGACGATCGAAGTACGTGGTATTGATTGCCGGGCTGGTGGCGGCATGTTTCGGTTCGATGGCGATCGGCTGGCTCGACCCGTTCAGCCTGCTGGTGCGCTCGGTTGGGCTGTCGTTGCTGCCCGCATTCAACTTTGCGGTGCGCGCCGTGCTTGCGCCGCTGGAGCACAGCCACGTTGGCTGCGATCAGGACCGACGGGCGAATCATCTGCACACCGTGCTGCAGGCCACGGTACTCGATTTTCGCCAGGCGCACTTTGCGCAGGGCCTGGTGCTGGGCGTTCTGTTTCTCGTGATTCTGGCGGCGAGCCTGCGCGTGACGCGCTTGTGGTGCCGGTCGATTTGCCCGCTGGGCGCGCTGCTGGGCGCGGTTTCGCGCTGGTCGATTCTTGGGCTGCACAAGGACCCGGCGAGCTGCGACAACTGCAATCGCTGCCTGCTGCACTGCCAGGGCGGCGACGACCCCATTGGCGGCGTCCCGTGGCGCAAGTCCGAGTGCCTGATGTGCATGAACTGCGTGGGCAGTTGTCCGCATGACAGCCTGCAGTTCCAGTTCTTCCGCAACGAGAAAGGAAGTGTGCTTCGCCGGATCTTGGACGCCGCAGGACGATCACCGGGCTGGCAGCCGGCGCGGCCGTCGTTCCGCTGATGCGCGCCAACACCGGGCTGGGCAAGGGCCGGCACGATCGGCTGCTGCGGCCGCCGGGCGCGCTGGATGAAGCCGGATTTTCTTTCGCGCTGCATTCGCTGCGGCGAGTGCATGAAGGTGTGCCCGAACAACTCGCTGCATCCGACGCTCGATCGAGGCGGGCCTCGAAGGCCTGTGGACGCCGACGCTGGTGCCGCGCATCGGCTACTGCGAGCCGAGTTGCGTGCTGTGCTCCGAGGTATGCCCGACGGGCGCGATCTGGCAGATCACGCCGAGGGAAAAGGGCTGGGTGGTGGGTGTGGGCGCGCAGATCCGGAGACCAGCCGGTTCGGCTGGGCACCGCGTTCTACGATCGCGGCCGCTGCCTGCCGTGGGCCGATGGCCACCGAGTGCATCGTGTGCGAGGAGTGGTGCCCGGTTTCGCCGAAGGCGATTTATGTGGAAGAAGCCCAGGTGATCGACTCGGCGGGCAACACGAAGACCCTGAAGCAGCCGCGCGTCGATCCCAGCCGCTGCGTGGGCTGCGGCGCATGCGAGTATGCATGCCCGCTGCAGGATCGACCCGGCCGTCTACGTGACGAGCATCGGCGAAAGCCGCTCGCCCAGCAGCCAGATTCTGCTGAACCGAAAGTAAAGGAGAGTGCAAAGATGTTGATGCATTCGAGAAGTTCGAATTCGGATGACCGCTGCGATTGCGGTTGCATGCCTGCTGACATGCGGTACGGGATGCAAGAAGAGCAAGGTCGATCCGTTTCCGGCATCGGGAGCGGTTGCGGGATGGGAGAAGACCGAGCGACACGCGCACCTTTGCGGCCAAGGACCTGTGGCAGTACATCGACGGCGATGCGGAGCAGTATATTCAGGCCGGCGTGGTCTCGACGTCGACCTCCGACTACAAGTACCAGGGACAACTGGAGGCAGTCGTGGACGTGTACACGATGGGTGACTCGGCGGGCGCGCGCAAGATTCTGGAGACAGGGCAGACGCAAGGACGCGCAGAAGCGTTCAATTGGGCGACGAAGGCGTGGCATACGCGCAGAGCGTGAGCTTCCGCAAAGGACGCTACCTGGTGCGCATTGTGGCCTACGAGGCAGCACCGGATGCGCCGCAGGCCCTGCTTGCCCTGGCGCATGGCGTAGAAGCAGGACTGTAACCCGATCCACAAAGGAGCAAAGCGATGAAGAGCCGCCGCGATTTTCTGAAAGAAGCAGCCACAGGAGCAATATTGCTGGGTTCAAATGGCGCGTTTGCCCTCGCCGTACGCCGCCTGATGAGCACGTAGAGGCGACCAGGTCGAAGGTCGTCATCGCCCGCGATCCAGCACTGCACGGGCAAAGTGTACAGCCGAACGAACAGCGCGTGATCAACCTTCTCGATCGAGCCATGGCAAGCTACACGGGCCGCGACCATCCAGTCGATGCATGGAAGCACGTCGTCGCGATGGGTCAGGCGCAAGACAAAGTCATCGGGCTGAAGGTGAATGGACTTGGCAGTAAGGGAATCGCGACGCACACCGCGCTGATTATGGCCGTGGCAGAGCGTCTTCGGCAGGCAGGGGTGAAGGCCGGCAACATCCTGGTTTGGGATCAGAACGCCCACTTTCTCGAAGCCTGCGGCATGACGGTGAATACCGATCCGAACAGGATGCGCTGCTACCCATCGGACGTTGCCGGATTCGAAGAGCAGGAGTCGTCGTGGGGTATCGCGCGAATTCGCCTGACCAAGATCCTCACGCGCGAATGCGCCATGGTCATCAACCTGCCGATTCTGAAGGACCACAGCATGGCCGGCGTGACCTTTGCCCTGAAGAACATGTACGGCGTGGTGGATCGGCCGCAGAGCCTCCATGCTGGTGGATGCAATCCGGGTGTGGCCGATCTGAATGCTATTCCTGTCTTCCGCGAAAAGATTCGGCTGACGATAGGAGATGCGATGTCTTCTGTGTATGACGGCGGCCCGGGATTCCATCCGGAGCGCCTGTGGTACCCGAATGCGCTGATTGTCGGCGAAGATCGCGTTGCCATTGATCACACGGCGTGGGGTTTGCTTGAGAAGCAGCGTGCCGCCGCGGGCATGCCGACCCTGGAAGCAGCCGGTCGGCCTCCGCGCTACATTGCGACGGCAGCAGATGCCGCGCATAAATTGGGGACTAACGATCCGAAGCGGATCAATCTCGTGCAGGTGTAGCTGGTTCGGGTGGAGAGAGAAGGTAGACCATGGCCGACGAGTCCGCGCATGAAGGGGATGCAACGGAGGCGAAGACCCTTACGCGCCGCGAGGCAATGGTGCAGTTGCTTCGCGCGGGCGGCGTCGCAGCCGGTGCGGCTGGTCTGGGCATCTGGCTGAGTGAGCGAAGCAAGAAGCCGGTTCCTGTGCATGCAGAGCAGGCGCGGCGCGACCATCGCGTGGCTTCCGATAGGCCGTGGCCCAAGCTCACCGTCGCGCAGTATGCGATGGGTGCGGGCACAGCTGCGGTGAATGGCGAGCCGCGCGCCCTGGTCGCGAAGGCGCTGGAGAATCTCGGCGGCATGCGGCGATTTATCGCGCGCCAGGATGTGGTGGTGCTGAAGCCTAACATTGCCTGGGATCGCACACCCGAGCAGGCCGCAAACACCAACCCGGAACTTGTTGCCGAGGTCGTGCGCCAGTGCTGGGACGCGGGCGCAAAACGCGTGATCGTGACCGACGTGAGCTGCAACGAGCCACGGCGTTGCTTCATGCGGTCGGGCATCCAAGCGGCAGCGCGTGCGGCCGGCGCCGAGGTCATTCTGCCTAACGCCGACATGTTTCGCGAAGTGGAGCTGGGCGGCGTTGTCTTGAAGAGCTGGCCGGTTTTCATCCCATTTCTCGAAGCGGACAAGATCATCAACCTGCCGATCGCCAAGCACCACGAGCTAACCGGCTGCACGCTAGGCATGAAGAACTGGTATGGCATTCTCGGCGGGCAGCGCAACCGGCTTCACCAGCAGATTCACCAGAGCCTCGTCGATCTCGCCAACTTCATGCTGCCGACGTTGACGATCCTCGACTGCTACCGAGTTCTGCTGCGCAATGGACCGACGGGCGGCAACCTTGAAGATGTTGCGCTCAAGAAAACAGTGGTGGCCGGCACCGATCCCGTTGCGCTCGACGCCTAGGTGGCCAAGGCCTATTGGAATCTCGATCCCGAGCATTTGCCGTATCTCG
The DNA here is from genome assembly GCA_963760475.1 of uncultured Acidobacteriaceae bacterium. Taxonomy (GTDB): domain Bacteria; phylum Acidobacteriota; class Terriglobia; order Terriglobales; family Acidobacteriaceae; genus Telmatobacter. The sequence goes on along the minus strand of CAVXDG010000012.1, from coordinate 83,609 downwards.
GCATGGCGTCGCGTCGCGGGCTGGGCACGGTTGAGTTTGATACGTTGCCGGTGAAGGCGAGTTTGCTAAGCTAGCCTGCGCGCAAGCGCGGTTGGCCCCACCGCAGGTGGCGCGGTTGGCCCCACGGCAGGTGGCGGTTAAGGCCGGTCGTAGAAGCGGAAGAACAGCGACGGCTTGGCGCATGGTTCGGCACGGGCTACCAGCTCGGTCTGCTGCTTTTCATTCAGAGGTGTGAATTCGCGGGCGAGCTGCACGTTCTCTTCGAGCTGCGCAATGGTGTCGCAGCCGATGATGACGGTGCTCACCGGGCGCGAGAGCGTGTAGTACATCGCTTCGCGCATCGTGAGCGTGCCGGGCGTCGAGGTCTGGATGGTCATGCCTTCCCATGAATGCTTCTGCTGCTCGATGGGCGGCGGCGTCCAGGTGGAGAGGATGCGTCCGCGGCCGGGAATCTTCATGCCGATGATGCCCATCTGTTTTTCGACGGCGAGAGGCAGCAGCGCGTCGTTGAAGCTGTAGTGATGCGGGTCGGCGGCGTTCATGGCCATCAGGATGGTGTCGAAGGGATGGCGGTTGATGCCCTCGATGAGCGCGTCGGGGCGATAGTGGCCGGTGACGCCGAGATAGCGAACGACCTTCTGCTCCTGCATCTCGAGCAGCGCTTCCATGGCGCCGCCCTTGGCGAAGATCTCGTTCACGTCGGTCATGGTGCCGATGTCGTGCAGCTGCCAGAGATCGACGTGATCGGTCTGGAGAAGCTGCAGCGACTTCTCGATCATGCGCATGGAGGCGTCGCGTGTGCGCTCCTTCGTCTTGGTGGCGAGGAAGGCCTCGTTGCGGCGATGGGCCATGACCTTGCCGACGTACTGCTCGCTCCAGCGATCGGGGCCGCCGTAGATCGAAGAGGTGTCAATGTAATTGACGCCGAGGTCGAGCGCGCGCTCGACGATGGGCACGGCGACGTCGAAGTTGTTTGCCTTTTCGAGCGAGGCCTGGCCGCCGAGCGAGAAGATGCCGACCTTGTAGCCGGTCTTGCCCAGGTTGCGCGTGGGCATGGCCGCAGGCGTACGCGGATTGGCGGGCAGGCCGGGCAGCTCCTTGTTGGCGGCGAGTGCGGCGGAAGGCGCGAGCAGTGCCGCGGTGACAGCGCCGCCGGCTTTCAAGAATTGGCGACGGCCCTGTTTGGGGGCCGAAAGAGGATTGGTTTCGCTCATGGAGTCTGCTCCTTGAAAAAGACCGGAAAGAACGCGACACCATGATACCGCTGTCGAGGGGCGACAGTTTGGCACGCGCCTGTTGTTTTGTGAAATTGCGATCCACTTGGCTGGCGGCAGGTGGGTCGGGCTGGGGCGATGCAGCGGTGGATGAGCTGAAATACGGAAGGAATCAGCCCGGCCCCACGAAGATTTCCGGATTGGACACCGGGTCCCCCCGCGTCATGCTCATCGCCATCAGCAGCCCGGCCGCCACAATCAGCGCGCTGCCCGCCAGCATCCACACCGTCGGCGTCTCGCGCCAGATCAGCCAGGTCAGCAGCGCGCCCGTGACCAGCTGCGTGTAGTGGCACTGCGACACATGCACCGGCGACGTGTGCTGCAGGGCCACAAAAAAGCACATGCTACCGAATGCACAGAACAGGCCCATCGCCGCCAGCGTTACGCCCAGCCGCGGTGTCACCGCCTCGGCATGCCAGGCCAGCATCAACGCCGCGCCCACCACTATCTGCACCACGCCCGAGAACAGCGTCAGGCTCTCCGGCGTCTCGGTACGCATCAGTACCCGCGACCACACCATGTTCACCGAGAAGCAAAGCACGCAGACCATGCACGCCGCATAGCCGATCCAATCGCTCTGCCGCGCCGAGCTGAAAGGATTGACTGCAATTACCACGCCAGCAAAGCCGCCCACCACGGCGACCACTTTGCGCCAGCCGAGCCGCTCGCGCAGAAACACTGAAGCTAGCAGCGCCGTCACCATCGGCGCTAGAAAGACCAATATGTAGAAGAGCGTCAGCGGCAGATGGCGCAGCGCCACCACGACGCACAGATTGTTCGCGAGATCCAGCAGCGACCGCACCAGCTGTTTCGCAGGATTCTTCGGCAACAGCCTCTGCGGCGTTCCCTGAAGGAATCCGCGCGCCGTCAGGGCAACAGCGAGCGCAACGCCCAGGCATGCCACAATCTCGTAGGCGGGCAGCCGCGAGTTGCCGGCCAGCTTCATGCTGGTGTCAGCCAGCACCCAGAACGTGAAGCCGGCCAGTGCCAGCCCGATCGCGCCGGCATGTGAAACCCCGGTGCTTTTCACTCCTGCCGACCGCTCAGCGCGCGCCACATGACTCCAGCTTACTTGCCGATGCCCGAGTCGATCTTGGACGTGGTTTCAGAACGTCCCTCAGCGGCTAAAGCCGATTCACATTTCGGACCATTTTGCGGCACGGCTGAAGCCGTGCCCTGTTACAAAGCGCCCATGCACCAGGTTTTTCCGCAGGGAGGTACTGCGGTTAAAGACCAACCCTTCAACCTTGCCAGGTGTCGGTCGGTGGGTTGAGCAGCGGCGTGGACGGAGCAGATTTCAGGCTCAGTTCGTGCAGGAGGGTCTGGGACTCATCCCATGTGATTTCGGAATTGTGCTCCCGATCGATGATCGCCTTCACCTCGATGTTGATGCGCGATCGCTCGCACATCTGCTCGTAGCGGAGCGCCAAAGGGGTCCTTTTCGTGGGGGAAATGACGGCAGCGCTCCCGGTTGGGGCATGAGGGGCAATCTTCGCATGGATCGCAGGAGGTTTCTTCAGGACCGATGATTTGCCCAGAGCCGTCGCAGGTGGTGGAGCGCACCATCTCCTGGGGCGGGACTTCGGGGGCGGCGGCAGCGAGTTGGGTCGCGAGCTGGAGGCCATACAGGTAGAGGCCGGTTTGACGCGCGTCGATGCGGCCGGAGCCGAAGGCAGCAAGGGTCTGCGCGACCGCCATCTGGATGCCGCGTGTGTCTTCAAGCGAGGGGAGGAAGAGGGGCTCGCGCTCGTAGCGGCGGCCGTCCTGCTCGTAGTGACCAAGCTTGTCGTGGAAGTAGCAGTAGATGTTTCCGCGGAGCGCGGGGGCTTTGCACTTGGTTCCGCGGGGCAAGATGTGGCGGCATTCGACGAACATATTCCTTTTCTCCCTGACCCCCCTCCCCCGGTATTTGGAAGGAAGTTCCTCATTTCATTCAGTTTGCGCAGGGGCAATCGAGCCAAATCCTTCTTAGGGAAGGAGTTAGGCGCAGATTCCTCTGTTGATTGGAGTTGGACCTGCCCCTTCGGCATCGATCAGGGCAAGCTGTCCAGGCCTTGGTTCGCGCAAGGCGCGAACCAAGGCCTAACGCAAGCCAATCCTCCAGGACGAGTTCTGTTTTCGGGGATGAATTCAGAGTAGCGGATCTGCGGAATTAATACGCAAAAGCATTCAAATTATGAAGCGGCTGGGAAACAGGTAGGTTTACCGGGTCGTTATAGACGAGTAGGCCACTACACGGGCGCAGCGAAATCCCTCGACTCCGACGTGTTTGTTGGGCGCCTCGTCCTTCATCTAATGTGGCAGAATCGTTTCGCGAGAGTCTTATGCCCAAAATGAGAACATTACACTTTCTCTTGATTCCATTGCTCGTGGTTTCTCTGAGAGCGCCTGCACAGACGGATTCTTCACCGCACGACGTCCAGTTCGTCACCGTCGAAGACGGTGTCCAGCTTGAGGTGCTTGATTGGGGAGGACTCGGCAGACCGCTGATTTTCCTTGCGGGTGCTGGAGACACCGCTCACGCCTTCGATACCTTTGCTCCAAAGTTTACCGACCAGAATCATGTCTACGGCATCACGCGCAAGGGCTTTGGCGCATCAAGCAAGCCGGTGCCTGCGAACGGCAATTACTCAGCCGATCGACTGGGCAACGATGTGCTCGCCGTAATGCAAGCACTTCGGATCGAGCGACCTGTTCTGGTAGGGCACTCGATTGCGGGTGAGGAGCTGAGCTCGATCGGCAGCCGATTTCCGAAGAAGGTATCGGGTCTCATCTATCTTGATGCCGTAGCGAGTTGGTCCTTCTATGACCCGGCGCACCCTCAGGTGGAGATAGAGATGAGCGGTATTAAAAAACGCATTGAGGAGATTGAAGCTGGTGGGTTGGATGAACAGAAGAAGCTCCGCGAACTTGAAATTGCAATTGCAGGATTCGAGACCGTTCTTCACCAGAACAATGAAGACGTAAAGACGATGCCTCCGTTGCCGCCACGCCCGCCGATCGGGGCTGCGCTCAACTTCGGCGCGGAGAAGTACACATCCATCCCTGTTCCGATACTGGCGATCTTAGCCTGCCCTCACGATTGGAGCCACTTCTTTCCGAACGACCCGGAACGCAGAGCAGCGCGACTTGCGGCGGATACAGCGGCCTGCTCCGAACGCGCTGATGCTTTTGCACGCGGAGTTCCAACCGCCCATGTTGTTCGGATTCCGAACGCCGATCATTACGTCCACCGCTCAAACGAAGCGCAAGTGATCGATGAGATGAAGAAGTTTCTTGGCACACTTCCGTAGAGGAGTCATGAACGCCAAATCCGCTTATCGATTCCTGATCGAGCGTCGTGACGGAATTCCGGTCTCGGACGTAACGCAATTTAGGAATGGCGCGCGTTCCTTCTGCTGGTGGCTGAGTTCGTGCTTTCCCACGTCTCCAAAATCGGGAGACATGGGGCACCCAAGTTCGTGCGGATGGATGCTGCGCGAGGTGCAGATCCCCTTCGACCTCGCTCAGGGCAGGCTTTCGGTCCGCTTACCCCACTGCGTGGGGCCCCAAATCACCCCAACGACGAAGACCTGACGTTGGGGACCCCGATGAACGCGCGGACCCTGGGGATGACAAATCTGTGAGAGGGTTGGCTTGGTTCACAGTGGTTGATCTGGGTCCGTGCTTTCCCACCCAAGCAGAGCTTGGATGGGGGCATTGCGCAAGGGCAACCACAGGTCCTTCGCTTCGCTCAGGATGACAGAGTGGGGATGGGAAATCCAATGATCGTGCGAAGGGAATGCTGCGAGAAGCAGACGCCCTTCAAAATGCGGGGGCACCCATTTTCGTGCTTATTCGTAGAGGGGCTTGAGTACATCCAGTTTTCCCATGTCTCAAAGGCGAGACATGGGGCACCCAGGTTCGTGCGGATTGAGGGATCCTGGGAGTTGAAAGCAGAAAGGCCGCTCCGTGGGGAGCGGCCTTTCTGCTTTGAGAACCAAGTTGATGCAGTTCGTGTGTTGAGGATCGAAGGCGCCGCAGGCGCGACTGCTGCATGCAATGCTCAGTCCCCGGAGACGAGGTCTGTTTCCTTCTGCTGCTGCCGGTTGATGGGCGAGGCGGCGTTATTGGAAGCGGGTTTGATGGAGCTGAGCGAGACGAGGCCTTCGACAGGCTTCTCGCCCAGGACGTGCTCGCGATAGAGCTGGGCCATCTTGGCATTTTCCGCATCAGTCTTGATCTTGGTATCGCGGGCGCGAATTTTCTCTTCGCGTGAGTTCTTGGCGATGCCGAGGTTGTCGAGAGTGTGGTTGGCTTCGGAGTTGACGTGCTCCATATTGAGCACGAGCTCGTGGCCGACGTGGCTCATGCCGACCTTCTTGCCGCCGGCGAAGATTTCGTGACGGCCGTGCTCCTCGTACCACTTGGTGAGGGTGGCGGTCATGTGCATCTTCTCGATGATGTTTCTCCAGCCCACGCCGGTGTTGTAGGCGCAGAAGCTGATCTCGCCTTCCTGGGTGGCGTAGGGGATGATGCACTGCTCGGTGCGGCGGAAGTCGTAGTTGAACAGATCCTGGAACCACATGCCGGCGATGAAGAGGAAGTTCCAGCGGTCGGAGCGGCGCATCTTGATGTCGTCCATGGTGCGGTCGCCCTTGACGCTGCCGTAGTTCTTGCCGGTGGCGTTGAAGGTCTTGTCCATCTTCTTGAGCATGTCGGTGATGCGGAAGTGGGTAGGCGCCTGGAAGGGGTCGTAGTTGCGCAGCAGCGCGAGGCCGAAGCCGATGACGGAAAGCCATTTGCCGCGAGACGCGTCGTTGATCTTGGCGAGGTCCTTGGCCACCTGGTCCATGTGGAGGAAGGCGGTGACGGGGGCGGCTTCCTTGGTTTCCTTATCGATCATGAGGGCCATGCCGATGCCGCAGTTGGGATGGCATCCGCACGAGAGCTGACCCCACTCGGCGGTGGGCCCGTGCACGAGATCAGCCCAGTCAGAGAAGGTGCTCATGAAGGAGATGGGGAACCAGTCGCGCTCGGGAACGCCGAGGCCGACCTGATTCTTGACGTCGTGCGCCATGTGCGAGAGGGTGTAGCGCTGGGCGAGACGGCGATCGTCGGTGATGTCCTCGTCGCGGCCGGTGAAGCTGACGGGCTGGAAGCTGAGGAAGCTGATCTTCTTTGGATTGTCGAGGGCGAACTCGATGATGCGGCCGACCTGCTCGTTGTTAATGCCGTTGATGATGGTGGTGACGGGCACGATGTCGACGCCGGCTTCATGGAGATTGTTGATGGCCTGGAGCTTGACGTCGAAGAGGTTGCCGACCTTGCGGTGACTGTTGGCGGCGTTGCCGATGCCGTCGAACTGGAGGTAGACGTAGCGGAGACCGGCTTCAGCAGCGGCGCGGCAGAGTTCCTTTGACTTGGCGAACTCGATGCCGTTAGAGGCGGCCTGGACGGAGTTGTATCCAACCTTGCGCGAGTAAGCTACCGCGTCGAGGAAGTAGGGCGAGAGCGTGGGCTCACCGCCGGAGAACTGAACGCTCATCTGCCGTTTCGGTTTCACGGTGATGGCGTTGTCGAGCATGGTCTTGATTTCTTCCCAGGTGAGTTCGTGGACGAAGCCGACCTGGTTGGCGTCCATGAAGCAGGGATCGCACATCATGTTGCAGCGGTTGGTGAGGTCAATGGTGAGGACCGAGCCGCGGCCGTGCGTGACTGTTGAGGTGCCGTGGTGGTGCAGATTCTTGTCGCCATCGCCGTGGGCGCGGATATCGCGGCCGGGGAAGCTCTCTTCGAGATGCTTGAAGAAGGCGGGATCCATGGACATGACGTCTTCGAAGTGGCCGTGCTTGGGGCAGTCCTTGACCATGAGGATCTTGCCGTCGCGCTCGATGATCTGGGCCTTGATTTCGCCGACCTTTTCGTTGAGCAGGACTTCATGGGGCAGCTTGCCGTCGAGGATCTGCTGACGGATTTCGGGGACGCACTTGGGGCAAAGGGAGTCGGTGGTGCGGGGCCAGCCGAGGGGCGGCTTCTCTTTCTGGTAGCTCTTGAGGAGGGGCTTCTCGGACCACTTGGGGGTGAAGGAGGCGTTGGGGCTGATGCGATTCAGGCGCTCGAAGACGGCCCAGGCGCCCTGAGCGGCGTAGACGGCTGCTTTCTCGACGTACTTAACGGACTTGGACATGAATCGCGGTCTCCTTGAAGTGGGTCTTTGGCTTGGAATTCATTTGTTCCCGGGGCGGTGGATGCCCTGTTCGGAACCTAAAAAGACATCACTAGGGTAACGGTGGGGGGATGTCAATCCAATGCAAGTGCAGTGAATGGGGATTTTGGGGGTTGAATGGGGATTGAGGCGGGGGGAATGGGGGTGGGAGCGGGGTACCGGGACGGGGAGTAATTCCTTTGTAAACAATGGAAATCACACGAGGTCGGGATGGACTCAGAGTACACTGTCGGGTCCAATAAAGCTTGGGGCTTGCGCGTCGATATGGGAGCTTTTTGGTGCGACGTCTTGCTGTGGGCAAGGGGGGCAGTGTGGGCTCAGGGCTGAGGTATTTGAGGTTTGCGTGTAGATATCTTCTGGCATTTTTGTTTTGTGCCGCGTATGCGGGGGCGCAAACGACGGCCGCGAACGAATGGACGTGGATGGGGGGAAGCAGCACAGTCTCGTGTGCGTCTGGATGTGGCCAGCCCGGAGCGTATGGCACACTTGGCCTCGCCGCGGCTCAGAATGCACCGGGCGGACGCGATGGCGCAGCGAGTTGGACCGACAAGAGCGGGTATTTCTGGCTGTTCGGTGGGAACGGATTTGCGTCAACCGGCCCATATGGATATCTCAATGACGTATGGCAGTTCAATTCTGCTACGAACCAGTGGACATGGATGGGTGGCACCGGCACCGGTCCCGCCTATTACGGTCAGGGTCCATCGGGTGTTTACGGGCCGCAAGGACTGGCGGCATCTGGAAACATCCCTGGAGGTCGTTCGTACTCTTCGACCTGGGTCGATAGCATGGGGAATTTGTGGCTCTTTGGGGGCACTGGTATCGATGCGAGTGGCACACCCGGCTGCCTCAACGATCTTTGGGAGTTCAATCCATCCACTAACGAATGGGCATGGATAACCGGAAGCAGCAACGCCAATGGTTCGATCTCGAGTTGTGGCCAGGCTGGCGTGTACGGCATCAGGGGAAGTGTAGCCGCACAAAACACTCCAGGCGGTAGAAGCAAGGCTACTAGCTGGATCGACAAAAACGGTCTTCTCTGGCTTTTTGGAGGTTTGGGGCTGGATGCTCAAGGCAATGCTGGCCTGCTCAACGACCTCTGGAAGTTCGATCCTTCGACGAATCAATGGACATGGATGGGAGGAAGCAGCATCGTACCCGTCACCAGCGACGCCTCCGGCGGTCAGACTGGAATCTATGGCACACAGGGTATATCCGCTTCTGGAAATCTTGCAGGAGGTCGTCAAGGAGCGAGCGGTTGGACGGACCTCAGCGGCAATTTCTGGTTGTTTGGAGGTTCGGGTATCGATGCTCAGGGGCAGAAAGGCCTTCTCAACGACCTGTGGAAATTCAACCCCACGAGTGGCGAATGGACATGGGTGTGCGGAAGCGACCTTCGGTTAGATCGCGGAGACACGGTTCAAGTCTGTGGCGATATGGGAACATCCTCAACCGGATTTGTTCCCAGCGCCCGCTGGTTGGCCTCGAATTGGACGGACAGCAGCGGCCACTTCTGGCTTTCTGCGGGTGCTAGCCAGACTCAATTGAATGAACTGTGGATGTTCGATCCATCCTCGAAGGAATGGCAATGGGAGAACGGACAGGGTCCTAACTCGTCAACCAATAGTGGTATCTATGGCACCTTGGAAGTTCCTTCATCCGGCAATATTCCCGGCAGCAGGGACTCGGCTTCCGCATGGATCGATGCGCGCGATAATCTATGGTTTTTGGGCGGCGAGGGCTACGACGCGGCGTCAGCATATTCCAACATCTCGAACTACGGCTATTTGAATGATCTTTGGCAATACAGTCTGACCGGCGTGTCCATTTCCAGCACGTCAACTCCAACCTTAAGTGTCCCGAGTGGGACGTACACCTCTGCCCAAACCGTTGTGATCAACGACAGCACATCCGGTGCGGTCGTTTACTACACAATGGACGGCACAACTCCAACGACCGGGTCGACGCAATACAGTGGTGCAATCACCGTCTCATCGACGGAGACGATCCAGGCGATTGCTATCGCAAGCGGCTACATTGCTAGCCCTGTTGTGTCGGCCACATATACCATCACGCCGCCAACCGCGACACCGACGTTTAGCGTGCCTGGTGGGACATATACGGCGGTGCAAAGCGTAACGATCAGCGACAGCACGCCGAATGCGACGATCTACTACACGACGGATGGCTCAACGCCGGCGAATTCATCGCCTGCCTATTCCGGGCCTATCACAGTTTCGAAGTCGGAAACGATCAATGCGATCGCGATGGAGAGCGGGTACTCGGCAAGTTCGGTTGCCTCGGTGACTTACACGATCAACCTGCCACCGCCGAGCTTTACGTTCGCCGCTTCGCCTAGCTCGCTCACTCAGAGCGCTGGAGGGACGGGGACGACGACGCTGACGGTAACGCCGCAGAACGGGTTCAACTCAGCGGTAAGCTTTGCGTGTGCGGGGTTGCCAACGGGGGCGACATGCGCGTTCAATCCTGCGACCGTCACGCCTTCGGGGAGTGCCGCGACTACTACCCTGACGATCACCGCTCCCGCGAAGAGCGCAGCCGTGCGACCGAGTTTGAAACCGGGGCTTCCAGTGACAGCGGTTGGGCTTGCGGTGTGTCTTCTCGCATTGAGGCGCGGAAGAACGGCATTCGCGCTCCTGTTGTTGAGCGCTGTTGTCTTGGGAGGCGGTCTGCTCACAGCCTGCGGAGGCGGTGGTAACGGTGGAGGCGGTGGCGGTAGTGGATCGACGCCGGTGACCTCGACCGTGACTGTGACTGCCACGTCGGGTTCATTGCAGCAAACAGCCACGATTTCGTTGACGGTGAATTAGGGTTTTCGGATCCAAGAGAGGCGCTTGAAAAGCGCTGGAGTTCGATCCGAAAAGGGCTGGCGCGATTTTGTACGGGCTGAAGCCCGTACCCTTCCCGGCTTCTTGCGGCACGAGTAAACTCGTGCCCTGTTACAAGCCGCAAATTCCAGGAGTTTTCAGCGCGCTGTGAACGCCGCGCGATTGCAGAGACACCTATTCGAGTGCGCTTCGTTGTTAGCCGCCTTGGCCGTCGGTTTTGGCTACCTGGTTGACGATGCGCTGGATGAGGACGACGCGGAAGTGGATGCGCCTGGCGATGTCGGGGAGGAATTCGGTGATGAAGTTGTCAGTGGGCGCGAGGGCGAAGCCGATGCCGTAGCGGGAGGCACTGGCGGGCATGTCAGTCTGGCGGCCGGGGACATAGAGGTTACTGATTTCATCGTCGATGGCGAAGCCGAGGAGGTTGGCGTAGTTGAGCATGCCTTTGCCGTTGTCGCCCTGGGTCCAGACGACCTGGAGGCTGGCGTGGCCGATGCGATGCATGATCGAGGCGTCGGGCTCGCGGTGGTAGTGCGGATCCTGGCGGACGATGGACGGGATCAGAAAAGTGCCGAAGAACTCGCCGGTCATGTCCTGGGTATAGGCAACGCCGACAGAGCGGCCGAAGCCGGGGAAGCCGGGGCCGTAGGGGGAGTGGGCGTCCGAGGCGACGCCGATGCCGGAGCTGGCGAGGATGGTGACGGCATTGAAGGGGTCGGCGACATTGCGCACCGCGAGCCAGGCTTTTTCTTTAGGGGTAAGCGGTTTGACCTTAGGGCCGTTTGTGAAGCGCGTGTACCAGTTGACGATGGGGACGTACAGAGGGCAGGGGACATAGCTAAGGGGTGGTTGGCCCGGGAGGCTTCCTGAGGGATCGCCGAAGCCGGCGACGGAGAAGGCTTGGGCAAGGCCGGTGGCAGCGACGATGCCGCCTTCGTTGCGGATTTGGCAGATGCCGGCGGATGGCAGCTGGATGGTAGTGGGTTCTCCAGGGGCATCGGGAAGGCTGATGGCGGGCCCGGGTGACGGGATTTGCGCGGAACATGCGACGCCCACGAAGAAGGCACCGAGCAGGATAGGAACACGTGCTGGGCGAGGGCATTTTTTCCTGGTCTCGTTCGCATGCTCTGCCAAGTGCGGTTCCTCAGGTGGTTGTGACTGCCATTGTCCCGCAGAAGAGGGAGCAATGCACGCGGCACGGTGAATGGGGCTCACTTCGATCACGGTCGGATGCGTCATTAGAACGGTGAGCGCGCGGAAGCCTATATCTGCCTGCTGATTAAGTGAGACGGACCGGTGGCGCGGAAGGTCACATCGAACTGCGCACGAGCGGCCTTCGCAGGAGATCATCTAATCTCTGTTGACCATCGGGGCACATAGCAGGCAGGTGGAATTGACGCTCCCCGGCGACGAACCGAGACTTGAGGTGAAGGACTTGAAGGCGAGGCACGCTCATGAGCTCTTATCCACCACCACCGCCTCCACCGCCGGGACCTTTTGGGCCGGGAGGCGTGGGGCATCGACTGGAAGAAGCGATCGAACTGATCGAGATGGAACTGAAGCATGCGGTGGCGTATGTGAACGACGCGGTGATTCCGCAGGTGCGTGCCGAGTCGATTACGGCGATGCGGAAGGTTTCAGAGACGCTGCGGAACCTTGCGGACAAGATGGAGCAGAAAGGACCTCGGACCTGATGGGTCGAGACACAGCCGGGACGCGGTTGGGCTTCGCGGTTTCCCCGGTCCCCAAAGGCGAGGGATCACCACCCCACGAACCAAGACCTGTTCGTGGGGACCCGGGACCGCGGAAACCCAGGTTCGTCCGGATTGGGGCGGTGTTGGAAGCAGATCCTTCGGTCCGCTTACCCCAACCGCACTTACGTGCGGCTGGGGCCCCCAACGCGCGGATCCTCAGGATGACACCTTCCGGTGCTGGTTGTGCGTTCGCGAAGAGGAGGAACGGATCAGATCTCAAATTCCAATGGTCTGGCTGGGCGGGGCTTGCTCTTGTGGCGGTTTTGGTTGCCGGTTGCGGACACAAGCAAAAGGTAGCCAAGGTGCAGACGACGGCTCCAGCGGTGGCGCAGGCAGGAAGCACGGAGCAGGCACCTGTGAATGCCACCGCGCGGATTCCGATCACGGAAGTGCCGACGGGCGGCGTGAGCGATGAGGACAAGGAATTCGTTCTGGGCCATCGGCCGATTTACAGCGAAGAGGGAGCGGCGACCTGGTACACGGCTCCTTACAAGGGGCGCAAGGCGGCGAATGGGCAGGTGTTTCGCGACGATGCACTGACGGCGGCGCATCGCACGCTGCCGATGGGGTCGCTGATTGTGGTGACGAATTTGAAAACGCGGCAAGCCTCGGCGATGCGGATCAGCGATCGCGGTCCGTTTGTTCCCGACAAGACGATTGACCTGACGATTGCCTCGGCGAAGGCGATTGGCGTGTACCGCGTGGGGACAGCGCGGGTGCGCATCGATGTGTACGAGACGCCGAAGCCGATGGATGTGGGCGGTCGGTGGTGCGTGCAAATTGGCGCATTCAAAAGCGAGGACAAGGCGGAACGAATGAAAGGGGCACTGCTGCGCGCGTACCCGGATGCGAACGTGATCGAGTTTCCCGGCGAGAACAGCTACTGGGTGCGGATTCGTCCGCGTGGGGACGATCGCGTTGTTGCGGAGAAGATCATGCGCCGTGTACGGCCTACGGAAGGCGATGCGTATCTGACGCGGTTGGACTGAACCAGAGATCAGGTCTCTGGGATCAGGTGTCAGGGCAACGACTCGCTAGCCCTTTAGAGTTTGAGAATCACAGTCGCGATTGCGCTCCATGTGTCGGTCAGCGACAGCCTTTCTGACGCGATAAAGAGGACAACCCAAGCGGTGTAGGCGACGGCGAACCAGCGATCGAAGCTGCGCGTCATAAACCAGCGGAGCAGCAACAACGCCGCGCCAATGCAGAAGACGGGTCCGAAGAGTCCGACCCAGCCGGTAGCGCCGAAGAGCGGGCGCAGAACGGGGATGCGGGCGGTGGCGCCGGGCAGCAGGCAAAGGCTGGCGAGAATCATCGCGGAACGGTGGATCCTGGGCTTCTTGCGTGTGAAGATCCCGATGGCGACGAATGCTCCAAAGGCGGCGATCTCGATCAACATCATCAGCAGAAAGCGGGAGTATTGCATGCCGAAGAAGAGGAAGCCTGGCGGCGTGATCTCGACCGAGCGGATGGCGACCCACGGTCCTGTAACGAGGATGGCCAGTGCGATGGCGACGACGCTCCAGCCGAGCTTGAAATGGATGCGGCGATTGCGCGAGGAGATCAACAGAGCCTGGATGAAGAAAAGCAAGAACCACGACGCGATGGCAAGGCCATGGATGAGGTCGACGCGGAAGATGACCGGATCGATGATTCTGCCGCCATCGCCGGTGCCGCTGGTGACGAACCGGCGAAAGCCCACGAGCATGGTCAGCAGGAAAAGGGCCCCTGTGACGCTGTAGAACCAACGATCAATTTTCACGATGCACCTGGTACGCGGGTAGTCCTCAGGCAATTGAGTGGCGAACTCGAACGAGCTTACCACGGCCCATTCCTTGGTTCGTGCTTTCCCACCCAAGCGGAGCTTGGATGGGGCACCCATTCTTGTGCGAATTGATGCTGCGCGAGAAGCAACTGCAGGTCCTTCGACTCGCTGCGCTCGCTCAGGATGACAATTCTGTTGGGGCGCGCTAGTCGGGCGGGGGGTAGAAGGGGAGCTTGTCGTTCTTCTCGTTGGCGCGGCGGATGGTGATGTCGTCGAGAAGGAGCGCGGGGGCGAGCACGGTTTCGGGGATTTCCCCGGTGAAATTTCCGACCCAGAGGTCTTTGCCGGCAGCTTCGACGCTGGAGCGCAGGGCGCGGTCGTCGAGGTCGGCAAGGCGCGCGCCGCGGACGAGCGTGCGGACGCCGTCGGGGGCGATGCGGTAGAGCAGGCGTGGGGCGAGCGGGCCGCCCAGCGTTTCGACAAAGTAGACGCTCTTGAGATCGCGGTCTTTGGCCATCGCGAGGAGTTTCTTATTGAGGTCGTCGTCGCTGAGGCCGTCTCTTGCGGTGATTTTCAGAACGCCGAGCGAGGGACGCGCGGGGCCGGAGATGGCGGCGCGGGCGTGACCGTTGGACTGCGGGAAGTCGCGCACGGGCTGACGGCCGATGAGGTAGTTTTCCAACCTGCCCGCCGAGACGAGCGGTACCGATTGCGCAGGGACACCTTCGTCGTCGATGTCGTAGGCGCCCAGGAGACTTTTGCCGCTGAGAGTTTTGAGGCTGGGGTCGTCCGTGACATCGAGGAAGTCCGGCAAGACGCGCGCATGAAAGCTGGAAGCGAAGGGCCCGTTGGTGCGGGCCTCGGTGCCGAGGCGGGGGCGGGTGGCGAGACGGCCGGTGCCGAGGAGCCGGCGAAGTGTGTCGGTGCTGGCGTCGGCGCTGAGCAGAACAGGCCCGTGGTACTCCTCTTCAACCAGTGGTGCGTCGTGGAGTTGGCCGAGCGAGGCGATGAGCTGGACGGCGTGTTGAGTAAAGACATCGGGAGCATCGAGGTCGGCGAGGGCCATGCCGGTTGAGCCGTAGGAGCGGTCGAGGCGCATGCCGTCAGCGGCCTGAGTGCCGACTGCGAAGGTCTCCTGATAATTGGCGGAGGATTTGCGGACGATGGTGCCTTCGCGGTTGACGAGGCGCGTGGTGGTGACGCGGGCGTGGAAGGCGGCGTTGGCGTACTGCAGATCGTCGGGCGAGGGAGTGGACAGAGGCGTCGGTGCGGAAGAGGCCGCTGTCGTGGGCGACACGCTTTTGCCAAGCTGCTTCGTCGACGGTGAGGGTCTGCGGTGCGGCCAGCGAGATGAGAGGCTTCTCGCGGCTGAAGTCGTCGGCCTGCGGCGGTGTTTCAACCTGCTTGAGTGCGGCCTGCTTTTGCGCGTAGGCGGCGAGAGCTGTTTTGTAGGCTTGATCCGTTGCAGCCCACAGGGCGGAGCGGAGGGCGATGGGATCGTCGTCGAGGGCAGCGATTTCGACGGCACCGTCGCCGCGACTGCACCGGAGCTGTCGGTTTTGTAATCGCCAACGAGGACGGTGACGCGGGCGACGCGGCCGCGGTTGCGGTTGCTGCCCTGGGTGGCGCCGAAGGCGGCGCGGGTATCGAAGTCGTCGATGTCTTCGATGCGGTACTGGATGAAGAAGGGCTTTTGGAAGCCGGGGAGTTGGAGCTGGCGCGACGCTGCGGTCGAGCTCGGCGAGCATGGCGGCGAGGATTTTGTCTTTTTCGGCGTCGGCCTTCCCCACGGACGAAGACCTGTCCGCGGGGGCCCCGGCTGCGCGGGATTGAGCGAAAAGTTGGGTACAGAACAGAAGGGCCAGGATTGCGATCGCGCCGGATTGACGGAGGCGTTGCGGGAAGGCATCGCGAAAAGCAGATCCTTCGCCCCGCTTACCCCATGAACAACTGTCGATTTTCATGGGGCCCCAGGCGCGCGGGTTCTCAGGATGACACAGAAGTCCGGAGAGAGCCGTACCTTCACAGGTCGTGTTGATCGATGCTGCAATCATTTTGCCTCCTTCGCGGAGGGGATGGAGAGAATTGGGGGGCGGTCGATGCCTTGGGGCTGGCGCTGCGTTTCGATTTCGCTGACGAGCATGGCGGGAGCGACGGCGCTGACGGGGACGGTGCCAGATTCTGCGCCGCACTGGCCGTTGAAGACTTCAGGGTGGTCGCCGGTGGCGACGATGCGCTTCATGGCGGCGAGCGGGGTGCCGACGATTGCGACGCCGCGGACAAGTTCATCGGGCCGGCCATCGACATAGACCCGCCAGACAACCAGCGGAATGACTTGAAAGGCTTGCGGCGAACTGCGCTGGGTAACGGCGAAGCCGGAAGAGATGTCTTCAAAGTAGAGGCCGTAGGGTTTGCCCTGTTTCTTTGCTTCGTCGATCAACTGTTCACGGAGTTTTGCGTCGGGGACTGTTTTAGTTGACGTGACAATGAGGTTGCCTTGGCGGCCAGTGGGCATGCGGCCGGTTTGCGCGCGGCCGTGGCCGTTGGAGGCGCTGAAGCTGGCGATGGGCAGGCGCGACATGAGGAAGGTTTTGAGGACGCCGTCCTGGATGAGCTGGACGCGCTGCGCTTTCTGTCCTTCATCGTCGTAGGTATAGCTGCCGCTCAGCCAGGTCTTGTCGTAGGTAGTTTGGGTGGGGTCGTCGGCAACGGAGAGGAAGCTGGGCAGGATGTCTTTGCCGATTTCCTTGGTGAAGGTCTGGCCTTCGTCGTCGCCGCGCTGGCGCTGTCCTTCAAGGCGGTGGCCGAGGACCTCGTGAAAGAAGACGGCGGAGGCGCGACCGGAGAGGATGGCTGGTCCATTGTAGGGTTCAGTGGCGGGCGCTTTGCGCAGGGCTTCAAGACTTTTGCCGAGAGCGCGGATGGCGGCTTCGAGGTCGGCCTGGGAGGGCAGGCCGTCGGCGGTTTCAGCTTCGAAGGTCTGGTCGCGAAAGAGGTCCATGCCGTCGTCGGCGCGGGTGACGGCGAGGACGACGAGGCGTGCCTGCTGGTGCGGGGTGACGATGCGCGAACCTTCCGAGGAGGCGAAGTAGTCGGTCTCGTTCTGCACGGTGAGGAGGACGAGGTTGCGATAGACATCGGGGTAGTCGCGAAAGACACGGGAGAGACGGCGTACACGTTCTTCCCACGCGGCGCGGTCGATGGAGACGGGCGGCGCTGGCCTGGCGAGGGAAACCTGCGGTGGCTCGGTCGAGAAGTCGGGAGAGGAGTCTTCTTCTTTGGCGCGGACCTGCGATTCAGTTTTAACGCGGAGGTAGTTATCGAGGGCATTGCCGTAGCCCGCATTGGTGGCAACCCAGAGGGAGCGGGCGAGGGCTTGTCGGTCGTCGGCGAGGGGGAGCTGGATGGTGTTGACGGCGGAGCCGCGGTGGTCGCCGTGGGTGTTATCGAGGCTGGGCGAGCCGAGGCGCACCTGGACGTCAGCAAAGCGGAAGTGGCTGTCAGAGCTGCCGACGAGAGCGCCGTACTGAGCGCGCATCATGATGGCGCTGGAGTCGCTGACCGCGTAGCTGAGGAAGTAGGGCGGGAGCGGCTTGTCCGTCGATGCGGGGGCGGCGCCAGTGGTTTTGCCGAGCGAGGTGAAGGCGCGGTGCAACTCGGTGGTCATCGCGTCTAAAAGGACGGGCACGGGCTGGGCCGGGACAGGCTGCTCGGCCGGTGCGACCAGCGGGAGAAAGGCAGAGAAAAACGCGACCAAGCCGCAATTCAGGAGAGAAACGCCGGGAGCAGCGAAAGAGTTTTGTGGCATAGATTGGAAGCAATCTGATACAAGCGGGTGCAGTCTTGATTGTCGCAGATGGGATGGATTGAAGGAGATCGGTTATGAGAATTGCACGAGCAAGCTTACTGGCGTTGAGCCTTGCCACGATGGGGTCGAGCCTGGCTCCTTGTCTGCAGGCTGGCCCGCCGCCACCCGCCGCCACCGCACAGCCTGCGGAGCAGCAGGCCTACCATTTGCCACCGGAGAAGCTGGCGAAGGCGATCGCGCTGAACCGGATTCGCGATACCGAACATTTTGTGGATGCGCTCTGGGGCCTGGTTGTTCTTTGGCTGTTGCTGGCGACGAGGGCGGCGGCCGCGATGGAGGGCTGGGCGCATCGAGTGTCCAGCAAACGCTGGGTACAAGGGCTGGCGTTTTTTGCTTTGCTGCTGGTGGTGCTGGCGCTGACGGAGCTGCCGCTGGATCTCTACATGCAGAACGTGAGCCGGCAGTACGGAATCAGCGTGCAGGGGTGGGGAAGCTGGTTTGGCGACCAGGGCAAGGGGCTGGGGTTGTCAGTGGTGTTTGGGTCGCTGGTGATGCTGCTGTTTCAGCTGGATCGTCCGCAAATGGCCGCGCCGGTACTGGCTGGGCATCTGGGTGGCGACGCTGCCGCTGATGGTGCTGTCGGTGTTTGTGTCGCCGCTGCTTGAGCCGCTGTTCAACAAATATGAGCCGTTGAGCAAGAACAACGCGGCGCTGGTGGCCAAGCTGGAACAGGTGGTGCAGCGGACGGGAACGAATATTCCGCCGGAGCGCATGTTTCTGATGAAGGCCAGCGAGAAGACGAACGGGCTGAACGCGTACGTGAGCGGGCTGGGAGCGACGAAGCGGATTGTGGTGTGGGATACGACGGCAGGGCGCGTTCCCGACGACGTGGTGATGTTTGTCTTCGGGCACGAAAGCGGGCACTACGTGCTGAACCATATTCCGAAGATGCTGACGGGCTTTGCGGTTGCGCTGTTCTTTGTCTATTGGGGCTGCGCGACGTTTGCCGACTGGCTGGCGGGGCGGTTTGGCGAGAGATGGGGGCTGCTGCGGCCAGACGCTTCGGGCGCTGTGCAAACGCCGCTTGCCCATCGTGCGGGATTTTTGGTGCTGTTGTTTGCGATTTCGGTGGCGAGTTTCCTGCTGGAGCCGGTGAGCAACGCGTTCAGCCGGCACTTTGAGCACCAGGCGGATGTGTACGGGCAGGAGGCGATTCACGGGCTGGTTCCCGATCCGCAGAAGACGGCGGTGGCGGGTTTCAACGCGCTGGGCGAGGCCTGGCTTGAAGATCCGGACCCGAGCCCGTTTATCGAGTTCTGGGGGTACAGCCATCCCTCGGTGAAGACCCGGGCGAATTTTGCGGCGCACTACGATCCGTGGGCGAACGGGGGGCATGGGGAATTTTTCAAACAGTGAACATGGTCGAGGGACTAACGGACCAAGAGTCGAAGAGCAGATCCTTCGCCCCGCTGACCCCATCGACGACTTTGTCCTCGATGGGGCCCCAACCGCGCGGGTTCTCAGGATGACACGGCAGGGGTAAACCAAAGAGCGGAGGACGACAGTCGGGAACCGAGCCCGAGGTCTTGATGCATTCGGCGGGCAGGTCGCGCGTCGTCGTGGAATTCAATAGAATAGACACATGGTGGCGCTTCCCCCCATCCCCTCGATTCTTGCGTCTGCAGCCGGGTTGATTGCCGTGACGATGTGGCGTCTGCGCGAGGCGCGGAGTGCCGTGTCGCTGAAGAAGATTCTGATTCCCCCCCTGGGAATGGCGACGGGTTTCTCGATGTTTGTGGTGCCGGCGTTTCGTGTTCCCTGGGCCTGGGCGGGGCTGGCGTTTGTGATTGGGGCGGTGGCGCTGGCGTGGCCGCTGTTGCTGACCACGCGGCTGGAACGGCAGGGCGAAGCGATCATGATGAAGCGATCGAGCGCGTTTCTGGTGGTGATCCTGGTGCTGGCCGTGATTCGTTTTGCGGCGCGTGGGTACTTTGACACCATTCTGACGACCCAGCAGACAGCGGGCGTTTTCTTTATTCTTGCGTTCGGCATGATCGTGATCTGGCGCGCGAAGATGCTGATGGACTTTCGGCGGTTGACGGCGGATTTCGAAACCAGTGCGGCCTGAAGGTACACGCGCTATTCCGGAAGGACAATATTTATGCAATTTCTATCGTTGTCGAGGCGGCGCACCGATGCGTTTCCGCCCGAGGCATTTACGCCGGAACTGATCGCGGGCGAGGGGCAGCGCGTGAAGGAGCTGTACGCGGCCGGCGTCCTGCGGCAGGTCTGGAAGCGCGGGGATATGCCGGGTGCGGCCATTGTGTGGGAGGCGGCGGACGAGGCTCAGGCGCGGGGGTTCTGTGAGAGCCTGCCGCTTTTCAAGGCGGGAATGCTGGAGATTGTGGCTCTGCTTCCGTTGGAACCGTATGCGGGTTTCGGTCCTACGAAGTAATTTGCGCGCTTTTTCGAGCAGCGGGAAAGATGAATTGCAGCGGCTTTTCCTCAGAGCCGCGGAGTCGAGGCCGGCGTTTACACTAGAGCTTCGCCTTGTGTAAAGGAGAGCGCGGCATGGCCTACCCTACGAATTATCGCTACACCAAGGAACACGAATGGATTGGGCTCGATGGCGGCATCGGGACAATTGGGATCACCGATTATGCGCAGAACTCACTGGGCGATATTGTGTACGTCGACTCGCCGAAGGTGGGCGATGAGGTGACGGCCAACCAGACCTTTGGATCGGTGGAGAGCGTGAAGGCCGTGAGCGACTTGTATTCGCCGGTGACTGGGTCAGTGACCGAAGTGAATGAGTCGCTGAAGACGGAGCCGGACAAGATCAATGCGGCGCCGCACGAGACCTGGATCATCAAGGTGAAGCTTTCTGATGCGGCGGAGTGGGACAAGCTGCTGGATGCCGCGGCGTACGAGAAGTTTATTTCTGAAGAAACAGGAGCGTAGCTCCTGTTTCGAGCTGCTAGCTGCTAGCCTCTAGCTTCTAGCTCGGTTCGCGAAGTTGGCGCATCCATTCCAATCTGCTGAATTGAAGGCCGATGTTGTTCGAGTTGCCAGCTAGAGGCTAGAAGCTAGGAGCTAGAAGCTGAATTATGCGCTATCTACCCAAATCGCCGGCGGAACGCGAGCAGATGCTTGCTGCGATCGGCGCCAAGTCGATTGAAGATTTATTTGCCATCATCCCCGCAGAGTACCGGCTGACGCGCGACCTGGATGTGCCGCGGCAGTTGGGCGAGAGCGAGATCATCGACTACTTCAAGGCGGCGGCGCAGAAGAACGCGACGGACTATGCGAGCTTTCTGGGTGCGGGCGCGTACCGGCACTACAGGCCGGTAATTATCGATGCGCTGGTGCAGCGCGGAGAGTTTCTGACCAGCTACACGCCGTATCAGCCGGAGATCACGCAGGGCACGCTGCAGGCAATCTTCGAGTTCCAGACGATGATTGCTGAGTTGACGGGCATGGACGTGGCCAACGCCAGCATGTACGACGGGTCGACTGGTGCAGCGGAAGCGGTACTGATGGCGATGCGCGTGACGGGCCGGCAGAAGGCGGTGGTGGCGCGGACCGTGCATCCGGAGTATCGCGAGGTGCTGGCGACGTACTTGCGCGTGCGCGAGCTGGAGACGGCGGAAATTGGCTACGAGGCTGAGACTGGGCGCGTAGATCTGAAGGCACTGGAAGCCGCAGTGACGGATGAGACGGCGGCGGTGCTTGTGCAGAGCCCCAATTTCTTCGGCACGATTGAAGACGTGGCGGCGATTGCGGAAATTGCGCACAAGAAGGGCGCGCTGCTGATTGTGTCGATTGCCGAAGCGGTTTCGCTTGGTGTTGTGAAGCCGCCGGTGGAGGCGGACATTGTCTCGATGGAAGCGCAGAGCTTTGGCGTTGCGCTGAGCTATGGCGGGCCTTTCTGCGGCGTGATTGCGGCGAAGGAGCAGTACCTTCGGCAGATGCCGGGGCGGCTGGCGGGACAGACGGTCGACCAGGATGGAAACCGCGGATTCGTGCTGACGTTGTCCACGAGAGAGCAGCACATTCGGCGCGAGAAGGCGACCTCAAATATTTGCACGAATCAAGCATTGGTTGCGCTGATGGCGACGATCTTTCTGACCGTGTATGGGAAGGAAGGGATTCGCGAACTGGCGGAGCACAACCTGGCGAAGGCCGATTACGCGGCGAAGACTTTGGGAAAGCAGGCAGGCGCGAAGCTCATGTTCAATGGCGCGCCGCGTTTTCATGAATTTGTGTTGAAGACGGACGAGGCTCCTGCGGCGTGGTCGAAGCGGCTCCTAGACGAGAAGATCGTGGGCGGCGTGGAGCTGAGCCGGTGGTATCCGGAGCTGAAGAATGCGACGTTGTGGTGTGCGACGGAAGTGGTGACGCGCGCGCAGATTGATGCGGCGGCGAAGGTGCTGGCGGCGAAGTTGGTGGAGGCGTAGATGGCGGAGATGATCGAGCGCAAGACGACGGGCAAGGTCCGGCCGCACCAGACGCAGAATGAAGGGCTGGTATTCGAGAAGTCGTCGCCGGGAAAGAAGGCGTACAAGCTGCCGCCGCTCGATGTGCCCGCCGTTGATGCTGCTGCGCTGCTTGGGGATGCGCATCGGAAGGTGCCGGGACTGCTGCCCGAACTCAGCGAGATTGAAATCATTCGTCACTTCACGCGGCTTTCGACGTGGAACTACGCGATCGATCTGGGGATGTATCCGCTGGGGTCGTGCACGATGAAGTACAACCCGCGGGTGAACGAGTTTGTGTCACGGATCGAGGGGTTGGCGGAGGCGCATCCGTATCGCCCGGAATCGCTGGCGCAAGGCGCGCTGGAAGTGCTCGACCTGCTGCAGAAGTGCCTGATCGAAATTACGGGGATGGACACGATTACGCTGCAGCCTGCGGCTGGGGCGCATGGGGAGTTCACCGGGATTCTGCTGGTGCGGGCGTGGCATGAGTCGCAGGGCAATGCGCGCAAGAAGATTCTGATTCCCGACTCGGCGCATGGAACGAATCCCGCGACGGCGGCGATCTGCGGGTACCAGGTGGAGAATCTGAAGTCGAATGCTGAAGGCGGCATCGACCTGGCAGCGCTGGAGCGGCAGGTGGATGAGGATACAGCAGCGCTGATGCTGACGAACCCTTCGACGCTGGGCGTGTTCGAGAACGAGATTCACAAGATTGCGGATATTCTGCATGCGAAGGGCGCGCTGCTGTACATGGACGGCGCGAACATGAATGCGCTGGTGGGCAAGGTGCGGCCGGGCGATTTTGGCGTGGATGTGATGCACCTGAACCTGCACAAGACGTTTTCAACGCCGCATGGCGGGGGCGGGCCGGGGTCAGGGCCAGTGGCCTGCAAGAAGTTTCTGGAGCCATTTTTGCCCACGCCGGTGCTGGTGCGCCTCGAAAGCGCCGCGAACAGTCCCTCGACGGAAAGTTGGGAGACCGCGAATGCGGATCGCGCGGGTTCCGAACCGTTGTTTCGCGCGCCATCTTTCCCCGGTCGTTCGTCGGACAAAGGCGAACGCGGACAAGAAGCTGCCCCAGGGGCTCTGCACTGGGAGTACGATCGGCCGCAGTCGGTGGGGCGGGTGCGGGCGTTCTATGGAAACACAGGAATGTTCATTCGCGCGCTCGCGTACATTCTGGCGAATGGACCGGATGGGCTGCGGCAGACGACCGAAGACGCGGTGCTGAACGCCAACTACATTCGCAAGAAGCTTGAGGACCTGTACGAGCTGCCGTACAAGACGCCGTCGATGCACGAAGTGGTGTTCAGCGACAAGCGGCAGGCGGCGAAGGGCGTGAAGACCGGTGATATTGCCAAGCGGCTGATCGACTACGGGTTCCATCCGTACACGGTGAGTTTTCCGCTGATTGTGCATGGAGCGCTGATGATTGAGCCGACGGAGAGCGAGTCGCTGGAAGAGCTGGATCTTTTTATCCAGGCTATGCGCTCCATAGCTCAAGAGGTCGAGCAAACCCCGGAGCTGGTGAAGACGGCACCGCACTCGACGCGTGTTTCGCGCCTGGATGAGGTGCAGGCGGCGCGGAAACCGGTTCTGCGGTGGCGGCCGGCAAAGGGGTAACCTATCCTGGGTCACTTTGGTTTGCTTGCGGTTTGATGACTACAGGTCCGATAATTGGCTTCCCTGCGGTTCGTACTTCCTCCGTTGTCCGCTCCTGGCGGAATGCTTGCGCACTGATCTCTCACGCCAAGGCAGCGGAATTTGCAGGGTATTGAATAGACCATGCCCTTGAGGCGCGGAGTCCGCGCGATGGAACAGACATTTGGTCTGGGCAGTTGAAACAGGAATATGAAAGCGTCGGCGGGATTACGCTGACAGCGTCTTGTCTATCGGCCCCTGAAGGAGCAGTGTATGCAGTGTTGGAAAAATGAGAGCGGGCAAATGCTGGTGATGCTTGCGGTTTGCCTGTCGACGCTCCTGGCGTTTATGGGGTTGGCGGTGGACGTCGGGTTACTCTTTCATGCACGGCGTCAGGTGCAGACCGCCGCGGACGCGGCTGCGAGTGCGGCGGCCCTGGATTACCAATACAACGGATTGTTGTCGAGTGCGCAGTCGGCCGGGCTCGCGGCTGCTTCAGCGAACGGTTTGAAGGATACTTCGCTGGGTGGAACCGCCACCGTGGATATTTCCAAACAGCCTGCAAGCAACTACGGCGCTGCCGGCACAAATTTTTTGCAGGCTATCGTGAGCGAGCCGAACCCGACGTTTTTTATGAAGCTATTGAGCTTCGGCAGCATTAACGTTGCGGCAAAGGCAGTGGCTGCGATCGCGGTGACGAAGGGGTGCGTGTGGGCGCTTGGCACGACGGGGACGGACATTGACAACACCGGCTCTGGAAGCGTGTCTGTTCCCAATTGCGAGATATACGACGATTCGAGCGGAAGCAGCGCACTGAACCAGACCGGGAGCGGCAGCATTACCGCAGCCAAGATCGGAGTGGTCGGGAACTACAAGAACACCGGTTCCGGCTCAATCAGTCCTACACCGATGACGGGGATGGTTGCCGTGAGCGATCCTCTTGCCTCGTTGCAGCCACCGGCAATTCCGTCAGGATCCTGCAGTCCGTCTGGGGGCGCCGCCTGCAATCCCAGCAATTCCGGGAGCGGGAATCAAACCGTGAATCCGGGGAACTACACATCGATCTCAAATACCGGCAGTGGGACGATGACCCTGAATCCAGGAAACTATATTATCAATGGCAATCTGACCAACATGGGGAGCGGGTCGCTCATTCTTGGCGCCGGCAACTACACAATTACGGGCAACTTCAGTAGCACAGGGAGCGGAACGCTCAACCTTGGCTCTGGCCTCTATATTGTGGAGGGGAATCTGCAGCTGACGGGTTCCGGTCCGATGAGCGGGACAGGAATTTCCTTCTATACGGAGGGGCAGACCTCTGTGACGGGAAGCGGAAACGTGAACATCTCAGCGCCGACTTCGGGGGCTCAAGACGGGATTCTGATTTTCCAATCGCGGAGCGACAGCCAGGCGATGTCGATTACGGGATCGGCCAACCTGGGTCTGAACGGGATTGTGTATGTCCCGGATGCGCAGTTGAACTTCACGGGGTCGGGTTCGGGAAAAATGTACACGGATCTCGTTGTGAAGTCTCTCAACATCACCGGGAGCGGATCCTTCTCGAACTACGCTGCGCTCAACACCTCGAGCCCGCTCACAACCGTTGTCATGGTGGAATGACTGATGCGAATGACAAGAATTGTTCACGGCGGGCTTGGAATGCGTGTCAGGGATGCCCACCGGCACGTCCAAGGGGAGCAAGGCGGTGCTTTGATTGAAGCCGCTATCACGCTGCCGATCCTCTTTTTGCTGCTCCTAGGAGCGACGCAATTCGCTATGGTTGAGTATCAGGCGATTGAAGTGGCGAACGCGGCCAACGCGGGCGCGCAATACGGCACGAGCAGTCCCGTGGCTGCGGCTGATACGGCGGGAATCCGGCTGGCTGCGACGAGCGATGCCGCGAATATCGCAATGAGCACGCCCCAGGTGTCGATTTCATGCATCTGTTCCAACGGTGCGACTTCGACTTGCGCGAATACAGACTGCTCTTCGTCTCATATCGAGCAGATTCTGACCGTTCAGACGCAAGCAACCTATACGCCGCCGTTCCGCTGGCCTGGATTGCCGACGTCTTTCACCCTGAATGGCGTGGCCGTGCGGAAGGTTATGCAGTGAGGGATTCTGCCGGAAAGACGAGTTTTGTCTTTGGATTTCGAGGAGGGCCCCGTCGCGTCTCGGACTTAACGAGATGCAAAGGTGTCCGCGGCCATCGAGCCTCGGTTGGGTGTTTGCCGGACGAGGGTGCCGCGCTGGTGGAGATGGCAGTTTCCATTTCGGTTTTCCTGAGCGTGTTAGTCGGCGTCTTTTTTGTAATTCTGGCCCTTTATTCCTATCACTTTGTGGCCGATGCAGCGCGCGAGGCCAGTCGGTACGCCAGCGTACGAGGCTCGCAGTGCAGCACAAATACTCCGTCGCTGCCTGACTGTCCGATCTCGACATCGGCACCGCTGCAGAGCTGGGTTCGAGGTCTCAAATATCCCTATGCGGCGAGTCTCAGCGTAAATGTCACCTATCTGAAGCCGACGGTGGGCGGGTCTCCGGCGACGACGACCTGGTCTGCTTGCCCAGCCTGCAACGCACCGGGCAACATGGTCAAAGTCTCGGTGACGTATGGGTATCCCCTGAGCATTCCATTCTGGAAGAGCACAACGGTGAATATCGGCAGCACGTCATCGATGGTGATCTCGCAGTAGAGCAAAGCCTAAGGACTCCATCTGAGAGGTTTTGATATTGTTTTCCGCAGCCCAAGCACGCCCTAACTCAGCCTCTTATCTGGGTTTGTTCTCTTTATTAAGATTCGCCTGCCTTATCCACGATTTAGACCGAGACTAGACTCACACTCGGGTTACTTTGCCCGCAGAGCGGACCCGACAGAGACCCCCCTATGGCGACGATCCCCGACCTGAGACTTGATTCCGGACTGCCGGCGAATATCGACGCGGAAAAGACGATTCTGGGCGCGATTCTGCTGGACAATGCAGCGCACTCCGAGGCGGCTGAGAAGCTGGACGCGAGACGACTTCTCGCTCGACTCGCATCGGCGCATTTTTCTGCGCATGACGGACCTGATGAACGCGCAGCGGGCCGTGGACATTGTGACGCTGGCCAACGAACTGGCGCGTTACAAGGAGATTGAGTCGGTTGGCGGTGTCGCATACCTGGCGTCGCTGACGGAGGGCCTGCCGCGGCGGCCGGTGATCGAAGAGTACATCCGGATCGTCAAGGACAAGAGCCTGCTGCGCAAGCTGATGGTGATCTGTTCGGCGGCGATTGCGCGGGCGGCGGACCAGAGCGAGACGGCCCTCGAAGTGCTGGACATGGCCGAGAGCGCAGCTGCTGGAGGTGAGCGAGAAAGGCGTTTCGCAGGGGCTGCAGCCGCTGGACCAGATTGTCGCGAACTCGTTTGGGATCGATCGACAATCTCTATAAGCAGAGCCGCGAAGTGACGGGGCTGGCGACGCACTATATCGAGCTCGACCGGATGACGAGCGGGCTGCAGAAGGGCGAGCTGATTATTATTGCGGCGCGGCCTTCGATGGGCAAGACGGCGCTGGCGATCAACATCGCGCAGAACGCGGCGGTGACCGGCAAGGCGACGGTGGCGGTGTTCAGCCTGGAAATGAGCAAGGAGTCGCTTCTGCGCCGCATGCTGGCGTCGCAGGCCTGGCGTGGATCAGCAGACAGCTGCAGACGGGCTTTCTGGGCCGGGAAGACCAGGGCAAGCTGCAGAATGCGCTGGAGCAGCTGGTGGAGTCGCAGCTGTTCATCGACGACACGGCGGGCATTTCGCTGGCGGAGATGCGCGCCAAGGCGCGGCGGCTGAAGCAGAACGCGGGCGGGCTGGACCTGATCGTGGTGGACTATCTGCAGCTGATGTCGGCGACGCTGCCCTCGGCGGGCGGGAAGCGCTACGAGAACCGGACACAGGAGGTGTCGGCGATTTCGCGGGGGCTGAAGGCCCTGGCGAAGGAACTGGACGTGCCGGTGATTGCGCTGTCGCAGCTGTCGCGTGCCAGCGAGCGGCGGGGCGACGACAAGCGGCCGATGCTGAGCGATCTGCGCGAGTCGGGCTCGATTGAGCAGGACGCCGACGTGGTGGCGTTCATTCATCGCGAGGCGTACTACAACCGCGACGAGGAGATGTCGGACTCGGACAAAGCGCGGTCTGAAATTATTCTCGCCAAGCAGCGCAACGGTCCGACGGGTACGGTGCATCTCAACTTCAATTCCAGTTGCACGCGATTCTCAAATCCTGCCGATTTTGTTGATGAAGCTTGAAGTTTCGCTGAATGCCTGTTCCATGCGGATGACCGAACCTTTACATTTGGGTGACATATCGAGAGATCGTTGTGTCTAAGAATGACTGGTGCGCCAGGTCGACCGGCGGAGGGAACAACGATGACAACCGCCTACATCAACCGCATTGCGACGTCCGTTCCCCCTCACGACGTGCATCGGGCGTTCATCGATTTTGCCGACAGCATGCTTACGGCGGGGACGGTGCAGAATCTATTTCGCCGGATGACGCGTCTGTCGGCGATTGATCATCGGTATTCGTTTCTTGAGCCGATCGCGACCCCGGGCGGCGAGTGGAGAGATTCTGAAAACATGTACGTGCGGGGTTCGTTCCCGGGGACGGCGCGGCGGATGCAGGCGTTTGAGCGATTCGCGCCGAAGCTGATGCGCTGCGCGGTGGACAAGCTGGCGCTGAACGATGAGGAGAGACGGGGAATCACGCACGTGATCGTGACCTCGTGCACGGGCCTCTATGCGCCGGGCCTGGACATCGAGATGGTGCAGCATCTGGGGCTGGATTCTTCAGTCGAGCGCACGATGATTGGCTTCATGGGGTGCTATGCGGCTGTGAACGCGCTGAAGGCGGCGCGGCACATTGTGCGTTCGGAGCCGGAGGCGGGCGTACTGGTTCTGAGCCTCGAACTATGCACGCTGCACATGCAGGAGACGCAGGACCTGGAGCAACTGCTGTCGTTCCTGCTGTTCGCGGACGGGTGTTCGGCGAGCCTGGTGACGGCACGGGCACAGGGGCTGGGGCTGGACAGTTTTCTTGCGGTGGGAATTCCCGCAGACCAGCCACCTGATCACGTGGCGCATTCGCGAAGTCGGGTTCGACATGCAGCTTTCGGGCAAGGTTCCGGGCGAGTTGTGCCGGGCATTGCAGGCGATGGGCACGACGGTCACGCGAGGCCTGGATCCGCTGTCGATCGATCTGTGGGCGGTGCATCCGGGAGGGCGGACGATTCTGGATTCGGTGGAGAAGGGGCTGGGTCTGTCCGCGGAGGCGCTGGCCAGCTCGCGCGACGTGCTGGCGCGTTTCGGGAACATGTCGTCGGCGACGGTGATGTTTGTTCTGCAGCGGATCATGCAGCTGGCCGAGCCGGGACAGCGAGGTTGCGCGATGTCGTTCGGGCCGGGCGTGACGGCAGAGACAATGCTCTTTCATGCGGCCTGAGGCGCTTGACTTCAGCGTGCGCGCGGAGCTCACGGAGTGGATGGATGAGCCCTGCAGCCGCGACGAACTCAGGGCATGCCTGCGTGATATTGCGCGCGTGAATCGCTGGCTGCTTGCCTATCGGCCAGTTCTGGGCTGGCTCGATTCTCTAGCGTTCGAAAACGTTGCGGGGCCGATCCGCATCCTCGATGTGGGATTCGGCTATGGGGATGTTTTGCGGCGGATCGAGCGATGGGCCGAGTTGCGGGGCGTTGCCGTGGAGTTGACGGGGATCGATCTGAATTCGGATGCGGTAGCGATCGCGGCGGAGGCGAGTGGGCAGCAGAGCGCGATCCGTTGGAGGCGCGCGGATGTGTTTGGCTATGCCCCCGAGGAGCCGCCTCACGTGGTGGTGAGCTCGCTGTTCACGCACCATCTTGCAGAGACGGATATCGTGCGATTTCTGCAGTGGATGGAGCGGCAGGCGCTGACGGGATGGTTTATTCACGACCTCTCGCGCAATCGAAAGCCATATTACTTATTTTGTCTACTGGCGAAGGGGATGAGGCTTCATCCATTTGTACGGCACGATGGACCGGTGTCGATTCGGCGGAGTTTTGTGCCGGCGGATTGGCAGCGCATTTGTTCAGCCGCGGGCCTGGTGGCGCGCGACGTAATCATTCGCGGATATAAGCCGGGAAAATTGTGTGTCATGCGCAGCAGGATGCTCGAATCATGAAGAAGCATATCGAGGAACACCTGGTGATTGGGGGAGGTCCTGCGGGCACCATGGTCGCGATGCGGCTGGCAGGGGCGGGCCGAAGGGTGACGCTGATCGAGCGCGAAAAAGATGCGCATGCCAAGGTGTGCGGCGAGTTCTTGAGCGTCGAGGCAGCGGAATACCTGGACCAGGTGGGGATCGATCTTGTCGCGCTGGGTGCGGTGCCGATCGATCGCGTGCGACTGTGCAACGGGCATTCGATTGCGGAGGCGGCATTGCCGTTTCGCGCCTATTCACTTTCACGCAGCGTGTTGGATGAAGCCATGCTCGGGTGTGCCATCGCCAGGGGCTGTATGGTGCGGCGTGGCGTCGCGGCGGAGGGTCTGAGCAAGGACGGAGACGGGTGGCGCGTGGAAATTCGCGGTGAGGAGCCGCTTTGGGCGCGCACGGTGTTTTTGGCCACGGGAAAACACGATGTGCGCGGCTGGGTGCGGGGAAGCGGACAGCAGCCTGATCTGATCGGGTTCAAACAACATTGGCGATTGCTGCCTGCAGAGATTGAGGCGCTGCGCGGCGGGATGGAGCTGTTTCTTTTTCGTGATGGATACGGCGGACTGTCACTGGTGGAAGGGGATAGGGCGAACCTGTGTCTTGTGGTGCAGCGCAGGCGCTTGCAGGCGTGCGGGGGCTGGGATGGATTGCTCGAAGAGATTCGGCGCGGCAATCGATTGCTGGAGGAGCGAATGCGGGGCGGGCAGGCAGCATGGGAGCGCCCGCTGGCGATCGCGCCGATTCCATACGGCTATGCCGCTGTTGAGCAGAGCGGGGTATGGCGGATCGGCGACCAGGCCGCGGTGATTCCGTCGTTTACGGGCGATGGGGTATCGATTGCGATGCACAGCGCCACGCTGGCAGCGGAGATGTGCCTCGCGGGGAAGAGCGCGGCGGCCTACCATCGAGCTTTGCGCGGGCAACTTCGGAACGGCATGCGGCTGGCGACGCTGCTCTCGCGTGCGATGGTGACGCCTGTTGGCCGAGGTGTTGCAGGGTGGATGATGCCGCGCGGGTTGGAGTGGATTGCGGCGACGACGCGGGTCCCGAAGCGAGCGATGGCGGTGTCGGGCAGCGGGCAAGCGTTGCGGCCGGCACATTCAGCTTAGAGATACAGCTTATTCAGCACATACACGACGCGGCCAATGATCCAGTCATCGGGCGATTGATCCGGGTCGATCTGGATCAACTCGACCTGGTGATGCTGGCTGTGAGGCCGGAGGACGAGCTGGTCCGCCTTGCGCGTCACATAGCGGAGTACGATGTGTCCGCTGTAGTGCACCGCATAGAGGACGAGCCGCTGCCTGTCTTCGCGCTTAAACGAGTTGTTGTGTCGATCGAGGACAACGAGTGCATCCGGCAGGAGAAGTGGCTCCATGGGGAGAGCGTCCTTCGAGGGAATGCGGATGGCGACAAACCGCTGCCATTTGAGGCGGTTGCTGGTTGGGTGTGCAGGGATGGACTGCAAGGCGTCGTGGGGCAAAGGCAGCATGGAGATCACTGCGGAGGCCGGGATGACTCGCGCGTCGATCGCGGCGATTTCCGACACCACCGGCACCGCAATGTTCAGCTCGTCTTTGAGCGCGGAAGACCCGGGCAGCCGGCTGGCCGATAACAGGTCTTCAACCTCGATTCGCTGCTTCTGCAAGATCAGGTCTGCGGCGCGATAGGAGATCATCCGTTTTTCCCGCAGGAAATTGGAGAGATGACCCTGGGTTAGACCGGTCTGGTCCTTGAGCAGCTTTACGGTCAGGGACTTCCCGCTCAGCCTGTGCACAAGCACCCGACGGAGCCGTTCGTGCATTTGGGTGAAGTTCATCTGTGGATTGTTTGCACACTGCAATGGATCAAGACAGCCCTGTATTACAGGCAGCAATGACAAATGTGCATTCTTGCCCCCAAATCGCGGCGTCATTGCGGGCGAGAAGATTGCGTAGGAGGAAAGAAGCAAGGATGCATTGACCCGAAAGTTGTACGGGCCTAAAGTTGGCTTACTTTATCTCGCACATATTTTTAGAGAATATTCGAGGATTCGCGTTGAGAAACGCAATCGCGAAGAGGCGCAGGTGTGTTTCTTCGGGGTTGAGCTACTCGCTTCGCTCTCCCATGGGCCATCTTTCCAATCATCCGGTACAACTCTCCTGCCATGAGACGCCCGACCGAGGCGTTCGAGACGGGTGTGTGCGAAATTCCGGATCTGCGCGCCAACAGCATGACCGACCACAAGAGAAAGCAGACAGGAATTTCATCGCAGGACGGAGAAGCCTGAGTCGTTTTGTCTGATTCTCACAACCTCGCCACGAAGCAACACCATTCGAAAAAAGGCGGGAACAGGGCTCTTTCACGGAGATTTCGTTATGGAATTATGCGTGCAACTGAAGGTTTGCGAAGGGTGCGGTTGTCTTTGGTACCGGGCCCAAAGCTACGGGAGTGTCTATTGCAAGGGGTGTGAGGCGAAATTGAGGGACTTTCCATCGCCGGAGTCGCGAAAGCGGCGTGGCCGTCCGAGCCGGAAGACGCCGGTGGCGGCGCGAGCCTGGGCGGCAGTGGCAGCAGGGGGTGCGCAATGAGCGCAGCACTCCAATTGCGTTGGGTTGCGGGATCGGGTAGTGCCTCAAATGGATCACGGGCACCCGATGCGGAAGAGAGCCGGCTGGGTGCGCTCGGCACGCGAGAGCCTGCGGAAGCAGAAGGAGCGAGTAGCCCGCCGATCAGCCTGGCGTTCTACCGGAAGCACACGGAACGCATGTTGAGGCGCTATCTGTATGCGTCGATGCAAGTGGGACGTGCTCCGTCGATTCTGGGTGATCCGGTGGCGCGGGGTTGGGTCTCGAGCCGACGAATACGAACCTTCGAAGATGCGGTGATCTTTGTGCTGGACGTGGAGCGGTGCCTGGATAAGCTTGGCTCGCTGGACCGGGCTATACTCAGCCGGGTCGTGCTGCAGGAGTACACGCAAGTCGAAGCTGCAGTCTTGTTGGGGATGAGTGCGCGGACCATGTCGTACAAGTTTCCGCTGGCGCTGGATCGGCTGACGGAGCAACTGCTGGAGAAGGAACTGCTGGTGCTGCCGGCATTCTAAAACTGTTGGGAACAATAGAAAGGGGGCGGCGTACATGCCCTCTTTCTATTGAAGTGCCGGTGAGCATCAGAATTTACGGGACCACTCGCGCGGCCAGCGTTCTACGATGACTTTTTTGTCGGTATAGAACTCGATGGCGTCGCGACCCTGCGCGTGCATCACGCCGAAGAAGCTGCCTTTCCATCCCGAGAACGGGAAGTAGGCCATGGGCGCGGGGACGCCGATGTTGACGCCGACGTTGCCGGTGGAGACGGAGTTGCGGAACTTGCGTGCCGCGGCTCCCGAAGACGTGAAGATGGAGCTGGCGTTGCCGTAAGGCGAGCGGTCGATCATTGCAACGGCTTCGTCAACGGAGTTGGCGTGGACGACGGAGAGCACGGGGCCGAAGATCTCGGTCTCCATGAGCGGGCTGTTGGCGGAAAGGCCGTCGAGTACGGTGGGCCCGACGAAGGAGCCGTTGCCATTGCGTGCGCCGCGGCCATCGACGATGGGCTTTGCGCCATCCGCAGCGCCCTGGCCGATGAGGGAGACGACGCGATCGCGGCTGGCTGCGGTGATGACCGGCCCCATCTGCACGGCGGGGTCGAGGCCGTTGCCGACCTTGAGGGAGGAGGCAGCAGCGGCGATGGAGTCGCGGAACCAGTTGTGCGCTTCGCCGACGGTGACGGTGACGCTGACGGCGAGGCAGCGCTGTCCGGCGCAGCCGAAGGCCGAGTCGGCAATGATTTTGGTGGTGGTGTCAGGGTCGGCGTCGGGCAGAACGACGACGTGATTCTTGGCTCCGCCCTGGCATTGCACGCGCTTGCCGCTGGCTGAGCCGCGGGTGTAGACGTATTGGGCAACCGGTGTAGAGCCGACGAAGCTGACGGCGCGGACGAGCGGATGGTCGAGAAGCGCGTCGACTGCGGGCTTGCCGCCGTTGACGAGATTCACGACGCCGGGCGGGCAGGCCGGTTTCGTGGATAAGCTCGACGAGGCGCGCGGCGGAGAACGGGACGCGATCGCTGGGCTTGAGAACGACGGTGTTGCCGGTGGCGATGGCGTAGGGCAGAAACCAGAGCGGGATCATGACTGGGAAGTTGAAGGGCGTGATGATGGCGCAGACGCCGAGGGGCTGGCGCACCATGATCTCGTCGATGCCGGGCGCGACATCTTCAAGCGAGTAGCCCTGCATGAGCACGGGGATGCCGCAGGCGACTTCGACATTCTCGATGCCGCGGCGCAATTCCCCTTTGGACTTCGCCGAGGGTCTTGCCGTTTTCGGTGGTGATGATGGCGGCGAGCTCATCGAAGTGGTCTTCGAGCAGGTTTTTGAGCTTGAAGAGAAACTGCACGCGGTCGGCGGGCGGGCGTGGAGCGCCAGGCGGGGAATGCGGCCTGGGCAGCCTGAACGGCGGCGTCGACCTCGGCAGCGGAGCCGGCAGGGCGATTTGCCGAGCGGCTCCCCGGTAGCCGGGTTGATGAGATTGAGGCCGGTTTCGCTGGTGGGCGCATGCCATGCGCCGCCAACGAAGTTGCGAACTTCACGGGTAGGGATTGCCGGGGAAGCAGAGGTAGTCATGGGAATTTCAATGTACCGCGACCGGGGCGCCGATGGCATCAGGAATTTGCGGGGTGTTCTGGTATGGTGGATGCGCTCGCATCCAGCGCGCAATCCGTTCCGGGGGCATTTCCATGATTCTTCGATTGGTGGCGATTTCATTGTTGGGGGCACCGCTTGGTCTTGTGTCCCAGAATGCACCTGCTCCGACCACAGTGGCGGAAGCGCCGATGCGCGACACAAGTTACATCGATGGGCAAGGCACCGCGCACGTGACGCGCGTAGTACCTGTGCCGCAGGCTCTAAGCCCTCAGGCGCAGCGTTCGCTGAGCAGGCAGGAGCCGGACCAGGGGCCGCCGCAATCGCTCGAAGCGCGACGCAAGGGGACCGATGCGTACACGGCGCGGGCGCGTGTGGAGTGGACGCAGATTTGTCCGAACACGCTGGTGGACGAGACGATGGCGGGCGTTCCGGTGCACGTGGTGACGCCCGAGCAATATGCCCGAAGCGCAATCGGGACAAGGTGCTCCTGAATCTGCACGGCGGCGGCTTCAATTCGGATTCGGGATCGTACACGGAGTCGATTCCGATTGCGAGTTATACGGGCATCAAGGTGGTGGCGGTGCTGTATCGGCTGGCGCCGGAGCATCCGTTTCCGGCGGCTGTAGACGACTCGGTGGCGGTGTACAAGGAGCTGCTGAAGACCTACAAGCCAGAGCACATCGTGATTTACGGGACGTCGGCGGGCGCGATTCTGACGGCGGAGGTGGCGGCGAAGCTGAAGCAGCTCGGTCTGCCGGTGCCGGCGGCGCTGGGCATCTTCAGCGGCATGGGCGACTTTGCGCGTCCCGGCGACTCGATTGCGATGTATGCGCTGCGCGGGTTGAGCGGGCACCTCGATCCGCCGGATCCGAAGGTGCATGACGGCGAGTATGCAGGCTCGGCCGATCCGAAGGATCCGATCCTGTCGCCGATCTATGGCGATCTGCACGGGCTGCCGCCGACGCTATTTGTGACGAGCGGCCGCGACCTGCTGCTGAGCGGGACGGCCAATCTGCATCGTGCGTATCTGAACGCGGGGGTGGATGCGCGCCTGGTGGTGTTCGACGCGCTTCCGCATGCTTTCTGGTACGACCCGAAGTTGCCGGAGGCGATCGAGGCCAACCACACGATGGCGGACTTTTTCGTGAAGCAGCTGGGGAAGTAAAACAGGGACCAAAGCCGGAGTTGACTTTGCAATTTTGACCCAGGGTCGTCCGGAGCTCCTTACTCGGGCAGCGGCGTGACCGGGATGCGCAGCGAAGAGTTGATGCGCGCGAACATTTCGAAGGCGGCCGCGACGGCGGTGAGTTCGATGATCTCCTGACAATCCATGTGCTCGCTGACCGCGTCAAAGGCGGCTTCGTTGGCGGCGTGGCCGGACTGATGGAGAAGGCTGGCGTAGCGGAAGCCGGCCTTCTCCTTTTCGGTGAAGGGGCCGTTTTCGAAGTTGTCGTAGCTGGCGACCTGGCCGAAAGTTGCCCCGCGCTTGAGGGCGAGATGGCGATGCGCGCTGACGCAGTACTCGCAGGAATTGAGCGAAGCGACGCGGGTTGCGATGAGTTCCTTGTACCAGCCGGGCAGAGCGCCGTCGGCCATGAGCGGCTTGAGAAAAGCGGTGACGCCCAGGACCAGCGAGGGAACGTTGGCGAGCGCCTTGAACATGTTGGGCACGACGCCGCGGTCGATCAGGAGCTTGTCATAGAGCTGGGCGACTTCGGTAGGAACTTCGGTGCGCTCTAACAACGGAACGCGCGATGCGGTGGGGGATGCGGCGGTCATCAGGTCTCCTGCGTCAGTTCCCGCCAGTGTAAATGCGCAGCAACGGATACCAGTCTTGAATGAAAGGGGAGTATGCATGAATGTGCCTC
This sequence comes from uncultured Acidobacteriaceae bacterium, assembly GCA_963760475.1. Classification (GTDB taxonomy): domain Bacteria; phylum Acidobacteriota; class Terriglobia; order Terriglobales; family Acidobacteriaceae; genus Telmatobacter. Next base: position 47,079 of record CAVXDG010000012.1, on the reverse strand, counting down.
ACTGGAGAAAACGTCGGCTGCGGGCAAATTCCTTCTTCGCGTTGGATCGGGCGTGCCGCCGTATGGGATGAGAAATCGCTTAGAGTTGTGCGCAGGTCGAGCCATCTAATTGCACTGACAAAACATGGGATGGCGTTGGGCGGCCTTCGGGTTGTGTGAGGGCGAGATTAGAGCGTCGAGGGCGCAGTTTGCGGGGACTGCAACTCGGTTCGAACATGCTGCATGATGCCAAGGTAGTAGGCAAGATTGTGGATCGAGTTGAGAATACCGCCGAGGGATTCGCCGGCATGCATCAAGTGGCGCAGGTAGGCGCGTGAGTAACGGCGGCAGACCATGCAATTGCAGGCGGGGTCGGGCGGGTTCTGGTCCTCTGCGTATTGCTTGTTCTTGATGTTCATGCGGCCTTGGCTGGTGAAGAGCAGGCCATGGCGCGCGGCGCGGGTGGGCAGCACGCAGTCCATCATGTCGACGCCCATGCGCGCGTATTTCTCGATCTCGTCAGGATAGCCGACACCCATCACGTAGCGCGGCTTGTCGGGGGGCAACAGAGGAAGAACCTCAGAGATGACTTCGAGCGTGGCTTCGCGCGGTTCGCCGACGCTGAGGCCGCCGATGGCGTAGCCGTCGAAGTCCATCTCAACAAGGCGCTCGGCGCTTTCGCGGCGCAGATCGGTGTAGATGCCGCCCTGGACGATGCCGAAGAGGCTTTGTGTTTGGCGGCCAAATTCGTTATGCCAGGGGACTTGGTGCTGATGAGCGCGAAAGTGGTCGAGGGAGCGGCGCGCCCAGGCCATGGTGAGACGCAGGCTTTCGTGGGCGCGTTCGCGCGAGGCTGGATACTCGGTGCACTCGTCGAAGGCCATGCAGATATCGGCGCCGAGGGAGATTTGCACATCCATGGAATGCTCAGGCGTAAAGAAGTGGCTGCTGCCGTCGAGGTGGGAGCGGAAGCTGCACGCCGTCGTCGCTGATCTTGCGCAGTTGCGCAAGGCTGTACACCTGGAATCCGCCGGAGTCGGTAAGCAGGGCGCGCGGCCAGCTGATGAACTTATGCAGGCCGCCCATGCGGCGGATGGCTTCGTGGCCGGGGCGCAGATAGAGATGATAAGTATTGCCGAGAATGATTTGCGCGCCGAGGGATTCGAGCACGTCCTGACTGACGGCTTTGACTGTGCCGGCTGTGCCGACGGGCATAAAGACGGGAGTTTCGACGGTCTGATGGGGGAGATGGATCTGCGCGCGGCGTCCGCCGGCTGGGGCTGTGTGCTGGGGGTTGAACGAGAGGGCCACAAGTTGATTTTAGCGGGGCTGTTTGCGGTGTAGGTGGACCGGCGACGGCAGGGATTGCCAGGGAGTCCGGTTGGAGTCCCTGGCCGTTGGCCTTACCCGATGCGGTTGTGTTTGGCGCGAAAGATGCGTCGCGAGGCCGCATTCTGGCGATGGTTGAGGATGCGCCGGTCCTTGAGTGTGAGGCGGCCGTTGTGCCCGGCGCGCATGACGCGCATCTCGCGGTGCATGCTGCGCTGCTGGCGTTCGAGGCGGACCGTCTGGCGGCCGTTGAGCTGGCCGTTACGGAATCCGTTGGCGATGCGATGCTGCTGGTTGAACTGGCGTTGGGCAAAGGCGGCATTGGGTGCGGCCGGTGCCGGGGTCTGAGCGATGGTGATGGCCGGCGCCGCAAAGAGCGTCGCCACAAGTGCGAACTTCGCGAGTCTCATGGTGTTTCTCCTTCTGTGGCGGCGTTGATCTGACCACGCACATTGGATGAAACACAGGGTGCGGGAAATGGTTTTCAACCGAAAGGTGGAGGTGGAGAGGATGATTGACTCAGGGGCTAAAGCCCCGACGTTTTGGTTCTTTTATCGGCACGACTGAAGTCGTGCCCTGTTACGAAACCCATCGGGGACGAGTCGCAACTATTGTGTTTCGCGCGCGAAGCGAATCTGGAGGCCGGCGCGGGCGACACGGGGCATGCCGAGCGTGGTGGTGGGCGTCTTCGAAACTTCGATGGAGCGATCGAAGAGGTTTTCGCCGGCTGCAAACAACTGCAGGTGTGGGCCGATGTCGCGCGAGGCGTACGCATCGAGCCGGAAGAATCCGTGCAGCAGAAAGAGATTGGCGTCGTCATCGTACTGGTGGCCGCTGAGCCGACTTTGCAGGCTGAGAGTGCCGAGCGCAGGTTTGTATACGCGCAGATTCAGCGTAGCCATGTTGCGGGCAACCTCGGGAATCCAATTGCCGAGATCGATGGGGCCGCGCGTGACAGTGGCGTGCGCATACTGATAGCCGCCGTCGAGCGAGATCCAATGCCGGGGGGCGAGCTCGAAGTCGAGGGCGACGCCGCGGCTTTCGATCTGGCCAAGGTTCTGGCGAAGAAGAAGGATGGGCGAGGATTTGGGGTTGGTGGTGACTGCGATGATGGGGCGATTGACCTGGGTAAGGAAGTAGCTGGAGCGGATGGTACCCCATTTACCTTGGGTTGCGATGCCTGTTTCCCAGCCTGTGGCGCGCTCGCTCAGGAGCTGGCCGTTGGGCAGGGTGAGCTTGTTGCCGACTTGGGTGGAGCGATAAAGCTCGCTGGGCGTAGGCGCGCGAAAGGCACGAAAGCCGGAGGCAGAGATGGCCCAGTGATTGAGAAATTTTCGCGAGATGCCAAGGCGCGGGTTAAAAAGATCTTCGTCGCGTGGAGTAGGCTGCGTTGTACTCAGAACCCAGTTTGTTCCGCTCCGCGTGAGCTGACGGCCATCGTAGTTCTGGTACCAGTCGATGCGCGCGGCGGCTGAGGCGGTCCACGCATTGTGAACCCAGAGGGCTTCGCCATAGAGACCTGAGTCGCGCTGGTGGTCGTGCAGGTTGGTGAGCGTGGTCGATGAGCCGAGGGATTGCTCGCGATCCCAGTAGCGGACGTCGTGCGTATCGGCGCCTGCAAGAACAACGAGGCCGACGCCGAAGGGGTGCGTGCCGTGCGCGGACGCGCCGAGTTCGTTGACGGGAACGAGCGCAAACTTGGTTGGCGTTTCGCCGCAGCGAAAGGCGCAACCGGGGTGCGTGGCGTTGGGCAGGTTGGAAAGGCTCGAGAACGTCTGGCGATAGTGTTCGGTAGAGCCGTAGAGGCGCAGCTCGGCGCTATCGCCGCGCAGGCTTTGCCAGTCAGCCCCGGTGGCATAGCGCCAGAGGCGCGTGCCATTGGCCTGAAAGGGAGTGCCGTTGGCGCGGGCTTCGTTCAGGCCACTGCCGCGCACAAAGAGTCGCAAGGGGCCGCGGGTGTGATCGGCGACGAGGATGCCGTTCTGGCTGTGCACGTTCGACGCGCTGTCGATCGGGCCGCGCTGAGCGGGCGATTCCTGAATGAAGCCGTCTGTGCCGAGCGCGCCGCCAGCGGCGAGCAGGCCCCAGGGACCGCGCTTCGTTTCGGCGAGGGCGCTGCTGTCGTAGGTGCCCTCTCCGCCATAGCTGGAACGTAACTCGATGCTATCGGTTGCAGGACGGGCGGTGATCAAGTTGAGGACGCCGCCGATGGCGCTGGAGCCATAGAGGTCGCTGGCGCCGCCGCGCACGAGTTCGGCGCTTTGAATGGCGAGCTCAGGCTGCTCCTCCCAGTGAATCCATCCGCCAATGGGATCGTTCAGAGGCACATCGTCCTGGGTGACGAGGGTACGGCTGGCGGAGGTGGAACCGAGGCCGCGCACGCTGATGCCCTGCGACGTGGGGTTAGCGACGAGCGAACTGGAGCGGCGGAACATTTCAACGCCGGGGAGTTGGCGAACCTGGTCGTCGAGCGTAACCGCGGCTGTTGTGCTGAGTGCGGTTGTGTCGAGAGAACGCGTGGTGACCGGGCTCTGCAATTCGCCCAGAGGCGCGCGGTAGGCGGTCACCGTGACTTTCTCGCTCACGCTGAGGCGCTCAAGGTGGACGGTGGTACTTGAGGTCAATTCGAAGAAGCTGCCGGTGAAGCCTTCGGCGTCGACGCGAATGCGGCAGGGCAGTTCGCACGCGAAGGTAAGGCGGCCCGCGGCATTGGTACGACCCAGGAGATGGCCGGCGGGCTTTTGAACGGTGGCACCGGCGATGGGCGCGCCGGAAGGATCGTCAACCGTGAGGGTGAGACTCACCTGTGTCTGAGCGCGGAGCGTCGCGGGCAGAAGCAGCATTGCGAGCAGCGGCAGCGTCCCACAGATCGTCGTGAATCGCGACGACGGAGGGGGCATGGTCTTGGCTCTGACGAAGGAGACGCTTGAGGAGTTGATCCACGGTCGCGCGGTGGCGCGGGACGACGACCAGCGGTGCGATCTCGCGCAGAGGAACGAGAACGAAGGCGCGTTCGGCCAGGCGCGGGTGAGGAATCTCAAGATTTGAAGCACAAAGTTGAAGGTCTCCCATCAACAGGATATCCAAGTCGAGGGTGCGCGGGCCATTGGGGATGCCGATGGAGCGGTCGCGGCCGAATTCCTGTTCGATGTCGAGGAGGGCTTGAAGCAAAGACAGCGGGGAGAGTTGTGTGTCAAGGGCGACTACGGCGTTGAAGAAGCGGGGCTGCTCGGTGAAGCCCATGGGCTCGGTGGAATAGAGCGACGAGCGCCCAACGATTCTGCCGAGCGACGCGATGCGGGATACGGCGGCTGCGAGGGTCTCAGGCGGTGGGCCGACTGGGCTGGACAAATTCGCGCCCATTGCGATGTAGGCCGTCAGCATGATCTTGAGGGTACCTTGTCTGCCACGGCCGCCTGCATGATGGTCAGCAGACGCAGAAGGGCAGCTGCGAGGACAGCCAGCGCGGCGTACCACACCACAAAGACGATGTGCACAGCCCACGCCGGCGCAACGCCGACGCGCTTGAGCAGGAAGGGCAGGAAATTCCATGTGGTCATGTGGACGTAGTCCCATGGATCTTCTTGCAGGGAGTCAGTATTCAGGCCCCAGGCGTCCATTCGTCCGAGCGCGAAGGCAACGATGTTTTTCATGCGCAGAGCAATGACGAAGGTGGGGTGTCCGAAAACTTCCATCTGGTAGAGCTCGAGAGGCAGCCAGAAAGCAAGGGAGGCGAGCTGAATGACTGTACTGATTGCGAGAAGGGCGATGCCAGCGAACCAGACCGGCTTTCCGAGTTGGTTGCGATAGCGGAGCAGTAAGGGGATAGCGAGGAGGGAAGCAAGTTCGACAGCGGTGGAGACGTAGCGGTCGCCCCAGGCATCGTCGCCGCTCCAAACGGTGTAGCGCGCGTAGAAGCAGATGTAGGCCAGCAGCATGAGACCAGCGGAAATAGTGTAGGCGCGGACGGCAGGAGTGAAGTTCTTCCAGGCGACGAGCACGATCAGAATCGCGAGGATCAGCAGGGGGTCGAAGAGGAAGATGGATTTCTCAGGCGCGAAGAGGGCACCGTAAAAGCCAACATGGAACGGGGTCTCGAAGGGGTAGGTCTTTGGCCAGTCGGGATGGCGCGCCAGGGTCTCGCGGGCGACGACGCTGACGTAGGTGTTGGTGAAGGAGCCGAAGCGGTAGAACTGGTAGAGGCGATCGAGTATGCCGAAGACACAGAAGACGGGAAGGGCGACGGCGGCATACGAGCGAATGCGACTCAAGACCGCGGGAAGATGGACGCGTTCGAACCAGAGGACGAGAGGAACGAACGCAACGCCCGCGAGCAAGTCAAGGCCGGTGGTCAGCCGCGTGAGCAGGTTGAGCCCGAATGCTGCGGTTCCAATGAGGAGCGCGCTGCGGCTTCCGGTCTGGAGCCACTCGTATTCGAAGCAGAACCCGGTCGCCGAGAGGAGAAAGATGTAGTTGTTCTCCATCATGTTCTGGGTGTAGTGGAGATGGGTTGTGGCCAGCAGCAGAGCAAGCACGCCCATGACAGCATGATGGACAGCGAACCCGAATTGGCGCAGGAGGCGGAAGCAGACAATCGCCGTCAGGACGGAGACGAGGATATTCGTGGTGTAGCTGACGAATATGTTGCGAACCGTGGGGTCAGTGTTTTTGTAATGGGCAAAGATGGGCAGGTTTTCGATGAAGGTGCCGACCAGATCCTGGGGCAGCATGAGCAGAGACTGGCCGATGCCGTACCAGCTTTGGAGAGAGCCATTGCGACCGTGCACGCCGAACTCGGGAAATTCCCAAGAGTAGATGGGCGGTTCGGAGGTCCAGAAGGCATGGGTGGAGTTGAGGCGGTGCTGGGTATCGGCGGTGCCCAATTCGCCGGATTGCACAACGAAGGCGATGAGGCCTGCAACGAGAGCGAGAACGAAGAGCGGATTCCGATAAGTGAGGCGATGAGGCTGAACGATCCGCATACGTTCAGGGTATCGCGGGTGAATGGGGCACGGGCGGGCGATTGCATCTCGCCGTTCGAAGGGGCGAGAACGGGGTGAATTCTGGTAGCATCCTCCTCGGAGACACTTGCCGATGGAATCGATCAACGGCGTGGGACTTGGCGTCCGGCGCAACGAAGATATAGCTCTCGACTTGCTCAAGTTTGTGGCAGGGACAACCGGCGTTGGCCGCGCGGTTGTAGGCTCGACCGGTTTTAGCGGAGCCTCGGCGGCGAAACCCGAAGAGTACGTAGGCCAACTGCTCGACCTGTATGCGCGCTGCCTGAAAGCGGTGGAAGGCAAAGGGGCCGGCCAATAACCAGCGAGCCCATTGTGCGAGTGGCGGTTGCGGGCACGGGCGCGTTCGGCCGCAATCATCTTCGTGTTTATCGCGAGCTCGAAACGAGCGGCCAGCCGGTTGCGCTGGTGGCAGCGGTGGAACCGGATGCGGCGCGTGCCGGCGAGACAGCCGGAATGTATGCTATTCCCGTATTCGGGAGCGTGGACCAACTGCTGCGCGCAGACCTGGGTGTGAGTGCAGCCAGCGTAGCTGTTCCCACGGTGCAGCATGCCTCCGTTGCGGCCGAGTTGCTGGACGCGGGACTTGATTTGCTGGTGGAAAAGCCGCTGGCCGCGACACTGGCCGAAGCCCACACATTGCTGGCCCTGGCCGAGCGCAAGGGGCGCATCGTGCAGCCTGGGCACCTCGAGCGCTTTAATCCTGCGGTGCTGGCTGTGCAGGCGCAATTACGCCGGCCCATGTTTTTTGAAGCGCACCGGCTTTCCATTTTCACGCCGCGTGCTCTCGATGTGGACGTGGTGCTGGACCTGATGATCCACGATCTGGACATCGTGCTGACCTTCGCCAATTCTCCGGTGCGTGAAGTGCGCGCCGTGGGCTTGCCGATTCTTTCGCCGAAGGTGGACATTGCGAATGTGCGTGTGGAGTTTGAGTCGGGATGCGTTGCGAACTTCACGGCGTCGCGGGTGTCGACGGAGCGGGTGCGGAAGCTGCGTTTTTTTGAGCCGCGGCGCTACGTTTCGATTGATTATGCGCGGCGTGATCTGCTGGTAATCCGGCTGGATGGAAGCGTGCCGCCGGAGATTGCCTCGGCGCTCGAAAGCGGCAAGCTCGATCCGGCGGTTCTGGCGCAACTGGCAGCGGGTGTGGCGGGCGGGCCGGGACCGGGGTTGTCGTTTGCCAAGCCGCAGGTGTTGCCCGGCGAGCCTCTGCGGCTGGAGATCGAGTCGTTTCTGGAGTCGGTGCGGACGAGGCGAGCGCCCCGCGTGACCGCGCGGCAGGGACGCGATGCGCTTGCACTTGCGCTGGAGATTCAGTCGTCGATGGCGGCCCATGCGGTGCGAGCCGGCTTGCAGGACTTTTTCGAGCCACCTGCGGCGGGGCCAATTTTACAAACCTCTTAGAGTCGGTCATCGTAGCCCACGATGGATCGACGGATTATGCGATTCCAAGAGTACGGTTGAGAAACCCCACCACATATTTCCACACCAGGTAGTAGGCGACGAGCGCAGCCAGGAAAACTGGCGCGATCAGCGCGTACGAGACTGGAAACGCATGAAACCATACGACGCCTTGCTGGCCGAGGGCGAGGATGCCGAGGCAGGCTGCGATGGTTGCGCCGCCGGGAAGCAGCAGGAGCGGCAACAAGGCGCCGTGCACGCCGAGGGACAGGCGGGTTCGGGCGTGTGATGCGAGCCAGAGCATGTTCCACAGCGCCCAGAGCGAAGGAACGAGGGCCATGGGGAAGACGAGACCACGTTCGATGGCGATGGGGATCTGAAGCACGAGGCGCACGACGATGAAGACGGCCAGTATCACGGGCAGGATCAGGGTAGGCACAAAGGCTCCAGCGAGGAATGCGCGGAGATAGGGATGGGTGTTCATTGGGTCCTCACTTTCTGCGGGCAGAAGGCGCGCGGTTCAGAGGTAGTAGAGGAACAGGGGGATCGACGCCGGAAACGCGAGGGCGAATGCTGCGAGTCCACCGGCCAGGGCCCAGTCGAACCACGGCACAGCCGCGGGTCGCGCATCGAGTCGGCGCAGCATAGCCGGCCAGAGATCGCGATCGGATTCGCGGTCGCCGAGGGGCGGGAGGGCATGCTTGAGAAGCTGTTTCATTCGTTCTTCGTCGTGTGTCTTCATGGCGTAATCCCCTGCTGTTCCAAATCTTTTCGAAGCAATCGGAGCGCGCGAAACACGCGCAGTTTGACGGCGCCGACTGAAATGCCGAGGGCGTCGGCGACTTCTTGATGCGGCCTTTCCTCCACCACAGCGAGAACGGCAGCGATGCGCAACTTCGGAGGCAAGCGCGCGAAGGCCTGGGCAGTTTTGCGCCGGATCTCCGCGGAGATTGCGGGATCGCTCGCCGGCGGAGCGGCGATCTCCGCTGGCAGCTCCTCCTCGGGACGGCGCCTGCGCATCCAGTCGATGGCAACGTGGGTGGCGATGGCACGCGCCCAAGGCTCGAATTCACGCGCAGGATCAAACCGTGCATGGCCTCGATAGATGCGCCAGAACGTTTCGATGGTGAGGTCTTCGGCCGCAGCCGGGTTCCGCACGATGCGCCACAACCAGCCGTAGATGGCGCGCTGATGCAGGCGGAAGAGCTCAGCGAATGCGCGATCGAAGGTCTCCGGGTTACCCTGCCGGAAATCGTCCAGGACGTTTCTCGCGCCGTCCCGCATCTTCCTTTCCCCCTTCAACCGAGTAGTACCGGTCATAGCGCAAGAAGGTTACATCGAAGGGATGGGTCAAGGTTCAGATAGAAACAGTTACTTGAAGCTATTGGGGAAACGGGGGCGAAGATTCCGCTCCGGTAAAGCGATTTTCAAGAGGGATTTGAGCCTTTGGGATAGCTTGACAGAGCCTTTCGCGGGCGCTATGGTTGGCTCCCGTGGGGTGAATACGTTTCCTCTTGTTCTTAATACGCGCTGGAGACTTCTGCCCACAGGGAGATAGATGTGATGAAGAGCCTTGGATTGCGGGTAATTGGCGCAGGTGTGATTGCGTGCGGGCTGGCGTGGCCGGCTTTGGCACAGGAAAAGAAGCCTGCCTATCTTGACACCAGTCTGTCCGCCGAGCAGCGGGCCGCGGACCTTGTCCATCGGATGAAGCCGGAAGAAAAAGTGAGTCAACTTGTGAATCAGGCGCGAGCGATTCCAAGGCTGAACATCCCCGCCTACGACTGGTGGAGCGAGGCTCTGCACGGCGTGATCAACAACGGCACCACGGAATTTCCCGAGCCGATCGGCCTCGGCGCGACGTTTGACCCGCATGCTGTCCATGCGATGGCGGAGGTGATCGGGACGGAGGGCCGGATCAAGAATGCGCAGGCGGTTCGCGAGCACCGCGCGAATATGTTCTTCCAGGGACTGGATTTCTGGGCTCCCAACATCAACATCTTTCGCGATCCCCGCTGGGGCCGCGGACAAGAGACCTATGGTGAGGATCCTTTTCTTACCGGGCATATGGGTGTTGCGTACGTGACGGGTATGCAGGGCGACGATCCGAAGTACTATCGCGCGATTTCGACGCCGAAGCACTATGCGGTGCACAGCGGCCCGGAGTCTACGCGGCATACCGCGGATGTGACGGTGAGCAAGCACGATGAGCTGGACACGTACCTTCCTGCATTTCGCGCCACGGTGACCGAGGCCAAGGCCGGTTCGGTGATGTGCGCGTACAACAACATCAACGGCGAGCCCGGCTGCGCGAACCAGTTTCTTCTCCAGGACCAGCTTCGCGGGAAATGGGGCTTCAAAGGGTATGTTGTTTCCGACTGCGGAGCGGTTGTCGATATCTATCGCAACCATCACTTCAGGCCGACACAGCCCGAGGCTTCGGCCATCAGCCTGCAGCGCGGCATGGACAACGAGTGCGTCGACGGCGGCTTCCTTGTGAAGGACGACAGCGACTACAAGGCGTACTACGACGCTTTCAAGCAGGGCATCCTGAAGGAGAGCGAGATCGACACGGCGCTGGTGCGGCTTTACACGGCGCGCATGAAGCTGGGCATGTTCGATCCGCCGGAGCTCGATCCCTATGCGAAGATCGACGAGAACCTGCTGAGCAGCCCCGCGCATCGGCAGCTGGCCCGCAGGATTGCCGATGAATCGATGGTGTTGTTGAAGAACGATGGCACCCTGCCGCTGAAAACCAGCGGCCTGAAGATCGCAGTCGTGGGCCCGCTCGCTAATCAGACCCGGGTACTGCTGGGCAACTACAACGGCCAGCCGACGTACACCGTCTCCATTCTGGACGGCCTGCTGAAGGAGTTCGCAGGTTCGACCATCACCTACGTGGCGGGCACGCAATTTCTTGGCATTGATCCAGCGCCGGTGCCGTCCTCGGTGCTGAGTGTGGATGGCAAGCCGGGCGTCAAGGTGAGCTTTTCGAAGTTAGACATGAGCAACATTAATAATCCCGAGGCGATGAAGCCGGTGGCGACGCGCATCGAGTCGACTTTGGATGCCGGCGCGCAGGAGTTCCCTCCGGAGACGTCCAGCGTGCACCCTCTCGTGGTGCGCTATGAGAGCTCGATCACCGCGACGGAAACCGGTGATTACAACCTTGGCTTGAAGGGCAACGGGTTTTTCCGCGTCTCGCTCGATGGCAAAAATGTGACCTCGGCGTATGAGGGCGATCCGAACGAGGCAAAGACGGGCCAGGTGCATCTGGAAGCAGGCAAAGCCGCGGCTCTCCGCGTTGACTACGCGCCGCCGGAGGTTGGCAAGCCTGCTGCCACGCTGGTCTGGTCGAAGGTTGATCTTCAGCCGCGGCCTGAAGCCGCAGAGGCGGCCCGGAACGCGGACGTTGTGGTCGCGGTGCTCGGCATCACCAGTGAATTGGAAGGCGAAGAGATGCAGGTGAGCGTACCCGGCTTCAAAGGCGGGGACCGCACGAGCATCGATCTGCCCAAGCCGGAAGAGGATCTACTCGAGGCTTTGGTGGCCACGGGTAAACCGGTCGTGCTGGTGCTGACAAATGGCAGCGCGCTTGCGGTCAACTGGGCAAACGAGCACGCCAACGCCATTCTCGAAGCGTGGTATCCGGGAGAAGAGGGTGGAACGGCCGTGGCCGAGACGCTCTCAGGAAAGAACAATCCAGCCGGGCGTCTGCCGGTGACGTTCTACAAGGGCGTCGACCAGCTGCCTCCTTTTGAGGACTATGCGATGAAGGGACGTACCTATCGCTATTTCGAAGGAACACCGCTGTACCCCTTCGGCTATGGCCTTAGCTACACGACCTTCTCGTACAGCGATCTGAAGGCGCCGGACAAGTCTGTGTCCGCGGGCGATCCGGCAAGTGTCGAAGTCACTGTCACCAATACGGGCAAAGTGGCAGGCGACGAAGTGGCGCAGCTGTATCTCAATTTCCCGAACGAGGCTGGAGCGCCGTTACGTGCGCTGCGTGCCTTCAAGCGCGTCCACCTGGATCCGGGCGCATCGCAGCAGGTGAAGTTCGAGCTGAAGCCGCGCGACCTGAGCATGGTGTCGGCGGCGGGCGAGCCTGTGATAGCTGGCGGGGATTACACAGTGTCGGTGGGCGGCGGACAGCCGGGAACGTCGGCGCCCGTTGTCACCGGGAAATTCCACGTGGATGGAACGAAGACACTGCCGGAGTAATTCGAAGCAGGATTGTTGCACGGTTCGGGGCACATTCGCGATGCGGATGTGCCCCTTGCTTTTATCGTGGGACCGCAGCGTCTTCCGAATTTCGAATCATCCCGCGTGTCTTCCGCGGTGGGGCTGGTGCATAACCTGAGCACGCGGATCGGTGAGGGCGCATGGGCGGCTGGTGGAGGCGGAAGAAGCCGAGGCGCTTTGTGCCGCGCCGCGCGAGGCCGAGCGCAGGTTCGGAATACACGGAGACTCTTTGAGGGCAGTGGAAGGCGGCTTTTCTTGATAAAAAAGCCACTTGACCGTGTAGTTTCGGTCTACACCAATTCCGAAACTTCTATATACGCGCCAACTGCTGGCAGCTCCACCGGAGCTGTCAGCAGTTGCAGGGTAATCTTGCGCAGTCTTCTATTTTGAGTGCGGTGGCGGTGTCGTGGTCGACGACGCGGGCGGCGGTGTTGCAGGTTTTGTTTCTGCGGGCGGCGTCACCGGCGGCGCACTTGGAGTGGTTTGGGGTGCAGGCTTTGTGCCCGGCGCGGTGGCTCCGGCTGGCGGAGGATTGAGCGGCATGTGCCCTGGTGGAATCGTCATTCCCGGCCTAACGGGGCTGGCGCCAGGATGATTCGGTGGCAACTGAAGATCGGCGACATCAACCAGCTCGATATCGAAAATGAGATCGGCCTTGGCGGGAATGCCGGGGTTGGCCGCATCGGGGCCGGGACGTCCGCGCGCGCCGTACGCCAATTCCCAAGGGATGAAGAGACGGCGCTTGCCGCCGATCTTCATTCCCTCAAAGCCTTGATCGAATCCAGGAATAACGCGGCCGAAACCTTGCGGAAAGCTGATGGGCTGCGGATCGCCGAGCTTGGGTTTGCCATCCTCGCCGAGCACAGGCTTGCCGTCCTTGTCCTTGAGGGGCTGACGGTGATCCTCGGAAGAATCGAACTTGCGGCCGTCGCTCGCGAGCCATCCGGTGTAGAGCACCTTGTAGATCTTGTTTGGCTCGGCGGCGGGGCCGGTGCCAATCGCCAGGTCCTGATAGCGAAGCGAGAAGGCGGATTTGATTGGGCCGCGTCCGCGGGGCACGCCCGGAGGAAGCTTGATGGGACCTGAGGCGGAAGCGGCCGCTGTCTTGGTGGTCCTTGACGGGGTTGCGGTCTTGGCCGCGGTCGGGGGCCTTGAGGAGGCGGTGGGTGCGGCCGGGGCGGCAGGCGTAGGCGCAGTTTGCGCCATCACAAGCGCAATGCCAGAGGACAGAAGGATGGACGAGAAGAAGAGGTGCTTCATCGTGCGCGGCGGCTCCGGAGAGATTCTCAAGGGGAGTGTATCAGGGTGGGTCTTGGCTCCATAGCATCGGCGTTAGGCCTGAACTGCGCGCGTCCTTATGCATCTTTATGGAATCGGACTTTAAACTTGGGTATGCCCGTCGCCACAGTGCATCTATTCCACGTTATTTGGCTTCCTGTGGCTTCGTTCTTTGCCGGCGTGCTGAACGCTGTTGCGGGCGGGGGATCTTTTCTCTCACTTCCTGCTTTGATCGCAAGCACCTCGGCCATCGGCGTCGGCGCGGTAACTGCGCAGGCAACCAACACAGTCGCTCTTTGGCCCGGCCAGCTCACATCCCTCGTCGCCTTTCGTCATTTGCTGCGCGAATATGGGTGGAAGCTGGTGCCGCTCTCCGTGGCATCGGGCGTAGGCGGATGGCTCGGCGGCTTTCTGCTCTTGAGGACCGGCAACGCGATGTTTCGTACATTGCTGCCGTGGCTTCTTCTGTTCGCGGCCATCATGTTCGTTGTGAGTTTCCCGCTGGGGCGTTGGCTGCAATCGCTCTCCGGAGGCAAGCGCTACAACAAGTGGCTCCTGGTCGGCATGGTCGCGGTGAGTGTATACGTCGGCTACTTTGGCGCAGGCGGCGGCTTCCTGGTGATGGCTCTGTTCGGCATCTGCGGTGTCCACGACATTCACGAGATGAATGCACTGAAGGTCGTGACAGCAGTGGTGTCGATTGGGATTCCGGTGGTCACGTTTATTCTTGCCGGTCGCGTGCAGTGGCACTTTTGCCTGGTGATGGCGGTTCTGGCGGCGGTTGGCGGATACCTTGGCGCGCATTACAGCCGCAAGATCAACCAGCGCGTGATGCGATGGACCGTTGCGATGATTGGGTTCGTGACAGCCGGCTACTTCTTCCTGGCGAATTATCTCCACCACCCGTAAGAATGGGAAAGTCGCACCAGGCTCTCGGGTAAGTCGGCTTATGCGGACGCCAGCATCGCCGCGAGCAGAGCGGTGCGGGGGGCCAGATGCTCGATCAAAATTGACTCGTGCTGTGCGTGCGCGCCTTCGCCCACCGCTCCCATGCCGTCGAGCGTGGGGATGCCGAGCGCGGAAGTGAAGTTGCCGTCGGAGGCGCCGCCTGTCGCCGCTTTATCGAGCGCAACGCCGAGTTCGCCGGCCAGCGTGCGTGCCTGCCGATAAAGCTTCACGGTTCCAGCAGTACGCTCCATGGGCGGGCGATTAATTCCTCCAGTAACAACGAGCGCGCAGCGCTGATCGTGCGCCTTGAGCGCAGTAAACTTGCGTTCGATGCGCGGGCCGTCGGCTTTGCGCGCAATGCGCACATCCACTTCGGCCCAGGCCTCGGCGGGAATCACGTTCGTCTTGCTGCCTCCGCCGGCGAGGCCGACGCTGACAGTGAGTCCGCGCTTGAGATCGGTCCAGGAACTCACCGTTTCGATGACGCGGGCGAGCTCGCGCAGAGCGCTGGCTCCTTTTTCGAAGTCCACGCCCGCATGCGCGGCAACGCCCTGAATCTCGATACGCCAGTTGCCCGTTCCCTTGCGCGCAGTTTTGTAGGCCAGGCCTTGAGCGGGCTCGAGTACGTAGACGGCAGCGCACGCAGATGCCAGGCTTTCCGTGATGGGCCGCGACGCGGGGCTGCCAATTTCTTCGTCGCTGTTGAGCAACAGGACAATTTCGCGTTGGAGCTGATCCGATTCGATCAGCATCTCAATCGCAGTAAAGGCCATTGCCACGCCGATTTTCATGTCGAGGGTGCCTGGTCCCCAGAGGCGGCCGCCGGCAATGCGGCATGGCATGTGTTTCAGCGTGCCGATGGGCCAGACTGTGTCGAGATGGCCGAGAACCAGGACGGGCTTGGCCTTGTCTGCATTGCGGTGCGAGCGCGGGCCGAAATGCGCTTCGAGGATATTGCCTTGCGCGCGCTGGCGGTGCAGCTTGACCCGGCCTCCGAGAGACTTGGCATGAGCAGCGGCGAGGTCCACACACGCGTCGACCGCTAATTTGTTATCGGATGGAGATTCGGCGGCGACGAGCCGCTGCGCGAGATCAAGAAGCGCTGATTGCTTGCGGCGCGCACCGGCGAGAAGAGCGCGCATGGGGACTGCGGGAGCGAAAGAAGTTGATGGCATGAGGGGCGACCGGAGCGAAGCCTCCCCGATTCTACGACGTGCGGAGCATCAGCAGAGCCCGGGCAAAAAATGGGTGAATTTTCAAGGGGGAGTGCTCCGGACATCGAGATGGGGCCGTAGCTCTTGCATTGGCAGATGCGGGCCTGTCGCGGCTATTTGTCCCGTAGAACGCTGATTTCGCGGCAATTGCCCGTGAGATGCGGCAAAACTGGGGCAAACGGGCTCGAAATGTGGCAAAAATGCCACAATAGCTTTTTGCATTTCACGTCTAGTCTATCGATTACACGATTTCCACCCAGTGAGAGAGGCGTTTCTGTCCCCTTCCGCGCATTTTGAGCAGACGATCGCCGAGCCCCTCGAATTCACAGGCGTGGGACTCCATTCCGGCGCACCTGTCACCATGCGCCTGCTCTCCGCGCCCGCCGGATCGGGCATTGTCTTTCGCCGCACCGACCTCGACAATTTTGAGATCGCCGCGATTGGCCGAAACGTGGCCAAGGTGAGCTATGCGACCAGCTTGATGCGGCAGGGCGTGCTGATTTCGACGACTGAACATCTGCTGTCGGCCTTGATCGGCATGGGCGTCGATAACGTGATCGTGGAGTTGGATAATCTCGAGCTGCCGATTCTCGACGGGAGCGCACTGCCTTATGTGGATGCAATTCTCAAGACGGGTATTCGGACGCAGCGCCGACGCCGCGAATACATGCGTGTATTGAAGCCGGTTGAAGTGCGCGAAGGCGATAAGTTTATCGGCGTGTATCCCGGCTCTGGCTACCGAATTCAATATGCTATCGATTTTCCTGCACCGATCGGGCAACAGAACGCGAGTGTGGACCTGGCAGCCGAAACCTACGGCGCATCGATCGCTGCAGCGCGAACCTTTGGCTACAAAGCAGACGAAAAAAGGCTCCGCGACATGGGCCTGATTCGCGGCGCAAGTCCGGAAAATGCGATTGTTCTCGGACCCAAAGGGCCGGAGAATGGCCCGCTGCGTTTTGCGGATGAATTTGTGCGGCACAAGGTGCTGGACCTGATCGGCGATCTTGCATTGGCCGGCCGTCGCATCGAGGGCCACGTGGTTGCTGAACGCGCCGGACACGCCATGCACACGGCGCTGGTTTCGCGGTTGTTGAAGGACCGCTCGGCGTGGGAGCTTGCGCGCGTTCCTGTTGTCGCCGAAGAATCGGAAGGACTCGGAGCCATTTCCGTGTCGCATCCCGCCTTGATGGGCGCTTAGCTAGGCGCAGCAGGCCAAATCACTCCGCCCTGATCACCAGTCTCTCCACGTCAGGCAAAGAGAATGCGCATCGGCGTGGGAGCGGTGTAGTTCTTGCCTTCATCGGCCAGCTCACCGGTTACTGGATCGCGGGCAAAGACACTGATCCAGTTGGAATCCTGATTGGCCACCAGCATCCATCGTTCTGTTGGATCGAGGACGAAGTTACGCGGAATTTTGCCGCCGCAGTTGGACCGTCTCATGGGCGTGAGCGCGCCGCTCTTCGAATCGGCTTTGAAAGCGTAGAGGAAGTCGATGTCGCGATTGGCGAAGTAGACGAAACGGCCGTCGCGGGTAATCACGGTATCGCAGGCGCGCGAAACTCCGTGCGGTGCGTCGGGGGGGAGCAGATCAATGCTGGTCACGCGCGTGAGGCTGCCATCGGCTTTGTGCCACTCAAGAACATCAACCGTGGAGGCAAGCTCGTTGATGCTGTAGGCGGTGTGGCCGTTGGGATGAAAGTGCAGAGTGCGCGGACCTGCTCCACTCCTGGCCTGATAAACGCCTGCCCGCGCGAGCTGTGCGGTGGCCGCATCGAGGCGATAGATATGAATCAAGTCGCCGCCCAGGTCGTTGATATAGGCGAAGAGGTTGTCGGGCGAGAATGAGCAGAAGTGTGCGTGCGCGGCTTCCTGGCGATCCTTGTCGGGGCCGTGCACGGTGTAATGCTCGGTCCACACTGCCGGGCCAAGTTTGCCATTGGTGACGCGGAAGCTGGCTGCGCTGCCGCCGCCGTAATCGGCCGACAAGAGCACGCGCCCGGTGTGGTCGAGCGCGATATGACAGGTACCCTTTGCAGCGGAGTTCTGCGCGGAAAGCGGATGGAGGATGCCCTCGCTCACAGTGAAACTGGCCACCTCGCCGGTGGGCTTGCCGTTGAAGCTGTCGACTTCGCACGCGGCAAAGAGGAATTTGTTGCCGGCGGAGAACGTGAGCCAATCGACGGTTGGAACCTGTGCCGCCACGCCGGCCGGTGTCAACTCCCCCGTGGCGCCGTTCCAGTCGTAGGCCAGGATTCCGTTGGCGGTACCTGAGCCGACAAAGACGCGTTCGCGCGGTGGAGTCGCAGAGAATGTGGGCGGCACGGCGGTGGCGACGGCGACAACGGATGCGGACTTGAGAAATTTGCGGCGAGAGAGGTTTCGCATGGCAGATGCGATTGTCGCCGATGACGGGCGGGATGCGCCAGTGGCGGTAGACGTAGACTGATGGGAAGGGGCGACCTTGTCGCATTTCATCAGCTTTGTGAGGATCCCGGCACTCGCGCTGCGCCAGCATGTGCGGCCACTGTCGGCTCTGGGGATACTGGAAGAAGACTCCATCCGCATGCATGTGTGGCCACACGACATCGATTTCAATCTGCACATGAACAACGCGCGCTATCTGAGCGTGATGGATTATGCGCGCATGCATCTGCTGGCGCGCTGCCGGCTGCTGGAACACGTGATCCGTTCGCGCTGGCAACCGCTTGTAGGTGCGGTTTGGATGACCTATCGCCGATCGTTGCCGCTCTTTTCAGCGTTTACAATTTGCTCTCGCCTTGTGTGCTGGGACGATCGGTGGTTCTACATCGAGCAGAGATTCAGCGGTCGCGAAGGTCTTGCGGCCATTGGCTGGGTGAAGGGGATGCTGCGCGATGCGCGGGGGAGCGTCAAGCCGCAGGAGGCGCTGGAACGTGTTGAGCCCGGTGTAGTCAGCCCGCCCATGCCTGATGCGATCGCGCAATGGAACGAGCTGACCCGCGACAAACTCAGCGGCTTAGCGTAAAGACGACGTTCACGGTTGTCTCGACTTCGACCGGCAGATTGTTGAGCAGGTAGGGTCGATAGCGCCACGACTTCACCGTCTCCAGCGCAGCCTGCTGCAGCATCGCGGGACCAGTTGCAACGCGCAGATTTTCGATGGTGCCGTTCTTCGAGATTGTGGCCTGCAGCACGACTGTGCCTTCCACTCCTGCTGCTTTGGCGATGGCCGGATACGGGGGCGTGGGCCGATAGAGAAGCCGTCCTTCCGCGAGCACCGAGGCGATGTGTACCGGCCCCTTCACCACGGGATGTACTACCACTGGATGATGATCTGTGAAGGCTCCCATGTCGCGGTTTGCCGCGCCAACCATATCGTCCAGTGCAAATCCCTCTCCGCGGGCGATTCGCTCGGGAGCCGTCGCTACGAGTGGGTCGCGAGGGATGACCTGGGGGGCCAGGACTACGCCCTTGGGCATCTCGGAGTGGCCGCGGAATGGCTGGGCAGGTTCCTTGGGTGGCGGCAGCGGCGCCGGGGGCGGTGGCGGTGCGGTTAATAGAAAACTCAATGCCTGCCGCGGCAACGCCTCAGGAAAGATCAACGGAATGAGAATCAGCGCGAAGAGGATTGTTCCGTTGAAGAGAAGAGTCGCAACCATCCATCCGCGGCTGCGAGTGTGGATTCTGCCGGTCGATTCGAAGGTGGAGTCTTCAAACATGGGTGCCTCCCTCTCGTTCGAACCCTACGGCCTGCTCGCTCAAGTCAGGCCGCAAGCTTCGCAGTCGCGCCGGCGGGAAGCACTTTGGGCGCGCGAGCTCTCTTTCGCTCGACGCGCTCTCTGGCGCGAGCGCATGAGTCTCAAGGCCCTGCGTTCATTCCCATCGGAACCACTGTGCTTGTGTAGACACCGCTGTCGCCGAAATTGTTCCAGACGACATGACCGGCCGGGATGTGAAGAACTGCGCGATAGCGCTCACTGCGAGCTTGAGTGCTGTTGGTGAGTCTGCGGCGCGTATGGCGAAAGAGATACGTGGACGAGGCTGGCGGTGGAATTCGTGCAACACTCTCCGGCGATCCGTGTTCCCATCAACGAGGGTTGCCGCGTGCATCGGGTCCAGGGCGAGTTTCCTGGAACGACGCCAACCCATCATTCCCATTGAGGCTTTATCGAATGCGTTCTTTTTTCGCACTCCTCGTTTTGTTGTCGTCGTTCGCACTGGCCGGGTGCTCGCATCGGCAGGCTGTTGCCTATGCTCCTCCGCCACCGGAATACCCAGCGATCGCGCAGCGCGCGTATCAGGATGGGTTTCGTGCGGCACGCCAGGATATCAATGACGGCAAGGCTCCTGACCTGGCGCGCCACCCGCGTTTTCGGAATCCGCGCGTAGCACCGCCCGCGGTCGAGGACTATCGCCATGGCTTCCGCGAAGGATATGAGCAAGCCTTTCGCAGCGGGCCCGCGGCTCCTCAGCCGGTGGGATTCTAAAGCCCAGCAAGAGTCGGGCGACCCGATGCGGCTTATTTGGCGGCAGGCGTTAGCTTGAGGGCGTAGGCATACGTACAAGCTGTGCCCTCCGGCAAGGTTATGGTCAGAGCATCCGCACCCTGGCTCCAAGCGACTTTGCCCGAAGAGCCGAGAAGTTCGATGTTGGCGATCGGCAAGGCCGCGCCTTCATGAGTCCAGCCGAGCGCGTGAATCGTCGCCTTGCCATCTTTGGGGCACGCCATGCCAATGGCATAGACAGTGCTGCCCTTTGCCGTAAAGCGAAAATCGTCTGAGGTGTACGGCTTGGTGTCGGTGTCGTGGAAGGCGCCGGCGGCCACCTGCGTCGGGCCTTCACCAAAGATTCTCCAGGGCGTTGTTCCGTAGATAGCGTCTCCGTCGACCTTGAGCCACGCGCCCATCGCGAGCAGGCGTTCGCGGATTTCGTCGGGAATGGTTCCGTCCGATTTTGGGCCGAAGTTGAGAAGCAGGTTGCCGTTCTTGCTTACGATGTCAATGAGCTGATCGATGAGGAACTGGGGCGATTTGAAGGTATCGTGCTCGATATAGCCCCAGCTTTTGTCGCTGATGGACGTATCTGTTTGCCAGTGGTCGGCGACGATGTGGTCTTGTTGGCCGCGCTCGAAGTCGCGGACGCCCGCCTTCCAGTTCAACGAGTAGTCTTTGAAATCAATGACGCCGGTGTAGCCGTGGGCTGCCGCGTAGTTGTAGTAGAAGGCCGCGAACTCAGTCACCGCGTGGCGAAGGTTCGGCTGGCCGATCCACCAGTCGTAGTAGACGATGTCAGGGTGGTATTTCTCTACCAGCTCGGTTGAGCGTGCGAGCCAGTCACGCGCCCAGGCATCGCTGACGTAGGTCCAGTCGTTGTTCAGGCCGTGCTCGTCGCCGCCCGGATCCATCCATTGATGTGCGGGACCGTAGAGCGAAGCGTATTTGGGGTCGTTGACGTCGGAGCGGATTGCGCGCCCGCCATCGTAGAAGAAGTTGTGTTCGGCGCGGTGCGAGCTGAGGCCGAAATGGAGTCCTTCGGCGCGGATGGCTTTGGCTAATTCGCCCAGCGTATCGCGCTTGGGACCCATCTTGACGACGGTCCAGTCGCTCAGACCGGAGTCGTACATGGAGAAGCCGTCGTGATGCTCGGCAACCGGGACGATATACTGTGCGCCAGATTCCTTAAAAACATGTGCCCAGGCGGTCGCGTCGAAGTGCTCGGCCCGGAAGAGTGGAATCAGATCCTTATAACCGCGAGTGGGATCGTCATTGGCAAAATGCTCACGGAAGTTTTTGTACGCGCCTTCGCTGGGACGATACATGTTGCGCGGGTACCACTCGTTCTCTGCCGCCGGTACCGAATACACGCCCCAATGAATGAAGATGCCAAACTTCGCGTCCTTGTACCACTGCGGCTGCTCGTACTTTACGAGCGAGGCCCAATCGGGACGGAAGGCGCCATCATTGGCCTGCCTTTCCGCATCGGCGAGGAGGCGATTGCGCTCCGCGTCATACTTGCTTACCGCCTGCTGCCACTCGCGATCGATATCGGCAGCGGACTTAACGCCGAGCGTGGGCGCGAGCGGATCGGTGGAAGGCGAATTTTGTGCCGGGAGCAGGGGCGCGGTGGCGAAGGCAACGAGAAAAGCGATACAACGGGCAGTATTTTTCATCAGGACGCATCGTAAACCCCTCATCGATGCAGGTGCAAACGCTTTCATTTGATCGAGCAAGAGGCAAAGAAATCCACTTGACATATTCTCATATAGGAATGTAATGTCTTCGTCATGGCACGTGCTGCGACTACTTCCGATGCGTTCAACGCGGTTGCCGAACCGCGGCGACGGGAGATCTTGACCATGCTCGTGGTGCGTGAGCATGCGGTGAACGAGATTGTGGCGGCTTTACAGATCGACCAGCCTTCTGTCTCGAAGCATCTGCGCGTTCTGCGCGACACCGGACTGGTGCGCATGCGCTGCCAGGGACGGCAGAAACTTTACCGAACCAACGCGGAGGCGATTCGTCCCATGCATGATTGGACCGCAACGTTTGAGCGCTATTGGGGCCACCAGTTGATGCGCGTGAAAGAGCGCGCCGAGGCCAAGGCCAGCAATATCTCTGCATCTGATTCAACGAACAAGGAGAAACGATGACCACGACTCTTTCTGAAATTGACAGCCTTTCCCTATCCGTGACCCAGGAGATTCGCGTGAACGCTCCGATTGAGATCACGTTCGAAGCACTCCTCGATCAGCTTGGTTCCGCGAATGAGACGCCCGACGGCACGCCGATGCCAATGAAACTGGAACCGCGGCCCGGGGGGCGCTGGTTTCGCGACCTGGGCGGCGACAACGGCCACTTCTGGGCGCACGTGCAGGCGATCAAGCGGCCTTCGCTGATCGAGTTCACAGGGCCACTCTTCATGTCGTACCCGGCTACGAATAACGTGCAGTATCGGCTTAAGGAAGAGGGCGGGGTCACGGTGATCAACTTTCAGCACTCGGGATTCGGGTTAATCCAGGAGAACCATCGGAAGAACGTGGTTGTAGGTTGGAGCTACATCAATGAGCAGGCCGGCAAGCGCGCCGAGCGGCTGCACGCTGCCAAGAAGTAGAACGAACTTTCCCCAGAGGAGGAAATAGATCATGCCAGTTGCCGAGACAGTTGCGGCGGAATCCATTGCCCAGTCCCTGCTTGCGGAGTTTGAGGAGCAAGCTCCTATCACGCGCCGGTTTATTGAGCGGCTTCCGGAAGACAAGCTGACCTGGAAGCCGCATGAAAAATCGATGACGGCAGGCCAGCTAGCCTATCACCTCGCTTCCGTACCCAGCGGCGTGGTGCGCGCTGCCAAGAATAATCCTGCCCAGGCGCCGGATTTCAACTTTCCGCAGCCTTCGAGTCGCGAGCAGATTCTGAAGATTCACGACGAGGGCGTCGTTGCGGTCCGCGAACTGCTTCCGCGGTTTGACGATGCGGCAATGCGTGAGACGTGGCGGCTTGTTGCCGGCGATAAGGAAGTGCTTGCGCAACCGCGGGCCGCGTTTCTTCGCGACGTGATGCTGAGCCACTGGTATCAGCATCGCGGCCAGTTCAGTGTGTATTTACGCATTCTGAATATTGCTGTGCCGGCGAGTTGGGGTCCAAGTGCAGATGAACCACACCTTTTCATGCAGAAGATGCACGGGGCCTGACAAGGCAGGTCGCGACAAACTTGATTGAGCTGAGTATAGGAAGGCGGAGTGCGACACTTGCAGTCGAGTCCGCCTTCCTTTTTTCAACGGTCAGCTTGCTGCACAAGTCTCACGGCCTTCGTCATGGCATCGATTCGGTTTTTCCTTTGTGCTTCGATATCCATGCCGCGGAGCGC
The DNA here is from genome assembly GCA_963760475.1 of uncultured Acidobacteriaceae bacterium. GTDB lineage: Bacteria > Acidobacteriota > Terriglobia > Terriglobales > Acidobacteriaceae > Telmatobacter. The sequence goes on along the minus strand of CAVXDG010000012.1, from coordinate 23,819 downwards.
GTCGGGCGTGAGGTGCTTCACGTACTCATCGAGGCGCAGCGTGAAGTCGGGCTTGAGGCCTTCGACGGCAGTCTGGGCATCGAGCACGACCTGGCGGAAATGCTCGATCTCCGCGGTCGCGTTTTCGGGGTGATAACTCAGCCGGTGCCCTGTCTGCATTGCGTCTATGAGAGGATCGGGTGGCGCTGCAATCGGCCAGGTCTTCTGCAATGCGTCATAGGTGCCGCGTAAGCGGTTCATCGAGCCGGCAAATCCGTCGAGGTCGTCGCGTCGCGCGGTGAGCCCGGCTGCGCGCCGGACCTCAATCGCGACCCGGCTTTCAACGCTGGTGCCGGTGACGGGAATGATGGTTGTGAGCGTATTGCCTTCGAAGGTCCATCCGCCCTTGCTGGTTGGGCTCGCCTGTTTCACCGCGACTCCGTTCACAGTGACAGTGGCGGGAGGCCAGTCGGCGGGCAGACGAAGCTCATAGCTGCGCGTCTTCAACATGCCGGGGTAGCTGCCTTCAACCGGGCCAATCTCGACGCGCAGCGTGTCGCCGGTCTGCGTCGCTTTGATGGGGGTATGGGCAAAGACGCCACGTTGGTAATCCTCGGCAACGCCGGAGTCTTCATACACCGCATAGCTCGAAGTCGCTCCCTCCTTGAGCGGCCATACATTCACAATCAGCGGATCCACCGGCTTTTGGCCGGTATAGAGCATGGGCGGCTGCATGGGAACAATTGCGCCGGCCTTGACATACACCGGTATCTGGTCGATGGAGAAGCTGCGATCGAAGCTTGCCGGCCCGGCAAAGTGCAGTCCTGTCGACCACTCGATCCAATCGCCCTCAGGCAGCCAGACATGCTCGGTTGCGAGGCCGCTTGCTTTGTCAGCAGGCGCAACAATGGGCGCTACCAGCATCTGATCGCCAAACAGGTATTCACTTTTGCTGGTGTAGGCTTCGTTGGCCTCGGGCCAGTCATAGTAGAGCGGCCGGAAGAACGCGACGCCGGTGTCGTAGGTCTTGCGCGCCTCGGTATAGATGTAGGGCTGCAGTGCGTAGCGAAGCTGGAAGGTTGCGCGGAGGATCGAGGAGAAGGGTTCCGGGTAGGCCCAGATGCGGCGTTCGGAGTCGGGATTCTTGGTGGTGTGGGTGCGCAGAATCGGACTGAATGCGCCGAACTGCACCCAGCGCGTATAGAGTTCAGGATCGACTGCGCCGGGCATGTGTCCGCCGATGTCGTGACTCCAATAGGCGTAGCCGACATTCGCAGCCGTGGCCGTAAACCATGGTTGAAAGGCCAGCGAATCCCATACCGAAACGGTGTCGCCTGAGAAGCCAATCTGGTAGCGATGATTGCCGAGTCCACCCCAGCGGTGGAAGAGCAGAGGGCGTCTGCCTTCGCGCTGCTGATCGGTGAAGTGAACATAGTTGAGCCACCAGGTTGGATTCACGTTTTCGAGCTTGGTTGTAGGCTCCTGCTGCCAGTCAAGCCACCAGAAGTCAATACCCTGCTTCTCCAGCGGGTGGTGCAAGAGGTTCATGTAGTTGGTGGCGTATTTTTTGTCGGTGATGTCGAAGGGAACGTACTTTTTCGTAGTGGGATCGATGCCCATGGCGCGGGCCATTGCCGGGTAAGCATCTTCCCATGGTTGAACACCGGACGCCGGGTGCATATTCAGGCTGGTCTTCAGGCCATCGGCGTGCAGGCGCGAAAGAAATTGAGTTGGGTCGGGAAAGAGCAGCTTGTTCCAGGTGTAGCCGGTCCAGCCGAGGCTCTGATGCGATTGATCTTTTTCGCCCATGGCCTTGAGCTGATCGTTATTGATATGCCAATCCATATCGATCACAAAGACGTCGAGGGGGGTGTCATTTTCGCGAAAGCCTCGAATGATTTCCTCGATTTCCTGATCGCTGTAGGCCCAGTACCGCGACCACCACGCGCCGAAGGCGAAGCGCGGAGGCAAGGGGATTCGACCGGCAACGCGCACATAGTCGCCGAGTGCCTTGCGATAGTTGTACCCGTAGCCGAAAAAATACCAGTCCTGGCGATCGCCGGCGGGACGCTCGATGACCCACGGCCAAGGGCTGGCATCGCCCTGCAGGAAGCGAAAGTCGGAAGAATCGAAGAGCGGCCGGGTTGAGTCGTCCTCGACGGCCCAACCGGAGCGGGAGATGATTCGTCAAGCGGGCCGATGTCGTTGAAGAGCGACCGGCGGAAAATTGCGGCGGTCATCGGAGCGAAGCGGATTGTTCGCGGCACATTCCAAAGCGGGGAATCGGGTTGCCCGGAGCCACACCGCCAGGCGCAGGCTCCCCGCGAAATTTCGTCGTATGTCCCATCGATGATGGAGTGATCGGCCGCGCTGAGAATTTTTCCGGTTGCGAATGGCGTGTCGGCACCGAGGATCTTCTCCAGCCAGTCAGGCGCCAGCGTGACATCGTTGTTGAGAATCGCGACCCAGTCCGCGCTCGTTGGCCGCGATCCCGCGGTTCACAGCCGCCGCGAAGCCCAGGTTTTGTTGGAGGCGGATGACCGTAGCATGCCGCTCGGCGAGCGCCGCCGAACCGTCGGTCGACCCGTTGTCGACGAGAATGATTTCGTCAAAGGGCCGCGTCTGCGCGGCGAGACTCGCAAATAGAGGTTCCAGTAAATCGCGCCGGTTCCAGTGAGGAATAACAGCCGCGACTGTCATAAGAAAAAACGAATTGGGCCGCCGATGAACGCGGGTGAACTCAGATAACACAGTGTTTCGTATCCGCGTTCATCCGTGTTCATCAGCGACCATTTCATGAGAAACGTTTCTTCAGCAAAAACCACAAATTATAAAACCCGTCACGCCACGGGTTGAGCTTGATTTCCCCCAACCGCGACGTGTACATGATCGACAACTCGGCAAAACGGTGCCGGTTTCGCTTCAGCGCCTCGATTTTGATCTCTTCCGAAAACGCCATGCCGTCCGATTCCAGCTTCATGTCTTTCAGAATCGAGCGCCGGAACACCCACATCCCCGATTGCGAGTCGCGCATCCAGCGGAAATAGAGAATCGACATCGCCAGCGACAAAATCAAATTCCCCATTTTATGTTTCAGGCTCATCGCCTGCGGGTCCCGCACCGGGAAGCGCGATGCGTTGAGAAAATCCACATCGAGGTGCAAGAACGCCTCAATCAAGTACGAAATCGCATCCGGCGGATAGCTCTGATCGCCATCGAGCGTGACGATCAGATCCGACGTCGCTGCGGCGAATCCAGTCTTGTACGCCCGGCCGTAACCTCTCGCGTCTTCCTGAATCACTTTGGCGCCGTACCTCTTGGCGACATCCGCGGTGCGATCCGTGGAACCGTTGTCGACCACAATCACTTCGTCGACGAACTCCGGCATCCGCTTCATGACTCCCTCGATGCCCTGTTCCTCGTTGAGACACGGAATGATGACCGTGATCGACTGTTGCTTGTACATTCTAGGAACCACCAGAATAGCGTGCGAGCGTATCATTGTTCTATGAAATTGTTTTTCCTCGTCGCCGCAGTAGGCTTCGCGCAAGCCGGTGAGCCTCGTCCGGAATTGGCGGAAGTCAAGACCGTGTATCTGCTGCCGATGACCTATTCCATGGATCAATTCCTGGCCATCCGGCTGACCAAGGGCGGTGTTCTGCAAGTGGTGACGGACCCGAAAAAGGCCGATGCGATTCTGAGCGACCACATCGGCACCGCGCTCGAGGAGAAAATGAATTCCCTCTACGGTGAGCAGAAAGACGTCAAGTCCGCCGACGGCTCCGACGACAAAGACAAGGACAAAGATCAGGACAAGAACACCTTCGGCGGTGGTCCCATGGCTGGAGGAACCCGCAGCAAGGGCGCGGTTTTCCTGGTGGACGCGAAAACGCGCAACGTGTTGTGGAGCGACTATGTACGTCCGAAAAGTTCGCAGCCCGATGAGTTGAACCACGTGGCTGACAAGATCGCGGCGCAGCTAGAAAAAGACAAAAAGGGCAAGTGAGTGTTGACCGAGCGCTTTCAACGGGCGCTGATCTACGCCACGCGCCTGCACGGTGACCAGCGCCGCAAAGGCTCCGGTGTGCCGTATATTTCCCATTTGATGGCGGTCTGCGCGCTGACCATCGAATACGGCGGCGATGAAGACGAGGCGATCGCCGCCCTACTCCACGACGCAATCGAGGATCAGGGCGGAGAAATCGCGCGCCGGTCGATCCTGCACCAGTTCGGCCCCCAGGTTACCGAAATAGTAGACGGCTGCACCGATAGCGACGAATCGCCCAAACCTCCGTGGCGCGCGCGAAAGGAAGCCTATGTGCGGCACGTCGCGGTGGGATCCGAATCGGTCCGCCTGGTTTCAGCCTGCGACAAAATCCACAATGCCCGCTCGCTGGTGATGGATTATAGAATCTGCGGAGAACAACTGTGGAGCCGTTTCACCGGAGGCCGTCGCGGAACGCTCTGGTATTACCGCGCCATGGTGACCGCGCTCCGCATGGCAGGCAACTCTCCAGTAGTAGAAGAGCTGGACCGGGTGGTCACCGAACTCGAAACGCTCTCCTCCGCCGATTCCGAGCGGCGATCATAGGGAGCGATCTGCCCGACTTTTCCGTTAACCGCGCATCTTCTGGATCGTAGTGCGATAACACTCCACCAACCGTTCCGTCATCACGCGCATGTCGCGCTTGGTGACCACCTCAGCGCGCGCCCGCTCCGCCATCTGCGCGGCTCTTTCAGGATCGCGCAGAAGTTCGACGACGTGCGAGGCGAATGTCCGCGTCGTCGGCCAGCGCACAGATTTCGCCGTCCTTATCCGCCAGCCCTTCGGCGCCCAGCCGCGTCGACACCACCGGAATCCCCGCCGCGAACGCTTCCAGCAATTTCACGCGCACGCCGGAACCGCTCAGGATCGGGCACACGAACACCGCGTAGCGGGTCAGAGGCTCGCGCACGTCGTCGACGAATCCGACCAGTTCAATCGCCTCGGCCTCCGGAAGCGAATGCCTGGGTGGCGGATCGGACCCGATCACCACCACGCGCGCTCGCGGCTCCTCCGCGCGTACCTTCGGAAAGACCTGCGCACGAACCACGTGAGTGCTTCCTGATTCGGAAGGTGCCGGAAGCTGCCGAGAAACAGCATCGTGAACGGCTCGCGGCCGTCGATGCAAGCCCGGCTGAAAATCGTAGAGCGACGTGTCGATGCCCGCGCGATAGCCGTCGTCGATCCGGTCCTTCAGCGCCGGCAGGAAAGACGCGATGTAATCCCGTTGTCGCGGCTACATACCTGGATGCGATCGGGCGCCGGCAGCATGCGCAATTCGTAGCGCAGCGAGCGCAGATATTCCCAGCGAGCCTGAAATTTTTCGACGGTATTCGTCATGAAGGGCAGCCGGCGCGCGATGGACTGGAAGTAGACGTCGTGTTCGAACAAGATGCTGGGGATGCGGCGGAACTTGCCGGCGTACTGGCCCAGCACCGTGTATTCGAGCTGCAGCACGTCGATCTTCCGGGTGAATATCTGGCGATGGATCAGCCACGCCAGGTCGGCATTGCGAAATTCGCGAACCGCATGAGGCTCGATCGATCCGAACGCCTTCTGCCGGCCTTCCAGGCGAACCAGGTATTCGGTAGACGCGCAGATGCGATCCAGTTCGTCGTGCGCCTGGCGTTCATGCGCGAAGTCGAGAAGCACGATCAGATGCAGTTCGCACAGCTGCGCGAGCTCATGCACCGTTTGATACATGAACACGCCGCCGCCATGGACCGGAGGACAGATCGGATACGGCGAGACGAACAAGACCCTTAGTTTGCCCTCCTCCATCCGCGAAAAGTGTCGCGAAAATGCCCGCCGAGGGGCCGCCGGAAAGCCTCCGTGTCGGAAACCGCCGCGAGCCGATGCGCCCGTGCGCGCGATGCAATCGCGCCGGGAGCTGCAACGTCGCGCGCGCGATGCCGCGAAATTCGATCGCTCCGGCGAATCGCCGAACAGCCAGCTCAGCAGCGCGCTCGACCAGGTGTACGAGAAATGCGCCACCAGCCGCCGCCATTCGTGGATGTTCTTCCAGGTGAACAGCAGGAAAGTTCTTCTTGAGGACGCCCTGAATGTAGGCGTCGCTGAATCTGCGTGCCGATGGTGCCGCGATGCTCGTGATACACCACGCTGGCCGGCTGATACAGGTTCTTCCAGCCGCGCTTCCAGGCCATGTAGCCGAGGTCGGTGTCCTCGAGATAAAACGGCGCGAGCAGTTCGTCGAAGCCGCCCAGCTCCAGAAATTTCCGGCGGTCGAAGGCGCAGGAGCCGCCGCCGCCGTAGGCGCACGGGTACAGATCGCGAATCGTTTCGGTCAGTCCGATGACGGACGCGGAGGCTTCCGTGCTGCCACCAGAATTCCGTAAGGCCCGTCTCTTCGCGAATTTTGTTCGGGTCGGAGAAGAAAATCTGGCAGGAGACCGAAAAGACTTTTTCGTCCGTGAACCCATCGAGCAGGGGCTGCAGAAAATCCGCCTCCACCCGCATGTCGCTGTTGAGCAGCACAACGACGTCGTTATGCGCGGCGCGAAACCCCGCGTTCGACCCGCCGCCGAAACCGAGATTCTCCTTCCAGCGCGAACACTCGGACTTCGGGAAATGCTTCGCGACGAACTGCGCGCTGCCATCGGTCGAACCGTTGTCGACCACGATCACTTCGCTATCCGGGATGACTTTCGATGGACGCCGACTACCGACGGCAGATACTTTTCGAGAAGATCGCGCCCATTCCAGTTGGGAATCACGATGCTCGCCTTGGTGATGTCAGGCATCGTGTCCGGCCGCAATTTCCGCTTCCGCGTGACCGCAGTGGCGACAGATCGGCGAGGAACAAGAACGATCGCGGCCGTGAACAGAAAGAATCGGCGAGAGGATCGCGAGCGGGCAATCCGCGGAGCAGGCGCCAGCGACGCCCAGGGCCTTGCGCATCAGCCCCCGTCTCCCTTGAGATCCGGCCCGATTCCCGCCGCGCGCCCGAGTTTCACCCAGCGCGACTCCCGCAACCATTTGCAGTCTGCGCTTGTGCATCCTGCAAATTGCGGTCAAGATCCTGCGCCCACCGGGTGCGCTCGACGACCGTGGCCTCCGCCCGATCCAGCAGCCGCACGGTTTCGGCCAGCTCCTCGCACTTTTGCGCCAGCGCCGCCGACAGTCGTTTCTCCGTGTCATTGCCCACTTGGTCTTGTCGCGATTTTCCTGTTCCAACGAATCGACCGTGCGCTGATAGCCGCGGCCATCTCCATCGCCTTCGCCTGTTCGGACTGCATCAGATCCTGTAGCTCAGCAATGCGCGCGCAGCGCCGCTTGATGGTCCTTCTCCACTGCAGCGCCCAGCGGTTCTGCTCTTCCAGATGAGCTTTCAGTTCATCCTGCGATTGGATCAGCTTGCTCCGGTCCGCGATGACGCCTTCGAGCCACGTTCTGGTCTTCTCGAGCTCGTCCTGCAAGAGAAAGATATGCTGCTCGCGTTCCCGCAGCAAGATTCGCGGCGTGAGGGACGTACATAAAGGACCGCGTCTCAGGCGGCGCTCGATGGAGCAAACGGCCAGAAAGAAATGCGCTTCCGCCGGCGAGCCTCGCGAAGTATCCAGTCTTGCGTCCACCGGAGGCGAACGTGCGCGTGCGGGTAGAAGGCCTGCGACTCCAGCCGATTCTGCAACAGGATCGTGACGTGCGGAAAAACTGCCGCCAGCGCATCCCGAAATTCGGCAAACTCGAACTCGTGCGTGTGGAACGGATTGGGCCCTCCTTCGCCCGAGACTCCGCGTAGTATTGCTTGTTCGGTGTCGAAACCAGAAAAACCCCATTCGGATGGAGCAGCCGTCGAGCCTCGATCAGCAACTCGTGCCAATTTTCCAGATGTTCGATCACCTCGAACGCGGTGACCAAATCGAACGAAGCGGCAGGCAGCGGAATGGAGTTCGCGGACGCGGCTAGGAAAGTCGCGCTCGGATAGTGCTGCGCTGGCGTAGTCGATCGCGTCGGCGGAAACGTCGATGCCGGTCGCCGACTGCGCGTGCTGCGCCAGTTCCGCGGTACCGTATCCGGTTCCGCAGCCGAGATCAAGAACGCGCGCGCTTTGCCAGTCGAGAGGCTATCCGCGCGGCGAACGCGTAGCGGGCAATGTGTTCCGCCCAGAGATCGTCATTCACCTGGCCCGGGATGACGCGCTCGCCGGTGAATTTCCGCCACAGCTCGATCACAGCGCCGGAACCCCGGTCGCCGATCCGCGAATTCACTTCCACGCGGCAGGGGAAATGGAACTGCCCGTAGATGGGTCCGTCGGATGGGTCCATCTGCAGCACGACCGCGTTGTCGATCCAGTCGCACATGGCGTAATGTTCCAGCGATCCGTTGGCGATCGCCGGCGAGAAGGAAAATGACGACGGGTAGAGCGTCGGCAGTTCCAGGTGAAAATCCACCGTGCACAAGTCGCCCGACAGCCATCGGCGGCAGCTGCTGGCCTTCGCGCGCCGTGTTGGTGCCGGCGAAATCGACGCCGAGATGATTGCGGAACATGAAGCCGACGATGGGACGGTCCAGATTCGCCTTGGCTCGAACGCTGATTCTAACTACAATTGTAGAATCTGGCTGGAGCGAATGAATGTTCACACCCGCCGCGTCGTGAACGGCGATGCCCAGGATCTCCGCTCTGCCATCGCCGAAGCGATGATCGATGTTCGGGATGTGCTTCGACAATCTCCTCCGGTGCCTGATATAGATGTTGACGGATGCAGTTGAGCGTCGCTGCGCCTGATAGTGTGCGTCCTTCTCGGTCATCGCTGCAAGATACTGCGATACCACGAGATCCGTCTTGCCGATGGGCCATGACCTGGCCATGATCCAGCCACATCGCGCGGTCGCCCAGCGCTTTCACGTCGCCGGTAGCGTGAGAAACGAACAGAATGGTAACTCCGCGCGCACGCAGCTCGTGAACCTTGCGCATGCAGCGCTGACGGAAATAGACGTCGCCGACGGCGAGAGCTTCGTCGACCAGCAGAATCTCCGGATCGACGTGGATCGCCACCGCGAATGCCAGCCGGACGACCATGCCGCTGGAGTAGGTCTTGACCGGCTGGTTGATGAAATCGCCGATTTCCGCGAACTCATCGATGTCCGGCGAACCGGCGGTCCATTTCTTTGTTGGAGAATCCGAGAATGGCGCCGTTCAGGTAGACATTATCGCGGCCGGAAAACTCCGGATTGAAACCGGAGCCGAGTTCGAGCAGCGCGGCGACGCGGCCGTTCACGGTGGTCGATGCCGGAAGTGGGTTGCAGAATTCCCGCGCAGATCTGCAGCAGCGTGCTTTTCCCAGAGCCGTTCTCGCCGACGATACAGAAAGTCTCGCCGCGCTGCACGTCGAAGCTGACGTCGCGCAGAGCCCAGTAATCCGTATGAAACTGGCGTCGATTGAAGGTGGCGAGTTCCTTCAGTCGGTCGCCCGGCGCGGCGTAGATGGAGTAGCTCTTCGAGACGCTCGTGAATTCGACAGCCGGTGCGGACACTATAGAGAATTGTAGACCAGACCGAGACTATGACAGTTTCAGACGACGTATCCCTTCCTACGCTGGTAGAGTGCGCCGGTGTAGCTCAGTTGGTTAGAGCGACGGTCTCATAATCCGTAGGTCGCAGGTTCGAATCCTGCCGCCGGCACCAATCTTAACTTCGACCCGTAATGTGCTGAAATAGGCGATCGAGTTCCGCCTGCGAGTAATACTCGATTTCGATCCGGCCGCGCTGCTCGCTCAATTCGACGATCCGGACGCGAGTTCCGAGGGCGCGCTCCAGTTCCTCGACCGCTGCTTTGACGTTCGGATCGAGCGCCTGCTCTTTGCGATGGCCGGAGCCCTCCCTGGGCCGGTCTGCCGTCAGTTCCTGAACCAGCGCCTCGACCTGCCGGACCGAGAGCCCCTGCGCCGCCGCCTTTTCCGCGATTTGAATCTGTGTCGTCGGCGTCCGGCAAGCCTAGAATGGCGCGGGCGTGGCCCATCGAGAGGCGATGCTCGGCCACCAGGAGTTGAACCTCCTTGGGTAGCTTCAGCAGCCGTACGATGTTGGTGATGGAAGTGCGGTCCTTACCGGTACGGCGGCCGATTTCCTCTTGCGAAAGCCCAAGTTCGCGGCTGAGGCGTTCGTAGGCGTGGGCAGTTTCGATCGGATTCAGGTCCTCGCGCTGGATGTTCTCGATCAGCGCGAGTTCGAGCATTCGAGGGTCGGCCACGTCCTGGACCACCACCGGGACATCCGTCGAGTCCCGCAAGCTTTGCGGCACGCCAGCGGCGTTCGCCGGCGATGATCTGATAGCCGCCTTGATGCTGTCGGACGATGATCGGCTGGATGATCCCATTGGCGCGAATGGAGGCAGCGAGTTCTTCCAGCCGGTCGGCTTGAAACACGGTGCGCGGCTGCATCGGATTGGGATGAATGCGTGCCAGCGGAAGGTGCGAGGGAGCGGACTGCGACTGCGGGCGCGGTCGGCGGCGGCAGCTGCCGAGACGGGCATCCGCGCCGGGCAGAAGCGCCGAAAGCCCTTTACCCAGCGCTTTGCGTTGCTTGTCGGTTGCCGCTGTTCATTTTCCAGGATCTCCTTGGCAAGTTTAATATAGCTCTCCGCGCCTCGTGAGCGGGGGTCGTACATCAGGATCGGTTTTCCGTAACTGGGCGCTTCCGCGAGGCGGATGCTGCGGGGAATAACCGTTGTAAGTACTTCGTCCTGAAAGAAATCCTTGAGATCATCGGCCACCTGACGAGTCAGATTGGTTCGATCGTCGAACATGGTGAGCAGAATTCCTTCCACTTTGAGGGGATGGGTAAACGCCTCTCTGACCTTGTCAATAGTATCCATGAGTTGGGAAATACCCTCCAACGCGAAAAACTCGCACTGGATGGGTATGAGTACAGACTCCGCCGCGACCAACGCGTTCAGGGTCAGCAAGTCCAGAGCGGGGGGGCAATCGATCAGGATATAGTCATACTTGCTCTTAATACCACCGAGAACCTCCTTCAGCCGGTGCTCACGGTCAGCCAGATCGACCAGCTCCAGGTTCGCCGCGACGAGGTTCTTGTCAGCCGGAACGATGTCGAGCCCTTCGCACTCCGTCTTAACGATGGTCCTCTCAATCGCCATTCCACCTAGAAGTGCGTTATAAAGAGTGAGAGTCTCAGTGTTTTTTCAATTCCCAGGCCGCTGGTTGAGTTCCCCTGGGGATCGAAGTCGACCAAAAGGACTCGTAAGTCATTTGCTGCCAATGACGCGCCGAGGTTTATCGCGGTGGTTGTCTTACCAACGCCACCTTTTTGATTCGTAATCGCGATGATTTTGCCCACAACGCTCCGATCTTAGCATGACGCCCCGCACTGTTCCACGTGGAACCTCGTGGATTGCCGAAGGTCTATCGTTCCACGTGAAACAAAACTCGCTGGTTACCCCAAGGGATCGGCGTTGCCTGACCCGTCAAACTGGCCGCATCCTCTTCTCCTATCAACAGGGCCACGTTCCCCGCAAGACTCAGCCGAAGAACATCCGCTGGCGCCACCGCCCGAGAAATCAGCCAATCGAACCGGTCCCGAACGTCTTCCGCCCTCTTCGAAATCACTTTAACATTTGGAAGCTCCCGAGAGGCCTCGCGTAGGAAGACCGCCTTTCGCTGATGAGATTCAACTAGAGTCACCTCGCAATCCGGACGGAAGATCGCAACTGGAATCCCAGGAAATCCGGCACCCGACCCGATGTCAACAATTCGCTGAGCACCCGGCGGCAAGGACCGCGCCAGGAAAAGCGACTCGCAATAATGAAACCGCACCGCGTCGCCCAGCTCGTAAATTCGCGTCAGATTTATACGCTCGTTCCAACGGGTCAGCGCCGCATAATGATTCTTTAGCTGATCCAATTGGGCGCCAGAGAGGGAACCGCAAGCGCCAAACTCAGCAGCGAGCAACTCTTTGAACATCTCAGCGCGCGCGCGACACGGTAAGATACACGTCCAGAACGGCCACCGCAGCCGGTGTCACACCAGGAATCCGTCCGGCCTGCCCCAGCGTATCGGGCTTCACGCGCGACAACTTCTCGCGCACTTCGCTCGACAAGCCAGGAATATCCACATAGCAGAAGTCCTCCGGAATCCGCCTCTCGCCCGACTCCCTAATTCTCTCCACCTGCCGGTTCTGCTGAGCAATATACCCGGAATACTTCAGCTCCGTCTCCACCGTTGTGAGCACTCCATGCAAGGGTTCCTCACCCAGCAACTCCCGCAGAGAGGGCCTCAGCGTCTCAATTTTAGCCTCCGGCCGGCGGAGCCACGCCGCGAGAGTGGGATTCCCATCCACTTCCGCCCGAACCGATTGCATCCGCGCTACGATCTTCTTCTTCTGCTCCTGCTTGTTCACATAAGTACGCCACCGATCCTCACCCACCAGCCCGATTTCGCGACCGAGCGGCGTCAACCGTTCATCCGCATTGTCGATCCGCAGGTGCAGCCGGAACTCGGCGCGGGAGGTGAACATCCGATAGGGCTCGTCGGCGCCCTGGTTGATCAGATCGTCGATCAGAATTCCGATGTAGCCGTCGGTCCGGCTCGAGAATTACCGGCGCTCAGCCGCCGATCCGCCTGGCGGCGTTAATGCCCGCGATCAGTCCCTGGCAAGCCGCTTCCTCATACCCGGACGTGCCGTTGATCTGCCCCGCCAGAAACAGCCCTTCGATGCGTCTTTACCTCCAATGAATGAGATAAGCTCCCGAGGATCGATGGCGTCGTATTCGATGGCATAGCCAGGCCGGATCATCTCCGCCGTCTCCAGACCCTCGGACTGAAGCCAGCATCCTGGTCTGCACGTCGATCGGCATGCTGGTCGACATCCCGTTGACGTAAATCTCGTAGGTGTCAACGCCTTCCGGCTCCAGAAAAGCTGATGCCGGGTCTTGTCCGGAAATTTTACGATCTTGTCTTCGATGGAAGGGCAATAGCGCGGACCAATCCCCTCAATCTGGCCGCTATACAGAGGTGACCGCGAGATGTTCTCGCGCAGAATCTGGTGGGTTTCCGTCGTTCGTATAGGCAATATAACAGGGAACTTGCTCCCGTTCTATCTTCTCCGTCAGAAAAGAAAAGGAGTCGGAACCGCGTCTCCATACTGCGGCTCGAATCGCGACCAGTCGATCGTGCGCCCATCCAACCGCGGCGGCGTGCCCGTCTTCAGCCGCTTCCAGTCCAGACCCAGCGTCGCGGAGCTGATCGCCCAGCAGATTCGAAGGTGCCTCGCCGCTGCGGCCGCAGCTATACTTTTGCTCGCCGACGTGCGCCAAGCCCATTTAAGAAATGTTCCAGTGGTGACGACCACGGCGTCGCCCTGAAGCGCTCGCCCGTCGCGCAATTGGACGCCGGTAACCCGCCGGCCGTCGAGGATCGCAGGTTCGGCGACCTCGGCCTGCAGGATCCGCAGATTCGGCTCTCTTTCGAGCAATTCGCGCATCCTCAAGCGGTATTGCTTCTTGTCGCACTGCGCGCGCGGCGACCACACCGCCGGCCCGCGGCTGGTATTCAGCAGCCGGAACTGGATGCCGACCGCGTCGGTCACTTCGCCCATCACGCCGCCCAGCGCGTCGATCTCGCGCACCAGATGACCCTTGGCGATGCCGCCGACCGCCGGATTGCACGACATCTGGGCAATCAGGTCGAGATTCATCGTGATCATCGCCGTCTTCAAGCCCAACCGAGCGCACGCCCGCGCCGCCTCGCAACCGGCATGACCGGCGCCGACCACAATCACATCGTATTTGACCATAATTTTGCGGTTTTCAAGACCATTCTAACCCTTAAATGACGCTAAACTTGGCATTCATCGTGAAAATTCTCGTCATCGGCAGCGGCGGCCGCGAGCACGCCATCGCCTGGCGCCTCGCCCGGAAGGTCATCAGATTTTCGGCGCGCCCGGCAATCCCGGCATCGCGCAGGTCGCCACGATATCCTCACGACCACGGACTACCTGCGCGGCGAATCCCTTGACCCGATCTCACCGTCGTCGGACCCGAAGTGCCGCTGGTCGCCGGCATCGTCGATCAATTCCGCGCCCGGGGCTGGCCGATCGTCGGTCCCACGCAGGAAGCCGCGCAGCTCGAAGGCAGCAAAATCTACGCCAAGGAATTCATGCAGCGCGTCGGCATTCCCACGGCGCGCTTCGTGCGCATCGAAACTCCGCAGGAGCGGCACTCGCGGCGCTCGCCGCAATTCGAGTATCCCGTCGTGGTGAAGGCCGACGGACTGGCCGCCGGCAAAGGCGTGATCATCGCCCACGACCGCGCGCGAAGCCGAAGCCGCCGTTCGCTCGCTCGGTCCGCGCCTGGTGATCGAAGAATTCCTCGCAGGCGAAGAAGTCAGCTTCATCGTCCTCAGCGACGGCCGCAATGTCGTCCCGCTCGAAGCCACGCAGGATCACAAAACCGTCGGCGACGGCGACACCGGTCCCAACACCGGCGGCATGGGCGCCTACTGCGACGGCCGCATTCTCTCGCCGCCGATGCGCAGCGGATCCTCGACACGATCATCGAACCCGCGGTCCGCGCCACCGGCTTCACCGGATTCCTCTACGCCGGACTGATGATGACGGCCGACGGTCCGAAAGTCCTCGAGTTCAACGTCCGCCTCGGGCGATCCGGAAACGCAACCTCTGATGCATCGCCTGGACGGCGACTTCGGCGAAGCGCTGGCTGCGCGCCGCCACCGGCAATCTGCACGGCGCCAGCCTCGCTGGAAGCCCGAGCCGTCGGTGTGCGTGGTGCTCGCGGCCGCACGGCTATCCCGGACAAGTCCGCACCGGCGACCCGATCACCGGAATCGACGACGCTGCGGCGCGCAAGTGTTCCACGCCGGCACCAAGCTGGGTCCGCAGGGCCTCGAGACCTCCGGGAGGCCGAGTGCTCGGTGTCACCGCTTCCGGCCCCGATCTGGCCGCGGCCATCGCGCAACGCCTACGCAGGCGGTCGACAAGATTCACTTCGACGGAATGCACTACCGCCGCGACATCGGCAGCAAGGGTCTGAAGCGCTGGGGCCGCTACAATTGAGTTGCTCATGAGGTGCGGGGACGTAGCTCAGATGGATAGAGCGGTCGCCTCCTAAGCGACAGGTCGGCAGTTCGAATCTGCCCGTCCCTACCACCCCCCTCGCATTATGCCGCGTCGCATCCTCCTGGCCGATGATCATGAAACCGTCCGAAAAGGACTGAGATCCATTCTGGGCGCCCGCCCCGATTGGGAAATCTGCGGTGAGGCCGCCAACGGCCGCGAAGCGGTGGAGCAAGCCAAGCTCCTCCATCCCGACCTGGTGATCATGGACATCGGCATGCCCGGCCTGAACGGCCTGGGCGCCACCCGTCAGATTATCCGCAACCTGCCCGGCACCGAGGTCCTGATCCTCACCATGCACGATTCCGAGCAGATCGTCTGGGAAGTGCTCGACGCCGGCGCCCGCGGCTTCGTCATGAAATCCGACGCCGGCCTCGAGTTGATCGCCGCCGTCGAAGCACTGCTCGAACACAAACTATCGCTGACCAGCAAGATCTCCGAAATCCTGCTGCAAGTCTACCTGAGCAAGAGTCCACGCGCGGATTCCACCCAGCTCACCGTCCGCGAGCAGGAAACCCTGGAGTTGCTGGCCGAAGGCAAGGCCAACAAGGAAATTGGCGAAGCCCTCCACATCAGCGTCAAGACGGCGGAGGCGCACCGGGCCCGCCTCATGAAGAAGCTCAACCTGCGGAATATGGGTGAACTGATGCGCTACGCCGTTCGGAAAGGCATCATCCTGCCCTGAGCCTTATGCTAAAATACAGGTTTCTATGGCTTACGTAATTGCCGATCCCTGCGTGGGAGTGAAAGACGCTGCCTGTGTGGACGCCTGTCCGGTGGATTGTATCCATCCTAAAAAGGACGACCCCAAATTCACCGGTCACGACATGATTTACATCGACCCGGTGGAGTGCATCGATTGCGGCGCTTGTGTGCCGGTATGCCCCGTGTCGGCAATTTTCGCGCTCGACGATCTCCCGGAGAAGTGGGCCGATTACGCGCAGAAGAACGCGACCTACTTTGGGCGATAGAAATTCGCATTGACCGCCAAAACCCACAATGTCGGTATAATGTAATTACATGGGCCGCAGTTCTCAATATGATTGGGATCGGCACAACAAAGCACACATTGCGGCGCATCAGGTCGAGCCCCACGAAGTCGAGGAGGTTCTCGCCAACGCGCCTATTTATATCGAAACCCGCATCGATAGCAAGAGCGGAGAACAGCGTATCCTCGAACTAGGTCACACCAATCGTGGCCGAATTCTGTTTGTGGCGTGGACTCCGCGCGGCGAGCGGACACGTCCAGTGACTGC
The DNA here is from genome assembly GCA_963760475.1 of uncultured Acidobacteriaceae bacterium. Classification (GTDB taxonomy): domain Bacteria; phylum Acidobacteriota; class Terriglobia; order Terriglobales; family Acidobacteriaceae; genus Telmatobacter. The sequence continues at coordinate 7,432 of CAVXDG010000012.1, read as the reverse complement.
GTTTGAGGCAAACCGCAAGACTCGCGCGGCATACGAGAGGAGAAGCGATGAACAAAAAAAACAGCAGCAAAACAATTGAAGCGGAAGCGGCTTTCGCCGCGGACCTCTATCAAGACCGCGCCGCGCTGAACACTAAAGCGCAGGAGCTTCTGGCGACCGGATCGCGCCAAGTCACGATACGCCTAAGTAACAACGAAATTGCACGGGCCAAGCAGCAGGCAGAAGCCAAAGGGCTCCGCTATCAGACATACATAAAAATGCTGCTGCACGAAGCGCTCGCGCGGAATCCAGCCAGCCGCTAGGGGCTAGTTGGCAGCCGGCTTCTCCGCTCTCTCAATGAACAGAGATTCGGTCGGACCTTTTGCCGGGTCGATGTGGAGCCCAAGCTTCTGTACCGCGGCTCGCACTCTGACAAATATTTCTGCCGGGTCCCGAGCGAGCCTCGCGTCGTCGTCAGTCGCGTCACGCGGCGGGCGGCCGAGGTCGAATGCAGACAGATCGAGATGGATGTCAAACTCTCCCGCGAGGCCGGTTTTATCCACGACCTTCCGGTTTGCGTAACCGGAGAGGAGTTCCGCGAAGCCACCCATCGTCACGCCAGATGCGTCTGAGCCTTTGTCGGTCGTGCGCAACATGCCACAGACAGCCGGAAACGGTTTCCCAGGCTCGAAGTGAGGCGGGTGTTCGGGATCAAACGTTATGCAGTTACCAGTTGAGCGCTGCATCCTGGGCGCCGCGCCCTTCGCGACGGTGAGCGCGTATACCGAAGTTTCTTTGAAGTCTCGTCGGATCACGAGATGAAATCGATCTTCAAGCACCGCTCTGAGCATAGGGCCGTTCATCGTTCCGCTCTTCTGCGGAATATCGGATGTCGCGTCGATCTGGAATCGCTCTGTGTTGATCCACGAAGGACCGCCTGATATTGGAACCAGGACCGATCCATTAAAACGAGCGTCCGCGAAGAAGACGTACGCCGACTGGACTAAGCTCATCAGCGTTTGACAGGTCAGATGCAGCCGAACCGGAGACGATTCCAGACCATCACCCTTCCGAGCTCCGGGAACCGATTCGGCCTGTTCTCCGCAAGGCTTGACCGACACGACCTCAAAGCGCGGAGCGGCGGAAGGCGTCTGCGCGCGGCCCGCGATCTGGTAAATAAACAAAGCGCAAAGACGGGCGAGCATCAGTCGTCCTGTTATCATGAATAACAAATTTACAGGTTCTCATCCAACCCCAACACTGCCCTACGGCCTATAGCAAGCGCTCTGAATATCCGTCTCCCACACCTTCACTTCGCTGATCCGTACCGGCACCGGCGTTGACGCCAGCCCCGACGTCATCTCGATGTGGAAATACTCGGCGATATTCTCCGCCGACGGATTCTTCACATCGAACGGCGGAACGTCGTTCAGAAACTGGTGATCCAGCCGCTCGATCACCTGGCGCATCACTGTCTTCACATCGACAAAATCCACCAGCATGCCGGCGTCGTCCAGACTTCTGGCCCTCGATGCGTCACCTGCACCTTGAAATTGTGGCCGTGCACGTTCTCGCACTTGCCTTTGTAATTCCGCAGCGCGTGGCCGGCCGCGAAGGTCTGTTCCACCGTAACTTCAAACATTGAAAAAACTTCTCCACATCCTCCCGCTTCGTCGTGAACGCGTAATCGGGAAGGCTATCAAAAAAAATCTGGCCGTAACGTGTCTTCGTGATGCGATTATCCAGCAGCGAGAGCACTCCCGCGGTCCGTACGGCTGCGGATCAGGCGTCCGAAGCCCTGCTTCAGCGCGATCGCGGCTTGCGGCACCTGGTAGCTCGTGAAACGCGTCGCCGCCGTCGTCTTTGAATCGCCGCGATGCGCGCTTCCACCACCGGGTCGCTGGGCACCGCGAAGGGTAACTTATCAATAATAACGCAGCTCAACTGCTCGCCCGGCACGTCGACGCCCTGCCAGAAACTCGACGTCGCGAACAGCACGCAGTTCGGCGTGGTGCGGAACTCTTCGAGCAAGCGCGCTCCGCGGCCCCGTCCCCTGCATCAGCGTTTCCCAAGGGATTTCCAGCGACACGCGGTCGTAAATCAGCCGCATCTGCTGATAGCTGGTGAACAGCACGAACGCGCGTCCGCGGCTGAGGTGCAGAATCTCGACAATCTCCCGCGCCGCCGCCGCCGTGAACGCCGGATTTCGAGGATCGGGCAAATTCTGCGGCACGTACAGCAGCGCCTGCTTCTGATAATCGAAATGGCTCGGCACGACCAGCGTTCGCGGACTCCGCAAGCCCAGCCGCGTCTTCGCAAATTCGAAATCCCCGGCGACCGCCAGCGTGGCCGACGTCAACACCACCGTGTCGATCCTATCGAACAGCCGTTCATCGAGCAGCTTCGAAACGTCAATCGGCGTGGCCTGCAAAAATGTTCCACGACCGCGCCGCTCGATCCAGTAGACGAAGCGTGCGATCTTTCGCCATCCATCCAGAATTCCAGCCGCCGCGCCATGTCGCGCGCCCGATTCACCAGCGGAATGGTCTCCTCGGGCCCGAATCGCAGCAATTCCAGTTGCAGCGAGACCAGTTCCAGCGCGTGCAGAACGTCGTGATACGCGTCGTTGTTCAATTCCAGAAACGCTTCATGCGCCCGAAATCCGGTGCGCCCTTCATTGGCCGACGAACAAATTAAAAAAGTGCTGCGCGCGATCGCCCAAAATCATGAGGATGTTGTCCAGCTCGACCGATCCGAACTCTTTTCGCCGGGCGATGCTCGAAACATCGCGCGTCAATTCTTCGAACTGGTAGCTGGAAACCGCGACGCCGAAATATTGCCCCGCGACGTCTTCGACATCGTGCGCCTCGTCGAAAATCACCGCGTAATATTCGGGAATAATGCCGGCCAGATCCTCGCGCTTCACCGCCAGGTCGGCGAACAGCAGGTGGTGATTGACGATGATGATGTCGGATTCCTGCGCCTTCTGGTGCATCTTCGTGATGAAGCAGCGCTCGAACTGCTGGCATTTCTGGCCGGTGCAAAGATCGCCCCGGGCGTCGATCTTGGCCCACGCCGAGCTCGATTCGGGCAGCGTCTTGATCTCGGCGCGATCGCCGGTCTCGGTGGTCTTCTCCCAGTCGCGGATGATCTGAAAATCGGCGACCTCTTCGAGACCGGTCAGCACCGGCTCCGTCTCCGCGTCGTAAATCTTCTGCCGGCAGGCGTAATTGGCGCGGCCTTTCATGTAGCAGACGCGGAGAGGCGTCTCGAAATGCTGCGGCAGAAAGGGGACGTCTTTATAGAAGAGCTGCTCCTGGAGATTCTTTGTGCCGGTGGAGATGACGACGCGGCGTCCGGAAAGAATCGCCGGGCACCAGATAGGCCAGCGTCTTGCCGGTACCCGTTCCCGCCTCGACAATCAGATGCTTTTTGTCGGCCAGCGCGGCAGCGACGGCCTCCGCCATTTCCAGTTGGCCGGCACGAAATTCGTAGTTCGGATGCCATTCCGACAGCAGCCCTTTGCGGCCGAAGAACTGGCGAACGGTCATCGCTTTCGGTGGCGGGGGGCACGGTACGATTCGATTTTAGCAGTGCCGTAAGCACCACCTGCATAGGGAACGGACAAGAGGCAACACGAAATCCTGTACATCCCGGGAACATTGTGTATAACGGCTACGTTTCTGGCTGAACTGATCTCGGAGAAATGCGTAATGAGTCAACTTCATCGAGTGTGGATCATGCTGCAAGATGGCGGGAGCGGCCGTCCAGGCAGGCGCGCCGAGTATCGTCGATCTGGGTTTTGAAGCGGATGGCCAATCCTCACGGGGGACATGGAGACGGCTGGTGGTCACGGCCGAACTGGAGCTATCGCAGAATGATGGCACCGGTTGCGGCAGCGCCGGTGTTGCCCATACAGGAGCCCAAATGGCCTTTCTGGATTGGAGCACTACTCTCAATACCATCACTCAGACTCTGACCACGGTTGCAGGCCAGACCTACACGATCTCCTACTTTGTGGCCGGTACGCAAGCGAATTTCCTTGAGGTCACGTTTGGCAGTTCAATATTGTTCAACGGAACCTCTCCGGCCAACGGCGTCGGTTCTCCGAGCAACTACGTCCAGTACACCTTTGACGCCACCGCAACCTCGACGAGCACGGTGTTGGCCTTCTCGGGCCAGCGTACGGTGAGTGGCGAGATCCTCCTCGACGATGTCAGCGTGGCCGCCGTACCCGAGCCGTCTGCGCTGGTGCTGACCAGCCTCTGTCTCGCCGCGATGGTGTTGCGTCGCGGCTTCCGGAAGCCGAGCAAATCCGAGGCATAGCCGCCCAAGCCGGTAATCGTGACGAGCATGTGGGGCCGCCAATCGCGGCGGCAAGCCGGCTTTGAGCCGGCGCTGCTGGCCATGTTCTCAGAAGCCGCCTCGAAAGGGTGCCTGCCGCCAAGAATGGCGGCCCCACATGGGAACTGGATACGGCATATAGGTGTCTTTCCCGCCGTATTGTTCGATTCACACTTTTTGCAGTTTCCACTTCCCTCGTCGAAATGCGAGCATTCCAATCACGGCAATCGTCGACTGCGAAATCGCGATCGCGACGAAAATCCCGTTATGCGCGAGCACGGTATGAAACGCCAGCCACCACGCGATCGGCAACTGGCAGGCCCAGAAGCAGAACAGGTTGATGAGCGTCGGCGTCAGTGTGTCTCCCGCGCCGTTGAAGGCCTGAATCGCCACCATGCCCCAGGCGTAGAAAATATAGCCTGCGCTGATAATCCGCAACGCGCTGGCCGCGACCTGTTTCACCGCTTCATCGTCCGTAAAGACTGCCCACCAACTGCCGGGCGAACGTGACGAAGAGAATCGCCACGATGCCCAGGACGATCATGTTGTAGAAGCCGGCGCGCCACACGGCGCTTTCGGCGCGCTCCGGTTTCTTTGCGCCCAGGTTCTGGCCCACCAGCGTCGCCGCCGCGTTGGCCATGCCCCAACTGGGCAGCAGCGCGAACATGATGATGCGCAGCATCACCGTGTATCCGGCAATCACCACGCTGCCGAACGGAGCGGTCATGCGGATCAGCAGAATCCAGCTCGACGTGCCGACGAAGTATTGCAGCATGCCCCCCAATGACAGGCGCAGCAGCTTCCACATCACCGCCGGACGCAGCCGGAATTCGCGGGCATGCACCACCACTCGGGACCAGGAATTGGTCAGCATCCACAATTGGAGCAGCACACCGATGCCGCGGCCGATCGTCGTCCCGATGCCCGAACCGGTCACGCCCAGACGGGGAAACGGCCCGATGCCGAAAATCAGCAGCGGGTTCAGCACGATGTTGATCAGATTCGCAGACCACAGCACGCGCATGGCAAGCGATGCGTCGCCCGCGCCGCGAAAAACGGCGTTGATCAGGAACAGCAGCAGCACCGTCCCGCTGCCTCCGAAAATCGCGCGGGCGTAGCCGGAACCGACTTTCACCACCGCCGGCGAGGCTCCCATCAGAGCCAGCAATTGCGGCGCGAAAATCCCCGCCGTCACGCCGATCACGATGGCGATGATCGCGCCCATCATGATCCCTTGCGCCGCGGTTTCCGACGCCGCCTGCGGATCCTTTTCGCCGATGCGCCTCGCCACCGTTGCCGCGGTGGCGATGCTCAGACCGAGAGCGACCGTATAAATGAGCGTCAGCAGCGCTTCCGTGAATCCGACGGTCGCCACGGAATCCGCGCCCAGATGCGCCACCCAGAACATATCGACGACGGCGAACAACGACTCCATCATCATTTCGAGCATCATCGGCACGGCCAGCAGCATGATGGCGCGGCCGATGCGCTCCTCGGTGAAGTCGCGATGCGTGTCGCCCATCACGGCTTCGCGTAAGGGATGAGAATAGACCGCTGCGCTGTGTTGTTACTTGCAAAGGGAACCTCCGGACTCTGGCTGAAAGGAAAAAGGTGTCCGCCGGGCGGCGGGAATCGAGCGAAGAGTTAGAGATCGATGCGCATGGCTTTTGGGCCTTTAAGATATCATAGCTCAACATGAAGCGAATTGCATTGCTGGCGACGATGGGTTTGCAGTTGGGCGCGGCGGACGCTCACATGACCGCGGAGGAGCGGTCCAAGGTCATGAACTGGATGGAGGAATCGCGCAAGGAGTTTTTGGCCGCCATCGACGGCGTGACCGCGGAGCAATGGAAATGGAAGCCGGCTCCGGAGAGATGGTCGGTGGGCGAGACGGCAGAGCATATCGTGCTGGCCGAAGCCATGCTTTTCGGAAATGTGCAGAAAGCCATCTCGTCGCCGCCGAATCCGGCGTGGGAGGAAAAGACCAAGGGCAAGACGGAGTTTATCGAACGGGTGATGGCGCCACGTCTTGGTAAGGCGACCGCGCCAGACCCGATTGTTCCGAAGGGGCATCTAACGCAGTCAGAAGTCCGGGAGATGTTCCTGAAAGGGCGGGCCGAAATTGAAAAATTCGCCAAAGAGACGACGGTGGAGCTGAAACAGTACACCGTGGAACATCCGTTTCCGGTGTTCAACACTCTGAACGCCTATCAGTGGCTGATCTACATCCCTCTGCACACCGAACGTCACGATAAGCAGATCGCCGAGGTGAAGGCGACGGCGGGGTATCCGAAGTAAGGGATGTGGCGCGAGCTTTAGCTTGCAGCGACGCTGCAGACTAAAGTCCGCGCCACCCGGACCAAAGAGCTTTCTAAAACGCCTGGCTCGACTGGATTCCGTTGGCCTGCAAAACCACCATCATTTTTTCGAGCGCCGATTTGTGAATCTGCGAGACGCGGCTTTCGTTGATGCCCAGCACTCCGCCGATTTCCTTCATCGTCATTTCGTTGGTGTAGTACAGCACAACCACTTTCTGGTAGCGCTCGGGCAGAGTCTTCATCGCATCGCCGAGGACGCCGCGCAGCTGCTCCCGGGCGCAAATCGAATCGGGCTGATTTTCCACCTTGCTGGGAAAATCGGGGGCGGGCAGGTCTTCGCTGTCGTTGGAACGAGTGGATGCCGAGACCAGGCCGACGTTGCGGAGGTCCAGCATCATGGTGCGCCAGCGGTCGACATCCATGCCCAGCTTGGCGGCGACTTCCGCTTCGGTTGGGGCGCGCTGCAGGGTCGAAGACAGATCGCGCGTGGCGGCTTCCACCTGCTTGTGGCGGCGGCGCATGTCGCGGGAGGCCCAGTCGAGCTGTCGCAGGCTGTCCAGGATCGCGCCCTTAATACGGTGCTTGGCGTAGCTCGAAAATACCACCTGCTTTTCGGGATTGAACTTGGTGGCCGCGTCGAACAGACCGATGATCCCGGCGTGGACCAGGTCGTCCAGGTCGACATGCACCGGCAGGTTTTCGTGAACACGGACCGCGATGGCTTTCACCAGCGGCAGATGCTCCAATACAACACGGTCGCGGCGGGCCATGCGTGCAGCCTGGCGAGGTTT
>CAVXDG010000011.1:0-77386 GCA_963760475.1 uncultured Acidobacteriaceae bacterium | reverse complement strand
TGTACTTGGTTCAGTTTGGTCTTATTCGCCTCTGCAGCACCAGCGCCACCAGGGGCGCCAGCACATACAGCAAAACCGGGTATTGGTGAATCTCGAGGTCGCGACGCGAGTCCGCCGTGAGCGCCGGCATGGCTATGGGTTCCTCCCAGGAGTCGCATTGTTGCCCGGCTTGTTTGTCGATTTCGCTTGCGGGGCAGGTGTCTTCACCGGAGTTGCCGGCTTATTCGGCTCGGCGGGGCCCGATATGGCTGGGGCGCCGTTCGCATCCACCCCCGGAAGGCTTGCGCCCGAATTGGGGTTGGTTCCCGGCGTAAAGCGATCCGGATGCAAGGGCAAGGGCGGGTGCGTCACAGGATTCGGATTCGAAGTATCGTTCAAAGGCTGCTGGTCCGGTGGCAGGGTCGGATCGATGAGGCCCGGCAGATGCTCGGCCATCACTTCTGAGGCCTTCTTCTGCGCACTCAGCGCCTGGACCTCCGCGCCCTTCAAGGCTTCGCTGGTCGCCATGTCCTGCGATTGCTCAGCAGGGAAGCGCGGCTGGACCGAGGTGATGACCAGAACCTCATCGAGCCGGTCGAGAGGCGCCGCCGGCTTCACGATGACTTTGATGAACCCATCCTGATCCTGGTCCTTGACGACTTTATCGACGGTACCCACCGGCAGCCCGCGTGGGAAAATCTCGTCGCCTCCGGCGGTCAGCACCTTCTCGCCGGGCTGAATGCGGCTATCGACCATCAGGTTCACAATCTGCGGCTGGCCCTGCGCATTGCCGCGCAGAATGCCGCGAATCCGCGTGCTTTCCAGAATCACGCCCGCGCCGCTGGTCTGGTCGTTGATCACCAGAACCTGCGCCGTGTGCGGATAGACATCGCGCACCTTGCCCACGATGCCGTCGGCGTGAAATCACCGCCATATCCCGCTCCAGGCCCTCGTTCGCGCCCTTGTCGATATAGAACACGCGCGACTGATCGCTGCCGCTGGTGCCGATAACCTGCGCGGCTACGTCTTGTAGAGGTACTTCTCCTGGAAGTTGAGCAGCGCCTGCAAACGCTGGCCCTGGCGCGCGTCCTCTAGCAGAGCGGCCTGCTCCAGCCGCAGCCGATCGACGTCTCCTGCAGATCTTGTTCTGCTGGCGGACGTGGCGCAGGTCGAAGTAGTTGTGCCACAGAAGTGCTGCTCGACGCGATGGAGTGGAAGAACGCTCAGGAGGGGAGACGATGGCGTTGGCCCAAAGCGGATCAGGCGAACCCCGCCGCTGTCGCGCGTATCAAGGCTCATGCGTCCCGTCGCCGCGATGCACCTGCACGGCCAGGCCGATGATCTGGACCAGCAGCATGACCAGCAGCACCAGAAGGTTTCGATAGCGGTCGAAGAAGGATTCCATGGGGACCAGGGTTCAGGAATCAGGTTCAGGGGTCAGTCAAGAAGTGTCATCGAAAGCCAGCTTCTGATCCCTGATCCCGGAAACCTGACCCCCGTGATTAATCGATCTTGATCTTGCGCAGCAGGCGGAAGTCGGAGAGCATTCTTGCCGGTGCCCAGCACCACCGAGGCCAGCGGATCGTCGGCCACGGATACAGGCAATCCCGTTTCTTCGCGAATGCGCTTGTCCAGATTCTTGATCAGCGCGCCGCCACCGGTCAGCACGATGCCGCGATCGCTGATGTCGGCCGAAAGCTCTGGCGGTGTGCGTTCCAGCGCGACGCGAATCGCATTCATGATGATGGCGATGCATTCGCCGAGCGCTTCGCGAATTTCGCTGTCGTCGATGGTGATGGTCTTGGGCACGCCTTCAATCAGGTTGCGGCCTTTGATCTCCATGGTCAGCGGCTTGTCGAGCGGGTAGGCCGAGCCGATTTCCATCTTGATCTGCTCGGCGGTGCGCTCGCCAATCAGCAGGTTGTACTTGCGCTTGAGGTAGTTGGTGATGGCCTCGTCCATCTGGTTGCCGGCCATGCGGACCGAGCGCGAGTAGACGATGCCAGAGAGCGAGATCACCGCGATATCGGTAGTCCCGCCGCCGATGTCGACCACCATGTTGCCGCCGGGTTCGGTAATGGGCAGGCCCGCGCCGATGGCGGCGACCATCGCCTGCTCCACCAGATAGACTTCGCTGGCCTTGGCGCGATAGGCGGAATCTTCGACCGCGCGCTTCTCCACCTGCGTAATCTCAGACGGCACGCCGATGACGATGCGCGGATGCACCAGCATCTTGCGGTCGTGCGCCTTCTGGATGAAGTAGTTCAGCATCTTCTCGGTGACTTTGAAGTCGGCGATAACGCCGTCTTTCATCGGCTTGATGGCGACGATGTTGCCGGGCGTGCGGCCCAGCATTTCCTTGGCTTCCTTGCCGACGGCTTCCACTTCGCCGGTATTCTTGTTGATGGCGACGATGGAGGGCTCGTTGACGACGATGCCCTTGCCGGCGGCAAAGACGAGCGTGTTGGCGGTGCCGAGGTCGATGGCAAGATCGCTCGAAAACATGCTGAAGAGTGAGCGCAAGCCATTGCGTCCGCGAAGTGCGAGAATGGAAAGCCGTTCAGAAGCCATTGGGAAATGAATCTACCTCAAGCAGTATTGTACGGCCAGCGGGCAACAAGCAAGCAGAAGCGCACCGTTGGTAACTGGTACTTATTTGCTTTCATGGCGTGCGACGCGGACAGCGACTGAAAACAGAATCTGCTTCGCAGCAGCGTCAGAGATGCGGAGGGAACCGCTTTTCACTACGCCGAGGGTGATGGGCAGCGCTCGCCCGGCGGCCGGCCGCCGGGATGCTATAACCTCACTTCCCTTCAGATTGCGCAGTCGAGCGTCTCGCTGCCAACTAGAGAACCGAGACCAGCAAGCAGACCTATCCCACATATCACAATCTGATCGGCGGCGAATGGATTCCGGCCGCAAGCGGTAAAACCCTCCTTAATCTCAACCCGGCCGACCAAACCGACGTCGTTGGGGCCTTTCCTTCGTCGCATGTCGAGGACGTGGATGCCGCCGTGGCCGCGGCCAAGAAGGCCTATGCCACCTGGCGTCTGGTGCCCGCGCCCAAGCGCGCAGAGCTTCTGGTGCGGACCGGAGCTCCTGTTGCGCGAGCGCAAAGAGCAATATGCCCGCGACATGACCCGCGAGATGGGCAAGGTGCTTGGCGAGACGCGCGGCGATGTGCAGGAGGCCATCGACGAGGCCTTTTACGTGGCTGGCGAGGGTCGTCGTCTCTTCGGCGTGACCACGCCCTCCGAGCTCGAAAACAAGTTTGCCATGAGCGTGCGCATGCCGGTGGGTGTGGTCGGTCTGATCACGCCGTGGAACTTTCCGATGGCCATCCCCAGCTGGAAGCTGTTTCCCGGCCCTGGTCGCTGGAAACACCTGCGTCATCAAGCCGGCCTCGGACACGCCGCTCTCCGTCCATAACCTGGTGCAGACCCTCATCGACGCGGGGCTGCCTCCGGGCGTCGTCAATATTGTCTGCGGCTTCGGGCTCGCATGTCGGTACGCCACTGATCGAGCACCGCGATGTGCGCGCCATCAGCTTTACCGGATCGAGTGAGGTGGGATCGTTTGTGGGCCAGCGGGCCGCGGCCACCTTCAAGCCGGTTTCGCTCGAGATGGGCGGCAAGAATGCCAGATCGTCCTCGACGACGCCAATCTCGACCTCGCCCTCGATGGCGCGCTGTGGGGCGCCTTTGGCACCACGGGCCAGCGCTGCACTGCGACCAGCCGCATCCTGCTGCAGAAGGGCATTGCCGCGGAATTCACCGAGGAGTTTGTCGTGCGCGCCAAGGCTCTCAAGATCGGCAATGGCCTCGACGCGTCCGTCGAAGTGGGCCCGCAGGTCAATGAAGCGCAGATCGAGACGTCGGCGAATACGTCGAGATCGCGATGGAGGAAGGCGCAAAGCTGCTGGCAGGCGGCACGCGCTGACTGCGGGCGACTTTGCCCATGGCACTTTCTTTGAGCCGACCATCATGGGCGACGTCACGGCCGAGCATGCGCATTGCGAAGGAAGAGGTCTTTGGTCCCGTTGTCAGCCTCATCGAATTCGACACCTTCGAGCAGGCCATCGAGATTGCCAACTCCATCGACTACGGCCTTTCGACCGCACTCTATACGAAGGATGTGAACCGCGCCTTCACGGCGATGCGCGATCTTGAAGCGGGCATCACCTACATCAATGCGCCAACCATCGGCGCGGAGGTGCACCTGCCTTTTGGCGGTGTCAAACAGACAGGCAACGGCCATCGCGAGGGCTTGGGCGCCATCGACTTCTTCACCACGTGGAAAGCGGTCTACGTGGACTATTCAGACAAGCTGCAGAGGGCCCAGATCGACAACGCGGAGTAAGGTTCCGGCCCGGATTGGTGGGCCGAACTCTCTTGATGAGCCGATTCGGCATTAGCTTTTGCGGCTTACTCGTTCATCCGCGCCGGCACAAGCGATGCCGTGCCCGCACGCCGCAGGGAGCAATTCGCCCGCGAATCGCACGTGAAATGAATGAGCGAATCGTCTTCAGCCCAGCCCGCCACCAGCTGTTCGTCGCTTTTGCGATCGATGAGGAACCGGGTGCTCACTCCTACGACAAGCACTCCGCGCGAAGAATCGAACGCGGTCGCCCGATCGTCACCCTGCATCAGATAGGCTGGTTGAGCTTTCTTTGCCGCGCGCCGGGTGGCGGCCGCCACGCGTGTTTCGTGACTTGCTTGCGGCTCGGCATCGCGCTGGCTTTCCGGCGCATTCCCATTGCGCGCGGTAACGGCAGGCTTGCGACCCAGCAGTTGGTCCTGCTCGGCCAGTGTCGGAAAGTTTGTCGACAAATCCCAATAGTCGAAGCGCCGGTATTGATCGGGTGAGCAGGGCAACTCCCCCTCCGCCCAAAGAGCTTCCACTGAGCCGTCCGTCCCCTGGATCGTTCGAAGCACGTCAAAGCCGTTTTGTTTCGAGGGCGTTGCCGCGGCCGCGTGACCCGTTCGCGACGGATCGAAATGGAGAACGATCTCTTTGCCGCACAGCGCAAATCCCGCCGAATCCAGCACTCGGACATTGATTGAGATCGGCTTGGAGGGATTCGCAGTTACGGCCGCAAATCCCTGCGCATCGCGCGGGTCGATCGGCTCAATTTTCAGCATGTATTGCGTCTTGCCCTCCCAGCGCGTCACAAGATGCCCACGGAGGCCGGCGGCCTGCGATATACCTGCACCCAGATCATCTGATTCGGAAGAAATCTTCGGCTGGCCGGGCTTGCGGCCGAACGTCATGAAAACAAATACGCCGAAGCTCGCCATCAAGAGAACCAGAAAGATCACGAGAAACTTTGCGGGTCTTGGGCCTCGCCGTATCCCTGCATCGTCGCCAGGGAACTGCTCCGGCGTCGGGCCACCTGCGTGAAACAATTCCTGGTTCCCAACTTTTGCCGGCACCTTGCTTGAATTGTCTTGACCTGATTCGTTCATCGCGCGGCGCCTCTTTCACCTTCTGCCCACTCAGCCTGGGTCGTCGCAGCCACCGAATCAGTTGTGTCGGTAGAGCAGACGAGTATCTCTCCAACACCGTGCGTCTCCGATCGGCCATTTCCATGAACAGGCTCCTTGTTCCGGAGCCTCCCCAAAGTATGGCCCTTGACCCTTGGCGTGCGAAGAGATGTCTCAGTAAGGCTACCCCGCCCCCTACCCGGCGACAAGTTATTGAGGTAACGTGCCTTCCGGCTTGTGATCCTTGGCTGGAATCGCGCTCGGAACGACGCCTTCTGCTTTCAATGGCGCAACGGCGCCGGGCTCCTCGGGCAGGGCGGGGTGGTCAAAGGCATAGAGCTCATTGAAGAGGTACTTGTAGGTCGCGTGCGACTGGCCGCGGAACTGCGGTTTGAACCCAAACAGCACGATGCGACCCTTGCCATACGCGAGCTCGACCGCCGCCGCCTTGCCCTCGATCGCCTCTGGATGCAGCAGCAGGCCGCTCTCCAGCGGATCGGTCGCTTTGGGATACCTCGCCAGCACCGCGCCGTGGAATCCCGGCAGCGGTTGGAAGGCCGGGCCGTTCTGAAACATCACCACGGGCGAAGCGGAGATGCCGAAATTTACCGGTAGATCGCCGCGCTCGGTTTCAACATGCAAGAGCGCCCCGGAGCAGAAGAACTTGTCGCTTTTCACGCCGTCAAGAACGTTCGCGACTGGCAGAGACATCAGAGGGATCAGGCTTCCAGCGGTCTTGTTCAGCGCGATCAGCGTGCCGCCCTCCCGCGTAAACTCGCGCAGGTTCTCCAGGCCGTCCTCGCCGATGCCGCCCGCATACTGCCCCGGCACCACGCCAACCCCGAAGCCGTCCGTCAGCTGCTTCGCCGTACATGATCCGGGAGAATGATCACGTCATACCGGCTGCGCAGCCCGGCTGCTTTCATGTCCGCGTTGTAAATGCTCTTCGGCTCGAAGCCGTAGTTCTCCAGCACCCAGCGCGTCCATCCTTCATCAATCGAGGGCGCCCACGGCCGATACAGTCCCACCCGCGCTTTTTTGAGCGGCAGCGTGTGGGCCGGCGCGCTCGCCGCCACCGCCGAGACCGCGTATTTCTTCGCCAGATCGGCAATCGACGCACGGCTCACTCCACCAATCAGGAAGGCTCCTGTCTCCGTACCTTCCGCCGTCCTCACCGGGTCTTGCGCCAGCGACACCGTGGCGCCCGCCTGCAGCGCTGCATTCACAAACTGGAACGCCGCGTTGGCCTTGTGGCTTACCGCAAAGACAGTGCCTGCGCCCTCTACCGACGCCTCCGGCAACTCGACCTTCTCAATCTTCGTCAACAAGCCACGCGCTTCCGCGGTCAGCGGGTCCAGCACCTCATCCACGTGCACGCCCATCTGCAGCGGCAATGTCCAACCCGTCACGTCGTACGGCAGGTCAATGGATTTGGCTGTTCCATTCTCCAGCGCATCCGGATAGCGCTGCCGCTCGAACAGCTCCTTGGCCAGCGCAGCAAACGCCTGATCCATGGGAATCACCCAAGACCCCGCGGGATACTCCACGCCGTTCGCCTTGAAGCCCGCTTTGCTTGCGTACACATCGAGGCCGTTGTCGATCATCTTCTGCGCCAGCAAACCCGCCTCCGGCGTATCCGCTTGCTTGGAAGGGATCACGTAGGCAAACGGCGGCTCCTTGCTGAAGTGCTGCATCGTGTCGCGCGCCGCCTGGTAGCGGTTGTAGAGCAGTGTCTCGCGATTCTTCGCGGCAAGGTCCAGCACCGACATCGACCCGCCCACCATGTAATCCACCGCGTCCTTCAGGCGCCACCAGCCGCCTTCCCACGGGGTCGAGTACATGCTCAGCGCGCGCAGATCCTGATACTCCTTCGGGAAGTCGCGCACCGTGTAGAAGTGCGGCGTCGCGTATTCGTAGAGCGCCGTCTCGGTGAAGAACGAAATCTCGTTGCGGAAGACGTGTGCCCAGTCAGTGAAACCCGCATACCAGTTGTCGAAGCGCGATTCCGAAATCGCCCCCGGCATGTTGTGGGCATTCAAGTAGGCCGTCATGTTGGCGCCAATCAGGTTCAGCCAGCTCCGCACCAGCGGGCTGATGTTGCTTGAAATGGGATCGGAAAACGGCGGTACCCAAATGCGCGCGGGAAACGGCGCCGTCTGATGCTGGCAGTAGAAGATCTCCGGGCTGTACTCCAGCTGGGTCTTCACCACCACTTGTTCTTCCTTCATGTTCATCATGTAGCCGTCGCGATTGTTGTCGTGGCCCACATACTCCTGGTAGAGCCATGGCATCGGGCTCACTTCGTACTTCGTGCCGACGTTTTGCCGGTACCAATGCACCACCATGTCTTGCCCGTCCGGATTAAGCGTCGGCCACAGCACCAGAATCACCTGGTCGAGAATCGCGTCCACCTGCGGATCGTTCTTGGCCGAGAGCAGCTTGTAGGCCAGCACCATCGTGTGCTGCGGCCCGGCCACCTCATCGGCATGCAGGCCGCCATCGATGTGCACAATCACTTTGGACGTGCGCGCCAGCTCTTTGGCCTGCTCATCGTTCAGATCCTTCGCGTGCGCGAGGCGTCCGGCGATCTGCTTGTACTCGTCCAGCTTTGCCAGGTTCTGCGGCGACGAGATCACGGCAATCTCAATGTCCTTGCCTTGCGTCGACTTGCCTACAGTGAACATCTTCATCCGGTCCGGGGCAGCCGCCGCCAGCGCATGGAAGTAGCGCACCGTGTCTTCGTAGTCCGCCAGGTAAAAATCGTCGCCGGGATTGTGGCCGAGAACAGAAATCGGCGTGGGAACTTCAGCGTGCGCCGGCACGAGGGCGGCAACAGGAAAACAAACCCCAAGCAAGAGACACAACCGCAGACTCAATCGGGAAGAAGACATCGACGCTCCTCGATAAATGAAGATGAATGACGCTGTTCTGATCTTGCTTTGTATCAGGGCACGACTTCAGTCGTGCCGCAATGGCTTCTGAGATGTGAGGGCTTTAGCCCCTGAATGCATACATCGCTCCAGCCCATCGAGCGCAGTATTGTCGTGCGTGTTTCCAAGATTAGCGCACCAATGGAGGGCCGCGCATGTGGAGGCGTAGCCGAGGCCCGATAGTAGGCTTCAGAAATCTTTGTGACGGTAATTGGCATGGTGGTTTTCAGCTTAGCGCCCAACCCAGCGCGCGATCGTCCTATCCCTTCCCCGCCAGCACGTCCCGCAGCGCAAAACTCGTCTCCAGCCGCGTTACCCCCGGCAGCCGCGACAGTTCATTCTGGTGCAGACGCCCATAGTCATCGATCCCCGCCACGCGCGCCACCAGCATGTAGTCATATTGCCCGGCCATCAGGTGGCAGCTTTCAATCGCGCGGCATCGCCGAACCGCTGTCTCAAAGGCGCCCAGCACCGTCGCCGACTGTCGTTCAAGCGAGACACGGATATACACGGTCATCCGCTTGCCCAGCAGCCGATCGTCGACCAGCGCGCGATAGCCGCGAATCGCGCCTTCCTTCTCCAGCGCCAGAATGCGCCGCGACGCAGCCGACGCCGATAACCCGACCGCCTCGCCCACTTCATAGTTGGTGGCGCGCCCATGCTGCTCCAGGTAGCGCAAAATCGCGGCATCCATCGCATCCAGGCTTGATGCAGCCTCATTCGCAGTCATTTCTTGCGTTGATCGCGAAGATTTCTCACGTTTCGTGCTCATGGAGTGGTTGTATCACGAACTTTGCACACATTGACAGCCAGATTCGCCGTACTATTCTCCGTATTGGAAGTTAGCGCACTGCGCGCCGGATACGCAGCCCTCCCCGACATACAAACTCCGGCGCGCACGCTTCCAACCAGGCTCTACCCCTCCCCCACTGGCGCAACCAACTCGAGTGCCGTCTACTCTGGATCGAGGAGCGAGCCATGATCATCGGCGTTCCCAAAGAAATCAAAGACAACGAAGCGCGCGTCGGCGTCACCCCCGCGGGCGTCAAAGCGCTCACCGAAGCCGGCCACAAGGTTCTGGTCGAAACGCAGGCCGGCGCTCAGTCCGGCTTTGACGACTCCGAATATCAGAATGCCGGTGCCGAGATCGTCGGCGATCCCGGCTACGTCTGGGGCAAGTCCGACATGGTGGTCAAGGTCAAAGAGCCCATCGAGAAGGAGTATGTCTTCTTCCGCGAAGGCCTGGTCCTGTTCACCTATCTGCACCTTGCACCCGTGCCCGTTCTGACCGACAAGCTCCTCGAGTCCAAAGTCATCGGCATCGCCTACGAGACCGTCCGCGACCGCCAGGGAACTCTGCCGCTGCTCACGCCCATGAGCGAAGTCGCCGGCCGCATGAGCGTCCAGGTCGGCGCCACGTATCTTGAAAAAGAGCGCGGTGGCCGCGGCATTCTTCTCGGCGGCGTCCCCGGCGTTCCTCCCGCGCACGTCACCATCATCGGCGGCGGCATCGTTGGCACCAACGCCGCCAAGATCGCTCTCGGCTTCGGCGCCAAAGTCACGCTGGTCGACGTCAATCTCAACCGCCTGCGCGAGCTCGACGACATCTTCGGCGGACGCCTCTACACGCTCGCCTCCAACAGCTACAACATCGCGCAGGCCACCCGCGAGGCCGACCTCGTCATCGGCGGCGTGCTCATCCCCGGCGCCACCGCACCCAAGCTCGTCACCCGCGCCATGGTCTCGCAGATGAAGAAGGGCGCCGTCATCGTCGACGTTGCCATCGACCAGGGCGGATGCGTCGAGACCGCGCGCCCCACCTCGCACTCCAATCCCAGCTTCGTGGTCGACGGCGTGGTGCACTACTGCGTCACCAACATGCCCGGCGCGGTGCCGCACACCTCCACGCTGGCGCTCACCAACTCCACCTTTCCTTACCTGCTGCGCATCGCCAACCTCGGGGCGCATGCGGCGCTCAAGCAGGACGCGGGGCTCGCCGAGGGCCTGAACACCTGGCTCGGCACGCTCACCTATCGAGGCGTTGCCGAAAGCCAGCACAAGCCCTGGACAGCCGCGGCCAGCGTCCTCTCCTAGGCGCCTTGTCTCTAAAGTTCGTTCATGAGGACGGCGTCATCCTGAGCGGTCTCTGACCCCCTTTCAAATGGCGAGGGAATTCACTCTGAGCCTATAATCGCGGCATGTCTTTCCTCGGCGATCCGCGGCGGCGAACGGTTATTCTGTCCGGCGCCGGCGTGCTGCTCTTCTTCGCCTTGCTGGGTGGACTGAATGCCTTCAATACCTCCAATGTTCACTTTTTAAATCCCGAGACCGCCGGGGAGACGCTGGCATTTACTGCGCTCAACGTGGTTGTCTTTCTGCTGCTGTTGGCCTTGTTGATGCTCCTGCTCAGGAACATCCTCAAGCTGTACGCGGATCAGAGCAGCAGCGCATTGGGCACGCGGCTGCGCACGCGGATGGTGCTCGGCGCTGTCCTGATCGCAGTGACACCGGCAGTGTTCATGTTCCTATTCAGCTTTCAGCTGATGAATCGGTCCATCGATCGCTGGTTCTCCCCTAACACATCGGAACTGCGCGAAGACTCAACCCGGGTGGTGCTGGAGCTGGCGCAATACGTCACCAGCAATGCGCGCGGCGAGGCGGAATCGATTGCATCCTCCGGCGCGGCTGACGGCGATCTGTCGGCGTTGCAAACCGTGCTGGGATCACATCGCATCACGCTGCAAGGCGGCTTTGCGCTGGTGTACGACAAGAATCATCACGTGCTGGGCAGCTACCAGGCGCCTTCCGATTCGAGTATCGCGAGTCTTATTCCATGGCTTCCCGAAGGAGCCGAGGCCAACGCAAAGGACACAGCGATCCAACTCCACGGTCCGCTCTCAGCCAACCTTCTCGTGTCGGCGCAGCGGACTGACGAGCCGGTTGTCCGCATTGGCGGCACGGACTACGCCCTCGGCATGTCCGTCACCTCGTCGGGCAAGATCGTTGTTGCCGCGCTGCCCATGCCCCAGGGCCTCAGCCAGACCACCTCGCGCATTCGCGAGGGCGCGGATGAGTACTGGCGGCTCTTCCGGTCACGCCATGATATTCGTCGTACCTTCATCCTGATGCTCCTGCTCATTACGGTTGTGGTTTTCTTCTCGAGCGTATGGCTGGCGCTGTTTCTCTCCAAACAGATCACCCGTCCCGTTGAAGCGCTGGCTGATGCAATGGACAAAATTGCTGCAGGCAGATACGACCATCGCGTGCAATTGTTGACGACCGGAGAGATGGCCGAGCTAGTCCGTTCGTTTAATCACATGGCGGCAGATCTCGATACGAGCCGGCAACTGGCCGAGAGCTCGTCGGCCCAGGTGATTGCCGCCAACCTCGCCATTGAAGAGCGTCGACGCGAGCTTGAAACGATTGTCGAGACCATTCCCAGCGGCGTGGTCACGCTCGATGGCGCCGGCAATGTGCTTCAGGCCAATCGAGCCTTTGCCACCCTTATGAGACAGGCGGGCGAGCACGACCTGCGCGGAAAAAAGCTTGAGACCCTGTTGTCCCCGGAATGTGTCGACGACGTCGCGGCCGTAATGCGCCGCGGACAGAGAATGGGTGTTGCATCGACAGAAGTCGAATTCCACGCCCGTGGACGCACCGTGCACCTCGCCGTCACCAGCGCGCGCCTCGAGCTGGCCAGCGGAAAATCGGGTACTGTGCTGGTGATGGAAGACACCACGGAGCTGTTGCGCGCGCAGCGCCAGCTGGCATGGAAAGAAGTAGCCCAGCGCGTCGCTCACGAGATCAAGAATCCTCTCACCCCGATTGCGCTCTCGGCGGAGAGGATCGTACGGCACCTCGATCGCGGCCAGCCGGACTCGCCAGGGATTATTCGCAAGTGCAGCGAAGTGATTCTCAACTGCGTCGGAACCATGCGCACGCTGGTTGATCAGTTCTCCGCGCTGGCCCAGTTCCCCGCCCCCCAGCCGCGCGCCTGCGATCTCAATCGGGTAGCAGAAGAAGCCCTGGCATTATTCGCCGATCGGCTCAACGGCATCACGGTGCGCCGCGAACTCGAATCAAATCTCCCTCTGGTCCTCGCCGATCCCGAGTCGATGCGCCGCGCCCTCGCTAACCTGATCGACAACGCCGCCGAGGCCATGCAGGGCAGCCTCCTGCGCGTGCTCAGAATCAGTAGCGGGGTCACGGAAGACGGAACAGCCGTCGAAGTCGCGATTGCCGACACCGGCCATGGACTCACGGACGAAATGCGCGAGCGCCTGTTTCTGCCTTTCTATTCCACCAAGCAGCGCGGCACAGGCCTGGGGCTCTCCATCGCTGCCAAGATTGTGCAGGAACACGGCGGCTCGATCCGAGCCGAAAGCAACACGCCGAAAGGGGCTCGCTTCCTCGTGCACCTGCCGTTGATGGAAACTCCACTCAATGGTGTCAACGAGCCTTCGGCCTCCGAGTCCCTCACGAAAGCGAATCCATGAACCACATCCTGGTGGTCGACGACGAAACGGAAATCCGCACTTCCCTGGAAGAAATCCTGCGCGAAGAGGGGTACGCCGTGGCCACAGCGGCCACAGCGGCCGAAGCCCTTCTGCTTGTGCAGGACGCGCCGTATGATGTCGTTCTGCTCGACATCTGGCTGCCCGACCGCGACGGCCTCGAAGTGCTGGCCGAGATCCACGCGCTCGATCCGCAGGCACGGCCTGAAGTCGTCATCATCTCAGGACACGGCAAGATTGAAACCGCGGTGAAGGCCACCAAGCTTGGCGCCTTCGACTTTCTCGAAAAGCCGCTCTCGCTGGAACGCACCCTCATCGTGCTCAAGAATGCGATCGAAGCGCGGCGCTTGCGCAATGAGAATCTGGAATTCCGCCGCCAATTCGGCGTGGGTTCCGTTCTCACCGGCGAAAGCGTCCCGCTCAAAGCCCTCCGCCAGCAGATTCGTCTCATGGCCCCTTCCAATGGTCGCGTCCTTATCTATGGGGAATCGGGTACCGGCAAGGAATTGATCGCCCGCGCGATCCACGCAGAGAGCCTGCGCCGCGACCGCGTCTTCGTCGAGCTCAACTGCGCCGCCATTCCCGAAGACCATATCGAGACCGAGCTCTTCGGCTATCGCCACGGCGCACAGCCCGGCGGCCCACCGGAGCAGCGCGGTACCCTCGAACGCGCCGACGGCGGATCGCTCTATCTCGACGAAGTCGGCGACATGAGCCTCAAAACCCAGGCCAAGGTCCTCAGCGCTCTTGACGACCAGCTCTTCACACCCGTCGGCGGCGCGCAACCCATCCGCGTCGACGTGCGCGTGATCGCCTCGACCAACAAGGACCTCGAAGAAGAAATCGCCAAGGGCAACTTCCGCGAAGATCTTTTCTATCGCCTCAACGTCGTCCCGTTTTTTGTTCCGCCCCTGCGCGAGCGCAAGCAGGACATCCCATTGCTGGCCCGCGAATTCCTCGCCGACTTCGGCCGCCAATATGGCCGGCCGCGTATCGAGATTGGCGAAGAAGCGCTCGAGTCCCTGGCAAAGTACCACTGGCCCGGAAACGTCCGCGAGTTGAAGAATGTCATCGAGCGGGTGATTATCCTCAATCCCCGTGCCCTGCGCATCGAGCGCAAACACCTGCCGCCCTTGACGCATAAATCCGGATCGCAATCCACCGAGGAGTTCTCAACCCTGCAGCAGGCCCGCGACGCCTACGAGCGCGAATACATCCTCAAGAAGATCGAGGAAGCGCGTAACAACATCAGCCGCGCCGCCGAACTGCTCGGTCTGGAACGCAGCCACCTCTATCGCAAGATGAAGGCCCTCGGCATCGGTGTACGGGAATGAATCCGGCAATAGCGCTCGGCGTCGCCCTTGCGGGGTGTCCGGCTTCGGACATGCGGTTGCAAAATTGGCCACCTAAGCCGCCAAGGCGCGCCGTAACATCCGCATTAAGCCATTGCATCCGCAGAACTTGGTCCTCTCCTCTGCATGGCCACTTAATTGCTTCTCTAAACCCATCGGTAATGCTCTGCGGAGGTGTGCGATGGCGTATTTCGAACGGATGCGCGATGCGATCTCAGGTCCATTCAGCCCCGAGATTATTCGGCAGCGAACAGCAGCAGGCTGGCAGCTAGTCTCCATCGAGTGGCGGCGCGAGCTGCCCGACACCGAGGCGCCCCCCGACGGCGCTTTCAACGAAGACATCCCCTACGGCCTCTGCATCTCCAACGATTGCAAGCGCCTCGAAGTCGATCCCCACGAGAACCAGGTTCTGCTTCTCATGATGGACCTGCTGGCCCAGGACTTTTCCTATTCCAGCATCGTGAGCGATCTGAACGAGAAGGGCTTCCGCACCCGCGAAGGCAAGCCATGGAGCCGCGTCGCCGTCTTCAACATGATGCCGCGCCTGATCGAAGTCGGGCCCCGCATCTTCTCCAGTGCCGAGTGGGAGAAGCGCCGCGTAAAAATCGCCCGCCGTGAAGCGCCGTAGAGCTGGTGGAATAAATCAGCTTTGTTCCAGGGCACGACTTTAAGTTGTGCCGAATGCATGTGGAGGATACAAAGACTCTTGCCGCTGAGGCAGACTGGCGCCTTCCTTGTCGTCATTTGTGGAGCGTTTTGGACATCAACGAGAGTCGTTCAGGCCGCCACTGAAAGCGGCTTGACTCTTGCGCGCCTCTTCTTTGAAGCCACCCACAGGTCGCGTTGCGCCTGCAGCCGTAGCCAAAAATCTGGCTCTGTGTTGAAAGCTTCCGAGATGCGCAATGCCATGTCCGCCGATATCCCTGCTTTCCCGTTAAGAACGCGAGAAAGCGCGGGCCGGGTGACGCCAAGATGTTGCGCGACTTCCGTCACCGAGCGGCCCTGGAGATAGTTCGCCAGGATTTTTCCAGGATGTGCCGGGTTGTATATCCGCATGGTAGGTCCTCCCTCAGTGATAATCCTGATAATCCACAAAAATCGCGTCTTCGCCCTCGAATGCAAACGTCAGGCACCAATTGCCATTCACGCTCACCGCCCAATGGCCCGCAAACTCTCCTCGTAAAGCATGAAACTTCCAACCAGGGATATTCATCTGCTCAGGCTTCGTAGCGATATTCAGCACCGTCAGCTGCTCACTTAACTTGTTGGCGTGTGCTGGCTGAATTCCGGCTTTCGAACCGGAGGCAAAAAACCGTTCGATACCCTTGTGCCGAAACGTGCGTATCATTCAGAGACATTGTATCGCGTAACGCTACGCTATACGTCTATTTCTGTTGAGCAGGGGTTTTCCGCGTGACACGCGATCCCCCCTCCGCACTACTTCTGAATCGGCCCGATCGATCCTTCGTTGTCCCCCATTCGTGGATCTACACGAAAATCCCAAACCGTCTGGTTGATATCCGACGGGGACAGAATTTCGACCAGTGCATACTCCCCAACCGCGAGCGGCGTGGCAGGCGTGAGCTTCAGCCAGTGTTTGCCGGACACCACCTCGGTTTTCGCTGCGATCACATCTTCATCCTGGGTCACTGTGCCAGTCACACTTACATGGATCGCGCCGACGATCCGCACCGCCCGTCGCTCATCTACGTGCACAATCGCAAATCCTGATGACGGCGAATGCGCGCCGTGCTTGCGGTTCGAGGCTTCTTTCACGCCCTCGGTCTGCACTGTGAAAGCATGCGTCTTCAGTGGTCCTTGATCGCCCGTGTCGAGCGAGAGATAAATCTCGGGATCGTTCACATGCAGGTGAATCTTCGCATGTGCTCCGTCCAACTCGAGGCTGGCTTTCTGTCCCGCCAGCGGATTCAGTGTGCTCAATCCGTGCTTGTTTTTTTGATTCATGCTCAGGTCCACGGGAGGCAGTTCCACCAGCTCCGGCGTGCCCTGGTACGTGTCGAGTACAAACACCCCGTCTTCGTCTGGAAGCTCGAGTCCCTTGGCGACCTCCGGCATACGGGCCTTCTGGTCCGCGCGCAGGTCCGCCTCCTCCTTGTCGATTTCCTCGGCTTCCTTCATCGAGGGCGACACCTCCTCAATCTGCTGGTTGGCGTGATCGCGCTCCCATTTGCGCGTCGCTTCCCAGTCCACCAACTCTGCCGGCATCTCCTCCCAGGTGCCGCGCTCCTGCGAAAGGTACCGCACCCGATCGCCCACCACTTCGTACTGCCGCACCAGCTGGTAGGTGCCGTCCTTCAGGATGAGGCGGTGGTTCGAGCCCATCCCGGGCACGCCGGCTTGCAGCGGGATCGGCTTGCGGTCCGGAGGCGCCTGGGCACCAGCCGGCACTGTCAGCGCGATAGCCAGCCCAAGGCCCGTGAGGGCACGCAAATGAAGAGGTTGCACCATGGCTCCCCAGTTTAGACGAAGCTCGCAGGCGAGGGTCTCAAGAAGAAACTGCGATCGTTCGTAACCGTTTTCGGATCACTTCCACCGTTGCCGCACATCTAAACCCATGTATCCTGAAAGCCAGGACCCGTGTTGACCCGACTCCAGACACGCACTCTCGGCACTCGTAGCGATCGGCCCCGTATTTATGTGGTCGTAGCTGTTGTGTGCCTGGTCCTGCTGGCCCTTCTCTCTGTTGCGCAGGTTGCGCACAGCCACCAGGGCGTCAGCGACGCCGATCATTGCCCGCTTTGCATCGTGATGCACACGGCCGCGCCTGTTGCCGCAACTGCGGTTCTGGTCGCGCTGGTGCAGGTGGCAACGGCGTTGCCGACCCTCGAAGTCCACGGAGTTGCTAGGAACTGGCACCCGCAGCTCTTTACCCGCCCCCCTCCCATGGGACGCTAGGCATCGCTCCGTTTCCAGGCAAGACTCCACTCGCAGGCATGCAGGCTTTCCCCAGCTCATCACGGGCGGAGACGTAGCACCCCAAATCAAACGGAGAGATGTCCCGGATCGCATCGATGATGCCGCGGCGGAAGCGCCGGGGTTTTCCATTCGCATTCAGCCATCCCTGGGAGACAAATCTATGCCGTTCAGACGCGGCCTTCTCTTTGCAGCACTCATCGCACTTCTTTTTCTCGCCGGACCCTCTGCACCAGCGCAGAGCGGCAATGCCGGCACCATCCACGGAACGGTCACCGACCCCAGCGGCGCAGTGATTCCCAACGCCGCGGTGCACCTCGTCAATTCCGTCAGCGGCCTCGATCGCACCGCAACCACCGACGCCACCGGCCAGTTCACCTTCTCCAACGTTTCCTTCAATCCCTACCAGATCAGTGTGAAGGCAGCCGGCTTTTCGCCGCTCAGCCAGAGCGTTGAGATTCGCTCCGTGCTCGGCACTACCGTCAAGCTCGTCCTGCAGATTGCAGCGCTCCTCCTCAACCGTCACCGTCGAAGCCAGCACAGGCGACCTGATTGAGAACGATCCGACCTTCCACACCGACGTCGATCGCGACCTGTTCACCAAGGTGCCGCTCGAAAGCCAGTCGTCCGTCGCTCAGCTCCCTGGTCACCGTCTCTACGCCCGGCGTCTCGGCCGACTCGAATGGCCTCTTTCACGGCCTGGGCGATCACGCCTCCAACTCCTTCTCGGTCGATGGCCAGTCCATCACCGATCAGCAGAGCAAGGTCTTCTCCAACCAGCTTCCCGTCCAACTCCATTCAATCGATCGAGGTGATCTCCGGCGCGCCGCCGGCCGAATACGGCGACAAGACCAGCCTGGTCATCGTCGCCACCACGCGCTCCGGTCAGGGAGTCACCAAGCCCACCGGCAGCATCAGCACCTCCTACGGCAGCTTCGGCTCGGCGACCGGGAGCGTCGATCTTTCCTACGGCGGCAAGAAGTGGGGTAACTTCGTCGAGGTTGACGGCCTCAACACCGGTCGCTTTCTCGATCCGCCCGAGTTCGCCGTCTTTCACGACAAGGGCAATGAAGAAAACATCTTCGATCGCGTCGACTACACCTTCACGCCGCCGACTCGATTGCATCTCGATCTCAACTACAGCCGCTCCTGGTTCCAGACTCCAAACTCTTACGACAACCTGAACGTGTCAGAATGTGGTGAGCGGCGGAGCCGGCGCAGATCCAGTCTTTGGCATGTCGGCAACACCGATCAGCGGTCGAAGATCGGCACCTTCAACATTGCGCCCACCTACACACGTGTCCTCAATCAATACGCCGTGCTCAACGTCGGCGCGTACTTTCGCAAGGATCTTCTACCACTACTATCCCAGCGGCAATCCGCTCGCCGATCTGGGACCGTCCAACCTGCAGACCTCATCGATCTTTCAGGATCGCTACGCTGACCAACGCCGGCATGCACGCCGACCTCTCCTACGTCGAGCGGCATCCAGACGATCAAAGGCGGAGTCAATTACCAGCAGACCTTCCTGCGCGAGAACGACAGCCTGGGTGTTGTCGATCGCACTCTACAACGCGCCTTGCGTGGATGCAACCGGAGCACCGGTTGCCGGATACGCCGATCCGGCCTCGTGCGGCGTCGGCCTCGGCCCCAATCCCAACTACCTGTCGGTGCTGGCTCCCTACGACCTCACACGCGGAGGCGGCTTCTACAACTTACCTTGGCCACGCCGACGTGAAGGAACTCTCGACTCTACATTGAAGACCAGATCAAGGCCGGCAACTGGAACTTCAACCTCGGCCTTCGCGGCGACGTCTACAACGGCCTCACCAGCGCGCAGCAGGTGCAACCGCGCGTCGGCATCGCCTACAACATCAAGCCGACCGAGCACCGTGCTGCGCGTTTCCTATGCACGCACCCTCGAGACGCCATTCAACGAGAACCTGGTGCTCTCGAGCAAAGGCTGCGGCAACGCGGTGCTCGCACCGCTGCTCAACTGCACGCCGGGTGTTTCCACCGTCGAGGTGCCCGGCTTCCGCAACGAGTTTCACGCCGGCCTGCAGCAGGCCGTTGGCAAGCATCTCGTCGTCAGCGGCGAATACATCTGGAAGTACACGCACAACGCCTTCGACTTCAGCGTACTCGGCAACACGCCCATCACCTTTCCCATTGACTGGCACAACTCCAAGATTCCCGGCTTCGCCTTGCACGTCGAGGTGCCGGACTTTCACAACTTCAGCGCCTACTCCGTCATGTCGTCGGTGGCGGCGCGCTTCTTTCCGCCGCAGGTTGCGGGCGCCGGGGCCACGGTGGGTCAGAGCGGTCTGCCCTTCCGCATCGACCACGACGAGAAATTCAACCAGACCACTCACGTGCAGTATCAGATTCGGCAAGCGTGGTCCATGGGCTGGAGGTAACTGGCGCTACGACTCAGGCCAGGTGGCGGGGGCCATGCCCGTTCGCCATCGATGCGAACCACGCCGGTGGATCTGAGCAGCCTGACGAACGATCAGCAGTTTGAAGCCGGGATCACCTGCAACGGCGTGAAGGCCACGCTGGCAGCGGGCTTCCAGTCATGCCTACCCTCGCAGTACAGCTCGTCGCTGGTCAAGATTCCGGCGCCGGGCACTGAGAACGACGATCACAATCCGCCACGCATTGCTCCGCGTAACCTCTTCGACGTCACGGTCGGGCAGCAGAACCTCTTCCACAAGGAGCACTACAAAACTGACATTGACTTCACTGCGGTCAACGTCACCAACGAGTACGCGCTGTACAACTTCCTCTCGACCTTCAGTGGCACGCACTATGTGACGCCCCGCGCGCTCACGGCGAAGGTGACCTTCAACTTCTAAGCCGCAACTGAACCATGAATCCGCAGTTGAGTCTGCGTATTCGCTGAACACAAAGCCCCGGCACGAGGATTTCCTCATGCCGGGGCTTCTGATTTTGCTGCTCGATGCGGGCACGCCTTGTCGCATATTCCGCCGCTATTTTCTGCAATGCGCAGCCCACACCCGTGTCGGGCAACACAATTGTTCCACGTGGAACAATTGTGGGACCTGCCGTCCAGGCATCGACTTCGCGTGGCAACGGCGAAATTGTTCCACGTGGAACAATTGTGCTGGTGGATACGCTTGTTCGCCCGGATTTGCGAAGAGTTACGCCAGTGTGCGCTACACTGCGTGCTTCTCAACGCGCGGGGCGCATGCACGAGCCGGCGCAATTCTCTGCAATGCGGCGGGCATTTTTGTGCACCGTAGTGACTGACACCCTGGCTAACGGGAGGGGGGTACCCCCTGACCTCTTCTCCCGCGTGTCATTCAACGGGCGGGGCGGGAGAAGCCCTGCTTTCTTCGTGTTGGCCGCGGAGCGCACAGATCAAGGTTAAGGAGCGGAGCTCATTTTTCGCTGTCGAGGACGTGCATCTGGTGTTCGTCGTAGCGGGTGCCGACGACTTCTTCGGACGGGATGGAGGCTTCGAGGTCAGCGATCTCAGTTGAGGAAAGATCAACGTTCAGCGCGGCCAGACTTTCGGTGAGCTGTGCGCGCGTGCGTGCTCCCATGACCGGGACGATCGACGGATCTTTGGCGAGGACCCAGGCAATGGCGAGTTGCGGCGGCGTGACGCCCCAGGCCTCGGCGGTCTGTTTGAGGCGCGTGACGAGGTACTGGTTGCGGGCGCGGTTCTCGGTGGCAAAGCGGGGGAAGCGGTTGCGGATATCGCCCACGCCCTGGATGGATGAGCCGGAGAGCAAGCCGCGTGAGAGGACTCCGTAGGCGGTGACGGCGATACCCAGTTCCTTGAGCGCGGGGAAGATTTTCGCTTCGGGTCCGCGGCTGATGAGGGAGTACTCGATTTGCAGGTCGGCGATGGGGTGGACGGCGGCGGCGCGGCGAATGGTCTCAGCACCGACCTCGCTGAGACCGATGTAGCGCACGTAGCCGGCCTTGATCATGTCGGCGATGGCGCCGATGGTGTCTTCGATGGGCACGTTGGGGTCGAGGCGCGCGGGGCGGTAGATGTCGATGTGGTCGACGCCGAGGCGCTTGAGGGTGTAGGCAAGCGCGGTCTTCACAGCAGCGGGGCGTGCATCGTAGCCGAGCCACGATCCATCGGGGCCGCGCTGCGCGCCGAACTTGACGGAGATAAGCACTTGCTCACGGATGAAGCGCAGGGCGCGGCCGACGAGCATCTCGTTGTGGCCCATGCCGTAGAAGTCGCCGGTGTCGACGAGGTTGACGCCGGCATCGACGGCGGCGTGGATGGTGGCGACGCTTTCGCTTTCGTCGGCAGCGCCGTACATGCCGCTCATGCCCATGCAGCCGAGAGCGATGGGGAAGACTGCGGGGCCGTGGGCGCCGAGCGTGCGGAATGGCCTGGTGACGGTCGTGGTCATGGTGGGAGTCCTCTCGTGAGGGATGGTAAGCCTGCATGTGAGATGCGGCAAGGGGGCGGGGCGGACCGCTATTTGTGGGCAGGGGCGACTGGTTGGTGCGGCCCGGATTCAGCTCATCTTGCTCGAATTTGTGCCGATGAGCAGAATGAGCAGCGCCCTCGACCTCCCTCGAATGATTGCGGGGAGGCTGGCTGGGCACGCGCCGACGACGGTCAACCTGGAGACTTCTCATGGCAGTACTTACACATGTGACCGACCGAGAGACACTTGTTCCCGAGAACGCGTTTATTTATTCCCGGACGGACCTTCAGGGGCGCATCACTGAGGCCAACGAGGCTTTTGCCAATCTCAGTGGTTATGCGATCGAAGAGATGATCGGCAAGCCGCACAACCTGGTGCGCCATCCCGATATGCCGAAGGAAGCGTTTGGCGACATGTGGAAGTCTCTGAAGGCAGGGCGTCCCTGGCAGGGTGTCGTCAAGAACCGCCGCAAGGACGGCGGGTTTTACTGGGTTTTCGCGACTGTCTCGCCGGTGCGGGGAGAGGAGGGCCGCGTTCTGGGGTTTCAATCTCTCCGCCGGAGGCCTTCGCGCGACCAGGTGATGGCCGCCTCTGGCGCGTATGG
The DNA here is from genome assembly GCA_963760475.1 of uncultured Acidobacteriaceae bacterium. Taxonomy (GTDB): domain Bacteria; phylum Acidobacteriota; class Terriglobia; order Terriglobales; family Acidobacteriaceae; genus Telmatobacter. Next base: position 55,169 of record CAVXDG010000011.1, on the reverse strand, counting down.
CCGCATGCAAAAAGGGGACCGCTCACTGCGCGTCGAAGAAGGCCATGTGGTGCCGAATGCTTCTGGCCTGACCCGCCGGCTGGGCCGCCCGGACCTGCGCTTTGCGCTCAGTGCGCTTCTCGGTCTGGCCGCGTCGATGGCTGGATTGACGTTTGAATTTGGCGGCAGTCATTTCTTTCTGGTGCGCGTCCTCTGCGGGATCGCATTTGGCGGCGGGATCCTGGGTGCGCTGCTGGTTCTACTGAGCACACTTCCGAATCTGCTTCGCGATCTGGATCAGATCGATGCTTATCTGGATCGACTTCTCTCGACCGGTGACTTCACAGCTTCTCTCAGCCTCGATCAACTTGGCCGCTCAGGAAAGATTGCGCACAAGCTCGGGCTGCTTACCGGTTGGGTTCAGTCTACGTTTCAATGCATCCAGGATGCAGTGGTCCCCGTGCTGGAGGGCACGGAGCAGATTGGGGAGGCGATCCAAAAAATCGATGAATCTGCGGCCGCGCAGAACATGTCCACGGCATCTGTTGCCGCTGCAACAGCCGAGCTCGATCTCACGATTCGCGAGGTTGCGCAGCACCTGCAGTCGACGCAGGAGGCGGTTCAGGAAACGGGCCGCCGGGCCGCGGACGGCGCGGACGTCTCGCAACGCGCAACGAACCAGATCCAAGAACTTGCCGCAGTTGTGAAAACTGCGTCCACGGAGGTGGAAGCGCTTGGAGCGAGTTCGGCGGAGGTAGGCGCGATCGCAGGCGTGATTCGCGAAATCGCCGACCAGACGAATCTTCTTGCGCTGAATGCGTCGATTGAAGCGGCCCGGGCCGGTGATGCTGGACGTGGCTTTGCGGTAGTTGCCAACGAAGTGCGTTCTCTTGCGGACCGCACCATGAAGGCAACGGCTCAAATCGACTCCCTCATTGGCGCCATTAAGGGAGACAGCGAGCGCGCCATAACCGGAATACGCGTCGGAGCAACGCAGATGACGAGCGGTGTCGCGCTCGTGCAGGAAGCCCAGGGCGCACTCAATGGCATCAACGTCCTGATGACCGAAGCTGTTCGCCGGGTTTCAGAGATCGCAAATTCCTCCTCACAGCAAACTGAAGCGATGAGTGAGATCACTTCCAGCATCACAAGCGTTGCGTCCATGACCGAGCGGAATGTGGGTGTGGTCCAACAGACGACATTGCTGATCGGCAAGCTCACGCCGATGGTGGAGCGGGTTCAGCAAGCTGTCGATCAATACCGCGTCTAGGCTGGCAATTCCGAACCTGTTTAGTCCAAGACGCGCCCGCAAAGCAAAACGGCCGGCATTTCTGCCAGCCGCTCGCTCCAGCGCTGGGCCTAACGCACTAACGGCCCCGGGGGCCGGGTTTTGCCGTCCTGTCATTATGCTTCTCGTTGTAGATCTGTCGGCTGTTTCGGTTCTCCTGGCGATTGGCCTGCCGTCTCTGCTGCTGGGTCAGGGCGCCACCGTTCGCCGTGCGCTCGTTGTGCACCCGCTGGTCGAGAGCTGCCTGGTTCCGGTTGGTGCGCGCCGCTTCGCCAGAGGTCATCTCTCCGCTGCGCAGGCCTTGGGCGGTGCGCTGTTGCTGATTGGCTTCGCGGTTGTTCACTTCGTTGGGTGCGATGGTGTTGCCATTGTGCTTTTCGTTGTAGATTTGGCGGCTGGCGGCATTCTGCTCGCCGTTGATTTGCTGGCGCTCCTGATTGGTGAGCGTTCCACCATTCGCGACGCGATCGTTGTGGACTTGCTGATCGATGGCGGATTGGGTGCGGTCGGCGCGAGCCGCCTCGCCTGAGGTCATCTGTCCGCTTCGCAGGCCGTTGGCGATGTGCTGGTCCTGATTGGCCTCCCGTTGGTTGGGGTTGTAATGGGCGGCCGCGGAGCGGTCGGCGGCGGAGATGGGCTGTGCCTCCGCATGCTGATGCGCGACCTGGTGATAGGAGTTGATATTCGAAGCTGCCATCGTGCCCGGGCGACCATTGTTGACAGCCGCGAGCTGCGATCGGTCCCGCGCCGCGAAGTTCTCGTGCTGCATCTGGTTCGAGGTGGGCTGGAAATGCTGTTCGTGTTCCGCCTGCATCTCCATTGGCGAGGGGCGGGCACCGATGCCACCGGCACCGTTGTAGCTCACGTGGTTCACGTTGACGATGGTGTTCTGTTCAACGATGGTGCGGTTGACATAGACATTCGTCACGTGGACGCTGCCGAAGTTGGCCACGGCGCTGTTGTACGCAAAGACTCCGCCGCGCCACTCACCACCGCAGAAGCCGATGCCGCCATAGCCGAAGCCGTAGTTCACGCCGCCGTAGAAGCCGATATGCGGGCCCCAGTAGCCGGGATGCCATGCATAGGCAGCGCCCGCGTAGCCCCAGTAACCGGGGGTCCACAGGACGCCGACTCTGGGCGGATGGACCCATACACCGGGGACCCAGTAGTAGCCTGCGTCGCCATAGGCCCAGTAGCCGGGTGTCCAGATGAAGCCGGGGGCAGGTAATGGCGGCTGCACGTACACGGGCAGCACGGGGGGCGCAACGTTCACGGAAATGAACACGCCGGCATGAGCCTGGGTGACCAGGACGGTGAGCATGGGAGTGAGAATCGAAATGGCAAAAAGCAGGCTGCGGAATCTTGAGCCAAGGGACATTGGGCCTTCTCCATCGATCGGTGCGCGGGAGGGTTCGAACTGCGCCTCGACTGCGCTGAATGTGTTTAGGTCTGTCCAATGAAACACAGGATCTGGAGGGATGTCGCTCAAGAAGTTCAAACGAAGACCAAGAAGGAATGCAAGTTGCAGGGTCCTGGCGGGCTTGTGCTTTGTTGCCGGACATCGGGGCCGCCACAGTCGAACGACTTTAACCGCGCGAGGTAGGGCTTGTTCTGATAGTAAGTTTATGAATAAGTTAGGTTTATTTGGAGAGCGTGCCGTGTTTTGCACGCCTTGCGCGATTTTTGTATTTCAATCAAAAGCGGAACTCTGCCATACTTGATCGTGCCCATCCGGTACGTCCAATTTCAAAACAAAATAGTGAGGTCGCAGCGATGACGGCGAAATACGTCTTTGTGACGGGCGGAGTTGTGTCCAGTTTAGGGAAGGGTCTTGCAGCGGCTTCGATCGGGTGTCTGCTTGAGAGCCGCGGGCTGCGTGTGAACCTGATGAAGTTCGACCCGTACCTGAATGTGGATCCGGGAACGATGTCGCCGTTTCAGCATGGCGAAGTGTTTGTGACCGATGATGGTGCGGAGACCGATCTCGACCTGGGGCACTACGAGCGGTTCACGCACGCTCCGCTGTCGAGGGACAACAATCTGACCACCGGGCGTATCTATGAACAGATCATCTTGAAGGAACGGCGCGGGGATTATCTGGGCAAGACGGTGCAGGTGATTCCGCACGTGACCAATGAGATCAAAAACGCGATGCGGAAGGTTTCGGCCAACGGCGCGGACGTAACGATTGTTGAGATTGGCGGGACGGTGGGCGATATCGAGTCGTTGCCGTTTTTGGAAGCGATTCGGCAGATGCGCCAGGAGCTGGGTCGCGAGAACACGGTGTTTGTCCACCTGACCCTGGTGCCATGGATTGCCGCGGCGCAGGAGTTGAAGACCAAGCCGACGCAGCACTCGGTGAAGGAGTTGCTCGGAATCGGGATCCAGGCAGACGTGCTGCTGTGTCGCAGCGATCGGCCGCTGAGTCGGGAGATCAAGCAGAAGATTGCGGCGTTCTGCAATGTGGAAGACCGCGCTGTGATTGGAGCGCGGACGGTGCCGACGATCTACGAGGTTCCGCTGGGGTTTGCGCAGGAGGGTGTGGATTCGCTGATTTTGAAGTATCTGCACAAGGAAGCGCCGGAAGCCGATCTGACGAAATGGAGAGAGCTTGTTGACCGCTGCCACAATCCGAAGGATGAAGTCTCGATCGCGATTGTGGGCAAGTATGTGGAGTACGAGGACAGCTACAAATCTCTGAAGGAAGCGCTGACGCATGGAGCGGTGGCGAAGAGCCTGAAGCTGAACGTGACGTGGATCGAGGCGGAGGGGCTGGAGTCAAAGACACCCGAGGACACGAGCTACGAGACGCAGCTGGAGGGGTTCGATGGGATATCTGGTGCCGGGCGGGTTTGGCAAGCGCGGCATTGAAGGCATGCTGAACGCGATCAAATATGCGCGCGAAAAGAAGGTGCCGTATTTCGGGATTTGCCTGGGGATGCAGACGGCGTGCATCGAGTTTGCGCGCAACGTGTGCGGGTTGAAGGATGCGAATTCGAGCGAGTTCGATCCGGCGAGCCAGCATCGGATCATCTACAAGCTGCGCGAGCTGCTGGGTGTGGAAGAGATGGGCGGGACCATGCGTCTGGGTGCATGGACCTGCGTGCTGCAGGAGGACTCGCTGGCGTATCGGGCGTATGGCGCGACGGAGATCAGCGAGCGGCATCGGCACCGGTATGAGTTCAATCGCGAGTATGAGGCGTTGCTGACGGGCGGCGGCCTGCAGATTACGGGCACGACGCCGGACGCGACGTATGTGGAGATTGTGGAGATTCCGGGGCATCCGTACTTTCTGGGGTGCCAGTTCCATCCGGAGTTCAAGTCGAAGCCGCTGGAGCCGCATCCGCTGTTTCGGGCGTTCATTGAGGCTAGCTATGAGAATCGGGTGGGGCGCAAGTCCGAAGTCACGAAGGAAGTCGTTCGGACCTAGGTCTCACCTGAAGAAGTCAGGACGCCGCACAGCAACCCGGAGCCGCTGAGGAAGCATCTCACCGAGGGTTCCGGGGACTCGCTGTGCGGCTTTTGCCTCTTGGTGCAACTTTTTGCGCAGGTAGTAACCGATCCGGTGACACGTGCTATTGACAACCGAATTTTGGTGGGCCTATGGTGACAGGGTTTTTATCGAGAGGGAGTATTCACGATGTCTCATTTCGAATTACAACCTGCAGAGAACGAATTGCAGCAGTATGCGGAGCAGTGCTGGCAGAAGGCCGGCGAACGGGAACAGGAGCTGGAGGCGGCAGCCTACGAGGCTGGCGAGGCGATCCGCAACGGGGAATACTCCCTGGCGAACCTGGAAGCGATTGTGCGCTGGAAATCGGAGCGCGTGGTTCATTATTTGATCGGCAACAGCGAAGCGAAGATCAAGGGAGTGCTGGCGGTGGCGGCTTCTCCGAGTGCGTCGACGCGGCAGGCGGTTGAGGCGCTGATGGAACTGCGCGGAATCGACCTCGCGATTGCGTCGGCGATCCTGGCGGCGATCGATCCGGAGCGGTATAACGTGCTGGATTTTCGCACCCTGGAGGCGCTAGGCCACGCGCGGCACGACGTGGAGTTCTACGCCGAGTATGTGGCGTTTTGCCGGCGGCTGGCGGAGCGGGGCCTGGTGAAACCGCAAAGCGATTTACCGGGAGCGACTCCGCTGCATGCGCTGGAGCGCGCTTTGTGGGAGTGGTCGCGGAGCCGCGCCGAGCATCGCGTGCCGGCCTAAGCACTGCCTGCGGCGGGCAGCTGACGCTGGCATCAACGGATCCCACCCTTGCTGCGCAAGGATGGGGGTACCCAGGCCGGTTCGCGAGAGGGCTTGAGCACATCCAGTTTTCCCAGGTCTCAGAATCGAGACCTGGGGCACCCATGGGTCGCGGTCTGGGAGGCCAATGCCTTCCTCCCCGGTCCCCAACGGCGAGGGACCGGGGGCACCCCGACGAGCCGGTACAATCGAACCCGTGAGATCTTCGTTTGAAATCGGCCCCGTGCAGGTTGGCGCGGGGCAGTTGTTTTTGATTGCCGGACCGTGCGTGATCGAGTCGGAGCACCATGTGCGCACGATGGCCGAGGCGATCCAGAGGGTCACGAGCGACCTGGGCATCCCCTACATTTTCAAAGCGAGCTACGACAAGGCCAACCGGACGAGCGTGAAGAGCTTTCGCGGGCCGGGGCTGCTGGAGGGCACGCGGATTCTTGGTCGTCTCGCGAAAGATACGGGCCTGCCAGTGCTGACCGATGTGCATGAGCCGGCGCAGTGCGAAGTGGCCGCAGAAGCTGTGGACGTGCTGCAGATTCCGGCGTTTCTCTGCCGGCAAACCGACCTGCTGGTGGCGGCCGGGAAGACGGGACGTGCGGTCAATATCAAGAAGGGGCAATTTGTTGCGCCGTGGGATATGACGCATCCGGTCGAGAAGGTGCGGTCCACGGGCAACGAGCGCGTATTTCTGACCGAGCGCGGGGCGAGCTTCGGCTACAACAATCTTGTTGTGGATTTCAGGTCGCTTGCGATCATGCGGGAGATGACGCCGGTGGTGTTCGATGGGACGCACTCGGTGCAGCAGCCTTCGGCGGCGAACGGGGTGAGCGGCGGGCAGCCGGAGTTTATTCCGCTGCTGGCGCGGGCGGCGGTGGCTGTGGGGATCGACGGACTGTTTCTTGAGGTCCACGACGATCCGGCGCATGCGAAGTCGGATGGGGCGAACGCGCTGGATTTGAAGCTGCTGAAGCCGCTGCTGGAGAGGCTTCTGGCGATTCGGAAAGCAGCAGGCTAGCTTCTAGCCTCCGGTATAGAGGGATTCCGAGTTAGACAGATCGTCGCATAACTGGAGGAAGTTTCTTCTTCGGCGAATCTTTGACCACGATCGCACGCGTTGGCAGACTAGCGAGCGCGCACTCGGTTATGCCGCCATGAACTGATCGGAGTGACTTCTCGATTGGATGGGGTGCAAGGTGGCGGGCTGATCTGACGGCTTGCTAGACCGGAGCAACGAGGGCAGGTCCAACCGGCATTTCCCGAGAGGGCGCTCGATCGAGCACACGGCCGAGCCACGCGGCGCGATCCCGGTCGAAATCATAGTCGCCGCCCGCCGGGAGTTTCTGCGCGAGGGCATTTCCTTTTAACCAGGCCTCGCGCGCTTCGGGCAGGTTCCCCTCCACCCAGAGAAGAGCGCAACGGGCGAGCCAGTACTCCACGCCGAAGTGCGTGGGCTTCTTCGCCTCCATGAGAGCCCACCATGCTCGCGCCGTCGCGGCATCTCGATGGAGAAAAGCGATGAGAAATACAAACGCCAGGAGCGTTTCCGGCCGGATTTCAAAAGGAGATTCGTTGTAAATTGCGACCGCATCCGAGGCGGAGCGGGCTGCCTTCGCGGAATCGCCGGTGTCCTGGTAGTACCAGCAAGCAATCAGCCGCAGCACCAGCGCCTGTTGGCCGTGCCGGAAGTGGGACTCCGCGCGCTGGATGGCTGCGATGTCGTAGTCTCTGGGCCGAAGCGGCGTCACGAGACTGGCGTGGACAACGGAAAGCGCCTGATGGAGGTCGGCCCACGGGCCTCCGGTGAGGAGCTGATAGATTTGTGCGCCATCGGAGTAGAAGGATTCCGGTCGTAATGGGATGAGATTGACGATGACTGCGCCTAAGGCGAAGACCGCAGAAAGGGCAAACAATTCCCATGTTTGTTCGTAGGGTTTCCCATGGGCGGTGAGCATCAGTAGAAAGAAGGTCAAACCGGCAGCAAGGCTGGCCGCAGGGCCGGCGGCGATCATGGCGATGTCGATCCATTTGCTCTGGCGGGGATTGGTGGGAACGACAGCTGTGGCTCCGCCGGCGGAAAAGAAGCGCGCGAGGACGAATTCAAATTTCCACTTCCCGTCGCGGATGCGCCATTGGAACGGTCCCACAAGGAACATGCGCAACTTCATCCCCAGAGCCATGCCCACGCCGGCATGACCGAATTCATGGGCAGTGGTCGTGATCAGGATGGCGGCGACGAACTCAAGCCACCAAACATCCCCTCTCGAAAAGGGGAGGTGATGCGTGAAGCCCCAACGCCTGCACCAGGACCATCCCGCAATTCCAGCCGCGACACTGATGCCCCAGGCGATGAGGTCGAAGAGGCGGCTTGTGCCGTCGCCCGCGACACGCATGGGTTTGGGGCGCGCGACCGCGGCCACTCCGATTGCGTCGCGAGGACCGAATGCAACGAGTCCTACGATTCCGATGGCAGGCATGATGAGAGTCACCAGCCAGACGCCATAGGGCGGCGCTGCACGATCGTATTTCATCGTGAGCAATGCCGCGAACAGCAAGGGAGCATTGGCGACGATCATAAGGATATTCGTGGCGATTGCCCAGGCTCTTCCCGATGGCTTGCCTTGGCGCAGCGTCCACCACGTGACGCCTAAAAACAGGGCGAGAGGAACGGGGATTGCCATGACCAGCTGCGTGGCCTCGATGAGGATGGCTTGCCAGAGCAAGATATCGGGTCTGTCTGGAGCGCGGTTCAGGTCCGCGCGATACACGCGAATAAGCATTGGGACGGAGCTGATTGAGGCAAAGAGAAAGATGGCGGCCAGATATCCGTACGCGGCTCGCAGGAACTTTCTAAGTCCGAGCATCGAACCCTTTCGGCCCACGGTTGGAGTTTCGTTGCTGTCAGAGTTGAAAGGTCACTATACCGCAACCCGGTAACTGAGATATGTGAGTTGGGTTGAGGCTCCGTTACCGGAGAGTGAGTCAGAGGCCTGATAGGATTTCTGCATGTTTGCGGATGGCTTGATGAGGCGCGTATCTACTGCGGCGGCGGTGTGCGGCGGTGTGGTGTTGGTTTTTTTTGCATCGGCAGCGCAAGCGGCGACGCCGGATCATGCACAGATTGAAAGCGTGCTCGCGAGCCTGAATCGCGGGCGCGGTGTGAACCAAGTGGCAATCTCGCCGGATGGCAAGCGTCTGGCGTGGATCGAGGGGCAGAGCGGGGGCGGCGTCATTCAAGTGGCGCCCGTGGAGGATTGGAAGAAGAGCAAGCGGGTGGCCGCGGTGGAGAGGCCCGATGAGTCGTGCCGCGAGAATGAGATTGTGTGGGCACCCGACTCGAAGTCGCTGGCGTTTTTTTCAGATTGCGCGTCGCCGGGCGGCCAGGCGGACCTGTATCTTTCGCGGCTCGATGGGAGCCCTGCGCGTCGGCTGACGACATTGAAGGGCTACGAACAGGATCCGGCTTTTTCTCCCGATGGGTCGAAAATCGCCTTCCTTTATGTCGAGGGGGCGACGCGGCCTGCGGGAGCGTTGGCGGCCATGAAGCCTCCGGCGGGCGTGATCGGCGAGGACGGGGTGGAGATACAGCGGGTGGCAACAGTGCCGGTAGCTACAACGGTGCCGGCGGAGCCGACCGAGGTGACTCCGGCAAATCTGCATGTGTACGAGTTCGACTGGGCACCGGACGGCAATGGTTTGGGGTACGTTGCGGCCGCGCCTCCGGGCGAGAACAACTGGTGGGTGGCGAAGCTCTACACGCAGGCCCTGGGCGGGGAGGCGAAAGCGATTTTGTCGCCTGCTGACGTAGAGGGTCCGCTGCATGGGTTACAGATCGCGGTTCCGCGGTGGTCTCCCGATGGAAAGAAGATTGCGTTCATCGGCGGACTGATGAGCGACCAGGGCTCGACGGGGGGTGATGTCTGGCTTATCTCTGCCGGAGGCGGAGACGCGCAAGATATTACAAGGGGGAGGCCGACTTCACCGGCATGGGTGGAGTGGGACGGCAACGAGCATCTGTTTGTAGATGAGCTGGCGGGCGGCAACTGCCAGTTGATTCGGTTCAAGGTGGAGGGCGATCCAGCGCGGGGAAGCGTGGCGACTAGTTTTGGCGCGCCCATATTCAGCATTCCCGGAACGGTGGGCGACGGGCGAATGGAGTTGAGTCTTTCGGCAACGCGGGATCACGCGATGTTTGTCTTTCGGGCCAGCACCTTCGATCATCCGACGGAGATTTACGCGGCCAAGCCGGGGACGGTAATGACGTCGGGGCTGGAGGGCGTGATCCAGCTGTCGCATTTGAACGATGGCTTGGAACCCGCGTGGGGCAAATCGGTATCGCTTTCGTGGAAGAGCGACGCGTTTCGGGTGCAGGGCTGGCTGATATTTCCCAAGGATTTCGATCCGGCGAAGAAGTATCCGCTGATTGTGGAGGTGCATGGCGGCCCTGCAGCGGCCGTGACGGCGCAATGGGGAGTGCGGGGCGGAATCAGCGCGCAGGCTTTGTCGGTGCTCGGTTACTTCGTGCTGGAGGCGAATCCGCGGGGAAGCTACGGGCAGGGGGAGGAGTTTACGCAGGCCAATCGTAAGGATTTCGGCTATGGCGATCTACGCGACATTCTTACGGGCGTGGACGCCGTGGTGGCGAAGTATCCAGTTGATCCGAATCGGGTGGGTCTGACCGGCTGGAGTTACGGCGGCTTCATGACCATGTTTGCGGTGACGCAGACGGGGCGGTTCAAGGCGGCGGTGGCCGGAGCGGGCATCTCCGACTGGCTGAGCTATTACGGAGAGAACTCGATTGACCAGTGGATGACCCCTTATTTCGGAGCGTCGGTGTATGACGATCCGGGGGTCTATGCCAAGAGCTCCGCCATCGACTTTATCAAGCAGGCGCACACGCCGGTGCTGGTGGTGGTCGGGGACCGGGACGGAGAATGTCCGGCGCCGCAATCCTACGAGTTCTGGCATGCGTTGCGGGCCCAGCATGTACCCACACAACTGGTGGTGTATCCGAATGAGGGACACGGGTTCGTGGACCCGGCGCACAAGCGCGACGTGATGGAGCGGACGGTGGAGTGGTTTGACCGCTACATGCCTCCCTCTTGAGGGGGAAGGCTGCTCGCCATCCGAGGCGTGCGGAGTCTATCAAAATGTCAACAAAGCTGTGCTGGTTTTGGGGTTCCCAAGGCGGCCGCTTTGCCCTGATACACTTTTCTTTGGAGTAGAAGCAGGGTGTATTGCGTCGACCGGCCGGGCGTTTGCCGTAGTTATACGGCCGATGGTCTGAGCAGACGACGACCGATGCGGGCATGTCTCGACACGTGTGCGGGCGGCCTGAACCCCAAATTTCCAGGCGCATTCTGAACGACCGTTCCACGGTTCGCAGGGTGGGGCGGGGAGGATTCATGCGGCGGTATTTAACGCTAGTTTTATTGTTGTGCGTGGCGGTACCAGCGGGAATTTCGATTTCCGGTTGCACGCGCAACCCGGCCGGGAACTATTGCAACGGACTCGGCTATGGGCTGAAGGACACAGACGTCTATTCGATCGATCTGGAACCGCGGACGACGGGCGTTTCGCTGGCGTTTGGGCAGACGCGGCAGATATCGGCTCCCACGGCGAAGACCTGCAAGGGCGCCTCGGCGAGCGTTTCATCCTATACATTCGGCACCACGAACAATCAGCTGGTGGATATCGCGCCGACGGGTAATATGTGCGCGGGCCGGTGGAATCGCAACTCCGGCGGCGGCATTGCGGACTACACGATCTGCAACCCGCCGAACCCGCAGCCCAGCTCGAGCGGTCTGCCGTACGGCTCGGTCTTCATCACCGCCACGGGCGACTCGATCACTTCAAATCCGGTGCAGGTGTTTGTGCATGCCCCGGTGAGTGCGATCACGCTCTCTCTAGCGGGTCAACAGGCCTGTTATTCGCAGAGAGCGGTGGCGCAACTGGATTCAGAGGCGTGCTTCTCGAGCGGTGGGAACCAGTATGAATTTTGCGCTCCGGCGTCGGTGACGCACTATGCATGCCAGGGCGGTCTGCCGCCGGGTGTAACGTCGGTGCCGGATTGCACCTCGGCGATTGGCGTGGCGAACTACACGGTTGGCACCAGTTCGGTGGCAGCAATCAATTCCGAGACGAATCAGATTACGGCGGAATTGCCGGGCACGACGGTGATCACGGCGTCGCTTGCAGGGTCGGGTTCATCGGCAGGCTATTTCTCCACCTGCGGACCGCAATCGATCTCAGTTGCGCTGGCGAATGGGAACACGACCGGGACGGTGACGCAGGGTGTGCAGCAGAACCTGACGACCACAGTGATCGATACGGCTGGCAATCCGATTACGGGACTGACGCTGGACTATCAATCGACCAATCCGCTGGACATTACGGTGGGGGCGGCGGGCGCGATCACAGCTTCGTTCCCTGGGGGGGCTTCGGTGTACGCGATCTGCCAGCCAGGCACCTGCAATCCGACACCGATCAATCAAATTGGCGCGGGCAGCGGGACCGGGCTTTCGATCTCAAGCAACGCGGTGAATATCACCACGCCGGGTACAGCGAGCGGATATGTGTGGTTCTCGGCTCCAGGCATGTCGCAATACTTTGTTCCGATCGAGTTGCTCACGGGGACCGCGGGCTCGACGGTGCGTCTGCCGTATGTGCCGAATTCGATGGTCATGGACCAGACAGGCTCGGAGCTCTATTTCGGGTCATCGCACGAGCTGATGATCTTCAACACTTCGTCGAACCAGCTGGCAAGACAGGATCCAAACGTACCGGGCGTGGTACTTGCCGTTTCGCCGAATAACCAGACGATCCTGATCAACGACCAGTCCCGCCAGGTCTTCTATATCTACACCGCGGCGGGCAATGTGGCTGCGACGTTTGGGGGGGTCGGGACTGCGGCGCAGTGGACGCCGGATGCCAAGACCCTTTACATCACAGACAGTGCTGCCGCGGGTCCGGGGCACAGCGACACGCTCTACGTGTACAACGCCAACACCGGCTGGACTACCTACGACCTGACGTCCTCAGGCGGGGCGCAGCATCTGGCGCTGATGGTTCCGGGGGTGGGCGCCTACCTGAGCGGAAACCCGACCGTGGCACACACGTGGTGCCCGTCAGGGACAGTGGGCGATTACGCGAGCATGGTTTTCTATCCACAGGGTGATTCCGTTGCGCAGGCGAACGATGTTCTGGCGGCCACGACAGACGGCAACCACATTCTGGGCGCAGCTTATGCGGGCGGCGGCATCACGCTGAACGACATCTCGGTGGGCATCCCCACGACGACGACAGCCGGTGGAGCAGTAACGCCGGCACCCTGCCCGATCGCTGCGGGAGTGCTGTCGCCGCTGACGATTTCGCACACGGTTAATGCACCGCAAGCTCTGACGGTAAGCGCGACGGCGGTGAACCAGATTGTGACTTCGCCGGCCGCAGTGACCCAGGGTACGGCGGCGGCCTCAACCAATCTGAGCTTTATCACGTACAGCGGGACTACGCCCGGCGCCACGCTGCCCTATTACCAGCAAGCTGTGAGAAGCGGCGCGCCGGGAACGGTGGGGTACATCACGCTCAACGGCGCCGCAGCGGTCACTGCGCCGGTTGCAGGCGCGTTCAGCCCCGATGGCACGCTCTTCTTCGTGTCGACTTCGGGGGACAACCAGATTCACTACATCAACACCACGACGCTGACCGACACCCAGCAGTTCACTCCGAATTTGCCGGCTTGCACGCCGGGATCGGATCCGAGCTGCACGCTCACGACACCAATCACGGGCGCCGTACCTGCAACCGCGATTGCCGTGAAGCCGCGGTCCACGACCTAAAGCGGGAACGCGCCGGGCTTCCTCCGAGGGAATCCCGGCGCGTTCTGCACGCAGCGCCCGGGCCGCACCCAGCACGATAGAATCAAGGCATGATTAAAGGGATTTCGTTCCTGCGCCCGGCGGGCGACCGAGCGGTCTATGACCGTCTGTCGCGCTTTTTGTTGGCGCTGGGTTTCGCCAGCGGCAAGGGGTGGAACGAACCCACGAGCCGAGGCGCTTCATTCATGGCTCCGCTCGGAAACTTCGAGATCGTCGATGGGGACTTTCCCTCGACCGCCGATGTTCTGGTGGAAGTAACGGAACTGGATGCGGTGCACCAGGCCGCGGCGGCGTGGTTGCGCGCTGAGGGTGACGGCGACGCGAAGACACTGACCGAGATTACGGATACCCATTGGAAATCACGAATCTTCACGGTCGAACCGGCGAGAGGATTTGCGTTCAGCTTCTGGGCATGGACCGATCCGCTGAGGGGCAAGCCGGTTGCGATTGAAGGCGATCTTTCGGCTGCGGGCATGAAGTTTGCGATCGTGGTGGCGCGCTGGAATGCGGTGATCACGGAACGTCTGCTGGAGGGCGCACTGGATGCTCTGCTGCGCAGCGGAGCTCGGCGAACCGATATTGATGTGGTGCGTGTGCCGGGCGCGTGGGAGATTCCAGCAGCGGCGCGGACGATCGCCGAACAGAAGAAGGTGGATGCAATCGTGACGCTGGGCTGCCTGCTGCGCGGCGAGACGGCGCACTACGAAGCGATCTACAACGAAGTGTCGCGGGGGATCGGACAGTCGCAGCAGGAGACGGGCGTTCCGCACAGCTTTGGCGTGCTGACGTGCGAGACGCTGGAGCAGGCGCTGAACCGCGCCGGGATCAAGGCCGGGAACAAGGGCTTCGAAGCGGCGGCTGCGGCGATTGAGATGGTGAGCCTGAAGCGCAAGCTGGCTGAGCGAGGGAACGCTTGACGGCCGGCACGCGGCGCAAGTCGCGTGAGCTTGCGATGCAAATGCTGTTTCAGGCCGATGTGGGCAAGCAGACGCCGGAGCAGGTGACGCGCCACGTTCTGGAAAGCAGGCGACGACGTGGAGCCCGATGTGCGGGGATTTGCCGAGGACCTGTTCCGCGTGGCGACCACGAAACAAGAGCAGATCGACGAGCTGATAGTCGCCAACTCCAAACACTGGCGGCTGGAGCGCATGCCTGCCGTCGATCGCAACCTGCTGCGCATGGCGGTGGGCGAGATGCTGGGGTTCAAGGGCACGCCCTTTCCGATTGTGATCAACGAGGCGCTGGAGATTGGGCGGCGGTACTCGGCGCCAGAGTCGATCAACTTTCTCAACGGTCTTCTCGACGCGATTGCGCATGGCCTTTTGCCGAAGTGAAAGTGCGACAGCTGTAGCAACACATAGACTGGCGCGGGCGTCCAAGCGCAGCAGGGCCGTCGCGTGAGGTCGGCGCAAGGACTTTGACTGGCTCCGGCTTAACCGCAATTTCAAAGATTTTGCATTGCGGTTTCTGAGAGATTTGCAGAGCAGTTCGCGTGTTTGAGGCGTACCATGGAACCTGATATTCTCAGGCTCCGTTGCTTGAAAGGAGACGTATTGTTATGGCAGATGACAGCAGGGTTCAAGGATTGGCCTGGTTTTTGGCAGGTGTCGGAGTAGGCGCTCTGGTGGGGATTTTGTATGCGCCGAAGAGTGGGCGTGAGACGCGTGAGGACCTTGCACAGGGCGCGCGGGACGGCAGCGAGTATCTGCGCGCGAAGAGCAAGCAGGCCGCACAGCACGTCGGCACATTGGTGGATAAGAGCAAAGAGCAGCTGGGCGACTATGTGGACCGTGGGCGCGAAGTTGTGGACCGTGGGCGAGCGCAGTGGGAAGAGTTTGTGGAGCGCGGCAAGAGCCTGGTAGGTGATCAGACGACCCGCGTGGCGGCAGCTGTCGATGCCGGCCGCGAAGCCTATCGCACCACGGCGACAGAATCGCCGGAGTAGCCAGGGTTGTAGGGGTTGTTTTCCTGGGATCGGACCCGCGATCGCGGTTAAGTTGAAGCCGATGCGAAGTAAGGTGCAGGCTTTAATTTCAAAGACGGCCGCAGGGATTCGGGTCCGCAAACCTCTGCGGAAGACTATGTCGGTGGGACAAGGTGAATAACGAAACACTCTTGCTAATTTTTGTCGCCTGTACCGGAGCCGCGGTGCTGTTGCAGGCGCTTGTCCTTCTGGCAATGCTGTTGACTGCGCGCAAGGCGCTGAAGATCGCCCAGGAGCAGATCGAGGACCTGCGCACAAATGTTCTGCCGGTTGTGAAAGAGACGCGTGAACTTCTTTCCAGCGTGGGCCCCAAGATTGAGTCGGTTGCGACCGATCTTGCGGCCATGACCCGGGGAGCGCGGGAGCAAAGCACCAAGCTGCAGATTTCTGCCGGTGACCTTCTGGAGCGAGTGCATCGTCAGTCGTCTCGTGTGGACGCGATGCTCACCAACGTGCTCGATACGGTGGACCGTGCCAGTGCTGTTGTGGTGGACGTGATCAACGTACCACTGCGGCAGTTTGCCGGCTTTGCGGCCTTTGCTCGGGCCGCATTCAGTACACTGCGCAGTGGCCCGCCGCAGGGTCAGAAAGAGCAGCAGGCGACGCATGCGGCTGCCGATCGCGATCTATTTGTCTGAGACTCCGAGGATTTCCGGTTCGTCCATCTAGCTATGCCTCCCCATCGTTTCTCTTCGCGACCCTTTCTTGCAGGCCTTCTCTTCCTTTTGCCAGGAGCCTGTGTGGCGCGGGCAGAGTCGACGCCGAGCGCAGCGCTTCTGGTGCTTTCAAAGCAGGATCACACTCTGGCGATCATTAACCCAGGCGATTTGCACGTGGTGGCGCGTGCACCCGTCGGAGAAGATCCGCATGAGGTGATTGCATCGGAGGATGGGCGCACGGCATTCGTGTCGAACTATGGGTTCGGGCAGTTCAATACCATCACGAAGATTGACCTGATCGGGCAGAAGCCGATTGGAACAATCGACCTGGGCGCGCTGCGTGGGCCGCACGGTTTGGACTTTGTGGACGGAAAGCTGTGGTTCACGGCTGAGGCGGCCAAAGCAATTGGCAGCTATGATCCGGCGACCGGAAAGATCGATCGCATCATCGGAATCGGGCAGAACCGGACGCACATGCTTTATGTGTTTTCGGGCAGCAAGCGCATTGTGACCACGAATGTGAACTCGGGGACGGTTTCGGTGCTGGATCATACCGATGGGGCAGCCGGTGCGCAGACTGGGCCTCCGCCGGGCATGCCGTTTCCGCCAGCAGGAGCCCAAGGCGGACCGCCGCGGCGCATGCCGGGTCCTCCGGGCGGCGACTGGAATGAGACGGTGATTCCGGTGGGTAAGGGCGATGAAGGATTCGATGTTTCGCCCGATGGCAAAGAAGCCTGGACGGCAAATTCTTGGGATGGCACCGTCTCGGTGATCGACCTCGGCGCGCTGCGCGTGGCAGACACCATCAAGGCCAATGTGCCGGGGGCCAACCGGCTGAAGTTCACGCCGGATGGAAAGCTGGCCCTGGTGTCGCTCTTGGGAAGTCCCGAGCTCGTTGTAATCGATACGGCGACGCACACCGTGATCAAGCGACTGCCTATCGGACATGGCGCGGCCGGGATTCTGATGGAGCCGGGCGGGAAGCGCGCTTTTGTGGCCTGCACACCGGACAGCTACGTTGCGGTGATCGATCTAGGTACGCTGACCATGGTGGGGAAGATCGATGCGGGCGGAAACCCGGATGGGCTGGCGTGGGCTGTGCAGCGGTAAGTTTGCCGTAGAAACAGAAGAGCCGAGACGAGAGTCTCGGCTCTTCTGTTTGAGCCCTGTTCGTCCTCTTATTGCTCGTCGAACTCGATGACTTGAATCGAAAGCCCTGGAATCGTGTAATTGAAGCTGCTGCTGACGTCGTGGATTGTCGACTCGCCGGGCACGATGCGGTCGGGATCGGTGATCGAGTTGGTCTCCTGCGTATCGTTGGCGTGCAGGCTGACGACCCTCGCGGTCGCTGCGAGTTTCGCCCCATCGATGTGGATCGTGACCGGCTGGGCGTTGGTCGATCCGTTGACGAGCTTGAGATAGAGCTTCTTTTTTGCCGCGTTGCCGGTGATGGAGTAGAAGACCTTGGGACCGGCGCCTTCGAGCTTTGAGCCCAGCGTGTGATCGCCGAGATACGACCCGAACAGCACCTGGGCGTAGTAGGCGGGCGAGCCGTAGCTCTTCATTGCGTTGTAGCCGATCAGATCAGTCTCCCACTGCATGCCGCCAGGATCGACGCGTACCAGAAGCGGTGCGTAGGCGGCCATGATCACGATGTCACTGTTGCGCTCGAGACCGGTCATCCACGCAGCATCGCCCAGGGCTGCACCGAAGTTTGGCGTGGGAAGCCCTTCGCGCGTGGCCCACTCGCCAACGAAGATCTTGGGGCCGTTGCGGTCTGTCTTGTCATAACGACCCCCTTCCCAGTGGGGTGTCGCCGCGTTATCAGCCTGCGGATCGTAATGCGTGGCGTCGTGAAAGTTGTCGGTCGCACGCACGTAGAAATGCTCATCGAGCACATCAGGCTTGAGGCCTTGGACGGGCGCAGTGATGATGAGCTGGAGTTCGGGGTATTTGGCCTTGATGGCCTTGTAGAAAGGTGGGCAGCGCTCCTGGTAGCTGCCGGAACGGTCGAGCCAGTCTTCGTTGCCGATTTCGACATAGGTGAGCTTGAAGGGCGCGGGATGACCGTTCTTCACGCGCTCGGCGCCCCACTTCGTGTCGGGTCCGCCGGTGACGTATTCGATTTCATCGAGCGCGTCCTGAATGTAGGGCTGAAGCTGATTGGCCGGAACGTGTTCGCCGCGGAGCGAGTAGCCCGCATACACGGCGAGTACAGGATCGATTTTGAGGTCTTCGCACCATTCCAAAAACTCGAGAAGTCCCATGCCGTCATCGGAGTGATACATCCAGGGGCTGGGATGCGTGGGCCGGTCGACGTAAGGGCCGATGGTTTTCTTCCAGTCGAAGCGGTCGGCGATGGTGTCGCCTTCGAGATAATTGCCGCCGGGGAAGCGCAGAAACTGCGGATGCATGGCAGCGAGCTTCTGCATGAGGTCAACGCGATTGCCGCCGATGCGATTGTGGTAGGTGGGCGGGAAAAGCGAAACGAGCTGCAGCCAAAGAGTGCCTGGGTGGCCGACCGACACGACGAGGTGATTCTTGACCGAGGGCTGAATGGCGCCGGTTTTCAGGCTGAACTCGTACTGCTTCCAATCGCTGGCGAGGGCTGCGACGGTTGCGGTAGCGATGACTTTGCCGGTGTCGTCGCTGACGAGGCTGATGGTGACCGGGCCAAGATCCGACGAGCCCGCCTTGGCGTAGAAGGAGCCTTTGTAGGTAGTGTTGGGTCGCAGGGCAAAGCCCCAGTAGCCGGGATTGAGGGCGCCAGCCTGGTTCTTCGCGTCGGCCTTCTCGATGTCGAGACGCAAGCTTGACGGTAGGGCGGCACTGGGACCGGTGGACTTGTCGACGCTCATCTTCGCGGCTGCTGCGCCGTCTTCATGGAGATACCAGTAGGGAATGCCGCTCCAGTCGCTATGGAAGGTGCGATTGCGGACCATCTCGGCGTAGAGGCCGCCGTCGTAGGAGTAGTTGATCTCCTCGGTCATGAGGCCGTAGAGGGAAGGGCTGACGGTGGAGACGGGCTTGTCGGCGTGGATGGTGAGCACTGCCGGTGTTTGGGCAGGCAGCAGCGTGGAAGCCAAGGCAAGGGCGGCGAGGGTGCAGGCCCGTCGGGCAAACGTTTTCTGAAGCATTGAAGTTTCTCCGGAATTGATTGACGGGCCAGTATAACGCGGAGGTACGGTGCGGAGGCTGCGATTGGCTAGAGGATCCAGCCGCCGCCGACTACTTCGTCGCCGTCGTAAAAAACAGCGGATTGGCCGGGCGTGACGGCGCGCTGCGGCTCGTCAAACACTGCGAGGACTTCCCTTTCGAGCACTGGGCCATCAACTTCCGCGGGGCTCTTGCTTGCTCCTGATGCATTGCCCGGTGCGGCGGAACTAGTTTCTGCCGGTTCGATGGTCGCCCATGCGGGTTCGTGGCGATGGCGAATCTTGATCTGCACGCGCATCGGGCCGGTTAGCCGGGGGATGCTGATCCAGTTGACGCGGTTGGCGCGGAGGGTGCGCGTGGCGAGCTCGGCATCGGCGCCGACTGTGACGCGGTGGCTGGCGGGATCGATGTTGAGCACGTAGAGCGGTGAGGGCGATGCGACGCCGAGGCCCTTGCGCTGGCCGACGGTGAAGTTGGAGATGCCTTCGTGGTGGCCGATCACCTCGCCGTTGGAGGCGACGAGCTCGCCGGCGGTTGTCGGGCATCGGTTCGCCCTGCTCTTCGAGGTAGGCGGTGAGGAACTGCTTGTAGTCGCCGCCGGGAATGAAGCAGATCTCCTGCGAGTCGGGCTTTTGGGCGAGGGCGAGGCCGTGCTGCCGCGGCGACTTCGCGGACTTCGGGCTTGGTCATGTGGCCGAGCGGGAAGAGGGTGTGGGCGAGCTGTTCCTGGGTGAGGCCGAAGAGGAAGTAGGTCTGGTCCTTGGCGCGATCGGCGGGACGCTTGAGGATCCAGCGGCCGCGCGCCGGATCGAATTCGTTGAGGGCGTAGTGGCCGGTGGCGATGCGGTCGGCACCGATGGAGCGCGCGGTCTGCAGGAGCTGATCGAACTTGAGGTGGTTGTTGCAGAGGGAGCAGGGAATCGGGGTTCGGCCGGCGAGGTACTCGTCGACGAAGGGGCGGACGACATCGCGCTCGAAGCGCTCTTCCTGATTGACGACGTAGTACGGAATGCCGAGATGCTCGGCAACGCGGCGCGCGTCATAGACGTCGTCGATTGAGCAGCAGCGGCCGGCCTTCGGCGCATCCGGAATGCCGTGCTTGCCGGCGAGGCGCGTCTGATCCCAGAGCTGGAGAGTGAGGCCGACAACGGGATGACCGGAATGGGGTCCTTCACCTTGGGCGAGCATAGCCGCTACGGTCGAGGAGTCGACTCCTCCGGACATGGCGACGGCGATGGTTTCGTTGAGCGGCATGGGGAAAATGCGAATAGCTTTATTGTCCCATTCTTGCGCTTGCGATGCGAATGAGGCGAGCAAGTGGTTCTATTCTGCTCGTCCCGGTGGGCACCCCTCCCCCCGGTCTCTGGGCGCAAATTACTCTTTTGCAAGAGGTTAGCCAGTGACGCCGGCGGTAAAATCTTGCTGCGATTCGGCTTAGGCGCAGATTCCTCTTGGGAAAGGAGTTACGGGCCCCGTAGCGAATGACCCAGCCGAGATTCTGCAGGACTGATTCAAGAATAGCTGCTTCGACGGTAATTATCTGCAAAAGCTGGGCGCGGGATTGAGGGCGGATGCATGCGCGAAGCCTGGCTCAGGTTGACATTCTACCCAAGCGAGCGGATACTTAGGTCGAATGACTACCCAAGAGAATAACGAAGACCGCATGGCCTTGCTCCAGGGCACTCTCGACCTACTAATTCTGAAGACGCTTTTGCACGGCGAGTGTCACGGACAAGGCGTGGCGCGGATGATTCAACGCCAGTCAGAGGAAGTGTTTCTTGTGGACCACGGTTCGCTCTATGTTGCACTGCAGAGGCTGGAAGACCGGAAGTGGATTCGCGCGAAATGGGGGGTGAGCGAGAACAACCGCAAGGCGCGGTTCTACTCGTTGACACCGAAGGGGCGCGAGCAACTTGTGGAGAAGACGGGCGAATGGCGGCGTCTGACGAGGGCGATGGGTTTGATTTTGGACTCGAGCGGCGGTCTGAAGGGCGAGGAGGCGTAGCGATGTTCAGGCGCAAGCGCAGCGCGGAGGATTTTCGTGCGGAGATCGAGTCGCATCTGGAACTCGAAGCCGATGAGCTAAAGGGCGAGGGGGTGAACGAGCAGGATGCGCGATGGAAGGCGCGACGCGCATTCGGCAATGTGCGCGCGGTGCAGGAGCGCTTTTACCTGAAGGACCGCCTGGTGTGGCTCGACAATCTGTTGCGCGACGTGCGCTTCGGGTTGCGGTCGCTGCGGGAGAGCCCGGGTTTCGCCCTCACGGCAATTTTGACATTGGCGCTTGGCATCGGGGCGAACACAGCGGTGTTCAGCGTAATGAATGCTGTGTTGCTGAAATCGCTGCCGGTGAGCGATCCAGGACGCCTGGTCTATTTGAGGACGTCGAATCCGCCGCGCGGGACGGGCACGATCGACACCACGGAGACATTTTCCTATTCCGTTTATGACGCGCTGCGGCAGCAGAGGAAGGGTCTCTCGCCGGTCATAGCGTATGTGCCGTTGTCGGGCAGCAAGGTGGCCGTCCGTTATGGAGAGGAGCCGGAAGAGGCGGAAGGCGACATGGTAAGCGGAAGCTTTTTCTCCGGTCTCGGGGTGAGCCTGCCAGTGGGCAGGGGCTTCAGCGAGGATGACGAGAGCCGTCATGCGCCGGTTGCGGTGCTCAGCTACAACTACTGGACGCGGCGCTTTGCGCGGGACCGGGATGTGCTGGGCAAGACTCTGTATGTGAGCGCCGTGCCCATGACGATTGTGGGGATTGCCGCCCCGGGCTTTGAAGGTGTTGAGGCGGGAGGCTCGACGGATTTCTGGATTCCGCTGCAAAACCGGAGGGAGCTGAATGCATGGGGGAATCCGCCGGAAGACGGCAAGCTTTACATCAACAATCCCACGTGGTGGTGCCTGCGGCTGGTGGGCCGGCTTGGCCCTGGGGTGAACCGATCTCAAGCTCTGGCGCAGTTGCAGCCGGCGTTTCAATCAGCTGCCTTTATCGGGCTGGGCGGGTCACCGATGGAGGGCGAGAAGCCGCCGGCTCTCACTCTCATTGACGCCAAGGGCTTTCCTGGATACGACCAGGAGTATGGCAGTCCGCTGCGTTTGCTGATGACGATGGTGGGCCTTGTTCTGCTGATTGCACTGGCAAATGTGGTGATGCTTTTGTTGGCGCGCAATGCAGCGCGGCAGCGGGAGTTCTCGCTGCGACAGGCTCTAGGCGCGGGTCGCGGTGATCTGCTTCGTCAACTGCTGACGGAGAGCCTGCTTCTGGTACTCGCGGGAGGCGCGCTGGCGTGGGGCTTCGCAGAGATGGCGACGCGGTTGCTGGGCCGTTGGGCCCACATCGAATCGAGCCTGGCGCCGGACAGGACGGTGCTGCTGTTCACGCTTGGTGTGCTGGCGTTGGCCGGATTGCTCTTCGGGCTGGCACCTTTGCGAGTAGCACTGGCCGGCAGGGCAGAACTGGCGATCAAGACTTCGGCGGCAACATCGCACACGGATGCGGGCAAATCACGCATGGGCAGGGCGATTGTCGCGCTTCAGATGACGCTGTGCGTTGTGTTGCTGTTGTGCGCCGGCCTGCTGATTCGCACACTGCGCAACCTCGAGAATACTCCTTTGGGAATGCGGGTCGACGGGCTGGTCGTCTTTGGCGTGAAGCCCAACATACCGTCGATTCCGGAGGGCCGAGTTTTTTATCGAAAACTGTTGACCAGTCTGCGGTCTTTGCCGGGAGTGGAAGCGGTGACCCTCATGGAGGAACGGCTCGGAAGCTGGTGGTCTGACAACAGCGACATGATGGTGGACGGCCGACTGCCGGACGTGGCCAACGGCGGGTCAAGAACAGTGCGAAGCAACGTGGCAGGTCCGGATTTCTTCACCACCCTGGGGGTTCCTGTGCTTGCGGGCCGGGATTTTGCTGATTCCGACACAGCGGCCTCGCCTCACGTCGGCATCATCAACGAAGAGTTTGCGAAGCGATTTCTACCCAACCAGAACCCGCTGGGCCACATGATCGGACCGGACAAGGGTCAATACACCATGACGATTGTGGGCGTGGTGAAAGACCACAAGTACCGGAGCATCGATGAAGAGCCGATTCCCATGGCGTGGTACATGTATGCGCAGATCCCCATGGTTGGAGCGATGCAGGTGGAGATACGGTCGCACGGAGATCCGCTGGCGATTCTGCCGGCGGCGCGCAAGGCGGTGCAGCACCTCGATCCCAACCTGCCGCTGATCGATCCTATGGAACAGCGCGCACAGTTCGACACAACGATCGCTCACCAGATCCTGTTTGCGCGGCTCGCCGGATTCTTTGGGTTCCTGGCGGTTGTTCTGGTGGGGACCGGCTTGTACGGTACGCTGGCATATCGCGTGAGCATGCGCACAGCGGAGATCGGTGTGCGCATGGCGATAGGCGCGCGGCGCGGGCAGGTCGTGTGGATGATCTTGAAGGACAGCCTGGTGCTCACGGTAGCGGGCGTGGTGATGGGGATTCCGCTGGCAATGCTGGTGGGCCGCGCGCTTGCGTCGTCGCTCTATGGAGTGACGCCATTTGATTGGATGAGTTATCTGCTGGCGGTGGCGGGCGTGTCTGTGGTCGCGCTCGCGGCCAGCGTGGTGCCGGCGGGACGCGCGTCGAGTGTCAACCCGATGCGCGCGCTGCGGATGGAATGACGATCGGCGACCTGAATTCGGACCGATACAGAAATCTCGAATTCGATGGCGGCCGGCGTCGTCGGTGTCCTTGTTGATCGCCTCGGGCCTTACGAGGCAAGGTGTAGTGTAGTATCCAACTTCGATCGTCCGGCGCCTGGCGAGTCCAATTCGTTTCGCCGAACCCTCGACGGGACGAACCCATGCGATCGTACCTCCCGGCACTGCTGCTTCTTGCTCTGACGGCGCAGACCGTCTTGACAGCTCAAAAGACGACGCCGACGCCACCCCCTAGCCCGGCCCCCAGCGGCGGTCCATCGCCCATCCCAATACAAGGTCTTGACGTTTACTCCCACAGCTTGCAGCGGGTGATTGACGATGAGCGGATGAACACGCCTGAACCGCCGACAAACCCGGTCACGATCGTGGAGTTCGAAAAGACTCTGGCGGAAAATCGTAACGCGAGTGACGCAAAACTAGCGGCGATTCTTTCCGGTTTCGCGCTCACCGAACGCGCCAATGGGGCACGGCTTTCCCGCTGGAACACCGCGTTTACGGGGCAGAAGACTCGCCAGGTCTTTGTGGCTCTGGCAGACGGATCGGCGTTTCTTCCTCTTCCCGCAGAAGATATCCCCGCGACCGAACCACCCAGTGTCGTGGAACAGCGGCGCATGGTTGCGGCATTCGCAAAGTTTCTAGGTGAGACTTTGCCCGGCCTTCCGAATTTCCGCGCCACGCGCCTGACCACCTATTTTGAAGACCGTCCGCCGCGGCAGTTGTCGCTTTCTACCGATCCGGGCGCTGCGGATACGCTGCGTAACCGACCTTTGCACGTTGTGGGCACAGCCAAGCTCAAGGTCGCCTATGTCGAAGGGCACGAAGATACAGAAAGGAATATTGGATTCGACGATGCGAACCTTTACGCTTCGCGCTTCACTACGGCGGGGGAGTTCGGGCCGATTCTCTATGGTGTGATGATGGACGCGACGCAAAGCAAACTCGCCTGGGCACGTTGGGAGTCGAGCGCCGATGGTCCGCTTGCGGTATTCCACTTTGAGGCGCCGAAGGGAAAATCTCACTATTCGATCAAGCCTCCCGGCACGGGCAAGGTGCAAAAGCAGTTTGTCGCCTACCGGGGAGAGATTGCACTCCACCCTTCGGACGGAGCGGTTGCATGGTTGTCAGTTGTCGCGCGCCCCGCGCCCGAAGATGCGATGGCCGAGGCGGACATCGCGGTGGAGTACGGCCGTGTGGAGATCGGGCAACGCGTTTACACGTGCCCGGTGCACGGAGTGGCGTTGTCCAAAGTGCCTCTTGTTGCGGCGCGGACAGCAAAGCCGAATCAACCGGTTCCGCTGCAGACGCAGCTCAACGATGTCTCGTTTCAGCAATACCACGTGTTCCGCGGGGATCTGCATATTGCTCAGGACAGCAAGGCGCAACCGTAGCCACCTGCGGTGGGGCTAACTGCCGCTGGCGCGGCCACCTGTGATGCGGTCAACACGTGGTGAATAGAGGGTCTTCAGTTGGGGTTCGTTGCCTTCTCACCCAGGCGGAGCTTGGATGGGGCACCCATTCATTGCGCTGATTTTGAGAGTGGCCGGGATTAATCCAGTTTTCCCTCTTCCCCTGTTCACGAGGAGGCCAGACAGGGCACTCATTCTTGTTCGGATTCAAGTGACGCGGAGATTTCAGCCGAGGGTGCCGGCGGCGACAGGCGAGAGTGCGCGGAGGTGCTCGACGGCTTCGGGCAGGACGCGGAGGACGTGGTCCACGTCGGCGTCGGTTGCGGTTTTGAGCAGGCTGAAGCGGAGGCTGGCGCGAGCGCGGTTCTTGTCGAGGCCCATGGCCATGAGCACGTGACTGGGCTCGGTAGCGCCGGAGTGGCAGGCTGATCCGCCGGAGACGGCGACGCCTTTGAGATCGAGCGCGATGACGAGGGCTTCGCCCTCGAGATGATCGAACCAGATATTGGTGGTGTTGGCGGCGCGGGCTACGGGCTTGCCGTGGGCATCTGCGCCGTTGAGGCCGGTACCGGGGATGCACAGGATTTCGGTCTCGAGGCGGTCGCGCAAAGCAGCCAGGCGGTTAATGGTGCCGTCGGCGAGCGAGTGCATGGCGAGTTCGGCTGCTTTGGCCAGGCCGACGATGCCGGCGACGTTTTCGGTTCCAGCGCGACGGCGGCGCTCGTGGCTTCCACCGACGAGCAGTGACTCCACAGGAGTGCCGCGGCGCACGAACATGGCGCCGGTGCCTTTGGGGCCGTGCATCTTGTGGGCGCTGATGGAGAGCAGGTGGCAGCCGTAGCGGCGGACATCGAGCTTGACCTTGCCTGCGCCCTGCACGGCATCAATATGAAAGAAGATGCCGGTATCGGCGGCGATCTTTCCGATTTCTTCGATCGGTTGTAGAACGCCGGTCTCGTTGTTAGCGAGCATGACGCTGATCAAGCGCGTCTGGGGGCGGATGGCGCGGAGGATGTCGGCGGGGTCAATCAGACCTGAAGGCTGCGGGGCGACGAAGGTGGTTTCGATGCTGTGCTGGGCGAGGCGCCTTGCCGCTTCAAGAATGGCGGAGTGCTCGATGGAGGTGGTGATGCAGTGGTCGCCGGGATGAAGCAGGCCGAAGAGGGCGGTATTATCGCCTTCGGTGCCGCCGGAGTTGAATACCACTTCCGCATCATGGCAGTTGAAAAACTCGGCCAAGGTTTCACGTGCGCGGTCGACGGCGGTGCGGGCGCGCTGGCCGTGCATGTGGATGGAGGAGGCGTTGCCGAAGTGCTCCATCCAGTAAGGGCGCATGGCCTCGAACACCTCAGGCAGCAGGGGTGTTGTGGCATTGGCGTCCATGTAGACACGCGTGGATGGGAAGTGTGAAGACATCAAAAGAGCCCTATTTTCAAGGCTACCACAGGCAAAATTTTTGCTCATGAAGCGACATGCGGCGAAGAATGGCGGTTCGGAATGTGGTTCGGCGGTGGGCTGGTCGGTGTTTCAAGGGTACCCTTACGAAAGATAGGAGAGCGAGAGGAATTCCCGTAAATATTTAAGCAAGAGGCAGTTACTCTAAAAGACCGGGAAGGCGTTCTTGACGAAGAGCGTACCGCTGCCGCGGCGACACTTTGTTCTCCCGGGCGAGACAGACTCGCGTATCTTTGAAAGAAGCAGATCGTCCTGCGGCGGGGCTGTTGGACGAGCATTAGACAGCTTCGCAATCTTACATTGACTTAACTAGAGGAGCACACGTGAAGAATCTCAAGCAGCAGCCGGTCACAATTGCGGTTGTGGGTTCCGGTTATGTTGGTCTTGTCGCCTCGGCATGCTTTGCCGAGATCGGGCATCGCGTGATCTGCGTGGACAACGATGAGAGCAAGATCCAGAAGCTCAAGGCCGGCGGTGTCCCGATTCACGAGGATTATTTGCCTGAGCTGCTGAACCAGCATCGCGGCGGACGGCTCGAGTTTACGACCGACTTGCGCGCCGCGGCGCAAGAGGCTGAGGCAATTTTTATTGCGGTGGGTACGCCGCAGAGCCGGAGCGGCAGCGCCGATCTGTCGTACGTGGATGCGGTGGCGAGCGAAATTGCGCGCTCGATTAATTCCTACAAGGTGATCGTCGAAAAGAGCACGGTGCCGGTCTACACCAATGAGTGGATTCGGCGCGTGGTGGAGCGCAATGGCGTGGCGAAGGATCACTTCGATGTGGCGTCGAACCCGGAGTTTCTGCGCGAGGGGACGGCGGTAGTCGACTTTCTGCATCCGGACCGGATCGTGGTGGGTGCGGCGACGGAACGAGCCTCGGAACTGCTGAAGCGAATCTACGAACCGTTGACTTCGGGCGAGTACTACCGTAGCGAAAACCGGATTCCGGGCCCGCGCAACGAAAACGAATCTGCCTCCGCTGCTGCTGACGTCGACCAAGGCGGCGGAGATCATCAAGCACGCATCGAATGCGTTTCTGGCCACCAAGATTTCGTTCATCAACGTAGTGGCGAACATTTGCGAGGCGGCGGGCGCCGATGTGGAGGAAGTGGCCAAGGGCATTGGCCTGGACAGCCGCATCGGGAACAAGTTTCTGCGGGCTGGCGTCGGCTACGGCGGATCGTGTTTTCCCAAGGACGTCGCAGCCTTCCGCAATGTGGCGGAGTTGGTGGGCGTTGACTTCGGGCTTCTGCACGAGGTGGAGAAGATCAACGAAGAGCAGAAGCTGCGGTTCTTCCAGAAAGTACGGTCGGCGCTGTGGACGTTTCGCGCCAAGAAGATTGGCGTGCTGGGGTTGGCGTTCAAAGGTGGGACGGACGATATCCGCGAGTCGCCGGCAATCGACATTGTGCAGAAGCTGTTGAGCGAGGGCTGCATCATTCGGGCGTACGATCCTGCGGCCGAGGCGCGCAGCAAGGAAGTGATTCCGGTGAGTCCGGAGATGAGCTATGTCGACAGCCCCTATGCGGCGGCGCAGGATGCAGACGCGCTGCTGATTCTGAATGACTGGAGCGAGTTTGCGGAGCTGGATCTGGCGCAAGCTGCACTACACGCTGCGTTACCCGATCGTGATCGATGGCCGGAACCTCTACGACGCGACCACGATGACTGAAGCTGGATTCACTTATCTCAGTGTGGGCAGACCGGGGCTGTCGCAACCCGTCGATCCAATCACGGTGTTTCACACGCCGAGGAAGCGGGAGAGGGCCTAGCAGACGATGCGTGTGCTGGTGACCGGCGCAGCCGGTTTTTTGGGATCTCACCTGACGGATGCGCTTCTGGCGAACGGGCACGCGGTGCTGGGCGTTGACAACCTTTGCACCGGTTCGTTGCGGAATCTGGAACATCTGGCGCGCGAGTCGAAGTTCGAATTTCGCGAGCTGGACCTGATTCAGGCTTTCGATCCCGGCCGCGTGGATTATGTTTTCAACTTTGCGTCGCCCGCCAGCCCGGTGGACTATTATCGGCTGGGCATCGAGACTCTGATGGTGGGATCGGCAGGAACGAAGAATGCGCTGGACATTGCGCGGAGGTATGGCGCGAAGTTTCTGCATGCATCGACCTCGGAGTGCTACGGCGATCCATCGGTGCATCCGCAGACCGAAGGCTACTGGGGCAACGTGAACCCCATTGGAATCCGCTCGGTGTACGACGAGGCGAAACGCTTCTCTGAAGCGTTGGTGATGGCCTATCACCGTTATCACGCTGTGGACACGCGGCTGGTGCGGATCTTCAACACGTATGGTCCGCGACTGCAAAAGGAAGATGGGCGCGTGATCTCGAACTTCATGATCCAGGCGCTGAAGGGCGAAGACCTGACCGTGTATGGCCAGGGCGAGCAGACCCGCAGCTTCTGTTACGTAGCCGACGAAGTCGAGGGGATTCTTGGTCTTTCGCGCACCGATGAGCACGAACCGGTGAACGTGGGCAATCCAACCGAATGGACGATCCTCGAATGCGCCAAGGCGGTGCTTCGGGTAACGGGCTCGAGAAGCGAGATTGTGTATCGTCCTCTTCCGCAAGATGATCCTGCGCAGCGTCAGCCGGACATCAGCAAGGCGCGACGCCTGTTTGGTTGGGAACCCAAGGTTGATTTGGAGACCGGGCTGAAGTTGAGCCTGGACTATTTCAAATCGTGCGTCGAGTCTGCCGCCTGAGGCTGCGAGCGGGAAACGGTTTCGCATGGCGGACACTGCCGCCGAGGGAGCAACGAGGATGAAGCGGGCCCTTATCCTGCTCTCGGATGAGCAGCCCCCCCGGTCAATACTGGAACGGGCGAAGATCTGACTGTGCGCGCCTTGGCGGAACTGGTGGCCAAGGTTCTGGAATTCGATTGCGAGATCGTCCTCGACCGGTCCCGACCGAATGGCACACCGCAGAAGCGACTCGACGTGAGCCGCATCCATGCACTGGGGTGGAAGGCGCGGACGAGCCTGGCGGAGGGCATTCGCCTCACCTATCGTGCGGCGCGCGCGGAACTGGAAGGCGCAGCGGAGTGAGGGGAGTGCTTCGTAAGTGCGTCCAAGTTTTGAGTTGCTTTGCGATGATTGCCTCGGTCCCGGTGCAGTCCCATTCTGGGAATTTCTAAGAACTTGTTTCGAAATCACACCACCCCATGATGGCGCGCACTGATGGCGGAATGTGTAGCGATATAAGACAGTCTTCGAGCAAGAAACACGTCGCCCAAAATGATTCCTTTGCAGTGAGTGGATGGGCGCCGGATTCCCTGATAGCTCCATACGGTGTCGACGGAACTCCTGATGGCACTTAACCGGCCAGATCAATGAACAATTGATTCATCGGGCCCTGTAAAGCACGACGTTGCAAGCAGCGGGAGAACCTCGCGCTGTCAGTTAGAGAAGAAGAGTCAATGGGCCAATATCTTAGGGTACGAACCTACGCGCCGCTGTTTCGGTTGCCTCTGGCCAGAGGAGCGGCAGCGTGAGTTCATTGGGCGAGAACCCTGAACTTGTGTTTGAGAGCCAGGTGGCTTGCGCGGGCGCAGGCAAAGCCGCAGTGCCGAGTGTGGCCAAAGTCACTTCGCCGAGGGCGATCCACGATCTGTTTGAGCGCGGCCTCACGGCGATTGAAGTGGTTGTGGACTGGCTGACGGTTGTGCTTGCCGTGGAAGGCGCATTCATTGCGTCGCAACTGCTGCGCGCGGGAGGTATTTCTCGTCCCGCATTCAACGTGGCGCCGTACGTGCCGTTTGCTGTTGCGACCCTGGTAGTGCTGCTGCTGGATCGCGACGGCGCATACCGTGCGGGAAACAGCCTGCTGCGCATCAAGGAGACCGAGCGATCGCTTCGGGTTTCTGTGCAGGCCTTTGCGTTGATCCTGCCCATAGCTTTTCTGGTTGGTGGTGCGGTGCCACGAGCGATCTTCGTGGTCGCCATGGCCGGTGTGCCCTCGCTTCAGATCCTTGAAAAGCAGCTGTTTTTTCTGGGGGTGCGTGCTCTGCGAGAGCGCGGGTATGGGGTGCGCAACGTGCTGATCTATGGCGCCGGCGAGAGTGGACGCCGCGTTTTTTCGGCGTTGGTTCGATCTCCGAGGCTTGGCCTCAATCCAGTTGCTCTTGTTGACGATGATGCGACGCTCGAAGGGCAGGATGCATTCGTGATGCCGTCGCTCCACGAGGGCCTGGGCATCGCGGCTCTTGAAGCCGTGGCGGCGGGGGTGCCGCTGGTTTGCACGCAGACCGATGGGTTGGCGGCCGTGTTTTGCGTGCTTCTTCTGGGGTGGATGGCTTGGTTCGCGGGCGATCTTGTGTTCGGACATGAGGCCGTCAGATTTCTTCTGCGCAACGCCTCCCATTTGCCGCGGAGCTACGTGAGGCAACTGCGTGCGCAGGCGCATCGCTGCCGCAAGGCGCTGGCAACCGGAGAACGGGACGCATCGAGCGCGGCGGAGGCAGCCATATGAGAATCGTTGTGGCAAGGCGCACCGGGCTGCGCGGCGAAGGCCTGGGCAACGAGATTCTGCCCTGGGCCAAGGGGTGGATCGCAAGCCAGGTGTTGGGAGCGCATCTGATTGGCCCGTCCTGGGGCCTCAACAAGCGCGGCTACGCGCGGAACTTTCGTACATCGCGCCTCGACTTCGTGCTGGAGGAGACACTTCTGCGTCTGCCGCATTTCCACTTTGGCGAAGAGGAGTATAGAGCGACCGGCAAAGAGGATTTTGGCGTGGCCATTGCCCAATGGGCCGACGCGTCGGGATTGAGAAGTAAGCGCTCTTGGGTTGTGAGTGTGGAGGGCATGTGGGGCGGGTATAGCGCGATCCGCAATGGGCGGCCCTTTCTTATGTCGAGGCTCCTCGCGAGCCGCGATGCTCTCGGCAACATGTTTCGTGTATTGTCCCGGGTTGACCGTTCGAAGCTCTTCGTTGCGGTCCATATGCGCTCCCCCTCACCGGGATTCGAGACTGCTTCTCCCCAGCAGAGCCGACGTGGAACGTTTAACATCGCGGTTCCGGGCGATTGGTATTTCTCGGTGTGCAGTGCGCTGCTCAAGGAATTCGGGGAGCGCATCCATTTCTGGTTCTTTACCGATCGCATCCATACCGATTTTGAAGAGGCAGTCCGACGCTTCAATCCTGTGCAGCCGCGTGGTGCAGGGCGAACGGAGTGCAGCGATTTGCTGTTGATGGCGCAGGCCGATCTGCGCGTTTGCTCAGTCTCGTCGTACAGTCTTGCGGCGAATTTCCTGTCGGATGGTCCGTATGTCTGGTATGAGCCGCAACTGACGTTAAGCGAAGGGTTCTATTCGCTCTGGGGAGGCGAGGCAGAGCAAAAGTGCGCGTCGTCGCCCACCGCGCGCAGCCGGGAATTTGTCACATCG
This sequence comes from uncultured Acidobacteriaceae bacterium, assembly GCA_963760475.1. Classification (GTDB taxonomy): domain Bacteria; phylum Acidobacteriota; class Terriglobia; order Terriglobales; family Acidobacteriaceae; genus Telmatobacter. Next base: position 23,017 of record CAVXDG010000011.1, on the reverse strand, counting down.
GTAGGCGCATCTGGTTTGCCTGGGGCGGCATTGCCAAGCAGCTTTTGGGGGGCGGCGATGGGCATCGGCGATCGGGTGCCGGAGCACCTTGCGGAACTTCTCGAGCAGCGTCTTAGAGGCAAGGACCCGCGAACAAATCTGATCGAGTACGGCTGTCTTCCCCAATCGCTTCAGTCACGGCACGCGGAGCTGGAGGGCCTGTGCGCGCTTGCCGGCGGCCAAGGCCGATGAAGCTTGCGGTAATTTCGCATGCCTATCAGGAACAGCGCTATCGAGCGACGCTGCAGCGGATGGCGGAAGACGCCGATGTAGAACTCTGCCTGATTCATCCGGCGATTTACAAAGGCGCGGCCTTTGCCGGGAATGAAGCGGGGCCTATGAAGAGCATTTCGGTCCCGGTGCGATTTGGTTCGCGGCAAGGCGCCTTTCTCTATCATGCGGCGGCGTTGTCTAAAGCTCTCGACCGGATGCGGCCCGATCTGATTTTGCACGAGCAGGAGGTATACACGCTTGGCGCTGCACAGATCGCGGCAGTTGCTCGCCGGCGTTCGATTCCTCTGGTGCAATTTGTCTGGGAGAATGTCGATCGTTCGCTGGCTCTTCCGCGCCGGCTGCTTCGGAGGTATGTTCTTTCACGCGCGCGCGCCGTGATTGCGGGTAGCATCCAGGCAGCCCAGGTGCATCGCGACTGGGGTTTTCGCGGGCCGATCGCGATTATTCCCCAGATGGGGGTAGATCTGACCCAGCATTGCGGACCGAGACAGCGCGATGCCGATATTTTTAAGGTGTGCTTCGTGGGCCGCCTCGTGCGGGGCAAGGGAATCGACTGCCTGCTGGGCGCTGTTGCGGAGTTAATGCGCCGCGGAGTTTCGCTCACCTGCACGGTCGCTGGAGAAGGCCCGGATCTGGAATCGTTGAGGGGTTGTGTGCGGGCTCTTGGCATCGAGAGCGCCACGCATTTCTGCGGGCAGCTTTCCGCGGACGCGTTGCATGAACTGCTGCGCGCGAGCGATGTACTGGTTCTGCCGTCTCGCCGCACACCGGCGTGGCAGGAACAATTTGGCCTTGTGCTGACGGAAGCAATGGCTGAAGGGGCGGTGACGGTCGGAAGCAGAACCGGCGCCATTCCTGAGGTCATTGGTTGTCGCGAGCTTCTGTTTGAAGAAGAGGATGTGAGGGCTTTGGCGGCGATCCTTCAGCGGCTCGCGAGCGATGCCGATTTTTATGCCGATTGCCAAAAGACTTTGTGGACAAGGGCACGGGATTTGTACAGTGCGAAAATTCTGGCCGCGGCGCGGGTGCGGTTTCTGCACGCTGTACTGGACGAAGTGGGCTCGCGTGTTGCTGGCGAACCTGTCACGGGCCGTCGACTTGAGTGGCGGCTCCGATGAGGATACTGATTGCCCATAACCGTTATCGCCAGCGGGGCGGAGAAGATTGCGTTGTGGAGGCGGAGAGCGCACTGCTGGCGCGTAAAGGTCATGCGGTTGAGGTGTGGGAGGAGAACAACGACGCGATTGTGTCCGTGGCCGATGCGTTCCAGGTTGCGCTGGGCAGCGTGTATTCCATGCAGCATGCGCGCGGGATGAAGGAGCATTTGCGGCGGTTCAAGCCGGATGTCGTGCACGTGCATAACTTCTTTCCAAGGCTTTCGCCAGCCGTGCACATGGTCTGCCACGGCGCGGGAGTCCCGGTTGTGCAGACGCTGCACAACTTCAGGCTGCTGTGTCCGGCAGCGATTCTTTACGACAAGGGTCGCGTGTGCGAGGACTGCAGCCGGGGCACTGTGCCGTGGCCCTCGATCATGCGGGGATGTTATCGCGCGAGCCGGATGGCCACGCTGGCGGTGGCTAACATGCTTGCAGTGCATCGGGCGCTTGGAACGTGGAATCGCCGCGTGACGCAGTTCATCGCGCTTTCGGAATTTGCACGCGCCAAGTTTATTGCGGGCGGGATCGATGCCAGCAGAATCGCGGTGAAGGCGAATTTTGTCGATCCCGATCCGGGGGTGGGCACTGGAAAAGGCGGCTTCGCACTTTTTGCCGGGAGGCTTGTGGAGGAGAAGGGGATTGAGGTTCTGCTGGAGGCGTGGAAGGGGCTTGCTGCGCCGATCCGGCTCAAGGTGATTGGAGAGGGGCCGCTTGCCTGGCGGGTGGCCGACGCGGCGACTGCGGATACGCGAATCGAATTTCTGGGGCCACGGAGTAAACACGAGGTTCTCGAAACGATGCGGGAGGCGGCGTTTCTCGTGTTTCCTTCGACCTGGTATGAAGGCTTTCCGCTGGTGATTGCGGAGGCGTTTGCGACCGGGCTGCCGGTTGTGGGGTCGCGCCTCGGCGCAATGGCGGAGATTATTGAGGATGGAATCACAGGGCGGCTCTTTTCCGCCGGCGATGCGGATGGCCTGAGACAAGCTGTGACTTGGGCGTTCTCGTGTTCCGGTGAGCTTGGGGAGATGGGACTGCGCGCGCGCGCCGAATACGAGCGCAAATACACGGCCAAAGCGAATTATGTGCGCCTCATGACGATCTATGAAACCGCTCTCGGATGCTCTCCAGTGCGGTCATGACCCCTAAGGTGGATGAGGCCGGAGGCGATAGGATGGGTGTCTGGAGAGCATGATGCCGAGAGTCCTTGATGGTGCGGCGATTGCCGCGGCAATCAAACAAGAGGTTGCGGAAGAGGTGCGGGCCCTAGCCGCGCAAGGGATCAAACCGGGTCTGGCCGCAGTGCTGGTGGGCCACGTTGCGGCGTCGGAGATCTACGTGCGCAGCAAGGTGCAGAGCTGTGCCGAGCTTGGTCTCTATAGCGACCTGATCACGCCGCCGGACTCGGTGACCACCGAGGAGATGCTCGATCTGGTGGCGGCTCTGAATGGCCGCGATGACATTGACGGCATCCTGATTCAGTTGCCGCTTCCCAAGCAGGTGGACGCCAAGGCGCTGCTTGATGCGGTGTCGCCCGCTAAGGACGTGGACGGCTTTCATCCTATCAATGCGGGGCGACTGCAGGCAGGACGGCCTGCGCTGGCTCCGTGCACTCCGGCGGGCGTGATTGAGATTCTGAAACGGAGCGGGCTTCCGATCAGCGGGCAGCATGCCGTGGTTGTGGGGCGCAGCGATATTGTGGGCAAGCCGGTGGCGATGCTGCTGCTGCATGAGAATGCCACGGTGACGATTTGCCACTCGAAGACGCGCGATTTGCCGGCGATTACACGCGAGGCCGATATCCTGGTCGCCGCCATCGGGCGGCCGGGTTTTATTGCGCCGGAGATGGTGAAGCCGGGAGCGACGGTGATCGATGTGGGGATCAACCGGTTGACGACGCGCGAGGAGTTCGATCGCTTCTTCGCCGGCAATGAAAAGCGCGAAGCCAGCTTCGCGAAGCGCGGTTCGACGATTGTGGGCGACGTGCATCCAAAGGCTTTCGAGCACGCCGGTGCGTATACGCCCGTACCGGGAGGCGTTGGCCTGTTGACGATCGCGATGCTGATGGCCAACACGGTACGCGCGGCCAAGATGCGGCGAGGGCTGGCGTAATGCTTCGGGTTGGCCTGACCGGCGGATTGGGCAGCGGCAAGAGCACGGTGGGCAGTCTTCTGCGCGAACTGGGCGCCGAGGTGATCGAAGCCGACGAGATGGGCCGAGCGCTAATGGAGCCGGGCCACGCTGTCTACGCGGAGATCGTGCGCGCGTTTGGTCCGGAAGTCGTGGGTGCAGACGGGCGGCTGGATCGCGCACGTATCGCCGCGCTCGCCTTCGGCGGGGGCCGATTGCAGGAGCTTAATGCGATTGTGCATCCGGCTGTGGTGGAGCAGCAACGCCGCTGGATGAATGAGGTGTTTGCGCGGAATCCGGCGGCTGTGGCCGTGGTGGTGTCGGCTCTGATCTTTGAAGTGGAGCGGGACGCCCTCGCGCGCGGAGAAAGGGACGGCGTTCTTGCCGACTGGCGGCGGCGCATCGATCGCGTCGTAGTGGTGACCGCACCAGATGAGCTGAAGATCCGGCGGTACGTCGACCGGCTCGGGGTTTCGGATTTGCAGCGAGCAGCGGCCGAGGCGGATGCTTGGTCGCGGCTTTCGCATCAGATTCCGGACGCGCTGAAAGCAGCCCGCGCGGATTATGTTCTGGAGAACAATCGGGACAAGCAGGCCCTTCGCGCGCAGGTGGAAGAACTGTGGGGACGGCTGACGGCGGAGAGCAACAACCTTCTCCAAAGCGGTTCTCTACAATAATAAGAGGTGGCGGCTGGATTCTTCGGTCCGACGGAACTATGTTGTGCCGCAGCCGTATTGGAAGGAAAGGTTCACTGGTTCGCGATCATGAAACTGCGTCATATTGCGCTGATTGTTCTCTTCGTGGGCGGGTTTTGGTATCTGACCTCCCATCTCCCTTCGCGTCTGAAAGATCTTCCATTTGTCAGCAGCCTGCGTTCTTCCAAATCGCCGCTGCAGCTTACTGAAGCCGATGCCGCGCCCGCCTACGACGCTGAAGAGCAAAACAATATCGCGGTGTACAAGCGGGTTTTGCCTTCAGTGGTCAACATTACGTCGCGGCAGGTGGTTTTCAACTTTTTCTATGGGGCTGTGCCGCAGGAAGGCCAGGGGTCGGGGTTCATCCTCGACCGGGCGGGGCACGTGCTTACAAACAATCACGTGATTGACGGTGCGAATCGCGGGATCGATGTCCAGCTGAGCAACAAGCATCACTATGCGGCCAAGGTGATCGGAACCGACAAAGTGCACGATCTCGCGCTTCTGCAGATCGACGCGCCCAATCTTGAGCCGGTGACGCTGGCCGATTCAAGCCAGCTTGCCGTGGGTCAGAAGGTGTATGCGATCGGCAATCCATTCGGTCTGGGCGGCACCATGACGCGCGGCATTATCAGTTCGATTCGAACCCTGGGTGCAAACGGCGGCGCGCACATCGAGGACGCGATCCAGACGGATGCGGCGATCAACCCGGGCAACTCCGGTGGCCCGCTGCTGAACTCGCGTGGCGAGGTGATCGGCATCAACACGATGATCGCGTCAAACGGCGCCGAGCAGAGTTCCGGCATTGGATTCGCGATCCCGATCAACACGGCGAAGGCAGTACTCTCGGACCTAACGCGCTATGGACGCGTGAAGCGACCTTCGCTCGGCATCGTGTCGTATGCGATTGGGCCAGATCTTGCGCAGCAGATGGGGCTGGGAGCCGAATACGGGGTTCTAATCCAGCGTGTGATTCCAGGGGGTGCGGCGGAGCGGGCCGGGCTGCGTGGAGGCACGGAAGAAGCCTACGTCGGGAATACCCGTATCTTTCTTGGCGGAGACCTGATTGTCGCCATCGATGGACGGGAAATCAGCGATCCGCAGGATGTTGGCTCTGTTTTGGAGAAGCACCAGGCGGGCGATACGATCAGCGTGACGATTTTGCGTGGACGCCGCCAGATGACCCTCAAGTTGATCCTGGGAGAAGCGCAGCCGGCAAATCTTTAGAGTTGTGTCTCTGAAGTTTGTAGCCCACGTCGAATACTAAAAGCAGATTCTTCGCCCACTTACCCAACGGGACAGAGCTTCTTTGAATGGAAGCAAGATGAAGTGGGCCGCTCGCTGTTGGGGCGGCCCGTCTTATCTCAGCTCAGAACTTGATGCCGAGGGTTTTGAGAAATGCCTGCAGTTGCGGCCAAACCGTTTTCAGGTCCGCGACCGTCTGCACATCCAAAGGGATGTTCAGCGGGTTGGCTGCCGCGCCGGCAAGCTCCGACAACGGCTTTTCTATCGCGCCGATGAGAGTGGCGAGTGCGGCTATGACCGCGGGTGTTGCCTGCATTGCCTTATTTGCGCCGGAGAGCCACCGCAGTGCGTCCTCGGCTCCAATTTCAATGCCCTTTTCGATATTTACCAGAATATTAGCCATGGCGTTTGATCCTCTTCCTTCCGTTCGCATCCAGCGTGGATGCGAAAGCTTATAGTTTTTTGGCGCGATTCTTCGAGGGACCGGCCGTGGTTGCAGCTGGGATCGCGAAGAACCGCTCAAGCCGACGCGCAGGTATATGCCAGCCGGATGCGTGTGAGCGCAACCGGCCTGGCGGCTTCTGCATGTCAGGCTTCTCTTCAGGTTAAGGAATTGGAGGCATATTCTTTGCAAAGAGGGGAACGGGTAAGAGCTTATCGGTGAGGTCGATGCAGGGGGTCTTGATCTGCGAGCGCTTGACAGGTTTCCTTTGACTGACTTGGAGCGATTGATTTGAGGCGCTCAGCGACTCTGCGCGTCGCGAGGGACGAAGCGGCGGCCGCGGATTTCGTACTCGCCGCTCGCGACGCGGGCGATGGCCTCGGTGTAGGCGATGTGCTCTTCGGCGAGGATGCGCTCGGCGAGGGAGTGCGCATCGTCGGTATCGAGGACCGGAATGGCGCGCTGCAGGATGATGGCGCCGTGGTCGAGCTGCTCGTCGACAAAGTGCACGGTGCAGCCGGCGACCTTGACGCCGTAGTCGAAGGCCTGCTGCTGCGCGTCGAGGCCGGGAAACGCGGGCAGCAGCGAGGGATGGATGTTGAGGATGCGATTGGGGAAGGCGGCGACGAAGTCGCGGCGAGAGCAGGCGCATGTAGCCGGCGAGGCAGACGAGGTCGACGTTGTGCTGCGCGCAGGCAGGCGATGACGTCGGCGTCGTGGTCGGCGCGCGGGCGGCCTTTGGAGACGAAGACCGCGTGCGGCAGGCCGAGTTCGCGCGCCGCGGCCGATGCCGGGAGCGTCGGCGACGTTCGAGATGACGACGGCGATCTCGACGCCCGGTAAGCGGCCGTCGCGGATGGATTGCGGCGATGGCGAGGAAGTTGGAGCCGCGGCCGGAGAGGAGGATGCCGAGGCGAGGCGGCTGAGATTGTGCACGGCTTCAGCAGATCCCTCAGCGGCTGAAGCCCGATCGTTCTCGAGCGCATTGCGGCACGACTGGAAGTCGGCCCTGTTCAGAGCGATGGATCCGAGCTTGCCCGCGCACGATCACGTGTACTGCACCCGGCGGTCGCCTTTGACGACGCGGCCGATGACGTAGAACTTTTCTTCGGCGCGGTCGAGCAGGTTCTTGGCGCGGGTGAACTTGGCCGCGGGAATGGCCGCGATGAGGCCGATGCCCATGTTGAAGGTGCGCATCATCTCTTCCTGCGAGACCTGGCCCAGCTCGCGCAGATGCTCGAAGATGGGCAGCACCGGCCAGGAGCCGAGCTCGATCTGCGCGCCGATGCCCTTGGGCAGGATGCGCGGCAGATTCTCCGTGATGCCGCCGCCGGTGATGTGGGCCATGCCGGTGGTCATGCCCGCGGTCACCAGCTTTTGAATCACGTGCAGATAGCTGCGGTGCGTCTTCATCAGCGCCGCGCCGGCCTTCTCCTTGATGGCGGTGACGTACTGCGTGGGCTTGTAGCCGGCCACCTCGAACAGCAGCTTGCGCGCCAGCGAGTAGCCGTTGGTGTGCAGGCCGGTGGAGGGCAGCCCGATGAGCACGTCGCCGGCCTTGATGCCTGCGCCGGTGACCATCTTGTCGCGATCGACGGCGCCGACGATGAAGCCGGCCAGGTCGTATTCGCCGTCGGCGTAGAAGCCGGGCATCTGCGCGGTTTCGCCGCCGATGAGCGCGCAGCCGTTGGCCTTGCAGGCGTCGGCGAGGCCGGTGACGACGCTCTCGGTCACGTCGGGGTCGAGCTTGCCGGTGGCGAGGTAATCGAGGAAAAAGAGCGGCGTGGCGCCCTGCACGGCGATGTCGTTGACGCAGTGGTTGACCAGGTCGACGCCGACGGTGTGGTGCAGGCCGAGCTCGAAGGCGACCTTGAGCTTGGTGCCGACGCCGTCGGCCGAGCTCACCAGGATGGGGTTCTTCCAGCGCTGCAGGTCGAGGCGGAAGAGCGCGCCGAAGCCGCCGATGCCGCCCAGCACATTGCGGTTAAAGGTCTTCTGCGCCAGGTACTTGATGCGCTCCTTGGCGCGGTCGCCGCTGGAGATGTCGACGCCGGCGTCGGCGTAGGTCACGGATTTGGCTTTGGAGTTCTTCGGGCACGGTGTGGCTTTCTGCGGAAAGGTCGATTTTAGCAGGCTTTGGGAGGGGGATGAGATGAGGCAAAGCACACCAGCATGTTTAAATCCTGAGGATAATTGTCAATTCAAGGGGCGACGGGTGCTTGACGGGGCACACTCGATGAAGCCGCTCTGTGCAATCGGAGACAGCCGGTAGATTGAGACCAAGGTACAGTGCGGCTTATGTCTGAACGAATCTTGATCGAAACAGTCGTGCGCGACGGGGACGACGGGTTCATCGTAACGTTCTCGGATGGAACAACTGCCGGATATGTTGCAGAGGAGATGTTGGAGCTGAGACCGTGGCGCGAACCAATCGAAAAGCCTCTTAGCCTGGTTCCAATTCCGGCCAAAGTGTAGGGTGCGATCAGGGCTAAATTGCGCTGCCGTGCCGCCTGACTTCGGTCCTTCTCTCGACCTCCCCTCGAACCGCGGCGGGAGCGCCGACCCGCGAACAGGCGCGCTCTATACTGAACGGGCGATGAGTTCGAATGTGTCCCAAGCCGGTTGCGCCCGATCCCAAGCTTTGCAACAGCGCGCTGAGCGCTTCTTTCCCGGCGGAGTCAATTCGCCGGTGCGGGCGTTTCGCGCCGTCGGCGGGGCTCCGCCGTTTGTGGAGCGGGCCGAGGGCGCATGGCTCGACGATGCTGACGGCAACCGCTATATCGACTACTTTGGCTCGTGGGGGCCGATGATTCTGGGCCATGCGTTTCCGCCGGTGGTGGAGGCGATTGAGCGGGCCGCGCGCAACTCGGCCAGCTTTGGTGCGTCGACTGCGGCGGAGGCGGATCTGGCGGAGCGCGTGGTGGCGTGCTATCCGGCCATTGAAAAGATGCGCTTTGTCAGCTCGGGCACCGAGGCGACGATGTCGGCGATTCGGCTGGCGCGCGCGGCAACCGGGCGCAAGATCATCATCAAGTTTGAGGGCTGCTATCACGGCCACGCCGATGGGCTGCTGGTGAAGGCGGGATCGGGCGTGGCGACGTTTGGGATTCCGGGATCGGCGGGCGTGCCGGAAGAGATTGCGGCCCTGACGCATGCTCTGCCATACAACGATCTGGCAGCGGTGGAGGCAGCCTTTGATGCGCACCGAGGGTGAGATTGCGGCGGTGATTCTGGAGCCGGTGGTGGGCAATGCGGGATGCATTCCGCCAGCGCCAGGGTACTTGGCTGGCTTGCGTGAGATGACGCGACGCGAGGGCGCGCTGCTGATTGTGGACGAAGTGATGACGGGCTTTCGCGTGGCGCTGGGCGGGGCGACGGAGCTCTATGGCATCGATGCCGACCTGATCACGCTGGGCAAGATTGTGGGCGGCGGGCTGCCGGTGGGCGTCTTCGGCGGCAAACTGCGTTTCATGGATCTCCTTGCGCCTTTGGGGCCGGTTTACCAGGCGGGCACGCTGAGCGGGAATCCGCTGGCGATGGCGGCGGGCATTGCGACCCTGGCTTACCTGCAGGAGCATGCGGCAACGATTTATCCGCAACTGGAAGCGACATCGAAAGCCGTCTTTGAGGGTGTGGCGGCCGAAGCGGTGAAGGCGGGAGTTTCGCTGACGACGAATCGAGTAGGGTCGATGGGGACGTGGTTCTTCCAGGACGGCGATGTGCGTGACTATGATGATGCGGCGAAGTCGGATATGGCGGCCTTTGGCCGGTTTCATCGCGCCATGCTGGAACAGGGTGTGTGGCTGCCGCCAAGCCAATTTGAAGCGGCGTTTGTGGGGACCGCGCACGGCCAGGCAGAAGTGCGCCAGACGATCGAAGCAGCGCGGGTGGCGTTTGCTACGATCCAAAACTGAAATCGTCCCAATCTAGATTGGCCGCACAGCAGATGCCCAGGCGTCCAGCGTGACGAAGGCGTGTTCTGCGCGATAGCGGACGAGCAGTTGCTCTGCGGCCTTCACTGATGGCCCGCGATTGGCGCCGAGGCCGCGATGGCCGCCGTCATGCAGGACAATGTTGCTGGCCATCCCGCGTTGCCGGTTGCGCTCTATCTTTCTAATCAGGCTAGCGGCGATGCGGTCCGCGGACGGCTCGCTCCAGTCATCGGTCATGGCGTTCCAAGTGACTGGGGTCAAGCCCAGTTCGCGCGCGATGCGCAGGACAATGGGCCGGCGCGCGCCAAACGGTGGGCGGAAGACGCGCACAGGCGTGCCGATTATTTGGGCGAGGGTGTCGCTGGTGGTGCGGAGTTCCTCGCGGACACGGGTCGCGGCGGTGCGCGCAAGGTTGGGATGGCTCCATGAATGATTGCCAACGAGGTGGCCAGCGTCGGCGATGCGGCGGACGAGGGCCGGTTCGGCCTGCGCGAATTTCCCGACCATAAAGAATGTTGCGTGCACATCGTGGGCGGCCAGGACGTCGAGCAGTTGCGGCGTCCACGCGGGGTTGGGGCCGTCGTCAAAGGTGAGTGCCAGTTCGTCGGGGCGCTGGGGCGCGATCAGCGTTGGCCCGAAAATCTGGGAGGTTGGCCAGACCGCCGCGTAGGCGTAGGCGCCAAGAGCCAGCCCGGCGGCCCCGACTGCGCCAACGCCGGTCCAGATCGCAGTTCCGAATGGAGAGAGCATGGTTGCTACCAGTGTGCGGCGTATGCTTCGCCTGCGCAACTTCTGAGGTGCGGCAGCCGCCCAATTATTTTGGGCGCGCTGCGGTCTTTCGGTTGAAGGGATGGAAGGCCAGAGCTCTCGGGCGTATACTCGCAATTGTTCGGGTCGCATCTTGAGTTACGGAGCGGCACTGGAGACACCATGAGCCTTACCAGCTTCCCCGCCGGCGGAGCGTCTTCCTCCGGTTCTGCCCTCACAAAAGTGACTATGCCTGCGCTGGCTGAAATGAAACGCCAGGGCAAGCTCATCTCTGCGCTCACCGCGTATGACTACGCCACATCGCGCCTTGTCGACGAGGCCGGCATTGACCTGGTGCTGGTGGGTGACTCGCTGGCCATGGTGGTGCTGGGCCACGAAAACACTTTGGCAGTGACTGTGGACGAGATGCTGCACCATACGCGGGCGGTGCGCCGTGCGGTCCGACGCGCGCTGGTGGTGGCCGATATGCCATTCGGCAGTTATCACGGCAGCGTGACCGAGGGCGTGGCCAACGCGGTTCGGTTTGTGAAAGAGGCTGGAGCCGAGGCAGTGAAGATCGAGGGACCGCGCGTGGAGCTGGTGCGCGCGCTGACCGCCGCAGAGATCCCGGTGGTGGGCCATCTTGGGCTTACGCCGCAGAGCGTGCATCGCATGGGCGGCTATCGCGTGCAAGCCCGCGCTGCCGGAGAAGTTCTGCGGCTTCGTGCCGATGCATGTGCGCTAGCGGAAGCGGGCGCGGGTGCGCTAGTGCTGGAGGGAGTGCCGCGCGAGGCAGCAGCGACCATCACCGCGGAGCTCGCGATTCCGACGATCGGGATTGGCGCCGGGCCCGATTGCGATGGTCAGATACTGGTCTTTCACGATCTCGTGAATCTCACTTTTGCACCGGCGGCTAAGTTTGTGCGGCGCTACGGCGATGCCGCTGCACTGATTCGCGAAGCCGTCGAACACTATCGCGAGGATGTGGAGCATCGAGCTTTTCCTTCCGATGCGGAGAGCTACCACCTGCCTGGCGCGAAGTCCAAGAGCCTCGTGAAGGACGAGAACGATGAGAACGCGATTGTGAACCGCGACGCCCTGCAGGACTGGGAAAGCTGAGCAAGGTCCGATGGAGATTCTTCGCACGGTAGAGGAATTGCGAAAGTGGTCGCGAGAACATCGCAGATTCAGCGCGAGCCTTGGTTTTGTTCCCACCATGGGCGCCCTGCATGCGGGGCATGGCTCGCTTATTCGCGCGGCGGCGGATGCGTGTGCGCGGGTCGCCGTGAGCATCTTTGTGAATCCCACTCAGTTTGGTCCGAATGAAGACTTTACCCGCTATCCGCGAACGTTTGAAGCGGATTGTGCCCTGGCCGAAGCGGAAGGGGCGGATGCCATTTTTGCGCCGGCGTTGGAGGAGATTTATCCCACCGGAGCGGCAACTTTCGTTGAGGTGGAAGGGCTGGGCGAAAGGCTGGATGGCAAGTCGAGGCCGGGGCATTTTCGCGGCGTGGCTACGGTGGTGACCAAGCTGCTGATTGCTGCGGAAGCCGACAAGGCATTTTTCGGGCAGAAAGACGCGGCGCAGGTAGCGGTACTGCGGCGGATGGCGACCGATCTCAGAATCGGCACGGAGATTGTGGTATGCCCGATTGTGCGCGAGGCCGATGGACTGGCGCTCAGCTCGCGCAACGTGTATCTAAGCGCGGATGAGAGAAAGCAGGCTTTGGTGCTGAGCCGGGCAGTACGCGCGGTCGAGGCGCTGGCGGCGCGGGGTGAGCGGCGATCAATGACATTGCTTGAAGCGGCGGGTGATGTAGTGGCGACCGAGCCAGCAGTGCAGGTGGACTATATCGAACTGGTGGAGTGGGGAACCCTGCTGCCTGTGGACGTGGCCGCCCCGGGCTCATTGTTTGCTGTTGCGGCAAAGGTCGGGGCAACCCGGCTGATCGATAACGCCCTGATTGCGTAGCGCTCGCCACCATGAGTGCACGGTCGGTGGCGGCAAATCATCGCTCCGAATATCCGGGTCAAAATTCTTCGTTGCAGAATACTCTCTGAGCCTGCACTCTGAATGCAATGCCCGAGCTGCCTGACATTTCCGCCTATATCGCTGCGCTGGAGCCGCGAATTCTCGGCCAGTCATTGGAGCATGTGCGTCTGGGCAGTGTGTTTGTTCTGCGAACGGTTGACCCTCCGATCGCGGCGGTTGAGGGTAGGACAGTCCGCGAACTGCGCCGGATCGGCAAGCGCATTGCGGTCGGCGTCGATCAAGATCTATGGCTGGTGGTTCACCTGATGATCGCGGGCCGCTTGCATTGGAAGGCTCCAGGGGCGAAGCTTGCGGGCCGGAATGCGCTGCTTGCGTTGGATTTTCCGCATGGGTCTCTTGTTCTAACGGAAGCCGGAACGAAACGGCGGGCCTCGCTGCATCTGGTGCGTGGCGAAGAGGCCCTAGGTGCGATGGACCCGGGCGGAGTTGAAATCTTTGCGACTGATCTCGAGGGGTTTCGCGCCGCGCTCTCCCTTGAGAACCGGACGCTGAAGCGGGCGTTGACCGATCCGCGCCTGATCAGCGGCGTGGGGAATGCGTATTCCGACGAGATTCTGCATGCCGCGCAGCTATCGCCGGTCACCCTGACCCACAGACTCAAGCCGGAAGAGTGGTCGCGGCTGTTCGATGCCACGCGGGCCACGATGACACTGTGGATGGACCGACTGATCGGCGAAGCGAAGAAGCAGTTTCCGGAGAAGGTCACGGCATTTCGTCCGGAAATGGCCGTGCATGGACGCTTCAATCAGCCTTGTCCGCGGTGCGGCGAGAAGGTGCAGCGTATCCGCTACGCTGACAACGAGACGAACTATTGTGCGCGCTGCCAGACCGGCGGCAAGGTGCTGGCGGATCGCAGCCTTTCGCGTCTTTTGGGGTCCGATTGGCCGCGCACACTGGATGAGTTGGAAGCCCTGAAACGCCGCTGACAGCGAGCCGCGGCAAATTTGACACGGGTGGCGGCATTTGCGAGACTCAAGGTTGCTGCCTGTCTGGCGAGTCCGTTCAGACATGTCTTCTGTGCCGAAGTGGCGGAATTGGCAGACGCGCGTGGTTCAGGTCCACGTACTCGCAAGGGTGTGGGGGTTCGAGTCCCTTCTTCGGCACCAAATCTTCCTACTTAAATTGCTGCTCTGTTTGAGGAGCCGTGTTTGGCTTTGGCCGAAGCGAGTTCCCTGCTCTATGTCGCGTGTCCCTCGAAGTGCGCTTCGATCTCCTCGAGCGTTTTGCCCTTGGTCTCAGGCAGCAGGAAAACTGCGGTGAGGAAGTAGACCACGGTGAAGCTCGCGAACAGAAAGAAGATCGAGGAGTACCCGTGCTTGCTGACGAACGGCAGGAAGATCGCCGCCAGCGTAGTTGAGACGAGTTGATTAATCACGAGGGCAATGCTCATACCATTGGAGCGAATCCGCGTCGGCATCAATTCAGAAAGGGCGAGCCACACGCAGACGCCGGGTCCCATGGCGTAGAACGCCACGAATGCGTAGAGTCCAAGGGCTGCGAGCCAACCCGTGCTCTCACCGGGGACTTCGGCGATGACCGCCTTCTCAATCTTGAGCGGCGCGGTGCGCGCGGCATCCAGGTTCGCGAAAGGGTTTTTGAAAAAAGCCTGAACGCGATTGGCTGGCACGCAGGACTCGCGCGCGACGGTCAATGTTTGCGGCGTGGGGTCGTCGGAGCGCACGAAGTTTGTGGATGCTGTGAAGCCGCCGTACGAATAAATCACCGCGAAGGAAACGCGGTCCGCGTGGATTCCGCTGTTTGCGCGGCTCGCGACCAGCAACTGCGCCGCCTGATTCCGGTCAAAGCGCAGGGTCAAGGTTTGGTCGGTCGCGATCTCGCGCTGGAGCAAGGGGCCGCAATCCACGCTGAGCTTTTCAGTTTGCAGAAAGAGAACGCCGACGCAGATGCACGAGACGATGATGCCGCCCGTTCCCACGGTGAGCAGGAATTTTCGTCCTTTGCGATCGACCAGCGCCAGCCCGACCACGGTCATCAGGAAATTCACGGTCGTAAACAGAACGTAGCCCCAGTGGGCCTGGAGATCCGACAACCCGCTCTGCAGCAGAATCCCGGTATTGAAGCCGATGATCGAGTTGATGCCGGTGGCGGTGTTGCAGAACAAGATGATGCAGGCAAGCAGAAACGGAATCACGTATTTCCGGCGCAGAAGGGAATCGCGTGCGACTGTGGTGCTATCGGTTTGCGTTGCGGCGTCTTCCATTTCGCGCAACTCAATTTGTGCCTGCGCCGGCGGCCGTGAGCGCAGCAGAGCGGCGAGGGTCTGCTCTTTCCGTCCGCGGCGAAACAGCCATCGTGGGGACTCGCCGACGAAGAAGGCGCCGATTACGAAAAGCAAGCCGGGCGGCAAGGAGACCCAGAAGATGCGGCGCCAGGCCTGATCTTTGAAGGCGAACAGCGTGGCGGCGTCGGCGGCCTGCGCCACCGCGGCGACCCGGTAGCTGTAATAGATCCCGACCAGGGATGCGGCAACGATACCCAGCGTCAGCAGCCATTGGAAGATGCCCGTTCCTTTGCCGCGAGTTGAAGCGGCGAGGCATTCGGCGAGGTATAGGGGAACAACGACGCCGATGAAACCGCCGCTCATGCCCTGCAGCAGCCGGCCAAAAAACAGCGGAAGGTAGCCCTGGGATAACGCGATGATCGGGATGCTGAGCGTGAATGCCAGCCCACTGAGGATCATCAGCGGCTTGCGCCCCACCCAATCGGCAAGGAGGCCCGCAAACAGGGTGGAGAAGACACTGCCCAGCAGAACCGCAGCGACGATCACCGACAACTCGGAGAGCGTCAGGTGCGAGGTCGCCTCGAGGTAAGGCAGTGCGCCGCCGATGATGCCGATGTCGATTCCGTAGAGCAGGCCTCCGAGCCCGGCGACCAGGAGAAGGAATTGGTTGTAGCTTCGGTTGGCGGACGTTAGAGCTGGCGAGGATGCAGAGATATCAGCGTTGGCTGTCACAGGATGGGACCTGTGCGCAGATTACGCTGCGCCGAGAACTCCGCGCAACCCGCACCGCTTCACAGTGCGCTGTTTTACCCTTAATGCATGCGGCTGGAACTGATTCGCATTGCGCGCCTGCATTTCTTTTTGTGCGCGGTACTTCCGCTTGCTTTCTGCGCGCAGAAGCCGCACACGCTGACGTATGCTCCTGGCAAGACGATCACTCTCTCGGTTCCGGAAGGGCTCGAGATCAATATTGCCGCCAAAGGGCTGCGCCGTGTGCGCTTCTTCGCGCGAGCTCCCGACGGGCGCATCTTTGTGACCGGCATGCACAATCTCGCCGATAACCACGAGGGCGGAGTTTTTATTCTCGAGGGCTGGGACGCACGGACGCGGACCTACACCCGCATCACGCATTATCTCGATCACCTGCGCAATCCCAACAATCTTGCTTTCTGGACCGATACAGCCACGGGCCAGAGCTGGCTCTATCTGCCGTTGACCGACAAACTGCTCCGGTACAAATACAAACCCGGCGACAATGCTCCAACTTCGGCGCCTGAGAAGCTGATCCGGTTTCCGGACTACGGACTCAACTACAAATATGGCGGATGGCATTTGACGCGCACCGTAGCGATCGCGCAGGTTCACAACGCACCGCGCGTCTTTGTCTCAGTGGGTTCATCCTGCAACTACTGCCGGGAGCAGGAAGTTTTGCGCGCAGCCGTGATAGGGATGGACCCGGATGGCGGGCATGCCGCAGTTGTGGGGCAGGGTATGCGCAATGCTGTCGACCTGCGATCGATTGCCGCGCTCGACGGTGGGCTGTTTGCTACGAATATGGGAGACGATCACCTCGGTGACGGCCTGCCGGAGGACACGTTTTTTGCGGTTAATCCCGCGCCTCCCGCGCCGCTCAACTATGGCTGGCCAGCCTGCTACTTCGCCCAAGGAAAGCCAGTGCATGATGACACGCCGCTGCCGGCGCTCAACGATGCGGGAGTGCTGGATTCGGTCCCCGCTGCGCTGGCAGAGGATTCCGTTTACGGTAAGCAAACCGGAGTCGCTGCGGCGGGAACCAACCTTACAGCAGGAGGAGGGCATGCCTCCAGGCTCGATCCGAATGCGGCGCTGGGCCGGCCGCCAGATCCGCTGCCAACCTGCGAGCGGGTGGTGCAGGCCTACACTACGTTTGCCGCGCATAGCTCTCCGCTGGGATTCGAGTTCTTCGACCGCAACGACCCCCTTCTAGGTGGGACCTTCCTGGTGGCCCTGCACGGCGCAAGTCATCCGCACATCGGCACCGGGTATCGGGTGGTCCAGTTTTCACCGGTCGACCGCAAGCCGCGCGATTTCATCACGGGCTTTCTCACTGCCGAGAACGGGAAGGGAACTGTGCATGGACGGCCCTGCGGCATTCTGCGGACTGGTCCGGACAGCTTTTTGTTGACGGATGATTTTCTTGGCCTGGTCTATTTCGTTCACCCGTCTCAGCCATAGGCGGGCCTTGGGCGGTAGGGTGTGGCCGGAGGGGCTCGCAAAATACAAAGGCCGCGGTGTCCCGCGGCCTTTGTATGGTTCCAGTTCCTGAGGCTAACGAGGAGAGCTTCCGCCGCGCACGGCAAAGCTATAGGCAACGCCGAACGACAAGACCGGATAGGTCTTCAGTGCGTCCAGGTCGCTCTTCCATTTTGCGATCTGGGCAGCCAGGTTGCTTTGGACATCCTGTGCGGTTGCATCGGTTGTGCTGGTGACGTCGGAACATTGTGTCTGTGCCTGGTCCTGGCATGCCCAGCCGGACAGGGTGACATGCACGGCGGGGGAGCCTATGAATGCAACCCCAACCTCGGCGGGGAACGACCAATGGCCGCCGTTGCGCGGGATGGTGTTGCCCCAGCCGGTGGTGAGAGTGAACGCCGGCTTGTTCGTGTTCAGGCCAAGCGATCCGTCCGCATGCAACGGCGTCGCTCCGGTAGCAGCATTTGCGCTGGCGGAGTAGTAGGTTGTGTCATTCAATGTGAAGCTTGTGCCGCCGGCGGCGACAGAGGTTGCCGTAACCTTGTTATTGTTCAGGACCAAGATTCCGGGGCTGATGCGGAATCCCTTGTGAAAGGGGTAAAAGTCGGCTGCGGCTCCGGCCGAGATCATGTTCAGCTTGGCGTTGGCATCAAATCCGTTGGTCGAAAAGTTGGTGCCGTAGTGGAAGCCGTTGCCGCTGAGACGGAGATTCAGGTGGTCGGCAAGGTTGGTCGTAATCTGCACGCCGGGGCCGAGGGTAGTGAAGCCACCCCCCAGAGCCACGCGCGAAAACGGCGCGTCGGAGGCCCGGCCGCTAGGCACAGCCGGGGTTGGACGGTACGATCCACCTTCAGTGTCGTTGGCGGCCAAGCTGGAGGACAGGGAAGGTGTCTGCGCCGCCATAGACCCGGCGGCGAGGAATAGAGCCACTGGCAAAATCCAAATCTTCTGTTCCAAGGTAATCGCTCCTGAGACGAGATCGTTTTGAAGCACGTCTTTGGATAACGCCATTTTTTACTGTGGGTTACTCGGCTGGTTTCCCCAGCGAGTCCCTCCCGCCCGGCGCATGGATAACGGAAGTGGTATGGAGAAAGTACCACGGGTCGGGCTAGAGTGTTACTGAAGAGCGAAGTCTAAACATTACCTATGGGTCAGATCGGGAGGGGGAGGCATGCAGGTTCCCCTCACGGGATTTTTGCTTCCCCGTTAGGTCAGCTTTCTATTACGCACCATGCCTTAATCTTTCGCCATGCCCAGAATTGATATCGAACTCGAAGCGCGCACACGGATCCGCCGGCAGTTGCTGGCCTGGTATGACGCCAGCCAGCGCGACCTGCCTTGGCGCCGCAGCCGCGACCCGTATGCGATCTGGGTTTCTGAGATCATGCTGCAGCAGACCCGCGTCGCCGTGGTGGTGGAACGGTACCAGGCCTTCATGGCGCGGTTCCCCACCCTGGTTTCGCTTGCGTTGGCCAGCGAGCAGGAGGTTCTCGCTCTCTGGAGCGGTCTCGGCTATTACCGGCGGGCGCGCATGTTGCACAAGGCCGCACAGTTTGTTGCCGCAAATGGGGAAGGCAACCTGCCGATCACGGCCGACGAACTTCGCCTGTTGCCGGGCATCGGCAACTACACCGCTGCCGCGATCGCGAGCATCGCCCACGGCGAAGCCATTCCAGTGGTTGATGGCAACGTGGAGCGGGTGCTCTGCCGCGTGCAAGGCTGGGAAGCTTTAGGTCGTTCAGGGGCAGCCGCGCTGCGCCGCAAGATTGACACCGCGGCGACTCAACTGCTCGATTCAACGCGCCCTGGGGATTTCAACCAGGCACTTATGGAACTGGGCGCGACGGTATGTACGCCTCGCAATCCGCAATGCCTTACCTGTCCTCTTTCTGCCGATTGCGTGACGCGCGGAGAACACCGGACGCAGGCCCGTCCCCGTATGTTGAGTAAGGAAATTGGCTATGCTCTCGCAGTGCGCAACGGCAGCCTGCCAGGATTTACGAATCTCGAAGTTCTGCTCGAGCAACGGCCGGAAACGCAGACGGTGATGCCGGGGCTTTGGCAGCTTCCGGTTCTGCGCGAAGCCGTTGTTCCCGAGGCGGAGTTAAAGATGACCGTTCGCCACGCCATCATGCAGGTCAACTATTACGTGCGTATTCGCACTGTAGATGAGGGTAAGGTGGAAGACCTCACAGTGCGCGAAGGCCGTTGCTGCTGGGTTCCACTGATCAACGCCTCGGGCATGGCCCTCACCGGGTTGGCCCGCAAGGTGTTGAGCCGCGCGCATCTGCTTCCGGTGGCGCCGCTTGAAATGCTGACCCTGCGGACCATGGAAAGTCCCGCCTGAACGAGCCATCCCCGGAGCTGTTGTTGCGATTGAACAAAGGCGTTTGGCGCGGATTTTCGCGCAGATTCCGCCAAACTCGCCAGGTGTGTGTGGAGGCAGTCAGGCGTCCTCCGCAGCGTAAAATCAACATGCCTGCTTGATTCCAATTCGCAGCACGGAGACTGAATGGACTTCTCCCGGATCCCGCTCTTCCTGACCGCCCTCCTTGTCACAACTTCAGCGATTCACGCGCAGCAGGCTTCGGTGCCGAATATCCAGGGGCTTCCAGGCGGCGCCAAGGCTGCCGCCGCGTCGATTGATCCTGAGAAGATTCGTGCGCACGTGCGCTTTCTGTCGCTTGATCTGCTTGAAGGGCGTGGACCGGGAACCCGCGGCGCCGAACTCGGAGCCGAATATATCGCCACGCAGTTTGCGCTTGCCGGGCTTAAACCGGCGGGTGAAAACGGCAGCTTCTTCCAGCCCGTTCCGCTTTTTGCCGTGCACACCGATGAAGACAAGACACGGTTCGCTTTGGTTCCTGCGAAGGGTGAGCCGGTCGATCTCGCCTATGGCACGCAGATCGTGGCCAAGGATGAAACCGGCCAAGCCAGCGCCGAGATCGATGCGCCTATCGTCTTTGTCGGCTACGGCATTCATGCGCCGGAATACAACTGGGACGACTATGCCGGAGTCGACCTCAAGGGCAAGATCGCGCTGGTGATCGTCAACGAACCACCTTCCGACGACGAGAAATTCTTCAAGGGCAAAGCACTCACCTACTACGGCCGCTGGACCTACAAATACGAAGAAGCATCGCGGCGCGGCGCGGTGGGCGTGCTGGTGATTCATCGCACCGATCTGGCCAGCTATGGGTGGGAGGTTGTCCGCAACTCACAGGCGATCGAGAAGAGCTACCTGCAGGGCGATCCGCTGGCCACTCTGCGCGCCGCCGCATGGATCCAGCACGACGTGGCCCAACACCTCTTCACGCTGGCGGGCCTGGGCGATCTGGATCAGGCGATCGATCGTGCTGGAAAACGAGGCTTTCATGCTGTTGAGATTCCGGTGAGCCTGCGGGGTCATGTGGAGAGTCGTGTCCGCCGCTATGTCAGCTCGAATGTCGTCGCGCGTGTGTCGGGGGCAGCGCCGGGAGGCAACTCGGTGCTCTACACCGCGCACTACGATCACCTTGGGATCGATGCGGATGCCAAGGGCGACAACATCTATAACGGCGCCGCCGACAATGGCACCGGCTGCGGCATTCTGCTGGAGATGGCGCGCGCCTTCGCGCAATCCGCCGTGCCGCCCCCGCATGACATGTACTTCGCCGCCGTCACCGCCGAAGAGCAGGGTTTGCTGGGCTCGGAATACCTGGGTCTGCATCCGCCGGTGCCGGCGCGCCAAATTGCGCTTGATCTCAACTACGACATGCTTCTGCCTGTGGGCGTACCGCGCTCAGTGAATCTCGGTGGCGCGGAGCGCATCGATTTCTGGCCCACGGTGCAGACGGTGGCGAAGGCCTTCGATCTGCAGTTGCTCCCCGATCCTACGCCGATGGCGGGCCACTACTACCGCAGCGACCATTTCTCTCTGGCGCGCGTCGGCATCCCCGCGTTTTCGGTGGATCAGGGCGAACTCTTTGAGGGCCACGACGAAGCGTGGGGTCACGCGCAGGCTGAGGACTACGTGGCGCATCACTACCACCAGCCTTCCGATGAGTATGACGCGAGCTGGGACTTCAGCGGGAACGCCAAGCTGGCGCGTTTCGGCTTTGTGCTGGGCTGGCTGGCCGCCGAGCAGGCAAGACCCGTCGAGTGGCTGCCTGGAGATGAGTTCGAGGCAGCGCGGAAAGCCAGCGAGAAGCAATAGACCCTGTTTACGCGGAGTTTGAGGTGCATTGGCGCGAAGCGCGATCCGCTGGACGCGCAATCCTCAGTAGTAGTCGGCGCAGCTGAGGTAGTAGCCGCAGTGGGTGCACACCAGCTTGCAGCGATGGCCGCTGAGGCGATGCGAACAGGTTGGGCACACCTGGCAGTGATGGTCGATGGGCAGCTTCGGCTGGTCGGCGTCACGCGTCAGACCGCACCACTTTGTGAAAATTCGCGCGCAAAATCGCCGTCGAGAGCTCGGGGCCTGTTGGGAAGCATGGGTGAGAGATTAGCATAGAGAAGATGGCGCCCTGCCCAGGCCAACCGCCGCAGGTGCCTGAAGCATCAACTCCGTAACGCGCGTCGCTGCCGTCTTGGGCGGCGCACCCTCGAAACAGACATCAATTACCCCACAAACACCGAATTCCAGAATCCCCAAAGGAGGATATCTATGGCAAGCAAGGCAAGTGCGGTTTGGACAGGTTCACTGAAGGAAGGCAAGGGCACCATTTCGACGGCGACCGGCGTGCTGAAGGACGCCAACTACTCGTTTGCGACGCGGTTTGAGGGCGCAGCCAGCGGCACCACTCCCGAAGAGCTGATTGCGGCGGCGCACGCCAGCTGCTTTTCGATGGCCCTGGGCGCACAGCTTGGCGGAGCAGGCTTGACGCCGACCAAGATCGAGACCCACGCGGCCGTCACCCTGGCCAAGGTCGGTGACGGATTCGCGGTCACCAAGATCGCGCTGACCACGACCGCCAGCGTTCCCGGCGCATCGAAGGAAGTCTTTGACAAGGCGGCTGCCGATGCCAAGGCCGGCTGCCCGATCTCGAAGCTCTTTGCCAACAACACCGAAATCACCCTCGACGCGAAGCTGGTGTAGTTGCCAGCCTTTTGTGCTCGTACGACCATCCCATCCGATGCCGCGTCAATTACGCGCGACCGGATGGGATCTTCTTTTTGCGTCGGAACAGAGGCGTCAAGCCCACCAGCATCGGGTGGCGCCGGCAAACACACTTGCTTCAGCCCCACGTCTATGGGAAAGTAAGTCGAAAGCCATTGAGCGCGATGGCTTGCCGCAGATGAAGCAATACAAATTCAAAGCCACGATTGAATCGGCAATGGGCCCCTCCGGCAGGGGAGGAGCGTACCTGCTTTTTCCCTACGATGTCGAGAAGGAATTCGGCACCAAGGGCCAGGTGCCCGTGAAGGTCGCCTTCGATGGTGTGCCTTACACCGGGACGATGGTCAAATACGGACGCCCGCAGCACATGCTGCCAATGCTCAAGGCGATCCGCGACCAGATTGGCAAAGGCCCCGGCGATACCGTTCAGCGCAACTCGCCCTGCGAACGCTGCGCGGCGCCGTTTGTTCTCTCAGGGGCTGGGGTCGGCGTGACGCTTGTTGCGCAGCCTGGATCGACACTCTGCGGCGGACTGGTCGGCAGGCGGGAGGGGACCGCTGGGCGCGCTCGTGTCGCCTATTCGACGACCTCAACGGCGCACGTCGCTGCGTGTGAGCCGCGCGCCTCCGATCTACACGTCTGCGCCATTCGCAGCAATGCTCGGCTGCGCCAGATCGGAACCTCGACGATGGTCAGCGGACTGCCGAAGTCATGGACGACAGCGGCGCCGTTGGTGCTGCGTGCAGCCTGTGAGTTCTGGGCTGGGGATGGCCG
>CAVXDG010000010.1:0-913519 GCA_963760475.1 uncultured Acidobacteriaceae bacterium | reverse complement strand
TCTTTGCCGGATACCAAGGGAGCTTCAACTCCTCCGGTAAGATTGGTGGTCCAACAGTTTCCGGAATCGGTATTTCCGGATCCTACACTTGGGGCGGCTGCACTTCGTTTTGAGAGTAATACAAGGGTTTCGCTGGAAGACAGGCCAATGCTACTTCTTTCATCAATGCTTTTGCTCGGTGTGGCTGCCGCTGTTTGGGGATTCTTGATGTGTTTTGCGCCTGCAAAATGGAAAGGGTGAATCTGGGCTCGGGTGACCTCTCAACCACGATGCGAGCAACCAGTCAGCACCCCGTCGTGAGAACAGTCATTAGGGTTGGGAACTCGATCGCGGGCTTGGGAATCTTTGCAGTCGGGGCTTGGTTTTCTTATATAGCCGGTTCGGAAATCTATCTTGTACTCATGGGACGAACGAGCCTTCACCCGCTTGTTCCCCGGACTCCACACCAGCAAGGCTCTTTGTCGCCACCGCTAATTTTGCTCTCGATTTTTATCGCCATTGCGGGATCTGCGATGGCATCATCGCCCGATCAGATTCTGAGAACTTGTCAGCGCTATCGGAATAAGCGGCCAGTCGATGAAGACCTCGATGATTCCCAAGGTCCGTGTGTTTTTTTGAGGATTTTCGGTCTCGTACTCGTTGCGCTGGCGATCATGTCTTTGTTCCAGTAGTCCAGTGACATGCGAGTTCGGCGCGTGCAGTGGCATAGGCCTCGGGTTCCAACAGGGCGGCTTTACTTACAAACCTGGCGGCGCATGGACCTCCCCGACGCTTTGGCAAAGCTTAGCTGAATTGTTAGCAGGAATAAATTGGGGTGACTCGAATGGACGGCTCTTTGGCACTCATTACTGCGGGCCAGGAGGTGGTGGTGATACGACCGGACCATTGGACAGAGCTTGCCGAGCTCACGATTTGTGCTACGAGCAACATGGTAATCTCAAACCGGGGGATAACTGGAATCCCGTGAATCTCTTGAATGGTAGGGGTGGTGAAATTCAAGCGTGCAACCAGAAGCTTTGTGATGCCACTGCTAGCATTCCGAGCAGTGCCGCTGGAATAGTTCGTACATATTTCCAGCAGACAGGACTGTATGTTTGCCACCCGTGAGAGGACACCATTATTCTGCGCAATAGCCTACGGCCTGTTCGTTCTGATCGCTGTAGCGCCCATGTACTTGTTCTCTTTTCAAGTTACACAACCGCTCTTGTATCGCCTCGCTCTAGGTGCATACGCTCTAACTATCCTTCCTGCCGCTTTAGCTGGATTCTTCTTTAGAAGAGCTAGCGCAGTGTGGATGTTGGTTGTATCGCTCTCGACCCTCGTTGCTCTATGGCAGGACGAGATAGAAAGACATCGCCCAACGGACAGCGTTCTAGTCTTGCTGGCGAGTCTCGCATGGTGGGCTCTTGTCGCAGCGATCCCCGGCGTTATTGGAATCATTCTTTTAAAGCCCACGACTCAATCATGATGCGAGTTCGGGGCGTTCTTCGTGCGCGAAAGTGATCAAGAGCTATCGATGTCTCTTCCGGACCTGCGATGGAGTTTCGATCCTGCGAGATGTAGATAAAAATGTAGCGGTCAAAGCACAAACGATCCACAAGGATCAACAAAGGATGAGCAACGAATCTAAGCGTTCACATTCTAAAGCACATAGAAGCCGCGGATTTCAACAGGCTTCAATAAATCGTTTGACCTGCTTTGGGACAAATGGAGTGGCCTTATTAACCAATTTATATTCAACTGCTTGCGGAATGCACTACATAGGTCCAACGTCCCCTTTGGCATATTCTTGTGAAGTCTTAGTAGGCGGGCCTTAGGTTTTAATTGGCGGGGAGTCAGTCGAAGTTTTCTGTTGGCGATCACTCTCGGTCTTCTCCAACAGCCTTTCTGCTGCATTCCCAATCGAACCGCGAACTCCATCATCAAAACCACCCGCGAGAATTCTTAATGAGCAGTTCGGTGACAATGCTTTGGTCAGGCGATCTCTCTACCTGATCAGCGGAAGCCACCGAAAGCATTCATCCGGAAATCTTTCGCTAGTGGAGTAAAACGAATGCGAGTCACAGTCGTGTCCGACTTCCACGGAAAACTACACGTAAATAACCCACCGGTGACGCACAGATTGGCTGCGCCCCGGAGCTATTGGTGCGATTTGAGAGGGGATTCCCAGAGGCCTGGGGACTTCTCGCGAAGGGTGAGCTCGCCTAGAAATGCGTGATCCGCAGCTTGCGGCGCTTCAGGTTCAAAGTCGGGCTGGTGCAGTACCCAAACACGTTTCTCTCTGCTCACCGGAGAGCCGGTTATAAAGGTGTAGCTCCGACCATCTTCATCGAATGAAACGCGGTTCATATTGGCGATGGCTTCGCGGCTGCCCTCCATGTGTGAGACCGAGATGATGAAGGAACCTTCTCGGGGGAAATAGACCCAAGCCGCCTCTTGGGGCTTGTCCATTTTGGCCGCGGCTCCCTCGAGGTCTCCTACCACTTCTTTGTCGCGCAGCAACAGCGGCGACAGGAAGCGCAGTTCGGCAGGCGCGGGATCGAAGCGTTCTTCTGCCCCGAGCGGAGGCAGCATAGGCATGTGATCCAACCACTCCCCGGTGACGTGGACGTTACCGATGCCGGGGGCGTTGAGTGTGAGCGTTTCTCCGGGATGCAACCAGGTCTGTTGGGCGGGTTCATGATCGAGGTCGGAGGGGCCGAAGCTCTGACCACCAGTGACCGCGCTGTACATCCTCGACCGGAACTCGATTTGAACGCGATCCCCGTCGCGGGCAAGAAGCTTCCATTGGTAGCCGACTGGCTTCCCGTTGTTTGTTCCGAAGTATTCGCATTGCTTTTGGCTCTGGTCTACTGTTGAAAGTGCACAGATCACTGGCTTGTCATGGCCGACGTCGGTCGTCAGCGACAGGACCGTGCCTTCTGAACGTGCCCTCACTTTGATCACAGCGAGACTGGATGCCAGAGCGAGAAGTCCAAGGATCATCGAAACAAACGCCAACTTCGGAATGCGCATAGTCTCCCATCCTCTCTGCCAAAGAGAAGTTCTCGAACGAATCGTTGTTTGGGTATCAAACGGCGGAATTGGTGCGGCGTGCTCGAGGCTTGCGACGCGGCGCAATTCTGCGCCCGTGGAAAGATAATCGCGCAGGCGGGCTTGGCACTCCGAGCATGCGCCCACGTGATGGGCGGCTTCCGGCGGAATGGTTTCGCCGTCGCAGAGGGCGGAGACGAATTCCGCGGCGTCGTTGCAATTCATGAGTGGCCTCCTTTAGTTGCCGGGGATTCATTCCAGACAGCGCGCAGGGCCTCGCGGGCGGAAAAGAGGCGAGACCGGACGGTCCCGATGGGAACGTCGAGAATGACGGCGAGTTCCGCGTAAGATTGGCCCTCTACTTCTCGAAGCCAGAGGAGCGCTTGCTCTTCGGGCGAGAGGCGACCGAGAGCGTCCATGAGAATGGAACGCATCTCGGAGAACGCCGAGGCAAAGTTGTCTTCTGGCAGCGGATCGGCAGGCCGCTGCCTTCGCCACCATTCGACAGCCCGCTTGCGAGCGATGCCAAACAAATAGGCTCGGGCCGAACCGCGCTCCGGGTTGAAACCTTGCGGGCGTCTCCAGATATGTGTGTAGGTTTCCTGCATGAGATCGTCAGCCGCATGCTCAGAACCGGTGAAGCGACGGAGGAAGGCGCGAAGGTGCGGGGCTGTACCCCGATACCAAGTATCGAATGCCTCGGTATCGCCCGAGGAAATTCGCTTCCAGAGATCCCGGTCGTCGAGCAAAATTGGAGCTCCTAACTGTACTTCGGACGACAAGGGGAAAAGGTTCGGCAAAGTGCAAGATTTTTTCTTAGAGAGTGATGCCGAATAGCCCAATCCTGGCGAGCTACGCCATTTCGCTGTTGTCGATTTTGTAGCGGTCAAAGCACAAGCGATCCACAAGGATCAACAAGTCGCAGATCGCAATGGGCTGATTCACATTCCAAAGCACTTAAAAACGAGCAATTTCAACAGGCTTCAATAAATCGTTTGACCTGTTTTGGGAGCAGAGGGTCGGGGGTTCGAATCCCTCCGCCCCGACCAATTCACAACTTAAGCCAGCCATAATAATTGGGCGGGTGGCCCACCCTTTCCAAGCCCATGAACTGGGTGCCCCATCCTTCCGCAGCTTGATCGCGGTAGGGTGGGAGACCACGAAGCTCAACCGTCATTTCGGTTTAGAATTCTCTTCGTCATGACCAGGGGCCTCGTCCGGTATCAGAAGTGCGGCGCCTTCCACTTTCTAATGTTCAGTTGTTATCGAATCGAGTCGGAATGGACAGCCCAGCGACGGGAAGCGAACAAGATGCTGGCCAGCGGACTGCGATCAATCCCACCCTTCGCAAAGAACGCGAAGGATGGGCCACCCAAGTTTCTCCAAACGGGAAAGATCTAAATGCCGAAAGGGTGGGCCACCCGCCAAATGACCCCGAAACAAGATCTGGTTCCATTGCGGCGAACGATTCGACCCTACGTTGGACAAATAGTGATCCTTGCCGCCGTAACTGCCTTCGCCGTTTACGAGTCGTTTGCGTCGTCAGATTGGGGATTTATGTGGGCACCTGCGGTTTTCTTGCCGTTGTATGGTGTTTACTTTCTCTATTTTGGAGTGAAGTACCGCGTGCTCTGGGATAAAGACAGTGTGGTTATGCGCGCAAGTGGGGGGGCAGAACGGCGCATACAGTTTGATGAGATTACTAGCGTAAAGAATGAAAGGTCTTCGGCTGGCGATGTTTTGGCTCAATCGAGGCCTTTTTTTCGTATTGCGGTTTACCGCAACCGCGATCCAAACGGATTTGTTGACATATCGTTGCGGCATTTCCGACTGGAAGATGTTGAAGAACTCCTTACAGCAATCCGTAAGAGCCGCCCCGACCTGAGTGTTCCAAGGACTTCAAGAAGTGACGCGAGCGGGAAGGCGAGGTCTCGCGTCTGAGACCTGGGAATGACTTACGACGCGAGTGTCCACGTCTATGATGCAATCCGCCGTTTGTTTAACAGATCGGCGCTTTTTACGATCCCGGTTCACCGGCAAAGAACGAGACGCCGAATCCGGCAATGACTACTTCGGAGCAAGGTACTACGCAAGCAGCATGGGCCGGTTCATGTCGCCGGACTGGAGCGCGAAAGCTGGAGCCTGTACCGTACGCAAAGCTCGACAATCCGCAATCGCTGAACCTCTACGCCTACGTGCTGAACAATCCTCTCAGCGCGGCTGATCCAGACGGAGCATGAAACGCCAGAGGAGGTAGCAAAAAGAACGTTGACAATGCCAAAATAAGCGCTGGAACGGACAGGTACGACAAAAGCGCCACAGTCGTAAGCAATGGTCAGGTTTTCACGAGTGGAAAAGATAAGTGCAACTTGTACGTCTCCGAGACGATGAAGAACTCAACTGGAGAGCACACCACTGTGGATGGAACGGGCAAGATACCGAGCGCCGCCGCATTCGCCGATCCGAATGTGAAGATCACCGGGTTATCAGCGCCTGAACCGATGGCAAATGCCAAACCCGGCGATGTGATCGCACAAGATCATGGGGCTAACCCCACGAGCGGAAACGAAGAAGGTCACGTCGGAATCGTGGTGAGCCTTCCGCATGATGGTCAACCTGGTCAAACTGCATCCGCGAATGCGAATGAGGGAGGCAGGGTCACGATAAACGACTGGGGCTTCCGAAGCCCAACTGCTAATCCAAATAATGGGGAACGAAGCGGTGCTTCTTCTCCAGCTCCGGTAGTTAGGCATCCATTAGGAGACCAGTAATGAAAGAGACAATGAAGACCATCCTCCAGGTGCTTTTTGGCTTGGCATTGTGCGCTGTTGTCGGGTATGTGCTGATCTACTACACCAACGTCCCGCTCCTTTGGGAACACGAGGAGCTGCTAGATCCAGGCGTCTACTCCCTCACTTGGCGATCAGGCGTCATGCTGGTTCTGCTCCTGGCGTCCACTCAGGGCATTTCGTTCCTAGTCTTCCGTCGTCTCCGCTGGGGTCGTGCTAGAAATCAGTAGCTATCAGCAAGCCGTCCTCCCGGGCGGCTTGCTGGCGTCTGTGGCTCCATCCGGCGTCCTGAGCACATCCAGCAAAAGAGCACGCTGCCTATGGCAGCGGCTGGAGGGTGACACTCCACCCCTGGAGCAGTTCATGCATTCGATTTGCTTTCCACAGGGTCGACGTGTCATGGCGGGTGGCCCACCCTTTCCAAGCCCATGAACTGGGTGCCCGATCCTTCCGCAGCTTGATCGCGGAAGGGTGGGAGACCACGAAGCTCAACCGTCATTTCGGTTTAGAATTCTCTTCGTCATGACCAGGGGTCTCGTCCGGTATCAGAAGTGCGGCGCCTTCCACTTTCTAATGTTCAGTTGTTATCGAATCGAGTCGGAATGGACAGCCCAGCGACGGGAAGCGAACAAGATGCTGGCCAGCGGACTGCGATCAATCCCACCCTTCGCAAAGAACGCGAAGGATGGGGCACCCAAGTTTCTCCAAACGGGAAAGATCTAAATGCCGAAAGGGTGGGCCACCCGCCACCCAAGTTTCTCCAAACGGGAAAGATCTAAATGTCGAAAGGGTGGGCCACCCGCCTAAGGAGTGGGTTGGGGAGGGAGCGCGACAAATCATAGATCGCGGTACGGGTAAAGTGGTCGGAGAAATTAGCGCGGATGGAACCAAAGTTGCGCGGTTCACAAGCGCCGAAACAAAGGGATACATTAACCTCGAAAGCAAGACTACAGGCAGCAATCTTCATGTGAGGTGGTAGATGACGGAAGCCGACCTAGATACACTCAAATCGAACATAGATAAGCGCGTCCAAATTGAAACCGTGGACGGGGAGCAGATGATCGCCAAAGTCATCTCCGTTTTTGCTGAGGAGTCTGACGCAGACATGTTTTTTGAACTTGTCTCCACATCTCGCCCGGAGCTCTATGCGAAAACAGAGCGGGTTGGTGGGTACTCTCTTCCGCTGAAGGACATCGCCTCGGTAAGTGCTGCCGAATAGTAAACCAGCAAGGGTGTCCTCCGGGGCGGCCTTGCCATGTTTACATCTGTAAACAGTACTAAGGCGATCCACTGAAGAGCGCGCTGCCTACGGCATCGGAATGAGGATGACACTCCACCCCTGATGCGGTTCATGCAAGCGATTTGCTTTCCACAGGGTCGACGTGTCATGCTGCCGAGTTTCGATTGAGCGCCGCACCCACCCCGTAGCAGGCCCGGTCTGGTTCGACGGCGAATCTGTGGGAGAAAACCGATGCCCCGCCTCGCTCCGGGGCAGGACTTGTCTCGATTCTGAGACTTTTGGAAGCCCAGTGACTGTAGTCGATTTTGTAGCGGTCAAAGCACAAGAGATCCACAAGGATCAACAGGACCGGAAGCGCGATGCTGGCCACATTCATTCCAAAGCACTTAGAAACCGCGGATTCCAATAGCTTTCAATAAATCGTTTGACCTGTTTTGGGAGCAGAGGGTCGGGGGTTCGAATCCCTCCGCCACGACCAGCATAAATATCAGATAGCAGCATGAACCTCAAAGATTGAGATCGCTTTCATGCCGGCAGTATCTTGAAGCAATAAGCGTGATGGCATGGCCGCTCTTGCGGAACAGAAATCCTCAATCCATCCGGCTCTCTTGTCCACTTGACGTCCTCCTTCGCCCCCAGCAGTTCCACCCTGCGAATCTGACGCTCGTAGTGCGGTGCGGTGCTTGCGAGCGATTTGATCAGCACCTGGTTGTCCGGCGGCCATCCCAAAGCGATGGCATACAGGGTTTCGCCCTTGGCCGTAAACCGCACGTCCGTGTGATCGAACTTGCAGCCGCGATAGCTGATAGGACGGGACCTCCTTGGCGTCGGTCGATGGACCTTCCCCATAGATCTTCCATGGACGAGTCCCTTTGATCGCTTCAGAATTCACCTGCTGCCAATCGGCAATTTCCGCCAAGAAACGCCAGCTCATCGCTGTCCGGCTCTCCATGCCCAGGCAGGGGAATGCTGAGAAGCAGGTTGCCGTTCTTGCTGACAATATCGACAAGAAAAGGAATGATGAATGAGGCCTTCTGATAAGTATGGTTCTCGAAGATGGGCCCGCTCGTAGTGCCAACTCCCGATGCATGCCTCGGTCTGCCAAGGCTTCTTCCTGCAGCTTGTCGGCCAGCGACATTTCGAAGTCGCGGGTCAGCGTTCCCCACACCGGTTCGGGAACCTCCTTCAGGTCGATGACGCCTTCCAGATGACCGGAATGCGTCGAGGATGTTCTTGTTGTAGTAATAGGCCATGATCTGCGGCGCCAGGTCCGGGATTCCCAGCCACACACTCAAGTCCGGAGCCCCGGGGCCGCCCGCATCGAAATTGAACTTTGCGCCGTCGTCGAAAGTCAGGATATCCGGAGCGTATTGATCGATCACATCCTGAACGCGAAGCATGAACTGCTGGACGAACTCCGGGCAAGGGGTATCCTTTCAGGTGCGGCTTTCCATTGAGCAACTGCGGATCGAGCCCTTGCCACCATTTACCCTTGCCATCCGCCATCGTCTGCACGCCGTCGTAAGGAACACCCGCGAGGGAGCCTGTCGTGTCGCTCTTGTAGCGAACGGGAAGAAACTCATCCCAGGTGCGATGAGGCGTGCCGTGATAGCTGACTCCGAAACGCAATCCGTTGGCGCGCGCCGCCTTGGCCCAGGTGCCCACGATGTCGCGCTTCGGGCCAATGTTGACGCAATTCCAGGGCTGATATTTCGAATTCCAGCAATCGAAGTTGTCGTGATGGGTGGCCAGGGAGACAAGATATTCTGCACCAGCCCGCTTGTAGAGCTTGACAAGCGCATCGGGGTCCCACCGCTCCGCCTTCCATAAATGGCAAATATCCTTGTATCCAAACTGCGACGGGTGCCCGTATTGCTTGACGTGATACTCATATTGACGCGTTCCCTGGATGTACATATTCCGCGCGTACCAGTCGCCCTGTTCGGGAACGCACTGCGGGCTCCAATGCGCCCAGATTCCGAACTTCGCATCTCGAAACCAATCTGGGGCAACGATAGGACTTTCAAAGACTCCCAGAACGGCAAGAACGGACCCTGCGGAATCGTCTCCCCGAAAGAACGGCGAGTTTCCTAATGCCTTCGCCATTCGAGATAGCGCGATCATCGATATTCCACTCGTGAGCAATTGCCTGCGATTCATCATTCGAAAGCCTCCAAAACGAATTCGATGAATCTTTCCAACACCCGAACGCACTCCTGCTATGGCTCAGCCTTGCTTGCCCAAATGGATCCTGGTTGGATGTCCGTCGTATGTTACCGAGCGATCGAAGGCTGCATCCGATCCAGCGCCTGTTCCATGTCCCGGCTTGACCAGGACAATCCGGAAGGTGTGCTTCGTGCGCATTCCCTGAAATGCTCCCGTTCGACCGCCGATCGACAGCACGTTTCGATGGTCATCCCAGTGGATCTGGATGGTTGTTCGCGCGCCTTTCTCATAGTCGTAGCCGTCTCCACTGTCTTCATAGAGTTGAAAATCGGCATTCCTGCCAACATAAATCCGAAGTTCAAGCGGATCCGCTGCGTCGGCCGCGGACTGCACAACAGGGCCCATGGGAACAATGCTGCCTTCTTTGACGAAGATTGGCATTTGATCAAGCGGGGCCTCTGCCAAAATCTTTTGCCCGCCAGAATGCGTTTGTCCAGTCCAGAAGTCTATCCACTTCTCTCCTGTCGGCAAAACAACCTCGCGCGTCGTGGCATGGCGTTCAGTTACAGGATTGACGAGCAACGAGTCGCCGAACATGAATTGATCGCCAACGTCTCTGACAGAAATGTCTTTGGGATACGCATACGGCAGAGCCCTCATAGGAATTTCGCCCTGGTCAGAGGTGTCCCACGCCATCGAGTAAATGTAGGGGAGAAGGCGATAGCGCAGATTCGTCGTACTGCGTGAGAATCTTCTCGACCTCGGGACCGTACTTCCACATCTCTGTTTCAGACCGATAGCCATGAATGCGGAAGATGGGGCAAAAGGCTCCGAACTGAAACCAGCGGATGAGCAGCTCGTGGTAATCCGCCGATGTGTACTGGTCAGCCGGGCGGAAGAATCCACCAATGTCCGTAGTCCAATATGGAAAACCGGACATTCCGAAGCTGAGCCCGGCAGGGATCTGGCGACGAAATGTATCCCAATTCGCCGGTGATATCGCCTGACCAGGAAATGGAACCATTGCGCTGCTGCCCGGCGTACGCGGAACGAGACAGAATCACGACGCGCTTCTCTTCGGTCGCTGCCCTTTGTCCTTGATAGACCGCGGACGTTTCAAACAAAGGGAAAGCGTTGCGCACGGTTCTTTCCCGGTCCGAGAAAGGTGCTGTCTTCTTTCAAGCGGATCGCCTTCCGGCTCTGAAGCATCCAGCCACCAGCCGTCGAGCCCTGCGCTGAATAGATTGCGATTGATGTCGGTCCAGAACAACTTCTGTGCTCGCGGATTGAACAGATCGGCCCAGTTCTCGCGCTCTTTTGTTTCGCCAGGCTCTCCTGTACTTGCGGAGTTCTTCAGCACCAGGTCGTCAGCGACCATTTCCTTATCGACAGCTGTCTCCGCGCCAAACTTAGCCCAGACCGAAATGATCAGGTGGAGATTCTGGCTATGCAGAGACGACATCATTGCAGCCGGGTCAGGATAGGCACTCTCGTCAAAGCGCATGGCGTTCCAACCATACTTGCCCCAATACTGCCAATCCTGAACGAGAACATCGACTGGGATCTTTCGCTTCCTGAACTCCGCAGCTGTATCGAGAATCTGTTGCTGACTCGAGTAGCGTTCCCGGCACTGCCAAAAGCCGTACGCCCACCGAGGCAACAGCGGTGCGGCGCCCGTGAAATCACGGTACTCCGCGACCACCTTCTTCGGCTCCGGTCCGTAGAGGAAGTAGTAATCGACGGCGTCACCAACTTGCGATCGAAATGCCATCGTGTCGGCGGGAGCACGCACGGCGAGCCTGGTGTCGCCTCCTGTTTCGGCGACCACTTTGTAGGTTGAGTTCGCGGCCAGGTGCATCTTCGCGCCCACTGAGAGAGGGAGCCACATGTTGTTCAGGTCGAGGATTTGTTGCCCATCCACCGACAAACGCAGTTTGTTGCGATAGTTTCCGCTGAGAAGAAATCCGTATTCCCCCTCGGGACCCGATTGGAATGTTCCGGCGCCATTCTGGTCGAGTTGGACCGTTTCCGTTGCAGGGTTGAAATCCGTGAGCGCTGGGTTATTCCAGAGCAGCCCGTACCCGTTGCTCGAAATCAGAAACGGAATCGCGATGTTCGAATTCGCCTGCAAAAGTTGCACGGGTATGTCGCGCAGGTTGAAAAATCCCTCTTGATGCTGGCCCAGTCCGTAGAGCGCTTCCCCGGGAGAGAGCAGAAACCCCTGCCCCACCCCATCACCGGAAGCGCCTGCTTCCGCAGCCGGAACGGTGCGTCCACTCTGCGGCTGTTCACTAAGGATTGCGTCCCCGCCGACGGTCAAAAATCGGACGGCCCCAGTTTGCTTGTCCACCTCGACCTTGACTCTTGCTGTCACAAGACTCTCGTGCAACGCATCCGAGGCAATGGTGAACTTCGCGCCCGAACACGGCCGGATGACGGTCGGCACAATCGGTTTTGTTAGGTGATTCGCAGTTGGACCCGCAACGATGTGAATCACGCTGTCGGAGCACACCTCGACTCGAACAAGACCGGCAGCAGAGTGAATCACTGCTCCGTTTTCCGCTCGGTCCGGAGCTTGCGCATCATCCCGAAGAACCGGTACGACCAACACGAAAAGGCAGACACCAAGCCAGCGAAACTGCTTTCCAACAGGCAAGAAGTACATGAAGCCGAGCTCCCTATTCAATATTTCGAGTACACGACAGTAGGTTGGCCCTGGACGAAATGATTCCCGAGCAACTGCAGACAAAGAGGAGATGTTGCTACGGGCCCAGGTGGCTATTGGCGGCTTGTGTCCGTGTCAAGCTGCTCCAGTGCTATCCGCGCACGATCATGTCTCCGATCCACGAGCCGCTTTGATTCTTTGAAAGCTTCTGCCGCGGCAACTTTATTTCCGGATTTCTGATAAAGACGCGCCACCTGATAATGGATGCTGCCGTCTTCATCAGTCGATAACCCCAGTTTGTATTCCGCAATTGCGGCTTCAGATCGATTCGTCTCTGCATAAACCCTCCCCAAAAGGGCATGGTAGCGAGGCATCAGTTCCGGCTTGAGATTTGCGCACTTCAGAAGGTAGGGCTCGGCCGCGGAAAACTGGTTGCGCTGCACCAGAACCTCAGCCGCAAGTAGATTTGCTTCGGGATCTGCCGGGGACTCCACAAGAATGGATTCGTCGAGATTGAACGCTTCGTCGTTCTTCAGCTGGGAGAACAGCGTGATTGCCAGGCTGAGTCGCGCACTGCGGCCCTTCGGGTCCAGGGCAACGGCTTTTCTGTACTCGGCTTCTGCTTCTTCCAACCGGCGCTTTTCACGAAACACGTCGCCAAGCAATACATGCATCTGCGGAGAATCGGCGTCGATCTCGCCTGCGCGAACAAGGGCTCTGATCGCCAGCCACTGATCGGCCTTGGTCTCCCAATACAATCCCTCGACGCGCGAGGCGTGGTTTGCCTTCAGACGCTCAGCAACAATCGATGTCGTTCGGGGATCGCCCGCGTAAAAGGAACACGAGGCGAGAAGCTGTAGCTGATCGATGGCGGCGGATTGCAGCACCGGCTCTAGCGCTTCCTTACATGCTTCATAGTGGCCGTTTTCATAGAGCTGTTCTGCACTTCTCGGCGCAGTCACGCGTGAAGTCGAGTTTGAGCCATCGTCACGTGAAATTACCGAAGCCGAGAGATCGGGCGGATCTTCCGAAAGAAAAGCCTTCTCGATCAGAGAGGCCATATCGATTGAAAGGGCCGAATCCTTGGTTCGGGCGCGCGCCAGATTGATGAGAGACCGAGCCTGGTCTGAAGTGACAGCGCCGCGGAACAGCGGCAGGCTCGACGCAATGAAGCCGGGATCGGCTAAGGCAATAGAAGTGAGTTCCTCAAGTGAAGAGTCAGCGAGTCCTTCTGCGAGATTGGCAACCGCAACACCGAGAGGCGCCAAACCGCAATGCGTTCCGGACTGCCTTTCCAGTTTCAATTGCTCGCGGGCTTCAGCCACTTTCTTCCTGCGCAGAAACGTGATGCCAAACTCCGCATGAGCACAGGGCACGGGCGATTCTGTGGAGATGGCCGTTTGATATGCCTCCTCTGCTTGAATCAACTTGCCCTCTTCGGCCAATGCCTCGGCGGTTCGCAGCTTCACATGGGCCGAATGGCTGTAGGTCGTCGCCATCTCCCGTGCATCGCTCTCCATGGCTTGCAAATAAGCAGTCCCAAGCCCCAACCACGCGTTTCCGTCTTTCGGCGCGATTTGTGTCGCCTTCAGATACGAATCCGCCGCACGATCTCCCCTCTCGAGTACTGAATTGACCTTTCCCAGGGTGAGCGCCGCTTGCAAGTCGCCGGGATTGAGCCTGACGGCGTTCTCAAGATGAGGAAGGGCCGCCTCGGCTTTGTTGGATTGCAGATACTCCAGCCCTAAAAACAATTGCGGAACAAACAATGATGGCTTGAGGCGAGCAGCATTCTGAAAGCTTGTCATTGCCTCGGATATCCTTCCCGACTCGTGTTCCATCAGGCCGAGATTGGCCCATAGCTCAGGGATCGAGGGTTCCAGTGCTACAGCTTTCTGATATGCGTCGGCTGCTCCAGAAAAATCCCCCCTGGACTGAGCCATGCGCGCCTCAGCCAGGAGAGATTGAACATTCTGATCGCGATCCTGCGCTACGGCAATTCCGCTCACGGTCGAAATCGTGAGCGGAATTGCTACGCACAGAGCAAGAAGTACCGTCCATCGCATAGGGGCTCTAATAGGTTATCTTCAACGCACCCTGCATTTGTCGGGCTCCCTGCGTGCTTGAGCTCAAGCCCATGTTCGGGCTACCGACAGCTGGCATTGGGTATTCCGAAGTTGGGGTGGTTGAAAGCGTTGAACATCTGGACGGCGATCTGCAGGCGGAGCCTCTCTTTGAGGGTGAACCACTTCTGGATCGCGAAGTCCTCGTCCACGTATCCGGGAGCGCGCAGATTGGAAAAGTAGCGAGGAGCACTGCCGAAGGTGTAATCCGCCGGCGCTTTGAAGGCCGCCGGGTTGAAGAAGCAGTACTTCAATCCCACAGCGATGGACGGAATCCCAGAGCTGCCGCCGCAGTTACCGCTTTTAAAGGAGGCGCCCGTAAAATCGGCATGCTGATTCCCGCCGTAGACGCTCGCGGCGTTTCCGCTGGGGCCGATCGACATCGGGAAACCGCTCTGAGCAGTGGTAATTCCCGTCACCTGCCAGCCGCCGGCGACCGCATCCTCGACGGCGTTCATACCGCTGCCAAACTTCTTGCCTCGGCCAATCGGCAAATCATACACATAGTTCAAAACGAGCGAGTGTGGGATATCGCCGCCGTCCACCGACCAATCGGCCTTCAGGTCATAGAAGTTGCGGATACTCGAGCCACCCTGGTCGCCGTTGATTGAACCCCACTCTTCAGGGCCGCCCACATCGGAGAGGAACTTCGAGATAGGTGTAGGAGGCGGTAAAGATCAGCCCTTGGCCGAAACGATGTTTGAAGTTTGCCTGCAATGCGTTGTAGTTGTTGAGTCCGACCGGTTCGTCCCCGGCTGAGACGCCTCCGCAGAACTCCGGGTACGGCATCAGCGATTGGGCCGTCGTGTAGGGACAGCTCGGGGCGGTAAGCCCCAGGGAGCTTAACGCGTTGGCATATGGATTGGTGGGCAAGGTCTGGCCTAACGCCGAACCCATGGAAAGATACTTCGGATCCAGTTGGCCGTAGTTCATGCCACCAAGCGTAATGCGCCTTCCACGGCTCCCCACGTAGTTGACATCCAGCACGTCATTCGGACTGAAGGCGTATTGGAATCCAAAGCTGAACTGCTGGGTTAGAGGATCGGGGCGGTGTGGATTCACAACGCTGGGGCTCTGACCCACTTGCGTCAGGCCTGCCAGCGAGTTCCCGGTCACCGGCACAAGTCCCGATTGGAATGCCTGTGAAAGGGGCGAAAGCACGTGAACCCCGTCGGCCGATGAAGTCCACGCCGACGATGTCGAGTATCCGGGATCCGGGCCATTGCCGTTATAGAAGTTTCTGGCGTAATAGACGCCGTAGCCACCGCGCATGACCAGCTTGGGCAAGATGGCGTAGGCGAAGCCAATGCGGGGCGCAAAGTCATTCAAATTGGCCTTGTACAGGCCGCGGTTTCCGGGCGTGTTGTAAACGATTTGCCCATACACCGGAATCCCCGTCGCCGCGCTGATCGGATTAAGGGCGTGGAGGTCGAAATACGCTTGCTCATTGTGCCGCGCTGTCACCGGCATCTGGATGTCATAGCGGAAGCCCAGATTCAAGGTGAGCTTATGAGTCGCTCTCCAATCGTCCTGAACGTACATGCCGTGCATGTAGTAGGTTGGCGCCGGATAGGCGTTAAATCCCGTGGAGCCGCCCGATCCAACGCCGGAGTTGCCCGCGCCCGCCATAAAGGAAGCAAGCGCGTCTCCGGTGCCGCTCGTCAATTGCGAGGGGTTAGGGCCCGCCGTCATGGAATTGGAGAAATTGAAGACTGTCGGGATGAGTCTTCCGCCGTCGTCCGTTTGCCAAACGCCCATGTAGCCGACCGAGAGGGATTGTGTTTTGAGAGTTTTGTTGACGTCGATGGTCAGGCTGCCGTTATTCTGCGGGAAGCTAGCTTGGCCGGAGTTTTGTGTTGCTCCCAGAGGAGCATAGAAGGAATTCGCCCCAAAGGTGTTCCCGAACTGAACCTGGGGAAACTGCGGAGTCCACGAATCAAGTTGCGCCGGCAGTCCGAGCGAAGAAGGCTTGAACGGATATCCCTGAACTACGTTCCCTCCGGGATTGCGAATGAAGAACAAGGTGCTGCTCAGGACAAAAGTGGGCGAGAAGACGTGCGAGTAACCCAAGACCCCGAACATGCGGTTGTTAGGGTCGAACACATACGGTCCCGCGATATCGTTTCCGTAAAAGGGCGGAGTTTGGACCTTTCCCTCGTGCTTATTCGAGAATTGCCCGTAGATACGATTGTTCGCGTTGATGTTGTGGTCGATGCGAAATCCCCACTCGTTGGAAGTCGTCGCGGCACTCGCCGTGGTGTTGAAGTTGAATTGACTGCCAGCGTTCTTTGGCGCCGGCCAGTAGTTGCCCGCGGCAAATTTATTCGCCAGAGGGTCGATTGACCCTGGCCCGCTTGTGGGGATGATGTTTCCCGGATAGGGATTGCGGACAGGACTTCCGTCCGGGCAGGTGGACAACGAGTAGGGGTTGTAGATCGCGCCGGAAAAGATGGGCCGGCCGAGGCAATCCGCGCCCAGGGAGGTCGAAGTGAGTTGCGTCGAGAAGTCCCCTCCCAACTGGGCAGTGGTCGGCACCTGCGCGCTATAGGAACCGGAGCCGTTGAGCCGTAATCCCTCATAGTGGGCAAAGAAGAATGTCTTGTCCCGCTGCTTGTAGATACCCGGGATATACAACGGCCCGCCGCCGGCAAATCCGAACTGATTGCGATGGTCGTTCGGCTTGGGGGTATTGTTCAGGTTATTGAAGTAGAGGTTGGCGTCCAGTTTCGGGTTGCGTATGTATTCATCTGCAACGAAGTGCCAGTCGTGGGTGCCAGCCTTGGTGCTGAGGCTGATCACATTGCCGGTGCTCCATCCGTATTGGGCCGAAAACGAGTAGCTCGCTACCTTGACTTGGTCCGTGTCCTCCGGGGCAGGCACATATAAGATTCCGCCCCAGCCCTGGGCCACATCGTAGCCGCCTTCCAGAAGGTACAGGTTGTTCCCGAAGTAGCCGCCTCCAAAATTCATGAACGAGTAGTCCTGGTCGGCCGTATCTTCGCTGCCCCCCGCGCCCAGCAACTGCCGGTCGCCCTGCGTGTTCACGGCGGAATCCAGCGTCACAAAGGAAAGCACATTTCTGAGATTGAGTGGAAGTTCCTCAATTTGCTTGCTCTCAAGCTCGGTGCTGATATTGGCGTCCTGTGTTTGAAGCAGCGGCCCGCTGGCATTGACCGAGACCTGCTCGGTAGAGCCGATCGTCAGAATCAAGCTTTCCGAGACCGAATCTCCGGCGGTCAGCACGATCCTGTCCTGCCGAGTCGTCTTGAATCCCGGAGCGCTGACGGCGACGGTGTAGGTGCCCTGCACGAGAAGAGCGAAGGAGAACTCTCCCGTCGAGCCCGTGGTGCCGGTTCGGGCGATTCCATTTTCCGGATTGGTGAGCTTAACCGTCGCATTCGGAACTCTGGCCCCCGACGGATCGGAAACGGTGCCTGACAGAGTTGCTGTCGTGCTCTTGGATTGAGCATCGAGTTTCGAAGTGAAAGTCAGTCCTATCGTGACTATCAAGACCGCCAAACACATGAGACGTAACCTGTTCATCGTGCCTCCTAAAATCCTTCTCTGATTTCGCGCGCGTCCTTAAAAAACGGCCCCGACGCCCGACTCGGTTTGGTAGATCGAGGAATACAAACCCGAGCGAGCGCACTCTCCACGACGGCAGCAAGTAAGCGATAACTTTATGGTTATCCGCAAGGTGCTGTATGGTACTGTACGAGAGGTTCTCCAACAAAACGCGGAGCTTGTCAGCTTCGATTTGGCTGGAGTAGAGTACGGCGCAGGCGATTTTCAGTGGGAGATCCGATGGGGCACGCTCTTGAATCTGAAGAATCTTCGCAGCGTGGCCCGCTTCCCCCGGAAAGCCTCGCAACACTGATACAAGAGACACTTGCGGAGATCTTGTCCAGTACCCCTTTTCGCACCAGCAAGCAAGCACAGGACCTCCTGCGATTCATCGTCGATAAAACCCTTTCAGGGCACGCGGAACTCCTGAAAGAGAGAGTGATTGGAACCGAGGTTTTCGGTAGACGCCCCGACTACGACACGAATTCGGACCCAATCGTGCGCGCGCGTGTGGCCGAGGTCAGGAAACGCCTAGCCCTCTACTATCAAATCGAGCAGGGGAAAGCCGTTCGGATCAGCGTGCCGTTGGGCTCCTTCAGGGCTGCTTTCGAACGAATCGACGGGAATAGGCCTGCTCCTCCGTCGCCCCACCACGAATTGAGTCCCAAACCGGCTGAAGCGCTGATCCCGCCTATTCCCCAGGTGGCGGTCGAACACATTGTTAAGCCATCCGGTAAAAGGATCAGCGCTACGACATGGTCGATGCTGGCTGCCGCTGCGGCAGTGATCCTGATCGGGGCCGTACTACGATGGCTCCCATCTTCTGAGGCCCGGGCCTTTAACCACTTCTGGGCGCCGATTCTAGATAGCCGCCACACCACTTTGATTTATGTCGGCGGGAATGCTGTCTATCAACTGTCCCCTTCATTTCTGGCCGCCTACTACCGCGAGCACCCCAGGAACCACTCCGAGGAAATGGGATTTGAAACGTACATCCCGTTGCCTCCGGGCACCAAGATTGATGGACAGGATCTATATCCCGCGAAGGATACCTTTGTCACAATTGGGGATGTCGCAGCGATCACAAAGGTGGAGTCCTTGCTCGTTCGCCGCGACAGACAGTTCAACATCCGGTACGGGGGGGATGTAGCGTATGGCGATCTACGTGAAAGTCCCACCATCTTGATCGGCGCGCACAACAATTCCTGGACCCTCTCGGTAACTGAGAACTTGCGTTATGTCTTTGATGGGCCGAACAGCATTGTGGACCGCTCCGACCCTCGCAAGCGCTGGACTACCAATGCCGCCTTCTCAGAGGATTACGCAATCGTCTCCCGGATATTGAACTCCAAGACCGGTACGACCGTGATTGCCGTCGCTGGGGTGGGATACGCAGGAACTGAGATCGCGGCTGAGTTCATCACCAATCAACAGTCCATTTCGGCGTTGCTCAAGTCCCTCCCCACCGGCTGGGAAAAGAAAAATATCCAGATTGTCTTGCACACCAGCGTCACCAATCAACTCCCCGGGGCCCCGGATGTCATTGCCACCTATTGTTGGTAATGGCGCCAAGAGGGTCGGGGAGCGAATCCCTCCCTCCGGACCTCTGGTTCGTCGCCAACCCAATGCACGGCCCGAGCCTCCCCGATCCAATCGGTCCATACATCGATCTCAGATACTAAAATCAGCTGGTGTGGAGCAGAAATGAGCGGCGCCTCGATGTGGATGGTGTTGGCATAGTTCTTCATCCCCTGCGCCTTTTTCTTTGCGTCCTGATCTCCGTATTGTGCGCAGTTCAATCGGGAAGAACGCAGAATCGCCCCGCTCCGACCGCCGGCGCCACGCCGGCTGCCCCAACACCCTCATACCCGCATCTGATCGACATTACCGCCTCAACGGGGATTCAGTTCGAGCATGTTTCCAGCCCCGAACAGAAGTTCATCGTCGAGTCGATGAGCGGCGGGGTTGCGCTGATTGACTACGATCGCGACGGCTGGCCGGATATCTATTTCACGAACTCCCAGAGCGTGGAGATGGCGAAGCACGGACAGAAGGCCCGCAGTGCGCTTTTCCGCAACAACCGCGACGGCACGTTCACCGACGTGACAGAAAAGGCCGGTGTGGGCTATCCCTGCTGGGCGATGGGCACAGCAGTCGGCGACTATAACAACGATGGTTGGCCCGACTTGCTCGTCACTTGTTTCGGCGGCGTTGTCCTCTATCGAAACAACGGCAATGGGACTTTTACGGATGTAACGAAAGAGGCCGGACTCGCCGGGGACCACATGTGGGCTACAGGTGCGGCGTTTGGCGACTACGACAAGGACGGTTGGGCCGACTTGTTCGTTGCCCACTATGTCGATTTCGATCTGCACAACATGGCCAGCTTCGGCTCGAGCGACATCTGCAAGTACATGGGTATCGATGTGCAATGCGGACCGCGTGGATTGCGCGGCTCTCCCGATAGCCTCTACCACAACAATCACGATGGCACTTTTGCGGATGTTTCGAAGAAGGCGGGCGTCTCCGACGAAGAGCACCGCTTCGGACTGACGGCCATCTGGTCGGACTTTGCCAATGACGGCAAGCTGGATCTATTTGTCACCAACGACGGCCAGCCCAACTATCTCTACCAGAGCAACGGCCGGGGCTCG
The DNA here is from genome assembly GCA_963760475.1 of uncultured Acidobacteriaceae bacterium. GTDB lineage: Bacteria > Acidobacteriota > Terriglobia > Terriglobales > Acidobacteriaceae > Telmatobacter. Next base: position 893,285 of record CAVXDG010000010.1, on the reverse strand, counting down.
TTTGAAGAAGTTGGATTTACATCGGGAGTCGGACTGAGCGACAGCGGCGCTCGCCAAGCCAATATGGGCGTCGCCATGGGCGATTACCTCCACAGTGGCCGCATGTCCGTCCTGATCTCGCATTTCGATAATGAATATGCGGCGTTTTATCGCAACGACGGTGGAATGAATTTTACCGATGTTGCCGCACCGTCCGGCATCGGGCGCGGAACCCGCGGTTCCGTCGGATGGGGCGACGCCTTTGTCGACTTTGACAACGACGGATGGCAGGACATCCTGATCGTCAACGGACATGTCTATCCGCAGGTGGATCAGATGCGCTCCGACCTCCATTACCTGGAACCAAAACTGCTCTTCCGGAATGAGCGCAACGGAAGGTTCACCGACATCAGCAGTGAGGCAGGGGACGCCCTCCAAATTCCGCAGGTGAGCCGCGGCATGGCCATCGGCGATCTCTTCAATGACGGCAAGCTCGAAGCAGTGATCGAGAATCTGAAGGGGCAGCCAATGATCCTGCGCCCCGAAGGAGGCCCGCAAAACCACTGGATCAGCTTTCAACTGGAAGGCGTAAAAAGCAACCGTCTTGCGCTCAATGCGCGGGTCCGGGCGACGGCAGGTGATCTTGTGCAATTGGGCGAAGTTCTGAGCGGGGGAAGCTATCTATCGCAGCACGATTTGCGCATCCACTTTGGCCTGGGGATTCATGAACATCTCGATAAGGCCGAGATCCAATGGCCCAGCGGCAAAGTCGAAATCTTGACCAACCTGGCGGCCGATCGCTTCTACACAATACGAGAAGGAGCGGGTGTAGTCTCGACGAATCCGGGCGGATTCAATGGGACTCAAAAGCCCTGAGAAGGCGCGCGGCTGTCGCGGACATCATCATTTCGGAAGGGCCGCCGGATCAGGTTGCGCCTCCGTTGGTCCTTTGCCTTGCGCCTGATGCAGTTTCGTGAAGACAGACTGGTCTGAAGCCTTCTGCAAACTGCGCGTCTTGTCGAACTCAATCTTGGCTTCTTCGTTCTTTCCCATCGCCTTGTAAAAGCGTGCCAGGCGCCAATGCACATTCTGGTCCTCGGGGTTGAGACGTTCAGCGGCCTTGAGCTCGCGCAGCGCCTCGTCCTTGTGTCCCGCATCGCTATAGAGGATACCCAGATCCAGATGGGCGATTTCAATCTTCGAGTCAATGCGGATTGCCTTCTCCAGCATCGGCGACGCAAGCTCAGGATGGCCGAGCTGAATGTCGCAGTCCCCAAGGTAAGTCAGAGCGAGGGCGTGGTCGGGGTTGTTGCCGAGCTCGGCCTGAAACTCCTTCGCTGCCTCGTCGAATTGGAGCAAGCCCCACAAAAGATAACCCAGGCCGAAGTGGACGTTCGGCATCTTTGGATCTGCCTTCGCCGCGGCTCGAAACTGTTGCGTGGCGCCCGGCTTGTCTTTCATTTCATCCAGAGCTTCGCCGGCCAGCATGTCTGCCTCGGCCGAATCGGCGTTGAGCGTCACAATCTCGTGATAGACATCCAGGACGCACTGAAACTGCCGAGTCCAAAGACAACTGTGCGCCAAAGCCAGCCTGAAAGGCAGATTCTGCGGATCAGCCGCCGTAGCCTTTTTGAGTTCCGGAACAGCAGCCGCATACGCACCGACACCGTAGTGCGCAAGGCCGAGAAGCGTCGTCAACCGCAGCGCCTCGGGTGAGGATTCCGGCGTGCCCTTCAGAAGTTCTGAAAATGTCTGAATCGCGGCCTTCATCTGGCCACCCTTGAACTCGGCAAGTCCCAGGTTCAAACGCAGGCCGGGCATGGAAGGTTTCAGAGCCAGCGCCTTCCGATAGAAGGCTATCGCCTCCTGATACTTCTCTCGACGCGCATTGAGAAGACCTAAGTGCGCGTATGCTTCTGCGTCAGCGGGTTGCACCTTGGCGATCGCCAGCCACGCAGCCTCCGCCCCTGCAAAATTGCCTTGCTGCTCGAGAGACAGCGCTGCGCTGCGCTGATCTGCTTGAGGCAATACCTGCTGCGTCGCTGAGAAGAGAAGCACCCCAGCGAGGGCGACACCAAGGATGATCCGCAGCTGCGCAGTTCGGCCCACACCACTCTCCATCAGCATTCTCGCTTGCCCATTATGTTGCGAGCAACATTGGGGCTGAAAAAAAGAAAGGGCACGGCAGCAAAACAATCTGCCGTGCCCGGAAAACGGGAGAGTTACAAATCAGAAGATAAATTTCCCGCCCAACTGCAAGGTGCGTGGACCGTAGTCGCTGGTGACCTTTCCAAAGTTCCCGTCGTGGTTGTTCAGATCGAGACCTTGGGGGTTGGTGTGGTTGAACGTGTTGAAGGACTCGAATCGCAGGTCGATCCGCGGTCCTTCGCCGGCGGTTAGAGGAATTGACTTGAACAGGGAGATATTCCAGTTCTGGATTCCTGGTCCCGCCACCGCGTCCTTGGGTGCAGTGCCGAAGCCCTGGTTTGAACCGCCTGCCCAGGGAGCGAGTGGATCAGCAAACGAACTGGTGCTGAACCACTGGCTGAACTTCTTCGGAAGAGTAACCTTCGCGACGAGGTCCGGACGGTTCGATGTGCCGCCGCCCAAGCCGAGAGTGTCGCTACCCGAGTAGCCTACGCGCTGCGGTACGCCACTTTCGAAGAACGTGATGCCGGAGATGGACCAGCCCCCCAGGACCTCGCGAGCTGCAAGGTTCGAGCTCTTGTTGAACCAGGGAAGTGCGTAAACGTAGCTGATGTTCAGGATCTGACGGCGATCGAAGCCGGTATCCGAACCGTAGTCGTAATGTGCGTTGAAGGGGTTCGAAATGCTGTTCAGGTCGTTCGACACGATGCTCAAGTTGTGAGCCCACGTGTAGGCCACCTGGGTCGTCAGTCCATGACGGTTCTCGACACGAACGCCGGCCTGCAGCGAGTTGTAGTTGAAGTTGGTCTCGTCCTCTTCCTGCGTGATACCTGCATAGCCTGGGAAGATTCGATACTGGTTCGCGTTGGCCTTGCCCGTTGCCACAAGTTGGCGCTTGTCGTACGGACTGGTCGCCGTCGAGTCGGTGTCGATCAGCGGCAGCGTGTTGATGGCGCGATCATTATTCTGGCTGTATCCAACCGATCCCACATACTGCACGACGGCAACGATGGACGGAGCCAGTTCACGCTGGACACCAAGACTGAAGTTTTCAGTGCCCGGCGCGTTGTAGTCGTACTTGATGTTGGTCAGGCTCGACGGGAAGTGGTTCAGTGTCGTTGCACCCGTCAGAGCGCTGGTGTTGGGGTTGGACAGATAGACGTTGGTCGCCGACGGAATGTAGGCGAATGGCGGATTCAAAGCGGCGTTGTACACGTCGTTGCCCTGAATGCGCTCGTAGAACATGCCGTAGCCGCCGCGCAGAACCGTCTTGCCATTGCCCGACAGATCCCACGCAAAGCCAACTCGCGGTTGCCATGTGTAGTAGTGATTCCGCACGTTGCCGCGCGGGAATCCACCTACGCCTGCTTCCCGGATGCCGTTCAGGTAGAACTGCTCGGAACCGGTGGCAGCGAACGTAGACAGAGAAGCGGGGTTCAGCGTGCCATCCGCATTCACCGGATTGCCCGCCGACCGGTCATAGAGATCGGGCACGAAATTGGCGAACTTGTCGTACCGCTCGAAAGCATGCGGCAGACCGTCATAGCGTATCCCGACGTTCAGCACCAGCCGAGGCGCGATATGCCAGTCATCGTTCACGTATCCGGCGTAGTTGTTGTTCACCCAGTGCTTGCCTGCCAGATACTCCAACTGCTGATAACTGGAGGCCATGCCCAGCAGGTAGTTCACATACGAGTCGCCCGAGAAGTTGCTCGAGTTGAACGCGACTGTGCCGTTGGTGTTGAACTGCAATTCTTGGTTCTTGTAGTCGTGCAGCCAGCCGGCCCCGAACTTGAACTGGTGACGGCCCTTGGTCCAGGAAACATCATCGCGGTACTGGAAGCCTTCATACCCGTTCTTCCATGGATAGTAACTGGGGCTCCACGTGACGTTGATCGGTGATCCCTGCAGCTGGATCTCCGGCATGCGGTTCATGCGGTTGTTCACATCGGGGAAGAAGCTGGTTGCACTCCAGCCGCTGGGTTTGACGAAGGGAATGCCGCCCGGTCCTGCGATCGGTGTCAGCGTGATTTTGTTGCCGCTGTAGTTGAATGCCGTCTCGTTCAGCAGATTCGGCGAGTAGGTTTGGGTCAGCTTGATCACCGCCGAGAAGGACGGATTGTTCATAGCCGTGCCTACCGTCGGATACGAGCTGTCGCCCCACAGCGGAGGATAGTAGTTCTGCGCCAGCGTGTCGTGCAGATAGTGCCCCATCAGCTGGAACTTGCTGTTGATGGCGTGATCGATGCGCACCACGTCTTCACGCACCTGGGTGGGTTGCGGAATGGACGCGATGTACTGCGTGCCGTTGTTGAAGTTTGGCTTGGGGAACACTCCCGTGCTCAGTTGCAGCACCGCATTCTGGTCAATCAAATTGGCCGGAATCACATTGCCTGGGAACGGCTGGCCCGCTACCAGACCATCGGCGGCATAAAGAGCCAGCTTGGCCGGATCAGTCGTAGCCGGAACAAGCGGAGCCTTGCCGGCGGGAGGAGTATAGGCCAGATCAGCGCCCGCGGTCGGGAAGTTGTTCGCCAGAATTGCATTGGTGACCGAGGGCGAGGCGCCCTGGATCAGCCTGCGCCATTCTTCGTTCCAGAAAAAGAATGTCCGGGTCTTGTTGTCGTTGTAAATGTGAGGAATGAACAGCGGTCCGCCAATGTTGCCGCCAGGAATGTTCAACTGGAATTTGGATCTCGGTTTCCCGCCGGCTTTCAGGAAGTAGTCGTTGGCGTTGTAGTCAGTGTTGCGGTTGAACTCATACACCTCGCCGTGGTACTTCGACGATCCCGACTTGAGCACCATCAAAATCGTGCCGCCGGAACCAATGCCATAGTCGGGCTTGTAGTTGCTGTCGAGGGTCTGGAACTGCGCAATCGAGTCCTGCGAAGGCAGGTTCATGAAGCAGCCGCCGCAACCGCGGTCGTTCTGCTCGCCGCCGTCGATCATGTAGATGTTGTGCGTCGTCCGGGAGCCATTAAAGCTGATGCCGTTGGACGACGTCAGCGCATTCACACCGCCAAAAGGCGGGAGATTGTTGGAGACGCCCAGCCCCAGTGCCGCGAGCGAGGTAATGTTGCGTCCGTTGGTAGCCAGCTGCGACACCTGCTCTCCGTTGATCAGGTTGCTCACTTCACTGGTTTCGGTTTGCACCTGCAATGCGTCCGCCGCAACGGTTACCGTTTGTGCCGCGCTGCCGACAGTCAGGGTCGCGTCCGCCACAACGGTTTGCGCGACGTTCACTACGATTCCAGTTTTGGTGTACTTCTGGAAGCCTTGCGCGGTAGCCGCGAGAGTGTACGTGCCGATTCCGACGTTCGCGAAGCGATAGGAGCCGGCGCTGTTTGAGACCGTCTCACGCTCCTGCCCGTTGGCCGGGTTGGTTAGGGTGAGAGCGGCGTTGGGTACCACTGCACCGCTTGAATCGGCAACTGTGCCGGTGATGGTCGCGTTATCCTGCGCCCGAAGCTGCGGGACAATCAGCAGGAACATCGCAACAACCGCCAACCACAGCAACCCCAACCCTTGAGACGAGTGGCTCGCTGTACGCGGCCCCCCAGGGGATGTTTGCTTTTTGGAATTGTTCATGGGTTTGCCTCCTGAGCAAACGCTTTCTTGTTGAATCAACTTCCAGTTCCGCACTCTTTATCAACGTCTCTCGGTTTTTTGCGGAAGCGGAAGCATTGGGTGCGGTCAAAGAGTCGCGATCAATTGCGTCATTGCACTCTTGCCGTCAGGCTCTACGAACGAATTCAACCTCCTCGCTTGACTGTCCCAATGAAGACCAAAAGCTCGGTCAGATTTCGAATACGCATTGGTCTTACGTCTTACGAGTCGAGTAAATCGATCCACTCAATACGGAGGAGAGTTCCTTGTCTCACTCCGAAGAACCGCCGTGAAGCGCCATTGTTCCGACTCGCGGGTGATCTGATCGCCATCATTCCGATCAGGGTCCCGTGAGTGTCCTTGAGGTGCCTCTGAAGAGGGCGCGCTGCCCTTGAATGAAGCTCCCAGCCAAAACCAAGCTCGGAGACACACTCCAGCAAGCGTTTTCTTCAGCGTCGTTGTTTGTACGCTCTCCCAACACGGATTGTCAACGGAAAATTTATGAATGGGATGGACAGAAATCCGCCCCTTTTCCCCAAGAATCATCGGGCTAAACCTAGGTCTAGTCCGGTGATCTGCCTATTTTTGCAGGAAGAAGAAAGAAGTCAGTAATCGATTACTTGACACCAGATTTCGGCCCTGAGTCCGTCTAAATCGGCATCCCGTCGGACGGGATCAAGAACCGGGCCGATTCGGCTCCTTTCTGGAAAAACGTTTGAGCAGGAACCTGGTCGCCTGCCATTTGTTCAGCCCGCCCCGATCGAGCGCGAGCCCTCTCCGCCCCCGGGGGGAGGGGCAACCGGAATTCCTTAGGCAGTTCCAGGCGTGTTTTGCCTCTGAATTCCCTTTCGAAATGCACGCGGCAGATAACGGCATTCAGAGTGCTAGCCTGACTGTCAGAGTGTGAGTGGGGCTAGCTGGCGTCGCTTCCTGTGATCATGGCGATTTGGGATGTGCCGGGACTGATGCGCCGAGAATCCACCGTGTCCTTGAGGCTTCTCTGGCCGGCCCCGGCGATCTCCAATCCTTCTGGCCGTGTCTTCGCTCTCGCCGCAGCGCACACTTAGTCGGTACGTGAATCGGTGCGATCTCCTGTGGTGTCGTCTGAGATCTTCTCCCGAAACGAAATATTTTTGTGCCCAAGAAAGCTGATGATTACGCCCACGGCAGTCATCATTGCACCTACAAGATAAGGGGCCAGCTGTGGATTGTGCAGGTGATGGCGAAGAATAGGTACGAAGATCGCCAGCCCGAGCAAGCCGATAAGCATGGAGCTCCCGTAAACACCAACGCATCGAATCCACTCGATAAAGTAATTGCCGCGTGTGCGGAACACAAACCACTTGTAACCGAGAAACGCGACCGTAATCGCGATAACGTTGCCCGGCACTGCAGCATAGAGATAGCTATAAGAGCTGAAACTGCTGAACAGCCAGTTCAGAAGCGCAAAGATGAAATAGCCGAACAGCGTGTTGAATCCGCCGACCAGGATGTAGCGCACGAATTGCGGAAGCGGCCTGAGGGAGAGGGTTGTCACAGTGTCAACACGCCTAAAACATTGATCCGCTCCTCTTCCGTCACCATAGGGCGATTGAGAACCATAGTGTGCATCGTACCCGCATACTCGCCGTTGAACCCTAATGCGATTAGCTGCACCGATCGAAGAAAAAACATACCCCGTACCAGCGGCACTGTAGAACGTTGACATGATCGTGATCAGTGCCCGCTCACTCTCGAGAACAGCGCACATGGCTGAGAGAGAAACTCTCTGCAACAATTGCCTCAGTATCACCAAGAGTTTAGCACGCACTGTTTCAAGCTGGGGCGTACTTGCGAATGCGAGAGGGCACGCAAAGTCTTGTATCTGAACTCGAAGACAGAGACGCCACTCCATTTCTCAAACCATCAGGAGAACTTCGTTGGGAAACTGAAGTGTATCCTCATACGCGGAGACCACCTGATGCGGAGGCGGGGTATCGTGGAGGCAGGCACTTTGCTAACCCTAACTTTGCCATGGAACGAGGTATCCGAATCGGCGAGTACTTGGGGCTCTCCGCCTCAGTGCTCGACTGGCACCCGAGATTCGCTACGACAGGTATGCCGGGAGAAGGTAGTTCTACCCAAAGGAGGTAGTTTGATGGACAACCCGCTCGCGGCGGACCTAGACCACGTACTGGCCCACACCGAAGAAGTCTGGGAAATGGTCCGTGGCGAGCGCATTTTCATCACCGGGGGCACAGGTTTCGTCGGCACATGGGTGACTGAGAGCCTTCTTTGGGCAAATCGCCGTCTGGATTTGGGCATATCCGCAGTGCTCTTGACGCGCAATCCGGGAGCGTTTCTACGCCGTTCGCCCCACCTGGCGACTGACCCCGCGGTGACTCTCTGGGTGGGCAATGGCCAGACTTTTACTTTTCCCGAGGGAAACTTTTCATTTGTTATTCATCTCGCCACGGAGCGTAGTTATCCGCCCAGTGCACAAAGACTCGTATCTTCTCTCGAAGCTGATGTTGCTACTACGCGTCGCGTGCTGGAACTGGCGCGCACTCGAGGCACGCGCCGATTGCTCTTCACAAGTTCAGGAGCGGTCTACGGCAAGCAGCCCGCCGACTTACTGCATATTCCCGAAGATTATGCTGGCGCTCCGTTGCCCTCTGATGTGAATTCAGTCTACGGACAGTCAAAACGTATCTCAGAGTTCCTCTGCAGCGTCTGGTCTCATGTGTACGGCTTTGATGCCATTATCGGCCGCCTGTTTGCGTTCGCGGGACCGCTGCTGCCTCTGGACGCCAACTACGTGGTCGGTAACTTCGTGCGCGACGCGATGGCTGGCGGTCCGGTTCGGATTGGCAGTGACGGTACCCCGTATCGCTCCTACCTGTATGCGGCGGACCTTGCCATCTGGTTATGGGTCCTTCTTATCCGCGGTGAAGGCGGCACGCCGTACAACGTTGGATCACCGCATGAGATTTCGATAGTGGACTTGGCGCGCAGAGTCGTGGGAGTGGCCGCTCCGGGTGCGGAGATCCGCATTGCGCGCCAGCCTGTGCCTGGATCTCCGCCTTCACGTTACGTGCCAGCCACAGACCGCGCGACACGGCTAGGCCTCCGACCCTGGATTCAGTTGGACGAAGCTATTCGACGTATGTGTGAATGGCACCAGAATACGCATTTGCCGGGAGGATAACCATCGTGTAGTGTGGACGGAATTTGAAGAGCGCAAAGCACTCAATCGCCATGTATTATCCGAAAAGAGACCCAAACGACAACCATCTGTCTGGGAGGCATGATGTTCGATCTTCGCAACAAGAACATTTTGATTACCGGGGGTACGGGATCGTTTGGCAAGAAGTGTGCCCGAATTCTGCTTGACGAGTACGAGCCCAGTCGACTGATTATTTTTAGCCGCGATGAACTGAAGCAGCACGAGATGCGCCTCGCCGGATTCGATCATCCCAGTCTGAGGTATTTCATTGGAGATGTCCGCGATGTCGAGCGTCTGCGACGCGCGATGGTGGGTGTTGAAGTGGTCATTCATGCAGCCGCCCTTAAGCAAGTGCCAGCGTGCGAATACAATCCGATTGAGGCGATTCAGACCAACGTCAACGGTGGTAAGAACGTCATCGAGGCAGCGCTCGACAACATGGTGCACCGCGTTCTGGCGTTGAGCACAGATAAAGCGGTAAATCCGGTTAACCTGTACGGCGCAACGAAGCTCGTCGCGGAAAAGCTCTTCGTTCAAGCCAACGCTTATCGCGGTGGAGATCCGATCCGGTTTAGCTCGGTCCGTTATGGCAACGTTTTAGGCAGTCGGGGCAGCGTCGTTCCCTTGTTTCAGGAGCAGAGGAAGTCGGGGAGGGTAACCATCACTGACCCGAGGATGACCCGTTTCTGGATCACGCTTGAGCAGGGAGTTCGCTTTGTGCTGAGTTCGATCGAAACTATGGCCGGCGGAGAAGTCTTTGTTCCAAAAATTGCCAGCATGAAGATGATCGACGTGGCAGCGGCCATTGCGCCAAATTGCGAAATCCAGGTGATCGGGATACGGCCAGGGGAGAAGTTGCATGAAGTACTGCTTTCTGAGGATGAAGCGCGCCATTCGATCGAACAGGAAGATCGTTTCGTGATCGTGCCGGCGCACCCATGGTGGAAAGGCCAAACTCAACCTGAAGGCAAAGCTCTACCGGATGGTTTTCGCTACGATAGCGAGACGAACACCAAATGGCTTTCAGGACAGGAGTTGCTTGAGATGGCGGCGAATTCGAGATAGTCATTGCTTCGGATTCTATTCAGTGTTCGTTGTGGGCACAGGTGGCTCTACGAGAAGTTAGTAAACGCTTGGGTCCAAGCTCGCGCTCAACCCGCAAGATCTGGCGAATATTTTCCGCGGCGCCATTGATGCCAAGATCAACGAGCCTCGCAAACCTGCTTCTTCTCGTTCCCGGATACGCTCTTGAACTGGGTTTCTATTCCGCTGTCTTTCTCTTGTTCGTGGCGCCTGGGTGGCGCGGACGTGAATCACGAACCGCACCCCAACGGACTCTGATCTTCATGGAATTGGCGATCCTGCCATTCATGCCCTTTATCAGATCCGGCGGCTTGCAGACCAAGGACTTTGCGTGGCGAGCGGCAATGTTTGTTCAGTTCCCGCTGCTATTGCTGGGCTCAGAACTGGTCGCTGCATTGAATGTTGCTGACCGCAAATGGGAACATGTCTTTTGTGTCAATCTTGTCCAATCATCTCCCAGGTCAGCGGCGTTCCCTTCTTGGCATTGCGATTGATTCTTTTTCCCAGGACCATGTCAAAGAACTTGGGAGGCAAGCCTAGTCCAGGCCGAATGCAGCGCACGCAGTCTCTTGTCAGCATTTCGCCCTTCTCAATATCCCTGGCTATGTAAAGGGATCGGCGGTAAATCAATGAAGTTCTTTCAGATTCCGTGGGGCCAAACATTACCGTCCCTAACGCTTGCCAAGCTCTCTCTGTCTCTATCACAAGCGCTCTCATCTCCGGCGGCTCTAGGGAAAATGCCGAATCCACGCCGCCATCTGCGCGGCATAGGGTGAAGTGTTTCTCGATCACCGTGGAGCCAAAGGCGACGCTGGCGACCGCAGCACCGATTCCCCCGGTGTGGTCGGAAAGCCCTACTTCGCAGCCGAACAATGCGCGCAGAGAGGATAGGGTCCGCAAATTCGTGTTCTCTGGCGTAGAAGGGTACGAACTAGTGCATTTCAAGAGCACCAACTCTTTGCATCCGGCTCTTCGTGCCGTGCTGACAGCTTCATCCAGCTCCGCGAGAGAAGCCATCCCGGTCGAGATGATGACCGGCTTACCCGTCGACGCTACTTTGCGGACTAGGCCGAGGTAGTTATTCTCAAAAGACGCTATCTTGTAACACGGCACATCGAGTGATTCCAAAAAGTCAACCGCTGATTCCTCGAATGGCGTACTAAAGCCAATCAATCCAAGTTGACGGCAACGATCCAAAATAGGTTTGTGCCACGCCCGTGGCGTGTGCGCTTCCTGGTAGAGCTTTGAGAGAGACTTGCCCTGCCAAGGGCTGTGCGGATCGGAGATCATGAATTCGTTGCTCTCCAGATCAAGGGTCATACTATCGGGGGTGTACGTCTGGATTTTCAGGGCATCGGCTCCGGCCGTGGCAGCCGCCTCGACAATTTGCAGCGCCCGCTCTAAAGACCGATTGTGGTTGCCGGACATCTCCGCAATGATGAAAGGCTTGTAACCAAGCCCGATCTTCCTCTTCCCTATCGCGATGACTTCAGATGAATTGTCCATGACCGTGTTCTTTCCAGTTTAGGATTGCCCCCAAGATTTGCCGCCGCGCCACTCCATCGTTGTCCTCAACGATGCGGAGCGCTGCCCGGCCCATTTCCCGTACTGTTCGTGGATTGTCGCGTAGCTGGGCTACGGCCTCGGCTATTTTCGTCGATGTCACGTCACTGTGCCAGCCTAAATTCACTGAGGCCCCGGTCGAACTTACACTCTCGCCGACCAATTGCTGGTTAGGTGCCGAAACAATCGTGATCGCCGGCAAGCCGAGAAGGCAACGTTCCCAGGTCGTCGCTCCCGGAGCGCCAATGGCTAGGTGCGCTTTAGCCATCAGCTCAGCCATGTTGGAGACATCGCTACACAAGCGAGCATTGGCAAGTTTCGAGCAAAGACGAGATACCACCTCTGCCTGCGGGTTGCTTCCTCCTATAACTACCACTAGCTCTATGCTGGAAGGCCCCAGCAACGACATCGCCTGCAAAGTCTTAGCTGTTTCATTCGTTGGATCAGCGCCACCAAAGGAAACAAGAATGGACCTAATTTGCCCATCGCGAGACGGCAGACGGCCGCGGATCTCGTAGAACTCAGGGCGCAGCAGTGCGTACTTGGGTCCCAGCAGCTTCCGGGCGTGTTTTGGCACGAGTACATCGTAGCGCGTCTCGAAACTCGGACAGAGATTCTGATCCAGCAGCACCTCGCAGTCATGGGTGCGATTTGCAAGATCATCGATGACCATGATTCTCCCGACATGCGGCCTGATCCGCTGCTCCCAATCCAGCCCAATGGAGTAGTTATCGATGATCATCCAATCCGGCTTTCCGCGGTGGTTCAGATATTGGATTGTCTTGAGAGCATCTTCTTCAAAGGAAGTAGAGCCTTCTATTCCTATAGGCACTTTCAACGCATGCAGTAAGAAATGCTTTGAGACCAAGTGTTCCAACGCGGCCGGTATCTCGCGACTTACAAATGCAACCCGCGCCCCTTCCTGCATCAGCGCGTGAGCCAGCGTGAGGCACCGCATCACGTGGCCAGTCCCCAGTTGTGCGGAGGCATCCGCCCTGATCACGATATCCATCACGCGATTAATTGCTCTTTGAGTTTCTCGATGATGTATTGCTGTTGCTCGTCCGTCAATCCGTAATACAGCGGTAGGCTGATAGCGCCCTCATAATAACGGAGGGAGTTGGGAAAATCCTCAGGCTTGAAACCGCACCTCCGATAAAATGGTTGGGTGTGCACTGGGATGTAGTGGACATTAACTCCTATACCCGCCTGCCGTAGCCCGGAAAAAACATCCCGACGCGCGCGCGCAGTCCTTTCCGGCTCCAGACATATGACGTAAAGATGATAAGCAGAACAACACCCCACCAATTGCTCAGCCGGGCGCAGGGGCAGTTCGCGGAGAGCTAGGTCATACTGCCGGGCCAGTTGCCTTCGACGCGCTATGAACTGGTCCACCTTCTGCAACTGACTTGCGCCTAAGGCGGCCTGAATATCGGTCATCCGGTAATTGAAGCCCAGCTCAAGCTGCTCGTAGTACCAGCTGCCTTGGCTGGCCGCGGACATTGCGCTGGGATCGCGAGTAATGCCATGGGTTCGCAGCAGACGAAGCCGCCGCGCCAATTCGGAATCATTCGTGAGAGCCATGCCGCCTTCGCCGGTGGTCATTATCTTGACGGGATGAAAACTGAAAATGGTGATATCTGAATAGGTATTGGATCCGACTTTCGCGCCGCAATACTCGGCGCCCAGCGCGTGGGACGCATCCTCAAGCACACGAAATCCGTAACGCTTTCCTAATAGCGAGATCTGTTTTAGTTGGCACGGCTGTCCGCCAAAATCGACCGGCACAACAACCTTAGGAAGTCGTCCTTGCTTTTCAGCTTCTTCCAGTTTCGCTGCCAAAAGCTCAGGCGACATGTTGAACGTGCGGGGATCGATATCTACGAAGTCTATATCGGCGCCGCAATAAAGAGCACAATTCGCCGAAGCCACGAAGGTATTGGGGGTTGTCCAAACAAGATCGCCTGGGCCAACTTTCAAAGCGAGACAGGCAAGATGCAGGGCGGCTGTGCCATTGGACACGGCGATTGCATGGGCTGATCCGCAATAGCGAGCCACCTCGTGCTCGAAGCGCTCGATCGCAGGCCCCTGGGTCAACCAATCGGAACGCAATACATCGATCACCGCCTCAATGTCGCTGGCATCGATGTATTGCCGCCCATATGGAATCAAGATATTATCCGGCATTCTCTTGTGCCTTTATCACATTGTCGCGAACTACTCTTTGCCGGGAAGCTCCTAACTCCAAACGGCAGTCAAGCGGCTCGACGAGACTTGTCGAACTCGGCTACTTTTGGCCAAGGCACCACGCCACGTCCGCGCTTCCAGTTCGAGATGAGCTGAAGTAGTTACCGGAACTAATCGTGGTGCCCCCACATTTCCGCATCAGTTCGATCAATGAGCGTTCGGTGAAGTAGTTGATGTGTTCGTGCATCATGTACAACGCGGCCGGCTGGAATATATAGGGTGCGAGCAGCGGCCTATAGACTCCCATAATTCCAATTTGCGCAGTCCGGCGGAGGATACGCGAGAACCCGGTTACAACTTCGCACGGTACCTCGAGAAAGATCAATCCCCCCTCTGGAGCGGCCCGAAGAATCTCCGTGACCATCGCCCTCGGGAAACCTACGTGCTCAAGCACGTTGCTGTTGATTATCAGGTCTGCATTGATTGCTGCGGGATCGGATGTTGTCTTCACGCCTGGGGCGGGTGCAACACCCGAGATGTCGTAGACGAAGGGCTCTGCGCCTTCGATCAATCCAAGCACGAGGTCGCCATGGTCGCCTCCGTGATCGAGAACCCGCTTAATCTTCCGCTGGCCCAAGTGTTCGTTCAGAATTGGCGCAAGCCTTGCGCGGCGCTTCTCATAATTTGCTTGCGAAGCGAGAGCAGCGTTGAAGCTAGTTGTATACCATGGCTCCGTTGAGTGCCGCATGCGTCTATATTCGTCTGAACGATAACCCGTATATAGATTCCGCAGATCGGTATCATCAAGACGTGGGTTGTAGAACGCGAATCCACATGATCTGCACTTGACCAAACTCACACAGAACGGTCTTCTCTTCCAAATTCGCTCGGCTAAAAAGGGCGCCACCAACGCCCTCTTCAGCTGATCAATGGGGCCGTCGCAAATCACGCATTCTGATGCTTCAATCAAACAGGCTCACCCACTTGCAGGACTGATTCAGGGATTCGCAAAACCAGTATCCACAAATCAAATAGTCATCTGGAACTGAGGTGGCTCCCGTGCAAGTTATATTAGCATTCTTCCTGAGGTGGTCCTTGCACGTGAAGACTACTCCTGCACGGAGCATGTATTGGTCACTCTGAGAAAAGCCGGGATGGAAGATTCCGACCTGCTGCTGGCATGGCGGAATGACGAGGCTACACGGCTGAATTCCCTCAATTCAGCGCCGGTCAAGGCCGAAGAACATGCCCGCTGGCTGGACCGTTCGTTGCGAAGTGGAGGCAGGAACTTGTTCATCGTTGAGGAATCCGGGATACCAGTTGGCACTGTGCGAATTGACGCTCTGCCCGACGGCCAGAAGGATCTGTCATGGACGATCGCGCCGGAGCGACGGGGAGCGGGGATCGGACGGCAGGCTGTTAAAAAGGCCATTGACGAGCATCCGGAGTGGATTTTTGTGGCACGAATCAAAACCACGAATATGGCCTCAATCAAAATTGCGGAACATGCGGGCTTCCGTTTGCAGCGGGAAGAAAATGGAGTGCTGTTCTTCAGCACCCACCGCGGATGACGCAAATTGCAGCCGTTTATGCCCGCTGTTTCCGTATCAGGTAGGTTCCGAACTCGACCCCGCGAAGTTGATCCGCTCCTTCTCAATCACCGGCGGGCGACGCAAAACCTGCGTATGAATGGCGCCGACGTATTCCCCAATCATGCCGATAAAAAATAACTGAACCGCGCCGAGGAAGAACAGGCCGATCACGACCGGCGCGGTACCCGCCTGAAACCTTGACCAAAACAGGAGTTTGTATACGAGGTAGGCCATGCCAAACAGAAAGCTGGCCGCGCCGACAAAAAATCCTGTGAAGATGGCCAGCCTCAGTGGCACCTTGGAGTGGTTGACAAAGCCCAGCATCGCCATGTCATACAGAGTGTAGAAATTGTTTTTGGTGAAGCCTCGTTTGCGTACTGGCTGTTTAAAAGGAATCAGTGCCTGCTCATATCCAAGATCGCAGATCAACCCACGGAAGTATGGATAGGGATCACCAATCTTGCGGATCTCCTCAATCACGCAGCGGTCATAGATACCAAAGCCCGTAACGTTCTTGACCAGTGGAATATCGGACAGGCGGTTCACCAAGTTGTAGTAGGCCTTGCGCACAAAGAAAAATAGCGGGGATTCTTCACTGGCAGTCTTCTGCGCCAGCGCAATCTTGAAACCTGCTTCCCATTTACGCACGAATTGCGCGATCATCTCCGGCGGGTCCTGGAGATCGGACGCCATAGCGATGATGGCGTCCCCCTTTGCTTGGAATATCGCATGATAACCCGACCGAATATGGCCGAAGTTACGGTTGTTCACAATGACTTTTACCCTCACATCTTCACGACAAATGCCGCGCAGTACTTCAACAGTCTTATCCTGTGAACAGTTATCGATCAGGATCAGCTCATAGGAATACTCAAGCAATTCCTCGGCAAAAACCCGCGTGATCCGCTCGTAAAGCTCACGAATGTTTTCTTCCTCGTTGTAACAACCGCTGACAACGCTAAGAAACTTCACGCTGATTTTCACTCCCTGATGGATCATTCTCTGCCTTTTTCAGGCAGCATTCCAAATTCTCTGCAACTTGCTATTCGTCATCGAATAGGTGCATGTTCTCCCATACTTCTTCCTCGGGAAGGAACGGCGCCATATCTTCCAAAGGCCGGGATTCAAAAGTCCCATCTGGTCGGCGATACGCGGATGCCTTAGGCGATATCCTCTGTTCAGCAGAGATATTCACCTCGCACAGCGCTGGCCCGGGTTGCTCCAGAAAGAGGCGAATCTCGCGTTCCAAATCTGGATTGGCTTTGATGTGAGAATAGCCGAGCCCAAAGGCCGAAGCCAACTTGCAGTAGTCCGGGTTTCCCACTCCCGAACCCTTATCGGCACCAACATAGCGCCGCTCAAAGAAGCTGTCCTGCGTCCCCCGGATATTCGAATAGCCGCGGTTATTGAAAATGAAAATCTTAATCGGCAGCCGGTATTGGCTGATCGTGAGCAATTCTTGGGAATTGAACTGGAAGCTACCATCTCCCGTCACGCAAATCACCCTCTGGCCTCCGCGTCCCACGCAGGCACCCACGGCCAGCGGCAAGCACCAGCCCATTGCTCCCCAGCCGCTCGTAATCGTGCGTTGGCCCCTCTTGACCCGAAACGCCTGGAACAAGCTGGCCACATCCAGCGCGTCCCCGGTTACGACTACGTCGTCAGGGCCAAGAGCGTCCGACAAGCAGTCAAAGAAGACATAGCTGTTGACGTGATCAGAATCATCAAAATACTCTCTAACAATAAGGGGATAGCGAGCTTTCCAGTTTGCGCAGGCGTTCAACCATTGGGACGACGCGGAATGGTGCACAGTCTCGAGTTGGACAAACATTTCACGCAGAAAATCGCCGGCATCCGCCTGTAGCGCGAGGTCCGGCCGCAGTATCTGGTGCTTTAGCTGAGCTTCATCGATGTCCACAACGATCTTGTATGCCTTTGGTGCGAAACTCTTCGCATCGAAGCCGATCTTTTGAACGTTCAGGCCGGCACCAATCGCAAGCAAGCAATCGCTATTCTGGACCGCAAAATTGGCGCGGCGCTGGCCGGCTGTGCCAAAAACACCGATGTTTAGGGGATGATCCTCCTCGATGATGTCCTTCGCAGTGAGGGGTAGCGCAATCGGAATCCGCAGCCGGTCAAGCAGATACCGCAACAGCTCCTGCGCCTCCGCGCGGTGAACGCCATTTCCGCAGACGAGGATTGGCCGTTTCGCCCCCCGAACTAAGGCAAGGACTTGCTCAACCTGTGCGGCCAGCTTGCCCCCGGATTTCTCAGGAGGGGTGTAGCCAGTCAATTTCCACGGATCGATCAAAGCGCCCTGAACATCGACTGGGATCTCCAAAAACACGGGGCCGGGCCTTCCACTGGTGGCCTCAGCGAAGGCATATTCCATTTCATAACGAATCGTTTGAGGATCGCGAACGCTCCGGGCGTATTTGGTGACGGGTCTGGCCATCGCAACAGTATTGGCTTCCTGCGGGCCAAGTTGGCGGAGCTTGTCAAAATCTGCGATCAGCTCCCGCTTCACGTTGCCCGCGATGACCAGCAAGGGAATAGAGTCTACAAACGCCGCAGGCAAGGCGGAAATCGCATTTGCAGCACCGGGTCCGGTGGTAACCAGGCATGCCCCTACGCCGTTGCGCACTCGGGCATATCCTTCCGCCGCCACGACACACGCCTGCTCGTGATAGTTGCAGTGGTAGCGAATCCTGGGGTTCAGGCCAACGGCGTCTGTGAGGTACATGATCCCACCGCCGGAAACTAGAAAAACATCCAGGATTTCTTTTTCGACCAGGAATTCGACTACATAGTCAGATACTCGCATGGATTCATTGCGATTCTAGCGTCATGGCACACGTCTGTGAACCACAAAAGGCGGCGACCATGAAACCAGGATGAATACTGCCTCTCTGTGCCAATCAATATCCCTGCCTGTCCACCCGTGTCGATTTGCCCTTGAAAATGGAATGGAAGAGGTCGGCGGGGCGATCCGCTCCCACTTCTATGCCGCGGATTTGACGATCTGGCTGTGGACCCTTTTGCTCGCCGTGCAGGATTTGCCGACGAACCCGTACGCTCCAAATATTGGCTCCGCAGAGGAGGTCAACATCGCAGACCTCGCACATCTGGTGGCGCAAACTCCCAACCCTGCGCTCAGAGTCGAGATCGCATCCAGCATGAAGACCGCCGAGAGACAGCCGCGCTGCATACCCGACGTGCGTAAAGCTAAAAGCGATTTAGGACTTGCCCCCTCATCAGCTTGCAGGAAGCGATCCGACGCACCGCCGAGTGGCACCGATAGCTCCGTCGCCTAGCGAGCCTAGGCTTAAGTTGAAGGAACAACGAGGCTTGCCGCCAGAGCACCATCTTCTCCCCGGTGCGAGGTAGGGTCAGCGACGAAGCACTTCATTGTCTCAGCAACAAAATCGAGCATTGGCGTCGTCAATCCCGGATAGACGCCGATCCAGAACACATTGTTCATGACGTAGTCGGAATTTTTCAGGTCGCCGATCGTGCGGAAGGTTCGGCCCTCATACGCAGGTTGGCGCGTGAGGTTGCCACCAAACAGCAGCCGCGTTGCGATCTTGTTGGCCTCGAGGTGGCGAATTAGCTCGTTGCGGGTAAAAGGTGCACCCTCTCTGACTCCGATTGGAAAACCGAACCAGGATGGGTCGGAACCCGGTGTGGCCACCGGCAGCACCAAGAAATCTTCGAGCGGCTGGAGAGCTGCAGACAGAGAAC
Organism: uncultured Acidobacteriaceae bacterium; assembly: GCA_963760475.1. Lineage (GTDB taxonomy): Bacteria > Acidobacteriota > Terriglobia > Terriglobales > Acidobacteriaceae > Telmatobacter. The sequence continues at coordinate 874,181 of CAVXDG010000010.1, read as the reverse complement.
GGAAGTTGTCTTTGCGCCGCTCGATGAACCCCGGCAGCTTGTCGATCTGCGATCCACCCAGCGCCGCCTGCAGATCGGTCGTCTTCAAGTTGTAGCCGACATGGCAAAACGTGTACTTGTGATCGTAACCACACGGTAGTTTGCCAAGCTGCCAGTCAAACCGCTTGCCGCAGGTATTGTCCTTACCGGGGTCGCACCAGCAGTCGCGTCCCCAGTCGCGGAACGATTCGATCAGAACCTTCAGGTCGGGCCTGTCCGTTAGGACCGCTCCGCCTTCTCCCATCGTGATATGGTGCGCCGGATAAAAACTCAGCGTCGCAATATCGCCAAATGTGCCGACGGGCCTTCCTTTCCAGGTGGACCCGAGCGCGTCGCAACAGTCTTCGATCAGCCACAATTGGTATTTCTTGGCGAATGCCGTCACAGCATCGAGATCGAAGACGTTGCCCAGTGTATGCGCGATGAAAATTGCCTTCGTGCGTTCGCTTCGTGCCGACTCAAGCTGACTGATGTCGATCTGGTAGGTCGGAATCGTGACATCGACGAAGACCGGCACAAGACCGTTCTGAAAAATCGGATTGATCGTCGTCGGAAAACCGGCAGCTACAGTGATGACTTCATCGCCTGGTCTCAGCCGCCTGTCACCCAGTTTGGAAGAGGTGAGCGCGCTCAAAGCGACCAGGTTCGCCGACGAACCCGAATTGACCAGGGAAGCACAGCGCACACCGACAAACCGCGCGAGCTTCCTCTCGAATTCTTCAGCAAACCTTCCTGTTGTGAACCAGGCATCCAGCGCCGAGTCGACGACGGAGCTGAGGTCGGCAGCGTCGATCACCTTACCCGATACGGGTACCGCTGACTCCCCGGGCTTGAATTCAGACGCTGGAAATGCTTCTCTAAAGTACTCCGAAGTGAGCGCAAGAATCTGGTCACGCAACTGTTTCGCTTTGTCGGTCATGGCTCGCCTACTTCGAAGAATACCGAATATCGACCGTCACCATAGTGTTGGATCCGTTTCCCGCACCATCCAACGTAATGCCCAAATCGGCTACTATGGCTCATGCTCGATGCAAGGAAGGCAGTCTACTGAAATGAAGGCAGTTATCCTGGCGGGCGGTCTGGGAACTCGGCTGAGCGAGGAGACCGTGGTCCGGCCCAAGCCCATGGTCGAAATCGGCGGCCTGCCGATCCTCTGGCACATCCTCAAGATCTACTCCCACCACGGCATCAACGACTTCATCATTTGCTGCGGCTACAAGGGGTACCTGATCAAGGAGTACTTCGCGAACTACTTCCTACACATATCCGACGTGACGTTCGACATGAAGGAGAATCGAATGGAAGTGCATCAGAGCGTTGCCGAGCCCTGGCGCGTCACGCTCGTCGACACGGGGTACAACGCGGGAACGGGAGGGCGTCTCCGCCGAATTGCTCAGTATCTTGAGGGAGAGGATGCCTTTTGCATGACCTACGGCGACGGGGTCAGTGACCTCGACATCGCCGCATCCATTGCCTTTCATCAAAGCCACGGCAAGCTTGTGACCGTAACAGCCGTTCAGCCGTCGGCTCGATTCGGCGGCTTGGATATCGAAGGAACCACGATCCAGGCCTTCCAGGAAAAACCAGAAGGCAAGGGCGGGTGGATCAACGGGGGCTTCTTCGTGCTCTCTCCGCAGGTGATCGCTGAGATTCCGAACGAGGATTCAATGTTTGAGCAGGAGCCGATGCAGCGCTTGACCGCGAGAAAGCAGGTACAGGCCTTCCTTCATCGTGGCTTTTGGCAACCGATGGACACCCTGCGAGAAAAGCAAAGGCTCGAAGAGCTCTGGGCTACCGGGAGGGCTCCCTGGAAGACATGGTAGATCCTTGGCGTGGTCGGCGCGTCTTTCTCACCGGGCACACCGGTTTTAAAGGCGGGTGGCTCTCTCTCTGGTTGTCGGCGCGCGGCGCGAAGGTGCGCGGCTTTGCGATTGAGCCCACAACCGAGCCCAACATGTTCACCGCATCCTCGATAGCCTCCGTGGTCGAAGATGTGCGCGGCGATATCCGCGACTATCCTGCGCTCGAGCGCGCCCTCACTGGATTTCAGCCAGAAGTCGTGTTCCATTTGGCGGCGCAGCCGTTGGTGCGGCGTTCTTATGACGATCCGGTGCTGACCTTCACGACAAACGTCATGGGCACGGTGCACCTGCTGGAAGCGATTCGTAAGGCGCCAGCTGTGCGCGCCGTCGTTTGCATTACGACCGACAAAGTCTATCGCAACCATGAATGTGAGTGGCCTTACAGAGAGACGGACCCTCTGGGCGGCTTCGATCCCTACTCCTCAAGCAAAGCTTGCGCGGAGATAGTGGCGGCCGCATACCGAAGTTCATTTTTCCCTCTCAATCGCCTGCAGGAGCATGGCGTCGCCGTAGCCACCGTGCGTGCCGGCAATGTAATCGGCGGCGGAGACTGGTCAAAGGACCGTCTGATTCCAGACCTTGTTCGCGGATTCCAGGCGGGCAAACCCATTCAAATCCGTCGTCCCAAAGCCATTCGCCCCTGGCAGCATGTACTCGAACCGCTCAGTGGTTACATGATGCTGGCCGAGCGCATGCTCTCGCAACCCGAGAAATTCGCCACAGCCTTCAACTTCGGACCGGCCTACGAAGACGCTTGGTCGGTGGAGCGCATCGCTACCAAGCTTGCCAGCATGTGGGGCGAGGGCGCGTCCTGGATTTGTGATGAAGCCGAGCACGTCCACGAAGACCACACGCTGCGCCTCGACTCAAGTCGCGCTCATGCCGAGCTCGGTTGGCAGCCCAAGATAAAAATCGAGACCGCGCTTGAGTGGACAATGGATTGGTATCGCCGCTGGCACGCCGGCGAAAACATGGCGGCCGTCACGTGCGATCAGATTGCCCGCTTCGAGAAGCTTAGCTCGGCCGAGTGATTCGCCTCCCGATCAAGCTTCCGCCCGAACCAGCAGGCACGTGATATTGTCGTGGCCGCCGGCCTTCTTCGCTGCCTCGACGAGACAGCTACACAAACCATCCAGCGGCTGATCCTGGTCGAGCAGGGCGGTGATCTTCTCGTCGGGTAGCTCCCGCGTCAAGCCATCGGTACACAGCAGAAACAGGTCCCGCGGCTCGGCTTCCAGCACAAAAACATCGGGAGTCACCTGACCCTGCGTCCCGAGTGCCCGGGTGATTACGTTTTTGTAGGGAGAGCGTGCCGCCTCGAACGGAGTCATGCGGCCCAACCGCACCTGCTCTTCGACCAGGGAGTGGTCCAGAGTCAGCAATTCCAGCCGCCCGTTGCGCAGGCGATAACAGCGGCTGTCGCCGACATTCAACACCCAGACGCGCTTTTCCTGCACAGTGAGCGCCACCAGCGTGGTTCCCATGCCGGTCAGTTTCTTGTTGCGTTGTGCGCGGGTAAAAATCGCTTCGTTAGCCACGACGATTGCTTCTTCAATGGCGGCCGGCATCGGGCGCTGGCCGTTCTGCCCTGTCAGGAGGTGCAGAACCTCATCCACGGCCACCGAGCTGGCAACCTCGCCGGCAGCAGCCCCACCCATTCCGTCGCAAACAAGGTAAACGCCATCTTCAATTGAAAAGCCGAAGGCGTCCTCATTGGACGGTCGCTTGTGGCCGCGGTCCGAAATCGCCGCAGCAACATAATGGAGAACTGCTGTGGCCAAGCAAAAATCTCCCGCTGCCCAGTGTACATTGCTGCTGCAGGCGCTGAAAACAGCCAAACCACCACAGTCAGGGGTGCGTAGCCTGGGGTACCGCGGCGGGCAATTCATACACCTGAATCGCCCCTGCATTCAGGATGGCCACGCGCTTGCCGGTGGGCGAAATCGCCACGTTGCCCCCGGCATCGAGGATCGGGCTCGCAGGAGCCTTCAATAGCAACTTACCTCCAATGGAGTCAAAGACTTCCACCCATTGCCCCTTGATGTCCTCCGTCGCTAGCGGATGCCCAAAATCTTCGATCGAGTGGTCCAGCGTCAAGGTCTCGCGCGCGATCAGCGAGTTGTCCGGGGCTATCACCAGGATCGGCCAGATTTGCGTGGCGGGGGTTGGCGATTCCCAGAGTTTTTGCCCTTCGATTGAGTAAGCAACCAGCCGACGTCCGTTTCCCATGGCACAGGCGTTCACCAGAATCTCGCTGCTCGAGATGAACTGGGCTGGCGGCTGGCAAGAGGACTCCAGTTTGCCCAGAACCTTGCTGCCGCCTGTGAAGTAGTTGAAATTCAGCACCCAGTCCTTGCCGCTTCCACGCAGCGTCTCGAGATAGCCCCCCGAGCCAATTGGCAGACGTACCTCTGCCCGAACCCGGCTCACCAGCATCACCTTCCCTGACGTGCGCTCCAGAATGCGCAGCACGACATCGCGCTCGCCAGACTCATTCTGGCCTGTTCCATTCTGGTCCGGTCCATTCTGGTTGTCGGTCGTCACATCCGCAGCCGCCGACGCGGGACCACCCACCTGTCCAACCTCGGGTTTCTTGTCGACGGCTTCCTCTGAGTTCGTTACCAGGAATTGCTGCGCCGGATCCATGTCCAGGGAAAGCAGCGGACCGGGGAATTGAAGGAGGGGCTTGAGGTCGAGCCGCGCATTTCCCTCCTTCACCGTATCGGCATCCCGCAGAAGGAAGCGCCCATTGCGCAGCATCCACAAATAGCGCGCACGATCGTGCAGAGTCCACAGTGCCTCGGTTTCGATCGTGCCTTGCGGTAGAGTCAACACCTCGGCGCGAATCTGGCGCTCGTTGTCGTTAGCCGGGTTGGCTCGGTGGATCAGGCCGGGCGCCCGAAAGGTAAACAGTATCCTGTTCTCGTCAAGGAACCCGAGGGAAACCAGGCTCTCGCGCTGACCGAGGTAGAACGCCCCGGGGTTGAAAAATCCCAGGGGTTCAACCGGAATGACAAACGCTGGCGCCTGCGAGGCGGCCGGCCCCTTCTGTGCTGCTCCGCCTTCGACGTTCGCTTTGTGGCGTCGAAGGCCAATCAGCCCCCTCGCCGGCAACGAAGAGAGAATGAGGATCGACGCAACCGCCAAGGCGAGGCCCGCGCGCATCCGGAATTTCTTCTTCACGAGCCGTTTATGCATCGACTCACTATTCTCTCGTATCGGGCGCAGTTTTGCGCAGCCATACCCCTCCTGTTTTCGTGTGCGACAGTAAACAGAGGAATGAAGGACGCAATCCATTCGGCACGCCGCCTGACCTTTCTTGGCTACGGCGCCTGTGCGCTGGCCGGCACCCTGTGGGGTACAGGCTTCTACTTCGGCAGAATCGCGCTCAACGAGATGAGTGTGGAGTCGATGGTGCTCTACCGCTTCCTCTTCGCCTCCGCAGGCATGCTGCCCGTGGCACTGGCTCACCATGTGCGCCTCTCTTCAAGTGAGATGCGCTTGCTCCTGCTTTCCGCGTTTTTCGGAATCCCTGTCCAGTTCCTCATTCAATTTCACGGCTTGGCCCTGACCACCGTCAGTCATGCCTCGCTCATGGTCGGGTCGATGCCGGTTCTCCTCGGCGTGGCCGCGGCGCTGTTTGCGGGCGAGCGACTCGACACCATCGGTTGGTGCGCTCTGGTGGCCTCCACCGTCGGCGCAGCGCTCATCGTTCTTGGCGGCCACAGCAGCAAGATGGCGCACGGCGGCCCGTCGCTCGAAGGCGATCTGCTCGTCGTGTTCTCCCTATGCACGGCCCTGGCCTGGATTCTGCTGAGCAAGAAGCTGATGCAAACCCACAGCCCGCGCGTGGTTTCGGCCTATACCGTCCTCACCGGCACGGTCATGCTGGCGCTCTGGATCGTCGGCCCGACCATTGCCAATCCCTGGCGCACTCACAAGGTCCCACTTCCGCCAATTGCGCATGTCAGCGCTGCCGCTTGGACTGCGCTTGCCATCGGCGGCCTCGCCTGTACGGCCACCACCACCCTCCTGTGGAACTGGGGAATCCACCATGTGCCGGCCTCGCGTGCAGGGGTCTTTCTCAATATCGAGCCTGCCCTCGGCTCCATCCTGGGAGTCAAGCTGCTTGGCGAACACCTGGGCCCCTTCGCATGGGCTGGGGGTGGGCTAATCCTGGCGTCGGCTATCGTCCTCACAACCCGCGGGTACGACGCCTATCCCGAAGTGATACTCGAGTAAAGTTCTCAAACCAATATGAGACCAAGGTCGCAGAGCGACCCCACGGAAGCGGCATTGTCGCCTCCCCCAGCTCGATAAAGAATGAGGTAGTCAAACAGGGGGAGCCGTGAACCAGTTAGCCACGCATCCGAGCGCCGTCGCGGGCATTCAGGCCATGGACGACCAGCACGGAATCCTTCTGGACACCCTCAACGCGCTTCGCCAGCAACTGGCGCGCGGACAACGTGCGGTGCGGATCAGCGATCAATTGGCACGTCTGGCGGAATTTACTGAGATGCATTTCGGATGCGAAGAGAGCTTGCTCCGGCGTTATGGGTTCCCTGAGCTGGACGCGCATTGCATGGCTCACCAGGCTTTGATGAATCACATTTGGCGCGCCGTCAACAGCGCGGAACGTGGCGAAGGCGTCGAACTCCTTCGCATGCTGGCCTCTGTTCGGGGCCAGTACCTGGAGCACGTGAAGGGGCTCGACCGTGAGTACAGTGAGTGGCTCAACGCCAAAGGCGTTTACTAAACGCTCGTTGATTCGTCCTGCCATCCGTGAGCTGCGCCGCGTCACGAGGCTTCCACTTGTGCAGGGACCCAATGCCTCACGAGCGGGAGCCGGAGTTTTTAGCGGTGCATTGCTCAAGCGCCAAGGTGTCCAATGACGCTCCTCGCGTGGGATCAAAAGCTCAAACTGCACATCGAGCAAATCGACCGCTGCTCCCGACCTTCGCCGATGCCCTGCGTTTTGAACGCTGGGAGCTTCAAGACCGCCTCAGACTTCGAAGGATAGCTGCGTCGAAGCAAACAGAGGCGCCGGTTTCGGCTCCGACGACAAGTCATACACCAGCCGCTCGAGCACCAGGCGCTTGTCCGGCGGCGAAGACCGCAGCTCCAGATCGGCGCGCGCAATCAGCCGTAGCGCCCGCGTCAGTTCGCGGCGGCTCTTGTAGCGCCGCGCCTGCCGGATCAGATCGTCTGCGGCAAACGGCGGCATGCGGAATCCCTGCCACAACGCCTGCCAGATGGCGCGCGAATCGCGCACATTCTTTTCGAGAATCACCAGCATCTGCCGGAACGTCCGCGCCAGCATGTAGAGATGGCCGATGGCCGCGTCCTCGCCCGCATCCGAGCTGTTCAGCAGACCCTGCAGCAGCGCCAGCGCCCGCACCCGGTTGCGCGAGCTGATGGCATCGGTCAGTTCGTACAGCGACCGCTGCTTGGCGCCCAGCACCATCGTCTCCACATCGCCCAGCGTGATGCGGCCCCGGCCCATGGTGTAGAGCAGCAGCTTCTCCAGCTCCGACGAAATCAGCATCATGTCCGCGCCCAGCGCATCCACCAGTTCGCGCGCGGCGTCGGGCTCCACGCGCGCATCGGCCTCCTGCGCTGTCGCCACTAGCCCAGCGCATCGCATCTTCTTCGTTCACGCGCGCCAGCTCCACCATGCCGCAGTGTTCGCCCAGCGTCTCGGTCAGGCGCTCAAACCGATTCTTGTCGTCCATGTCCATGCGCCGCGCGTCGCTGGAAATGCGCAGAAAGTCGGCGACAAAGATCAGCAGCGCCTGCGGATTCGGCGAGCGAAAGTAGCGGTCGAGCGCAGCAAACTCGTCTTTCTTGGCGCCGCGCGTGTAAAGCTGCCGCACATTGCGCACAAAGATCACCTGGAATGGCGCCATCAGCGACGGCGTCTGCGCTCGATCCAGCACTTCAAAAATCGTTGTTGAGGCGAGATCAAGATCGGAGAGGCAAAAGTCCCGCAGATCAGGAGGAACAAAAGCCTTCAAAACGGCGGCCCGGCAGCGATCGAGAAGAAAGATTTCGTCGCCGGCCAGCACATACCCCGGTCGGAGGTGTCCAGTGCCACCGGCGGCCGCTTCAATCTCAGCGACGAACCGGCCGACAGCGCTGAATCCGGCACCCCATCGCGCTCCACTCATTCGATCAAGCTCCCCCCGGAGCCGCTTTGCTGTGAATGATGACAAGGAACATGCGGCTTCAGAATACCTTGCTGCGATCGTTCCCGTCAGCCGCGTGTTGCCATCGCTCTATTGCCTTTTTCGATGCGTTCGCTACAGCGAGGCCCATTTTTGATTGAACCGCCCGCAAATCCAAATCAGGGAAGGGTTAACCGGTTTTATACGGGGTTAACTAAATCATCAGTACCCACGGTTACTGCCGGAATCACTGTGTACTCACGTAATGCCCATGTGCAAAAACGGGCGCATTTTCATTCCGATTTTCATTGCAGCGGAGTGGGGACACAGCTAGACTGTGCCCAGCCTGAGGTTATTTGGCTATTTCTATCCCTCCCCCTCAGGGCCCAAGGCTGCGCGGCGATGCCAATCGTTGCGCAGCCTTTTCACTCTCACAGCCCCTCCAGCACATCTGCTACCAGCGCGCGGGCAAAGTCGCGCGACAACCTCTGCACCGCCGCAGGGCTCTCATCGAAATACACCGGCAAATTGGTCGTCGACTGGTACTGCTGCCGGAACACGTAGTTCTTGTTCTCGAAAAGAATTCGGCCATCGCGCGCGGTCAGCTTCACCGCGACAACCAGCGTAATGAGAAAGCTCGATGACTGCTGCGTCGATGTGTTGTAGGTCAGCGGCGCCACGGTCTCCTGCAGAATCGTGCCATGCAAGACAACGTCGGGGTCGGCACTGGCATCCGGCGTAACATGAAGCCGCGAGCGTGTCGCGAATTCGCGAACCACCGCCTCGGTCATCACCGTTTCCGTGTGGTAGGTGTCGGTGCGCGTGGCAAACACCGGTACCCCCAGGGTGCGCGCATCGGGAGGCAGATGGGTGGCGGCTCCCACGGTGTGATATCCACACCCGCCCATGCCCAGGAACATTACGGCGAAGAACAAAGAGAGATGCGCGCGCATGAACTCATCTTAAATGGACTCATCTTGATTGTCCGGCCCTGGCACATGGAAAGAGGCTGCCTTCGGCATCGCGATCTGAGCAGATTCACTCGCCCATTTCTCAAATCCACGCGGTGGCAATCATGCCCAGACCTTCGTCGGGAAGCCGCAATCCGTCGCTGCGATCCCGAAGATAGCACGCATTCAGCTCTCTGCCGCCCCATAGCTCCAATCGCTGAAAGCCCGCGGCGTATAGCTCCGCCTCCAACTCCTGCGGCGTAAAAAATAGCTGAAAGGGTTCACCGGCCCGCGCCACCCGCTCCGCCAGCGCATCGAAGATCCCGCGCTGCAGTGGGTTCAGTGTCTCCGGTGCCAGAGCAAAATCGAAGCACACGCCTGAACCGGCCGGCATTCGCCCTATCGTTCGGAGCGTCGCCCGAAACGCATCGCGCGTGAGATACGGCACCACACCCAGCCATCCGAAAAATGACGGCCGACCGGCGTCGAATCCCGCCGAACTCAGTCCTTCGGCCAACGTCTGATGCTCAAAGTCGAGCGGCACAAAAGTCAGGGTCGGGGGTGCCTCGATCCCGGCCTCCTTGAGCATCGCGCGCTTCCATGCCTGCGTCGCCGGAAAATCCACCTCGAACACATGCACCTGCGCAAATGGATTGCGATACGCAAATGTGTCCAGCCCTGCTCCCAGCACCACGTACTGCTGTGACCCCGTGCGCAACGGCTTCGGCCAGGCGATCCTCCGCGTAGCGGCTCCGCGTCGCCATGAATGTCCGGAAGTCGCGCGCCACCGGGTGCATCGCCCGTTCCAGGTCCCGCTGCAGCCCTGGCCCCAGCAACGGCACCGCAATCGGATCTTCAAGAATCCGCGGACGATCCATCAACTGGTGCGCGGCACGCCGAACTGCGACACGAAGGGCTGTCCTGCTGGCTTTGCCGGTCTCCATTGAGACGAGTGTAGCGGGTCGGCGCTGCATCCGCGCGTACCATGGGGCACATGACCTGGTTCGAATCCTGGATCGGATGGGCAATCCTCTCCGCCATCTTCGCCGCTGCAACCGCTCTGCTGGCCAAAGTCGGCGTCGCGCATGTCGACTCAAACCTCGCCACTGCCGTGCGCACCACTGTCGTGGTCGTCTTCGCCTGGGGCATCGCGCTGGCCCTCGGCAAGCACGCCGAGCTGCGCACCCTCGACCGGCGCACGCTTCTCTTCCTCACTCTCTCGGGTCTCGCCACCGGGCTCTCGTGGCTCTGCTATTTCCGCGCTCTGCAGCTCGGCCCGGCCTCGCGCGTGGCCCCGCTCGACAAGCTCAGCGTGCCCCTGGTGATGATCTTTGCCTGGCTGCTGCTGGGCGAAAAGATGACCGCGCCAGCCTTGCTCGGCGGCGCTCTCATCACCGTGGGCGCAGTTGTCATGGTGCTTGCCTAGCGTCCCGTTCCCTATACTGGACCTGCAAAGCTCCAAAGATGCGGAAAGGGTTCCTTGGCACAAAACGCCCATACTGGGCCGCACGCACTGGCCGCGCCACGCCGCATCGTCCTCACCGGATTCATGGGCTCCGGCAAAACCACAGTCGGCCCCCTCGTCGCGCAACGCCTCGGCTGGCTTTTCATCGACGTTGACGACGTCATCGAAGCAGAAGCCGGCTGCACCATCGGCGAACTATTCTCGCGCGACGGCGAACCCGCCTTCCGCGATCGTGAAAACGCCACTATCGCCCGTCTCGCTGCACAAGACGCCCTCGTCCTCGCGCTCGGCGGCGGCGCAATTGAGCGCGCCGAAACACGCGATCTCCTCCTCAATACACAAGGCACTCTGCTCGATCCATCTCGACGTCCAGCTTGCCACCACCCTTGCCCGCTGCGTAGGCACGGAGGGCACGCGCCCTGTTCTCGCAGACCAGGCAAACCTCGCCGCACGCTACCAGCGCCGTCTCCCGCTCTATCGCACCGCACACGTCTCCATCCCGGTGGACACGCTGACACCCGCGCAGGTTACCGATGCGATTCTCAAAGCGGCCGGACTCTAGCAGCTTCCCCGCCGGCGTTCCACGGCCTTCCTCCCGGCCTTCTTGCTATCATCGGAGAAGGGTGCCACACCGCCTACCCCTCACTTCATGACTCCCGCATCCCAGGCTGCCAGTCCGATTTCCCTACCCGCGAACGATTCCATCGGCGAAGCGGCAGCGATCCATGCGCCGCGCCCTGGCACCACCGCCACGCTGATCCACGATCTGCGTGAGCTCTTCAAGGTGCGGGTCACCGGCATGGTGCTGGTCACCGGATGGGCTGGCTTCTATCTCGGCTCCATGCAGTCCGGGATCTCCACACTGCAGCGCGGCTTGATCGACACCCTGCTCGGCATTGGCCTTGTCTCCGCCGGAGCCGGCGCTCTCAATCAGGTCTTCGAGCGCTCCACCGACGCGCTCATGCTCCGCACCGCCGATCGTCCCCTGCCCTCCGGCCGCATCTCTCTCGCTCAGGGAGTCATCGCCGGCATCGGTTCGCTCGCGCTCGGCGCCTGCTGGCTTTTGCTCCACACCAACCTGATCACTGTGGCGCTCGCGCTTCTCACCGCCTTTACCTATGTGGCCGTCTACACCCCGCTCAAGCGCGTCACCACGTTGGCTACGTTTGTGGGCGCATTCCCCGGCGCCATGGGCCCGCTGCTTGGCTGGACCGCCGCCCGCGGCCGTATCGAATGGCCCGCCGTCGCGCTCTTTGCCATACTCTTCGTCTGGCAGTTTCCCCACTTCATGGCTATCGCCTGGCTCTATCGCGACGACTACGCCCGTGCCGGCATCCGCATGTTGCCCGTCGTGCAGCCCGACGGCGTGTCGACCGTGGCAGAAGCGCTTTTCTACGCTGTGTTGATGATTCCCGTCAGCCTCGCACCCTGGTGGCTCGGCCTCGATGGGCCCGTCTATGCCGTCATCGCTGCGGCGCTGGGACTCTTCTACCTCGCCTACACCGTCCGTTTTCGCAGGATCTTGCGCCCTATCCCTGATACCGAGAGCCGCATGCTGGCACGCGACCTGCTCAAGGTCAGCGTCATTTATCTTCCCCTGTTACTCACGACGCTGATGGTCTGCGCCATCTCCAAACGGTAAAATGCTCAATGAATACCATCGCTCCCGCATCGACATCTAAACCGGGCACGGGTCCGGCCATCGCGGCCATCCTTGGCCTCAGCGCCGCTGCTTCCCTGTTCCTGTTCTGGCTTATCTATATTCATCCGGCTGCAGCTGCGAGCTCGGAGTATGCGTACCTACCCGCCCTGAACGCGGTGTTCAACGGCCTTGCCGCCACCGCACTGCTCATCGGCTTCACCTTCATTCGAGCGCGTCGCATCGCCGCCCATCGCGCCGCAATGATCACGGCCTTCGCCTTCTCCACTCTGTTCCTGATCAGCTACATCCTCCATCACGCTCTGCACGGCGATGTGCGCTATCCCGCTCATGCCGCCTTGCGCACGTTCTATCTTTTGCTGCTCACAAGCCATATTGTTCTGGCAGTCATCGCCCTGCCCATGATCCTGGTCACCTTCTTCTTTTCGCTCACGGGGCGATTTCCCCAGCATCGCAAAATCGCGCGCTGGACATTTCCGCTGTGGCTTTACGTTTCCGTCACCGGAGTCATCACCTATGTGATGCTGCGTCTAGCGCAGAGATAGAGAACGCCCGATGGTTGCACGCCAAACCAACCTGATCCCCAAACCGCTCCAACCGACCGCACCCGGCGACGGAACCCGGCAATTGCTGCAGTGGGGCGGCTCGATGGTCGCCACAGGCTTGCTCGCAGCCCTGCTGCTCGAGACCCTCCTTGGCGGCTTTTCGCCCACCGGCGCCAAAACCAATACCGGCTGGTTCGCCCTGATTGTCGCGTTAATGTGCCTGCCCTTCGGCAGCCTGCTGTTTGCGCTCGGCGCGGCCAAATGGCTGCGGAATCGCTCCATCGCACGGCAGGGATGACCCGCTATCCTTTGTCGTTACACGGTGTTAACTGCCAATATTTCGTGTCACGAACCTCACAGAAAATAAGGACTTTATAACGCGCCAAATTGCCAATTCCCCGTGTCATATGAGTGATCGCTTTGCTAATTTCAGCTGTCACAATAGTTACGAAGATTTCTGCGACGGAGACAGCGCAACCGCAGCTTCGCTGGTAAGGACGCGGAAGACGAATGTCTCCTGGAGATACAGCCGTACAAGAGTATCGGTATGGCTGAGGTAGCCGATCGAAACATCCTGCCCCACGTTAAGTTCGAAGTCGCCGCCTCGGGTGGTTAGAACGAACGCACCATCGATCGCCGGCGCCCAGACAAGGTTGCCGTCAACGATGCGCTTGACGTGCTCGAGGACCGGGTATCCGTGATCACGGGTCTCGGCGAGCGCCGTATACTCACCGGCTCCGAGCAGAACCGAGTAGGGCCCATTGACACCCACAAGACGCAATTGGCTCAATGCCTGGGCCACCGCATCGGGATAGTCGCGCACATCCGCGGGCAGCGCGACGACTGGGTTGCTGGTGCCTTCTCGAATTCCTTGGATATCCGCTTCGGCGTATCCGTTGAAGATGGCCCGGTCTTCGGCAAAGGCAAGTTTCTTTGCGGCGTCTTTTGCAGACTGCCAGTCGGAGTCGTCCGATCCACGCTCAACATCGTCGATTGCCTGACGGGAGAGCTCAAAAGGCACTCGCAGTTCGACAAGCGGCTTGATCTCTCGCTGACTTGCGATGATATCGTCCGCGGGAGGAGTGATCGAGTGCAAGTGGCCGGTCGCAACTCCGGGCAGAGCAATTCCTCCCGGTGAGGGAACGTCTACAACCCGTCGTCCGGCCAGATATCGCTTCAGCGTCCTGGTCGTCTCCTCCTCAATCTGCGACCACGCAGCGTCGGAGATTGGTGCCAGCTCTCGATGGAGGTTATTCATCTTTCTCTCCTTTAAGTGATCCTATCTTGAGTGATCCATTGCCGGCGGCCCGGGACGACGGCAAGTCAGATGTCTGCGATCCGACGGCTTCCGTGAAGTCCGGCCCGTCTCCTATGAGGTTGTCCAGAAACGTTGCTGACGGCACAAAAAACAAGCTGCCTGTGACTGCTTGGCTGAAATCGAGCAGCCGATCATAATTGCCGGGGGGACGGCCCACGAACATATTCTGCAGCATTGTCTCCGTGATCCGCGGAGTGCGGCTATAACCGATGAAGTATGTTCCGAACTCGCCGTGGCCTGGCCTGCCGAACGGCATGTTGTCTCTCAGAATTTTGATTTCTTTTCCATTTTCCTCGATGACCGTCAGCGCATTATGCGCCGACGACGGCTTCTCCGCATCGCTAAGTTCAATGTCTGAGAGTTTCCTACGGCCAATAATATGCTCCTGTGCCTCAATGGAAAGACCGTTCCATGCCTTCATGTTGTGAAGGTATTTTTGCACGATGACATAGCTGCCCCCTGCAAAGGCCGGGTCTTCGTCGCCGATCATTGCGGCTTCACATGCGGCCTCTCCTCGGGGGTTTTCCGTGCCATCGACGAAACCAATGACATCGCGATCGTCGAAATACCGGAAGCCTTGAACCTCATCGGCAATCGAAACCGCATCTCCGATGCTGTCCATGATCTGGGTCGCCAATTCAAAACAGAGGTCCATGCGCCTGGCTCGAATGTGGAACAGGATGTCGCCGGGTGTGGAGACGGCGTGGCGACCGCCAGATCGAATCTCTAGAAATGGGTGAAGATCCGCCGGCCGCGGCAATCCAAAAAGTTTGTCCCATGCATCGGACCCGAATCCAACGACGCATGTAAGACCAGCTTCAATGTCTCGAAACTCAACCGCGCGGATGAGCCCGGAGAGGTCCGCGCAGAACGACCGCAGAAGCGCATAGGCGTCCTGGTCCTGGCGAATGCAGACGACCAGAAAAATCGCCGCGCGTGTAAGCGGAGCCACCACATTCTGTGGAAGAACCATCTCGTTTTGCGCCTCGGGTTCGTTCATTGCGTCAATCTCGATTCACGAAGATTCTCATCCATTGTATTTTCATTGGTCAAGAACACGCCCCCGCCGCACCTGGTACAACATCCGATCGCTTGGCTGGAAGGCTCCTCTTGCTAACCTTTGCAATTGGTTCTGCCGCGTACTTGAGAAGCCCCGCAGATTTTAACTTTTTCAAACAACTTAGAGCCCATCAACGTCAATCACCGCTTGCGCAAAGGCCTGGGGCGCCTCTTGAGGCAGATTGTGACCAATGCCTCCGGTGATGATCCGGTTTGCATACTTGCCGGTGAATTTCTGGCGATAAGCTGATGGGTCCGATGGGTGGGGGGCGCCATTGGCATCGCCTTCGAGAGTAATAGTCGGCACGGCGATGCTCGGAAGCTGAGCGAGCTGCTGCTCGAAATTGTCATATTGCGGTTCGCCTTCAGCCAGTCCGAGCCGGAAGCGATAATTGTGAATCACGATGGCGACGTGATCCGGATTATCGAAGGAAGCCGCTGTGCGATCAAATGTGGCATCGTCAAAGTTCCACTTGGGAGAGGCGATCTGCCAGATGAGCTTCGCGAAATCGCGGCGGTATTGGTCGTAGCCGGCTCGGCCACGCTCAGTAGCAAAGTAGTATTGGTACCACCACTGGAGCTCGGCCTTCGGCGGTAGCGGCTTCTTGTTGGCTTGTGGGCTGGCGATGAGATAACCGCTCACTGAGACGAGCGCCTTGCAACGCTCCGGCCACAGAACCGCTATGATGTCCGCCGTTCTTCCTCCCCAATCAAAACCCGCGAAGATCGCCTTTTGGATCTTAAGAGCGTCCATGAGATGGATGATGTCGAGGGCCACCACGTATGGCTGGCCATTGCGAACGGTTTCATTCGAAAGAAAGCGCGTAGAGCCGTAACCGCGCAAATACGGGACGATCACCCTATAGCCTCTCGCGGCCAACAACGGAGCAACATCAATGTAGCTGTAAATGTCGTAGGGCCAGCCCTGCAGCAGAATGACGCGAGGGCCATCCGGGGGGCCGTCTTCTGCGTATCCAACATTGAGGAGGCCGGCCTCGATCTGCTTCAATGAGGCGAACGAGGTCTTCGTGCCTGGCTGAATCGCAGGCAGTGCTGTAGGGGCGGCCTCGCTTGAAGCGGGCCGGACGCCTTCGCCGAACAGCGTGCCCGGTGCAAACAACGCGGTTCCAGCTGATAGTCCGCCGATTGTGAAACGCCGACGCGAGATTTCCATTGCTTCCAGCTTCTTCATGGATCGTCTCCCTTGATTCGAATGTTGTTCGTTAGTCAGTGGGACGGATGTTTCTGGTCGCCGTTGCGACGGAGCTGCCGCGCCTCGCTGTCATTGGCGAAAGGCACGAAGAGCGCTGTCTACTTCTCCGTTTTCATGAACTCACTTACCAGAGCTGCAATCTCGTCTGCCTTGGTGTCGAGCGCGAAGTGCCCCGCGTCTAGCACGTGCACCTGCGCCTTCGGCATGTCTTTGCGATAGCGTTCAGGCTCTCCCGGGTCGAATGACAAATCGTGCTTGCCCCAGATCACCAGCAGCCTCGGCTGCGTCTTCTGCATCCATGCCTGCCACTTCGGATAATTCTCGACATTTGTGCGGTAGTCGTAGAACAGATCGCTCTGAATCTGCGCCTGCCCAGGCGAGTTTAGAAATGCATACTCATCCGCCCAGAGATCCGGATCATAGAGTTCGACATTCGGATCGTCCCCAACGTGCCGCGTTTTCGTCGCCGCCATTGACAACAGATTCTTGCGCAGCGCTTCTTCGTTTGTTGGCCGGTCCGCCCAGAATGCGCGCCGTGTTGCCCAGTTCGCCCCAAGGCCTTCGTTGTGGGCCACCGCATCTTGCACGATCAATGCTTGCACTCGCTCTGAGTGCGCCAAGGCCATACGAAAGCCAACCGGCCCACCGTAGTCTTGCATGTAGAGCGTGTAGCGCGACAAGCCAAGGGCCACCGTGAAGTCCTGCACGACCGAAGCGATGTGGTCAAAGGTATAGTCAAACTGCTTCGGATCTGGCCAGTCGCTATGACCGTATCCTGGATAGTCCGGCGCAACCAGATGGTAGCTGTCGGCCAGCCTGGTCAGCAGCGGCTGAAACATCCGCGACGACGATGGTAGCCCGTGAAGAAGAAGGATGACGGGCGCATCTCTCGGCCCTGCTTCCCGGTAGAAGATAGAGAGCCCATCAACCTTGACTGTGCGATAAAAGACCTGCTGTTCCATTGCTTTGTCCTTTGTCTGGGAATTTGTGCCGAGTGCAGTTGCAAGCACAAGTGCCAACACTCCAATGCTCGCGCGCATCCTATGTGTCGATCTCGCGGTGTTCATACATCCCCCGACCTACTCTGCGACTTCAAAGATCACTTCGAGTTCAACTGGCATCCCCAGCGGCAGGCTCGCAACGCCAATCACCACCCGCACCGCCATCTTGTCGGCGCCAAAGACATCGCGAAACAGGTCCGATGCCGCATCCGCAACCGTCGGCTGGTCGAAGAAATCTCCCGACGTCGCCATGAACACGCCCAGACGGACCACGCACGACACTCGATCGAGCGATCCAAGATGCTCCTTGGCCGCTGCCAGCGCGCCCAAAGCCGCGGTGCGTACCGCATCCCGCCCCGACTCGACATCCACTTCCTTCCCCAGCCGGCCAAGATACTTCGGCTTGTGATCCACAACTGGGAGCATCCCGCTCAGGAAGAGGAGATTGCCCGTTTGCAGCGCCTCAACGTAACTACCAAACGGCGTTGGAGTCGCCGGAAGCTGAATGCCCAGGTCCCGTAGCCGGCGCTCTGCGCTGCCAGGCTGCGAACCACTACCCGCTACCACTGGCCCACATGCGCACCGTCATCCACGTGCAGCACCTCCCCGGTCACGTGACCGGCTTCCGTCAAATAAACAACAGCGTCGGCGATGTCCTTCGGTCCGGAAACCGTGCCCATCGGTGAGCGCGCCTTCAGGTTGCCCCTGTGAAGTGGAGTGTCCACAACGCCCGGCGCGACGGCGTTGAAGCGAATCCCTTCTTTCGCGTATTCGTTCGCGAGGCTCAGCGTGATCGCATCGATCCCGCCTTTGGTCATCATCGGAACCGATGCCGGAACTGCCGCGATCGGGTTATCGGCCAGCGATGCGCTGATGCTTGTCACGCTGCCGCCCATGCCTTGAGCCAGCATCTGCCGCACGGCCAACTGCGTGATGAAAACGAACCCATCGAGGTTGGTCGAGACCAAAGCGTGAAGCTCTTCGGCTGTGTATTCCGTGAATCGCTTTGAAGAGAATATCCCTGCGTTGTTCACCACATGATCGATCGAACCGAACGTCTCGATCGCCGTTTTCGCCACCTTCTCCGCAGTCTCTGGACGGGTAATATCTCCATCTACTAGCACGAGATTGGGAGACGGCGAGTAGGCCGCCTTCGAAATGCTTCGCGAGGTCGCAACAACGTTATAGCCGCGCTCCAGAAACGCCTGAACGATAGCAGCCCCGATTCCCTGCGAGCCGCCAGTGACGATGACTGTCTTCCCATTTGCCACAAGTGACCTCCTCTTGTCCTCGCTAAACCCACAGAAGCCTCTCCGCGCTCCCTTGCCCCGGTACAAAACAACACCCAACGTCTGCGCCTTCATCTCTCCCAGTCCGTCTGAAAACTCCGGAATTTCCGATGGGCAAACCGAGGGATCCAATGCGCGGGGCCCTTTCCGATGTTTACGCCGGAGCCCCGTGTTCTTCTTGAGTTATGAGTCGAATCGCCGCCTCGCGCAGAGTCGTCGGATTCAGATGACGCTCAATCCGCTCGTCGTAATGCCAATCGTCGATCACTTCGCGCGCAGATCGATAGCTGTTGAGCCCGCCAACGCTGGAAGAGGGTCCGCGGCTAATCGGCGTGCTCGTTTGGGATGAGATCATGTGTATCTCCGGATTTCGTCGATCAACGTAAGCATCTGAATGAGCTGCGCCGCTCCGCGCTGAGCACCTTACACTGCTGTCGCCCAATGGTCGCTATCCGCGCGCATACGAGCAGAGATGTCATTGTGCCAGCAAAGCATGCAGACGCAATATGAGACAAAGGTATTGATCGATACCTTCGTGCTGGTTTGATGAACGGCAGTTTTAGCGAAGACGGAGTTACTGAGCGCAGTGCCCGCTTGAGGCCTACCTAGCCAGGCGCAAAGCGGACCCAGTCGGGCGCGTGAGGCGGAGCCGTGTAGCAATGCTCACTAATTCTGCGAGGGATTCGACTTTCATCTTTCGCATCATGCTCCCGCGATGTGCCTTAACGGTAATCTCACTGATCCCCAGTTCGCCGCCAACCTGTTTATTCGGCAAGCCGGCGACCACTAACGCCATCACCTCGCGTTCGCGAGGGCTGAGGCACGAGTACCTGGCTTTCAAAGCCAGGATCTCTGCGGAGCGGTCTAGTAATGCCTTGCTGCGTATCAAGGCATGTGCGAACGGCATTCAGCAGAATCTCGTCACTGAACGGTTTCGTCAGGAACTCTTGAGCTCCCGCCTTCATCGCCTGCACGGTTATCGGAATATCTCCGTGACCGGTGATGAAGATGATCGGCATCTCATGACGTTCAACCGCAACAAGTTTCTGTAGATCGAGACCATTGAGCCCGGGGAGAGAAATGTCCAGTAACAGGCAACTTGGGACAGTGACGGGCGGGCGGCCGAGAAACTCCTGCGCGGAAACGAACGTCTCCACATCGAAGCCCTCATGGCGAAGCAACAGTTCGAGCGATTCGCGAACAGAGATGTCGTCATCGACGACTAGAACAATTGACGGGCTCTCTGGCATGGGCAAGGCCTCACTCCACAATCAAGTGCAACTTGCATGAGTTGATTTTATATGTGCGACAAAATTCCCAAAAACCGATCATTTGACCTGAAACGCGGAATTTAGCGCCTCGAGCAAGGAACCATCACTGAACGGCTTAATCAAATACGCAGTCGCACCCAGCTCGATAAGCCGCGACTGTAACGTTTCGTCTCGCTGTCCGGTGATGAAAATAATCGGGATCCTAATGTTGCGACGATGCAATTCTGCTTGGAGTTCGGGTCCGCGCATTCCCGGCATGGCAACATCGAGAATCAAACATTGTGTTCGGGCGATTCCGTCGGAGGCAAGGAACTCTTCAGCAGAAGAGAATGTCTGGGACGCAAAACCGAATTCCTTCAGTAGATCTGGCAGCGATTCGCGCACCGATTCATCATCGTCAACGATCGACACAAGTGAACGTGGGCTCATCATGGATATCTCAGTCCGCACTTAAAACAGATTTCCTCAACGCGTAGAACCGTGCATTTTCTCCAGCATCGATTGGTAGAGCCAGCGTGCTCCGTCCGAACTGTCGCTCACAACGCGGCTGCTGTCACCATGGAGTCCCCTCTTGGCAACGACCTACAGCATCATCATCCGCCTGGTGGCCAGCGGCGTCTATTGTACTTAGGTATTGGTTTCCATTCGGAATCGCATTCCCCCAAGTCGTTTTTTCTTAGCGGGTTCGGCGATGTCATGATCCGGGATGAAGGCTGCTGAGGAGCGCGACCGCACGGTGAATTCGTACGAAAGTATTGATCGATACCTTCGTCCAATGGCTTCATCTCTGCGCTTGAGGCTTAATCACACCAGTTGACGCGCCATTGGTTCAGATCTGTCCCTGATGCCTGCGAACCGGTGTCTTGTTCAAGGTTACGAACTTCTTTCGAGGCTCACATTCAAGGAGGCCAGCGATGGAGTCACGCTCTGGTACTGCGATTCGTGGAATAACTGGTGATGACAATGGAGCCAGCGGAGACTTGGAACTGGTTGCTGCGGCGAGAAGGCGGATCGAACGCTGCATTCGAGGAACTCCAGAGTCGTTACTCGCGTCGCCTTTATAGGCGAATTCAATTCAATAACCAGAAACCACGAAGACGCAGAGGACGCCCTGCAGGAGACGTTTCTTCGTGCGTATTTGGCGCTTGATTCCTTTGAGGGAAGATCTCAATTCGCCTCTTGGCTAACCAGGATCGCCATCAATTCCGCATTGATGGTCCTGCGCAGGCGTCGCAGTCGACCCGAAGTCCCGTTCGAACCACTACTAGATTCAGGTGAAGCTTTCCAAACGGTTGATGTTCGGGATACTGCTTTGAATCCGGAACAGCAGTATGATCTGCGCCAGAGGTCGTACGGTGCCTTGAGTGCAATCGGCAAACTCAATGTCAGACTTCGCACACCTATGACAACCTGATTGAACAGGAGTGTTCAATGAAGGAGGTGGCTCGAACTCTCGAGCTTTCCCTAGGCAGTGGTCAAGTCGAGACTCTATCGTGCGCGTAAGCAGCTCACATGCTCTACGGCGTTCAAGGAGCGCGTTCCGAATGCCGGTTCAATATCTGGATCGAAGCGCCAGTACGTGGTCCCCGGCCTCCAGAATCGAGAAGTGCCATGTCCGAGTTGCGATTGATGCCAGAGCAAAGAATCGATCGAGGAAGGAACTGCAATCGACTGCAGAGCTCCCTCTGAGCCGGAGCGCGAGTTGAGTAGCTTCATCAACTCCATGGCGAGCTTGATTGGTCCGGGCGCTTCCAGGACCCTGACTGACCTGTGGCTCGATGAGCTCGCATGTATGGAGTGCATTCCCGGATCGGATAGCTTCAACTGGCGATCTGTTAGCGTGTCTGCGTCAGTGAAACTCGCAAGCCGGGTGATTGCCTCGCAACTTTCAGGCCCGTTCTTCTGAATGTGTCCGACGGAAATCCCGTGCTCATGTGCGCTCCTGAGGGTGAGGCCCGTGTTCGCACGGAATTGAGAATGCAAAGGTGGCTCCTGGCCCGTCGTTCGCAGTCGCCCAGAGCCGTCCGTGATTGGCTTCAATAATCGAACGACTGACAGAGAGTCCGACCCCCATGCCATCTGACTTTGTCGTGAAGAACGATTCGAACATTTGATCGGCAACTTCAGGAGTAAAGCCAACGCCAGAATCTTGAACAGAAAGCCGCACATGCTCACCTTCCAGGTCTGTCCTAAGCACCATTTGCCGTGGTCGATCCTCGATGCTCCTCATTGCGTCGGACGCGTTGCGGAGAAGATTTAGAATGACCTGCTGAAGTTGAACGCGGTCACCGTGAACAGTCGGCAGACGATCGCTGAATTCCTGTTTCAGAATTACGTTGTTTCTCTGTAGTTCGCCGGACAGCAGCGCGATGACTTCGCGAGCCGCTTCATTGAGATCGAGTGGCTCGACTTCAATTTGCTTCTTGCTGAAAAGAGTTCGCAGTCGAGTGATCACCTCTGAAGCGCGATTGCCATCGCGAATCGTCCGTTGCGCGGTCTCCCGTGCCCCATCAATATTCGGAGGATCACTCTTCAACATGCGAAGACAAGTACTCGCATTCGTGATGATGCCTGACAACGGCTGGCTAACCTCATGTGCGATCGAAGCTGTCAGTTGTCCGATCGTCATGACGCGCATCATTCTTGCGAGTTCCGCCTGAGTGTTGCGTAATTCCTCCTCAGAGCGCTTCTTTTCGGAGATATCTCGGATGAATCCGGTGAATACTCTTTCGCTGATCCACGATCATCTCTCCGAATGAGACCTCTGCCGGAAACTCCTCACCGTTAGCCCGCAGTGCAGTCATTTCGGTTCCCTGCCAATTCAGATGTCTCGCGCCGGTTTCAAGATATCGTTTCAAACCCGTCTCATGGAGTTTGCCCATTGCTCCCGGCATGAGAACCGTGAGAGGTTTGCCGATAAGCTCTTCCGGGTTGTATCCAAATATCCGCTTAGTTGCTGGGTTCGCAAGAATGATTGTGCCGCTTTCGTCGATACTGACCACCGCGTCGCTGGCTGTTTCAACCACGACCCGGTGTCTTGCTTCGCTCCGCCTGAGTTCGTCTTCGGCGTGTTTCCGGTCGTCTATGTCGGTCAGTAAGACATACCAGCCCGTTATCTGACCGACTGCGTCTCGCACGGCCGAGGCACGGACCTGGAACCATCGATAGATCCCGTCGGTCCGGAGGCAACGATGTTCAATGTCGTATGGTGTTCCGTTTGTGACCGAATACGTGTAAGCCTCGATTACTCGAGGAAGGTCATCCGGATGAACTGCATCGATCATCTTCCAACCCTTCAGTTCCTCGGGAGTCTTGCCGAAGTACTCCAGGAGTGGTCGGTTGAGCAGTTCAATCTCACCGGTCGGACTCATGGTGCAAACGAGGCCAGGAATGCTATCGACAATTTGGCGGAGATTGGTTTCACTTGCTCGCAGAGCTTCCTCGGCGCGCTTCTGGTCGTCGATGTCGGTGGTCGTACCGACGAATTTGAGGACTTCTCCTTCCGCATCGCGCAAGACCACGGCTTGAATGAGGTGCCAGCGATAGGTCCCGTCCTGAGCGCGGAGAGACCGGGTTTCCATCGTAAAACCCTGTCCCGAACGTACTCCGTCCCAAAAGGCCTTCGATGCTGCTTCGCGATCCTCGGGGTGGACCGCGGTCATCCAGGCCTCGGGATGCGACCGGACGAAATCGAGGGTCTGACCGGAGAATTCAAGCCAAACTCGATTCACGAAATCCGGTGTCCCATCAGGCTTCAGCGTCCAGGCGGACACAGGAAGATGCTGCAGCAGCCCAACCTGGAGCTGCAGCTCTTTGTTGGCTTCGGCGAGCTCCCTCGTTCGCTCCGCGACCCGCCGATCGAGTTCACTTGCAACCTGCTTTTGCTCATTCAGGCGCAGTGCCTGCTGCAACCCGATTGCTGCCTGATTTGCAGCCACACTTAGCACCAGGCTCTCGGTTTGTTCCGGAAAGCTGGCTCTCTGCGACCCCGCCACGATGAGTCCGAGCTCGCCCTCTATTCCCATTCTTATGGGAAAAACCGAAACCTGCTGCCCTCCCAGATGCCCAAGTACACCTTCAGACCATTGCTGCGGATCTTCTCCAAACCAGCTGATTGAGAGCTTGCCCAATTTCCTCCCGGCTATGGCTCGTCCCGAAGAGCGGAGCAGTCCTGAGCGCGTCGATCGGGGCTCCGTGGGAGTTGAGTCGTACTCGCGCATAGAGGAAATCGAGATCGAGTATTCCCATGAGGGCATCGAGAAACGTCTCCAGGATTCGACTCGGTTCGCTGACACTCCAGACGGCCGGAAGTGCAAGGACGCTGACCAAATCGTTCATACAGCGCTGCAGCCGTTTGACTTCAGTCGCAGGATCCGTTGATTGCTGGTGCATACTGGCCCGCCGCTACTGGGGATTCGCTTGTCCAGACCGCCGTCCGCGAAATTCGCGGAGAAACTCCTCAGGAGGCGTGAAAAAGGGGTTTTGTTGGAGATGCCCGCCAATAATGACCATCGGGTGTGTCCGCATGATGTCGATCACCGCATCCCCGCTGAGCTGCGCGAGATGGTAGGTACAGATAACGGCGTCGTCGTATCGGCGCCAAACATCGTTCACGCGCGATTCAAACTCGATCACATCCTCGATACGAGATTGATCTCCCGATGCCCAATCCATCCGGCAACACGATGCGACTCATTGGGAATCCTTCCGCGCTCCTGGCCGAAGTCGCCATCTCTTCGAATGCTGCAAGCATCCGGTCTTGATCGAAACGTCCATCTCGCAGATAGACTTCGGTATTAATCCGGATCTGAAGCTGTCCGCTTTGCTGATGAGCGGCTGAGTCGATGCCGGCCTCAGCCAGACGCTGCAGATGCTCCTGGCGTGCCTCGGGATTGATAACATGTACGGTCTTGTCTCCACAGGACAGACCTTCCCGGATGAAGGGGAGCAATACGCGATACTCTTCGTCGTCGTTCGCGAAAAATGCGCAGACGTGGCGCACTTCACCGAGTTGAGAGCCAGCCAGAGAAATTGGCTGCAGAGGTTGCTTCATTTTCAAATCCTCGTACTAGAATCGCTTCGCGAACAGCAAGAATTACCGGAGCGCGTGGGTAATGCGGAACACAAATGTCTGACTTATCAGCGATCTCATCGCCATATGAAAACAAGGCGAAGAATCGAAAGTCAGGCATTGCGGGGATCGGGGACCATGGTGCCTTACGCGAAAACGCTTTCACGCCGTACGTGCGTAAGGATCAAGCAATTCTATAACGGCAATGGCCTTCGCCGAGTAAACAAACTCTCAAACCTTTGGGTTTTGAAGCGAGTACGCACCAAAATATGACCGCAGCTACGAAGGATGCGAAGTATACCGCCCGGCGCGTCTTGGCTCTGCCGCCCGTAGCAAATTACGCGGTACTGCCGCTACCGGCTCTCGCGGGCATTTAAAATGACACGGAAGATTTGGATTGTTGCGGGCGTTGCAGTTTCGATCAATAGAATGTGTGGGTTGCATGCTTTGCTCGTGCACCGTGAACTCTGATTTGACACTGAACGCGTGTAATCAGAATCTATCGTGACCTCCGCCAAGGAAATCTCCTCAACCTAGGATCCTCAGTGGTGGGTCACGCGATCTGCTGAACCCATTGCCTTCGCCATGCAGGTGCCTCGAAGGGGTCCGCGAAGTACTGTGTCTCGTGTACAACCTTACCGTTGCGGAACTCCATAATACTCACCGTGTATGCCGGCCGTCCTTGGTAGGTGATTGTGTATTCCGTGATCCACAGATCACCTTTCCCGAGAATCCGCCTAACGTCAAAGCCTGACGGCTTGCCAGGATGATGGCTTCGCAGTGCTTGCAAATTGCTTCGGCCGAGGATTCGCTCGCCCGACTGGGGATAGTCACAAATAGCATTGTCATCATAAATATCGTGTTCCGCGTTCGCGTCGCCGACTGCCGACGCGCGCCAGTGCGCATTCAGCGCTTCGCGTATTGGATCCTCTTGCATGGTCTGCTCCAGTCGTGGATGGGCTCCCATATTCATCTGCCTTGTGCGATGAAACCAGGAACGCCCGTTTTTACAACTTCATTGAGTCTCTTCCTTGTCTGAATGCGATTGATTTCATTGAACGCATCTTCCGGGAGAGCCGTGATGTCAAAGTTTTCACGCGCGCGAGCCGCGGTTTTGGGTGTTGTAAGCAAAGCCGTGCCGCGTTGGACCGCCCATGCCAGCAGCACCTGCGCCGGAGTCTTCTCAAGTCGCACGGCGACTGCGGAAACGACCGGATCCTCGAGCAGCCCCGGCTTCATTCCATGACCCAATGGAGCAAACGCTAACAACACAACGCCCTTGTCTTTGCAGAATTCCAGGAGTTCCGTTTCCGGCAGATACGGATGGGATTCGACCTGGACCACTGCCGGCTTGATTCTTGCAGATTCATAGATGGGCAACAGTTCGTTTAAACCGACGTCGGACAGTCCAATGGCCCGGCACCTGCCGCGGTCCACGAGACTCTCCATTGCTCTCCACGTATCGAGCAAAGTCACTCCCTTGTCGTAGAGCACATTGCCATTTTGATCTCGCGGGTCCTGGTCGTCTCCCGGTTGAAATGCATATGGCGTATGAATGAGATAGAGATCCAGATACTCGAGCCTGAGTCTTTGGAGACTCGCATCGAAAGCCGGCTCAACGCGTTCGGGCCGATGATTCGTGTTCCACAACTTTGTGGTGACGAAAGCGTCTTCGCGCGCGATCCCCTCAGCAGCGAGCCCTGCCTCTAACGCCTCGCCTACTTCGCGCTCATTCCGGTATCGCTCGGCGCAATCGAAGTGTCGAAATCCGGCATTCAGCGCGTCTCTCGTCGCAGTTATCGTCACTGCGGGGTCGGGAATCAGCGTGCCAAAGCCGAGTGCCGGCATCCAGCCAGCTCCGTTGTTAAGCGGCATCTTCGTCAGGCGAAAATCGGAAGATTCAATCATCGTTAACCCCCGAGTTACCTTCCATCCATTGGTGAATCTCTTCTCTTATGATTTGCGGGTCATTCGAAGATCGGGTAATCATCCCCGAAGCTGCTAACGACGCGTATACGGCTTTTTCCGCCGCGAACCAATCGACGTCCGGTGAGCCGAGGGGAGATCCCCTTTGTTCCCAAAGCTTGTACGCCAATCTTGCTACGAACTCATAATGGCTCTCATACGCAAAATCGGGGATCAGCTCAAGCGGTTGTTGCCTATCGAGCGGTCGAGATTCGTTGGGCATCCTAGTTCCTCCAGTTTCGGATCTGCGGGAGTGATCCCAGCCTCGCTCCCGCTGTCTGATCGATCGTTACAATCGATTCCTGCCGAACGGTGTCGTAGCCCATCTCACGGTTCATCGCCAGGACGGTGCTTCGTGCCACAGAATGAAAGGAGCCTCAAGCGGCACGAACGCCCCTAGGTGCCGCGGAACGAGACGCGGCGTGTAGTCACCAACCGGACGGCTTGTCGGAACAGAAGCACTGTAGGTGAAGGCACTCGCCGCTCCGGCCAGGCGTTCGCCACGTGTCATAGCTTGCGTGATTGGTTCCCCGTCTTTCCGCGCCTCCGCGTAGAGTTCGACGCCCACGGCATCGGGGTCGATATCATCAAGAAAGACCTGCACGTGAAATAGATATTGCTCGCCCTGTTGCTCGACGGTCGCGGGGCCGAATCGCAACGCCGACCAATGCTTCGCCAGTTCAGCCTGCCAGGCGACGAGATCTGCTCCCATTGAGCCTCGATTCTCGGCGCGCTGGCGAAATGCTGCCGCCGCCGAGAGATAGTGTTCCTCGGTATATTGGCGGACTGCGCGGTTGGCTGAAAAAGCCGGAGTCAGGCGGGCCATACTTTCGCGCATGCGGCCAACCCAGCCGCGTGGAATTCCCTGCTCGTCGCGGGCATAAAACTCCGGGACAACCTCTTTTTCAAGCAGGGCATAAAGACTTTCAGCTTCAGCGGCGTCCCAGGAAGGGTCATCCCCATGCTCGCGTCCATCTCCGATCGCCCAACCTACTTCCGGGGAATATGCCTCCGCCCACCAGCCGTCCAGTTCCGAAAGATTCAACCCGCCGTTCACCAGCACCTTCATGCCGCTTGTGCCGCTTGCTTCCCAAGGACGTCGCGGAGTGTTGACCCAGACGTCCACGCCCTGAACCAGATGCTCGGCCATTAGGACGTCATAATCCGAAAGCAAGACCACCCGAGATCGAACCTCAGGACGACGAGCAAACTCAAACCATTGCGTGATCATTTGTTGCCCCTCGACGTCCTGGGGATGCGCCTTGCCTGCAAGCACGAGTTGAACAGGGCGCTCTGGATTCGTCAGGATGTTGATAAGCCGCGCAGGGTCGTGCAGCAGAAGATTAGGGCGTTTGTATGTTGCAAAGCGCCGGGCAAATCCCAAAGTCAAAGTATTTTCATCGAGTACCAATGCGGCTTGGGCGAGCTCTTCCGCCGATCCTCCCCGACCTGCTAATTGACGGCCGTAAAGTCTACGGACGTACTCGACCAGAGCCTTGCATGTATCTGCGCGGAGTTCCCAGAGGTTGAAATCGCTGGTGGCACGAATTTCTTTTTCTCCATCTTCCAGTGTTCCGTACCAGTATTGCTTTCCACAGCTAAGTTCCCACAAGCGGTCTGCTTCAGCAGAGTCCCAGCTTGGGGTGTGCACTCCGTTGGTCACGTGCGTTACAGGCACCTCTGCTTCAGGCCACCTGGGAAAGAGCGGCTGGAAGAGTCTCCGGCTCACTTGACCGTGCAATTTACTGACGCCGTTGACAGCCCCGCTACCGTGGATCGCAAGATATGCCATGTTGAAGGGTTCGGACGAGTCCCGTCGATCGCGTCGCCCCAGCGCCATCAGCTCGTCGGCAGAAATCGAAAGTTTCTCCGCGGCGTACCTGCCGAGATATTTCTCGATCAGGCCGGGAGCAAAGCGGTCAAACCCCGCCTCCACGGCAGTGTGGGTAGTAAAAAGATTGCCGGCACGGGTAACGGCGAGCGCCACATCAAATGGTCTGCCATTGTCTTCCATGTAGGAACGCGCCCGTTCCAGAACCGCGAATGCGGCGTGACCTTCATTGAGATGGCAGACCTCGGGCTCGAGTCCCAAGGCTCGCATGAGCCGCCAGCCTCCGATACCGAGGACTAACTCCTGTCTTAAACGCAGCTCCGGACCGCCTCCGTACAGTTCAGAAGTTATGCCGCGGAAAGACGGAAGGTTTGCTGGATCGTTGCTATCCAGCAAATACAATTTGACCCGGCCCACTTGCACCTGCCAGACTCTGATCCACAACTTAAAGCCGGGCATAGCGATGGCCAGGCGCAGCCATTCGCCGTTTGGCTCGCGCACCGGTCGAATCGGAAGCTGGCCCGGATCATTGAATGGGTACAAAGCTTGCTGATGGCCCTGGGCATCAATTTCCTGCCGAAAATAGCCTTGCTGATAGAGCAAACTAATACCGATAACCGGGACACCCAGATTACTTGCGGCTTTGAGCTGATCGCCAGCCACGTTGCCGAGCCCGCCGGAATAAATCGGCAGCGCCTCGCTCAGCATGAACTCCATGGAGAAATACGCCACTGTCGACAAGCCCGAGCGCGGATGCGCCTTTTGGAACCACGCTTCCGACGCTTCGGCAAGCATTTTCTCGCGGTGGAGATCAGCGAGGAGTTTTTGAAATCCCGGGTCGGAGGTAACAGTCTGCAGTTTTTCCCGGGATACGGTCTGCAGAAGAACCCACGGATTGTGGGTCAGTTCCCAGAGCTCCGGATCGAGTTGACCCCAAAGCTGGTCCGCCGAGTGATTAAACGACCACCTCAGGTCCAAGGCCAAGTCGGTGAGAGCATCTGAAATGCCTGCATCGAGGGGACGATCATCGAATGTCGAGCTTCTCATAAACAAACTCCTCTCATGACTTGTCGGTTCTGGCCGCTTGGGCACTGCGAGCCAGCGTCTCTGAAACAATGGCCTGGGCTTCTTCCTCGATCTGCCGTAGATGGCTATGACCGACGAAACTCTCGGCGTAGATCTTGTAGATTTCCTCCGTGCCTGAAGGACGTGCTGCAAACCAGCCATCTTTAGCAATTACCTTGATTCCTCCGATTGGATTGCCGTTTCCCGGAGCCGCTGTCAGAATTTTCTCGATCGGCTGACCAGCGAGTTCTGCAGCGTGAATGTCGGACGGGGACAATCGTGCCAGAGCGACTTTTTGTTCGGGCGTAGCGGAGGCATCGATGCGTTCGTAGACTGGTTCTCCCAGCTCGCGGGTGAGCTCGCGATAGATCTCACCCGGATCTTTGCCCACACGCGCTGTGATTTCCGCGGAGAGTAAACACGGAATGATTCCATCTTTGTCCGTGGTCCATACGCTGCCGTCGCGCCGTAGAAAGGAGGAACCGGCGCTCTCCTCGCCGCCAAACCCCAAGCCGCCGCCGAGCAATCCTTCGACAAACCATTTAAAGCCCACCGGAACTTCATCAAGCCGCCGCCCCAGGCGAGCGCTGACACGATCGATCATGCTGCTGCTCACAACGGTCTTGCCGACGGCGACGTTTTTGCTCCAATTGGCCCGGTTCGCGAACAGGTAACTGATGCATGCTGAAAGATAGTGATTCGGAGGCAGCAATCCGCTTCCTTTGGTCACGATCCCGTGGCGGTCGTGATCGGTATCGCTCGCAAACGCAATATCGAACCGGTCTTTCAGCGCGATGAGTCTCTGCATCGTATAGGGCGAGGAAGGATCCATGCGAATCTTCCCGTCCCAATCCACGCACATGAAGCGAAATGTGGGATCGACAGATTGGTTGACGATCGTCAGATCGAGGCCGTACTGCTCGGCAATCCGCGGCCAATAGTCGATGCCCGCCCCACCAAAAGGATCCACTCCAAGCGCAATTTTCGAATTGCGCACAGCATTCATGTCGACAACGCCATCGAGGTCACCGACATAGTGGCTCAAAAAGTCGTGTTTGTGCGTTGTGGGTGCACGCAGAGCTTTGGCAAACAGCATGCGCTTAACACCTTCTAGGCTGCGCTCGAGAAGATCATTCGCCCTCGATTCAATCCACGAAGTCACGCTCGAATCCGCAGGCCCTCCGTGCGGAGGATCGTATTTGAAGCCACCGTCATCCGGAGGATTGTGAGACGGCGTGATCACGATACCGTCGGCAAGTCCCGACTTTCGCGCGCGGTTGTAGAGCAAAATCGCGTGGGAGACGGCTGGGGTTGGCGTGTAGGGTGTGCCCTGGGAGAGCATGACTTCGACGTTATTTGCCGCCAGCACTTCCAACGCGCTCGCAAATGCCGGTTCGGACAAAGCATGAGTATCTATCCCAAGGAACAGCGGACCGTCAACACTCTGCTGCTTGCGGTAGTCACAGATCGCTTGAGTTATGGCCAGGATGTGACCCTCGTTGAAGGCCACGTCGAATGCAGACCCCCGATGACCGGACGTACCGAAGACCACCCGCTGTCTGGGATCGGTCGGATCGGGGCGCAACTCGTAATACGCTGTGACGAGTTTCGGGACATTGACAAGAATGGATGGGTCAGCCGGCTTCCCGGCAGCAGGGCTAATTGTCACGCAGCACCTCACCACGATCCGTCAAGAGAATTGCGCTTGATCGAGGTTCGAGCCGAAAACTGGTTTCGCCCTCGATCGCAGGCTCTTCTCCAGGGTCAAAGAGATCACGGGGCGCGGCCCGGAAAGTATCAACCGCCAGACGCCAGATCTTTCCGGCGGGCAACGCAGGAAGATAAAAATCAACGGCTCTTGTGTCCGCGTTAAACAGAAGGAATAGGTCGGGTTCAGTTTGCCCCAGAATCAGGCAGGCGAAGGATTTCTGCCACGGGTCCGCCCAGGGGGGAGTGCCGCCGTTGGGAGCGAACCACCTGATGTCTGCATCGGTATAGAACTCTTCTCTTCGCAAGACAGGATGAGCTCTGCGAAACGCGATCATTCCCCGAGTGAAACGATGGATTTCCTTGTTCTCTTCGAGCAGGCTCCAGTCAAACCAGCTCACTTCGTTATCCTGGCAGTAGGCATTGTTGTTGCCACGCTGGGTTCGCCGAAACTCATCGCCGCCGAGCAACATCGGTACCCCGCGAGAGATAAACAGGGTCAGCAGAAGATTCTTGATCAAGCGGTTGCGCATGCCCTCGACATCGGGATCCTCGCTCGGTCCTTCCACCCCGCAATTGTCGCTATTGTTGGCGTCGGCTCCATCGCGGTTGAACTCGCCATTTTCGTTATTGTGCTTCTGCTTGTAGCTGACCAGATCGTTCAGTGTGAAGCCGTCATGACAAGTGACAAAGTTGAGGCTCCTTGCGGGCCCCTTGCCCGAGCTTTGGTACAGATCCGAGCTTCCACAGATTCGGCGTGCGAACGATCCGAGCATTCCTGCATCTCCGGCCCAAAAGCGGCGCACATCGTCACGGAAACGGCCATTCCATTCCGTCCAGCGCGTGGAGGAAAAATCTCCCACCTGATAGGCACCCCCCGCGTCCCAAGCTTCTGCAATTATCTTTACGTCACGCAGGATGGGATCCTCGGCAATGCCCTCAAGAAGCGGGGCTTCGCGCAAAATATTCCCATGCACGTCTCGTCCCAGGACTGAAGCGAGGTCGAAGCGAAACCCGTCGACGTGCATGTTCATGACCCAGTAACGGAGCACACTCGTGACGAACTCTCGCACGACAGGGTGGTTCGCATTAAGCGTATTCCCCACGCCGGTAAAATCCTTGTAATACCGGCGTTGGTTCTCCTGCAGCATATAGAAGATCGAGTTCTCAATGCCGCGCAGGCAAATAGTGGGGCCCAGTTCATTGCTCTCGGCAGTATGGTTCAACACGATATCCAGGATCACTTCAATGCCGGCGCGATGGAAGGCCTTCACCATCTCTCGGAATTCTGTGGTCTGCCGCCATTGCGATCCATCAAAGCTGTAGGACTGCTTGGGCGCAAAGTAGGCGACCGGATTGTAGCCCCAGTAGTTCTTGAGTTTTTCTCCTGTCATCGGATTGAGCAGTTGCGACTCATATTCGTTGAACTCGAGAACAGGCATCAGCTCAATGGCTGTCACTCCCAGGTCTTGGAGATAAGGGATTTTCTCGGTCAAGCCGGCGAAGGTTCCGGGACGCTCCGCCTTCGAACTGGGATGGATTGTGAAGCCGCGAACGTGTGTCTCGTAGATGACCGTATCCGACGCGGAATGCTTGGGAGGAGAATCCAACTCCCAGTCGAAATGGTCGCGAGTATAGATGCATTTCGGTGTGGTGCCGGCGTTATCAACGGTCGAAATGCTTAAGTCAGTTAGTCTGCTTGAGGAATCGTATCCCCGGGCGGCTGAAAAATCCCAATTCTTGACGCCGGCAATTGCTCTAGCGTACGGGTCTAGAAGCAACTTCTGTGGGTTGAAGCGATGGCCTTCTTCCGGCTGATAAGGTCCTTCGATGCGATAACCGTAGAGTTGTCCGCCGTCAATGCCTCGCACCCAAATATGCCAAACGTCCCCGGTCCGATGGCATATTGGATCCAGCTCGATGATCCTCGTCGGAGAGGAATCATCCGGATCCTTGTAGAACTCCAAGCGAACACGTGTCGCGTGACGACTGAACAAAACGAAATTGACTCCGTCTCCTTGTTGATGTGTACCCCCAATCGGAAGTGGATAACCCGCCTGAATATCACTTTCCGCGGGCGATGTCACGAAGCCATCCGCCCCTTTCTCCTTCGTCGCTATTTCAGTCAGTGACATGGTTTGCCATCCTCATCTGTCAGACCCAATAATGCTCAACTGGCCCGCTTGTTCCACCCGTGGAAACGCGAGAAGTCACCTGCATTCCATGCCTCACGAAGACCGGGTGTACTAAGATCCCAGTCTGGTCGAATCTCACTCGTCACGGCGCGTAGGTCGTGCCAAAGATCGATGATCGACGGACGGCCCCAGAACCAGTAGCCGTTATAGATGCTGTGGATTACCAGGCCCGGCTTGAGCACGAACGTATGCGGGATCATTGGATTGTGCTCGGGGTCGGTGTACTCCTGGATGTCGAGATCCTTCTGAATGGTCCGCTCGACATCCGAAAGAAAAGTCCACTCGGCTCCGACGGACGCGCGAAATTCCTGAAGAGTGTGGTGATCGTCGGTGGTGATTGTGGCGATCTGAGTGTACCCCACCGCGATTTTCGGGTAGAACGCAGCAAGTTCCAAATGCTGTTGATGTTCTTTCGGGCAATAGTGGCCGCGCGCGAGGGTAAGGATCAGCGGATCGTCGCCCTGTAGCTCGCTCAGCTTACGTAGTTTCCCCGCGTGATCGGGCAGCTCGTAATCGGGGAAAATGCCTCCGGGCACAATATCCGATCGCATGATTGGACTCCTCCCATTTCTCTCAAAGATCCAGCGTGACACCCGCGCTTGGTTGGGAACAGCATACGAGCACGTTCCCGGAAGCCGGCTTCTCCAGCGGCTCAGGGCTATAAGCAATCGATCCGTCAATCAGACCAGTCATGCACGTATGACAAACTCCAATCCGGCACGACCATCTGACCGGAACGTCGCATGCTTCAGCCAGCTCAAGCAAGCTCCCGAATTTCGGATCCCAAGCAGCGGTAATCCCGCTGCGCGCGAATGACACTGAAGGGCCAGATCCGGCCTGCCCTTCTGGTGGGTGAGGAGTGTGCTCAACCTGCGCCACACCTGGAGTAACGGCTTCGAGTGAACCGAAGATTTCCGTCCGCACATTCTCAGCGAGCACACCCCAGTTTCGCAGCCCGTCGCGCATACTCTGCAAGAATGAAAGCGGGCCACACAGATAGAAGTCACTACCCTGGGACACGCCAATTCTCGCCAGCAAAGCTGCGTCAATGTGTCCCGGAGCATCGTAGTCTGCCCCAACTTGGTCGATTGCAGCCGGTCTGCTGTACACGATGTATCCCCTTCCGCGCGGCAGCTCTTTCAGTAGCGAGCGCGATTCTTCGGCGAATGGATGCTCGACACTATTGCGCGCTCCATAGATCCACCAGATCTCTCGTTGCGATTTTTCGGCTGCGAGTGCGTGCAGCATCGACATCACAGGCGTTGCACCCACTCCAGCGCTTAGCAGAACCACAGGCTCTTGGCTCGGACGTAGAGTAAAGCTTCCTCGCGGCGCGCTAACATCCAATACGGCGCCCTCTTTCGTACGGTCACACAAGAAGGAGCTTCCAATCCCATTCAATTCGCTCTTGACGCTGATGCGGAAATGATCGGCTGCAGGCAGATCAGACAACGAATAGCTGCGAAGGACCGGCTGTTTGCCCGGATCGACGGGGAGCCGCAAGACCACAAATTGACCCGCCTGGAAGACGGAGAGAGGTTGCCCGTCTATCGACGACAAAACGAAGGAAGTTACGTTATCGCTTTCCTTTTGGATATTCGCGACTCGCATCTGCCGAAAACCAGGCCATGCCGGCGATTGCTCCTCATTCGCGAGTCCCGGATTCCCGACCTTAGTTTTGGAGCTCAAGTCTTGTTGGAGCATGGCCTGGAACGAACTCTGCCATCCCTTACTGAGCGCAGGAATCCGAAGCACCCGTTGCAATTGGTCGCTGGAATGCCCTGGCAAATAAAGCAGCGCGTCAACATCCGCCACGCTGATTCGCTCTGGGCCGTCAGTAGTTTTTACAATCTCATCGTTTGCACCGACTTCTCCCTCCTGCAATACGCGAAAGTAGAATCCGGGCTTGTGATGTTCTACGAGGAGGGCAGGCATCCGAGGTTCATTCATGCGGATGCCGACGCGGTAGCACGTCACGCGCGGCTGCGTCACTTCAAATTCAGCACCACCGATGCGGTATCGATCGCCGATGCACACCTCGTTATCGGCAAGTCCCTCGACGGTGAAGTTTTCTCCGAACTGGCCGAAGGTAAAGTCGTTGCGGCCCAAAAAGCGCTCCCAGTAATGGTAAGAATCCATCTGGTAAACGAATACGGCGCGGTTCTCCCCTCCGTGACCCACTAGATCGCCTTGGCCGTCACCAGCAATATTGAGCTTGCGCACCATCTGCCGACCCGTGACCGGACCCTTCCAAATCGCGGTGCGAACAGTCTTACCGTTCCACATCACCTCGCGTGGAAGCCCGACGTTCACTGAAAGCAATCGCGCCATCCGTACCTCGTTGAGGACCATTGTGTCGCTTGAATTCTTCTATGTCCCACCAACGCCGACCCGGAGCAGCCCCATCCAGCTGCCCTCTTCTCGGCTCAGGCCGCCACCTGTTGGGCAGATCGGACCTTGTGCGGCGCACCAACATAAGGAAACGAGCCGAGCAGGTCCGTGTGATGCCCCACGTTATCTCGAGTCACCTTGCCGTTTGTAAGGATGTGAAGAAAGACATCAATCGCGTCGTCGGTAAGTGTCCGGCCATTTGCCGGGTAGGACGCCGGTTGGCTGGGATCGTAAGGCAGGATATCCGGCAGAAGAATCTCGGCGGCCCGCTTTGCTGCCTCCGGGGCATATCCCCCCGTGTGCTCCAGCGAGTGCGCAAAGACATTGATGAAACGAGCATCGTCTAACGGCTGCCCGGCCTGGTAGGCGCCTATCTCGTCGCCGGTAAGGAATACAGATTGCGAGGCCAGCGCACCGCGGTCCGCCTGAACCCATTTGCCGCTTGCGCCGTCCACGGTGCGATGCCACAGGCCCATCTTTCCAGAGCCCAGAGCGGAGTTGGGTATTTCAAGCACGATGCTGCACACGTCCTTTTCAGCGAAGAAATCTTCGCCTGTGAACTGGAGATTGTTCAGCGCGCCCATCGTGTCGAAGAAGAAAGGATCGCTCCGCCAGCCGGCGAAGAAGCGATAGTCTCCCTTCTCTGTGACCAACGCCTCTCGCGCAGTGGAGACCGGAGCCCCCTCTACGATCGTCTGTCCGTCGTCCCCAATGCCCGCAGCCCGCTCGCCTTCGACACGCCGCAAAGTCGCAGTCTGGGCCCCGTTCTTGTCTGTCGTGAAGCACACTCGGTACGCGATATCAGCAACGAAATCTCCGTCAGCGTCAATCTTGAGCTCATAGACCGCATCCGTCGCAAAAGGAACTTCCGTCGTGGGTCCGGCCGGGCTCAGACCTACGGATGGATGTACGTTCATAATGAAGATCGACTTGCCTGCGTCCCCAGGCTTGGGGAAGGCATACAAGTCAGTAAGATCGAGGCGGGCGTCCCCGTGGGGGAAGCCAAAGTCCGGGCCGGAGTAATGGTGTGACATAAACTTTCTTCCCCTCTGTTCTACATTTCCGTGTGCTGCCTGCATTTCACGTCAATTTCACATCACCAAAGGAACGCGGAACCATGCTGCCCCTGCCAATGGGCGATCGCGATATCTCCGCAAGCACTGTCTGTTTTCGTTCGTGTATGTCGAATCGATTCCTGAGTGCTGAATTCATAAAAACAGACGGGTCAAAACGAGACAATTGGACGATGGTATTGGCGATACGTTCGTATCAGCTCTTGAATCCTTTTCTCGACCTTCAAAGTCGTCGTGTTCTTCACTTCTACGCAAACGGCTCCAGTTTGGCGAGGATGATCGGCAGATATTCCGCGACCGTAGGATGAATATGCATTGCGCGCTGGGTAACTGTATAAGGTGCCTTCGCATACATGACGTCCAGCAGAACGTGAATCACTTCATCGCCCCCGACTCCAAGAATCGCAGCACCTAGAATTTGTTTCGTTTCCGCATCGACGCAGACCTTGATGAAACCTTGTGTCTCACCTTTTTCGTAGGCCCGACTCACTTGACTCATCGGATATTTTCCAGCGAGGACACGTCGCCCGGACTTCCGTATCTCTGCTTCCGTCATGCCGCATCGACCTAGTGGCGGATCAACGAATAAGCCGTAGGTTTGGATTCGGTCGGAAACCCGGCGATGGTCAGCGTTGAAGAGATTGTCCGCTACGATCTCGTAGTCGTTATAGGATGTTTGCGTGAAGGCCCCGCGGCCATTGCAGTCGCCCAGTGCCCAGATGCCGGGCACATTTGTTTGCAGTTGGTCATCAACGATGATGTAGCCGCGATGGTCCGTGGCAATCCCAGCCTGGTCCAGTCCCAGGTCGCTCGTGTTGGGAGTACGCCCCACGGCCAGAAGAACGTGCGTACCCAATACTTCTGGCGGACCTTCTTCGCATGTGAGACCCACGGCGACACCGCCATCGTGTCTCGCCAACGATATACATTTGGCATTTACCCGGATGTTTACGCCTTCAGCCTCCAGGATTTCGCGCACAGCTTGGGAGACGTCTTCGTCCTCCCGTCCAATCAGCCGCGGTCCCATTTCCACAATTGTCACTTCGCTTCCTAAGCGACGATAGATCTGAGCGAACTCCAATCCAACATAACTTCCACCGATAACGATGAAGTGCTCAGGCAAGAGATCCAGGTCCATTATCGATGAGTTGGTGAGAAATGGGACATCGTGTATCCCCGGCATTTCTGGAACCGATGCGCGCGCGCCCACGTTGATAAAGATCTTGTCGGCTTGCAAAACTTCATCATTGACCACGACAGTATTCGACGATTGAAAGCGGGCATGACCCTGAATGACGGTGCAATTTTCCGTTCCTCGGAGCCGTTCCTCCACTCCCTTGCTTGAACTCGCGGAGGCTGCATCTTTGCGGGCCTTCACACGCTTTATATCTACGCGCACATCACCAACGGCGAAGCCAAATTCCGCACCTCGGCGGGCAACATGGATCGCACGGGCGCTCGCCACAAGAGTCTTTGTCGGGGTGCATCCTGTATTCACGCATGTGCCGCCAAATTTATCGCGTTCGACAATAGCCACGCTTTTGCCGGCACCCGCGAACCGCGCCGCCAGTGGTGGACCCGCCTGGCCCGTCCCGATAATGATTGCGTCGAAGTGCTTCATCGTGGTGTCAACCTGCCCCCTCTATGTGGATCTTGCCGTCTCTGGCTGCCTCTTCGGGGGTCTTGCCGTCCTGACGCGCAACAATGTAGGCCGCGTACCAGCCCGACCAATGGTGCTTCGGAGCGGTAGGTTCATATTCGCCGTGGTGCTTCTCCGCCTCTTGCAAGAGTCCGGTCAGCGTCGCGACATCCAGATTGCTGAGCCCTCGGCCTGGTAACCGCGTTGTGACTTCCTGAATCAACCATCCATTGCCGTCGGGATCTCGAAAAGTGGCGAATGAGCCGTAGGTGGCGTGCTCCGGTGCTGACCCACCGATGCGACCGCTGCCGTCGAGCTGAAACTGAGCGCCTGGCGTCCCAGGGTGGAACACCTCACTCACTTCAATATCGCGGGCGGCAAGATCTCTCCGACCTGCTTCAACGTCCGAGACGATCAGGTAGAGCCCCTGGGCCGAGCCTGGTGCGGCCAATGTGATTTTGGTGCCAAATTGAACCGAGCACCCGGAACCAGGCGGGGTAAACTGAACAACCCGGAACCCGTTATCGAACGGAAAGTCAGCGTCGAGGCGCCATCCCAGCTTGGTGTAGAACTCCTTCGAGCGGTCAACATCCGCGACCGGAATGACAGCCACCTCGAACTTCATATCTATGCCCCTGGAGTTGTTGCCGCTGATCGGCTCACTACTCGGAGACGAACGCAAACTTGCCATGTTTCCCCCTTATTCGTCAGCCACATCGCTGTCCTGAGTTCTGCGCATTGCTCCTGACTTTCTCGGCGAGGCGGCAACGAACCACTACCCGTCGTCAATGCCAAAGGTTCCACCCGCTGCTATTCCGGGCACCGCTGATTTGAAAGACAGTGACTCCCGTCTTCGCAATTGCTCGGGCCGCCCAGCGCAATTAGGCCAGAATCACGACGACAAATCTATTGGACGAACGTATCGGTTACCACCACAGTCTGGATGGGACTTATGGGCACAGAGTGGCGCGTACCCTTCTCCGCGGGCAATACCAAAGCATCCCCAACACCATCGTCTAATTGATTCGTCCGAGCAGCGCGGGTGTAATCGCTCAATCGAGGGCGACTCAGTCGGAAGGGCGACGTCGCGCTCGGCCTCTAGCCAAATAGCTGGAGAAAGGATGGCAATGACATGCCGGAAGCTACTTGGAAACCTCACGGAAGACATGGGCGGCTGACGATGCAAAGCGACTTACCCGACGGCGTCTTTGCGTTTCCAATGCAGCGTAAAGAGCCACTGACCGACGCAGAACATGTGCGCAACGCAGTGGCGCGTTTCGATCAGGTCATCAACGTCTCCGACGCGGACCGTGCCTTGGCGTTCTCGAACATCGAGAAAGCTGCAAGCTACTACGGCGTCAACCTCGCGGAAACGTCATGGCACGACTTGGAAATTCATCCTCAAAGGAATAGGAAAGATGCTGACGCCAGAGGCGCTGCGACGCGCGAGCGCCGAACGCAGAGCTAAGTATCCGCGAGTCCCTGGAGGCGGCCAATAGAAGAATTGGCAAGCGGAAGCAATATCCCAACCAGCCAGAAACCTCTTCCGGCACTTCATTGCTGTGCGCAATCTGGGATGTCCTGAAGTGGACGAAACACCGAACTTCAACCGATACCATGGTCCAGTGGATTCTTCACTCCACTTCTGGCTTAATAGCAGTAGCGCGAACGTGGGCTCTAATCCAGCTGTTTACTAATGCATGTTTGTCAACTTGGAGATGAATCATGAAAGCAATTGTTGTCCACGAGTATGGCGGTCCGGAAGTGCTGAAGATCGAGGAGTACCCTGATCCGGCCCCCGGTCGGGGCGAGGTGTTGGTGCGGATCGCCGCCGCAAGCGTGAATCCGATCGACTACAAGCGGCGTGCTGGACTAACGAAGGATTT
This sequence comes from uncultured Acidobacteriaceae bacterium, assembly GCA_963760475.1. Lineage (GTDB taxonomy): Bacteria > Acidobacteriota > Terriglobia > Terriglobales > Acidobacteriaceae > Telmatobacter. The sequence continues at coordinate 833,522 of CAVXDG010000010.1, read as the reverse complement.
TTATCCCATCCACTTTCCGGGCCTCATAGGAGTCGATATGGCTGGCACGGTCGTGAGTGTTGGACCAGGAGTTGAAAACTTTGGCCTCGGCAACCTGGTTTTCGCGATGGCGGACAATACATATGCCGAACTCTGCGTGGTGAAAGCGGACGCTCTAGCGGATATTCCCGAAGGTCTTGATTTGATCCCAGCGGCGGCATTGCCGTTGGTGACGGTAACCGGCAACCAGCTGCTTGCAGCTACGGGGATCAAGGCCGGCCAGACCGTCCTGGTTGTGGGCGCAGTAGGAAATGTCGGACGTTCGGCAGTATTCACTGCGAAGGATCGTGGGGCGACTGTGATCGCTGGTGTTTTGAAGAGGCAGATGGATGAGGCGAAGACAGTCGGCGCGGATCAGGTGGTCGCAACCGACGACGAGAGCGCGATTGCGAGTCTTCCGCCGCTCGATGCGGTGGCGGATACCGTCGGGGGAAGGCTCGCCGAGAAGTTGATCGCCAAGGTTAAGTCAGGAGGGGTGTTCGCTTCCGTTGCCGGAACGCCGCAGAACGCCGCGGAGTACCCATCAATAAAGGCAGTGTTTGTCTTCTCGCACTTCGACAGAGACACGCTCCAATTCATGGCCGAAGCGGTGCGAGATGGCAAGTTAGTAATCCCGATTAGCAAGAAACTGCCACTCAGTGAAGCGGCCGAAGGTCAAGCACTGGCAGAAAAGGGTGGTATCGGGAAGATCTTGCTGGTGCCTTGACGTTTCTTGGGTTTGCATTGAAGAAGCGGACTCAGGTCCGCCGGTAGCGCAAGTACAGATATGCAGCCTGTTCCTTGACGCTGACCATTTGAAACCAGGGTGCTGAATCCGGCACAAACTGCACCCCCTGCACGAGCGCCGGCCGTGTTACATCGCGCTCACGGCCCGCTATCTGCGGCGACAGCGTCAGAAAGAGTTCATCTACCGCATCCGCCGCCAGAAATTGTCCAAACAGTGTAGGCCCGCCCTCGTGGAGAAGGGTCTTTACTCCAAACTGCGACTGCAGCAACTGCAGGATCGCCTGGGGAGCAATACTGCCGCCGCTCGAATCCAAAGCATGTACCTCAACGGAGCCTAGAGTCGCAATGCCTCGACGCTCAAGCTCGTCTCTTCCGGCCGAAGTGGTGATCACCACGATCCGCATAGCCGGCGTTCTGAAAATTGCTCTCTCCAACTCCAGTCGCCCGCTACCGCTGACGATCACAAGCAAGGGATATTCCGATTTATGCAGTGCGTTGACTCTGTATTCCGCATATAGATGCTTAGCGTCGGGGTAGGTGTATTCGGGAGTCCAAAGGCTCTCCGCGCTCACGTCGTGCAGCGTTCCAGCGCCGACCATGACAGCATCCACAGAAGCCCGCAGCAGGCCCATGATGAAACGGTCCGCAGGATTCGAACCACTGATCGTTGAGCCGCCAGATTTACCCTCGACCTCGTAGCTGACGACCCCGTCGAGAGTCGAAACAAAATTCGCAACGACAAACGGGCGCCCGACAGCTAACGTGCGAAAGTGCAGGTCCCCGTCGTACAGCATCCTCAATTCCTGCGGGAGTGCTGATTCGGGGTACTCCTTCTCACAATCAACGAGAGTCCGTACAAGTTGCATTCACTGTCCTTCCGGAAGCCCTTCGCTGAGGGAGGACTCCCGGGGTTATATCCGATCCAGGACGAGGGTCAACCGCAAGTTGAGATCGTGCCCTGTCCGACCTCGATAGTGTCCGTCAGGATCGCGGCGGATGCCCCGTCTCCGATCTCATGCCGCTGAAACCACCTTCCTCTTCGCGTCGAGTGCCGGTAGAAGAAGTTTCAGAAGCGCTTCATCCGAGAACGGGTTCTCGCCTGAGATCAGCTCGCGATCCTGAAGAGCGTAGCTCCCCCATGGAGCGACCACGCTTACGTCACCACCCGCAGTACGCAAGGCGAAGTCCGGGTAGAAAAGAACCTTACCACCAATCTCGAGCGGCTCTCGCTGCTGTTCTTCCGCCGTCGAAAAGATCGTCATCTTATATCCTGCATAGATCCATCCTTGAGCCTTTGCATGCGCTCCAGCGGCATCGCCCGCTGCCAGCGCTGCCACTACCTCCGTCGAATTCGGAAGAGCCGAGAGAAGTGAAATCGGGCCATGGCAGAGCACCGCCGTGGGCTTGGATGTTTCATGAAAGTGTCTCATCACGATGCCGGCATCCGGATCGTCGAGAAGATCGATCATCGGGCCATGACCGCCGGGGACGAAAACAGCGTCATATTGATCCAGACCCGACGCGATGACATCCGAGATGCGAGTTGGATTCTTGAGCCCAGTCAGGCTGTCGCGGAATTTTAAATAGTCCTGCAGTCTGGCTTCATCCCCGCCGAAAAAATCGGGCACAGCGGAGTTGACATCCAGTTGCGGCGTGTTGCCTTTGGGGTTGGCGAAAGTAATTTCGTAGCCTTCCTTCATCAGGGCGCGAGTTGGAACCGTCAGTTCGTTGAGATAGTAACCGGCGCCGGTATAAACCTTGCCATCTTTCAATGGCAAGCCGTGGCCGCTCGAGACTAGCACCAGCACTCTTCCTTTTGTTGTCATTTTGTTCTCCTCTTTGAAATCGAGTCTGTTTCCGACATCATGGCTGCGGGAATCCAAACATCAACCACGACTGATTGGCCACCCAATGCGGATACAGCTCAGTCATCCGATCGAACAGGTCCTGGTCGGAGGTCGCGATTTTCTGGACCCGATCGAAATCCTCGAGGTAACGTTTGGTCTCCTGGATCGCCAAGGGAGAGTCGGGCGCGCCAGGCTTCTTGTGACCGGCAACTACGATTACCGGATTCAGCGCTGCCAGCCGGTCCAGATCCGCGATCCAATTCTTTCGGCTTTCGGAGGTGGTGTCACCGACGTACATGCGGCATTGGTTGTACACAACGTCGCCGGCGACGATCAGGCCGATCGATGGAACGTAGAGAGACGTCGAATCGGAACTATCGGTGCGGCCTTGCTCGATGATGCGCAATTCATGGCCCTCGAGAGTAAATGTGTCCTGTGCATAGGGCTCAGGTGAAACCAACTTAGTAGGCACTTGCCCGGGAAAGAGCCGGCGGGCCAACCGCTCCACTATGGGAGTGAAAGACATCTGCATGGCGGCCACCGCCTTGGGCGTTGCTATCGCCCGGGCCCGCGGAAAACGGTCGAGCAGAACGCTCAGACCGTAGAAGTGGTCGAAATGCGCGTGCGTTATATAGATGGTCTCGAGGTTGCGGTTGTGCAGAGCCACCCAATCCGCCAAAGCTTCGGCCTCAGCCACCGTCCCCATCGCGTCCACCAGCACCGCGTCGTACTCGCCGTAGATTAAAGTCGACGTGATCGGGTCAAAGCCGAGCGATTCGCCGAACGGCTTTGTCCGCTCGCCGACCATCGTCTTTCCGGGGGCGGTGAAGACGTTCACACTCAGCGCGTTCGACGCGACAGGCGCCGCCACAGGCGTGGCCAGTTTCAGTCCATTTGTGCCGTCCATTTGATACTCCTTTCGATGCCAGAGCGAGTCACTGTTCACACCAAAACTGCCGAAGCGCAACCACGAATCCATCAGATGCAGCCACCGATCAATGCCGAGGTGCTTGCCGGATACTCCTTCGAGCAACCTCACAAAGCGGACCTCGACGAGCGTTGAAATCTGCATCTCCTGCCGGCCGAGCATTAGCCGTAGGTGAGATCCGTGCTCTGACCGACTTCGATGATGTAACCGTCAGGATCGCGGATGTAGCAGCGGATTTCGCCGTACTTGGGAATCGGCGCCGTGATGAACTCCGCCCCTCGACTCTTCCATAATTCGAAGCAGGCTTGAATATCCGCTACGCGGAAATTCATAAAGCTGTTGATGTGATTCGGGTCGGGCACGCTGAGTGTTACCGTCGGCTTGTCGGGGGTAGGCCCGCCTCCAACGTTCAGGATCATCCAGATGTTCGCAAGCTGAAGGTACGCAGGTGCGTTGCCGTCACCCAGGCTCAGAATGCGAGCGCCGAAAACCCTTTCGTAGTAGTGAGCAGATCGCTCGATGTCGGCCACGGTGAGAAAATGCGCAATGCTCATTCCCTCTCGCGGGGGCATCTCAAAGGCCTTCTGGTCGATTTCTACGCTGCTCATTGCGACTCCAATCTCGATACCGTGTCCGCCCGACGTGAGGTGGATCGTTCGAACGCTTCCAACTGCCCCCATCCGCGGCACCTTCATCCCACCAGATGCGGGATGATGGGTCTATTGGACGAAGGTATCGACCAATACCAAAGGTGCGGATTGGACACCTCGCCAAAAAATAGCGCGTACCCGATCCCATGTGCCTCCAAAACCGCGACGTCGCCAATACCATCGTCCAATTGCAGAGTCGGTCTGCCGCTTGAGACAATTTTGCGGAGAGCGCGTGAGGCGGGAACGCCCGGTGCAGAGTTCCACAATCCGCTGGCCCAGGGAGTTGGTAGACGGAAGACATCACGCCAAAGAGTGAGGACAAATTGAAATGAAGAAATACCAACGCGGAATCAACCCCGCTTCGAAGCCGAGCGGCAATGGCTGTATGGAATGCCTGGTGTCGCAGGAAGGTTGGTGGTTTCATCTCCGCCGGTGCGCGGAGTGCGGGCACATCGGATGCTGCGACAGTTCACCCAGCCAGCATGCATCCAAGCATGCCGCGGCAACGGGGCATCCAATCATTGCCAGCTTCGAGCCGGGCGAGGGTTGGTTCTACGACTACGAGAACCGGGCGATGATCGAGGGTGCGGGATTGCTTCCGCCGCATTCGCATCCGAAAAATCAGTCCGTACCTGGACCGCCGGGAAGAGTGCCGGCCGACTGGGAATCGCTGCTGAACTAGGCTCCCGCCGCTGGCAGCAAGACTCAATTTCGGTGGATACCTGAGCCCCTAGCGGATCCATCCAGCATCCCGAAAGTAAGGAGGAATTGGCCGTGAAAGCAGCCAGAATTCACAGCTTCGGGCCGCCGGATGTCGTAGTAGTCGAGGATGTGCCGGTGCCATCGCCGGGTCCCGGCGAAGTTCTGGTGCGCGTGGTGGCCGCGGGAGTCGCTCCCTGGGACGCGATCATCCGTGAGGGCAAGAGCAAGGTCGGCCCGCAGCCTCCGCTCACCCTGGGCTCCGACTTCTCCGGTGTCGTCGAGAGGATCGGCCCCGACGTTACGGACTTCGCGCCGGCCGACGAAGTCTATGGGGTTACCAACCCGCAGTTCTGTGGCGCCCAGGCTGAGTTCACCGTGGCCAAGGCCGATATGGTCGCCCGCAAACCGCAATCGCTGAATCACGAAGAAGCAGCGTCGGCGCCCGTCATTGCGGTGACCGCCTGGCAAATGCTCTTCCAGTACGCGCAGGTGATGCGCGGACAAACTGTAATGGTTGTCGGAGCCGCCGGGAACGTCGGGGCCTACGCCGTCCAAATGGCCGTAGACGCCGGGATCCACGTGGTTGCCATCTCCCATCTCGACGACGAAAAACTGCTCCGTTCATTGGGTGTGAAATCCATCATCGACTCAAGTAAGCCCGCATTCGAGCAGAACCTCCCGCGGGTGGATGCCATCCTCGACACGGTCGGGGGCAGTACACTTCAGCGCTGCGTGGCTGCCCTGAGACCCGAAGGCAAACTTGTCACCTCGGTCTCCACGCAGCCCCAGCAGGATGGAGCTATCTTCTTTTACGCTGAGGTGACCACCGCGCGCTTGCAGGACGCTCACAGCATTGTTTGACGAGGGCAGAATCACAGCGCGTGTGGGCTCAGTCCTGCCGCTCTCGGAGGCGCGCCGGGCGCAGGACATGCTCGCGGGCGCACCACACAAGCCCGGCAAGATCGTCCTTGAGATCGGGCTCCCGCAGCAGTCCCGATCTGCGTAGCGATGCTTTTCGTTCCAATGGCAGACTGTCGTGGAGACCGATTCGACTTGCCGGTTTTCACATTGCCGACGATGGGGTCAGCATCAGTTGGTAGACTGCGGACGATTCGTTACGGTCCGGTTTTGGCGAAATTTTGGATCATGCTTGGCCGCCACCGCGGAAGGATTCTTGCCCACGGTTAAGACGTCCTTGAAGATGCGGAAATATCGACTCTATACCTCCGCGAGGGCGCGATGCACAAGATGGATCGAAATCGCACCTTCGCCAACTGCAGACGCAACCCGCTTCACGTTTCCAGAGCGGATGTCGCCAACTGCGAAAACCGCCGGCAAGCTCGTCTCAAGCATTTGCGGCGGCCGGCTCAAGAGGCCACTTTCGCGGTGCGTCTGGCCAGAATCGGATCCAGGTCCCGTCCCGTAAGAACGAAGCCCTGCTGATCAAGCGCGACACAGCCACGCAACCAGTCACTGCGTGGTGACGCACCCGCCATCACGAAAACGTGCCGGATCTCGCGCGTCGATCTCTCCCCTGACGACCGGTCGAACCAGGTGACGCGCTCCAGATGCGATTCGCCCTCTAATGACACAAGCTCAGTTTCCAGATGCAGCTCGATCACTGGATGCGTTGTAATCCTCTGCGTCAGATAGCGCGACATCGTCTCGGAAAGCGTCTTTCCGCGAACCAGCATATAGACCTTCTGTGCAGTCTCCGCCAGGAAAATCGCTGCCTGGCCGGCCGAGTTTCCTCCGCCGATGACGACGACCTCATCACCCCCGCAGAGCTGCGATTCCATGAATGTGGCCGCGTAATAGATTCCATTTCCTTCGAACTTCTTCAGGTTGGCGACGTTCGGCGTATTGTATTGCGCTCCTGAGGCGATGATGATGCTGCGAGCCTGCAGAATGTCGCCATTCTCCAGCGAGAGCCGATATGGCCTCTGATCGCATTGGAACTTGACCACTCGCTGTCCCACCATCATCTGTGCGCCGAATTTTTCTGCCTGAACAACGCCGCGGCGCGTGAGCTCCAGACCGGAGACGCCAGTCGGGAAGCCAAGGTAGTTCTCAATCTTCGAGCTCGAGCCCGCCTGTCCACCAGGAAAGTCAGCTTCGATCACGACAGTGTCTAAGCCTTCTGAGGCTGCGTAAACCGCCGCCGCCAACCCGGCAGGACCAGCGCCCACGATGGCAACATCGAGAATGTGCGATTCATCGACTTTGCCCGAGAGTCCCAGGCATTGAGCCAACTGCTGCGTCGTGGGATTGCGCTGCACGGCCTTTCCGCTGCAAATCACAACAGGTATTTCGTCGATCTTCACGTTAAAACGATCGAGCAGTTCCTGAGCAGTTGTGTCACTGTCAAGGTCGACATATGCGTGCGGCTGTCCGTTGCGGGTGAGAAACTCGCGCAACCGCAGTGTATTAGCCGAGTGACGCGACCCCAGAATAATGACGTTCCCCATGTCACCCGCAATGAGCGCCAGACGCCGATGGATGAAAGCGCGCATGAAGATATCGCTCAGTTCGGCATCTTTCGCGATGAGCGAGCGCAAGGCGTTCGCGGTCACCTCAAGAAACTCTCCCGGCTCGGCAACCCGTCCGCGCGCCATAGAGCCGGCTCCGGAGATCAAGACCATGTCTCCTGAAAAATTTCCCGGTCCATGGGTCGCAAATATGTGCTCACCGGAGAGCCTCGTTATGACAATATCGAGCTTTCCTGAAAGCACAACAAAGCAGGGTATTCCCAAATCCCCTGCTTCGAACAGGATCTCTCCGGCTCGAACTGTTCTCGCAGTGCCGTACGGCCGGATACGGTCGATCTGGGCCGGGGTCAGAACTGGGAAGGCCTCGGCCTGTCGGTCGGGTGTGTTTATCGATGCCGGCATGCGCGCAGTCCCTTTCAAATAAGAATGAAACAATTATCGGAGACTCCGAGCCGATCTGTCCTTTTCGGCATCTTCCGAGTTCGCCATCACTCGTAATACGCCGGTAACTTCTTTTGGGCGTCGCTTTGTGTCTGATCGTGGTTGATCCAGAGCTGCGCATGTTCCTTCGACATGATTGCCGCTATCTTGTCCATGGACTGGAGCGAGGCCTGCTTGTTCCAATTATTGCTGGGGACATAGCGATGGTCGAAGCTTGTCTGGAAATGCGCAACATCGCCGCTGAGAATCACCGGTCCAGTTTTAGGGAGCCTCACGAGCAAAGATTGGTGGCCGGGCGTGTGTCCGGGCGTGGAGAGCAGCACGAGGCTTCCGTCGCCAAAGATGTCGTAGTCGCCGTCGATGAGCTTTACCGGATGCTTCTTGTTAAAGGCAACGGTGTCTTGTCGGCTCCCAGCCCATTCGTACTCGACTCTTTGCACCAGCATTAGCGTGTTGGGAAACATTTCGATGTTCCCCGCGTGGTCCGGGTGGCTATGTGACACGGCCATCAGCTTGATGTCCGAGGGCTTGACGTGTATCTCTTCGAGCTGAGCCGCGAGCGTTATTGGTTTGCGCCAGATCGGCCCAGTGCCAGGCCCCCATTCGTGAAACACCTCTTCATGATTAGGCAGTTGCGCTACAGCATCATCAATGCCCGTGTCCCACAGGAACCACCCCTGAGTGTGGTGGATGAGATAGCAGTGTCCGGGAAAGCCGACGGCGACTCCGACGTTCGCTCCTGGTGTCCAACGCGATTCGTCGGGGCCACTGCCGTCGCCGCAGTCAATCACATAGAGGCGGTCGACCCCGGATTTGACTTCGGGATTCGGCGCGCCCGAAATTCGCATGCTAGGGATGGCAGTTGCCAGCGTCAAGACGGCGACCAGGAACGTGCAGTTGGCGTTTGCTTTCATGAAATCCTCCATTCGAAATCTGATCGAAGTGGCGCCCGCTGCCTAGTCCGCGATTTCGCCGAGGTAGTATCCAAGTCGATCTTCGACATCTCCAGGTTTATGGAAACCGCGCGCGATCAGCGTCTTGATTCCCTCCTGAGCTGCTGGCCGCCCGAGCGAAGCGATGCACGCATCCCATCCGGCCCCGAGTTCGACGTCGGGCGGCAGGCTGGTGTTGACAAGGCGTTTGGTCTGAGCGATCGCCCATTTGTCGAACTTCGCTACCCGGGTCGCGAACGCTTCTACAAAAGCATCTAGATCAGCGTCGGGCAGCGCACGATTAATGTACCCGTAGCTCTCGGCCTGGTCGGCTCCGATGTCTTCCGAGCTCAAAAGCACCTCCAGGGCGCGGTTTCGGCCAATGAGTCGGGGCAGACGAGCCATGGGACCGCCGCCGGCGACCATCCCGACGCCCACCTCCCATTGCGAGATGATAGTCTTTTCGCGACTCGCGAAACTCATGTCGCAGGCTAGCGTAATCTCGCTGCCGTTGCCCGTTGCACGGCCGCGGATGAGGGCGATGGAGACGAATGGCGCGCGGGTCAGACGCACGAGAAAGTCCGGCCAAGGCGGCAACCCCGTCGGACCAGGCGGCAGTGACGTCAGATCCTCGAGCTTGGCCGTGAAATCGGAGTGATTCAGGAAGTAGTTGTCAACCGCGCTGTCGAATACCACGACCCTCACGTGCTCATCAGCCTCGAGAGCGTCGATAACTTCCTGGAACTCCTTGACCATTTCCGGCCCCATCACGTTGAGCGGCGGGTTGTCGATCGTGACGCGCCAATATGCTGGTGACCGTCGAACTACGCCAATCTGTTTAGCTTTCGCGGCACTTTTCACCCGCTGGGGCTTCGTAGGTGCGTGTAGAGTTCCCACCGCATTCTCCTTCGTCTTTGTTAGCGCACTACCAGTTGATTGAGGCCGACGAACGGCGCGCATGATCCGGATACAGTCGGCGCAAGGGACTATCCCTTGATGAACTGCACATCGAGTGTGATCGCCACTTCGTCCCCAACCAGCACTCCGCCGAACTCCAGAGGCGCATTCCACACAAACCCGAAATCCTTGCGATTGACTTTAGCGGAAGCCGAAAGACCGATGCGCTGATTCCCCCAGGGGTCCTTGGAAGGCGCGCTCACATCGTCGACACTCAGGGTTACAGATTTGGTAACGCCACGTATCGTCAGATCGCCTCTAACTTCGTAGGCGCGATCGCCAAGCGACCGGATGCTCGTCGACTTGAACGTGAGCGTCGGGAAATTCGCGACGTCAAAGAAGTCCGCCTCTTTCAGGTGAGCATCGAGCTTGTCATCCACGGTCCGTACGCTGGCAGCGGGAATAGACACCTCAACCGTGGAATCAGCGTAATTGTTTTCGTCCAGCTTCAGCACTCCGGAAAGACCCGAAAACTTGCCTGTCACAAACGAGATCATCATGTGTCTCACCTTGAACTCGGCCGCCGAGTGGGCGGGGTCGATATTCCAGGTGCTGAGACCGGTAGTCGCGGTCGTCTGAACAGCGGTTGCAGCAGTTGATGTCATTGAATAAATCTCCTTTTCAAACTCTGGTCGGCGCTATGAACCGAAAGACGCGCCAATCCATAACCGCGATTAAGCCAGACTTCAAGAGGAGAGTCCATTGGACGATGGTATTGGCGAATACTTTCGTATCGGTCAAAATAGAGTCGAACGACTTGAGCTACACCGCATTCTAGAAACGCTGACTCTCGACCTAGCTATTTCTGAGAACTAGTCAAAGTGGATGTGACCTGAAGGAACTTTTTTCCTTCTCTCCTACCGCGCGTAACGAGTGAAGACAAAGTCACGAGCTTGGAATGGCTGGTGGCAAGGGAAGCAGGTTTTCAGCTTCGCCTCGTCCGCAGGTTTGCCGTCTCTATCAAATTGAGCGAACCCCCAGCCGGCCGTTGCAGCAAATTTTTTTGAGTCCTTCACCATAAACTGCAGATACCACTCCGGGACGGGTCCGGCCACGAAAGATTGCGCCCGGCCAAAGACTTTGTTGTTTTCCTCCGACGGCACGTCTTTCCAGGCGATGCGCGCGATGACTGTGCCGTCCGGAAACGGAAGTTTGTCTTCCCGAAACGCCTTGATCGCTATGTCATTGCCGAGAATGGCTCGAATATCGTTGAGGCTGCCTTCCTCGTGAGCTACGGAAATCAGTCTCCAGTCGCGATACCCGGGAAAGATCTTTATCCCAAAGATAGGGGCGCCCTCTCCACCATCGCGTCCAGATGCAGGACAGCTGAAGGCGACAATGCCAACCATTGTGAGGAGCGCAACCGGCAAGAGAGCGATTCGTTTCATATTCGTTCCTCCCTTCAGGATTAGCTTCTCGCTCGTTTGAACTTACGTTCCTTTACCTGTTCTATTTGGCTTTCGCCGCCGCTTGCTCGATCAACTCCGCCACTTCTCTCGGATGAGACAGCATGGCCAGATGGTTAGATGACACGGTGATTGAAGTTGCTTTTATCCTCGCTGCTTCGTCTCTCTCGAGTTCCGGCGGAATCGCCCGGTCGTTGCCTGCAATCAAGGCCCATGAAGGCTTGCTCTTCCAGGCAGCCTTGGTCACTGTCCCCCCGAAAACTGCTGCCGCCGTTTGACCCTGTGTCGCCGTGAGTATCTCCTTCTCACTCTCCGGGAGATCCTGCGCCATGTCTTCGGCAATTCCTTTTCGAGTCGCCGTTAGAAAACCCTGAGCGTCGGGACGCAGCTCGCTGCCCAGCGGAGCGGGCGGATACGCTTTGCTGACGGAATTGATGGACTCACCTTCAGCGGGCGCGAACGCCGCCACGTAGACCAACCCGACAACCTTTGGGTCATTACCGGCTTCGGTAATCACCACGCCGGCGTAGGAATGACCGACTAATATTACCGGTCCGTCCTGCAACGCGATGATGCGCTCCGTCGCCGCCACATCGTCAACCAACGAGGTCAGAGGATTCTGCACAGCGACCACATGAAAACCCTTCGCTTGGAGGAGCGCAATCACTTTGGACCAGCACGATCCATCCGCCCAGGCGCCGTGGACCAGGACAATATTCTTCACCCCCCGCGGGGAGCTTGTCTGGGCGAATCCTCTCGTGTCGACTCCGGACGACAGCATCAGAATCGTGATTGCGATCAGGGCGCTTCGGCACATCTGCAAGAGCCTCATCTTTTGTGTCCTCCTGAACCTAACCATCGCGATTAAGCCAGAGCGACCTTGGCCGCGCAATTGCACAATGGTATCGGGGATACAAAAGTATCGGCGATACCATCGTCCAATTGCTTTGCTCCCCCAGCTATGGCCTAATCGCGAGTGTTGCGGGTTGAACTTTGTGGCGTTAATAAGGATCTTTTGCGAGGGAGAACAATCGATGTCTGAATTTGCTGGGAAGTCTGCGAGCGACGAGCGGGAAGAAGAGAAGCTGGACACACGCGCCGAGGTGAAACGCCTCACGGGGCTTACGGTCTCTGTGATAGTCGTAACACTACTGGCCGTCCTCGTCGCGGTCGCTTTCGCGCAGGATAAGGAGTCATCGAGCGCACAAGACAAGTACTCCTTGAAATCGCCCAGCGGAATCGCGTTCTCCGACTTCAGGGGCTACGAAGACTGGGCTACGGTCTCTTCTGCCCGCCAAGACGAAATACTCAAGGTGATCGTCGCCAATCCGAAAATGATTACGGCTTTCAAGGCCGGGGTTCCCCTTAACGGCCAGGCCTTCCCGGAGGGCTCCATGATTGTGAAGCTCCAGTGGAAGCAGAAGAAGAGCACGGAGGCCCAATTCGCCGTGGATGTGCCAGACGTCTTTACCCAGGCCTTCGTCATGGAAAAGGACAGCAAGAGATTTCCGACAACCGGTGGCTGGGGGTACGCCGTGTACAACTACGATGCCGCTTCGGGCAAGTTCGCGGCCGACGCCAAAAGCCTTTCCGACTGCGGCAACGCTTGCCATACGACCGTGAAGGCGAAGGACTACATCTTCCACCCGTACGAGGTGCGCTGAGCTACGCTTGGCTCGAAGTATCGGCGAGAGGATTGATAGGTTGGTAGCGGGTTCCTCGCGTCCTCCAAGATGCGCGAGTCGTTGATTCTTCAAACGGTCGTGATTTGTCGTGTGAGAAAATGCCTCAGTGATAGCTATGTGGCCATGCCAGACGCTGGTGTAGCTTCAGAAGTCGATCACATTTCGCTTTTCCGCATTGGCTAGGTACTGCTTACACGACATTCGATAGAGGGGCGCCACCTTGGCTATCATCCGAAATTGCCCGTCATGTGAAAAGTTAAACCGAATTCCAGCGAAGCATCTGGCTGACATAGGAAGATGTGGCGCCTGCAAGGCAACGCTACCTGCAATAGCAGAGCCCATAGAGGTGAATCCCGAGGAATTCGATGAAGTTGTTCGCGACAGCAAAGTTCCTGTGCTCGTTGATTTCTGGGCGTCCTGGTGCGGTCCCTGCCGGACGGCCGCTCCGCATGTCGCACAGGTCGCGCGAGACCTCGCGGGCCGAGCTGTCGTGCTGAAGGTCGACACGGAGCGGTTTCCAGAGCTTGCTTCACGGTACAACGTCAGAGGAATCCCGAACTTCGCCGTCTTCACTCGCGGTAGCCTTCAGTTTCAGCAAGCTGGCCTTGTGGACGCGAATACGATGAAGAGCTGGCTCGCTCGCGCAGCCTAGCACTTGTCGTCTGCCGGGACCGCATACCTCGCCTTGAGTCATCTACCCATGGATTTTCAGGAGATATGCAGAGGGGCGAATTCAGGGATCTTTATCAACTCCAGAATTACGCCGAATGCGATCTCCGGAGCCAAACTCGTCTCGTCGTCCCCGAATCATCGCCCGGGTGACACAAACCATCCCGCACTATCCACCACTCCGCTTGTCCGTTTCCATCAGTCCCATCCGTAGGTGCTGATTCTTGACGAGGAGCTCACCGACACACTGTTGCAAGGTCTCTAAGTGCTTCTGCCAGTCCTCATCGATTCTCCGCTCCCACTCACTATCCCAAACTCTCTCCGTCGATGCTCTTTTCGAGCGCTTCGTGGACGCCGCAAGTGCTTGAGCTTCAAGATGTCGATGTCGATGAGTAGCCATAACATCCCCCAATATGGATTGTTCATCGTTCGTATAATCACGCCGTACGCAACAAATTGTTTTGCTTCCGCCTGATTCGATTAACCCAAAACACATGAGACCAGCGAATTCAACGACGCCCTCGATCGATGCTTTGGTATCAAGACGCTCGGCCTAACTTGATGCGCAAGCCCGAAGCTAGACGAGTCAGCTGCGCATTAGGCACCAATTGCGCTCAAGCGGAATTTCCGTCGGCTCCAATATGCCTCTTCGCGATCTCCTCGATCTGCGGCTCCGTCAAAGCGGAGAGATCCACCGTCTCGATCGCGACAATTCGCTGAAACTCCTCGGGATGGTGGGCTTTGAGATACTCCGTTAGGAACTCGACCGCGCTGCTTTTCCCCGTCCCATGTCCGATCAGGATGATCTCTTCGGCGTGTACAAGGTCCATGGCGATCTCCTCGTAGTACGAGCTTTCCTCGGGAACGCGATCGCCCTTGTAGTGAGCTTCCTTACGGTGGATCAAATGACGTTCGAAGCCAAAGGGATCATAAGGTTTCACAATGACCTCGCCTTGAGACCGGCTGTCACCGAGATCGTGATAGACCTGTGCAACATGATGGTCGATGACTACGGCTATTCGCCTGATTCTCGATGCCCTCGCGTCCATCCCGAGGGCGTCAGCTTCTTTCAGAAACCTGCGTAGTCGAGATATCTCCTCCACTCCCAGACTGTGCCCACTCGGGCGCTTGAAGAAACATCTCTGTGAGCCAACCGCGAAGATAAACTCGTCGTTTCCATGTGGTTGTACTTCACCGATATTCCCAATCAAATCAACCACAGAGTGCCAGCTTAAATTTCGAGGAAGCTTACCGCTGGCGAGCGTCTCAAGAATCTCTTTATGGTCGTGACGTATAGCTTGGTTCATCCTTCGACTACCCCTTCCGTTGGTTAAGATTTACCTTCCACTTCGGTCACTGCATTCGCCGTGTCGAGGCACACTGCATCGATCTAATTAAGCCAGATGTGAAGAAGAGAGTCGATTGGACGATGGTATTGGCGAATACTTTGGTATCGGTCAAAGAACCCCATGCGAGTTCTGCCATTCCTGCTGGCGGCCGGTTGGTGACGATGGCCATGCTGTGCTGACATCCATGCTGATGGTGATCGTGACTCTTAGTTGCAAATCCAGACTGGAATTATCTATGGCCTGGAATCGCGACGGGGCAGGTAAAAGTGAAAAGTTGCACCGCGCCCGGAACCCAGCCTCCCAAGTAAGCGCACTTAGTCGATGAAGCGCCACGAATTCCCGTCTGTTTGAAAATCTAGGGCTGTTCGGTCCTTACAACGAGAGTGTCCCAATGGGAGAGAGTTCCGAATAAATA
This sequence comes from uncultured Acidobacteriaceae bacterium, assembly GCA_963760475.1. Classification (GTDB taxonomy): domain Bacteria; phylum Acidobacteriota; class Terriglobia; order Terriglobales; family Acidobacteriaceae; genus Telmatobacter. Next base: position 818,287 of record CAVXDG010000010.1, on the reverse strand, counting down.
CGTACCATGCCGAACTGAACGGCGCATCTGAACAACCGCATTCTTCTCAGAGAGAGGAATGCTAACAAATCATGATTGCTCCAATTGATGCCAAAGGTATCGATCTGTACTTTCGTCCAATTGATTCCTCGCCTGACCTCTGGCTCAATCAGGTAGTCTGGCTGAATCTGATCGGATCGCGCTGACGCGCATAATTTACAGTCTATTGGGTGGATCAATGCGTTCTTCAGGACGGTTACTGACGCGACTCGACACTGGCGAGGGCCTTCGACGTCTCTTGCGTGCAGACGTTCCTGTCGACACTGTGAAACTAGCTCGCTATTTGATTGGCAAGGTCATCGTTCATGACACTGCGAACGGAAGGCTAAGCGGGCGGATTGTCGAAACGGAGGCTTATCCAGTTGGGGACGCAGCATCACATGCCTTCCGCGGCATGACGCCACGCAACAGAATTCTTTTCCTTGAACCTGGACACGCCTATGTATATCTTGCCTATGGCGTTTCCTTCTTGCTGAATGTCACAAGCGAAAGAGCCGGAGTTGGTGCAGGAGTGTTGTTACGCTCTATCGAGCCTCTTGATGGTTTCGAACGCATGGATAGCATGGGTGAAAGGAAACAATGGCTCGATAAAGGAAGGGGGCCGGGACGATTGACTACGGCTTTGAGGGTTGACCTCCGGCAGAATGGATTGGACTTGTGCAGTGCGCGCTCAGCGCTTTGGCTGGCTGAGACGACGCGGAAGACTGGCCCGATTGGCAAAAGTGTGCGCATCGGTCTGACTCAAGCAGCGGATCGCCTATTACGCTTCTACGAACGTGGCAATGAACACATCAGCGGGCCCAAAAAATTGCTCGAACAATGACCCCGATTCAAATCGTTAACCCATTTTCCCGCTCATGCCGAGCCGAGCCGTAGGCTTGCGAGGTGACAGGCAAATGAAACCCATGCCAACTGCCGAAGTAAAGGTGTGCTGAGGCTATGTCTTCTAGTTTACAAACAGGTGCAATTGGCCTGACTGACGTCATTTCGACTTCCCTCAACGTTGTCTTCTGTGGAATCAATCCTGGAATGCGGTCTGCCGCAGTCGGACTCCACTTCGCCAATCGGACTAACCGCTTTTGGCGTGTGCTCCATCTCGCGGGCTTTACTGCCAGGCAATTTGAACCGGAGGAGGCACGCCTGTTGCTCGATTATGGTTATGGAATCACCTCTGCTGTTGGTCGGCCGACAGTCAGCGCAACACACCTAAGTCGAGCCGACTTCATCGCCGCCCAGCCTGCTTTCGAGCGCAAAATCGCGAAGTACAAGCCTAAATTCCTTGCATTTTTGGGGAAGCCGGCGTGTTCAGTGTTTTTGAACCAACGAGACCTTTCGTGGGGATTACAGCCAACTACGTTCGGCGGCGCCGCGGTCTGGATATTGCCCAATCCGAGTGGCCTGAACCGCGCATTCACCATCAGCAAATTGACAGACGTCTATAGAGAGCTATTCGAGGAAGTGGCACTCCTCGCTCGATAGCTGAAGGCGGTTGCACGATGTTCTCCACATCAGCTTGCTGAGACGGCTGCGGATTCACCAACTGTCGGTTGCGAGCCAAAACTGCCGTAACCATCCCGCGAGGCACACGTGCGCGTGAAGAGCGAGTTCATTTCGCTGTGAGCAGCCTCTGCAGGATCACCGCTTCGTTGTGCTGCTGATCTTTGGCGCCATAGACTAAGGTGACAGTGCCCTTCGCCGCTTCTTTTCTTAAGAGCGAGACCTGCTCTTTGTTCTTCTTGAGTTCCTCCTGGTAGCGCGACTGAAATTCCGCCCACTTGCCTGGATCGTGCGCAAACCACTTTCGAAGTTCCGTGCTTGGCGCCACGTCCTTTAGCCAAAGATCAACCCTTGCCTTCTCCTTCGTCAGACCTCGTGGCCAAAGCCGATCCACCAGGATCCGCGTTCCGTCCTCCCGATCCGGCTCTTCGTAAGCCCGTTTAATTCGAATATTCGCCATCTGACTGTCTCCCATAACCTTCGAAGCATACACCGAGAATTGTCTTGCGCTGCTCTCAGTCCGAACAGGCTCAGGTCCGATTCTCTCAGTCATTAAGCCAGAAGCGCAGAGACGAATCTATTGGACGATGGTATTGATCGGTTCTTTTTGTCCATCGGTCAAGTCATCGATTTGCGGACAGTTGACCAAAGACATGGATGGACCAGAGGGAAGGGAGACTGACAGGGGTTCAGTCCGCCAGGAGAGTAACCCTCAAAGGGTTGGAACCCGATCGGAGCGGGTTCACAGGGGTAAGATTTATACTCTTCCAGACAGCAAGGAATTCAAAGGAAGGAGTCCTCTGCAGAGTTCGCTGCCCAGCGAACCGTGTCCCCTTCTCGGTTGTGACGCCAGGAATTAGCATTTCCTGATGACGGTCCGAATTAGCAGTGGGGTGGCGGTTTGTAACAGCTCAAATTGATTGGCAGTGACACTCATAATTAGCAGAGGACAACGGGAGAGTTCGAAATGGCGAAATCAGTCAACAAAGTCTTCCTTCTCGGCAACGTAGGCAAGGATCCTGAAATGCGCTCCACCGCAGGCGGCACTCTTGTCGCCAACTTCACCCTTGCCACAAGCGACCGCCAGAAGGACGCCCAGGGAAACTGGCAGGAACGCACCGAATGGCACAACCTGGTCGCATTTACGCGACTGGCCGAAATCGTGCGCGATTATGTGAAAAAGGGCTCGAAGCTCTACCTCGAAGGCAAAATCCAGACGCGCAGCTGGGATGACAAGGAGACGGGGGCCAAGCGCTACCGTACCGAGATCATCGTCAACGATATTTCCCTGCTCTCCGGCCGCGAAGAAGGCGGCGCCGGCGGATCCAGTCGGCCCGCGGGTGCTTCGTCCAACTACGATCAGCGCCAGCCGTCGGCCGCCGGCGACGATTTCGCTCAGCAAGCTGAAATCTCCGACGACGACATCCCCTTCTAAGTACCGCCTCAAAACTGCAAGGCGCAATGAGCATTCATATCGCTCATCGCGCCTTGCAGACCTCTTCTACTACAGTTTGATCGAAGGGTTGCCCTCAGGGAATCGTCACGCTCGCCGTGTTGGACGGGACGCTCTCTGCACCAGACGCATCGACGCTCGTCACATAGTACTGGTAAGCTGTGGCGCCGTTGCAGGCGCTGTCGATAAAACTCGTCTGTGTGTTGATCGACGAGTTCAGCAATTGGTAGGAAGAGCTGCCCGAAGCGGCTCGATAGATCCTGTACCCGGCGACGGGGTCGCTCGTGCTGTTCGGCGCACTCCAGGTCAGGTCAACCTGGTGCGGCTGTCCTGTACCGCTCAAGCTCACAACCGCGTTTCCACTGCTGAGAGCAGTGCTGGCAATCGTCAACTGACCTGACTTCGCACCGCTCGTGGTTGGCTTGAATTGCACGTTGAGAGTCGCCGTCTGGCTTGGATTCAGCGTCAGCGGAAAGCTCGCCCCGGACACCGTGAACCCCGCCCCCGTGGCAATCGCCGACGTCACGGTCGCTGCCGACGTTCCCGTCGATGATAGCGTGATTGATTGCGTCGCAATCGAGTTGATCACCACCCCGCCGAACGAGATGCTGGTCGCATTCACGCTCAGCGTTCCCGACCCGGCCGGCAAAAGCTGCAGCGCGAAGGTTGCGCTGGCGCTCCCCGAAGTCGCGGTGAGTGTCACCGTCTGCGAAGAACTGACCGCGGTCACAGTTGCACTGAATCCGACGCTCGTCGACCCCGCCGGCACCGTCACGCTCGCCGGAACCGTAACCGTCGTCTTGTTGCTCGCGAGCTGGATGCTCATCCCCCCTGTGGGCGCAGCCGCAGTCAGTGTCGCCGTGCATGCATCCGTTCCCGCGCTGCTCATGGATGCCTGGCTGCACGAGATCGCATTCAGTGTGGGCACCGCTGTGCCCGTGCCGCTCAGACTCACCACCAGGCTTCCCTGCGCGGAGTTGCTTGCCACCGTCAACTGGCCGGTCGCCGCACCAGCCGTGACCGGTTTGAATTGCACGTTCAGCGTCGCCGTCTGACCCGGAGTCAGCACCAGTGGAAAGGTCGCCCCGGATACCGTGAAGCCCGCGCCCGCGACCGTCGCCGACGTTACAGTCACTGCCACCGTTCCTGTGGACGACAACGTAACAGCCTGCGTGGCCGCCGCGTTCAATGCCAGGCCACCAAACGCTATGCTCGTCGCACCCACGCTCAGCACCCCCGAACCAGCAGGCAAAACAGGCAAAAGCTGCAACGCAAGGGTCGCACTTGCGGTCCCCGATGTGGCAGTAAGAGTCGCCGTCTGCAAGGCACTCACTGCGGCCACCGTGGCCGTGAAACCCGCACCTGTCGACCCGGCCGGCACTGTCACACTCGCCGGAACGGTGACCGCAGAATTGTTGCTCGCGAGCTGGATGCTGAGACCTCCTGCAGGCGCAGTTGCTGTCAGGTTTGCGGTACACGCGTCCGTTCCCGCACCGCTCATCGAGGTCTGGCTGCACGAGATCCCGTTCAATGCGGTCGCAGCCATTCCCGTGCCGCCGAGACTCACCACCACATTCCCCTGCGGCGAGTCGTTGGCAATCGTCAGCACACCGGCCGCAGCACCCGCCTGCTGCGCTGAGAACTGCAGGTTCAGCGTCGCCGTCTGCCCTGGATTCAGTGTCAGAGGAAAGCTCGCCCCGGACACTGCGAAACCCGTCCCGGTAACCGTCGCCGACGTCACAGTCACTGCCGCCGTTCCTGTGGACGAAAGAGTGACAGCTTGTGTCGCTGTCGAGTTCAGTGCCACACCGCCGAACGATACGCTCGCCGCACTCACACTCAGCATTCCTGTACCCGACGACGATATGGGCAAAAGCTGCAGTTCGAAGGTTGCGCTGGTTGTGCCCGAAGTGGCGGTGAGAGTCGCTGTCTGCGAGGCGCTCACTGCCGACACTGTCGCCGTGAAACCGGCACTGGTCGACAACGCCGCAACCGTCACGGTCGATGGAACGACCACCGCTGAGCTGTCGCTCGAGAGGCTTATTGTTGTGCTGTCTTTGGCAATTCCGTTGAGTGCGATCGTGCAGATGTCTGTTGCCGTGCCCGCGATCGTCTTACTCGCGCAGCTTAGGGTGGAGGGAGTGGAGGGCGTCGAGTTTGCGTTGACCGAGAGCCCTCCACAGCCGGCTAAGGCAAGACAACTGGTAGCGATGGTTGCCAGCAGGACAGCACCTTTCGATGCTGAGTCTCCCCGTTTGAACCATCCTGCTTGCGATGAATGAAATGAATGGGAAGAAGTATGAAGAATAGACATGGCGCTACCTCTTAAGAAGGGCAAGCACCATATAAATGAGTAGCTTATCCAGAACCAGAGGACAAGCAAACAGGCCCGTTTCGGTGCTTGAAGTATGCGTCAAGCATGGGACCCGGAGCCTTCGAACAGTCGTGACTCGTGTCACTAAAGTGTGATGAACTGATTACTTTTGTGTTATCTATGTAAGTTATTGATAAAAATAAATAATATGGAATATTTCGCGTCGTTCATCATCAGGCTTGGGAGCAATAAGCTTCAAATCCATTCACGATTCCCCGAATAAACAGTTACTTTTGCGTTATCCGTCACGGAAGCACTCGCCGAACAGGCGGAATGCGGCACCCGGGCCTGTCGAGATTCGCACATGCTCGCCAGGGAGCTTTTGGAACGAATGGAGCCATCCACTCAAAGATCCAGAACCGGACGGGTTCTATGCTGCGCACCTCGAACGGAAGGCCCTCCCTATATCGGCGGCCCATACCCCCCCCCGCACACCAACTTGCCCGTTACCCCACCCCCCCCGGGTGCCTCTGGAATTGTGCAGTTCCCTGTGCCTTCCTTGCGTTTTAGAAATCGCTTCCTGCTCTGCCGGCATCGATCTCCAATCGTCTCTTTGCGCAGCGAGCACGCAGCGCCGCACGACCACAAAACGGCATATCTTCTGCAAGTTCCGCAACAGGTGTGCTGGTCAACACAATTGTTCCACGTGGAACAATTTGGAACCAAGCGCGCTTCTCATTGGTGCTCGTTGAATGGGTTCATCTGAACCTCATGCGTCTTCTTCGCGAGGAGCAAGAGGCCCGCATTTCGTTCGCGCAACTCCAGCGACCGTAGCTGGTTTGCAGCACCTGAGGCGTCGCCGGATGCCCTCTGCACTTCAGCCAGTGCCATTTGCGCTTCCAACGAGACACCAGCGGATCCTGAAGACTGTGCAGCCTTCTCTGTGACTTCAAGCAGAGTGCGCGCCGAACGTAAATCGTGCTCGGCGAAGAGAATCTCTCCGAGTTCGAGCGAGAAGCGAAGGCTCAGATCGCGATTTTCGGTCTTCTCGTTCAACGGACGCAGCTTTGCCATCTCGCTCTTCGCCTCGACAGTCTTCGCTTGCTCAAGCAGAGCCCTGGTCAACACAAGCCCTGCTTCCAACTCGTCGTCCCGCATCTCCGCCCTGTCCAACTCGTCTGCGCAAACTTTCGCTTCGCGCTCCGCGTCCGCTGGGTTCCCCTCTTCAATCGCCAACCGCGCCAATGCCACTCTTGCCTGCAGAACGGTTTCTTTCTCGCCGATCTCCTTGCGGAGCTTCAGCGCAGCCTCATACTTCTCGTGGGCTTCCGGCAGTTGGTCCCTGTTGATCGCAACTTCGCCTAGCCCTGCAAGGCCAAACGCAGATGCGCTCTTGTCCCCCATTTCAGAACCAATCGCGAATGCCGTCTCATAGTTTGCTTGTGCTTCCGACAGTTCCGCTCTCTGCAGCGCGATCAACCCCAAATCCGCTTTGACCAGCGCTATGCCGGATCGGTCGCCCACCAATTGATAACCAGCGATCCCTTGTTCCAGAAGCTTGCGGGCTTCAGTCAGCCTTCCACGGGTTAACAAAACATCTCCAACGTTGTTCGATGAAGCGGCGAGCCCTTCTGTGTCGCCGACGGCGCGAAACACATCAATCGCTTGTCGCCACATCTCCTCCGCTTTGTCCAGGTCACCGTGCTGGTAAAGCAGAAAGGCGAGGTCATTCAGTGTGCGCGCTGCGTTGTTGCGATCTCCTGCGCTGAGATAACTATTGCGCGCGAGCATGCACTCTGAAATGGATTGATCAATCGATGCAGAGCCGGAGGAACCCTGCTGGCACAGGACGCCGTAACCGCGCGCAACCATCAATGTGGCCCCTTGCGCCGATGCCTTTGAAATCGCTCTTTCAGCGGCTGCGCGGGCTTTGGGAAGATCGTAGTAGATCATCACTGAGGCATCCATCAGATCGATACGCGGATCGTCGCCAACCGGCGATGGCAATTTGCGCAGCGAGCCCAACGTACTCGCCGCGTCTGCAGGATTCAGGTGAAGTTGCGCCGAGGCCAGACGCAGCCCATAGTTCAAATTGTCAGGGAACAAGTTGCGGAGTGTTCGATAGGCGGCGGCGGCTCCTGACCAGTCGGACAAGGTTTCCCGGTATTGACCCTGGATCGCCAAGGCGGTCTCCGGGGGCAAGCCACGCGCGTACTGCAGGGCAAGCTTTGCCTCTTTGCGTGCTTCGTTTTCGTATCCGAGCCTTGACCACGTCTCGGAAAGCGCCGAGTGTGCCAATGCGAATTCAGGGTCGGCTGCCACTGCTCGCTTCAAAAAATCCCGCGCGCCAATGAAATCGAAATCATAACTTCGCGCCCGGCCTTCACTGTAAAACTGCAATGCGACCTGGTTGGTCGATCCCTGAAATCGTGGCGACTCCCGTTCCGGGGCCAGGCTCAGCGCGGGATCGAGGCTTTCACGCAAACGGCTGCCGGCTTGAGCTGCAATATCGAACAGATCGCTTTGCTCGCCGGTAATTGCATCTGCTGTGATTGTTTCCCCCAGCGCCGTGTCTTGCGCCCGGATATCGAGGCGAATTCGATTCTTTGCGCCGTCCTTCAGCAGGGTGTACGAGCCCAGCACAACAACGTCTGCTCCCAGGCTAGAGCGCAGGTGTGTCAGTGTCTCTTTCGCGAGGGTGTCTTCAAGAGTGAGCGAGAGATCATGCTTCGCGTTCACCACATCTTCCCCCGACACCAGCAGCAAGTCGCCATTTGCGCCCAATTCCGTATTCAACATCTCGGTGAAGGCCGCCGACAGCCAGTCCTCTGTCGCACTTCCAGAGACATTTTTGAAGCCAAGCACCGCAACGGAATGGCGCAATTTAGTTGAGGACCCACTGCGCGGGATCGATGCTGCTCCATGCTTCAATCCCGGTCGAAAGTAAAAGGCAGCGAATCCCAGCCCCATCGTTACGCAAACCAGCGCGACTCGCGTCCAGAGTTTGCGGCGGCGCATTCTTGCGGCTTGCAGAGCTATGTCCGAATCAGACGGCCCATGAATGGGGACTGTTTCCCCAACGGGGGCTGAGGTCGGGACCGGAACCGGGGTTGGGACTGGAACGGCGAGCGTGGGAACAGGCTGCCCAGACGGTTTGCTCTTTTCTTCGACCAGTCCCTCGATCGGAGCCGGGGGCCCGAGTACGGCTGATACGGGAGCAATGAACCGGTAGCCGCGGCGCGGCAGCGTTTCGAGAAATGTCGGGTTGGTCGCGCTGTCTCCCAGCGCCTCGCGGACTTTGAGAACCGCTACGCCCAGGCTCTTGTCGAAATCGACAAAGGTGTTGCCGGGCCACAACTGCTGCCGCAATTCCTCACGCGTGACGACCTGGCCGCTCTTTTCCAGCAGAAAAGCGAGCAACTGAAATGGTTGGTCCTGCAGTTTGATCCGAGTCCCGTTGCGTGTTAAGCAAAGCGCGGATACATCGAGCGAAAAGAGACCAAAGCGGTAGACGACGCCCGAAGCGCGAGACTCAGTTCTGTTCGTGTCTTCCATCAGAATGCCTATCCGCCCGAAGGTCCCCCCAGTCTAGCACGCTCTCAAATCTCCCCGGGGCGAGTTAGTTTGCGTCTGTAAATTACTAATGCGGAATGGCTTATCTGTTAGCTTCGCGTTGATCGTGGATTAGTTTGACGCCGTCCGTCACCCCCTTCATAGTCACCGCATCTTGGAGGTCGTCATGGAAGAACATCTACAGCAATTACCCAAATCGGTCCGTAAGAAGCGCGCGCCGGGGACCAGAATTGTCGTCGGAGCCGGAGCAGCGGTGCTAGTCGCGGTCTTCTTTGGCCTATCGAGCCAGCAGGAAGTCAAGGCCGCAAATTTCTTCTTCCCGATCAAAGGGGGAGGACAGCCCGGCACCATCGCAAAGTTCGTCGATCCATTCACAATCACCAACTCCATCATCTCGGAGTCCCTCGGGAACATTGGGATCGGCACCGGCGCGCCCCACGCAAAGCTCGACGTTCTGGGAAGTGTGCGCATCGAAGGCGCCGGGAGCGGTCTGGTTTTTGCGGACGGTTCGATCGTCCATAATCGGGCCGAGCTGATCGGTCCTCAAGGCCCTCAGGGCATCCAGGGACCTGTGGGAGCGGTTGGACCCCAAGGTCCAACAGGACCGACGGGAGCAACTGGGCCTGCTGGAACGAGCGGCTTCAGCCACATCTACACCGCCGCCGGCGGTGCAACCCTGAACAATAGTCAAGTCACAGTGGCCACAGTGACAGTTCCGGCGGGAAGCTATCTCGTGCTGGCAGAGGGTAGTCTGTCAAACCAAGACTTTGGCGGGGCGCAACTTGGCAATTGCCAAGTTACAGATAGTAACAATGATCCCGGCGATTCTGCGCAGTTCTATTTGAACGAGGCGGGTACCGAAGGCTTCCTTCAGCAGTTCCCCTTGCAGATGACTGCTGTGAACGTCCCGGACGGTACGACGATCACCCTGTCATGTGGGACGTACAACGGAAACGGGGGTGGCAGGATGACGGTCATCTCCGTGAACGCGGTCAACTGAACGGGCGGTCTGGAATCTTCCTCCCCCATACATGGCAGCGGGTTCGCGTGCAATCGCCAGGCTCTCCCCCCCCGCGAACCCGCCGAAGGCTTCATCGAATTTGATCGATGGTATTTCGCCTCACCTCGAGGCTTGCAGGAGAACTTTGTGACATCAAGGAACATCATGCCGAAACGTTTCCTTCCGAGTTCGTCAGTCCTGGCTCTTGCCTGCGTCCTGGCAGTGGCCGCTTTCAGCACGCCCACACCGGCAGCAGCGGGCGGGGCATGGGTCGACAACGGCGCCACCGCTTGCGAGAAATATCTGACACCGGATGTGGTTGCGTCGATCCTGCGCAATCCTGGCGGCCCCCCGCGGCGGCTCGACGCGAACTCGTGCAATGTCGGCCCGATTTACATCACCCTGAAAGTTGCTGACATCGACGTCTTTCGGCAGGAAGTCACGAGAATTTTCGGGGCGCACCCCATCAGCGGGATCGGCGATGGCGCGTACTGGAACGGGGCGGGCGCCCTCTCGGCTGTCAAGGGACACGATCGTGGTTGCGACATCAGTGTCATCGACCCTGGAGCGCCGAAGATCCACAACGCGGAGCTCGGGCAAAAGCTCGGCGATGTATGCAACAAGTTGTTCGCCCTACGGTGATTGACCTATCCTCGCGGGCGGCATCGATCCAACCTGGGGGGCATGAGTGGTCCACACTGCCAAGGCTGGATACAAATCGCAATTGGGAGAAAGCACTATGAGCAAGTTTTGCGGAACATGCGGATCATCGCTGAATGAAGGACAGAAATTCTGCGGAAAATGCGGAGGGGTTAACGCGGCAAGTCCGCAGATGCCCGCAGAGCAGCCCTACACTTCTCCGGCCCCGCCGGCCTTCGCCCCAGTTACCCAGCCGCAGCCGGTTGTGGCCTCGACTCCAGCTCGCTCCAACTCGTTGCTCAAGGTGGGCGTTGCTGCGGTCGTCATCATCTTCGTCGGAGGCATCGCCGCACTCGGCGCCGCGTACTATGTCGTGCACAAGGTCAAAGAAAAAGTGCAGGCGGCGGTGCACCAGGCAGACAGCGAGACTCCGTCCTCAGCGGCAAGTGGAATTGCCGCCCTTGTGCAGAAGGCGACGGACTCGGCCGGTTCAAAAGACGACAGCAACGGTTTCAACGGCGATCCTTGTCGTTTTCTTAGCAAGGAGGACGTATCCCGCGCCGTGGGCATCGAGATTATTCGCGCGGATGCACAAGGCCCCGGATGCAGCTACATCGCCAAAGGCGATCCGGCCGACATGGTCTCAAGACACATGACGTCCATGGTGACGAGCCAGGCCAAGAGCAATGGCTCAAATCCCACTGCCGACCAAACAAAAATGATGCAACAGATCACCGGCGCCTTCTTCAAGCAGCAGGAATCTTCTGACAAGGACCTTTCGAATGAAGCGAAAAGTGGCGAGGTCCCGATTCTCTCGGTCAGCTTTAGCTCAGGCAACGCCGAAATGGAAATGAAGTTGAATCGCATGGCCTTCAACTCAATCAAGGGCGGTAACGCTGAAGGCAAGACCACCGACCAGTCGGCATCGGGCGATCTCGACGGAATCGGCGACGAAGCCTACGAGATGGGTGGAACCGGAATCATTGTCCGCAAGGGCCAGACGGTCGCGCGATTCATGTTCCCCTACTGCCCTTGCGATGCGAAGGCGATCAAGCCACTCGCCGCCAGTCTCGCCAACAAGATGTAACTCGAACCAACTTCATCAAGAGAGGAATCTCCCTATGCGATTCTGCGAAGATTGTGGAAGCCAGCTTGCCGACAACAGTCAGGGGTGCGCCGCGTGTTTCAACCGCAGCCAGGCGAGCCGCCCCGTGGCGGCAGCAGCAGCACCGGTTGCGTCCCAGGCAGCCGGACTGCAACCACCCATGGCTGCAGCTCTCTCCTATTTGGCCGGCTTCATCACCGGCATCATCTTCCTTGTCATTGATCCGTTCAAGACAGACCGCTTTGTGCGTTTCCATGCGTTCCAGTCCATCTTTTTCAACGTTGCCTGGATCGGCCTCTGGATCGCATGGATCATCGTGGGCTTTGTGCTGGGCGCCGTGACCAAGGGCCTCTTCTTCTTTATTCAAATGCCGATCGACTTGTTCGCGATGGTTGGTGGGTTCTGCCTGTGGGCCTACCTGATGTACAGCGCCTCCCAAGGCAAGACGTTCAAACTCCCCATCGTCGGCGCAATCGCCGCAAAGCAGGCGGGCCTCTAATGGGCGCCTCGGTCCCGCGCTTTCGACGCGTGGCGTCCGCACGCACAGCCGGCCGGCATCCATGGCGAGGATTGCTTGCGATCCTGATATTGCTTGGCGCATGCAAGCATACCCCTGCGCCATCGAGTGGGCAGCCACAGCAAGCCGTGTCAACGGGTTCCGTCGCCAAAGAAGGTGAAGGCCCCACGCAAGATCTCTTCGATCCGAAGGTCCATCCCGAAGCAACCGTCGTTCATCCCGTTGATCCTCACACGCTGTCTCCGTCTCAGATCAAATTTGGAATCGCTCCCCGTCGCGATCCAGCGGTCGACTACCAGCCGGGCATCATCCTCATGGAGAACGGAGACAAGGCCATCAAGTCCGTCGCCACAGACGGCATGACCTGGACATTTGACGCCAATGCGCCGCAGGTCAGCGATTTTGAGGTGGGCAAGGTTGTCTTTGCGACAAGCCGCGCCGTCGGTCGTGTCATGAGCCTGGACCGGCAAGGCGATTCGGTCAGTGTGATCCTGGGCCCCATCCAGCTCACCGACGTGATTTTGAACGGCAGCTTCGAAATGAACCAGGCTGTCGACTTGAACAACATGATCTCGTACGTCGCGCCAGATTACCCCGAGCCGCCGGATACCTCGGCGCAACCGAACACGAGCTTCAACGGAAATGCATCCCCGAATCATGTCGACGAGAGCATGATTCTTTCGCGGCCTTCCCATGGGAAATGGGTCCCCGCCTCGATGGTACGAAGGTATGGAGACGGGCGCCGCGTCTCCTATCGCAAGGAAGGCCGCTTCTGGTCCGCCAATACCAGTTACCCAAATCGAATGGCAAGCGGGCAGGCAGGCATAGGGTTTGGTGGAGCGAGACTGGTGCGCACCAGCGGCCAGGCATTTCAGATGCCGGGCGTGCCCGGAGTGAATGGAGTCCATCCCCTGAATATCCCGATTCAGCCCATGACCCCGCCTCCGACGCTCGGTCAAGCTCCAGTCGTCGACCTTCAGGGCATGAAGGCTATTCCGCTTGCCGGAAGCGATGGTGGCGTCGGCGTCGAATACGACTACAACAAGAATGGCCTCCAACTACGATCCTCCGGCTACATGACCATCCGCAACTCAGGAATCCAATTCTTCCTGCACATCAAGAATGGTATTCAGGACTGCGGCGTACGCATCAATGGCAATGTCGGCATCAAGCTTCATCTCAATGCATCGAGCAGCCAGGCATTCAGTGCCAACATGCACAAGAAGATCTGGCTGCCCATCGACCTCTCCATCCCCCTGGGCGGGCCCGTGCCGTTGTCCCTGACGTTCAATTCAGCCTTCACCATCGATACTGCGTTCAGCGCGAAAACCTCCGTCCTCAATGCCGAAGGAGAGTACTCATTCGGCGCCGGAATCGAGGCAGGATATTGGGCGAAGGCCTGGCGGCTAAATGTTCCGACGCACGCCACTGCAATCACCGATCTCGGCAACTCGACGGAGGGGATATCGGTGGGGATTAACTCGGCCGTGATGGGCTTCGACGTAAGGACCATGATCGGTATTGGCGCATTTGGATTCAATACCGGTGTCTATGCAGGGCTGAGATTTGCCGGTACCGTGCTGCGTGCTCCCGACATCGCCTTTCCCTGCAGGCAGGGCACGATCGAGGCTTTCATCGATACCGGCGTCGGTTACTCTCTGCCCGGATGGGCGACAGACGCCATCAACGTTTTCATTGCGCCCTTCACAAGCAAGAGGATCGATCGCGCAGGTTCCTTCTTGAAAGGACCGAGCCAAGGTCTCTTCCAAATCGTGACCCAGGTCCCACCCGGCTGCGCCACTCCAAAGAAGGGTGGAGGCTAGCTCCATGGCCTACTGCACAAAATGCGGGAGCGAACTCGAAGCGGGTGTTCTGTTCTGCACTCGCTGCGGGGCACCTGTTGAAGCCAAGGCGCAACCCGCGGCGCCGGGTGCACCAACGGAACCGGCACTGTCCGGCTCACCGCAATCAGCGTCAGCACCTGCTTGGCAAAGCGTCACCCCCCTCGCACCCCAGCAGCCAGCTGCGGACAACAAGAGCGGATGCGTGCCCACCGTACTCGTCGTGCTGGGGATACTGGCACTGTTTGCGGGTCTCGGCATCGGTGGTCTGGTGTATGCGGGATACAAGGTGAAGCAGAAGGCTGCCGCATTCTTGCACAACACATCTCCCGGTTCATCAAATCCAGGCGCGCAACCGGCCGCGAGTCCCGGCGACAACAAACCGGGATCGCTGGCCGCCAACCCCTCCGGCAATCCCACGGGAATACTCGACGGACTGACAAAGATGCTTGGCGGCGGAGACGATGACGGTGACCACGTAGAGAGCATTAACGACACGACCCCCGTAGAGCCATGCCCGTTGGCTGCTCTGCCCTCCCAAACCGCGGCTCGGATTCCACTACAGGCAGAGACAGTAGTCACCACCGCATGGGGCATGAAGAACGGCGATGTGGAGAGCCGAGACTCAGTAACTGACACAACACCGACTTCCTTTGTGCAGGAAGAGAACACAGAGGCGTTCAAAGACGATGATGGCCGTAGTTGGAAAGCTTCCAGCTATCGGGACACCGTCTGCAATGCAGACCTCGCAACGGCCAATACCTATGTAACGGTCACGTCAATGCACATGCCTCACTTGATTCACGGTGTGACTCGACTCCGACTATCAAGTCAATCCTTCAACGAGGCGAAGCGAGATGGCAAGACCACGATTCGTTATTTCGATCTCACGACGATCGGCAACGATTTAAAGCCAAACTACGAGGAAGGCGTACTCACTCGGGTCGAACCGGACGATGTTCCCTATCCCATGATCGTGAACGACCAACGGATCAACTTACCTGCAATTCACCTCGCAGGCACGATGGATATTCACGGGAAAGATCCGAGGCCGAAAAAGGATCGTCCATTGCACACCGCTGCCGATTTCTATGTCATCGACGATCCGCTCAATCCGCTCGTGCTGCTGATGAAGTTGAACGATCCGGCTCTTCACGATGGAAAATTCAGGATTGAGGTTGTGAAGCTTGAGTACAAGACTCCGCACCCCGTAAACATCGTTGAAAAGCAGCTCACCGAACAGAAGCGCGCCATTACCTACGGCATCTACTTCGACTTCAATAAGGACACGATCAAACCCGAATCCGAGCCGGTGCTGAGGCAGATTGTGCAGGCGATGACAGATAACCCCGGTTGGAAGCTGACGGTCAACGGCCACACCGATAACATAGGCGGCGACGCCTACAACCTCGACCTGTCCAAACGCCGTGCGGCATCCGTGAAGCAAGCTCTTGTCACCCGTTACCGCATCGATCCTGACCGTCTCTCAACAAATGGCTACGGCGCGTCGAGTCCCATCGATACCAATGACACGCTCGGGGGCCGCGCACGTAACCGCCGCGTCGAACTAACCCGCGAGTGAGACGCAGCCCATTCAGTTCTCTACACACCACCAAGGAGGTTGATCGCACCATGCGTATTCTGATCGGGATCCCGTTACTTTGTGCCGCCGCCTGCGCCGTCGGCCAAACCCTACCCATCAAAGAAGGCCTTTGGGAAATCGTGATCAACAAAGACGACGGCACAGCTGACTTTCGAACCCACGATTGCCTGACCCAAAAATCCTTTGCAGAGATGATGACCAAAGTAAATGCGCATCCCGGCTGTAAGTTGACAAGCCAGAACTTCTCCAGCCGCGGCATCACGGTGGATATGTCCTGCAATACCTCGAAGTACCAGCTGAATTCGCATGGAGTTATCGATGTCCTGGATTCAGAGCATGTGCGGGGCACGCAGACTCTGAAAATGGTCGTGCAGGGTCATTCAAATGAGTCGATCAATCAATCCACTGGGCATTTTCTCAGTTCAAGTTGCGGCAACGTCAAACCGGGCGATCCCAAGATCATCGACAAGTGAGGGCGTCGTTCGGTTAATGCGCTGATGGTCCGGCCTGTCCAAAGACTCATTCAACGAATTCCTGAAAGGATGAATATGAATCGTCTCGTTTCCCGGGTTTTCTCGCCAATCACGTTGCTTGCGTTATCGCTCTCTACCTTTGCCGTACCGGCGAGGGCGCAGCTCTTCTCGATCATCTCCAACACCAAGGTGAATACCAGCACCAACATGATCACGATTGCAGGCAGCGGATTCAATTCCAGAGTCAAGCCTGCGGTCAATCTTGGCGGGACAAACCTGACTGTTGGTTCCTTCACCGCCACTAGCATTGTTGCCAGCCTCGGATCGGTCACCGCGCCGGGCACTTACCTGCTCACAGTCACCTCCGGCGTAACCTTTGCGGCGGCCGACGTCACTCTCGGTGCGGTCGGGCCGCAGGGGCCGATGGGCCCGCAGGGACTAACGGGGCCGACCGGTGCGACAGGAGCAACCGGCACAACAGGCCAAACTGGACCAACTGGGGCAACAGGTGCGACTGGGCCGACGGGGGAGACAGGCCCGACCGGCCCTCAGGGAGCACCGGGACCTACATTGGCTCCGACCTTGTATGGCGCAGCTTTCTCCGGTGGTGTAATCACGGGCAGTGGCAACTCAGGGACCGACATCGCTGATATCACGCTTCCGCCGGGCGCCTACCTTCTCCATGCCGTGGTCACGGGGCCACAGGGAACGAGCGACACGCTCAGTTGCAGTCTATTTGACGACGCCAACGTCTCTGGGACGGGCAATGCTCTCGCGTCAGGCGAAGTGAACCTGGTAGAGGCGACGAACGTGGCTATTCTGGGGACCATCACCATTCCGAGTTCGCTCACCACGGATACAGTGCGCCTGTTCTGCGGAACCGCGAATTCAGCAGAGGCGGGTATGACGGCCAGCTACGTCGCCATGCCCGTTACAGTGGGCTCGTTCCAGACATTCACGAACACCGTCGGAGGAGGAACAGCCGCGCCTATCAATGGCGGGTGGGACATTACCAAAAATCAGAAAATCTAGCGAAGGAAACCCTGCCCCACAAGCGGAGAAGGGTGAGACCAAAGAGTCTTCTCTCTGACCTCACCCCGCCACTCATTTTTGTCGATTTGCGGAAACCTGCAAATTAAGTCCAACTTACATTTCTGTGATCACGACTTGCAAATTAAGTGTGTCTCCGCCCGCACAACAGTCAGTCGTTGCACGTCCTTCGTGGTGTTGCTAGCTGCAACCGCTCGTTGAGCCGCAGCTCATGCAGCGGTAGCAGCTGCCGTTGCGCACCATGATGGCCCCGCACGTCGAGCAGCTTGGCGCATCGCCCATTTCGTACAGATCGCGCATCGCATCCGCCGCGTGGTAGATCCCGCGATCCTTCAGATCGGGGCCGTGCGTCTCGGCCGCCGTCGAAGAAGTCGCGTGCATCTCCGGCGCAATTCCGCCGCCCGGCGCATGGGTCGACCCCATGCCGCCCGGATTCAGCTTCCGCGCCACCTCCTCGGCAAGGCGCGACAGTTGCCCTTCAGATATGCCTTCGATCTCCGACTCGCTCTCGGGAAGAATCGTTGGCGAAGCCGGCAGCGGCGCCGCATGCGGAGAAAGACCCGCAAACAACGTCAGCTGCTCGCCCGAAAGAAAACGCAGGTTCAGCCAGCGGAAAATGTAATCCATCAGGCTCTTCGCATAGCCGATCTGTTCGTTGCCGGTCCAGCCCGAAGGCTCAAACCGCGTGTGCGCGAACTTCTCGCACAACACCCGCAGCGGCACGCCGTGCTGCAGCGCCAGAGAGATCGAAGTGGCAAAAGCATCCATCAGGCCCGACACCGTCGAACCTTCCTTCGCCATCTTGATGAAGATCTCGCCCGGCTGGCCGGTTGGATACAGACCCACGGTTATGTAGCCCTCGTGGCCGGCGATCGAGAACTTATGGGTCACCGAAGCGCGCTCGCTCGGCAGACGATGCCGAATGGCTCGCGGCGGCGCATTCAAATCTTGTGCCGGCTCGCGCACGAGCTCAGATGCGGATGCAGGATGCAACAGAGGCAGATTCGACGATCCAGCGATCTCGTCCAATGCTTTCTGGAAGGCTGCAGCCGCCGCAATCACCTGCTTTGCCGTTACTTCGAGCCTCTCGCCGATCTTT
Organism: uncultured Acidobacteriaceae bacterium; assembly: GCA_963760475.1. Taxonomy (GTDB): domain Bacteria; phylum Acidobacteriota; class Terriglobia; order Terriglobales; family Acidobacteriaceae; genus Telmatobacter. Next base: position 800,084 of record CAVXDG010000010.1, on the reverse strand, counting down.
GCTTCAAGCGTCTTTACATCGCTCTCGGCCGCTGCGTGTCCCGCTGCCAGCTGCGCAAGGATCCGTGTCCCCGCCGCGTCCAGCGCCGAGGGTTCGCGTTTCGCATCCATACTGGTATTCAGCGGCTGCGTGCCCTTCGAGCCGTCGCGATAAATCGCAACTGCCTTGATGCCCTGCCGCCAGCTCTCGGCATACGCTTCGGCAACATCTTCAACGCCGGCCTCGTGGGGTAGATTCACGGTCTTTGAGATGGCGCCCGAAAGAAACGGCTGCGTCGCCGCCATCATCTTGATGTGCCCCATGTAGTGAATGGAGCGCGTGCCCTTGGATGGCTTGAAGCTGCAATCGAACACCGCCAGATGCTCCGGCTTGATGCCCGGCGCTCCTTCAATGGTGCCGGTCGCGTCGATGTAGCTGACGATCGCATTGACTTCATCGTTGTCGTAGCCGAGCTTGAACAGCGCCGCCGGCACCGTGTTGTTGACGATCTTGATCATGCCGCCGCCAACCAGCTTCTTGTATTTCACCAGCGCCAGATCCGGCTCGATGCCCGTCGTGTCGCAGTCCATCATGAAGCCGATGGTGCCCGTGGGCGCCAGCACCGTGGTCTGCGAGTTGCGATAGCCGTACCGCTCGCCGAAGATCAGCGCCATGTCCCAGCACTCGCGGCTGGCTTCAATCAGCGACTCCAGTTGCGGCACCATGAAGGGCTCGCCGCTGGTCTTCGACTTGCCGATATTGTTCACCTCGGCGCGATGCATCCGAATCACATCCAGGAACGGTTCGCGATTGACATAGAAGCCCGGGCAGGCGCCGCCAGAGCGCTCGACACGCGCCGCAAGCGGTGTTGCCGCACCCAGCGGCGGGCACTGCGCGGCGATCATCGCCGACTGCAGATAGGCCTGTCCGCACATGATCGCCGTCAGGGCCGCAGCCAGATCGCGACCCGCGGTCGAGTCGTACGGCAGACCAAAGGCCATCAGCAGCGCGCCGAGGTTCGCGTAACCGAGACCCAGCGGCCGATAGTCATGCGAATTCTTCGAAATCGACTCCGTCGGATATCCCGAGTTATCGACCAGGATCTCCATCGCCGTAATGACAACCGAGATTGCATGGCGATAGGCGGTGATATCGAATGTTCCCGACGGCGTAACAAACTTGAGCAGGTTAAAGCTCGCCAGGTTGCACGCCGAGTTATCGAGAAACATGTATTCACTGCATGGATTGGAAGCATTGATCCGTGCGGTGTTCTTCGATGTGTGCCACTTGTTGATGGTGGTATCGAACTGCATGCCCGGATCGCCGCACAGCCAAGTTGCCTCGGCAATCTTGTGCATGATGTCGCGAGCCTTGTAGGTCTTTACCTTTTCATGGTCCTTTACCGTGTAGGTCGAGAACTCTCCATCCTTCTCATAAGCGTGCATGAATTCATCGCTCACGCGCACTGAGTTATTGGCGTTCTGGAAGAAGATCGAAGAATAGGCTTCCGAGTCTGGGCCGGAGCCGTCGTATCCCGCCTTGATCAGCGTGAAGGCCTTGGCCTCTTCCTTCGCCTTGCAATCAATAAAGTCGAGGATGTCGGGATGATCCACATTCAGAATGACCATCTTTGCCGCGCGGCGCGTCTTCCCGCCCGACTTGATCACACCGGCAAACGCGTCGAACCCGCGCATGAAGCTCAGCGGCCCCGAGGCTTGCCCGCCGCCCGAAAGCAATTCCATTGAGCCGCGAATCGACGACAGGTTTGTGCCTGTGCCCGAACCCCACTTGAACAGCATGCCCTCGGTCTTGGCCAAGGTGAGAATCGAATCGAGCGAGTCATCGACCGCGTTAATGAAGCACGCCGAGCACTGCGGATTTCGATAACCCGTAGGCGCGAATACGACGCCGCCCGAAGGGGCATCCCAGTGCCAGCTCGAGCCCGCCGCATCCGGCTCCAGCCGGTCGCAGCCCACGTTGAACCATACCGGCGAATTGAACGCCACCCTCTGCGTCAGCAGCATCACCGCCAGCTCGTCGTGAAACGTCGCAGCTTCCTTCTCCGACGAGAAATAGCCCCCGGCCATCCCCCAGTCGCGAATCGTCTCCGAGACGCGCCCCACCAGTTGCCGCACACCGGTCTCACGCTCCGGAGCTCCCAGCTGCCCGTGCAGGTACTTCGACGCCACTATATTGGTTGCGGTCATTGACCAGTCAATCGGCACTTCCACGTCCTTCTGCTCGAAGATCGTGTTGCCCTTCTGATCGGTAATCAGCGCCGTCCGCTTTTCCCACTGCACTTCGTCGTAAGGGGAAACGCCGTCGCGCGAGAAACGCCGAGCTACTTTGAGCCCGTCCACGCTGGGTGGGGCGCCTGATCCGGCCTGCTGGGATGCAGCGGGGGATTGAAGATGAGTTTCGTTCATGGGAGATCCTCTCAGTCAGCAAAAATCGAGTAAAAAACCCTGCCTCCGCCAGCCCTAAAACCCTGGTACGGGGGATGCCTTGGCAACGCACGGGAAAACGGGGCATGAGAGAGATACGCCGCAACATCTCGGCCCTCAGCGGATTTGACTGGGAGTCGCTTCCGCCGGGTTTTCTTTACAGTCCGTTCAACGCCGTAGTTGAGAAAATACCGCTGTCCCTAGGGCAAGTCAACTAGAAACCACAATATCTAGTATTTTCCTCGCACTTCCGTGACAGATCAAACGAAATCGGGTACCCGTCCCGAGAACTGGGCCATTTCTGCTGTGGAAAGCTCAAATCGCCGCTCAACGCGCGGTTTTTTTGATTCCTGGATTGCCTCAGATTTGAGGCAAAAACGGCCCCCGCCGGCCCTTGCACAGGTCAACACAAAGCGTATGCTGCGCTGGGGGCGGAAACAAGGCGAAACGGTGGACAAAGACCGGTGCAAAACCGGGGTCGGATGTGGGAGCTGTGGAGAACAGGCCGACCGCTGCAGGCTCAGGACGGCGCGTGTGTGCCGCCCTGCAACTCCGGCAAAAGCCGGTTGGGCCGGAAGGTCCTCAGTTGCTCGCAGCCAACACGACTTGCTGCTGATCGCTGGCTGCAATTTTCTGGTAGTAGTCGCGCAGAGCCGGATACTCCTTCGGATCGAGCAGAACAAAACCGCGCGCGAAGATGTGCTTGATATCGATCGTGCCCGCACCCGTCTGCGTCTTCACGACAAGCACAGCGTGGTCCGGCCACGGCAATTGCGCCGGCTGTGGCGCGCTCTCAACTGAATAGCCCGCCGGCAGATGGTAGACCACATCGTCGATCACCTGTTCGGCGAAGTGCAAATCGATCGTGGACTCGCGCTGTTCCTGGGCAACAAACGCGGGATGCAGGCTGCGCGAGAAGACGAAACCAGGAAGCGTCAACCGCCTGCCGGACACAATGCCCAGCGGCCCAGAGACTTTCGCCGTGAGCGACGCAAATCCAGCCGCTGTGTCGAGCCCCTGCACATTCAGAATCTCCATGGTCATGCCCTGCGGAAGCAGCTGTTGGAGCAATGCACCGATCCTGCCCTTGGCTTCGTCTTTGCCGGCGGTGAGACTCAGCTGGCGCCAGCGCAACGCCTCTGGCCCATTCATGATCACCTTCACCGTCCCAGTCGCATTTCCCTGCCCGTCCACAACCAGGTCGGCAGTATGTGCCGTAATCGCATTTTTCGGGTCGTTGGGCGGTGTGAAGCTTGGAACCTTCGCCCCTTCTTCAATTCCACCGGCGAAAGCGTGACTCCATCGAAGCTGACTAAATGGACAGAAAGCTTCTCCCGGATCGAGGAAGACATCCTTGCCATCAATCCGCAACACGACGACAAGAGCGTCAACTTGTGCGAGAGACAAATGGTTCGGATCGAAGGCGTGCAGATCGCGGCTCGCCACCTTCATTCCATGCGCGTCGAACCCGGCGGCTCGTGCAAGCGCGAGATAGAGGATTGCCAAATCGTTGCTCGACCCGCCCTTCGCATTCAATACCTCATGTGCGCTAATCGGCGGCGTTGAGTGGTCAACCTGTTCTCGGACGGCGGGATTTGCCATTTGCGGCCCGCCCGAATTTTTCAAGCCTTGCACGAAGTCGTAAATCTTGCGCGCTTTGGCATCGGATGAGTCGACTCCTGCGGTGAGCTGACCGGCAGTATCCTTCAAATCCGTTGTCGCTTCGGCGGCATGATCCAACTGCTTCGACCAGCGTTTGATCTCACTGTCCCAGTAGACGTCTCGAAAAGAGTACGGCGAATAATAGAACTCCACCCGATAGGCGCGGCTGACGTCAGGTAGCGCGTCTGTTTCGGCAGGGAGAGCTTGTACATCGTCGAGTTGCAGAAAGTATTCGCCCTTCGGGCTTTTCGCCACATGACTACCAGCAGGCAGCCGTTCGGTGTAGAGCAAGTTGGTAGCCCGTTCTCCGTCGACAAGACCGGTGAAGTCCGTCGTGTTGTTCAGGACCGTCTTGTCGCCAGCCTCCAAAAGGGTGAAGGGGTTAAAGTAGAAACTCGCTCGATGTACAAAAACCTTCTGCTGCACGTCCCATGTCGTGGTCTGTTTCGCCATCATCGAGGAATAGAGGGCCGACTCAGCATCTGAGTTTCGATAGGCTAATGATTTTGCCTGGAAGTTGACCGGCCCCTTACCGACGGTTACGGTCCATTTGTATTCAAGAATGCTTCCCACCTCGACCGCAGGTAGATGGAAGAAGGCCGCTTTCGCTCCCGACCCTAGATCTTTGAAGGTTAAGACGTCGTCGCTCTTGCCAGCCAAAGGCACCACGGTGCCATCCGAATGGATGGTTCGAGCCTCGATGATCGGCGACGCAGCCATCTGCGGGTCGTATGGCACTCTGACTGTTCCCCATTCCTTTCCGGCTTCGGTCAATACCTTGATCCGCGCATACGCGCTAACGTAATGAGCCGCGTTGTCCGTCTTCTGCTCCCAGTAGAGAAACACCGCCGGCGCGCCCGGTGCTTTCGGGTCCGCCGTCATTTGCAGTTCTTCTTTGGTTGGGTCCTGAAACTTCTGCGCAAAACCCGTCAAGGGCACGGCACACACAAAAAGAACTCCGGCAATCCGAAACAGACAATTGATCCGCATACGGCCCATCCTTATTTCTGAGTCTCCGGGCACACAATCCCGCGAGAGAGCTATTTCATTCTGAGAGCTATTTCGGCACGCAGGATATCACCCTGGCGACGGGCCATTCGGTGTTGACTGCCACAGCAAAGAGCCCGTTTGTATCAAAATCCTGGGGCCGGCAGAGTGCCGCTATTGATCAGAACGACAACAGCGGTGGATTCCCGCTCAGCGGAAGCAGGTCTTTCAACTGCAAGAGCAAGACTTCACACAACTGAGCGTGCGGATCGGCTGGATGAACGGGCGACCACTTGAACGGCAAAGAAAACGCCGCTCTTTCAGCGGCGTTTTCTTCGAATCACGGGCAGGAACTATTTGCTTTCCTTAGAGTCAATCCTCATGCCGTAGAACGATTTGTGCACGAAGAACACCGACACCAGGAAGAATGCGACTGCCAGCAGGTGAGTGAGCATCGGATTGTTTGCCGCAAGGGTCACGGCAAGCTCGACCGCAAGTAATCCGAAAAGCGTCGTGAATTTGATGATCGGATTCATTGCCACCGACGACGTGTCTTTAAACGGATCGCCGACGGTGTCACCAATTACGGTTGCGTCGTGCAGAGGTGTGCCTTTCTGTTTCATGTCGACCTCTACAATTTTCTTGGCATTATCCCAGGCGCCGCCGGCATTGGCCATGAAGATGGCCTCATACAGACCGAAGATCGCAATCGAGAACAGGTAGCCGATAAACAAGAACGGCTCCATGAACGCAAACGCGAGGGTTGAGAAGAAGACGGCAAGGAAGATGTTGAACATGCCCTTCTGCGCGTACTTTGTGCAGATCTCAACCACTTTCTTGCTGTCGGCAACCGACGCCTTCTCCGCGCCTTCCAGGTGGATGTTTGCCTTGATGAACTCAACCGCGCGGTAAGCGCCGGTGGAGACCGCCTGCGTGGAAGCACCCGCGAACCAGAAGATCACGGCTCCACCGCAGATCAGCCCGAGCATGAAGGGTGCGTGCAACAGGGAGAGTTTATTTACGTTGTCGGTCAAGCCGTGCGTCAGAGCCATGATGATCGAAAAGGTCATCGTGGTTGCGCCGACCACGGCAGTGCCGATGAGCACCGGTTTTGCCGTAGCCTTGAAGGTATTGCCGGCTCCATCGTTGGCTTCGAGCAGGTGTTTGGCGCGTTCGAACTTCGCGACGATGCCGAAGTCCTTTTTCAACTCTGCTTCGATGTTGGGAACATCTTCGATGAGCGATAGCTCATAGACCGATTGGGCATTGTCAGTCACAGGGCCGTACGAATCGACGGCGATGGTCACTGGACCCATACCCAGGAAGCCGAAGGCCACGAGGCCAAAGGCGAAGACGGCCGGAGCCAGCATCATTCCTGCTGGATTGTTCTGCAAATCCGGTATGCCCAGACTGAAGTAGTAGCCCAGCCCCATCAGAGAGACCATGCTCAGTCCAAGCCAGTAGGCCGAGAAGTTGCCGGCCACGAATCCCGATAGGATTCCGAGGGAAGCGCCGCCTTCCTGCGCGGACTTGACGACTTCCTTGACGTGGGTGGATTTGGTTGAAGTGAAGACCTTGACCAATTCGGGGATGAGCGCGCCCGCCAGGGTTCCGCACGAGATGATCGAAGCCAGCTTCCACCAGAGGGTTCCGTCGCCCAGGGTGGGGAGCATGAGGTACGAAACGATGTAGGTGAGGATGATCGACACGATGGACGTGATCCATACCAGCGATGTCAGGGGCGTCTCGAAGTCCATCTCGTCGGCGTCTTTGTACTTGGCGCTGGCGATGGCGGTATTGAGGAAGTACGCGCCTGCGCTCGAAAGTAGCATGCCCACGCGCATGACGAAGATCCACACAAGCAATTGCGCCTGGATGGTTGGATCCTTGACTGCCAGCAGGATGAAGGTGATGAGGGCGACGCCGGTGACGCCGTAGGTTTCGAAGCCGTCGGCGCTGGGGCCGACCGAGTCGCCCGCGTTGTCGCCTGTGCAGTCGGCGATGACACCCGGGTTGCGGGCATCGTCTTCCTTGATCTTGAATACGATCTTCATCAGGTCGGCGCCGATGTCGGCGATCTTGGTGAAGATGCCGCCGGCGATACGCAGGGCTGCTGCGCCAAGCGATTCGCCGATGGCGAAGCCGATGAAGCATGGGCCCGCATAATCACGCGGAATGAACAGGAGGATGAAGAGCATGATCAGCAGTTCAACCGAGATCAGCAGCATGCCGATGCTCATGCCGGCCTTCAGCGGAATTGCCATGATCGGATATGGCTTGCCGCGCAACCCGGCAAACGCGGTGCGCGAGTTGGCAAAGGTGTTGACGCGGATTCCGAACCACGCCACGCCATAGCTGCCCGCGATGCCTACCAGCGAAAACAACAGAATGATGGGCAAGGTGACTGCAATCGATTTCCCAGGCACCGGCGCCAGCCATCCAAAGTACATCGAAATGATGACGGCGATGAAAATCCAGAGCAGCATGATGAACTTGCCCTGGGTAACCAAATAGGTTTTGCAGGTTTCGTAGATCAGCTCAGAGATCTCGAGCATGCTGCGATGAACCGGCGCATTCTTCAACTGCACAAAGATGGCGAGGCCGAACAGCAGGCCGCCGACGCAGAAGAGCAACCCGATCATCAAAAGGGCATGTCCGTTGATGCCGAAGAAGCTGACCGTCGACAAATCCGGCAGCACCAGGTTGGCTTCGCCTCCACCCGCGTGTTCCGTCTGCCCGTAAGCAAAAGTGGGAAGCAGCAAGCCCAACACGGCTGCCACAGGCTTATACTGCCTCTTCAGAAGGGTCGCAGCGCCGCTCAGATGGCGCGCGAACAGAAAGGCCACGACGAGCGAAATTGCGCTCATGGCCAGAAATAGATACACCCCGTACGTTGCAGTCACAAATCCTCCCTGCGATGTGGTTTGAAGCCGTATTCAGAATGGGTTTGAAGAATCGCGACCCCAAAAAAGTCCTGAAAAAGTCACCGGAAGGCTATCACCCGACTCCGGCAGTGTCGAGTGATTGCAATCACAGGGCACTGGCGGCAATAAGTCCCACCCCGTCCACAACTTTGCCGCATCAATCGAAGGCTTGCCATATACAGTACTTGCGTAGGAGATTCCCCTCCACGTGGCCAGCGAGATGAGCAGTAACAGGAGCCGTAAGATGAACAGTGAGATGAGCACTCCCGCCTTGCTCACGCCGCGCGAGGCCGCCGCCAAACTCGGCATCAGCTACCCCGCCCTCAAGCACTGGATCCTCGCCGGACGCATCCGCACCGTGAAGACACCGGGAGGTCATCACCGCATCCCGCTTGAGTCTCTCGAAGAATTCATTCCGTCTTCCGCCAAAGGCCGCACACCGCGCATCAGCGGACGCAACCAACTGCTCGGCACCGTGGTTGAAGTCACCATCGACGGACTGCTTGCCAAAGTCGTGCTCGCCGTCGGAAGCCAGCGCGTCACCGCCATCATCACGTCCGACGGCGCACGGGAGCTGGGACTCAAACCCGGCGATGAGGCATTTGCGCTCATCAAGGCCACCGAAGTGATGATCGCCCGCCCCTGAGCGGGCGAACTCAATCACCCTTCTGCTTCAACTCGTCCAGTCGTCTTGCGACCCCCGCGGTTTTCTGCAAATCGTTGACCAAAAAATCTAAAATTGATATAAATTCGTATTGATTCGATGTATTCTCTGACCCCTCAGGAGAACTTAAGGCCCGCTGGTCGATCCCGACAAAGAGCAATCCCCTGACCTCTGCGGGCGAACGGTTGGTCTTAATACCCCGGAGATCTGATGCGACTTCCCCGCTTTGCTCTTGCCATGGCTTTCTATGTTGCTGCAGTTCTTCCCTCTTCCGCCCAGATTGCGGGTGAGCTGACCGGGCGCGTTCTCGATCCCTCCGGCGCTGGTGTCTCCAACGCCACGGCTGTGCTTGTCAACACGGCCACAAACATTCGCCAGTCGACCATCTCAACCAGAACGGGCAACTACGTCTTCATCAATTTGAATCCGGGCTCCTATCGAGTGGACGTTTCGGCCCCGGGGTTCAACAGGCTCTCCCGCTCGGGCATCACGGTCATCACCGGCCAAACCGTTACCTGCCGACCTGCCCCTCACGATCGGCACCCAGCGGCAGACCGTAACGGTCACCGACGACGCTCCTCTATTGCAGGCAGCCACCAGCAACATCGAGACCAATATTCCTGCCGCCACTATCGCGACCATGCCGCTCAACACGCGCAACTTTGTGCAGCTGGCAACGCTCTCGCCTGGCGTCGAGCTGCCACCGGGCACAGTGCTGCCCCGCATCAATGGTGGCCGGCCGCGCACCAACGAGTATCTGTTCGACGGCATATCCGCCCTGCAGCCCGAGCCCGGCCAAGTCGTCTTCTTCCCCATCCTCGACGACATCCAGGAGTTCACCGTCGAAGCCAACAACGTGCCTGCCGAGTTCGGCCGTTTCAACGGCGGCGTTGTCAATGTCGCTACGCGCTCCGGCTCGAATACTCTCCACGGCAGCCTCTTCGAGTACTTCCGCAACGAAGACCTCAACGCGCGCAATTACTTCGCCACCACCGGGCCCAAGCCCGAATACCGGCGCAATCTTTTTGGTGGCGTCGCTGGGCGGCCCCATCCTGCATGACCGCCTTTTCTTCTTCGGAGATTTCCAGGGCGTACGTCAATTGATCGGCGTCACCCGCATCTCCACGATTCCCACGCTCAATGAGCGCAAGGGCATCTTCACGGGCGTCTCGAAGATCTACAACCCTGCCACAACGCAAGTTGTGAATGGCGTCAATGTCCGCAAGGAATTTCCCAACGACGTCATCAGCACTCCATTCGATCCGGCAACCGTGGCATTACTGGCGCGCTTTCCCACGCCGACAAATCTCACGGCCGCCGCCAACAACTACACTCGCACCTCGAACGATGCTGACCACCAGGCCCAATTTGACTTGCGTATCGACGGCGCACTTCGCGGCCGGGATCGCGCTTTTGGCCGCTACTCCTACTACAACGAAGTCGAGCAGCCTGTCGCGCCGTTGCCCGACGGAAGCGGCGTCCTCTCGGGCGCAGTGATCGGCACCGGCGGCGTGGCCGGCCTCTCGAACGTGCTCGGTCAGCAGGCTGTCTTCGACGAGACGCACACCTTCTCGGCCCATCTGGTCAACGACTTTCGTGTGGGCTACACCCGGCGCGGCAACACCATCGCCGGCGCCACGCTGGGCAATACAGCATCCAGCGCGCTGGGCATCCCCGGCATCCCAACCAACGCCGCCTTCAGCAACGCTCTGCCGCTTTTCACCTTCACTGGATTTCAGCAACTCGGCCCTTCGGCCAGCACCTTCTCGCAGTACCAGACCGCGGTCTGGCAAGCCGTCGACACTGTTGTCTTCACGCGGGGACGTCACACCGTGAAGGCCGGCGCCGACCTGCGCTGGTATCAGCTCAACGCCGTCGCTCCACCCAATCCGACTGGATCATTTGCCTTCACCACCACGGGAACAAATCAGCAAGGCGTCACCAACAGCGGAAACGCCATCGCAAGCTTTCTGCTCGGCCAGGTCGATACTTTCCAGATCGACCTTCAGGAAAACCGCATTCGGCCGCGCGATCACATCGAAGAATATTTTGTGCAGGATGACTGGAAGGCGACAGACCGCCTGACCGCGAACATCGGCGCGCGCTGGACGCTGCACTTCCCTTCCACCGAAAAGAACAACCAGGGCGCCGTCTTTAATCTCGCTTCGCAGCAGTTGGACTATCTTGGCATCAACGGCATTTCGCGCAATGCGCGCGAGCTGCACGCCGACAACGTCGCCCCGCGCGTCGGCTTCGCCTACCTCGTCACTCCAAAGACGGTCGTGCGTGCAGGCTTCGGCATCGTCTTCATCGATCAGTCTGGAATCACGACACCGTTCACAACGCCGCAATTCCCATTCATCCAGAACGTCCAGCAGAAAACGCAGGACAGCGTCAATGCCGCGTTCGCCCTCTCCGCAGGACCCACCGTCGCTCCCATTCCGTTCACTCCAGATGCCGGCCTGGGGCAAAGCGTCTACACCGCCAATCGTTCCGCGGGTTCAGGGTACGTCGAGCAATGGAACCTCGCCGTGCAGCGCGAGCTCACACGCAATCTCTCCTTTGAAGTTGCCTATATCGGTTCGCATATCGTGCACGTCGGTATTCCCGATTCCAATCTGAACCAGCTCACGGCAGCCCAGCTCGCGGAGGGCGCGCCCCTTCTTGCCAAGGTTCCCAACCCCTACTATGGCCAGCTGCCGATTTCGAGCTCCATCGGTGGCAAAACGACAACGGCAGCCCAGCTCCTGAAGCCCTATCCACGCTTCCTCAACGTGGCCACCTATCGCAACAATAGCGGCAAGACCAATTACAACGCCGGGGAAGTCAAGGTCGAGCAGCGCCTCGATCACGGGCTCGCGTTCCTCTTCGCCTATACGCACTCCCGCCTGATCGATGACGCGTCCTCGGTCTTCTCGACTACGGTCCTGTCCTCACCCAATTCCAGCAGCCTCATCGCTGCCGACTCCTTCCGTCCCTGGCTCGAGCGCGACGTCTCCTCGGGCGACATGCCCAATGTCACCTCGCTTCAGCGCCACCTACGATCTACCGGCCGGCTACGGACACTCCTTCGCGTCTTCCGGCCTCGCTGGCGAGTTACTTGGCGGATGGCAGCTCAACACGATCTTCTCCGTGCAATCGGGCATGCCTATGACCATCACTCAGTCCACCAACAACAATTCGTTCGCAGGATTCGCGCTGCAGCGGCCCAACCTTGTCGGCAAGCCCAACTTGTCGCCCAGCCAGCGCACCCCGGCGCACTTCATCAACACCGCAGCCTTTGCTACTGCACCGCAATTCACCATCGGCACTGCTTCGCGCAATCCCGCGCGCGGGCCCGCCTATCGCGATGTCGACTTCGCGCTCGTGAAGCACACAAGAATTGCTGGCGAAGCCGAGATGGAATTTCGCGCCGAGTTGTTCGACGTCTTCAACACGCCCGAGTTCGCACAACCCAACGGCAGCTTCGGCTCAGCCGCCTTCGGCAGCATCACCAGTACCGTCACCGATCCGCGCGTCCTTCAACTCGCGATCCGCTTCAGTCGATAATGCTCACCAGATTGGGATATCGAATCGATCCTCGGGCAGCTGGATCTTCAGATTCTCGTCTGCCTGGTCGCGGATCAGGCCGTTGGGCCAGGGGTGCAGCTTGAACAGCACCAGGCGATTCCGCTGCGGATCGTCGAGCGCGTCGAAGGCGGCCACCTGCTCCAGCGCATAATGTGTGTGCAGATCGGCAAGCGTGCCCGGATCGAGATCGTTCCAGGTAGCGAACCATCCCGGCTGGTAAATGCCCAGCTTGTCGTGGAGGGGGACGGTACCGAAGTCGTCGCAGATGCTCGCGACGTGCGCCATCAGCGTGATCTGGTCACCGCTCGTGCTGACCAGCAGCGGCTTGCCGTTCGGATGCTGCTCGATATAGCGCGCCAACCCTCGCGTTGCATCCACAAACGTGTACTGCGGGTGCGCAACGTAGCTCAGCGTCCAGATTGCGTTGACAAGAATCGCGGTACTTGCGATTGCAACGAGACCCAGACCCGCCTGCCGCAGCAAGCCCGTCTGTTCGAGTAGACAGCCAGCGCCCTGCGCGACGATCAACATGCAGAAGACCGCCACAACCGCGAAATAGCGCGGCTGCGGATGGTTCTGCACGGTCATGAAGAGGATGTATCCGGCCACCGCCAGAACCGAGGCGCCAAAAACCGGGTCCAGAACGAGCCGGCGCCCCCACGCCTTGCGGCTGCCGATCGCCGCACCGAGAACCACCAGGCCGGCAAGCGGAATCAGGATGTGATCCACCCAGAGTCCCCCATGGAACGACCACCACAGGCTCCACAACATCCAGTACCGGTCCGCCGGTTTCAGGTAGTGATTGATGTAGAAGAGATACTTGAAGTCCGGATAGAGCCCCGAGCGAATCACCAGCGCCATCCACAGGCCGTAAATCAGCGCGGACGTAGCTCCCGCGGCGAGCAGACAGCGAAGCAAGCGTTTTGTATCGGCCCACAGCGGCAGCACCATTGCCCACCCGAGTGCCGGAAGCAGGAAGATGGCCGTCGTCTTGGTCAGCATCATCAACGTGAAGAGCAAGCCGATCAGGATCGAGATCCAAACTGCCCGGCGCGATTTTCCCAGGCGCACGGCAAGGTTCAAGGCCGCCAGCGTCAGCGCGATCAACAGCGGTTCAAGAATGGCCAGGCGGCTGAAGCAATAGAGAAACGGACTGGTCGCCACAAGGGTCAGCGCGAGCAGGGCCATCCAGCGCGGCCCGCGGGTGCGCAGCAACAGGTAACTCAAAATCAGGTTGGCAAAGAAGAACGCGACGGCCAGCCCGCGCGCCGCCTCGATTGTCACGCCGGTTGCGAAAAAGACCAGCCACTCCAGAAACGGCCACACCGGCAGCGCGATGGCCGGATTGAAGTCACCCGCCCGATACCAGCTTCCGGAAAGGTGCGCGCGCACGGCGGCATCCCCGTACCATCCTTCATCGGTGTACTTGGCCCAGTCATGCATCCACGGTGTGTGATTCGGGAAATCCGCGCTCAGATGCAGCGCATGAAAGAGAGCGAAGGCCGCCAGCATCCCGACCCACAAGACATAAAGAATTCGCTTTGTCCCAGTCGGCACCTGAGGGTCTCCGGACAGCAACAGCCAGAATGGAGGGGAATGGGATGAGTATATCGCCCGCGTCTAGCGCCCCCCAACGGGTACTGCTATCACACGAAATGGGCAACTTCAACAGAGAAGCCCTTAAATCCCGCTTCTTGCAAAGTGCGATACATACGCTGCGAGATGATGATCAGAGGGGCTGGTCTGAGCAGATTCCGACCCTGCCCGAAGAGAGCCTCTGTAACTGCTATATCGGAACCATCCCACGTGCTCCTTTGCAGATAGATTTCCGACAAAAACTCCGTTACAACCGAGTGCCCAAGCGGGCATCGCCAACTGATTTGCGACGGGCTAAATGGATCTCGGCCAAGTCTCGTAGTCTCCGCCAGCCCCCCCGCTTTCCCGGTGACCCTCAGTTGGTACCAGTCCTTCGACTGCTTGGTGGGATTCTTGAATTCGAAAATCGGACGAAACTCCGCTCCGGTCAGCTTGTTTTCGGTGAACGTTCGAACGAAGTTTGAAGAGACAACCCACTCCACCCAGGCAATGGTTTCCGATATGTCTTTGTGCTGAGACACGCGGCGAAGATCAAGGATTAGGTCCGAAACCTGGAGGCCCCAATTGCAGTGATTGCAAAGAGTCTCGTAGATCGTGCCGCATTCTTCTCCGGACGGCTCGAAGTGAGATGCAATCGTGAGCCGGAGAGCCTCTGCATTTTGCAGTTCGGCCCTCGTGTACTTCCGAAGGTACCAACCTATGGTGGAGTCAGAGAAGCCACGCTGCCCCTGCTTCCTTCTTGCGTCGATGAACCTGCTAATATCTTCAAACTCGGGCGAGTTTGAAGGTACACGTACCTCGACGCATTCTGTCCCTTCGACAACCGTTCGACCAATCTGCTTTGTAGCCTCCGGGAACCGGGATTTGAGAAAGGAAACCAGTTCTTCCTGGCCTAGGGTTTCTGACGCTCTCACATTTACGTATTCGCTCATTCGGCGCTCTTCGTCTCGGCTTGGGCCGTGACCACGAAATTCTACTTCGCGGGTGGCCCCGATCTTAGAACGGACTCTATCGAGTTGCGGGTGCCTCCGGTCCCTCACCGTGGAGACGGAGCACCTCGTGTTCTGGAAGAGTCCCGAGGGCCAATCCACACCCTTTTGAGTCGTTTTGTGCGGCATTTTGCAGAACAATTCGCGGTTCGGCGCACACTGGTTCTTGGTGGCCAACAAGCAAATGGGCCAGAAAAAGGGAGGGTACCCCCCTCCCCCCCTCGTTATTAATCAACTGGTAAACAAGGGAGCTATTCGTAGGCCAGCGCGTCGATGGGGTCTTTCCGCGCCGCCATCCATGCGGGATAGAGCGCGCCGAGCACCGACCCGACCAGCGCGATGACGGCTCCTTTCACCACCAACCCGGCACTCATGTCGAGGTACAGGGTTGGGAACCGCTGCGCCAGAAGCGATTTGACCGCAAACGAAGTCGCAATGCCGACCACGACACCGACGACAGACAACGCCGCCGTCTCCCGCAGCACAACCGCCACAATCGCAGGCTTCGAAGCGCCCATGGCTTTCAAAATGCCGATCTCGCGCGTGCGCTCCAGAACCGAGGTATACATCGCCTGGAAGATGACCAGGAATCCGATCACCACGGCAACACCGATGACGACGTTGATCGCCGAGTTGAGCGCCGGGATGCGATCCGGCGTCATCAACGACATCCACTCGTCCATCGTCATCACCTGGTAGTTGCCGAGTCCGGGCGTGGCCAGAATCTCTTTCGTGACCTCGGGGATATTCTCCGTGTTGTCGACTTTCAGATAGAAGACCGAAGCCTTCCCTTCCGAGCCGAGCAGCTGGCCCAGCGTCTCGATCGACACCAGCTTCCTGCCGCCTTTGCCGTGTTCGAAGATGCCCGAGATCCGGAAGGGGTGGCTATTGATCGTGATGGTCTGTCCAACGTGATACCCAGCGCCCGAGTGCGCGAAAATGTCATCGACCATCGCATCGTAGGGCGCCTGGATCGGGCCTCCTTCGAGGAAGACGAAAGGGCCGAGCTTGCTGTAGGTCGGGTAGTCGATGCCCCACAGCACTTCAAGACCGTTAGCCATGGAGAGGTTGGTGATCACCGGAGACGACACCGTAACGTGGGGCAGGCCAGCCAGCACCGGGGCCAGTTTCACTGAGATCGGAGCGCCGCCAACGCCGTTGAAGAAGGTCGTATTCGGCGGTCTCACAATCAGGTCGGCGCCAATTCCATTGTTCAGCCGTTTTTGGCCCGTAAGCTGCCCAAGCATGATCGCGATAATCGTCAGCATCATGATCACTTCGATCGCCACAGCGAGAACGCTGATAATCGACCGCAACGGGCGATGCAAGAGATTGGCAAAAACCAGCTTGTTCATCTTCGACCTGGCCCTCGATGATGCCGAGAGCGATTTCTGATACCCTCGTTGCAAGCGTACCAGCTAGGGGTGAATTGGCTTACCCTGGCAGGCCCGCAGGTGCTCTCGGATTTGCAGTGGCGTGGGAATACTCCGGTGGTTACCAGAATGAACCACACACTCGGAGTGCCAAAGTTGACGATGCACGATTCAACAACATGAATTAGGAGTGTCTGGTTACTTCAGGTTTGTGAAAATAAAGGGGAACACCTCAAAAAGTTTTGACTCCGAGATTATCGGGGTTTATTGTTGTTGTGGAAATCCCCGAAGGCAAGTCCTTCCATTGGTTACTTATGGGCAGTTTCGGAGAAGATCTACGCGCTGAACGGGTATCTCGCGGGATAGCGCTGGAAGACATCACCGAAGTGACAAAAATCAGCCAGCGGCACCTTGTCGCGCTGGAGCAGGATAAGTACCGGCTGCTTCC
Source organism: uncultured Acidobacteriaceae bacterium (assembly GCA_963760475.1). Classification (GTDB taxonomy): domain Bacteria; phylum Acidobacteriota; class Terriglobia; order Terriglobales; family Acidobacteriaceae; genus Telmatobacter. The sequence continues at coordinate 783,448 of CAVXDG010000010.1, read as the reverse complement.
AGGCGGGATTTTAAGCAAGGGCATTGTGCGCGGTTACGTCGGGGCGGTCGGCCTTGACGTGCAGGGCTGGACGGATCGCTTCGTGAAGGTGACAGCGGCTACGGGCGAAGCGGTCGAACCGGATCGCGGCTGGGAAACATTCGCCTCCAATGTGGGTCGCGTGCGCATGGAACGGCGTCAGGCCGCCGAAATGCGGCTGCGTTGGGCCGGGGCCATTGTTCTGATGGTTGCCGCGGTCGTTGCCGGCTTCCTTACCGTTCGCTATTTTGGCATCCGGGCCGGCTGGTGGAGCACCCTGCTCCCCGTTCAAAACGTATCAGCCAAAACACACGCCATGATCCTCCACGGCATCGCGCTGCTTCAACGCTGATCCCTTCTGCAACCGCAGCCCCTTCAGCCCTGTTCAACCCCCGCAAAACTCCATTGAGGGCCCGTTCCTGCCCGGTTACTGAAGCGCTTTGCCGCGAAGCGCTCTGCGCCTTTACCATGAGGTTGTACACCCTCCATATTTGAAGGCCGGTGTGCGGGCTGATGTGCCATGGCTTACCGCGCTGGATCACTCTGGTCGCCGGGCCAATTACAGAAAATCCCTACAGGGGAGGAATGCGAAGTTGAGCGATCGTTTTTTGTTTACCTCCGAGTCCGTGACCGAGGGTCATCCGGACAAGATTGCTGACCAGGTCTCCGATGCCATTCTGGATGCCTGCCTCGAGCAGGATCCGTACAGCCGCGTGGCGGCTGAAACGCTGACGGCCACGGGATTGGTTGTCATCGCCGGCGAAATCACAACCAAAGCCTACGTTGACTTTCAGAGCCTGGTCCGCGGCGTCATCGCCTCCATCGGCTACGACAATGCGCTCTACGGCTTCGACTCGAACACCTGTGCGGTGATTTCGACGATCAACAAACAATCCGGCGACATCGCGCAAGGCGTGGACACGGGCGGTGCCGGCGACCAGGGCATGATGTTTGGGTACGCGACCGACGAGACACCCGAACTGATGCCGGCTGCCATCTCTCTCGCGCACAAGCTGACCCGTCAACTCAGCCTGGTCCGCAAGAACGGGAAGCTTCCCTATCTGCGGCCCGACGGCAAGAGCCAGGTCACGGTGGAGTACGACGAAAACGGCAAGCCCGCGCGCATTGACGCCGTGGTCATTTCAAGCCAGCACTCAGAAACCGTGAGCAACGAGGACCTGCATGCCGACATCCTGAAGCATGTCATTCAGGCGGTTCTGCCGGCCAAGTGGCTCGACGAGCACACCAAGTACCACATCAACCCTACCGGACGCTTCGTGATCGGCGGTCCCATGGGCGATACCGGCCTCACCGGACGCAAAATCATCGTCGATACCTATGGCGGCGCGGGTCGTCACGGCGGCGGCGCTTTCAGTGGCAAGGACCCGACAAAGGTGGATCGCTCGGCAGCCTACATCGCCCGCTACATCGCCAAGAACATTGTTGCGGCGGGTCTGGCGCAGAAGGCTGAAGTGCAACTGGCGTATGCGATCGGCGTTGCTGAGCCGGTCAGCGTGCTGATTGACACGTTCGGCACGGGAAAGATCAGCTCGGCCAAACTCACCGAGCTGGTGCGCAAGAACTTCAAGCTCACGCCGAAGGGCATCATTGAGAGCCTCAACCTGCGCCGGCCGATCTATCAAAAGACCGCGGCCTATGGCCATTTCGGCAGGACAGAGCCGGAATTCACCTGGGAGGCAACCGACAAGGCAGCGACATTGGCTGAGCAGGCCGGCATCGCAACGGTCGTCAAGTAATTCAAACCGCCCAACAGCGCACCAAAGAAATGGGACCCTTCCGCCAAAGGGTCCCATTTCCTTTTGCATTCTCAAACGTCGATGAAGCAAGCACATTTTGCTCAATCGGTGAGTCGAATCCGCACCGGCACCCGAGGAATGCCGTAGAATTTCTCGGGATTGATTCACGTTTTTCAAAAGGGAGAATTCATGCGTTTTGATTGTGTTGCCGCGTTTGTGTTTGCCGCCGCCTCCTTAGCCGCTGCGCAAACCGCGACGCCCTGGAGCTACCAGGGTAAGACCGGACCCTTCAATTGGGGCAAGCTGGATCCATCGTATAAAAGCTGTTCGCAGGGACATGAGCAATCGCCCATCGACATCCGCGGCGCTCATCTGAACAAGACTCTGCCGCCCATACAGTTTCATTACATCGCGGCTCCGGTCACGCTCGAGAACACCGGCAACACGATCGAAGCGCATGTCCATCCCGGCAGCTACATTGTGGTCGACGGTACGCGCTACGATTTGCAGCAGTTTCACTTTCATCACCCCAGCGAAGAGGCCGTGAAGGGCAAGCTGACCGACATGGTGGTGCACCTTGTGCACAAAAGCGCCGACGGGAAGTTCGCTGTGATCGCGGTTCGCTTCTCGATGGATCGGGGAGACGCGAACGCCGTAATGGCTACCCTGTGGCCGCACCTGCCCACATCTGCCGGCGCCAGCGAAACCGTGAGTGACATGATCAATCCCGGCGGCTTTCTGCCCGCCGATCGCGGCTACTGGACCTATGTCGGTTCGCTGACTGCTCCCCCTTGCACTGAGGATGTCCGGTGGTTTGTCTTTGAAGATGTGCTCAGTGTCTCGCGCGGGCAACTACGGGCCTTCACCAACATCTTTCCCATGAACTCGCGGCCGCTGCAGGATACGCATGGCCGCCGCATTGAAGCGAACGAGTAATCCGACTGCGCGAGACAATTACACGGCGAGCGGCGTGAACTTGAGCGAGATCGCTTCTCCGCCCTGAACCCTTTCGGCAGTGATGTGGGTGAGGTCGGGGATCAGGTAGTGCGCGGCGCTCAACTGCTCAATTGAATGGGAGAAGGTGGTCGCAATCACGGTGCATCCCGCCGCACGCCCCGCCTTCGACCCCGATTCCGCATCCTCAAAGACGACGCACTCGCTCGGAGCAAAGCCGAGTAGCCTGGCGCCTGCCAGGTAGGGGGCTGGATTCGGCTTCCCTTCCGCAACATCCTCGGCGGCCACGATCTGTTTCGGGATCGGAATGCCCCCAGCAGCGAGCCGTACACGCGCCAGGGGCGCGGTTGCACTCGTCACAACAGCCCAGCGATCCGGCGGAAGCGAAGCCAGCAGGGCCAATGCACCCGGTAACGCTTCAATCCCTTCGGTGTCGTCGATCTCCATCTGCTCGATGAGCTGGTTCTCTTCTTCTGCATCGAGATCGGGCCTCAGTTTCGCAACGGTCTCGATGCTGCGGCATCCGTGCGCCATCTTGATTGCGTAGGCAGCATCGATTCCGCGCATTGTGGCCCACTTCGTCCAGCTGCGCTCGACTGAGCCGATGGACGAAATGAGAATGCCATCCATGTCGAAGAGAATGCCTTTGCAGGCGATCTGTATTGGGGAAGCGGAGACAGAAAAACCCATGCCTCGATTGTAGCGAGGCCACGCAGGCTAAGGCCGCGGGGACGGTGCAGCTGGTTCCCTGGTAAAAGTGACCGCAGGTGGGTGGGCAAACGTGATAGTCGCATTCACCGAAGCGCGATGCTGTCCCTGCTTCACTTCGCTCGGCCCAAGGACTGCTGCATTGTTGGCGATTGCAGCATCTGCGGTCCAGCGGTCAAAGCGCTTGAGGGCATTGGGAAGGTCGGCGCGCGTCGGCGGTTTTGCCTCGATCGCTCCATGAGCCCATTCGAAACGCAGCGTGCCCTTCGCTGATTTGGCAAGATCGCTATCGGTAAAGCCCGCCATCTCGACGCTTCCTTTTCCATCCAGCAGACCGCCGAGGCAGCGCAGCTCGAAGATTTCGCATACCCGCGGTCCGCTGATTTTTTCAAATGCGGCATCGAACGTGTAGGCCGGCTTGTCGCCTTGCGCCAGCTTCCCGTTCCCATGCACCGTGCCGCCGAGAAGGTTTCCGCTGATGCTCGTGAATTCGGCGTCTGCAGGGCCGACGCTCAGCGCTATCTCCGCATCCTCCAAAGTCACCGGCCCCAGCCTGAGCGTATCGGCCTCGATGGTGCTGTTGATGCGGGGCCACGCCGGTGCTGACGATCCGCTGAATCGCTCGATCAACGCAGAGATTCCGGTTGATTGCTTCTTGGCGCCCAGCAGTGCCGCCTGCAGCGCGGCAGCATCCAGATCCGCGAAGTGCAGATCGAGTTGAGGCAAACACGCGTCGCCTGTTACGCAGGCGAGGGGAACCCGCAGGCTCGCTGCCCCGCTCACTGGACCGTCGGAAAACTGAACTGGATCCCAGACAATGGCGCCGCCACCAAGGTGAAGAACCGCCTGCGCAATCTCCACATGATTCACCAGCGCATCGGTCTTCCAGTTGGCGTTCCGGATCGTCACCGTGCCGGCAAGCTGATCCGCATCCGCATCCTTCAGCACCAGTGCGTCGTCAAGGCTGACCACAGCTTCCGCGGGCTGCAGCTCGGGCATCGGCCGGGGCAGCCATGGGCCTTCGGCTCTCAGATCCAGGGTAGCCGGGTCGCCAGCCAGCCCCTGCAGAACGGACAGGTCTGCGAAGCCGGCCACGTGGGCAAGTTCACGCAGGCGCGGAAATGAGGCTGCTCCATGCACCGTCGCGCGATACCCTGCCGGCGTGCATTCGATGGCGACCGAGAGAGGCTGCGCCGCGCCTGCCGGAACAGAAATCGTCGCACCCAACGCCGGCGTCTGGCCGGGTTTTAAAGCGGCAGGCTCCAAGGTGATTCTCTGAATCTGAATCGGCTGGCTGAGTCCTCCTCCGCCGAACTGCAAACCATCGACCGTGAGGGCACCCGAGAAGGGTTCGGGCAGCCGAACCGCAGCCGCCTTGGTTCCGCCTCTTTTCGAATGCGCGCCCCCGGTTCGAGTCGATTGCGGCTTTAACGTCTCGCCACTCTGCCGCGCCGGGTCGTAGGCCAGATGCCCGCTGATCGTGCCCCGAGCCACCAGGTCAGAATTGAACCCACTGCGCAAGGTCCGCATGATGTCGAGTCCGGCGTTAACGGGAACCTGGTGCACTTCGACCGCGAACCTGGCCGGCGCATCGGCCGGTAAATCCGCGGCCAGCATAATGTGCCCGTCGCCAAGGGGTGAATCGCAGGACAGCTTCTCCACTGAGCGGCCGGCGTAATGATAGACAAAGCCGCAATTGGCGTCGAAATCGAGGGCTTCAGGCGGAGCAAATTCTGCGCGGTGCACGCCGGTTGCAGTAAGCCGAGTCTTCACCTGTGCGGCTTCCGGAGTCCCATCCAGCTGCATCTGCCCGGTAAGGTCGCCGCGCCAGCCTGGATCGGAGCCGAGAATCAGGCGGCTGAGTTGGCCGAGTTGCGCCTCCCGCCAATCCAAATCAAGGTGGATCGGCATCTGGTTCGGATTCGCAGCGCGGCGTACTCTCCCTTCCAACCGCACAATACCCATGTCGGCAAGATCGAGACTGACGTCGGTGCGGGCGGGTTGACCGCGCAGGCGCACGCGCCAGTCGCCGGCATTCTCCTGCCACACAGATACATCCGCATTCACCAGGGAATAGGGCAGCTTCTCGATCCCCTTCTTCACATTGATCCTGGAGTTGGTCGCTTCAAGATACGGAAAGGGCGGTTGCTGGTTCTGAGCAGGATGGCCGCCGCTCGCGACGCGAAAGAAAGGATCCAGATTCCACTGGTTTGATTCATTCCGCACCAGGTTCAGACTGGCCTCATCGACACTGACCCGGCTGATCTCAAGGTGGCCTCGCCAAAGCGCCCAGAGGCGGATCGCGGCGGTCACAGTATTGGCGTGGAGAATCGGCTCCGCTCCGTAGCTTGGATCCTCTTCGACGGTGAGATCCGTGATCACGAATCCGGGACGCGGAAGCAAGCGCAACTCAACACCGGAAAGGCGCACGGGACGCCCAAGCGATCTCGACATCAGCTGGGTGATGCGGCTCTTGTACCGCTGGATGCTGACAAACGGAGGCACCAGCAGAACGGCGAGCATCACGACAATCGCGATCAGCGCGAGCACAAGCCGTTTTCTCGTCCGCATGCCGCGCTCAGGCTCTTCTGTCATGGTCGGTGTTGATCTTCATTCGCACGCCCGGTGGACCCTTCAGCGGATAACATGCAGCGTCCGGCTCCAACGCGTTTCCGTAAAGAAATGCAGAGCCACGTGCGCCATCCACGCCACATTGCTGGCGATGCCCGTCTCCTCGTACTGACGTTCAGGCGTTTCGAAGGACCAGTAATTGAAGAGCGGCCGGCCCACAATGTTCTCGCGCGGAACAAATCCCCAATAGCGCGAGTCGAGACTGTTATGCCGGTTGTCACCCATCATGAAGTATTTCCCTGGAGGCACGACGAGGTCGCCACCTTTCACAAGGTCGGGAAACGACACGGCCCAACTTTCAGGCGTGGCATCCGGCTGGGCCACCGGGGCTACAGATGGAAACTCATCGAGAAACTCGGAATGGTTTTCAGGTGTGGTTGGCTGGGCATGGGGCTGCGATTGCGCCACTCCATTGAGGATGACGATGCCGTCGCGCAGATGGAGATGGTCGCCGGGAACCGCGATCAGCCGCTTCACCAGAAACAGGTCGGGATACCCAGGCTTCAGGAACACCACAACATCGCCGCGCTGGGGCTCACGATAGTGAACGAGCGGCATCCATTTCGCCGGCGGAGCGAGTGTGATCCGGTCGACCACAAGATGGTCTCCAACCAGGAGCGTGTCCTCCATCGAACCGGAAGGAATAACGAAATTCTGCGCGAGAAATGTGAGGATAAACAAGCCCACCACGAGCACGGAACAGATGCTCGCCGCGGCTTCAAACGGTGTCTCCTCTGCCTTTTCCTGGGTCACGGTCGGCTCGGTTTCAGATGGAATTCTGGCGGGCGAAGTCGCTTTTCTCGTCATCCTTGTCGCTCTTTGGACTGGCTGCGTGGCTGGGCGAGCCAGCGCGCAGAACTCAATGAATCACGCGAAAAATGCGCTTCCAGCGTGCGAAACCGACCCATCGCGCCGAGAGTTCCCTGTCGTGCCCAAGTCTATCATCCGAAGCCTGTTGAACATCGGTTGTCGAGGGACGGCGAAGAGAGAAGTAAATCACCAGCGGGCGGGCCACAATTGCCTGCCGGGGAACAAATCCCCAAAAGCGGGAATCCTTGCTGTGATTGCGGTTATCGCCCAGCATGAAGTACTCGCCCTCGGGCACCACCAGCTCGCCATTCTGAGTCAGCGTCTGCAACCGCCGCCACCAGATCGGATCGATGTTCGGGTCGGTGTAAGTGCTGGCGGGGAAGTTATCCCGAAACTGATTCGGCGCTGCAGGCTCGAAAGCTGCGTAGGGTTCATCGAGCGTCGCTCCATTCACCGTCACCCGGCCATCTTCAATCCGGATGTGGTCGCCTGGAATCCCCACCACGCGCTTCACAAGATACGGCGGATCGGGATGATGGAAAACGACGATATCGCCGCGCTCCACGTCCCGGTACGGAAGCAGCCATCGGAGAAGCCGGCCGGGGGTGCCGGAAGGCGCAAAAACCTGCTTGTTGACCAGCAGGAAGTCCCCCACCAGCAGGGTATGCTCCATGCTCTCTGAAGGAATAAGAAACGGCTGCAGAAGAAACGTGAGCAGAAACAGAGCAACAACAACCGTGCGCAGGAAGGACGCAAACGCTTCGGGCACGGTCGGCAAGTGAAGCCGCCACCGCGACGCGGATTGGGTCACTGAATCCGCAATCGGAGCCGATGAGCTCATTGCTGTGTCTCTTCCTCCACTTCAGTCCGCGCTGCTGTCCCCCTGCTCTCCCCGGCTGCCATCCGAACCAGGGCGCGCCGGGCAGCATCCTGCTCGGCAAATTTCTTCGTGGGGCCTACGCCCCGCGCCAAAGCCCGCCCCGGCTCGCCTTCTGCCGCTTTTAACCGAACCTCGACCAGAAAGCGCTTATGGTGATCGGGTCCGCTTTCGCTCTTCACGCGGTAGACCGGCGTGCCGGCTCTTGCCGCCTGCAGGCGCTCTTGAAGGGCGGACTTGTAGTTGCCAAGGGCGGCTCCGGATTCAAGCTCGCGCGCTAACTCCTCCACTGCATTGCCGATGACGTAGCGTTGGGTGAAGACCCTGACCGGTTCCAATCCCCCATCGAGGAACAGCGCGCCAATGACCGCTTCGATGGTGTTCGAGAGTACCGTGCTCTTGCGTCGCAGGCCGCTGCGGTCCTCGCCTCGACTCAAACGAAGGTGACTTCCCAGACCGATCTCGACCGCCACCTCGGCCATGTGCTGGCGGCTCACAAGCTGCGCCCTGACCCGGGTCAACTCACCCTCACTCCACTCCGGATGCATCAGAAACAACGCCTCGCCGACAACCAGTCCAAGCACTGCGTCGCCAAGAAACTCAAGACGCTCATTGTCGCCTTCCGGCTCGTCTCCGTTCTTGCTGTCTTCCAAAGCTCTTTGATTCGCCAGCGAGCGGTGCGTGAGCGCCTGGAGAAGTAACTCAGGATGGGCGAACCCATGTCCGAGAGCAGTTTCCAATGCGGCCAGAGCTGTTTCCAAGGGGCCTCGATCCTTTCGGATAGTTGAATCGCCGGCTGGAGATCGCGAGCAACGAATCGCTTCGCGCGATACAGGCTATTTCATTAGACACTCTCATCGGGCGCTGCGCTTCTTGCCGCCTGATTACTGTGGTTTTGGGGTTCCCTGTTGAACACTTCCGGAACGTCCCGGTTTTGCTTGAGCGCCGCCGTCGGAATCGTCCTGATCGTCTTCGCAGCTGTGCCCATTCACCGTGTATGCGGCCTTCACACCGCGTTCCGCGGCCAACCGAGTATCCTGTGCCCCATCACGGGTTGCCAGTGCCTGATTGTATTCGGCAACTGCGGGGTCCCGTTTGCAGTCCAGGTCAAGCATGCGGCCCAGATAAATATGCGACCACGACACCAGACGCGGGTCTTTGCTGGCCGCGATGGTTTTCTGGAACCGATCGATGGCTTCCCCTGGCCGGCCGGTCAGGATGGCGGCACGCGCCAGCACAAAATTGGCTCGCGCTTCGTCGGCAACCGACTCCAATGTGTCGGCGTGCACGGCGAGAGCTTGACGCGCCAGGGCGCTGGCCGTCGCCGCATCACCGGCGGCTATGCGGGCTTCCGCCATATCCAGACCGGTCAGTTCGCGGGGCTTGCTCCGCTGCAGAACGTCTCCATCGGCCTGTGCATCGAATGTGAGCTCACGGGCACGATGGACCTGTTGCTGCACGTCCATGCTGTACACCATTTCACCGATGGTGTCTTTCAGGCTGGCGGGGTCCTTTTCAAACTGAAGCATCTGCTCATAGAAGTACTGGGTCAGCACGAAGCCCTGGGTCATATCGTGCTTCACTGTCGCCGCTTTGATTGCATCCACCTTCTCCTGGTACTGCTGGCGCAGGTGCTCATACCGCGGCAAATCGGAGCGCTGCACTCCCGGCGGGATCTTGTACTCCGGAACTCCCGTATCCATGGTTCGCGCCTCGATGGCCTTGATGAGGCACTCCACCGTCAGCGCGACCGTATCCGAGCGGAAACGAAAATCGAGAGGCGCTTCGCGAATCTCCTTGAGGACAGGCTGCGTCCGGTCGATCGCATTGGCGCGCGTATAGAGCAGCGGCTCAATTACATAGTGCAGATAGGTGTGCCTCACGGCGCTGATGGGAATGACTCCGTTCACGGGCGAGACGACCACGACGTAATCTGTTCCATAAATACGCGCATTGATCAGCTTGGGCGCAAGAAGCGGCTCCAGCACCACGACGAAGCGCCGCCCGTCGTAGGTGTTGGCCGGCATCTTCAGATAAAGATTCGTCCCCACAATCATCTTTGAGAGTGGATCGTGCAGCCGGTCGGTCTCCTCGTCGTAAATGTGATGAACCGTGAGCCAGATTCCGTTGAGATCGACAGCCGCCGCAAAGTCTCGCAAGAGTGGGACAATCTCAGCGACCTGCGTGGAATCCGGCGGCATCTCGGTGAGCTCAACACTCGTTTCGAGCTCCGGGGGCGGGCTGAGATAGAGCGCCAGAGAAATGTACTGAGAGATATCTTTTTCAGAGCCGGTCATGCGGTGCTGGGCAATGAATAGGCATACCTTGTCACGCTTGGCGCGCGCATCTTCGCTTTTCGCCAATGCCTGGTTCACTTCTTCCCGGACCCGCGGCCGCACCGGATCGCTCTCATCCAGTCCTTGGTCGTATCCGCAGACATTCAGGGCCGCCGCCATGAAAAAGACCGGCTCTGAACTTACCAGAGAGATCGTCGGACCGGCGGGGTCGACCAGAAAAGACGGCGCCTTCTCCTGCTGGAATGCGCCGGCCGAAGAGGAACTTTGGGGCGCCGAGCTGCTTTCGGGTGATTGAGCGAGGCCGCGCTCGAGCGAAAATGCGCTTGCGAGACACAAAACGGCCGCTGCGGAAGCGAAATGGGAGCGATAGAGCGAAAACTGCATCAATGAAAACCCTGGTTGCAAGTCTAGTTAGACGCGCATCCAGGGTCAAACGGGGGTGTGATTGAAGTAACTAGAGCAGTTTCTGAATACACGTAGACTTTTTTGAGGGCAGTGAAAGGCAGCTTTTTCTCGATCTACCAATTCCGAAGCTGCTCTATCCACGGACACTATCCTCTGACCGAGACTCCGGCAAAGGACAGTACCGCCAGGCCGCGCACCGGCTGGCCGAAGAAGCGCGCCGGCTCGAAGCGATAAAGGACCAGCGCATTCTCCACCTGCGAGCGCGTCGTGGCGTCGGTTGGACCCGACACGATGCGGTAGTCGTACACGGTTCCTTCGCTATTGATGTAGGCTTCCACAATCACCGGCGGGCCGCCGGTTCCGATCTCTTCACTGCTGCCCGCACCATCCAGAAAACCCAGCAAGCGCGGCGCGGTCGCATTGCCCAGCGGAACATCTTTGGTCGCCTGCGCTTTTTCCGGCTGAGTAAACATGCCCACCATGAGCGTGACCGTGCCGAGCAGAAGCACCGCACTGGCAAAACCAGCCGCGGCCTGCAACAGGAATGGTCCGACCGTGTTTCTCCAGGCGAGAGACATGTCAGCAAATGCGCTCTTGCTCCGCTGCGCACGCTCGCGGCTGACCGCAACCCGTATACGAAGCACCATATTCTCTGGTGCGGGCACCGGGCCCAGAGACGACAAAGCCGCCTGATTCTGCCGCAGAGCACGCCATTCGCCCGCGCATGCAGGGCAGCGCTCGACGTGAGACGCAACACGCTGCATCTCGCGTCCCGTCATCCTTCCGTCCATATACTCTGAAAACTTCGATTGCATCGCGTTGCAGCTAGTCATTGCGCCTCCTCTCCCAAGGGCACACCAATGTCCTCGCGCGATAGAGCATCTTCCGTTTTGGAGCTGGCCGTCAGCACAGCCTTCAAATGCGCCCGCCCACGCACCAGTCTCGATTTGACCGTTCCCAGGCTCACTGCCTGGATTGCGGCAACTTCTTCGTACACAAAACCCTCAATATCGCGCAGAATCAGCGTGGTGCGAAACGGCTCCGGCACCTGGCGCAGAGCGGCTTCGACCCGTGCACGATTCTCCTCATGCACTGCCATCTCAAACGGCGACTCGCCCGGATCGACAAGCGTATCCTTCAATCGAATCGGGACGCCCGCTTCGGAGTTTGCTACCTCCATCTCGATGGGAATCTCCTGTTGTTTGTGCCGCAACCACCACCGGCGCTGATTCGACGCTTCCCGAAGCGCAATCCGGTAGATCCATGTCCGCAGCGAGGATTCTCCGTGAAATCCAGAAACGCCGCGAAAGATCTTCACGAAAACTTCTTGTGTCAGGTCGGCCGCCTCGGTCCGGTCGTACACGGTCCGCGCGAGCAATGAGTAAATCGGCTGATGATAGCGTGCGATGAGCCACGCAAACGCCTCTTCTGACCCGGCTCGCAACTCTTCGACAAGAGCTGCCTCTTCAGATTGGAGCGTAAACGCGCTGGCTAGATTACCCATGGTGAGGTCCGCCTGCAATTCAGTCCTCCCACAATAAAACAAAAGGCGCACACTTGGCATCTCTTGATCTTTCGATGAGAGTTCTGAGACCTGACGGCCAACTCTTCTCGAAAATCTCCGCTGCCATTTCCTTCGCCGCGTGCACCCCGCGAGAGGCGGAACATCCGGATCAACCGACCGAATATCCCGCGCCTATTGTCTTAGACACCGGGACCCGGGCAAAGTGTTCCCGGTCACGGCCCTGAATAAGCAGTATTTGCTGGTCCGCGTGTTCCGAAAGTACCTATTAGGACGCTCCGGTCAAATTCATCCCATCGTAAAAACGATGCGGCGGCCCTTCTCGACCCGGTTCCAGGCGGTTTCGACATCAGCCAGAGGCACGGGCTCCACGTCGATGCGGAACGTGCCTGCAGCCGCTAACTTGAACAACTCCGGAATCGCGGAGAGGATTGAGTCGAGAGGCACCGAGCCGAATCCGCTGCCGAGCAGCTTCAGATCTACACTGCGCAGCACCGAACCCGGAAGCGAGATCGTGCGGCCAGCGCTCTCCCCAACCTCAACGAGCCGCGTCGAATTTGTCGAGCTGGGCCTGAACGTCTTCGCTAGAGCCTCAAGCAGCAGTTCGGTCGGCCGTCCCCACAGATAGTCGATCACCACATCGATTCCATTCTTGGCTTCGGCAATCAATGCTTCCCGCACCGCGTCTTCGGGCTCGCCTAGCGCGACAATCGCATCCACATTCTCTCTGGCGATTGCACTCACATTGCGCCCCGCCGCAATCACTCGCTTTGCGCCCAGGTGGCGCGCCGCCTGGATTGCCAGCTGCCCCGCCACGCCCGTCGCGCCGAGGATCAACACCGTCTCGCCGGCCTTTACTTCGGCCCGGTCCTTTAACGAGAGCCAGGCCGACATGCCGGGATTGGCAATTGCCGCCGCGTCCATATCGCTTATGCCCTCGGGCAGAGGCAAGCACATTGAAATGGGTGCGGCACACCTCTCCGCCATCGTTCCCCATGGCTTTCGCGCCGAACCGAAATAGACGCGGACGCCGTCAGGTCGCGTTCCGACTCCATCAAGGCCGGCGACCATCGGGACCTGGCCCGTCGCGGAGTAGTGGGCGCCGCTGGCAATCGCCTTCACAATGGGATGGAGACCAGCGGCATGCACCTGAACCAGAATCTCGTTCTCGCCGACAACCGGTTCCGCAAACTCTTGATACCTTGGTGGTTGACCCAATACTTCGACAACGGCAGCTTTCATGAGAGCACCCTCCTTAACTAAGTTAAGTAGACCTTAACATTGTTAAATCGCCAATGCTACTATTTTTAGGTGCCTCTCGACCGACAACTCATCCTGCATCACGCCTTCATCGCGCTAAACGAGACGGGGCTCGAAGGATTGACCCTGCGGCGGCTGGCTGCGCGGCTGAACATTCAAGCGCCCGCCATCTACTGGCACTTCAAGAACAAGCAGGATCTGCTGGACGAAATGGCGACCCAGGTTTTCCGCGAGTCCTACCAGGAAAGTGCAGCTCTGGAAACGCTGCACCCTTGGCAGGCGTGGGCCAACGCAACTTCCGAGGCACTGCGCAAGACTCTGCTCCGGTATCGCGAGGGGGCCAAGATGTTCAGCGGCACCTACCTGACCGATGCGGAGCTCTATGCGCCGATGGAGGCGAATCTGCGCAAGCTCACGCGCGAGGGTTTCACCTTGCGGCAAGCAGTGGTCGGCCTCACTGCACTCTATAGCTACACCGTTGGATTTGTGATCGAAGAGCAGGCCACGCAACTTGCTCCGGGTGAGGCCAATCCGCAATACGATCTGGCTGCGCGCGAAAAGCGCGTGAACAAGCAGCTGTATCCACTGGCAGCGGCCGCCGGTATCGAGATGTTTACCAACCACGATGCGCGTTTCTCCGATGGCGTGGGTGTCATCGTGAGGGGCCTGTCAGCAATACTGGCCGAGACCCGCTCCTCGCATTGACGAATCGAGCCCCGGCAGAGAGAATAGAAAAGTTGCCTCCTCGCAACACGTGGGCCTGTGGCGCAGTTTGGGAGCGCGCTTCCATGGCATGGAAGAGGTCGTCGGTTCGATCCCGACCAGGTCCACCAATATACTTCAACAACTTAGCGAACCCCCAATTCACACCGCTTACTCTTCCAACCCAAGATTCGACCCAAGCAGCCTAAACAGCAGCCGCTTCCGCTAGTGATATGTTGTTCGGATGCGTTCCTCATGGCTGTTTTTCGTATTCGCAACTGCATGCTTTGGCGCTGCGCCGATGGGCTGGAATTCCTGGAATAGTTTCGCCAACATCGTGAATTCACAGATCGTTCAACGGCAAGCCCAAACTCTGGCCTCGAACGGTATGAAGCAAGCAGGATACGAGTATGTCGTCATCGACGAAGGATGGTGGCTGGGAGAACGCGATGCCGCAGGCAACATCATGGTCAATGCCAAACAGTGGCCGGCCATTCAGCCGGGCCAGAAGGATGGCGACATGGCCAACATCGCCGCCTATATCCACAGCCTTGGCTTGAAAGCCGGAATCTATACCGATGCCGGGCAGGATGGTTGCAGCATGTACCCCGACTCCGGTCCCAAGTATATGAGCACCGGCAGCGAAGGCCATTATGACCAGGATTTCCTGCAGTTTTCCAAGTGGGGTTTCGACTACGTCAAGGTTGACTGGTGCGGGGGCGCCAAGGAAAAGCGTTCCGGCGCGGTCCAATATGCGCTGATTGCCCACGCTATTCAGAAAGCGGAAAAGACAACTGGGCGGAAGTTATATTTTTCAATCTGCGAGTGGGGTAGCCAGAATCCCTGGTTCTGGGCTCCCGGTGTCGGAGAAATCGAGAGCACGATATGGCGCACCGGCGGCGACATCATTCCTCCGGTTGTAGAAAGCCTCCATGACGCCGAGCACGATAAGCGCGTCATTACTTCGGGAAACGTGCTCGAATCATTCGAGGCCGGATTGCATCCTGAAGCGCAGCATACCGGCTACTTTAACGACCTAGACATGATGGTAATGGGCATGCGCGGCATGACCGATGCTCTCGACCGAACCCACATGGGGCTGTGGGTGATTTCAAGCGCACCACTCATGGTTGGCTCCGACTTGACTCGGCTTTCGCCAGCTACCTTGTCTCTCCTCACGAATCAAGAGGCGCTCGCGATTCATAACGATCCATACGGATTGCAACCTGTCAAAGCCGACGAACCCACTCCTGGGATCCAGATTTGGGCAAAGCCAATGGCGATCGCTGGACGACGTGCAGTCGCCATATTGAATCGCACCGACGCCTCCGCGCAAGTGAAAGTCGATTGGAAGAAGCTTGGGATGAAAAGTACTCCGAAATCGTTGCGGGACGTCTGGAACAAACGAGATTTCGTCGCATTGGACGCCGCAGTCTCTGTTCCCCGCGCATGATCTTGCGCTCATGGTCGTCGATGGCGAAGATGAAACGCCAGCGGAATATGCGGTGAATCAAACCAACATTACCGGGATCCAGGCGCCCCGCGGGCCATGCTTTGCGCGCCTTCACTACGCAAATACCACCGGCCATGTTGTCGTGTTACGGATGAAGAACTCGTCCGGTCTTTCCACAGCCATTGCTCTGCCACCGACGGTCGGATCAGAAACAGGCATCGTTGGCCTCATCTTGCCCAAGGGATCCGCCGACCTCTGGTTTGAGGGTCAAGCGGCGGCGATCGGCAAGCTGGATGTATATGCCTGGTGATGAGCTATCGCGAGCGGAACCGAACGCCTGCAAATCGGCCGCGAACTCAGAACTTCGATGAAACGCGCGCCGTCTTGATGGCTCAGAGCACCGTCACCGCCTACCAAATGCACATTCGGTGAAGATGTATTAACCGCCAGCCATGTGTCTTGAAACCCGATCATTGTTTAGCTCTGACCGCATCGCTCAGTGCACGGTTATGAAAAACTGGCTCACATTGGATCCATGGATTTCGGCGTGGCAAGCCGTGCACGATTGGAGTTGTGTTCCTAGATCGTGCGCATGGCCGATCGAAGCACCTGTCGGAGAGGCTCGCGAAGGCAAGTGGCACAGCAGGCAGATCGTATCGACCTTGGCTCGATTCAGCATGTGAGGGTCTGGCCCACCGTGCGGAACATGGCATGCAATGCAGCCCTCGGCCTTGATCACGGCGTGCTCATACACAAGAGGCCCGGCGATCTCCTTGTGACACTTCGCACAGATCCGATTCACTTGCGCCGGAGTTAGGGGTCGCTTCTCTCCGGAGATGCTGTGTGACTCATGGCAATCAGTACATGAGATCAGACCCTCTTCTACCTTATGTCGGGAGGGAAGTGAGAAGGCGGCTCTCTCATCCTCGTGGCACTGAAAGCACGGTTCAGGCTTGGACGCCCTGGGCGGTTGTCCGCTAGATGGTTCCGTAACCACCTGGAATGGGCTCGACTCAGGATTGATCCGGCCCCGGTGACATGTGCCACAGGTGACAGGCATACCAGGACTTTCAATCTTGGCGATAAATCTGCTGTTGATCGTGTCGGTCATCGTGTACATGCGGCGCGCGATCTCTTTCATTGGTTTCGAGTCGGCGGCAAAATACGATCGAGCTGGAGCCCCGAAGATAACAATCTCCGCTTCAACCTCGTGGCACGCGTTGCACTGCACGCCCAGCTCACCGGCCCATCTCTCCATTACATCGTGAACCTGCTGACCAGTCATATCCTTGGGCAGCACCTTCAGATTCGTCGGGGTGGGATAGGTGCGCTGTTCCCTTTCAACAGCCGATTCTCCTTTGCCTCCGGCCGATTGAGCGACAGCGCAAGCGGCGAATGCCACGACGATGGCAAAAACCAAGATGTTCCTATGTCGCTTCTTACTCACGTCGGGGGTTACCAGCTCTCCGCCGCTTTCTGTTGCTTCGACCAGAGGAACTCCACGATCTGGTGAATATCCTCGTCGCTCAGCAGTGCCTTCCACGAGGGCATGTAGAGTGGTGGAGTTGGGCCCTTCGGGTTATCCAGGGGAGGCATTCTGCCGTTGCGGATGACCGCGAGGATCTCGTCCTTTGTGTAATCGTCTGAGAGGTGGAGCAGCGAAGGAATCTGCCCGCCCTGGGCATTGGGATTCGGGACACCGCCCTGCAACTCTGTCCCGTGGCAACCGGCGCAGCCAAAGCGTGCGAAGTCGCGTTTGCCGGCTTCAATCGCGGCATCTTCGGGACTCAAGGAACGATTCTCATGGGTAAGGATCGTCTGCGCGTCTTCGGGCGTCGCCGTCGCCATAAAGGCGACCAGGGCTTTCCGCGCGTTGGTTTCCAGGTCATACTCCGGCATTGAGCTTCCCGGATACACCTGCTCCGGATTCACCAGCTGCTCATCGAGCCAGCCGGAAGAGTGACGCTTCGTCACTCCCAGAAGATCGGGCCCAGTCTTCGAGCCGACTCCGCCAATTGCGTGGCAGACGATGCAGTTCTTCTCGACAAACAACTGCCGTCCGTACTCCGGACTGGGGATAAGACGGAGACTGGAGTAGTAGGTACCCATATCCTCGCTGGTGAGCGAGAGCATGTAGTACGTCAAGGCGCGCGCCTGCGCACGGGCAAAGTGGAAGTCCGGCATCGCGGAGCCCATCGAAACGAGACTGGGTGTCAGAAAATGTTTTTCGAGCCATTCCGGCGAGCGGCGGTTTGCTCCCTCTTCGGTGAGATCGGGACCGATGCTTCCGCCGACACCATTCAGCTTGTGGCAGCCGCGGCAGCCTTGTGTCTCAAAGAGGTGCCGCCCTTCGGTCAGTTCCGGCACCCCGGGGACATCACCTTCCTTGTGGCAGCGGCCGCACGATGCGCGAATGTATTCCTTCGAGAGCAGCGGTGTTTGCCAGAACTCAACTCTCCCATGCGCTGCATTCTTGTCTGTCGCCAATCCCTGGCCGCCGTGGCAGATGGTGCAGCCGAAGCGGGAGGGAATGTGGGGTCCGAGTCCAACGTGATAGCGGAATGGCTCCGACGCATTGTTCATCGTTGGGTCGTCGACGCCGAGATGGCAGGTTGTGCATCGGTCGACGCGTTGCAAGCCCGTGAGCAGGGCCTGGTGAATCTGCGGAGGAGCGGCCAGGACCGCAGCCTTAGTCACCGCGTTCGGCTCACCCTGTGCTTCCAATTGCGCGAACTGGTGCTGATATTTCTTCCACTCGGGCGTGCTGGCTTTCCAGACCGCGACAAGAAGGAGCACCAGGGCAAGCGTGCTTAGAGCGAAGAAGAGCTGCGGTAGTTTGCGTGCCATTATTCAACAGCTCCTGTAATGTGGATCCACGGTGGGACCAGAGCCCATCCCGGCCCACGGAAGAATGTGCCAATCAGAATCAGCACAAGGTTGATGGCCACAAACGCGGTGAAGAGCCAAATAGCCAACTTGCGATCAGATGGTCGCCGACTAGGGTTCCTGTCGAAGTAGGGAATTACGAGAAGGGCAATCACCATCAACGCCGGCGCAATGACACCACCCAAGAACGCTGAATGACTCACTAATTCCTGCAAGCCGAGAAAGTACCACGGGGCTTTAGCCGGATTCGGGGTATGCGCCGGATTCGCGAGCTCCTCCAACGGCGCGCGGAAGAGCAACGACATCAGCATGACGCCGGTGACTGTGGCCATCAGGGCAATCGCCTCGCGAAAGAATGCGAAGGGATAAGAGAAGACGGCTTCGTCTTCCTCTTCCGGAGCGATCGTTTCAAAGATGGGTTTGCCGGTTACTACTTCCATCAGCCCGTAGGTCTTTTCGGTAGAAGCCGGCATTGCGTTGGCTTGGACGAGAAGAGGAGGCGCGCCAATAGTGACCAGCTCTTCCGGCTTGTTCGGCTTCAGCTTCCATACGGGGCGTGACAATCCACCGTCTTTGCGCACGCGCCAGAAGTGGACGATCGTCAGCAGAATCATGAGCGCGGGGAGAACGGCCACATGGAGCACATAGAACCTGAGCAGCGCAGCTTCTCCGACGGTATGTCCGCCGAGGAGGATCTCCCGCACTTGTCCACCGACAAGAGGCGCATAGCTGCCGATGTTTGTGCCCACCGTGATCGCCCAGAAGGCCAGCTGATCCCAAGGCAGAAGATAGCCCGTGAACGAAAGCCCCAGCGTCAAGAGGAGGAGCAGCACGCCGATCACCCAGTTGAATTGGCGTGGCTTCTTATAGGAGCCCGTATAGAACACGCGGCACATGTGTAGAAACACGCAGACCACCATGCCGTGGGCCGCCCACCGGTGCATGCCGCGCAGAAATGAACCCAGGAACACGACGTACTCTAGGTCCTTCATGTCCTGGTAGGCATGGGGTGGATACGGGCGGTAGTAGAACATCAGGGCTATGCCGGTAGTAACCAGGACAACGAAGAGGAAGAATGTAACGAAGCCGAGATAGAAAGTGTGTTTGAACTTGAGATTCTCTGTCTTTACCTTTGCCGGATGAATATGCAGCCAGACATTGAGGAAGACAAGTTCGGATTTCCCCTTGTCGGTGGATAGCGGGTCGCGGCGAACGATCGATTGCCAGACTTCCTTGATTAGATTCATGGCTACACCATCAACCGATAGCTGGATGGGACGACTCTGTCCTTGTCGACAAGCAGCTGTCCGTCGCGGGTCTGCGTTACCTCAAACCACTGCAGCGCCTTCGGAGCCGGACCGTGAACTACCGATCCATCGGCTGCAAAAACGCTGCCGTGGCAAGGGCAATGGAAGTTCTGATCGCTCTGAAAGTGCGCGACGGTGCAGCCGAGGTGGGTGCAGACTGCGCTAGCCACCGCGAATCCCTTGTCGCGGTCGCGGAAGACGAAGATCTTCTCATCGACCAGAAACGTTGGCTGCCCGAAAGCGAAGTCCCCAGGATTGCCGATTTTGAAGGACTGGGGCGGCTCGTAGAAAACGCTGGGCATCATGAAGCGGACGACAGCGCCAAGACTCACGGCGACTCCGGAACAAAGGACCGCAATGCCCGCGGTTCCCCAACTCAGAAAGGATCGACGATTCATCTTTCTGTTCTCCTATGCAAAGACTTCGCGTTCGTGACGATCGAGGGCTTCCATTGTGATGGCGCCGGTGGGGCACCTATCAGCGCAGAGTCCGCAGCGGATGCACTTTTCTTCGTTCTTGAGAATGGCTCCAGCCTGCCGCGGTTTGAGCTCAGAAGGCCCGACACCATACCGATTGCGTATCAGCGCGCCGTAGCGGTCATCGCCGCTGACCTGGGTAAGATCGACGAGACGCAGGCAATTCTCGGGGCAAACATCGACGCAGCCGGCGCACAGAATGCATTTCGAGCCGTCGAAGATTGTGTTCACCTGGCATTTCAAGCATCGACTGCCTTCGGCACGCCCTTGCTCTTCATCGAAACCCAATTCAACTTCCGCAATCCCTACGCGGCGATTTGCGGAGAGAACCGGCATCTTCTGCCGGGGAATCGTCAAAAAGCGGCTTGGCATTTTCCAGTTGGGCAGAATGCGAAAACGGCTGCGCACGCTTTTTTCCGTGGTCCCGCTCAAATACAGGTGAATGGAGCGCGCCGAGCGATGGCCGTTGGCAACAGCCTCAACGAGAATCCTTGGACCGAAGGCCACATCCCCTCCGGCAAAGACACCGGGAGCCGTAGTCCTCATCTCGTCGTCAATCTTGAGAATTCCGCGGGGAGTCACCTGCACCCCATCTTCCGAGTTGATATACGAAAGGTCTGCCTGCTGGCCGATGGCGAGGATCACGCTGTCGCAGGGAATGATTCTCTCTTCATCGCTGAACGCTGGATTGAAGCGACCCTTTTCGTCGAAAACGGTCAGGCAGCGGCGAACTCTAAGGCCGGTTGCGATCCCGTTTTCACCAACGATTTCTTTGGGGCCCCAGCCGTTGTCGACGTCAATGCCTTCATGTTCGGCCTCTTCCACTTCACCTTTCCAGGCCGGCATTTGGGCGCGCGACTCCAGGCTGACCATGTGGACCGTCTCGGCCCCTGAACGAATCGCGAGGCGCGCGGCATCGAGGGCAGGCTGCAGGCTCTTCTCTTCTTCCGATTCAGCTGGCGTTCCGAATTCAGAGGCCTCATGGACCAGGCGAACGGCAGCGCGGGCAACGTCAATCGCAACGTTGCCGCCTCCGACAACGACGACGCGCTTGCCCAGTTCGATCTCGAATCCGAGATTGACGTTGATCAAAAAGTCGATGCCGTTGTAAACGCCGGCCAGATGAGCGCCGGGTATGTTCAGTTCGCGGCCTTTGTTGAGGCCGGTGGCCAGAAGAACGGCGTCGAAGTTCTTCCGGAGCCAGTCGAATGTGATGTCGCGCCCGATGGTTACGCGCGTGTGCAGCGTGACGCCCATCGCCAGGATGTTGTCGACTTCCATCTTGATGATTTCGCGAGGAAGACGAAACTGCGGGATGCCTAAATAGAGCATGCCGCCGGGGACGGGAGCGGACTCGAAAACCTCAACCGTGTAACCGAGCAGAGCCAGATCGTGCGCGCAAGTAAGACCGCAGACGCCGGCGCCGACCACTGCCACCCGCTGTGGGCGCTTCGCCACCGGCGGCAGAGCCTTTCTCTCAGGATCATGGCCCATGCCGAGGTTGTGGCGATCGGTGGCGAAACGCTTGAGCGCGCAAATAGCGATTGGCTCGTCGATCTTGCCGCGGCGGCAGTTGTCTTCGCAGGGATGGGCGCAGATGCGGCCCAGCACGTAGGCGAACGGATTAGGAGCCCGTGCGAGCAGGTAGGCTTCCTCGTCCTTCGAGATGCCGATGGCCTGCACGTAGCGTCCGCACTCTGTATGGATCGGACAAGCAGTCTGGCACGGGATATTGCGGTCGAAGTACTCGCGATCCGGAATGGTGACCGAGTAGCTCATCTGTTCCACTCAACTCGTCTGCGGCGTGCTGAAAAGCTCGGTGAATTCGGCAGCGGCGGGCGGACCTGACCGACGCCACTGCCGGAAGTGCTACTGTTGCTTCGCCTTTAACTGCTCGATCTCTTCGTCGGAGAGCGCCTTATGGAAGGCAGAAGGATTCTTGTCTTTGCGGTTTCCCTGGTCATACGCCAGGAACTCGTAAATAGCCTTTCCCTGGCTGTCGCCAATGCCTGAGTTCGGCTTGTGCATCATGCGCTTCACGTAGCGTTGCCACTCCTCGTTGGTCATCGTGGTGTTGATGGGGCGAGCAATCGTGTGACACTTGGAGCATTTGTCGGTGAAGAGCTTGTAATTCTTCTGCTGGTCCGCCGGATAGGAGGAGATGTTGACCTTATCGGGTCCTTTGTCTTGCGGAAGAGTCACATTACTGGTTTGCGCTAGCGCGAGCATGGGCGTGACCAGAATTGAAAAAGCTGCGATTCGAATTGCATTCTGCATTGCGGGGGTCTCCTTACCACATGAATCGAAAATCAACTTTGAACAGTTTGTCCGTTGTGCCCAGGACGGCTACAGGATCTGCATCGTGTTCCTGGTTATAAGCGGCGCGTAGGACGATATTGCCGAGTTGCGTCAGAGCATGTTCCGCTCCGATGCCCCATGCGCGGGTGTGGACATTTGGATTGGGCGCGATTTTGGCGACGCCTCGATCGATCCTCGCCATCACCACAGTGCCGGTCTTGATGTAGTAGTCCGCCTCAGCGCGGTAGTTATCGGCGGTGTAGCTCGACATCGGAGAGGTCTGGTCCCAGCGCCAGTCGTCGTTACTTCGGATGTAGCCGCCGAGCAGATCGAGTTTGTCGAAGAACAGGTAGTTGCCGAATCCGCCGACCCGGTAGAAAGTCGGCCGATACGTGAAGGGATTGCCTTCGGTATCGGTCTGATTCTGATCTTTCGAGCCACGATACGCGATCACTGTGACGCCCCCGTCGGGGCCGAACCAGTAATCGGCGTCCACCCATACGTCCTTTGAGTTCTTGGTGGATGTTTGCAGAATCTCGCTTCCATCTGCATTCAGGCCGTTGGTCACCTTTGCTGAGACCGCGAAGACATTTTTGAAGTAAGGAGATGCCCACGTGTAACCCACATCCACGCCAACGGGGTGCTGATCGAGCGAGAAGCTGATGGGATCGGTATTGGTCAGGGTGGGGGCCGGATCGGCGAAGAGGTTGTAGAACATTGCTGCGCGCGTACCTTCGCCCTCCTGCATGTGGATCTCTCCACCCTTGACGAAGTAGCTTGAGTTGGCGCGGCCGCCCGTCCACACGCCAAACCCCTGCTCGAGCCCATTCCCGCCGTCCTGATAGAGCTCGTAATGACCGAAGTAGGAGAAGCCAGTGTCGGGCACAGGTCCGGCAACAAAGAGGGCCGCTTCGTCCAGGTTGAAACTCGAATCGGTGGAGCTGGACGTGGCTGGCGTTGCTCCGGTCTCGGCAACGTTCTTATCTTCGGTCACGCTGGCCTGCATGATCAGCGCGAACGAGTTGATGAGGTTGTACTTGATATCTTTGTCGAGCGCGACAATCTTGGGCGCCGGCTTGGTGCCGTCCATTTCATCGGGAGGCATGCGATAGCCAAGCCGCTTGAACATATAACCGTTCTTGTTCAAAGCTGGTGGAACGGTGTGACAGGTGTAGCACTTCACACCGTACTTGCGGGCGAAGGCCGGGATTGCGCGACTCGAGGTCGGCACCAGAGTGAGAAGGACGAAAACCAACAGAAGAGACTTGATAGTCCTGGCCTGAATCTTCATGGACGGGCACTCCTGCCTCTCTTGGTTTGCATCTTGCACGCCAAACTCGCTCTCGTCTGAATTCAGCGAGTTGTCCCGTATACCCAAGCACCATTGGGGAATTCATTCCCCACGTTCCGGCCCGTCCTGCGGAATCGATTCATCAAGCTGCGGCTCCCGGTCTTTGCGGAGCAGCGAGTAAAAGGTCTTTCGGTCCACGCCGGCCTCGCGCGCGGCGGCGCTCACGTTTCCGTTACATCGGGTGAGGACTGCCTGCGCGTAGGAGAGCTCAAAATCGGCGAGATAGCGCTCGCGTGCGTCCCTCCATGTCAGCGCGGAAAAATCGCGCGCCGACGGCATGGCCGGCAAGTCTTCCCGCAGATCTTCCGGTTGGAGTTCTCCTTCGCTATGAAGGGCAGTGAGTCTCTCCATCACGTTCTTGAGTTCACGCACATTTCCTGGCCAGCGTTCGCGAAGAAGAGCCTCGTAGAATCGAGGCGAGCCAGAAAGAACCTTGCCGTAGCGGCGTGAAAATCGTTCGAGGAAGAATCTGGCCAGATGGGGGATGTCTTCTGCGCGCTCGCGCAGCGGCGGCAGCTTCACGGTCACCACACTCAACCGATAGTAGAGTTCTTCTCGAAAGGAACCGGCCTTGATCTTGGCGATCAGATCCTGATTTGTCGCGCAGACAATCCGGCAATCGACACGCAGTTGCGACAAACCGCCAAGGCGCCGCAAGGCACGCTCTTCCACGAAGCGAAAAAGCCTGGTCTGGAGTTCCACGCTCAAATCGCCGATCTCATCCAGGAAGAGCGTTCCGCCGTCCGCCGATTCGATCAGGCCCTTCTTGGTCCGCTCTGCGCCCGTGAAGGCTCCACGTTCGTACCCGAAGAGCTCACTCTCAATCAGCGAGGCGGGCATCGCGCTGCACTCGACAGGCACAAACGGTCCGCTCTTGCGATGGCTTTGGTCGTGAATGAAGTGGGCAGTGACCTCCTTGCCTGTGCCGCTTTCCCCGAGGATCATTACTGTGGCATCGGTTGCTGCAGCTCTCCGACATCGCTCCATCTGTTCCAGCATTGAGGGGCTTCTGGTTTGCGCGCGATCGCTTTCGCCCAGCGACTCGAGCCGGCCCTGCAATCGCGCTACCTCTTGCTCCAACGAAGCGTGGGCGAGAGCGCGCCTGGCAACCAGGAGCAGATCGTCGCGTTTGAAGGGCTTCTGTAGATAGTCGAATGCACCATTGCGCATTGCCACCACTGCCCCCTCGACCGAGCCGAAGGCGGTGAGAAAGACGATGGGCAGGCTCGGATGCGCAGTGTGCAATTTTGCGAAGACCTCCTCGCCTGACATGCCCGGCATGCGCATATCGAGGAAGACGAGATCGGGCGGGGTGGCAAGAGCCTCGGCCAAGCCTTTGGCGGGATCGGTGCACACAGCAACTAATGAGCCAGGCTGCCGCAGCATGCGCTGAATGTTCTCGCCCAGCGCGAGTTCATCGTCAATTACGAGGATGCGACTCACTCCGGCGTTCCTCCTGCGAACCAGTGGTAGGGCTGGCCCCTTGTAAAGCGCGCCGGCGGAAGCTCCACAACAAAGCTGGCGCCCCCACCTGCTCTCGACTCGTAACGAATGCGCCCGTCGTACATATCGAGAAGGCTGGCCGCCAGAAATAAGCCCAGGCCTAATCGCTCGCGCCCATTGCCCTGCGATATGAAAGGTTCGAACAGATGTCCTCGAATACTCTCGGGTACGCCGGGTCCGTTGTCTTCCACTCGCACCACAACTGCTGCTCCCGCGGTGCGGTACGGCTCAAGACGAAGCCAGATGACTGCATCGTCTCTACTGCTCAGGGCCTGCAGAGCGTTGCCCAACAGGCAGCGTGCCACTTCGGCGATCACATGCTCGGGCAGGTCCACGCGGGGAGCCTCCGCAATTTCGGCAACCAGCGATATCCCCTCGACTTCGGCCTGCGGCTGAATTGCGCTGAGAGCCTCGTGCAGAGGCTTGCGTGGCGCACACGGTTCAAAGACATCTCGACTCCGCTCGCGTCTGAGCGCCTGCAGCAGGGTCGTTGCAATCTGTCCCATGTAGCGCGCCTCTTTGAGCATCTGCTCAAGATCGGCGCATAGAGCTCGATCCTCTTTACGCTCCTGGATCAGAACTTCAATGCGGCCCACCACGATCGCAAGAGGATTGTTGAACTCATGAAGGAATCCTGCGGTAAACTGCCCCAGCAGTGTGAGCTGGTGCGACAGGCGGGCTTGGCGGTCGGCGGCTTGCAGCTCCTCGCGAAGCCTCGTGGTTCGATATCGCACCGTGTCGAGCTCGGCACTCAGTTTTGCCCTCGCCTCTTCCGCGTCGCGCACGCCGGTCAGAAGCACTCGCTTCTCTTTACCGCGCACAACGAGCGCAGGAACAGGCGCAAGCAGACAGCCTGCGCCGAAAACAAGCCAGAGCTTCATGGAACCTGGAAGGAATAGGGCCGCACTGAGACAAACTGGGAGAATCCAGATCCCACTGAGCCAAAGCCACGTCTGTGCCTTGAGACTCGTCATTGTCTCACTTGCCTCAGGCAGTCAAAGTCGCTGCCAGAAAACAGAGAGGAGCGTGAACCGACCTCGCTGCCATTGCAGGGAGAATCATTCCATTGCGGGGGAGGCTTGGATTGTGATCCAAATCACAGATGGGTACGCATTCTCGGTTTTTTGGCTATTCAGATTCACGCGACCCGCTGATCGATATCGAAATACGCCCGGGTTTTACTGGTTTTCCGTTGTGAACTTTCCACATGGACGTAGAGTCGCCTTCTCGTCCACATGGTTTCCAAAGCGTGTTCAGCTTCGGAAGGCACTCCTCTTGGTAGCCGGCTATACAGCCAAGTCGATTGAATTTGTAAACACTGCCGACATACCGGGTAGCATTCTGTGTCAGTGAGTGACTCGCCGATTTTGCTTCAACGGTGACTGTCGCCGAGGCGACAAGACCCGCCCTGCGACCGAGAGATCGCGATCCGATGGCCATAGCGCCTTGCCGGCACCATCGCAGGGACGGAATGATAATCTCCGGATTGCCGCATTCCGATCGGAGTCCCATGGTCCAACTTCGCCAGTAGATTTTGTGCTTTTCCGTAACCGCGTTTACTGGCAAAAGAGTCGCTAGCCCAATCGTGCTTGACAAGAGATACTGAAGCTCACCGGAGGATTCACCGAATGACGCCTCAAATTGAGATGAGAGATCGGGACGCATTGAAGAGCATGGTCCGGGGCGCAGTTCATCTTCCGGACGGCGACGGATACCATGAGGCGCGTCAGGTATGGAACGCAATGATCGACCGCTGGCCGGAGGCGATCGTCTGCGCGGCGGGAGTCGCGGACGTAATGGCGACGGTCCGGTTCGCGGGCGAACGCGGGTTGCCGGTTGCCATCCGGTGCGGTGGTCACAACGTGGCGGGAACTTCGGTGGGCGATGGCAGTATTGTCATCGACCTGGCGCGGTTCAAATCGGTCCGGGTCGATCCCGTCCATCGCAGAGCGCGCGCAGGCGGCGGCGTCTTGTGGGGCGAATACGATCACGAAACCCAGGCCTTTGGGCTCGCTTCACCCGGCGGCGCCATCTCCACCACGGGCATCGCCGGCCTTACTCTTGGCGGCGGATACGGCTACCTGTCGCGACGCTACGGAATGGCGTGCGACAACCTGCTATCGGCCGACGTGGTCACCGCCTCAGGCGATTTGGTAACGGCGAGTGCCGACTCTAACCCTGATCTTTTTTGGGCGCTGCGCGGCGGCGGAGGGAACTTCGGAGTCGTGACTTCGTTCGAATTTCAACTCCATACGGTCCGAGAACCGCTGGGCGGCTTGATTGTGTTTCCTTTCAAAATGGCGAAGACCGTGTTGCAGCGATTTCGCGACCTGAGTCTGGAAGCGAGCGACAGCCTCACGACGATGGCCGCAATCATCCCGTCTCCGGACGGTGGAAAGTTCGTCGCCGCGCTGGTCAGCGATATCGGAAAGGAAGGCGAGGGTGAACGCGCCGCTCATGCCCTTCGCGAGTTGGGATCGGTTCTGATGGATACGGTCGCGCCCATGGAGTACTGCGCGATGCAACGGCAAGTGGATGTGTCGTACCCCAAGGGACAGCGTCATTACTGGAAATCCGCATTTGTGAAGACTCTGTCGGACGACGTCATCGACCTGGTCGTTGAATCCGCCACTACATCGCCTTCGCCATTGAATGTCGTCATGGTCGAGGTATACGGAGGCGCGGTCGCCAGGATAGCCAATGACGCCACGGCATTTGGACACCGCGATGCATTGTTCAATGTGAGCATGCTCGCGATCTCAAATGATGCCGCAATGGATGGCGAACAGAAGGCATGGGCGCGAGAGAATTGGCAGAAGGCTCTGCCATACTCAACCGGAGGCGCGTACGTAAATTACATGTCGGAGGGGGAGGACGTGCACTCGGCATACAGCGACGCGCGCTTCCAGCGTCTTGCGACCATCAAAGCGCAGTACGATCCCGCGAATCTGTTCCGCTTCAATCAAAACATTCCGCCTGCAAAGCGGTAGGCGTTTGGAACGACGTTTCGTCCGCACGTCGAACAGGTGGCCTCCGATCTCCCCCCCTGTGTCGCTTTGGTGCACCCGAATTCAGTCGATCTTTAAGGTAATCGCATAGTCACAAGGCTTCTGTTCCGGCATCACGACTGTCAGGCCCTGTTCATCCTGGGTCCAGATCACCTTGTCTTTGTAACCAAGCAGTTCTACATTCCTGATCTTCGGCGGCGATAACGGGCTCGATGTGGCGAGAGGCTTAATCAGGGCCAACTTCTCTGGCCAGCCCATGATGAATGCGTAGAGCGTGTCCCCCTTGGTCGTGAAGCGCACTTCGTCGGCGCTCAATTCCTTGCGACCAGACTCGTTGAACCGTGTGCCGTCGCTGGAGGTCGGCGCGGTCGCCACCGGGCCGTCCCCGAAGATTTTCCACGGCCGGCTTGCGTAAATGCCCTCGCTGTTGATCGCCATCCATTTCGTGATTTCATCGAGAATGACCCGCTCTTCGTAATCGAGTTCGCCGCTGTTGGGGAGCGGGAAATTCAGCATCAGGTTCCCATTGCGGCTGACGATATCGACGAGCAGATCGATCACGTACTTAGGCGACTTGTATTGGGCCTCCCGGTTGTAGTGCCATTCGCCGATGCAGCTGTCGGTCTGCCATGGGTTCGCCGGAATGCCGCCAGCAACGCCCCGCTCCCAGTCCTGAACGCACGTCCCGACTTCGCAGTCGCTTGGCAACTTGCTGGTGTACACGGCCTCGCAGACGCCGCCATGGCGACTGGCGGCCACGTTGTAGAGATTCGCTACAAGCGCCAGGCCGTACTCCTCGAAAAAGATATCGCCATCGGTGTAGAGCAGATCGGGCTGATATTTGTCGACGAGATCTTTAATCCGGTTGAAGTAGTGCTGCTTCCAACGGGCCGGAGCCTGCCGGTCGTTGAGGATCCGATAGCTGTAGGGATAGTACTTCGGCAGCTCGTGGTAAAGATCGGCGTAGACGGGGTCGGCGCCATCGTAGGACACTCCGGCGAGCGGACCGGTTTTGTCGCTCATATGCGACGTGGAGAACCAGTGATAGCTCGGGGCAAGGTGCTCGCTCACTGCGAAACGGAGCCCGTGCTTTTCGGCGGCCTTCCTAAAGGCACCGACGATGTCTCTCTTCGGTCCCGTGGCCACCGCGTTCCAGCGTGGCTGGTACTTCGAATCCCAAAGATCGAATCCGTCGTGATGCACTGCCATGCTGCAGAAGTACTTTGCTCCGGCTTTTTTGTAGAGACCGAGCAGATGGTCGGGATCGAACTTGTCTGCCGTCCATTGCGGAATCAGATCCTTGAAGCCGACCTTCGTCGGATGGCCATATGTCTTCAGGTGATACTCGTACTGCTTATGCCCCTGGACGTACATGTTGCGGGCGTACCAGTCGCCGTATTCGACGGCGGACTGCGGTCCCCAATGCGCCCAGATGCCGAACTTGGCATCGCGATACCAGTCGGGAACCTGCCATTGGCGAAGCGACTCGCGTGTCCCCTTGAAGGGACCCGGCGCGATAGCCAGATCGGGATTCGCCGATCCCTCTTGAATTGCCGCTCGACCTTCGCCAGATCGCCTACCGTCGTCGAAGATCGAGCTTGCTGCCCGGGACTTGCGAGAAAGAAGGAGCGCAGGCGCTCCAGAAATCAGAGAGAGCGCTCTTCTTCTGGTAATCCTCACGGCTTGCCTCCAAAACATGTCTTTCAACTGAAGGAAGTAGATATCTTGACCCTTGGCTACGGCGGAGCAATCACCCATATGGTCAGACAAAAATCCTCAGGACAGAACCATGGTCGTAGAAGCATCCCCAAGTCGTAAAGTCGAAAGAATCGGTGCGTACCCGGGAAATCGGAATCTCAACGGCCGTTGATGGACCGGCCATGGCATGGAAGAGGTCGTCGGTTCGATCCCGACCAGGTCCACCAGGCAACTCCCTCCTTACCCAGGTACGCCTCTTCTTCGCGACTGCTGCCTGCGCCGCTACTAAATCCGCGACCCGTGCAGGTACCCATGGGCATAGGCAGAGCGATACTGCTTCGCATATTGATTTCGCGTCATCCCGGGGTGCCCGCCATGCTCAGGGGGTTCCTGGTAGTGCTCCTTCTCTTCGGGAGTGAATGTGTCGCCGTGATTTCGGTCATGGCGGCCCTCCGACCATCCGTCGTGATACCCCCATCGATTCGCAAATGCGGGAGCAGCCTGTGAATCGTGATAGTAGAGACCATATCCCGGGTCTGGCGCCGGCACGAGAGTCGTTGCAGACTCAGGCGACTGCGCGGATGCTGCAGTCAGACAGACAAAAGCAAGGGCGGCAACGAGCAGCAGGCGCACATTCAGTTGAACGCCCGTGCCTCGACCTCTGACCCTCGTGCATTGCCGTCTGTTCTTCGGAAGAGCCGCTCTCATCAGAATCTCCTTTCAAGGGGACAAAAGTTTTCGATGCGCGAGACAGCCCTCAAGCTACCCCAAGGATTTGGTCGTACACCGCCTCGACCTTGCGCGCGGTCATTTGAATGGTGAAATGCGACAGAGCACGCTCGCGGCCACGCAGCCCCATTTGCCTGGCCCTCTCGGGATTCTCCAATAAAAACTCGATTGCCTTCGACATCGCGACCGCATCTCCCATGGGGACCAGGAGACCCGTTACGCCGTCTTGCACAATCTCGGGGACGCCGCCACCGTTTGTAGCAACCACCGGTTTGGTGCCTGCCATGCCTTCGATGATGACCTGGCCGAAAGGCTCACCGGTTGTCGATGCGTGAACGACGATGTCCAGCTGTGCAATGCGCTCTGAAACGTTGTCCACAAACCCTGTGAATTCGACAATATCGTTCACCCCGAGCCGGTCGCAGAGCGCGTGCAACTCCGCCTCGTATTCGCGCTCAGAAAAAAGAGGCGCTCCAATGATTTGGAACTTCACCCTCTTCCCGCGCGCCCGCAGCAGCGAGGCGGCTTCGATAAAGATGTGCTGGCCTTTCCATGGACTGATGCGTCCGATCAGCCCGATGCGTATATCGCCTCTGCTCCTGTTCGACAGCGAGTCAACTGGTTGGATCTCACAGCCATCATGCACAACATCGGTAAATCGCGCGAGATCGACTCCCGATGCGATCGCCATCCCAGCTCTCTTACCCATCAGGTGAAGCGTTCCAAGCGTCCCCGTCGAGTTGGCAATTACATAGTGGGGTACGACGCGACAAAGAAAACGAAATGCCTTCACTACCGAGCGCGGCAGGTAATCTTCCTCGATGCGGTCACGTACGTGCCACACAACGCGGATACCTGCAATCCGGCCTGCGAGACCTCCGATGACATCGGACTTCAGCGAATTTGTGTGGATCACGTCGACCCGCGCACGGCGCGCAAACTCAACCACTTTCACAACCTGTCGGATGGTTTTCCAACCGGACCCGACCTTGAGAAGCGAGTGCCAACCGAGACTGTCCTTGCGGATCGCGGCCACACTCGACTCAAGTTTCAACACATGTGTCTCCGCGTGCTGACGCATCCGTTCAACCAGGGGGCCGTCAGAAAACAAGAGCACGATAGGAGTGACTTTGCCCGAATCTATCGTGCGAACAAGATTAAGGAGCGCGATTTCTCCTCCGCCGATCTCCGCGGTGTGATCGATGTAAAGCACCCTCTGAGTACTTGAGTTCTGGATTTTTTGCATTCTAGCCTCACATCTCTTTTTTGATGCATCGCATCTCAATCTCGAATGAATGACGTTTTGGACTGCCAACTCACCGAGTTATCAGCTTGCTTTTCCTCTACTTGCAGATTTGATTTGGAGCTATACAAAAAAACAATGACAACGATCAAATATCATGCTAATAATTGTCTGAGCCCGTTTGGCACTGAGGCTGCCTTCAAGATAACACTGAAAGCGACAGCCAAATGATTCAGCTCAATCTGTGACACACCTTTGTCTAACTTCCCCAGCACGTCGCGGAATCGAAAAAAAGGTTCCCTTCTGAACGACACTTTGTTTTTCTGCGTCAGTCGTTAAGATCGATCGAATCTGCTTTCCCTGATGCGATTGCGAACATCGGTGTAGTTGCCTTCAAAGCATGCAGTTTGCTCTGCCCACATAATGCAGCGGCGCCTTCAACAAGCGCCTCGGGACTCTTGCTTTCATTTTTTCGGCCAACCAACGAGAGAGGCCTCGCCTCTAACTCCAAACCCTATCTATCTTTGGCCGTCGGGCCAATCGACAGAACGCGTTGGAACTCAGTCACATGGCAAAACTCATAACTCGACAACCCGTGTTTGGGGAGAAGAAAGATATGCAAGTTCTCTCGAGCGAACTCAGCCAGGTTCCTCCTACCCGCGTCTTTGCAGAGGCCTTCTTTCGTCAGCGGCATATCTTCGCAATGATTTTCTTGATCGTCATTCTGCTGACTGTTGTCGTAACTGTCTTACCCAAGAGACATTACCTTTCAGAGACAAAATTTCTCCTCGAAAACAACCGCAGCAACTCTGTGATTACCGCGGACCGAAACTCCACTGCCACCGTGGAGCAGATCACTGAGCCGCAGGT
Source organism: uncultured Acidobacteriaceae bacterium (assembly GCA_963760475.1). Lineage (GTDB taxonomy): Bacteria > Acidobacteriota > Terriglobia > Terriglobales > Acidobacteriaceae > Telmatobacter. The sequence continues at coordinate 750,685 of CAVXDG010000010.1, read as the reverse complement.
CAATTCCGAACTGGAGATCCTTGGCAGCGACGATGTAATCGCCGCCGTCGCCGATCCGGGATGGAGCCAGCTCAAGCCATCGGAGAAAAGCGGCGACGCCCTGCGAATTCATGACACCCGCCTGGCAAACTTCAGAAAGCATTTGCGCATCGAGCCTGCGCGCAAATCGAACATCATCGCAGTCACATATTCTGCCCTGTCTCCCGAAGAAGCGACGCAGACTCTCGAACAGTTGTCGAATGCCTATCTCTCTCATCGCAGAATCCTGTCCCGTCCCAACGGCACTTCAAATTTCTTCAATGACGAGGCACTTCGCTATCGCGCAATCTGGCAGAAGGCCAACAGCGACCTGACCGAATTCCAAAAGGAACATCAGGTCGTATCTGTCCCCGACAAGGAGCAGATGTTGAGCAAGACCATTGCCGGCGACGAAGAGGATTTACGCGCCAACCAGGCCGAACTCTCCGAAATGGAGGGCAGACTCCATGCCAGCGCGGCGGCCCAGAATGAGGTGCCCAAGCGCCACCAGACAATCAGCCGCGTCGTCACAGGACAGGGATCTACCGAACAGCTGAGAGCTTTGCTTGTGCAGCTTGAAAACAGACGTGCCGAGCTCCTGACCCGCTTTCAACCTACCGATCGATTGGTTACTGAGGTTGACAAACAGATTGGCAATACAGCAACGTCGCTAGCCGCCATGATCTCCCAGCAAGGCAGTGAAGACACCACAGACGTCAACCCTGCTTGGCAGCAAGTACAAAGCTCCCTCGTTGAAAACCGCATCGAAAGAAATGCACTCAAGGCAAAAGCGGAGGCCTTGACCCGAAACGTTGCTGACCTTCGTGGGCAGCTTAAAGAAGTTGAAGCCCTCGATGTGCCATTCAATGCGATTGAAGAAGCCGTCGACCAGGCTCGAAGCAACTTCGAACTGTATTCCGAGAAGCGTGACCAGGCCCAGATCGAAGACGCGATGGATGAGCGAAAGATCATGAACGTTGGGATTGCGGAAAGACCCACCTCGACTTTCCACCCTGCTTCGCCTCGCCCCGTCTTCAACGCCGCAGTCGGCTTGATGTCGGCCCTGTTTCTCGCCGCCGGCGCAATCTACCTTGCGGAGATGACACGCGACAGCTTCGCAACACCTCAGGAACTCAATTCCTTTTCGCGGTTTCCCGTGTTGGCCACGGTCCCCTGCTCTTCACGCGGATTGCAGAGAGGTCAGATTCCTACAAGCTCTCATGCTTTGTCGATTCGCACGGGGACGGAGAGCGCACGCGCAGGAAGCATCGCGGTGCCAGTTATGCAGAATCTCGATTCGAACCATGCCTAGCAGGTTGCGGAAAGACCAATTTCATTTGGCGCTTTGTAACAGGGCACGGCTTTAGCCGTGCCAAGAACGCAACAAATAAGGGCCGGGCTTTAGCCCCTGGAAGATGTTTCACAGACATTCGCCGGCTATTCGCAGCTTTTCCGCAGCCCTGCCAGTTTCGTGAACAGCATTCTCGAAAAGTAATTCTGGGAGTCTCGACCATGCTTTCAATCGCTCAGGATACCGTTTCATCTTCTTTTCAAGGATTGATCTACAAGGTTTTTCAAGACGGACTCGGCGCAAATCCGGGCCGCGGAATTGCGATCGCATTCGTCGCAGCCCATCCGGGCGCGGGAACTACTTTTCTTGCAACGCGTCTGACCAATGCCTTGCATCACGGCGCAGTCGAACCTGCCGTCCTGCTCGATTGCCGAAGCGTAGCCTCGTCCAACGACGAAGCCCTCTACACGCCGGCCAAGGTCGCAATGGGCGACGAAGAAATCGATGCCTCGCAAATGGCGCTCGCCTTGCCGCGCGGCAATTGGCGCGCAAATCGAAACTATCGCAAGCAGGCGATCGATCTGCTGCGTAACCGCTTCAGTTATGTTTTGCTTGACTGCCCTTCGCTCAAGGAAAGCAAAGACATCCTTGGACTCACCTCGCTCGTTGATGGCATCGTGCTGGTCGTCGAAGCCAACAAAACTTCGAAGAATCAGCTCGACCATCTCGAACGCAGCCTTGTCGACGCTGGTGGAAATGTCCTTGGATCCCTGCTGAATAAACGCACTTATCCCATACCTAACTGGCTTTGGTAATTGTCCACGCGGAGATGCATTCCATGATATTCAAACAGCTGATTGGGTCGATTCTTCTCATAGCCGGGCTAACCCAGACCTTGCTCTGTGCGCAGCCCGAGCTGCGCCAGCGCCCCCGCTACTTGCTGCGGCCCGGAGATACGCTGCAACTCCAATACCGGCTTACGCCGGAGTTCAATCAGTCCGTCACCGTGCAACCGGACGGATATGTCGGCCTCAACATCGGTGGCGAAGTTCAGGTCGCCGGGCTCAACATGACCCAGGCCCACGACCTGATCGTCTCCAAAGAAAGCGCTCGACTCAATGATCCCGAACTCACCTTGATACTCGAAGAGTTTACCCGGCCCTATGTGGTCGTCGCCGGGGAAGTGACAAAGCCCGGCCAGATCGAGATTCGCGACCAGATGTCGGCAATCTCCGCCATTATGATGGCGGGCGGCTTCACCAACGGAGCCAAGTCGGGGCAGGTGATCGTCTTTCGTAAATTCAATGACACCCTCGCTGAAGTTAAGCAACTCAATCTAACTCGAGTAACAAAGACAGCACAACTCGAGCATGATATGGCGCTGCAGCCTGGTGACATTGTCTACGTCCCTCATGATCGAATAGCACGGCTCCAGCATTACATGCAATTGGCCAACCTTGGCTTCTATGCAAGCCCTACAGACTTTATGAAGTAGATAGCCTCCGTCGTTTCCGTCGAATCGACCTGTCATCACCCCCAGGAGAGACAGACTTGCGCATCACGACCACATCCTCTTCGACCGCCTTCGCGCAGTCTGCCGCTACCAAGTTGCTGATTATTGGCATCAATGCGGCCACGGGGATCGTGTGTGCGCGCGCGCTCGCCCCATCCGGCCGCGGCGCGCTCAGCACGATGATCTTGTCGTATAGCTTCCTGTCATCGGCTTTAACGCTCGGATTGCCGAGCGCATTGACATATCGGCTCCGGAAGCAACCTGAGAGTGCTTCGGACTTGATGGGAACAGGGATCCTCTTGTGCTTCCTCATCAGCAGTCTCTCCGCTGCCGCCGGCTACTTCCTGCTGCCCTTCTGGATTCCCCAGTACTCCCCGACTGTCCTCTTCTACGCACGCCTATTTCTTCTGAATACCCCTATCGCTCTCTTTTTCGTCATCGGGCGCGCAGCCGTCGAGAGCCACGGCGGATTCAAAGCCTCCAACCTATCCCTCATCGGCCCTCCGCTTGCAACCCTTGCAGGCCTTGTCCCCCTCAAATTCGCAGGTTGGCTCACGCCGGCAACAGCCGCATGGTGCTATGTGCTTCCAGGCATCCCAGTCTTCTTTTGGATGTTCTGGCATGTTCAACGCACCTTTGCCCCGCGCCTCCACTCCGTCCTGCAGTCCTCGCGCCTGCTCCTCTCCTACGGGATCCGGAGTTACGGAATCGATCTCTGCGGCACAATGTCTCTCTACGTCGATCAGGCCTTGGTGGTTCGGCTACTCACGCCAGACATGATGGGAGTCTATGTCGTGGCCCTCAGTCTCTCACGCCTTCTGAACGCATTTCACACTTCAGTTGTCATGGTGCTCTTCCCTCGCGCGGTTGCCCGGCCCCCTCTCGAGATCGTTGCGATGACCGGCCGGGCTGTCCGCATTACGACCGCAATGACTGCTCTTTGCGGATTAGGCATCGTTCTCGCTGGACCGAAGCTGCTGGTACTGCTGTATGGCTCCGACTATCGCAGCGCAACAAGTATTCTGCGGATTCTCGTCCTTGAAGTCGTCTTGACGGGTGCGACGCAAGTGATGTCACAAGCGTTCATGGCGCTCGGCCGGCCCGGCGTAATAACCGCGCTGCAAGCAATCGGCCTCTCGCTCACAATTCCCCTCATGCTGATTTTGATTCCTCGCCTTGGCCTGATCGGGGCGGCGCTATCCCTGCTTATCTCAACATGCGCCCGCCTCACATTCGTTCTCGTGAGCTTTCCCCTTGTACTCAAACTGCCCGTGCCCGATTTATTAGTGCGGAGAGAGGACATCAAGCGAGTTACGCAGCAGATTGGCGAGTGGTTGTCGGTTCGCCGCGCTGCAGAAGCGACTAATGAAGTCTGACCGCCGTCGGAGAGATGAGCGTCGATGGTTGTGAATCGACAGCCTTAGTTCCAACGCAAGTACACACCCCCCTATGTACCGCGGAGCGTCTAATGTCAATTCGTCGTTCGATTCTTAACATACCCGCCAGTGTGGATGGTTCGATTGCCCTGGCTATCCTTGTTGCAGTTGTCTGTTACGTCAATCATCAATCAATTCTGCAGAGTGGGCTAGGTGGCTTTCTTGGCATTCGCATCACGCTCTTGAATGCAATCTTCTCGCTGGTTTTTGTTGTTCTTTGGCAAAAATCATTCCGGATGATTGGCCTTTATCGATCTGATTTGCCCGCCGCAACCTCGGCCCTGCTCCGCCTTGCAGCAGCCTGCGCGTTAATGACTTTCTTTGTCGCAGCCTATTTGAAGTCGCGCATGGCACTTGAACCGATCCGGGTCATCTCCGCCGATTTCTTCCTCTTGTCATTTTGCTATGAACTGAGCCGTGTGTTCCTCACCAATCCGCAAACCTGGCAGCCTCGCGAACCGGCACTTGTTGTTATTGTCGGCAGCGGTCCAAGGGCAAGCAAGGCTTGGCGCGAGCTACGTGTTGCTTTCCACGGCAGCAAGACACTCCTCGGGTTCTTTGACGATCGGGCTACCGACGAAATGGCGCCCGACATTGCAAGCCGCTACCTGGGCCCTCTCAGCGATCTATCGGACTACTTGCTCAAGAACGTTGTCGACGAATTGATCGTGGCTGCGCCGCTGCGTTCCTGCTATGACATGACCCAGCGCGCCGTGTCGATCGCCGAAGCAGCCGGAGTTCGAGTCTCCTACTTGAATGAGATCTTCGATCTGTCTCTCAGTTCAAAGCGGCGGCGGCGTGCGTCTCGGTTCATCGAGCTCGTCCCCTCGGATCACGCGAGTCTGACAGCGGAGAAAGTCAAGCGGCTCGTTGACCTGGTTGGCGCTTCGATCGGGCTGCTGATTACCTCTCCCATCTTTCTCATCGTCGCAATCGCCGTCAAGGCAACCAGTCGCGGACCGGTCTTCTTTGTTCAGGAACGGTATGGCTACCGGCGTCGTCGCTTCCCCATGTACAAATTCCGCAGCATGGTTCAGGATGCGCCGCAATTGATGGCGAAGCTTGAAGCGCAGAACGAGGCAAATGGACCCATCTTCAAGATGGCGAACGATCCCCGCATTACCCCGCTGGGCCGGTTTCTGCGCAAGACCTCACTTGATGAGTTGCCGCAGCTCTTGAACGTCATCAAGGGCGACATGTCTCTCGTCGGACCCAGGCCCATGAGCGTGCGCGATGTTTCCCTCTTCAATGAGGCGCAACTGATGCGCCGCTTCAGCGTCCGGCCCGGAATTACCGGCAGTTGGCAAGTCTCAGCGCGTGGCTCACTCGATTTCGATCAATGGGTGGTGCTCGACTGTTCGTACATCGAAAACTGGTCGCTCGCGCTCGATCTGAGCATTCTCGCCCGCACAATTCCCGCCGTTCTCAAACGATCGGGAGTTTAGGTACAGCGACAGGAGAATTTATGCACACTGCCATTGTTCACGATTACTTCACGCAATTGGGAGGCGCCGAGATTGTCGCGCAGGAACTGGTGCGTATGATCCCGTCGGCGGATTTGTTCTCGACCGTCGCACTTCCCCAATGCATGCCGGCAGGCCTCAAGGATGTCCCCGTTACAACATCATGGATGCAGCACCTGCCGCGCATGAAGGATTTCTACCGCCTTTATTTTTTGCTCTATCCCTATGGAGTCAGTTCTCTCGACTTATCGAAATACGACCTCGTGATCTCCAGTTCTTCGGGCTATGCCAAAGGCGTCCGCACCCACCGTGACGCAGTCCACGTTTGCTACTGCCACACTCCGATGCGCTGGGCCTGGAGCTTCGACAGTTATTCAGCCCGTGAATCGATGGGTTCATTCAAGCGCGCAGTTTTTCCCCATCTGATCCGCTTCCTGCGCGAATGGGACACCGGCGCGTCGCGGCAACCCGACCATTTCGTGGCCAACTCGAAAACGGTCGCTGCGCGCATCCAGCGCGCCTATGGCCGAACCGCCGAAGTCATCCATCCACCTATCAACCTCAACCGCTTCAGGCCGTGCGATAAGCAGGAAGACTATTACCTCGTTCTTTCACGACTCGTGTCGTATAAGGGCATCGACCTGGCCGTCCAGGCATGCACAGATCTAAATCGGAGACTGGTTGTAATCGGCGATGGCCCCGATCGCAACCGCCTTGCCTCGCTCGCCGGACCGAGTGTCAGCTTTCTCGGCAGGCTCTCTGACACTGAGGTGGAACATTATGCGTCCCGCTGCCGCGCCCTTCTCTTCCCAGGCGAGGAAGACTTTGGTATGGCGCCTCTCGAAATCGCCGCTGCCGGCCGCCCCACGATCGCCTATCGGGCCGGTGGTGCAGTCGAAACCATCCTTGAGGATGTGACCGGCGTTTTCTTTGATCGCCAAACCTCGGCCGATCTCGCGGCCGCCATCCGGCGATTCGAGTCGATGACCTGGAACAGCGACGTTCTTTCCGCCCATGCCAGCAAGTTCGGCATCGACGTTTTCCAAGACTCGTTCCGACGCTTCCTGAGCCGCGTTGGGTGCCGGACACTGGAACAAGAAGCTATCGCCGGCACTGCGCGAGCCGCAGATCCTTCGCTTCCGGTTTCGATTGGCGGCGTTGAAGGAAGACTACCGGCATGAGCACAATTGCCAGTCTGGCGCCAAGCCCCGCGAGTCGCGCGTTCAGACCCGCGGCCATCATGCGCGAGACGCAGTCGGCCTCTGCAGTGTGGGTCGCTTCGATTGGGAGCGCTCTTGCGCTTGTCGCGTTGTTCCTTGCACATCAAGGCACGTTGCTGCGCGCAGCCGTGCCCATGGTTGCAGCTGCAGTTGCCCTCACACTCTATCTGCGTCGCCCCGTCGCGTACTTTCACTTCACCCTGTGGACGTGGTTTCTCACGCCGCTGCTTCGCCGCATCATTGATTGGCGTTTCGGATTTCAAGACCAGAATCTCGTGTTGCTCGCACCGTTCCTGGTAACTGCCGTTGCCGCCATCACGGTAGTCCGTGAATTTCGCCAGGCACCGCGTTCCCAACTTGCTCCTTATCTTCTCTGCTGTGCAGGCATCTTCTACGGATTCTCGGTCGGCCTCATCCGGTGGTTCCTACATAACTCAGAGGCTGAATCCATCGGTTCCATCGTCTACGGACTCTTTTTATGGCTGGCGCCACTTCTCTTCGGCATGCACTTATGTCTTCGTTGGCAGAGTTATGAGGCGCATAGGTCGGCCATCCTTGCCAGTTTCAAGTGGGGAGTGTTGCTGCTCGGAGCGTATGGCATCTATCAGTACGTAGCGCCTCCAGCGTGGGATACCGCCTGGCTCGAAGGCCTTCCCGGCGGATGGGAAACTCAATCCTTTGGCAGACCATTCCCGTATGAAATACGCGTCTGGAGCACCCTGAACTCACCCGGAACCTTTGCGGCCATGATGTTCCCCGGACTCATCCTGCTCTTGGTAACCAAAACACGGATTAAGGCTTTCATTGCGGCGGCGGGTTTCGGCGCTTTCTTGCTTTCCCTTGTGCGAACTGGCTGGCTCGCGTGGGTTCTCGCGATCTTGTTGCTGGCGATCTCGCAGCGCTCCGCCGTGATCCGTCGTGTCTCGCTCATCGTTCTTCTTCTGCCGGTTGGCCTGATACCTATTCTTCTCGTTCCCAAATTCCAGCAGACGATCCAAGATCGCATGGCGACAATGACCGACCTCAATCACGATGGCAGCCTCAACGATCGAGAGATGATGTACAAGCGCGTCACGGCGGAAATGCTGAGCAACCCCTCTGGAGTAGGCCTCCTGAACGGAAGCACTTTTAGCGTCGATGCCATGCCTCTCGATAGCGGCTTCATCCAGACCGCTCTCATGCTCGGCTTTGTTGGGACAGCTTTCTACGCGAGCGGCATTGTGGTCTGCCTCGCCGGCATGGTGCGACGACGCAATTTGAGCGCAGGGCCAGCCGATGAGTTTGCCGGAGCCTCCAGCGTCATCTTCGTTGTCATGCTCTTTGAGCTTGTCGGAAGCAATGTCTTCGTCAACTTCTTCGGCTTCACTCTGTGGATCTTCTATGGGCTTTGGTCCGCAAGCAAAATGCACGCCAAATGGGCCGGCGCCCGGCCGCACGAAGTCCTTTTTGCCCCACACGCCAGGGTTGTGGACTCTACTCTTGCTCTGCCAGGTCAACTATGCGACGAACTCTGAACATTTTCATCCTCCACCCGTCGGATATGCTGACCGACTGCCAGCCACACGGCGATGGGCTTATGGCAGACTCCTTTATTCGCAAGCTTGCATCCCAGGGACATCGCCTTCATGTGGCAGTCAGTGAGAGTGACTTAAACGAGCCATACGACAGCAATGTGACCCTTTACAAAATCGACACCGGGCGAAACGCAACTGGCCTGGCGGCCCGCATCCGATTTGCGCGCGGTGCCTACGCAAAGTTGAAGCGGCTCGCGGGTCAAGGGGTCGTTGATATTGTGCATCAACTCAACCCAGTCGTCACTGGACTTAGCCTTCCCTTCTGGAATTGTGCCCGGCCCCTCGTGCTTGGACCCTACGTGCCTGATTGGCCGCTCATCCTTTACAACGGGCAATTGGCGCCGCCCCGCCCACTCGATCGCCTGAAGGTTCGCGTAAAACGCGAGATCTGGCAGCTTCAACATCGGATCGCGAACGCAATTATTCTTTCCACTCCGGCAGCCCTTGAGAAAATTCGCGATCGGTCCGGCTACGATAGCAAGACACACGTGATCCCTTACGGAGTCGACACCGACGCATTCACCGCGTCGCCCATTCCGCAGCAGAAAGTCATTCTGTTTGTCGGATCACTCATGCAGCACAAGGGCGTGTTTGTCCTGCTCGAAGCCTTTCGCCAGGTGCTGCGAACCTTTCCCGATTGCACTCTTCTCCTCGCCGGCAGCGGCTCGGAAACAGAGAAAGCGAAGAGCGTAGCCGCCGCCCTCGACAATCCGGCGAATGTCCAATTCTTGGGCCGGGTTGCGCATCAGGATCTTCCGGCCGTGATGCGCCGCTGCTCTGTCTTCTGTATTCCTTCCTTTGGGGAGGCGTTCGGTCTTGTCGCCCTCGAAGCAATGGCGTCGGGACGTCCAGTGGTGGGCACCGACGCCTCAGGGCTCGGCTATCTGATCGAGGATCAAGGAGGGCGCAAGGTTCCAGTTGGCGATGCAGACAAGCTGGCGCAAAGCCTCATCGACATCCTCGGCAATCCGTCCCTGGCTCGATCGATGGGCGAATACAATCGCCGCGTTGCAGAAAGCAGATACGCATGGCCGCGCGTCATCGAACGGCTAGAAGAAGCTTACATTTCGGCGATGGCCCACTATCGAGGAGAAAACCGCAATGTCTAATCGGCGCCTTCGTGTGCTCTCCATTGCTCACTCGGCTCATGGCGTGGGCTCTGCGCGGCTTCGCTATCAGCCCCTCGTCAATGACGATTCGGTCGAGCTGTTGCTGGCGGTTCCTGAACGCTGGAAGGAGTCTGGCCGCCTCACAAAAGCCGCCCCACCCGATTCGGCAGTCGACATTCGCGCTTATCCGATTTCTCTGCCATGGGTCAAAGGCGCCAAGTGGTACATGCACTGGTATCCAGGCATGGGGAAGTTGATCCGTTCCTTTGAGCCCGACGTCATCCACCTCTGGGAGGAACCATGGGCGGTCGTGTCGCTTCAGGCAATACTGCTCCGCAATCGGTTCATGCCGCGAGCAGCCATCATTCTCGAGACCGAACAGAACATCTTGCGCAAACTGCCAATTCCGTTCGAACACATTCGACGGTTCACACTCGGGCAAGCGGACTGGCTCGTCTCGCGCAACACTGAGGCAATTAATGTCAGCCGCGCCTGCGGCTACCAGGGTGGCTCGACGATCGTCGAATACTGCGTCGACGCAACCCAGTTCCATCCTCAAAACGAAAGTGCCGCAGTGAAGCGAGAGAATGCCCCTCTACGCCTTGGTTACGTCGGCCGCGTCATTCGCGAGAAGGGCTTATTCACAGTACTCGATGCGTTGTGTGCGTCGAACGCGCTCGCGACTCTGGACATCCTCGGAGACGGTGCCGACCGCTCCGAGTTGATGGATAAGGCTCGCGATCTTGGTTTGCAAAATCGGGTCAGGTTCCTGCCCCCGGCTCCCGGGGATGAGGTCGCCCAATTCATGTCTTCGCTCGATGCCCTGGTTCTGATGTCCGAGACGACGCGCACATGGAAAGAGCAATTTGGCCGTGTGATTATCGAGGCCCAGGCCTGCGGTGTCCCCGTCATCGGCTCTGACTCCGGCAATATTCCGTTTGTGACTTCAGACGGCGGCTGGACCGTGCGCGAGGGCGATGCAACCAGCCTTGCTGCCTTGATCGAAAGGCTCGACGCCAATCGCGATCTGGTGCGCGATGCGCAGAGTCGCGCTTTGCGCAATGTTCAGCGCTTTACGGAATCGGTCGTGTCCGCTTCGCTCCTTAGCGCATGGCGTGAGGCGGCGGCAAGCCGGCAGTCGGTGCAACAGTCAGTGCCTTGCCCAGCCTGATTCAACAAACGCCTGTATCCGCGTTGCGCCTACTTCAACCGAAGCACCAGCATGCGCTCGGAAACGGTCAACGGAATGCTCCGGCCAGGCCTCACCTTCTTTTTGCTGATCGAGCCGTCCGCGCCAAATTGATCGACCTCCGCAGTCGCGAATTCCCGATGCGTCGTGAACGTCACCTGTACCGGCGTCGAAGCTGTCACCTGCTTGTTGTTCACGTCATAATTCTGCTCCTCGATCCAGATCGCCAAGTCATACGAGCCGTCACGCTTGGCCGCCAGCAAATGATGGACTCTCCCAGGAGCGTCCTGCAGCGAGTACTCAAGGTTCGGCGGATCGAACGATGGCCCGGGATCCGCGTAGAGCGCAATCATGTTCTGCAGCGCGGTGTACGCGGGCTTCGGCGATCCGTCTCCGTGCGCCAGGCCGAAGTATCCCTCATTGCTTTTCGCCGTCGAGTTCTCATCGATAAGTTCGTAGAAGTAAGTACGCGCGATCCCATGCAACATCTGCTCCAGCACCAGTCGGGGTACGTATTCGCCCTCGACCGATTCCGGAACCGCGTCATGTCCCGCGTCGGTGTAGTAACCAGTCTCGGTGGTCATGATCGGCTTGACGGACCACGCTGATGAAGCCAGATTCATGTTGAATGCGATGCTGCCGTAACCATGCGCGCCCCAACCCGCGGTTCCAGGATTGCGTCCGGCAAAATAGTTATGCATGTTTGCAAAATCGAAGTCCGAGCCGAGGCCAGCCAGAGGAGCAAAATCCTGCGGACGAATGACCGAAGGCCCGACCACCGTGTAGCTTGCCGTCGACGGATTGGACTTCACCGCGTGGTAGAGTCGTGGCGCAAACGCCTGGAGTGTCTGGGCCCAGTTGGCGTCCCGGCTATTGTCCCATTCATTCGGCGCCTCATATCCCTCAAATGCTCCCGGTACACGCTGCGGCCAACTCACAAGCAGTGCATCGTTCTCCGCCGGATTCGTAATGAAGATACTCCGAATTCCAAGTTTCCCCAGTGCGATGTGGCGATCGTAGTAGGGCTGCCAGGTCGTATCGATCAGCCCGTCGCGCGTGTGCCGCACGCCCAGATTCTTAAGCAGACTCTCGATCAGCGGAAAATTCCCATAAACGGTGTTCCCGTTGTGGAGGTGGATGTTGACGCCGATGCTATCTACCACTGAATCGGCCCGGACAGGCGCCTCACAAACCCCGGCCTGGGGTTGGCAGTGCGCGCTCAATGCTGCAGCAAGAAAAAGAAGAAGCATCGGAATTCAACTCCTAACTAAAAATAGGCGGGATGAGTGGGCACAAGGGTCGCCGCGCCTAGCCATCGCTCGGATCAAGAAATAGTTCTGTTTATAAGATGCATCTTGCGACCAAAGCGGCAGTTAGCCATTCAACTCAATGGGCAAGAAAATGCCGCTCTCTCACGCGAGAGCCTGCACCGGTGCCTCGGTTCTTTCGCGAACCATCTGCTCGGATACCCCAGGAGCCAGTTCCACCAGCTTGAGGCCCTCTCTCGTGATATCGAGGACGCATAAATCCGTGATGATGCGGTTCACCACGCGTGTACCGGTTAGCGGCAGCGTGCACGCCCTTAGAATCTTCGCCTGCCCCGACTTGGCCGTGTGCTCCATCAGCACGATTACGCGTTTCACTCCGGCCACCAGGTCCATCGCCCCACCCATTCCCTTCACCATCTGGCCGGGGATCATCCAGTTTGCCAGGTCGCCAAACTCCGAAACCTGCATCGCTCCAAGGATCGCCACATCAATATGCCCGCCCCGAATCATTGCAAATGAGTCTGCGCTCGAAAAGAAACTCGCCCCCGCGATCGCCGTCACCGTCTGCTTCCCGGCATTGATCAGGTCCGCATCCACTTCCTCGTCCAACGGGAAATCACCAAGGCCAAGTAGTCCGTTCTCAGACTGCAGTGTCACCTCAATGCCCGTGGGAATGCACCCCGCCACCAATGTTGGCATGCCGATGCCGAGGTTCACGTAGTAGCCGTCGCGCAGCTCCTGCGCCGCACGCTGCGCCATTTCTTTCCTTGACCACGGCATCAGGATTCGCTCCGCGTGATTCTCTGCTCGATCCGCTTTTGCGGATGAGGACAAACTACGATGCGATCGATATAAATTCCTGGAGTGTGCACCTGGTCCGGATCAATCGCACCAATCGGCACAATCTCTTCAATTTCCGCAACCGTAACCCTGCCGCACGTGGCCGCCAGCGGATTGAAGTTGCGCGCCGTCTTGCGATACACAAGATTGCCTGATGCGTCTCCCCTCCACGCTTTTACCAGCGAAACATCTGCCTTGATCCCCCGCTCAAGGATGTAGGTATGCCCGTCAAATTCGCGGTGATCCTTCCCTTCCGCAATCAAGGTGCCGACGCCCGTTCGCGTGTAGAACCCCGGAATCCCGGCGCCTCCCGCGCGCATCCGCTCCGCTAGCGTGCCCTGCGGACAGAATTCCACCTCAAGTTCTCCCGACAAATATTGGCGTTCGAACTTGGCGTTCTCACCCACATAGCTCGAAACCATCTTGCGGATCTGCCGCGACTGCAGCAGCAGCCCGAGACCCCAATCATCCACGCCCGCGTTATTGCTCACAACCACCAGGTTCTTCTTGCCTGTGTCGCGCAGAGCCAGAATGAGTTCTTCGGGAATACCGCAAAGCCCGAACCCACCAACAGCCAGGGTCATGCCATCTTCAATTAGGCCATCGAGTGCCGCTCGCGCATTGGAATATGTCTTGTCCATCGAAGTCTCTGCTAGCCTTGAAACGAATCTATATCTCCATCCCCAGAAGCGCCGTGCCCAGGCACTTCCCATGCGCGTCAAGAGCAAGGGATCGCGTTACGCTCAGGGTGCCGGGCCGATGAAGAACGAAGTTCAGCGCCCCCAGATGGGGCAGGGAGTAGCGCTCCACCGGGCCGTCGATCAGCGCCTGAAACAAAGCGCTCACCCGCTGAACCGTTACGTGCTCTTCAATCTGCGCAAAGTCTGCAGCACGATACGCAATCAATGAGATCGTGACCAGGCTGCCCTTGTCTCCCGTCCGCGAATGCGCAATTTCTCTCAACTGCATTTCACGATACCTCATGGTCAATTCTGTACGAAGCCGCCGCCTGCGGGATCAGGGTCGAGAGAATCGCGACCCTCTCTTTTGTGAAACCGGTCACACCGCCGCCACCGCTTGGTCCGTTCGTATACAGCGCTTCAACCTCGCGCGCAATCATCGTGGCTACCTTCATAGTCTCCGCCCGCCCTGCCGCGCGCAACCTCACTTCATAGGGTTCGCATTGCTTCTTCGAGAGCAGCTCACCATGAATCGAATTCACGCCGATCAGATCGAAGCGCAGTTCGCTGATCTCATAGTCACCGAGCCGTTCTCTCAAAACCTCTCGTGCCAACTCCGCGCGCGCCAGCGCGCCCGGTCCTGCATAAGAGATCTGCCCCTCGCCCACATACCCATCTTGAAAGCCCACCGAAACCTTCAGCGTCTCGGGTTTAGGCTTTCCCCGGCCACCGAAAACGCGCACCCGGTCACGCCCGACCTCTTCGATTGTCACGTGCGAGAAATCCGCCACCACATCCGGCGTCAAGTACGCGGATGGATCCTGAATCTCGTAGAGTAACTGCTCGGTACAGGTAGCCTTGTTGATCAAGCCACCGGATCCCTCAACCTTAGTCATCACAGCCGATCCATCCGCCGCCATTTCCGCGATCGGAAACCCAAGACGCGCGAGATTCGGAACATCCTTCCAGCCCGGATCGGCAAAATATCCACCCGTCAATTGGCCGGCACACTCCAGCAGATGCCCAATCACCGTGCCCTGTCCGAGCAAATCCCAGTTCTCCATCGACCATCCAAACTCGTGAATCATGGGCGCTAGAAACAGCGCTGGATCGGCAATGCGACCGGTCAGGATCACATCAGCGCCTGCGCCAAGCGCCTCCACGATTGCCGCGGCGCCAAGATACGCGTTCGCTGAAATCAGCTTCTCCCCGAGCTCCTTCACGGGCCGCCCGTTCTCGACAAACCGAAAATCCCCATCTCGGACTGCTGTCAGTACATCGTCTCCACTGACCGCCGCGATGCGCAGTCCCCGCAAGCCGAGGCCTTCAGCCACCTGCCGCGTCTTATCGACTGCTGCCGCCGGGTTTGCCGCGCCCATGTTGCTGACGATGCGAATCCGTTGCTCCGCGCAAATCGGTAGCACCGCTTCCATCCGCTCTTCAAGCAGCGGATCGTAACCCGCCTTCGGATCAAGCCGCTTCGCTTTCTGAGCGAGCGCAATCGTTCGCTCGGCCAGGCATTCGAAGACCAGGTAGTCAATCGAACCCTTGGCGGCAAGCTCAACTGCCGGGTCGATTCGGTCTCCGGAATAGCCTGCTCCGGCCCCAATTCGAATCGACTTCATAGAACTACCCATAGGCTCCTCACAACGGGATCACCCGGAACAGGACGGCCGCGAGCGTCATGAGCAACGAGGCGGCGAAAAGAAACGGAATCGTGAAACGCTGATGCTGCGCGAGGGTGATCTCCGAGAGGCCCACCACCAGGAACGTCGCCGGTGTCAATGGGCTCACGGGAAACCCGGTCGTGTGCACACCGAGCAGGGCTGCCTGCGCAACCGATACCGGCGCGATGCCCAGCGACCCGGCGGCACTGGCCAGCACCGGCAGCACGCCGAAGTAGAACGAATCGGGATCGAAGATCAAACTCAGCGGCATCGACACAATGCCCAGCGTCACCGGGATGAAGCGCGCACCACTGTGTGGCAGGTGCTGCACAGCCGCTCCCGCCATCGCGTTCAGCATCCCGGTACCTCTCAGGATTCCCGTGAAGGCTCCCGCCGCAAACAGGATGCTTGCCATCAGAATGGCAGCGGGCGCGTGCGCCGCAATCCGCGCCTGCTGCTCCTTCATACCCGGAAAATTCAACATCAGCGCCAGCACTGTACCCAGCATGAAGATGACCGCCGGATCAACCTTGCCGGTCAGCATCGCGCCAAGCACAAGAAGCGTGAGCGCTACGTTCAGATAGAAACGCCGTGGCAATTCCGACCGCAGCGCTACCGGAGAAGCCTCGCTTTCATCGCCGGGTACGGCTTGTCGACCTTCCGTACGGAGTCTTCGTTCCTCACGCCTGCCCAGCATCCACGCCATCGTGAACACAAACGCGAGTCCCACGGCCTGCACACCCGCCATTGGGAAAAAGATAGTCGTCGCCGGCACGTGCAACGCGGCCGACGCCCGGATCATCGGCCCCGTCCATGGCAGAAAGTTGACGCCCGCCGCCATCGAAACCACGCATGCCAGGATGCGCCGATCGATGCCGACCTCGTCATACAGCGGAAGCAACGCCGGAATTGTCAGCAGAAAAACAACCGCTCCCGATCCGTCAAGGTGTACCAGAAGCGCGAGCAGCGCGCTCCCCGGCACAATGCGCGACGGCTTCCGCCCAATCGCACGTAACAACCGTGCGATCAGTGGCTCCAGCATGCGCGCATCGGTCATGGTTCCAAAGAACAGGATGGCAAAGACGAACATCCCGATCACGCCCGCGATGCCCTGGATGCCCGCGAGAATGAACCGTCCCGTCTCCAATCCGAATCCCGCAAGCAACGAAGCTGCTACTGGAAAACAAACCAGCGCCGCCAAGGGAGAGACTCGTTTGCTGAGGATCGCCGTGAGCACGGCGAGAATCGTCAGTAGTCCCAGCAGGGCCAGTGGCAGGTTCGGGATGGCTGCTGAAGACACGCCAAAGAAGTATAGGGCAGACAGACAATGCGTAGAAATTCCATCTTCTGGATTGAATGATCGAAAACGCAATGATCAGGGATCGATCACTTTCTCCGCCTGCATCGCGAATGGCTGTGATCCCAGGCAAGTCGTCGCCGGATTTCGCCGGAGCGGCACTCAAAATCCTTCGACCCTGAGCTATCCTGCAACGTTCCGCTTTTTCTCCTCAAAGATGCGACCCTCTGGGCGTGCACCCGATCGACCAATACCCGGCCGTGTAACATTCCTGTAACATTCCTGTAATAAATATCCATTTTCGCCCGATTCCGATCGAGTACAGCCTAGTCACATGATACTTAAGCACTTATCCACGAGATAAGTCCGCTGGTGTGAGCTGGAACACGAGCGCGTCTCACGGATAGGCACACCGAATCTTCGCGCACCGTAGAATAGAACCATGATCGAGACAATCTACGAGACCAAGCACCCCGACAAAAATAAGTCAGAGCGCTATGTCCTTGTGTTGACTTCGCGCCCCACGAGCAGATCAAAAACCTATTCCTTCATGGAAGAACGCGGACGCTGGGATGAAACAGCGAACCGTTTCTTGCATGACGTCTCATCCATCCGCGTCGAAGAAGGAACTACCCACTCCGAAGCGCTTGACCTGTACAACAAAGCCAAGGCGAAACTCGCCGAGCGCGGTTTCATCTATGCCTTCTCGCCTGACTATCGCGAAGAAAGCATGCAGGTCGTCCCAAGCCAGAACCAAGAACTGCTTGCGGTCTAAGTTCTTCGCCCCGATCGGGAAGGATTGAACAACTCCGACAGCCTTTGGCTGTGTGTGCACTTTGCTGACCGCAATGCAAGGACGGGATAGACCGCGCAATTCGCGGGCTTCGGACTCTAATACTCCAGAAACAAGCCGCAATTTGCCGATGATCAAGAGAGCGTGACTCCCATCACTTTGCGTCACTTCCTTGCACGCTCATAATGGATGACCTGCCTGCGGGAAGCGCTCCCGTGGCTACAGAGTGAATGCAATGCTGGGCCTCGGCTGGCTGAATGCAACCTGTGACCCAATGTAGATTGTTTTTTCGAGAACCATGAGAACGAGACAACGCCTCTTACCACCCAGTCAAGCAAGTGGTCTCGCGTTTCTTGCGTTACCCAATCAACCTGTGCCGCGTCAAAGATAGGTTGCAATCAAAAGAGGACCATCCTTTGATTACTCGACAATTGCCTGGCACCGCGACGAATTCCCAGTTCGCACAGCCCCGTCACCTGCAGGCATTCAGATATGCCATCGCTGGAGTACTCATGAAGCGCCTGATTGATTTATCCGTCAGTTGCATTTTCTTGATCCTGTTTGCTGTCCCGATGCTCCTGGTCGCGTTGGCTATTCGGCTCACTTCGAAGGGTCCAATTCTGTATTGGTCCAGCCGCATCGGACGCAACAACCAGATTTTTCGAATGCCCAAGTTTCGCAGTATGCGGATAGAGACACCCCTTCTCCCATCCGACCGCCTCATCAACGCCGCCGCTTTTGTTACTCCGGTCGGCAGAGTGCTGCGCCGTACCAGCATCGACGAGTTACCCCAGCTGCTTTCGGTGATCCGAGGGGATATGAGCCTTGTGGGTCCGCGACCCGCGCTCGCCAACCAGACCGACCTCATCGCGCTGCGCACCGAGCGCGGCATTCATCGCCTGCTCCCTGGAATCACCGGCTGGGCCCAGATCAATGGAAGAGACTATCTGCCAACTCCCCAAAAGGTCCGGATGGACCACCAGTACTTGAACACATCGAGTTGCCTGTTCGACCTCAAGATCCTTTGCATCACCGCAGCAAAAGTCGTCCTCTGCGAAGACGTCTCTCATTAGCACTGCAGTGCAGCTTTCCTAGGCGCCCGCGACGACGCATCCGCTCCCGAGCCTCTCAAAAGCGTCATATATGATGCACCCATGTGGAGATGCGCTCTCGTCAGCCGAGAGGCCATCATGGCCTTGGCACTTCCCCTCGCTCTTCCTCCCGCGATCGCCCAGCCCAGCCTCGCACAGCTTGACGCGCTGCACGCCCGCTTCACTTCCGTCCTGACCCAGCACGGTATTGTCGGCGGCGGCGTGGCCATTGTTCCCGCCTCGGCTCCAGCGACCGAATTCCGGTTCGGTGACGCACGCCAGGACGTCCACCAACCCATCGATGCCGGCACCGCCTACAACTGGGCTTCCATTACCAAGACCATGACCGCCATCGCCATTCTGCAATTACGCGATCGCGGACGACTGGCCCTCGACGATCCAGCGGTGCTCTATGTTCCGGAACTCAGGCAGGTTCACGATGAATTTGGACCCATCGATGCCATCACGATCCGCCAGTTGCTCACCCACAGCGCAGGCTTTCGCAACCCCACCTGGCCCTGGGATTGCGATGACACCTCGAACTGCGACTGGCAGCCGTTCGAGCCCACCAAGTGGTCCCAGGTGGCCGCTATGCTCCCGTACACCCATGTCGCGTTCAAGCCTGGCTCACGGTGGAGCTACTCAAATCTCGGATACGTCTTTCTCGGACAGATCATTGAACGTCTCTCGGGCGACGACTTCGAGGTCTACATCGACAAGAACATTCTGAAACCCCTGGGCATGACCGCCAGCTACTTCGACCGCGCCCCCTATTTCCTCGAAGATCACGTCTCTGCAAGCTATCTTCGCGAGGGCGCAAAGCTCACGCCCCAGCCCTTCAACTTCGATACGGGAATCACAACATCCAACAGCGGCCTCAAGGCCCCCATCCCCGATATGGAGAAATATCTGCGCTTCCTCATCGGCGATCAATCCAACCCGCTCTACGGCATCGTTCTCAAGCGCAGCTCGCTTGAAGAAGCCTGGGCTGGCGTCTTGCCCGCAATCGAGCCAGGCCAGAAGCCCACGCCTTACACCAGCGGACCACGCGGCGCGCAGCCCAGGATGGGCCTAGGTTTCTTCACGCTCGAAATCAACGGCCACCGCTACATCTACCACGACGGCGATCAGGGCGGATTCTCATCCGAGCTGCTGATCGACCCGGCACGCCAATGTGCGAGCATTCTCGTAGTGAACACGACCGACACGGGCACCCCCGCTCCCGCCTCCACGCTTCACCCGGAATCGAATACCGAACCCGACCCCAGCACCGACCTCCGCCTCTCGCTGCGCACGAAACTCATCGACGACATCTTCCCATCCTGCGTGCCAGCCGCATCGGCGGCACACCCATGACCGGGAGCGCAGCGTCACACATGCCGGATCCCCGACACGGTCCTCCAGCGCACGATCAACCATACCTTTCCAGGACGAACGCATGACTGCCTCGATGTTCACGTTGGTCGTTCTGCTCATGGCAGTCGTGGCCGGCTTTCTCGGCTCTCTCACCGGCCTGGGTGGCGGCGTCGTCATCGTCCCCGCGCTTGCGCTCGCTCTCGGCGTCGACATCAAGTACGCCATCGGCGCATCGTTAGTCTCCGTCATCGCCACCTCCTCCGGAGCGGCTGCAGCTTACGTACGCGAGGGTTTCTCGAACATCCGCATCGGCATGTTTCTTGAGATTGCGACCACATTGGGCGCAATAGCCGGCGCCTTTCTGGCCACACGCGTCACCACCCATGTCATCGCCGTCGTTTTTGGATTGGTCTTGATCCAGGCTGCCTGGCAGTCCTTCTTCAATGCCGCGCCGGAAACGGGCCACCCGGTGCAATCCGACGCGCTCGCCACGCGCCTCCGCCTCGGCAGCGACTACCCCGTCGATGGCAAGCGCCAGCGTTACGGCGTGCGCAACGTCCCCACCGGCTTCGGCCTCATGTTTGGCGCGGGCGCGCTTTCAGGACTTCTTGGCATCGGCTCCGGCGCACTCAAAGTCATCGCCATGGATCGCGCCATGAAGATTCCTTTCAAGGTTTCCACCACAACCAGCAACTTCATGATTGGCGTTACCGCAGCCGCAAGCGCCGGGGTGTATCTCAGCCGCGGCTACATCGATCCGCGTGTTACCATGCCGGTCATGCTCGGCGTGCTCGCCGGAGCATTTCTTGGCACCCGCGTTCTGGTGCACGCCCGGGTTCGCACACTGCGCCTCGTCTTCGGCGTGGTCGTCTTCGCTCTCGCTGTTGAGATGATCGTCAACGGCCTCGCGGGGAAGGTCTAGCGATGGATGACAAGCGGCTCGAATCCAACATCGGCAATCTGCTTCGCGCCGGCGTTCTGCTCGCCGCGGCAACGGTCTTCACCGGAGGCGTCCTTTATCTCGTCCACCACCACGCCGACACGGTGAATTATCGTCAGTTCTCTGCCGGCAACGCCAGCATCCAGTCTCTTCGCGGTGTTGTTCAGTCGGCCGCCCAACTCAACAGCGAGGGCCTCATTCAATTCGGCCTCCTGCTGCTCATTGCCACACCGGTCGCGCGGGTCGCGCTCGCTGTTGTCGGCTTCTCTCTTGAGAAAGACTGGCTCTATGCCGTCGTCAGCCTGATTGTGCTGGCCATTCTCGCCTTCAGCTTGCTCCACGCAACCTAGGCGTGAGTACCGCCCTACGAAAGATCCCCGCCTCTTCCAATATCCATTGCCGGCGAAATCGGATTGCGCTCATCAATATATTCGGCAATCACCTGGTCGAGCAGCCCCTTCGCCTCCAGGATGAACTCCACCGCATCCCGCCCCGCCCCGTAGCCCCCAGCGTTCGGCGTTACGTAATGGGCTGCCGCTTTCACCTGGGCCCGCGCATTCGCGACGGCCACTGCAAAACCGCATTCACGCATCACCGGCAAATCGATCACGTCATCGCCCACATACGCGATCTCTTCCAGCGTCACGCCTTCCTTCTCCATAATCTCGCGCACGGCCTGCATCTTGAACGCCTGGCCCATGTAGACAAACTCAAGCTTCAGATCGCGCGCGCGCGTCGCCACCGTCTCGCTGATTCGCTTGGTGATAACGCCGCACTTCATCCCACCCAGCCGCGCCAGCGAAATCGCAGTGCCATCATGAGCGCTGTACCCCTTCGCCTCCATCATGGTTGAGGAGTGCACGCCGTACCCCGCGTGGCCTTGCTTGCCTGCAAGATCGCTCGCAACAGCCGCGCTGCCGCCTGCCGGGCTTGGAACCAGCCAGATAGTTCCGTCCGTCAGAACTCCATCGACGTCAAAGAGAATGATTTTGATGCGGCGGGCGCGATCCAGCGCGTTCAGGTTCATGCTTCGATTCTAACTTCCACCCCGCAGCGCCCCCCATCCGCGACAATAGTTCCATGGACGAGAATCTCCCACAAGCCGCGAATCCATCACCCGCGCTCGATCCCGAGGACTATTACTTCGAGGGGCCCGTCATGGTCTTCACCGCGGCCTATCATCTCAAGCGCGGTTCCTGCTGCGGCTCCGGATGCCGGCATTGCCCGTATGAAAATCAGCCTTCCGGCGCACTTCCGCCGAAGGCAGACTAGGTGAGCGCCAGCTCGCGATCCCGCGCCGCCAGCATATGCTGCGGAACCCGCAGATGAGCCGGCTCTTCCAGAATCACCAGAACCATCTTGGCTACCTCTTCCGGTTCCAGCGGCTCAGCCATCCCCATCAATGCCTCGGGAGGAACCTCCCATCGATCCTGATACCCGGTCCGCACAAGCCCCGGCTCAATGCACGAGATGCGCACTTCGGATTTGCAGAGCTCCATCCGCAGCGCCTCTGATAATGCCTCAATCGCAAACTTAGTTGCCGCGTACGCACCCACTGGCGGTCGTACCTTCTTGGCCAGAATGCTCGACGTGTTGAAGAGGTGCCCGCGCCCCTGCGCAACAAAATGTTGCAGGAACGTATAGGCCATGCGAAAGGCTCCCTCCACGTTCACCCGCACCATGTTGCAGATCCGCTCAATATCCACGGTCTCGACCGTCCCGGCCTCAATCAGCCCGCTGTTGTTGAAGCACACATCGCAGCGGCCGAAGTTATTCAGTGCCGCCGCCAGCAGGGTCTCCGGCATCGATTCCACGCGCAGGTTTCCCGCGATCACCACGGCCGGGCCTTCCAGCTGCGCGGCGAGCCAGCCAAGCTTCTCGCTGGAGGGGGAACTGAGCACCAGCGAATATCCAGCTCGAGACAGCGATCGGGCAATCGCCGTCCCAATTCCATTCGTCGCGCCCGTGATGACGGCGACCTTTTCAGTGCTCTTTTGCTTCATACCGACCTCGCTATCCCGTCATGATACGAGCGAATCGGCCCGAAAAGGCAGGGCGCTTGGGTGGGGGGTCTACTTCTTGATAACGGAGAACGCTGATCCGGCGAAGCAAGCGAGGGGATGGAGAACTAACGCGAACCAGGTGCAGCCGGCGGCGTCGCAGAAGGTGCGCTGGATGGAGTAGCCGTCGGTGGCCGCACAAGTACCGCGAAACGCGGAAACGCAAAGCTCCCGCCCGCATCGTCCACAACGTTGAGCTGGCACACGTAGGGCCCGGGCTTCAACCCATCCAGCGGCACGTCCAGCTCGACTGAAACCGCATCCCGCCCATTCACGTTGGTTGCTTTGGCCTGCACCACAGCCGTCTCATACACCTTCACCGAACCCTGGATCAGTTCCAGGCTGCTCAAGAGATTGATGCCCGGCTTGGTCCCCTTCGGCTGATTCTCAGCCGGCTTCTCCCGTGTCGGGTCATACACCTCATACAGCAAATAGAGGTGCTGGTCCTGCCGAAATACGTGGCTGATATTCGGCACATATTCCTGGCCTTCGCGGACCAGCGGCGTGTCCTGCTTGCTCGGCTGCCGCGAAGAAGCCAGCACGATCGAGCTCATCTTCAGCGGCATCTTCTTCATCTCGGGCAGCGTGATGTCCGCTTCAAACGAACCCATCCTCCCCGTCTGGTTCTCCCGCACAACAAACTTAAGATGATACTTGCCTGGCGGTAAGTCGAAGCTCGTTGTGTATTCGATATTGCGCTGCCGTGCCTGCAGAGAGGGATCGAGACTCAGCTTCACTGTCTGCCGCGCGTTTCCGATCGGCCGCTTCACTTCGTCGATCACTTCGCCGATGATGTCGAGCGTGGCCTTGTCCTTGTCCCCGCCCTTCACAAACGGAATCTGCGACCCCGGCACAATCAGCGACACCGGCACATAAAAGCGATTCTCATCCAGCCTGAAATACATCGCATCCAGATACACAGCCATGTCGGTCGCCGGCAGATCGCTGGCCAGTTCCTCATCGAGTTCGCGCTCGCGATCCTCTTTGCCCGAGTGCTTGAAATCCGCCGGCGCGTAGTAGCCCGGCCGATATTCGAGCTTGATCCCCGGCCGATCGATCTTGATCGTCAACTTGCGGTACTTCCCATCTCTCGCCGGATTCGCGGAGTGGAACCCAATCGCATAGTAGGCTGAGGAATCCCGCTGCACCTGCGCAAACGCCGGCGCAAAATCGTTCGAGTCAAAGAACGCCTTGCCGCCCGTATCCGAGCTCAGCGTTGCCATCACCTCCTGCGACGCAAAGTTGGCGGTCATGTTGTTCAGCAACGCACCGCCGTTATAGGCGCCCGACCCGCGCAGGCTCCCCGTCGACGCATCGCCCAAAGGAGAAATCGCTTGCAGGCCGCGCGTGTCCACGCTGTAGATGGCAAGATTCGCGCGCACCGCTGCATTCACCGCCGACCGCAACGACGCCTGGTTCTCAATGCCGTCCCGCGAAATCCCACCGGAGAAATACAGCAGCGACTTCTTTTCCGTGATCTTCTCCAACGCTTTCGACACTACCCGCAGCGCAAACAGCTCGCGGTCAGTATTAATGTCGTTGTACTCGCTCTCGTCCGGCGTGTAGCCCGTCGTGTCTTCCACCTGGTTGGAACTCGACGTCGCGCCCTGCGCAAATCCCGGCCCCTCAGTCCCGTTGTACACACCTGCTTCGCGGATCAGTGCGTTCTTGTCCGCCGTAAAATCCTGGTCCACCTTCAGCGTGTCTCCAAGGGAAACCAGCGCCACCAGGTCCGCCGGCTGCATCTTCGCGCGAAGAAATGCTTGCGCCGCCTCGACACTCCGATCCAGATCCTCCGGCTGCATCGATGTCAGATCGAAAAACATCACGATCAGTCGGTGATTGCGCAAATCTTCGGGCTTCGCCACCACTACTGCCTTGCTTCCATTTGCGGTCGGGCCTGCGGCAAGCCCACTCACCATCGCCTCATTCAGCGGCGTCGCCATTTCAACGCTCTGAAAATCGAATGTCGCAACTTTCTGTGCTTTCCCGTTCTCATACACCGTGAAGTCGCTCTGCTGCAGCCCGCGCACAAATTCGCCTGTCTTCGCATCGCGAGCAACAACGTTGGTCAGCACCAGCTCCGCGTTCGTCTTCAGCACAAAGCCGCTCCCCTGTGCTGCGGCATCCTGTCCGGAAGGTGGAGCGCCATTTTGCGCAAAAGCCATCGACTGCGGCAGCATCAACAACGCCGCCATCAGCACCGCAATCGCTTTTTGCGCCCCTCTAAACATTTTTTCTCTCACCCAGAAGCTTGCGAACTCCGCTAATCCCGCTTGCTTCCCGCGAGCTCCGCTGCCTTCAAAACCTGAACCGCGCCGTGAACTGAAACGACCGCATCGAGCCCACCGAAACCACCTGTCCAAACGTCGGTGAAGCAGCGTTCGTGTCGACGCTTGAGTACTGTACCGTATTGAATGCGTTGTCTAACGTGGCCCGGATCTCCATGCTCCTCGTATCGCCAAGCTGCACCGTCTTTGCCAGTGCCAGGTTGTTCGAAATCGTCCCCGGACCCGCAATCGAGTTCCTCGCTGCATTGCCAAAACTTCCGCAGGGATACGCAGCATTTGTTCCCGGCACCGAGTAGGCCCCACCATTGAACCACTGCCGCCCACCGCCCGCACCCAACGCCACACCCGGATTTACATTAGGCCGCAGCGTCCCTCCCGTGCCGCACGCCACGCTCGTCACCTGCGCCGCATAGAACGGGCTCAACGGCGTTCCCGTCGCAAACGTGTAGCTTCCCGAAATCGAGAAGCCTTCAAGAATGTGCGAAGCCGGCCCGCTCGTGAACCAGAACTTGTCCTGCCCGAATGGCAGCTCGTAGACATATGTCCCGCTCACCTTGTGCCGCTGGTCGAGGCTCCCATTCCCCGCTTCTGCGCTCAGGTTCTGCCAGTTCTGCGCACCTACGCTCGCGCTTCCGCCTTCCGACCCCGCGCTGTCGATCAGATGCGAGTACTGGTAGTTCGCGCCAACTGCGAACCCCTTGGTCATCCGCTTATTCAGGCGCACCGTTCCCGCCGTGAACTTTGAAAATGCCGCTGCCTGGTCGTAATTGAAAACAAGGTTCGTCGGATTCGTGTTCGGGCTGCTCGCCGTCGCCCGCGGCGCGCTCGTGATGTCGAGATGATTGCCCTTCGACCCGTTGTAGCCCACATTCAGAACCATCCCCCACGGCAACGTCTTCTGCACATCCAGGTTCCACGTCTCCACGTAGGGCAACAAATAATGAGGATCGAGCGAATAGTTCCCAATCGTATCCGGCGCCGAAAATCCCTCCGCCAACGTTAGGCAGTTTTCGGTGGCCGATCGCGCACAGGCCGAACTCGGCAACCCATTGATGGTCGCCGCCTGGTTGGTTTGCTCATTTGCAAACGGAGGCTCATGCGCCATGCTCGTGGCAAACGTCGCGTACTGCCCCACCGTGTAGTTCATTCCAAACCCGGCGCGCACCACCGTCTGCTTCGGCAGGCGGAGCGCCAGCCCAAGCCTGGGCGCAAACGCGGTGCGGAACGGATACACCAGCGAGTCGGGCAGCCTCCCGCTAAACGCGCCCGTCCCTCCCGCCTGCACCTCCGCCATCCCCGTAAACGCTCCCCCCGGGTTCGTATCAACCGCCGCCAGATGTCCGTACTTCTCGGTGTAGGGGGCGAAGAACTCATAGCGCACGCCATAGTTCAGTGTCAGTTGCGGAAGAATGCGCCAATCGTCCTGCGCGTAGACATCGAACGCGTTGTCGCGCAGATAGCTCTTCGCTATCGCGGAATTGAGCGTTGTCTCCTGCGGCAATCCCAGCAGCAGATCCGCCAGCGAAGAGCCCGTCGCCGGATTGCCGCTCGCATCCTCCGTAAACAAACCGGAAAACGTAAACGTCCCGGTCGCGTTCGATCCCGCTAAAAAATCCCGATGCACGCGCCGATAGTCGCCGCCAAAGCGCAGATTGTGCTTCCCATGTATCCAGCTCAGCGTCTCTGAGAATGAAATCGTCTGCGACACCGACAAACTCGGCTGCTGTTCATTCAGCCCTTGGATATTGCTCAACTGCACACTCGGCAACCCATAGTTCAGCGGACTCGTATTCAAAGCCGCGCCGTTCGCGCCCAGAATTCCGAGCTGAGTCGCAATGTCCTGCCCGTTCGTGAAGAAGTTCGTGGCCTGACTGTTGCTCCTGTTCCAGCTCACATTCGAAATGCTCGTCAGCTTGTGATAGCCAACCGTGTACCCCGCCTGCACCGAATTCGATTGCGACGAATTCTTTCCCCCAAGATCGGGAAAGATATTTACCTTGTCTGCCGCCGAGTGTGCCCAGTTGTAGTTGAAGTTGATGCTCTGCCGCAGGCCCTGGTTCTGTTGCGACCGTCGCCCGCCTCCCCCTCCACTCGCTCCCCGCCCACCCAGGCCGAACGGCGATGCATTCGCTCCCAGGCTCCGCATATAGCGCACGCCCGCCTGCGTCGAATTGGTTTGCGCCGTCGAAAGCAGGTGATAGTTCTGCACCGTCCCCGGCAGGTTCGGCTCCGGAAAATACTTCAACAACGCCGTTGCCTGAGGAGAAATGCGATTCGACGGAATCACATTCGCCACACCATTCGTGGTGAATTGCTGGAGCGTCGTTGGATCGTAAATCGCCGCCTGTCCCCCCGCCGAAAAATCGCCGATCCTCTCCGCATCCGTCGGCACCGTCGCGTATTCATCCAGGGGACTCGAACTGCGCGAGCCCGACAGCGTTAAAAACACGGTGTCCTTGCCGCTCGGCTTCGTCAGCCCCGGGATGTAGGGTGCGCTGATGAACGTCAGCCCGAAGCGGTTAGTCCCGGAATCAGGCTGCGCCTGCGACTGCCCACGCAGACTGAAAGGCTCGGCGTTCAGCGCCGAATTGCTTCCCATCCAGAAGATTGCTCCGTGCGGTTGCCCTGGATTGAAGTTGCGAAAATTCATCCGCCCTCCACCAAAGCCTCCACCGCCAAAACCACCGGGGCCTCCAAATCCGCCTGCTCCGCCAAAGCCTCCCCCACCCAAGCCGCCAGGCCCGCCGAAGCCGCCGCCGCCAAAAAGCCCCGCTGACGCCCCGGCAAAATTACCGCCCTGCCCCGGATTCTGCGCACGGAATGTTTCCATCGCGTCGCGCAGCCGATCCATATCCACACCGGCCAGCGGACTCACCGCACCCGCCTGCCCGCTGATCGCTACTGAGTCCCCACTGAAATCGCTGTTCCCCGCCACCGACGGCAGTGCCGTGCCGCTCGCTCCACCGCTGCCCGCCTGCGTCTCCGTGTCCGGTATCAGCGCGTTCATCAGGCTCAGGCTTTGCGCGCCGTTTCCCGCCAGCCGCTGAATCGCCTGCGCCACCTGTGCCGACTGCCCTTCTTGTTGCTGCTCCTGCTGCGCCGCACGCGAAGCCAGAATCAGCGAAAAATTCACCGTCTGCTCGCGGCTCGCCGCATTCAGCACGGCCTCCTGCGCGCCTTGCGCAAAGGCCGCAAACTGCGTCCGAATCACATAGCGTCCGTTTTGCGGAATCGTCAGAGACCACGCACCCGTAATGTCCGATGTCGTTGAGTAGCGCTTGCCCGTCAGCGTGTTCTGCGCTGTCACGGTCACACCCGGCAAAGCGATTGCGCCGCTCTTCACTGTCCCGTGCAGTGTGCCGCCCACTACGCTCGCGTCTGGGATGGAGGGTACAACGTGCTGGGTCGCCGGCGCCGGCAGCGAGGAGCTGGACGTCGGGCTCGAAGGCGCCTGCGCCCACAAGCTCGAGCCGGCAGCGATCACGCACACCGCAACGCTCGCTCGTCTGGTTGCTCGCCGCATGAATCTCCCCGATCGGACCCGTACTGAAACAGACGTTGCACGCCGCACGAAGGTTTACCGCGCGGTGCATTCAACTCCATCGTAAACTTAGGCATATCGATGCAACAGACCAAGCCCTCAACAATCCGCCTCGTCGAGCTTGACCAACTCACTCCCGCTGCAACCCTCTCTGCCGCGCGTGAACTGCTGCTCGAATATGGCCGTTTCGTCGTCGTGCAACCCGGCGCCGCGCGCTTTTGCTTCGGTTCTCTTGAGAAAGAAGCAGCGCGCTTGCCCCAAAGCTATTTAGAACAGGACGGCGGCTGTTTGCTTGCCACAGTTGGCAATGAGCCTGCGGGCTTCATCGCCTGGCGCGCGCTCACTCCGTCCCCGCAGGTCGTCGAACGTGCATGGGAGGTGAAGCGCCTCTGGGTGCGTCCCACCGCACGCGGCCTCCACCTGGGGCGATTGCTTACTGAAGCCGTCCTCGACCGCGCCCGCGATGCAAAGCGCAGCGCTGTCTATCTCGATACCGCACCCGCATCCATGGGCGCGGCCTATCGCTTGTATCTCGAAATGGGCTTCGCGCCTTGTCCCGCCTACAACGACAATCCTGTCGAAGGACTCGCCTACCTGGTCATGAGCATCGAACCTTGACCGGCCTGATCTTAATCGGATTGCGAGATCAACTCTGAGCGGGAACGTTCTTCTTGCGTCGAGCGATGACGAGACATACCACTTTTGGGTCACCGGCGTTCTTTCCCCTTGCAATCACAGAATCACCATGTTAACTCTTGAGCCAATACCTTCTTGGTAGCTATCGCAGGAGTAAACCTCCTCGAGATAAAGGCAGGCTCCCCATGATGAAGATCGGCACTACGATCCGTGCGCATCGGCTGCAAAAAGGCCTTTCGCAGGGCGATATCGAAAAGAAAACCGGGCTCCTGCGTTGCTATCTCTCGCGGGTTGAAAACGGCCACACCGTGCCTTCGCTCGATACACTCTCCAAGATTGCGCTCGCACTCGATCTGCCTATCGCCCAGTTTTTCGCAGATGACGCTGTGGGGCGCCAGCTCAACACCCAGCGCCTCTCCGACGAAGAATTGCGCTTCCTCACCCAGATCCGCCGCTATTCTACGAACCTGAACGACAGCGATCGCAAGCTTCTGCTGGCCATGGTCAAGAAGTTTGCCACCACTGCGGTCCGCTGATCCGCCCGGCGCACTCGCTGCATAGCCATCTCCATCGCGCATTCTTCTGCACGCGACATTTTGAACATTTGTCCTAGCGAGACCCGCGCTTGCCGTCAGACAGCGTGCGCAATTCCGACCCCGCCATCAGGAATGCCCCCACTCCGAAAACATAGCTGGTCTGCGGCTCATAGCCGTCCGGTCCCCCGCCAACCGGCTGAATACTGCCCAGCCGTCCGTCTGCATAGATATGCGCAATCAACCCCGCCCAGCCTTTGCGCACCACCGGCAAATACTCTGCGCGATTCAGGATTCCGTGATTGATCCCCCAGGCCAGCGCGTACACAAAGAACGCCGACCCTGATACCTCCGGGAGAGGATAAGCACTCCCTCCAAGAAGACCGGGCTGCCATAACCCGTCGGGGTTCTGAATCGACTTCAGCTTCTCCGCCATCTGCCGAAACTGCTCCACATACTTTGGCCGGCTCGGATAATCCTGCGGCATCGCATCCAGCACCTCGGTCAACCCTGCAATCACCCACCCATTGCCGCGCGACCAGAAAATCTTCTTCCCGTTTGCCTCGCGCCTGTCGAGGTAACTGGTATCGCGAAAGTAAAGATGCTCCACCGGGTCGTACAACAGTTTCGACGTCCCCCACCATGCACGGTCCATGTGATCGAGGTAGGCTTTGTTTCCCGAGAGGTTCGCCAGCTCCGCCCACACCGGCGGCGCCATAAACAGCGCGTCGCACCACCACCACATGGGTGTCTTCTCGTCGTGCCACGGGGGACAGCTCTCCGTGCACACATCGGGCATCGGCAGAATCCGATCGAGCGCAGCCTTCGTCGGCTCCAGCATCTTCGGATCGTGATACTGCGCGAATATCTTCAGATACATGTACCCGATGGCGTGATCGTCCGCGTGCGTTGCGCGAGGCCCCAGTTGCCAACCGAATTTCTTTCCCGCCTCCAGCATCGCTTCGCGATACCGATCTTCGTGCAGTGACTCCGCAGCCGCTATGTATCCCCGATACAGCGCAGCAAACGTCCAGTCCTGATCGAAGTCGTCGCGCGACTTCTCAAGTTGCCAGTCGCCCACCTTCCGCATCGCCTTGCCAATCGCGTCTCTCGCGAGCGCCGGAGAAAGGTCCGTTGCCAGAGGGCCGGCCACTTTGGGTGTATCGCCCGCAGGCTGGGCCTTCTGCCCATACAGCGGCACGGAGAAAACAGACAGCGCTATCAAAATGAAGGGGGCAAGATTCGGAAGGCGGGTCATCGGTATTCCTTCTTCGCAGGCGCGGACGCCTCAGGATACATGCCCACTCAAACTGTGTGCAGCTGCTTTCTTCCTGTGCCGGTGGCGTGCTGCAGGCTCGCGCTATCCCGCGAATCTGACAATGAAGAACGCAAACAGAACCAGCGCCACCACCACCAGCGCCACGGCGGCGCCCAACCGCGCTTGAAACACCGGCTTCGGCGATCCAAGCCGGGGCACCATCGGCGCTGCAAACAGTAGTCCGCAAGTGAATCCGCCCAGGTGCGCCGAATTGTCGATGTTGATCCCGGCGCCAAACACGTGCGTGCCCCCACTAATCGAAAGGCCCAGGACAAGGTTGATCGCAGCAAAGTAAATCACCGAGCGCCGCAGCTTCTTCAACTCAAGCGGAGGCACCGGCAGCCGCGGCGATTTCAGCAGCACAATCAACGCTCCCGCAATCCCGAATACCGCACCCGACGCGCCTGCTCCCACCGGAAAGGCGAACACGCTGTGGTAAACCGCCAGGTCTTTGTGGAAGCTCCACCAGTTCCACAGTGTCGAGAGCAGGTTCCCAGCCGCACCTGTCAACAGATAGACAGACAACACGCCCGCCGATCCCATCAATGGCTCCGCCAGCAGACCCAGGTTCCACAAGCACCACATATTGGTCGCAAGATGAAGAATGCCGACATGTACAAACATCGCGGTCACAATCCTCAACCATTCCCATTGGCCCAGAATCAGAACCGCGCCCGCATTATTCGCGCCCCAGGCATACAGTTGCTCGGTGGTCGGCGAAATAGGGCTCACGTGCCGCATCGTCATCGCCAGAAACACCAGGCAGTTCACCGCCACCAGAAAATAGGTCGCAGGAGAAGAAGCCCACCTGGGCTGTCTGCGTGCCTGCACCTGCGGCGCGTTATATTCGGCACCGCTCGGCGGCAGAATCTCCGGGTCCGGAACTCGCGAACTGCTTCCCATACTTTCATCGTAAATGGAACCCCGGTCGCTTGCGGGTCACAGGTTCATGTCATGTTGAAAATTGCTCCGCCCCCGGTCTCTCGGCGCCCAATCTGTCACAGGGCCGAGCCACGTGCGCGATGTAGTCTGTTCTTTGGTCTTCGCCGGCCCTCCAACCCGAAGATCGTAAGGAGCGACAGGGGTGACTTCCTTAGCAACAGACAAGCACATTCGCCGTGCACTGCTCAGCGTGACCGACAAAACCGGGCTGGTTGAATTCGCCCAAACCCTGGCGAGTTTCGGCGTCGAACTCGTTTCCACCGGGGGCACTGCCAAAGCACTGCGTGCGGCTGGACTCTCGGTCAGAGATATTAGCGAGCTAACAGGCTTCCCCGAGATGCTCGATGGCCGTGTCAAGACCCTGCATCCTCTGGTTCACGGCGGCCTGCTCTACATCCGCGGCAATACCGAACACGAAGCGGCCGTCGCTGCCCACGGCATCCAGCCCATCGACATGGTGGTGGTCAACCTTTACGCCTTCGAGAAAACCGCGGCGCAGCCCGGTGTCGCCTTCGGCCACCTCATCGAAAACATCGACATCGGCGGACCCTCGATGGTCCGCTCTGCTGCCAAGAACTTCGACGACGTCGCCATCGTTACGCGCGTTTCTGATTACACAGCGCTGATCGAGGAGATTAAGCGCACCGGAGGTGCTCTCTCCCGCGCAACCCGCTGGCGCCTCGCCAAACAAGCCTTTGCGCTCACCGCCGACTATGATTCCGCCATCGCCAATACCCTCGACCAAATCGAGGACGCTCCTCCACCCGACCAGGCCCTGCCGAAAGCAGCCGCCGCACCGCAGCTCCCCCTGACCCTGCGCATCAACATGCCCCTCGCCCAATCCTTGCGCTACGGCGAAAACCCTCACCAGCGCGCCGCGCTCTACTCCAACGGCTCTGGCCTGGGCATTGCCGGGGCAAAGCAGTTGCAGGGCAAAGAGCTCAGCTTCAACAATCTGGTCGACCTCGACGCCTGCTGGGATCTGACTCGCGAATTCGACGAGCCCATGGTCGCCATCATCAAGCACACCAATCCCTGCGGCGCTGCCACAGGCGCAACCATTCTCGAGGCCTACCAGAAAGCCCTGGCCTGCGATCCCGTTTCGGCCTTCGGCGGCGTCATCGGCATCAATCGAGAAGTTGACGCCGCAGCCGCTGAAGAAATCGCCAAGCTCTTCGTCGAAGCCATCGCTGCCCCGGCCTTTACCCCTGAAGCCCGCGAGCGCTTCGCCGCCAAAAAGAATCTTCGCCTCGTCGAAGTTCGGCCAGCGCCGCCTGTGCCCGTCGTCAAGCATGTTTCTGGCGGACTTCTTCTGCAGGATGCCGATACCGGCCGCATCACGGAAGGTGAGCTCGACGTCGTCAGCTGGCGCCCGCCAACGGCTGAAGAGCTCCGCAACCTGATCTTTGCCTGGCGCGTCTGCAAACACGTTAAATCCAATGCCATCGTCTATGCCCGTGGCGGACAGACCATCGGCATCGGCGCCGGCCAGATGAGCCGCGTCGACGCTGCGAAGTTCGGCGCCCAAAAGGCCGTCCTTTCCCTGCAGGGAACTGTGGCCGCCTCTGATGCCTTCTTTCCCTTCCCCGACGGCCTTGAAGCAATCGCCGCTGTCGGCGCCACAGCCGTCATTCAGCCAGGGGGCTCGGTGAAAGACCAGGACGTTATCGCTGCCGCCGACCGGCTGGGGATGGCCATGGTCTTCACCGGGATCCGTCACTTCCGCCACTAGGCAGATCGCCCGGCCTCTCCCTGCGGACGATCTCCGTGCCCCACCCTTTCTCCTAACGGGGCTTATTCGCGGGGCTGGTTCGCAGGGCTTGTTCGCAGGACAAAAACTCCGCCGCGTCCGGCCATATCGGGAGGTATCCAAACAGTACGAATGTCCAAAATGCTCCGCATCGGCGGCTTGTTGCGACCATTCCCGCGTAAAATCGTCTTTACAAACAGAGAATCGGCCCGGCGATTGTCTCTAGAGTGTTTTTCTTTTCCGGGGTATGATCGCTGCTATCTAGCCCCCGGTTCAGTTCGGCCCGAAAGGCGTGGAACTCATAGACTGATGAGAACAAATCATTTAACCAACAATCTCCGGCTCTCCATCGCTGTCGCTTCGCTACTCCTGATTGCAGCGATTGCGGCCCATGCCCAGGGCACCGTTGCCACTGCCCCCGCCACACAGACCGCCCAGCCAAAACCCGGCGAGGATGCCGTCAACGCTGCGTCCAATCGCGCCAAGGGCTACTACCACGCCTCTCTGGCCGGCATCTACGAAGAAGAAGCAGTCAACTCAGGGCAGCCCGAATATGTCACGCACGCGATCGAGGAGTACAAGGCCGCTCTGAATGCCGATCCAAGCTCGCCGCAGTTAAACGACGCCCTCGCCGACCTCTACTTCCGCACACCCGGCCATCTGCGCGAAGCCGAATCCACGGCCCGCGCGCTGCTGAAGTCCTATCCCAACGACGTAGACGCCCATAAGCTGCTCGGTCGCATCTATCTCCGCCAGCTCAGCGAGGCCCAGAACGCCGTCTCCTCCTCGTCGCCCAGCGGCAACGTTCTGGATCAGGCGATTGCCGAGTACGAGAAGATCGTCTCCCTCGAGTCCAAGGATGTGGAAGATCGTATGGTGCTCGGCCAGCTCTACACGGTCAAGCATCAACCCAAAAAGGCGGAAGAGCAGTTCAAGACGGCCCAGGCCATCGAGCCTGATTCCGAGGACGTCATTCTCAATCTCGCCCGCCTCTATGCTGAAAGCGGTGACGTTGAGCACGCCGCCAAAGTTGTTGAAGACGTGCCGGAAGCCGAACGCACCAGCAAGATGGAGTTCGCGCTCGGAGCCGCCTACGACCAGATGAAGCGCCCCAAAGATGCGATCGCCGCTTTTCAGCGCGCCATCGATATCGAACCGGGAGACACCCGCACCCTTGGCGCGCTCGCCCAGGCCCTGTTGAATGACGACCAGCTCGAACCCGCCCTCAAGGCGTATCGCCAGCTCTCCGATGCTGATCCCGATGACACCGGCGCCCTCATTCACATCGGAGAAATTCAGCGCCGCCAGGGTAAGTACGAAGATGCCTTGACCACCATTCGCAAAGCCGTCAAGAAAGAACCCGAATAGCCTCGAAGCCGGCTACAACGAGGGGCTTCTTCTCGATGTCGTCGGCCGCTACGATGAGGCCGCTCAAGTCTACGAACACATGGTGGACCTCACTTCGCACGCCAACGGGGCGTACACCACCGAAGAAAAAAATAATCGTGGCATTTTCCTCGAGCGGCTGGGCGCCATCTACCACGAGCAGAACAAGGTCAACGAAGCCATCGCGGCCTACCAGAAGATGATCGACATGGGCAGCGATTCCGCGCTCCGTGGCTATCAGGGCCAAGTGGACACCTACCGCGATGCCAAGCAATTCGATAAGGCCATCGAGGTCTCCCGCAAGGCGGTCGATTCCGATCCCAAGGCCGTCGACC
This sequence comes from uncultured Acidobacteriaceae bacterium, assembly GCA_963760475.1. Classification (GTDB taxonomy): domain Bacteria; phylum Acidobacteriota; class Terriglobia; order Terriglobales; family Acidobacteriaceae; genus Telmatobacter. The sequence goes on along the minus strand of CAVXDG010000010.1, from coordinate 715,148 downwards.
TCAAGCTGATGCTCGCCGGCGAACTCGGCGACGAAGGTAAGGCCGACGATGGCATCGCGATGGCCAAAGGCCTGCTGAAAAACGACAACTCGGACGATGACCGCAAGGTCTGGCTCGAGATCGCACAGATGAATACCCGCCAGCACCGCTGGAAGGACGCTGAAGACGCACTGAACAAAGCGGGAACCCTGACCACCAAGAAGGAAGACCGCCTCTATCTTCTCTTCCTGCGCGGCGCCCTTGCCGAGCGTCAGAAGCGCTTCGAGCCTGCGGAAGAGTTCTTCCATCAGGCTCTCGACCTTGACCCCTCCAACGCCATGGTTCTCAATTATTTCGGCTACATGCTGGCCGACAAAGGCAGCAAGCTGCCTGAGGCGCTCAAGATGATCCGCAAGGCCGTCGAACAGGAGCCGATGAACGGCGCCTATCTCGACTCACTCGGCTGGGCTTACTTCAAGTTGGGGCAGTATGAGCTCGCAGAGGAGAACCTGCGCCAGGCAGTCGAACGCGACCAGGCCGATCCCACCGTCCACGAGCATCTCGGCGACCTCTACGAAAAGACAGGGCGCATTCGCCTGGCGGCTGCCCAGTGGCAGCTCTCCCTGCGCGAGTTCTCGCGCTCAGCGGCTGCCGATGTCGAGCCCTCTGACGTGGCCAAGCTGCAACGTAAACTGGAGACCGCGCGCGTCAAGCTCGCCAAGGAAGAAAGCATCTCCGGCGTGCCTAAGTCCGAGTAGCACGCCCGTCCCTTCAAAATAAGAGAGGCGGCCAATGATTCTGGCCGCCTCTCTTCTGCTCGTTGGATCTCATCCCTCAGTCGCCTGGGGATGCAGAGGCCCTCAGGTCCCTGAAAACGACCCCGAGCAATCGGGGCTTCAGCCCCGGATACCGCCCTACTTCGCCTGCGCCGCCGAGGCAATGTAAAGATCTACATTCGCCTTGTCCACCAGCGACGTGCCCGTGTCGACAAACACCGGGTACGGCGAAAATGGATCGGAGGCGAAGTCCTTGTTCAGCTGCCCGGGCGCAGCATGGAAGACTTCGTCGAGAGCCTTGAGCCCGTAATAACCCATCGTGTAGGGCTTCTGCACGATGATCGAGTCAATCAACCCAGCCTTCACACCATCCAGCGTCTCGGGATTCGCATCCCACGCAATGACCGTGCGGTCCGCCCCATTCGCCCGCTTCACCGCATCCGACACCGGCTTGCCCCCTGAGGCTTCCAGGCACACAAACGCATCAATCTTCTTTGGACCGGTCAGCGCCACAAGCTCCTGTGCCTTGTCGTACGCCACACTCGCGTCGCTCTTGGTATCAATCACGTCCACAATTTTGATGTCCGGCCGCGTCGCCAGAATGTCCTTAAAGCCCTTCAGTCTCTCATCGATATTGGACTGGCCCGCCAGCGTGAAGAACACCACATTCCCTCGGCCGCCCAGCTTCTCGATCAGCCGCCGGCCACCCATCCGTCCCGCTTCAAGGTTGTTTGTTCCGATGAAATAAAGGCGCCGGCTTCCCGCCGCGTCCGAGTCCATCGTGATCACCGGAATCCCTGCCTGCACCGCCGCATCAATCTCCGGCTGCAGCACGGAAACGTCCGCGACTGAAATCAAAATGCCGGCCGGCTTCGCGGCCACAGCTTTCTGAAGCTCCTGCAACTCACCTTGCGGATCGTAGTTCGCCGGTCCCACAACCTTCGCTGTTACCTTGTACAGCGCTGCCGCGCGATTGAATCCCGCCGCTGCAGTCTGCCAATACGGCAATGAGTTATTCGCGGCAACCAGATAGAAGACCTCTTTATTCGAGTGCCTGTCGCATCCCGTTGTCCATGCAACCCCCAGCGCCAAAACCGCCAATGCCACCTGCTTCATTCTTCTCATTCTGGTCCTCCTGGTCCTTGATCACGTCAGCGGGGCTTGCAGAGAATTCCTTCAGCGAGGCCCCTCAAGAGTCGGCAGGATGGTACTCCCAGCCAACCGGATTGTCCATCGTTCGCAACCGGCAAATTCTACAGCAAGCATCGAGCGAACCATAGTGACTTCGCGCACGGCGCCTCAAATCCCGGTATTGCCGTTTCTCTTTGCGGTATAACCAAGACTGGGAAGCGCCTCCGCCAACGACGACAAAGACAATGACGACAGCAGAAACTAACCTCCCGGAACGGCTCCCTTCTACCCTTGCTGTCGACCCCCAGAGCATCTTAGCCGAGCGCGCATGGCCCGAGTCGCCCCATGCCTACCGCACGCCCTTCGCACGCGACGGCGCTCGTATCCTCCACGCGCGGGCCTTTCGACGCCTCGCCGGCAAAACCCAGGTCTTCGCCCGCCTTCCCGGCCTTCCGCCCGGCGATCATTTCCGCTCCCGCCTCACCCACACACTTGAAGTGACGCAAACTGCGCGCACACTCGCCCGCGCTCTGGGGCTGAACGTCGACCTGGCTGAAGCGCTCGCGCTCGCCCACGACATTGGCCATCCACCCTTCGGCCATGCCGGCGAAAAGGCCCTTGACCGTGCCCTCCGCGCCCACGGCCTGGGGTTCGATCACAACCTGCATGCCCTCCGTATTGTTACCTGGTTCGAAGAACGCTCCGCCGCATATCGCGGCCTCAACCTCACCCTCGCTGTCCGCGAAGGCATCATCAAGCATTCGCGCGACTACTCCCCCGACGCCCATCCCGAGCTGGCAAAATACTTCCTCGATCTGCGCCCACCGCTCGAAGCCCAGCTCATCGACCTCGCCGACGAAATTGCCTACCTCGCCGCCGATCTCGACGACGGCCTCGACTCCGGCATCCTCGCCCTCGAACAGGTCCGCGACGGCGTTCCCCTCTTCCGCCGCTTCGACGACATCGTCGTCCGCACCTATCCGGCTGCTCGACCCAAGCTCCGCATCAACGAAGCTCTCCGGCGTCTGCTCAATGCCCTGGTCACCGATCTGATGAACGAGACCCGCGTCCGTGTTGCCGCGCTGGGCGCAACCACGCTCGACCAGGTCCGCCGCGCGCCGGCACGGCTCGTCGCCCTCAGCCCGGCAATCGAGTCGGAACGCGCCACCGCCAAGGCGTTTCTCTACGCCAACTTCTACAACTCCCCTGGAATGGAAGAAGCGCACCGCCACGCCGACAACATCGTCGAAGAACTCTTCGCGCGACTCATGGCCGATCCCAGCCTCATGCCCGCTGACCACCAGACACAGATCCCCACCGAGGGCCTCGCGCGCACAGTCGCGGACTACATTGCCGGCATGACCGACAACTACATCGAGCAATTCTGGCAGCACGTCACACGACGCTAAACACGAGACTCAATTGTCGTAGGGCAATTCCTCTGGAGTGATTCCGACATGATCCGGCTTCGGATCTTTGGTAAATCGTACCGCCGCAATAGTCTCTCGCCCGTCCAGCAGAGCCTTGCAAATGCGGTGCATACCGTCCATCACCCGTCCGTCGCTCGAAAGGATCACGGGAAAGTTCAGATCCGAGTCGCGCATCAGCCCCGCGTGCTCGACGACAGCCCGGCACGTCATCTGCTTCCCGGGCGCTCCACACCAATACGGCTCATCAAGCTCGCGAATCTCGCGCAGCGGAACATTGAAGACTGGAAGTCCCTGCGTCGATTCGATGAGGCGCCGTACATCCCACGCGCAAACCCCCTCGGGAGAACTCCGGAAGTGATATTGAGCGCGCACTCCCACTGTCTACTGCACCGTACCCTGCGGTCGCAGACGCCGCAGCTCCAGCGCACACTCCACCGCATTCTGCGCATACAGCCGCAGATTATCCGACGCCACCCACAGCCAGATCTTGCTGGCCTGCGCCGGATTGCGCGCTCCCGGATCCTGCCGCAAACGAACCAGTACATCGTTCTGTCCCGTTGCCGCCAGGTTCGAGGGCGAGTCTGTATCTTCCAGCACCAGGTCAAGATGATCGCCGCTCAGTGCGTCCTCCAGCGTAGAAATCTCTACCGGCCGCTCCAGTTCCACCGCAATCGAAAACGCATGCCCGTGAAACACAGGCGCCAGAATCGCCTGAAATGTCAGCGAAGACCAGCGATTCCCCGCCAGGCTCCCAAAATGACGGCGCACCCGCGCTTCGACGCCAATCAGGCTGGCTGTCGCATTCTCTCCCAGGCCCGAGAGCAGGTTGTAGGCTGTCTGCGCGTCGAAGATCGCACGCGGCAGCGTTTGAAAGCTCAGCAGGTTCAGAGTCTGCTGATGCAGTTCGTCCATCGCTCCGCGGCCAAACTCGCTTGCCGGCACCAGCAGCGTCGCCGCCGCCGACCGTACCGGTACAGAGTTCTGTAAACGCTCCATCAGAAGCGCCAACACAAGCGCTGCCGGATGCGCCGGAATGATCGCCGGCGTAAACAAGTCGGCGCTCCCCGCATCCGCTCCAACCCACGGCGCACGCACCAGAACCCCAACCTCCTGGTCCAGCGCGCCTGAAAGATCGATTACCGAGGATCCCGCCACCAACGCTTGCTTCCAGTGCTTCCTGGTCAGATCCGGCGGACCACAGAAAAACGTGAAGTCCGCCTTCTCAAATGAATCCGGGCCGATCGGCTGAATGAAAGTCACCTCGTCGCCCACCTGGTCCAGGGTTCCCAGGGCATCATCCTGATCCAGCAGCAGAAAGTTCGCCGCAGCCAGCGGCGATTCGGAGAGTGCCTCCTTCAATTCCCTGCCCAACAGCGTGGATGCGCCAACGATCGCAATCTTGTACACAGGATTCCTTTGTTCTCTTTCTGAAAATCACTACGAATGAGTGGCCGGATCGGGTTCCGTCCGGCTCGGCCCCTGGACTGCCGGCGGTTCAACCCCTGGGATCCGCCGCCGCCGCGACCAGGAATATGCCGCCCGCGCCCAGATACCAGAGAACATATACACCAGCGCTACCGTAAAAAACACAACCTGCGAATAGCGCACCGCGACATAAATCACCATCGAGATCAGAAACAGCAGCTGAAACGGATGCCGCTCCGTTAAATTGATTTCCTTGCCCGACCAGAAACGCCACGTGCTCACCATCAGAAACCCGCCGAGACCCACAAGAATCAACCACAGGATCGCCACCCACCACGCTTCCACCGGGTACGCATTGAAGAAGTGCACCGTCGCCGCCAGGATACCCGCCGCCGCCGGAATCGGCATTCCCACGAAATACTTCCTGTCCGGCCTTCCCGGATTGCGCGGTTGCGCATCGTGGCTGATGTTGAATCGCGCCAGCCGCGACGCCCCGCCAATCAAATAGAGAAAACAGATGAACCCGCCTGCCTGCAGCAGATGCTGGTGCAGCTGGGGGTTGATCGATTCGGGCAGAAAATAGAAGCCCCAGATGTACGCCAGCAGGCTCGGCGCTACGCCAAAGGTGATCACATCTGCCAGCGAATCCAACTCCTTGCCGAAATCGCTGGTGGTGTTCGTCATCCGGGCAATGCGCCCATCCAGCGCATCAAAGGGAATCGCAAACAAGATCGCAATCGCCGCCCAGTCCAGGTGCGTATGCGCATCGCCATTCCCCCCCAGCGCCGCAATCGTCTGCGTGATCGAAAAGTACCCCGCCCCGATATTGCCGACCGTGAACAGCGACGGCAACAAGAACATCCCGCGCCGCAGACGTGCCTGCGCTTTTGCCCGCTCCCCATCCCGGTCGTGATTCCGGTCATGACCAAGGCCGTGGAGGTTCATGCGCGGGCCCCTTCTGCCACCGCCACCGCGGGTTCTGTGGCCCTCGCTTGCAACAGGACCGGCACCGCATCAGGCATTACTGCGATCACGCTCGCGCCCCCTTGCACCCGCTCCCCCACCTTCACCTGCACCAGCGCTTCGGCAGGCACCACCACATCCACCCGCGATCCAAACTTGATCAATCCCACGCGCTGGCCGCACTCCACTCGGCTGCCCTCGCCGAAATTGAACACGATGCGACGCGCCAGCAACCCCGCAATCTGCTTGAAAGTCACCTCGTATCCCTCACCCCGCACCGTTACGATGTTCTGTTCGTTGCGGTCTGCCGACAAAGGGTTCATCGCATTCATATATTGACCTTTTTGGTATCGAACCGAGGTCAGAATGCCGGAGATCGGCGACCGGTTCACATGCACGTCAAAGACGCTCAGAAAAATGCTGATTCGCTGCCGACGGCCAGCCGGCGTTGAAATCTCCGCCGTCTCCGTCACCAGCCCATCCCCCGGAGACACAATGATTCCGTTCCCGGCCGGGATCTTCCTCTCCGGATCTCGAAAAAACCAGAGAAAAAATACCGCAAGAACAACCGCAGGAAATGCCCACAGCAAGCTGCCCGTTGCCCACGCAATCAGCGCCGCAACTGCAACCAGACTCCCACCGTATATGTAACCGTCTCGAACCATAGGCTCTAACGATTATACGGTTGAATTTGCCTCAGGGAATGTGCGGGGCGCAAGACAAGAATTCTCGTAACAGCGGCTCTCGCCGTCACAGAACCAATCGCCCGCAGTCTCCAGGAACCAGGAACTTACGCCATCACCGTTGCACGGTGTTCCAATGCGTAAATCAGGTCCTTGGCGTGAAGTTTCAACTTCTTCAAACGTACCTCTTCCAGTTGCTCGTCTTCGGAGAGATACGGCTTCTGAATCAGTTCGTCCAACCGCTGAGCGTAGCGACGGTGTTCTGCCTGCAGGCGATAGATTTCTTCACCCAGCGTCGAATCCTTTACTTCATCCATCAAGCACCCCCGGATTTCAAGGAACATTTACATATAGCGCTCTTTTGCAACAAACGGCAAGCGGGAAGAGTCCCAAAAATGAACTCTCCTCTGTGGATTTTCTGGGCATAAATCGGACTCTTCCGCTCTAAAAAAGACCGGAGTGTGTCGATTCGATGCTCGCCCTTGCCGCCACCGTCAGCCTCGGTCCTCCCCGAGAATCAAAGCCATGACAACCGCATCTTCTTTGGGGTCAAGATAGTAGCTCGCTCTCCGTCCCGTCGCTTTATACCCCAGAGCCTCATACAGCTTTTGCGCCGGAGTGTTCGACTCCCGCACCTCGAGGAACACTTTCGTGACCCCAGCCTCGCCGAGCGCACGGCTGATTCCGCCCACCAACCGCCGCCCGATCCCTCTCCGCTGCAGTTTCTCGGCCACCGCTACGCTCTCAAGTTCTGCCTCGGGCCTTACGACTGCCGCTACGGCGAACCCCGCCACCACTGCTGAACCTGGTTCGACAGCCACCAGTGCCACCCGCCTCGGCGCGCTCCCCGGCGTCAGAGCCGCTTCGTATACCTCGCGCGCCCACCGCGGCGCCTGCGCCAGGCTGGCCGCAAGCGCCACCACCTGGTCCAGGTCCTCAAAAACCATCGCCCGGATCCGCACCGTCTCGACCGTCATACGTGCAATTCCGCCGTCATGCCCGCCGTGCGCCCGCCTGCGCCGGCTCCCCAAATATCTCCGCATCCGAGCGCCGCAGATAATGCCCATCCAGAAGCGCCAAATCCGCAAACTCGCCAGCCTTGATCTTCGACGCGGCCAGTTCAATCGCATCTGCCGCCGTCGGTGCCCCGGGCTGCACCAGCTCCGTTGCCGGCCACGCCTCCAACAGCAACGCCGCAGCGCTCTCGTCGCACACCGCAACCCGCGCCGGCCGCGGCTCGATCGCTACCAACTCCGGCCGCCCGGCAAGAATCTCCCGGGCCTGTGCACCCCCGCCTTCCTGGCCCCCTTCTCCCAGACCCAGAAACAACTCATGCCGATGCGCATCCAGTGCCGCCGCATCCACGCCGGCCTTGCGCGCCAGCACCGCCAGGAGCGACACCGCCACCACCGGAATCCCTCCCGGCTCCGCCAGCCCCTTCACCGCGCTCAGTCCCAGGCGCACACCCGTAAAGCTCCCCGGCCCGCGTACCGCCACGATTGCATCCAGCAGGCCCATACGCACCTGAGCCTGCGTCATAAGCTCCCCCACCGCCGTCACCAGGGTGGACGAGTAACTCCGCCCCTCCAACTCGATCTGCCCCAGCAACTGCACGCCATCGCGCACGAGCCGCGCCAGCGCCACCGACCCCGTCGGCCCACACGTGTCGATGCCAAGCACCAGGCGCTCTGCGCTCGGTCCCTCGATTTCGTCTTTCAGTTTGGCTTCCTGCATCTTGCCTTCAGCATGACATAGCAGGTTCGCATCGCGGGAATGCCCATATCCGGCCCGCCCCGCTCCGGCGGCCTGTCCTTTACTCTAGTGAGAGCGTCACCCCACACCCCTGACCCGCCGGCCTGCGTGCCGCGGAATCCGTCCGTAGAGGAAATTCTCACCTTGGCCGCCGCGACCACCACATTCCATCGAGACCTGGCGACCGCGTGCCAATCCATGGGTCATCGCCATCACCGTCACGCTCGCCACGTTCATGGAGGCGCTCGATACCTCCATCGCCAACGTCGCCATGCCCCACATCGGCGGCTCGCTCTCCGCCAGTCCTGAAGAAGCCACCTGGGTCCTCACCAGCTATCTCGTCGCCAATGCCATGGTGCTGCCCATCAGCGGATGGATCGCCAACCGCATCGGCCGCAAGCGCTTCTACATGAGCTGCGTCTTCCTCTTCACCGTCGCCTCGCTGCTCTGCGGACTCGCCCCTACCCTCGGCACGCTCGTCTTCTTCCGCATCCTTCAGGGAGCAGCCGGCGGCGGCCTGCAGCCCAGCGAGCAGTCCATCCTCGCCGACACCTTCCCACCGGAAAAACGCAGCATGGCCTTCGCCGTCTATGGCGTCGCCGTCGTCACCGCGCCTGTCCTCGGCCCCACCGTCGGCGGCTGGATCGTCGACAACTACACCTGGCGCTGGATCTTCTTCCTCAACATCCCCGTCGGCATCATCTCGCTCTTTCTCACCAACCGCGTCGTCGAAGACCCGCCCTACCTCGCCGAAGTCCGCAAGCGCAGCGAAGGCATCGACTACTGGGGTCTCGGCCTGCTCATCGTCGCCATCGGCTCTCTCCAGATCATGCTCGACAAGGGCCAGGAAGACGACTGGTTCAGCTCCCGCTTCATCATCACCCTCGCCGTCACCGCCATCGTCGGGCTGGCGCTCTTCTTCTGGCGCGAACTCTCCATCGCAGCATCCCGTTCTCGATCTGCGTCTCTTCGTTCGCCGCAACGTCGGCATGACCCAGCTCGTCATGTTCATGGTCGGCGTCGCGCTCTACTCCTCCACCGTCCTCATCCCGCAATTCCTCCAGGAGATCATGGGCTACTCCGCGCGCCAGGCCGGCATGGCTGTCTCCTCCGGCGGACTGGTGCTCATGTTTCTCTTCCCCGTCGCCGGCGCCCTCGCGCCCAAATTCGACCCCCGGCGCACTCGTCTGCCATTGGATTCGTCATCACCACCTTCGGCCTCTGGCGCATGACCACCATCAATCCCAACGTCAGCTTCGGACAGGCCGTCAGTTGGCGCGTCTTCATCGCCCTCGGCCTGCCCTTCCTGTTCATTCCCATCAACACGCTCTGCTACGCAGGCATCCCGCAGGAAAAATACAACGAGGTCAGCGGACTCACCGCGCTCATGCGCAATCTCGGCGGCAGCGTCGGCATCAGCTTCGTCACCACCCTGCTCGCACGCCGGCAGCCAGAAGCACCTCGCCCTGCTCGTCCCACGACACAGCACCCGGCAACCCGACATTTGAAGCCATGCGCTCCGGTCTCGCCGGAGCCTGGATGCAACGCGGCTCCGCCCTGCCCGACGCCGTCTATCACGCCGGCGCGCAGATTTTCGGCATGGCCCAGGTGCAGGCCCGCCTCCTCGCCTATGTCGATGTCATTTGGATCATGGTGGGCGTTACAGCCGTCCTGGTGCCGCTGCCCTTCCTGATGAACCGCCCCAAGAAGTCAACCACCCCGGCCCCGGTGCACTAACTTTTTGCGATGTCATCCTGAGCGCAGATCGCGAAGCGATCGAAGTCGAAAGCCTGCCCTGAGCGAAGCCGAAGGGGACCCGCGGTTGCTCTTAGCGAAGCCCCAATCGAAAACGAAAATGGGTGCCCCATCCAAGCTCCACTTAGGTGGGAAAACTGAATCCAACCCACCCGCTTTTAAAACTCACCACGAAAAGTGGGCGCCCCATGTCTCGCTTTTGAGACATGGGAAAACTGAATGGATCCGAGCCCCTCCTAAGAATTATTCCCTACTCCCTGACGATCCGCGCGGCGCGCGAATCGTCAAACCGCCCCCAACGCCTGCCCCAGATCCGCAATCAAATCTTCCTTATCCTCAATCCCGATCGACAAGCGAATCCGCCCTTCCGTAATCCCCATCGTCGCCCGCGTCTCCGCGCTCACCGAAGCATGCGTCGTCGTCGCCGAGTGCGAAGCCAGCGACTCCACGCCTCCCAGCGATTCGGCATTCAGGAAAATCTTCAACGCAGCCAGAAAGCGCCCCGCTTCCTCACGCCCCTTCAGCTCGAAGCTCATCATCGAGCCAAAGCCCTTCTGCTGCCGCACCGCAAGCGCATGTTGCGGATGGCTCGCAAGCCCCGGATACGCCACCTTCGTTGTCTTGGGATGCGCGGCCAGAAACTCCGCAACCGCTCGCCCATTCTCTTCATGCTGCTTGATCCTGAGCGGCATCGTCTTGATCCCGCGCAGCACTAGAAAACATTCGAACGGTGACAGAATGCTGCCCGCTGCCTTCTGGATCAGCAGAAACCTTTCTTTGTGTTCGGGCTTGGTCCCAATCAACGCGCCACCAATGCCGTCCGAGTGGCCATTGAGATATTTGGTCGTCGAATGCATCACGATATCCGCGCCCAACGCAATGGGACTCTGCAGCGCAGGCGACAGAAAGGTGTTGTCGACACTGACCTCTGCGCCCTTCGCATGAGCGATCTTGCACACGCCGGCAATATCGGTAAGGATCATCAGCGGATTCGACGGCGTCTCGATGTGAACCAGCTTCGTCGTGGGCCGCATTGCCTTCTCCACGGCCTTCAAATCGCTCGTGTCCACATACTCGATCTCGATGCCGTAGCCCGAGACAATTTGATCGAACAGCCGCACCGTGCCCGCGTACACATCGCGCGAACACACCACGTGATCGCCCGCGCGCAGCATGGCCACCAGCGCGTAAATCGCCGCCATGCCGCTGGCAAAGGCATGCCCGCTGTGGCCGCCTTCGAGCGCAGCCAGCGCGGTCTCAAGCCGGTCCCGCGTCGGGTTCCCGGCGCGCGAGTAGTCCCACCCCCGGTCCGTTCCAATGCCGGTCAGCTCGAACGTCGAAGAAAGGTAAAGCGGCACATTCACCGCGCCCGTCAACGGGCAGGGATGCTGCCCCGCATGCACAGCAAGCGTCGAGTACTTGTATTCAGCCATGGTGAGTTGAGCGATAACTCCTCCCTCTAGCTTAACGGACAAATTTGGCCTCCACCAAAGCAGCAACTTCGTCGAGCAACTGCAATCGGAGAAATCAGGAAACGGAGGGAGCACGAAACGAGGGGAAAGCAGGAAACAAAGAAAAGGCAGGAAGCGGAGGAAAAGCAGAGAAAGCAGGAAACGGAGAGAAAGCAGAAAATCAGGAAACGGAGGGAGCAGGGGCCTTCAGGCCCCTGAATTCAGGCGCGAGATCGAAGTGGCTTTAGCCACGGCCCATTGATAAAAGCACACCATCAATTCCCACAAACCTGGGTGCCCCATGTCTCGCTTTTGAGACATGGGAAAACTGCATACATCCCAGCCACTCCATAAATCCGCACGAAAAATGGGCACCCCGAGCCTGCCTGAGCGGCCCCTCGCACTTGGGACCGGGGAGGCAACAACCCGCCCAAGCCATAAACCAAGCCCACGAACCAATTATTCTGGAAAGTGACAGAAAGTCCCACCCCACCCAGAACCCGCAAAACCATCCTCTCCATCGCGGGAGTCCTGGCCGCAACCCTCGTCCTGGCCTGGTCGTTCGCCACCCTCACACTCATCGCAGCCCGATGGATCGACCCGCCCACAACCGCCGTCCATATCCAGCGCCATTTACAAGCCTGGATCCACGGCACTCCGTACAACGAACGCTACACATTCATTCCGCTCAGCCAGATATCGCCCAACCTCCAACACGCCGTAGTCGCCGCAGAAGACGCGCGCTTCTACCAGCATCATGGCTTCGATTGGGAACAGATTCAGATTGCAGCCGAAGACGACTTCAAAGGCGGCCGCTCGCGCGGAGCTTCCACCATCACGCAACAGCTGGTCAAGAACCTGTTCTTCGGAACCAGCCGCTCCATCCTCCGCAAGGGCGCGGAGTTCACTCTGGTGCCCGTGGCCGAACTCGTCCTCGGCAAGCGGCGCATTCTCGAGCTCTATCTCAATGTCGTTGAGTGGGGCCCCGGCATCTATGGCGCAGAGGCTGCCTGCCAGCGCTACGACCGAACCGCCGCCCGGACCGTCGGCCGCGACGAGGCCGCGCGACTGGCCGCCATTCTTCCCGCTCCCTTGAAGCGGCGGCCCGAGCGCATGAACCGTTACAGCGCGCTCATCCTCGAACGGATGAGGCAAATGGGCTGGTAGCCAGCGGCGATTATTCTTTGCCCGCCGTCATCCAAACCGTTTCCATCTCTTCCAGCGAGTGGCCCTTCGTCTCCGGCACAACACGCGCCATAAAGATCGCTGCGAGAATACCCATCAAGCCATAAATCCAGTAGGCGAAGCCATGCTTGAAGTGCTCCACCAGGTAAGGATTCTTGTCGAGAATCGGGAAAGTCCAACTGACGAGATAGTTGGCGATCCACTGCGCCGCCACCGCCACGGCCATGGCCTTGCCGCGAATCTGGTTGGGGAAGATTTCGCTCAACAATACCCAGGTCACAGGCCCCCAAGACATCGCGAACCCAGCCGTGTAAACCAGCATGCACACCAGCGCCACCATGCCTTTGCCGCCCAGCCAGAAGTCGGTGCCCAGCGAAATCATGCTGACCGCCATCACCAGCGCGCCAATAATCTGCAGCGGTCTGCGGCCGAGCTTATCGACAGCCACAATCGCAACGACCGTGAAGAGTAGATTCACCGCGCCCACAATGATGGTCTGGAACAGCGAGCCGTTCGTCGTCAGGCCCATGCCCTTGAAGATATCCGTCGCATAGTAGAGCACCACATTGATGCCGACGAACTGCTGAAAGACTGACAGCGTGACGCCGATCAGAATGAGGGGCACGCCAAACGAAAACAATTTACCGGAGTGATGCTCGCTGAGCGATGTCCGAATCTCCGAGATGATCTTTTCGCCTTCTTCCGGCGTCACCAGCTTGGCCAGCACTGCGCGGGCCCCTGGCTCATTGCCTTTCAGCATCAGGAAGCGCGGAGTCTCAGGCACCAGGAACAGGAGAAGCAGGAAAAGGGCCGCAGGAATCGTTCCGGAAAGAAACATGTAGCGCCAGCCGATGACATTGAGCCATGCGTCGCCGCTCCCCAGTTTCGACACGCCGAAGTTCACGAAGTAAATCACCAGCATGCCGAAGATGATGGCGAACTGGTTCCACGCCACCAGGTTTCCTCTCACCTTGGGAGGCGCAATCTCCGCGATGTACATCGGCGACAACATCGAAGCCAGCCCCACGCCGATACCGCCCAGGATGCGATAGATGACGAAATTCGTCATGTACGCCGCGCCGCCGTGTCCAATCGGAGCAAAGGGAAATTCCGGCGCCGCCGCGCCCAGTGCTGAAAGCAGGAAGAGCACAGCAGCGATCACCAGCCCGCGCTTGCGGCCGATGTTCGTGCTGACCCAGCCACCCAACAACCCGCCGACAATGCAACCAATCAGCGCGCTTGAAACCACAAAGCCGAGCAGCGAATTGGCCGCATTGGCCTGCGCGGGGTCCGCAAGATTGCTGAAGCGCGGATCGATGAAGTAGACCTTGAGGCTATCGACCGCGCCGTTGATCACGGCCGTGTCGTATCCGAAAAGCAATCCGCCCAGCGTGGCGATGAGGGTCAGCAGAACAACGTACGGGTTAATTCGTGGCATAGATTTATTCAACGGTCCTTGTGGACTGAAGACAAGATTCGCCGCTCAGCTTCTGCACGCGCGAAAGTCAGCCAATCCAAGTCTCTCTCGCGCAATCGCAAGCATGTCAGACCACGTCCAAATTGCGCAAATTCAGGTCCTCGCAATCATAGACTATTCGATCCCCAGTAGAACTGTGCCCGCCAACATGACGCCTTCGAAGGCGCCAAAGAGCGCCGGCCGCCCGTCTTCAGCAGGCCACGCAGCCAACCGGCTCCATCGGAATGGGCAGCGGAGCCCCCTCGAGCGTTGGAACCTTAAGCGGCGAGCAGCACGCCTTGCCCAGGCGCGCCAGGTCCGTCTGCATCGCCTTCTCTTCGCGCACAACCGCGAGCGTCTCACGAAGAATGCGGGCCGCCCCGGGATGCGAAGGGACAACGATTTTGTAGTGCATCCACTTGCCCTCCCGTCGCGCAGCCACGACGCCGGCCCGCCGCAGATACGCCAGATGCCGCGAGATCTTGGGCTGGCTCTGCCCGAGGATCTCGACGAAATAGCAGACGCAAACCTCCCGCCCATCCATCAAATTGAGCAGCCGCAGGCGGGTGCGATCGGAGAGGGCCGCAAACAGCAGCGCCAGGTCATACGCTTTGGGAGAACGAATCACAACTTCATAATATACGCCTTGACAGATATGTCTAGCGGATAATACATTCGCCTTAGCGTATGCAAGGAGACACACCATGGAAACAACGTCGACCGTTCAAGAACAAGCGACCATTCAGGAACAAGTGAAACAAAAGTACGGGAGCGCAGCGCGCGCCGTGTCTCAGTCCGGAGCCGTGCAGGCGTGTTGCGATCCCGGCCTCCGCTGCTGCGATCCGATCACCACGAATCTTTACAGCGCCGACGAAAAGGGATTGATCCCCGAAAAGGCTGTGCTGGCTTCGCTCGGATGCGGCAATCCAACAGCGTTGATTGAATTGCAAGCCGGGGAGACCGTGCTCGATCTCGGCTCCGGCGGCGGCATCGACGTGCTGCTCTCAGCCAAGCGCGTCGGGCCCACCGGCAAAGCCTACGGCCTAGACATGACCGATGAGATGCTGGCCCTTGCCCGCGCCAATCAGCAGGAGGCCGGCGTAACCAACGTCGAGTTCCTGAAAGGCGAAATCGAAAACATTCCTCTCCCCGATAACTCCGTCAACGTCATCATTTCCAACTGCGTCATCAATCTCTCCGCCGACAAAGATCGCGTGCTGCGCGAAGCATATCGCGTCCTCAAGCCGGGCGGCCGCTTCGCCGTTTCCGACGTGGTGGTCCGCGGCAGCGTTCCGGATGAAGTGCGCAACAGCATGATGCTGTGGGTTGGCTGTATTGCCGGGGCGCTGGAGGAAACCGACTATCTCGCGAAGCTCAAGAACGCTGGATTCGGCGATGCATCGATCGAGCCAACACGCGTCTACAACATCGAAGATGCGCGCCAGTTTCTCACCGAAGCCGGAGTGGATGTAGACGCAGTCGCTCCGCAGGTAAACGGAAAATTCATGAGCGCCTTTATCCGCGCCACCAAAGCCAAGGCGTGCTGCGAGCCGGGCTGCTGCGAGCCTGTCACGATCGGGGCAACAAGGTAGGCCATGGCAGACCACTTCAACGTCTTGTTTTTATGCACGGGTAATTCGGCGCGGTCGATCATGGCCGAGGCAATCCTGAACAACCGCGGCAGAGGGCGATTCAAAGCCCACAGCGCGGGCAGCCACCCTTCGGGGCAACCGCGGCCGGAGGCGCTTCGGCAAATTGAATCAGCAGGCATGTCCACGGAAGGGCTGCGCAGCAAATCGTGGGATGAGTTCGCGGCGGTTGGAGCCCCGAAGCTGGATTTCGTCTTTACGGTCTGCGACAACGCCGCCAACGAAGTGTGTCCTTACTGGCCCGGTCAGCCGACCACGGCGCATTGGGGCATTCCCGATCCGGCGGCAGTGATAGGAACGCCGGAAGAAATAGCGCGAGCATTCCGCGACGCGTTCGTCGTACTCGATCGCAGGATCGGGCTCTTTCTCTCGCTTCCGCTGGGCACGCTCAACCAACTGGCGATCAAGCGCGCGGTCGAAGACATTGGCAGATCGTAGCGGAGATTGCGGAGGTACCAGTGAAGAAGAGTCGTCTATCGTTTCTCGACCGCTACCTGACTGGCTGGATCTTCGCGGCCATGGCGGTCGGCATTGTGCTTGGCTGGTTTGCTCCCGGTGTAGTTCCGTTTCTGAATCGATTCACTGTCGGCACCACTTCGATTCCCATCGCGGTCGGCCTCATTGTCATGATGTATCCGCCCTTCACGCGGGTCCGCTTCGAGCAACTGCACGAGGTGTTTCGCAACAAGCGCGTGCTCGGCCTTTCGTTGCTGCAGAACTGGCTGATTGGCCCGTCGCTGATGTTCGTGCTCGCCATCGTATTTCTGCGCGGCTATCCCGAATACATGGCCGGCCTCATCATGATTGGGCTGGCACGCTGCATTGCCATGGTGATTGTGTGGAATCAGCTCGCCAAAGGCGACACGCAATATGCCGCGGGTCTTGTGGCATTCAACTCGCTGTTTCAAGTGTTCTTCTATTCCGTCTATGCGTGGGTCTTCGTCACCGTGCTGCCGGGGTGGTTTGGATTGCATGGAACGGTCGTGAACATCTCGATCGGCGCAATCGCCAAGAGCGTGTTTGTCTATCTCGGCATTCCGTTCATCGCTGGATTTTTGACGCGCACCGCACTCGTTCGCGCGAAGGGACTCGCATGGTACGACGCAAAGTTTGTTCCACGCGTCAGCCCGCTCACACTGCTCGCTCTTCTGTTCACCATCGTGGTGATGTTCTCGCTTAAGGGCGGCTACATCGTGCGTCTCCCGCTGGACGTGCTGAGAATCGCGATTCCGCTGCTGATCTACTTTGTGGTCATGTTTCTTGTGTCGTTCTACATGGGGCGCAAGCTGGGCGCCGACTATTCCAAGACGACGACGCTTGCTTTCACGGCGGCGTCGAATAACTTCGAGCTGGCGATTGCGGTTGCGGTCTCGGTATTCGGCATCAATTCGGGCGCCGCCTTCGCAGCGGTCATCGGTCCTCTTGTCGAGGTTCCAGTCATGATCGCGCTTGTGAATGTTGCGCTCTATTTCCAGCGGCGCTACTTCGTCAATCCGGGAGCGAGCGATATCGAAGGCGTCTGCGTTTCCAGTACGCGCTGAGGGACCTGCCGTCCAGGCAGGCGCGGCCTTCGGAGTGCGTTGAAGAATTCGGCGCGCGCTTCGAACCGCGCTCTTTCAGCTACGTTGAATGTGCGCACCAGGCCCAGGTCTACGGTCTGCGTGCCAGAGCCATAGACCGTGTTCCGTCCGGAGTTGCCGAAGGTGTAGGCGGGGGGCGCGGCGAACTTGCGCAACGGCAAACTGCGCCGCTATTGGCCGGCGGCCTTGGTCTTTTTGGCGGCGCGCTGCGAGGGGAAGTAGCCGGTGCGGGTGCGGACCTCGAGCTTGCCCATGCCTGCAACCTGGGCGGTGACCTGGACGCGGCGGAATCCCAGCTGGTTCGAGGCTTTGGTGGAGTGGTAGCCGATGGTGTACTGGCTGCGGATGTCGTGGGCGACCTCGGCGGCGATCTGGTCGACCTGCTCGATGGACTTGGGGAAGTAGGCCACCCCGCCGGTTTCAGCGGAGAGCATTTCGAGGGCGCGGCGGGCGTGGCGGACCTCGGAGTGGGTCATCTCGTCGCCGAAGAGAAGACCGATGGAGTAGATCACCGGCCCGGAGAGAGACTGCACGCGGCGAATGGTTTGTTCGAGCGACAAGGTGGAGGCATTGTCTTCGCCGTCGGTGATGATGACGAGCACCTGCTTGGGACGCTTGCCGTCGGCAACGAGCTTGTCGGCCGAGGCCACGACGGCGTCGTAGAGGGCGGTACCGCCGCGCGACTCGATGTGGGAGAGGCCTTCGCGCAGCTTGGAGACGTCGCCTGTAAAATCCTGGTCGATGAATGCCTCGTCGGAGAAATTGACGACGAAGGCTTCGTCCTGGGTATTGGAGGCGGCGATCAGATCGAGGGCGCTCTGGTTGACGGCGGGACGCTTTTTCGACATGGACCCGGAGTTGTCGACCACCAGGGCGATGGAGACCGGCAGATCGGTGTGCTGGAAGCTGATGATGTTCTGCTTGACGCCGTCTTCGAAGACCTGGAAATCGTCCTTCTTGAGGGTCTGGACAATTTTCGATCCTTCGAGGACGGTGGCATTCAGCACCACTTCTTCAACGTCGGTGCGAAGGATGTAGCCCTCGCCCTCTTTCTTGAGGGGCCCGGTGGGGGCGGCGCCGGTCGCCTCAGGATCGGGAGAACGGACAGGGTCGTGGTCTTCAGTCAGTGAAGGCGCGGGAGCTTGCGCCGGTTTGCCGGGCGCCTGTTGCGCCCAGAACGGCAGCGTGGAAAAAATAAGAAGAAGGGCGCAGGCAGTTTTATTGCAAGGGCGCATAGTAGCCGGTACGAGCATGAACAGTGAGCTGAGGCAATCCCGGTGGAGGATTAAGCTTCACCTTCACTTTACGCCACTTGCCATCGCGGCTCATGACCTTGGGGGTATATCCGATGACGTATTGGTTACGCAGCTCGGTTGAAATCTTCTCGGCAATGTCGCCCATTTCGGCAATATCGTCGACCCGGTAGAGGCGGCCGCCGGTATCTTCAGAGAGCTCATTGAGCAACGCGGGGCCTGTGCGCTCCTCGGGGGTGGCCGCGTAAGGGTCGAAGATGCCGATGGAGTAGATCTCGACGTCGGACTCCTTGACCTGGGAGCGGACTTCGCCTTCGGTGTAGCGGGAACGGTTATCGCCGCCGTCGGAGACGACGAGGAGAGCTTTGCGCTGGTGCTTGGCCTCTTTGGTTTTTTCGACGCCGTAGTAGATGGCGTCGAGCAGGGCGGTGCGGTGGCCGCTGCGGACGGTGGCGAGGCGGGCCTCGATGTCTTCGACGGAGTTGGTGAAGTCCTCGATCAACTCGGGGCGGTCGTTAAAGCCGATCACGAAAAACTCATCTTCGGGATTGGCAGTCTTGATGAACTGCAGAATCGAATCGCGGGCGCGGATGAGCTTGGAGGTCATGGAGCCGGAGAGATCGAAAACGATGCCGATCGAGACAGGGGCATCCTCGCTGACGAAAGTGGCGATCTTCTGCTCACCATTGTTCTCGTAGATCTGGAAGTCTTCTTTTTCGAGGCCGGTGACGAGGCGGTTCATGGGGTCGGTCACGGTGACCGGGACGAGCACCATGTCGACATTCATGCGGATCAGGGCGCCGGGCCTGGCTCGGGCAGCGGCTGGGCCGGTGACGGCGGGGGCTTCAGCGCCTTTGGGCGCGCCGGTGGCAGGAGTGGCTGCGGGCGGAGGCGTAACATGCACTTTGTTGAGCGGGTCGTCCTGGGCGGCGGCGGCAGCGATGCAGAGCAAAGCGCCGAGCAGGCACGGACCGATTCCGCGATGAAGAGGTCTCTTTTGTGGGCGCCGGTCTTCCCTGTTTACGCGCCGGTGGTCTTGCCTGCTCATTCCGGGGCACCTGAGATTGAAGGCGATCTTAGCACGGTTGGCGGAGGGCTGGCGTCATGGACTTGTCACCGTTTTGTTAATGGCGCAGACACCGTTTCAGACTCGCCAACCATCGATATGTCACTGGGATACAATCAAGTTTGTGCCGGCGCCCGGGGAAGAAGCTGAGACGGAGCAGAGGCGCAAATCCAACCATTTCAACGGAGAGCACGACCGTCCTCATGGCAAGCATTTATCCGTTTCGCGCCTGGCGTTACAACCCTTCCTCAGTGAAGCTGGAGGACGTGGTCACCCAGCCTTACGACAAGATCTCTCCCGCGATGCAGCAGGCCTACTACCAGCGCAGCCCGTACAACCTGGTGCGCATCATCCTCGGGCTGCCCGAATTGTTCGATGCCGAGCGGGGCGAAAGCGTTTATAGCCGCGCAGCACGGGACTTCAGCGCGTGGCGCGAACAGGGTGTGCTGACGCGGGAGAAAGCTCCCTGCGTTTTTGCGTATGCGCAACGCTTCAAGGTGCCCGGCTCCGATGTGGTGAAGGAGCGGCGGGGCTTTATTGCGCTGGGCAAGCTGCACGAGTATGCGGAGCAAGTCGTTTTTCGGCATGAGTACACGCTCTCGAAGCCCAAGAGCGACCGGCTCAATCTGCTGAAGGCCACGCGCGCGCATTTTGGCCAGATTTTTATGCTGTACTCAGACCCCGCGGGCAGCGTCGAGAAGGTTCTGTATGACGGCAATGGCACGGCGGATGCCGAGGTTACGGATGAATACGGCGTGCTGCATCGGCTATGGCGGGTCAGCGATCCGGCGGCGATAAAGCTGCTGAGCGCTGCGATGGCCGACAAGAAGCTGATTATTGCCGACGGGCATCACCGTTACGAGACAGCGCTGAACTACTCGAAGGAGCACGCGCCGGCGGCACAGGCGCACAGCGAGCACAGTACCGGTCAGCTGCCGCAGCCTGCATATCCTGAGGCCGCGGTGATGATGACGTTTGTGAACATGGACTCCGACGGCCTGGTGATTTTGCCGACGCATCGTGTGGTGCACGGTTTGACCGGCTTCGAATCCGCAGCGTTTGTGAAGGCGGCGGAGCAGTATTTTGCCGTAGAGGCACTGCGGGCGACAGACGCGGGGGCGCTCATCGACACGCTGAAGGCGCAGAAGGGAACGGCTTTTGTGGCGGTGACGCGGGACGCGGCATTTTTGCTGCGCGCCAAACCGCAAACAGCCGCGGCATTGTCCGACGTGCCTGAGCATCAGCGGCAGCTCGACCTCACGGCTTTGCACACAATCATCCTCGACAAGCTGCTTGGTCTGGATGCGGAGAAGGTGCGCGAGCAGACCAACATCCGTTATTTGCGGGACGCGAGCGAAGCCGTCGAGCAAGTGCGGCGGGGCGAAGCCGACGTGGTCTTCCTCACCAACCCGGTCACCATGGAACAGCTGCGGGAAGTGGCATTTGCGGGTTCGGTGATGCCGCAGAAGTCCACTGACTTTTACCCGAAGCTCTTGAGCGGTTTAGCCATTTATGCGCTGGATTAGAGTCCTTTTCGGACTCGAAGCATTTGTCGGAGTTGCGTTTTTTGCGGCTATGGGATTCAACCCGATAGCCGGGGCGCAGACGCCCCCGAATCCCGCCCCCGCTTCGCGCTTTACCGTAGTACTGGACCCGGCGCACGGCGGGGATGACAGCGGAGGACGACTGGCCAGCGGCCAGCTGGAAAAGGCCGCGACCCTCGCCTTCAGCGTGCGGCTTCGATCGCTTCTCTCGGCGCGGGGCATGGCGGTGGTGACGACGCGGGAGTCCGATACGGCGGTTGATCCGGTGAGACGTGCAGCCATCGCGAACCACGCCCGGGCTGGAGCCTGCGTCAGCCTGCATGCGACGGAGAGCGGCTCGGGCATCCATCTGTTCACCTCATCGCTTGCACCAACGCAGGCGGGACTTTTTGTTCCATGGAAGATCGCGCAGTCAGGCTGGATCAACCGCAGCCTGGCCCTTGTGGGGGCGCTCAACTCCTCGCTGCTGCATGAGAATTTCAATGTCACGCTGAGCCGAACGGCCTTAATCGGGGTGGACAATATGACCTGCCCGGCCCTCGCCCTTGAGATTGCACCTGCGCGCGGCGCGGACGGTAAAGTCACGGCCGAACCGGATGATGCGGACTACCAGGCACATGTCGCCAACGCCCTTGCGGCGGCGCTGTTGGAGTGGCGCATGGAGGCACACCAGCCTTGATTCCGCGCTATCAGAAAATTCTCTTTTCTGTGCTGCTGCTGGCTGCGCTGGTCATGGGCGGCGTGCTGTGGCACCTGCGCCAGCGCGCGCATCAACGCTTGCTTGCGGGCGAAGACTCGGCTCCCACCAAGGCGCCCGAAGTTGCTCCCGCCGAACAAGCGACGCTCCTTGTGGCCAATGATGCCGATGGCTCGATGATTGTGCAGGCGCGATCGCTTCCCCTCCCTGCCGACCCCGGCGCTCGAGCGCGAGTCCTGCTCGGCAATCTGCTCGATCTCTATGCCGCGCCGGATGCGGCGCACCCGGTCTCGGGCGGAGCCGCGGGGATCGCGCAGGTCTTTCTGATGCCCGCTCCCCCCTTACCTTCCGGGTCGAACAATACGCAGAGCGCCGGCGACGAACTGGCGGTCGTCAACCTGACCGGAGCGTTTGCCGCGAGTCATCCCTCGGGACTCGAAACGGAGACGCTGACGGTGCTCTCGATCTGCGGGACACTCCGCGCGAATCTTCCCCACGTGGCCGAGGTACGCTTTTTAGTTGACGGTGTCGAGCGACCGAACCTCGCCGGGCATGCCGACTTGACCCGCACGTATTTGACCGCCGATGCCGTGCCCGTCGCAGGGGGAGAGCGCACTCCGTGAGCGCCAATCAAGCGATGACTCCCCCATACACTCCCACCATCGGTGTCTTCGACTCGGGTTTCGGCGGCCTCACGGTGCTGCGTTCGCTGATTGCGCGGCTGCCTCATGCGCAGTTCGCCTTTATTGGCGACACGGCGCGGCTGCCCTACGGCTCGAAGTCGCGACGCACCATCGCGCGCTACGCCGTCGAGAGCGCGCAGTTTCTGGTGCGTGAGCAGAAGGCCGAGTTCCTGGTGATTGCCTGCAACACAGCCAGCGCTCTTGCGCTCGATGCGATCGAGGCAGCTGTGCCGGTTCCGGTGCTGGGCGTGATTGAACCGGGGGCTGCAACGGCGCGAGCTGCTTCCCGCACAGGAGACGTGCTGGTGATTGCCACCGATGCCACGGTGCGGAGCCACGCCTATGCAGCTGCATGCAAAGCACTCGGATTACGCGCGCTTGAGAAGGCCTGCCCCTTGCTTGTGCCCCTGGTCGAAGAGGGCTGGATCGACGACGGAGTGACGGACTCGCCCGCATTCCCAGCAATCGGTACGGGAGCTTATGCTGCGGGAGCCGCGCCCGCCACACCGCAGGCGGCTGTGACGAAGCAGGTAATTCAGATCTACCTCGACGAGTTGTTGAGCGAGGCGAAAGCAGCCGGCATGAATCCTGACACGCTGGTGCTGGGCTGCACGCATTACCCGCTTTTGAGACCGCTGATTGAGCGCGCCGTTCCCGGCGGCATGCGGGTGATCGATTCCGCGGAGACTGCGGCCGAGGCCGCGGTGCGCTTGATCCAAGGGGAGCATGGGGGCGAGAATCAGGGCCGGGGTCAGGCCGGCGGCGAGGTTCCTCCGACCACGATTCGCTGCTTTGCCACCGATTCCGTGGAAAAATTCGAGCGCCTGGGCTCGCGGTTTCTGGGCCAGCCGGTCGGCCAGGTTGAACTGGTCGATCTAGGCGGGTAGACGCGCCGCACGCCGCGCGGAGAATAGCCAAAATCCGGCTGTTATTCTAAGAATTGCCCGCAGCTTCTCCGCACGTCGCGGCGGAACACCGAGGAACAAAACAAGCATGATCGATTTGGCAGGTAAGACCGCTGTGGTTTTTGGGCTGGCGAACAAGCGCTCCATCGCGTGGGGCATCGCCCAAAAGCTGCACGCCGCCGGCGCCACGCTGGCCATCTGTTATCAGAACGAACGCATGAAGCTCGAAGCCGAAGACCTGATCAAGGAGCTTCCGGGCGCGAGCGGCTTCCAGTGCGACGTCTCCGTCGACGCCGAGATCGACACGCTTTTTGCGGCGCTCAAGGAGCAGTACGGCAAGCTCGACATTCTGGTGCACGCTGTGGCGTATGCGCCGGCCACCGAGTTGCGCGGCGAGTTTATCAACACCAGCCGGGACGGCTTCCGCGTGGCGCTCGACGTAAGCGTCTACTCGCTGATCGCGGTGAGCCGCGGAGCCGTGCCGCTGATGACCGACGGCGGCAGCATCATGACGCTGAGCTATTACGCTGCAGAAAAAGTTGTTCCCAACTACAACGTGATGGCGGTGGCCAAGGCCGCGCTTGAATCCACGATTCGTTATCTCGCATGGAATCTCGGTTCCAAGAACATTCGAGCCAACGCCATCTCCGCGGGACCCATCAAGACCCTGGCAGCACGCGGGGTGGGCGACTTGACCGAGATGATGAAGACGCATGCCGACCGCGCTCCGCTGCATCGCAATGTCGACCAGCTTGAAGTAGGCGGGCTCGCTGTGTTTCTCGCCAGCGATCTCTCGACCGCGATTACGGGCGAGACGATCTACGTCGACTGCGGCTACAACATCATGGGGTTCTGAGCAAAGGCTGCGCGCGGCTTCCTCTTCGAGAGGTCTTATTGCCGATCGAGTTGCGCGGGCCGGTAGGGCGGACGCTTCGCAGGGCGCGGCTCGACCCCAACGGTGGCTGGTTCCACAACGCCTGCTGCCTGTGCGCCCCTCGATGCAACACCCACGACGACCGGCTGGGAACTCGAACCGTTCTGCAAATGCGATTCCGTCGAGGCAACCCCCACCACAACAGGCTTGGTACCGGCCGCATCGCTGCTGTCGACGGACGAGATGCCGATGACCACGGATTTGTTTTGCCGGTTCTCCGATTCCCCCGAGGCAATGCCCACGACGACTGGGGAGAGGTTTTTAGGTGGAGCGCTGGACGCGCTTTCACCGCGAAAGACGCGCGTTTCCTTTTGATTGCCGTTCAGGATTTCGGCGGTGAGCGGCGGAGGCGCCGCGGAACGATGGCGGCGACGATGCTTTGCGTGCCGGGCAAGATGTCTGCGGCGCGCGCTTGCAGTTTTGGTTGGCGCGACCTCACTTTGAAGGGTCACCACGCGCCGCGAGGTTCCATTGATCACTTCGACCGTCGTGGGCACTGTGTCTGGCTTGACCTGGGCCGGAGATGTGGCCGCGCGCAGGTGCCGCGCGGGGGTCCCCGTAGCGCAGGCTGCTCCAGCAACGAGAAGGCTTGCTGCAAGCAAGAATGTTCTGTGCGCGTGTGCCTGGGAAAACCGCATCGCCGTGTACCCCGTGCGCCAAAGTATACCGAGCGCCCAATGGGGCGTCCAGCCAACAAGGGTGAAATTGACGCACTTCGGTGATCGGCGACGCGCGCTGGCGATGTTAGATTTTGGCGTTTAAGAGTGTTGGGCGGCGCCCGTCCGCTCCATGCAATGGCTAGTCTTTCAGGGTTACGGTGATTTTGCGGGCGTCGCCGCCGGCCGAGGAGATGGCGATTTCGCCGGTGGCTTTTTTGCGGATGCTTTTGAACTTCTCGCCCCACTCAACCAGCACCAACGCATCGGGAGTCAGTAGTTCATCGAGGCCCAGGGTTTCGAGTTGGCGTTCGCCTTCGAGGCGGTACACGTCGATGTGGTACAGCTTCACAGCCTTGCCATCGAGCGTGCCATCGTACTCGTGCAGCAGGGTGAAGGTCGGGCTGGTAACTTCGTCGGGCTCGGCGGCATCGATGGCCTGGGCAATGCCCTTGACTAGTGTTGTCTTGCCGGTGCCGAGGTCGCCGCGCAGTAGAAGCAGTTGCGGTGGCTTGAGGAGTCGCGCCAGCTTGCGACCCACCTCGATTGTGTCCGAGCCGCTCTGCGTCGTGAACTCGCGGATCTTGCCTTCAGCGGTGGGTGCGGCACTCGTCATTGCTCAACCCTCGGGGTGGTCTGTCGTGTGCTGGCTTGCTGCATGCAACAAACATACTCGTTGCAGGAGCTGAGCGGTGCGGCATACGTCACTCTGCACGCATTACCGGATTGTGTCGGGCGGGGGCTATTTCTCAACCATTGCGCAAGCCCGCTGCGGGCAATGCCCCTGCAACCAAACATAACCGCTGGGACGCCGGGAGTGAAAGCGAAAAGCCCGAGAAAATTCATGCAGCGTGTCGGTGGCCAGCAGGGTGTGTTCATCGACGTCGCGCACGGCAAAGTCGGCGGCCAGTCCATGAAGATAGACTGCTGCTTCGATGGCGCGTGCCGGCTGATCTCTATATTGAGCAAGCAGGCCGGCGAGGATGCCGGTTAACAAATCGCCGCTGCCTCCCTTGGCCATGGCTGGATTGCCGGTAGTGTTTACAGCCACCGTTCCGTCGGGATGAGCGACCAGGGTGCGCGCACCCTTGAGGACCAGCGTCACGGCGTGCGTGACGGCGAAGTTGCGCGCGATCTCAAGCCGGTGGGCTTGAACTGCGGCAACGGTTGTGCCGGCCAGGCGCGCCATCTCGCCCGGATGCGGCGTAAGCACCAGCGTGCGCCCAGCTTTGCCGGACCTGGTCAGCTTGGTCATCAATCCAGGATTTGCGGCAAGGACATTCAGCGCGTCGGCATCGATGACCGCAGGCAGGTCTGATTCGACCAGGAGGCCACTGAGGAGTTTCACGATGCCCGCGCCCTGACCCAATCCAGGCCCGACGGCGAGAACACTTTTGCCCGCGGTAAGGGCTTCGATGAGTTCCGGCGTCAGGCTTTTGGCTGCAATTTGTCCTGGCGTACTCGCCGGCAACGGCCAGGTCATGAGCTCAGGCGCAAAGCAGGAGACCTGCGCCAACACCGGGGTGGGCACCGCCGCGGTCACGAGCCCGGCACCGACACGCATCGCCGCAAGCGAACTCATGGCGGGTGCACCCGACTTCCCCACTGACCCGCCGATCACGAGCACATGGCCGAATTTGCCTTTGTTGGAGTCGGCGGCGCGCGGTGCCTGCACAAGTGCATGCGAGGTCCCGGTCCACGCCAGTTGCAGATCGGAAAGAACCGCTTCGTCGGGGGATCCGATAGGCGCGACCACAACCGGCTGGTCCCATCGCCGGGTCAGTTGCGCAAAGACGTGCGCCGGCTTGGGCGCGGTGAACGTGATGACCGCGTCGGCAGGAAACGCGGGGCCTTCGAAGGAGCCACCGGAAAAATCGGCCGGCCAACCGGAAGGCAGATCGATGGCGAGAATGGGCGCGGGGCAGTCTTTGATCCACTTGAGAGCGGCCAGCGGCAAGCCACGGAGAGGCGGAGTGGCACCCGTTCCCACGACCGCGTCGATGATGAGATCGGTTTGCAGAGCGGTCTTGTACTGGGCAAGTTCGGCTTCGGTCTTGACTACGTGAATCATGCCGTGGGCGGGACTGGCCAACTCGCGCCAGGCGGCGGCCGCATCGCCGGCCATGCCTTCAGGCGAGCCAAGAAGAATCGTCGTCACCTTCAAGCCCGCGGTGGCCAGCATGCGCGCGGTCATCATGCCATCGCCGCCATTGTTGCCACGCCCGCACAGCACAGTCACTCGCTGCGCCCCCGGAAACTGCTCGCGCGCAAACGCTGCCACGGCTGACGACGCAGCGCGCATCAACTTGAGCGAAGGCACGCCGAACCGCTCCGTCGTCGCGCAATCGCAGGCTTGCATTTCCGCGGCCGATAGCACACGCATGGCATCTATCGTATAGCGGGGGACCCCGCGCTTCGTTGCTGGACGAAAACGCCGGCGGCTAGGATGGATTCATGTCGATGACGCAACCGAACAGCTCTACCGCAAAGACTCCCGACCCGCCCGACTCTTCCGTCTTCGATCTTGCCGCACTGGCGGCGAAGTTTCCGCCGACGGCCGATACGATGCTTCTGGACATGCGACTCACCGACGAATCCGCTGCCAGTTCGCGGCTCTTTCGCATTTATCGGCCCGTGCCCGCGCACTTCCACAAAACCTGCGATGAGTATCTGCACGTCATTCTGGGGCGCGGAAGATTTGTTGTGGATGGCCAGGAGCCGGTCGAATTGGGACCGGGCCAGTTACTGTTCTTCCGGCGCAATAAGGTGCACGCGATTCCAGAGGTGATTGAGAGCCCGCTGGTGGTGTTCAGTGTGGACACGCCGCGGCGCGATCCAGCGGATGTCACTTTTGTTGATCCGTCGCATGGGACGGCCAAGGACTTTATTCGCACCATCCCGGCATACTGATCGCCTTTTTAGAACTCGTAACGCAGCCCCACCGTCACTGTCCGCGACGCAAGAAAGTGGGTTCCCGAGAAAGTCGAGAGAAAGTTGTACAGCGCGCTCGTATTCATCAGATTCACAACCTCCATGCGCACGCCAAGGCTCTGCTGCTCATGACGAAATATCTGATCCTCTCCGGCCGACAAGTCGACCGTATTACGCACAGCGATGCGGGGAGGATTGCGATCGTCGTTTTCGGTGCCTGCCCGAGGAATTCGAATCCGGGTCGCGTGGATTGAACCGGAACATGTTCGCAAGGGGGCGGCAGGGGTGGCAAAATCGGTGTCGCAGTGCAGTCCGATCTGCTGCTGCTCATCGCCCGTCAGAGCGAGTGCCGCCGCAATCGTAGGAACCGCGACCGCCACCAGCCCGCCGTCATACCGGTACGCTCCGCTGATCCACGGGCCCTTGTGCTCGGCCTGATAGCGCAGATTCAGATTCATAGCCAGACCTTCATCGTGGTCGGGCCGTGCCACGTTGCTGTAGGGGGCACTGAAGCTGATGCCGCCCAATTCCGGCCCGAACAGCCTCGAGCGCACATGACTGACCGTAAGGAATCCGCTGAGCCCGTAGATCGGTTTCAGCGTGACGCGGACCAGCCCGCCGTCGATCTTCGATTTGCGGAATTGGGTGGGAAATGTCAGCGGGCTGTTCAGCAGAACGTCGAAGTCGTATGCGCCATAGGTGAATTTCCACAGATACTCGCCGCTCAGCGAGAGCCCGGGCAACGCCGTTTCGAAGCCCGCGTTGAACTGGTTGCGCTTCCCGGTGCCGAGTACATCGGCATGGGTGGCTCCCAGCGAGGCCGACACTGATCCCGGGCCGCTCGAACTGGCAACGATCAGGTTCTCGTTGTAGGGGGTAAGAAACACGCGCGAATAGTTGAAGTGAAAATCCGTGTGCAGCGCCGCCGCGCCGTAGACCAGGCCAACTCTCGGCTGTAAGCCATGATTACGTGCCAATCCGTTGTATTTGTCGCAGCGCAACCCCAGGTCCAGGGTAAAGTTTCCAAGCTTCACAAAATCCTGGCCGAACACCGGTGCCTGCTTGATGTCAGTCGATCCCTCGAAGGCGTAGATTCTACCGCCTCTCGTCAGGTCAACGGCCAGAAGTCCCGAAAGAAACAAGGGATTCGGTGTAAGCCCCACGGCCGTGCACTGTGCCGGATTCGTCACGGATCGGATTGTTGACGGCGTACCATCGCCCTCGAGACAAGGGCTGTTGTAGGTCGGATCCGTCAATGCCGTCGCAAACTGCTCCGCGAGAAGTGTGTGCTTGAACTCAATTCCGCCAATCGCAGCGTGTCGTCCCCTGTCGTAAGTCAGCTCGGTCCGAATCCCCGCGTTCGTCAGCCGTCTTGCCTGCTCAAGATATGCAGGCGTATCCGAAAAAGGGTCGTCGGACGGTCGATAGCGAATCTTGTCCTGCCGCACCCACAGGTTCGTCTGGTTAAACGCGTGATTATCGAATGTGTGCAGCATTTGAGGCGCAACGTTGAAACTAGTCACAGTCTGCCGTTGATTCTGACCGTGCGCTTCCTGGTCAAACGTATTGGGGGTCTGAAACCACGACCGGCTGACGCTTGCGTTCATCTGAAGACTCGTTTTGGCGGTCGCCTTATCGTCCAGGCGTTCGATCACGTTCTCGGCATTTCCGTTGGCATGGAGGGTTGCCGTCTCCGGCGCATCCAGGAAGCGCCCGCTGTTCAGCGCATCCAGCGCCGTGAAAGATCCGAGGCGCGCCGTCCCAAAGCCCAGGTTTGCGCTCGCCGTCGACGTCGTGTACGTCCCGCGGCTGAACGCAAGAGCGCCGTGCGGTGTCCGCCGGTCGAGCCCTGTACGAGTCTGCGCCACAATCACCATGCTCGTCTTGTCGCCCACGTCTGCGCCGGGCGCCCCTTCGCGTACCTCCACCGACTGCAGGGCATTGAGTGAAACCTGCGATGAAAAGGTTCGGCTCTGCAGATCGGTAATGGGCTGCCCATCGATCACAAAAGATGCCTCCGCATGGTCTCCGAGGGGGTGAAACGAACCATTCGAGTCCGCAGAAACGCCCGGGGTGGTCATGGTCACCAGAGAGCTGAAGGGCGAACTTACGCTCTCGATGGGCAGCTCCTGGATCTCCTGCGCGGTTACGTTCACGTGCGTAGGCTCCGTCGGATCGTTGTTCTCTGCGCTCACAATCACCTCAGTGACCGCACCAGCTGCGGCCAGCGCGATCGTGAGCCGGATCGGCGCGCCCTCGTAGTTCAACTCTTCCATCTTGGCGGTAAACCCAGCTGCATGCTCTTCCACGCGATATGTCCCCGCAGTGAGTTGCAGAAAGAAGAATCTGCCGTCCAATCCGGTTGTGGCTCTTCGTTCAACCCCGCTTTGCGCAAACGTCAGCGTCACAATCACACCCGGTACAACAGCGCCAGTCGCATCTGTCACGGTGCCGGAAAGGGCTGCGGCGGCTCCGCTTTGCGCTGACAAAAGTGCCCCGTTAGCCATAGTTAAGGCCAGGAAAATGAGGGAGCGATGGAGATGCGATTTCATACGAGGGCCTCCGGGAAGTTTCGGGGAGAATCAGCGACCCATTGCGGTCTGCACCAGCAGCCAGCCATTCAGGCCGGCGATGACAACAGCTGTGGTCCACGCCAGCGCCTGCAGGCCGCGGCCGTTGACGAACTCGCCCATCTTGGCGCGGCTGCCCGTAAACATCACGAGCGGCACGACGGCAAAACTCAGCTGCAAGGAAAGAATCACCTGGCTCAAGATGAGCAGCTTCTCGGTTCCGCGCTCGCCGTTGATGGCGACGACGAGGATGGTGGGAATAATGGCGAGCCCGCGGGTAATGAGCCGGCGCAACCAGGGCGAGACCTTGATGTGGACGAAACCTTCCATCACGATTTGCCCGGCGAGGGTACCGGTGATGGATGAGTTTTGCCCTGAAGCGAGCAGTGCCACCGCGAACATGGTGCTCGCGAATCCAGCGCCGACCAGCGGGCTGAGCATCTTGTACGCGTCCTCGATGGCGGCCACTTCAAAATGCCCACTGCGATGAAACACCGCGGACGCGACAATCAGGATGGCCGCATTGACAAAAAGCGCCAGCGTCAGCGCCAAGGCTGAATCCACATTGGCAAGGTGAATTGCCTCCCGCTTGCCCTGCGGGGTGCGCTCGTAGCGGCGACTCTGCACAATGGACGAATGGAGATAGAGATTGTGCGGCATGACCGTTGCGCCCAGGATGCCGATGGCGATGTAGAGCATGGCTGGGTCGGTCACGATGGAAGGGGACGGAATCAAGAGGCCGCGCAGGATCATAAGGTGATCGGGATGGGAGAGAAATACCTGCACGCCGAACATCACCACGATGGTGCCGATGAGCGTGATCACGAGGGCCTCGACCAAGCGAAAACCCCAACGCTGCAGCAGCAGGATCAGCAGCACGTCAAGGCCGGTGATGAGCACGCCGTAAAGCAGCGGAATATGAAAGAGCAGCTGCAGTGCGATCGCCGATCCGATGACTTCGGCCAGATCGCAGGCTGCGATCGCGATTTCGGCAAGAATCCAGAGGGCGACACTTGCTTTGGGGCCGTAGCTCTCGTGGCACAGTTGAGCAAGATCGCGCTCCGTGGCAACGCCCAGCTTGAGCGACAGGCTTTGCAACAAAATCGCGATAAGGTTCGACAGCATGATGACGAACAGGAGGGTGTAGCCAAAGCGCGAGCCGCCGGCGATGTCGGTGGCCCAGTTGCCGGGGTCCATGTAGCCAACGGAGATCAGGAATCCGGGGCCAAGAAAGCCCAGCAGGCGTCGCCAATAGACTGGCGAGCGCGAAATGCTGACTGTGGAATGCACCTCGGGTAAAGAGGGCTCGGCCAGGGGCGCACTCGTCTGGAAATCTTGGGCCATAGTGGACGGGGAGAGAGCGGTTTCTACTGAGAGTATGCCACAGTCTTATTAAGTATGGTTAATTACTTTTGTTAGGCTTCCTTATCAGCAGTCACCAGGCCTGAGCCACACAGCTTCGGCAGCCGGCCTACCGAGGATCGAGTTTCCGGTAGATAACTCAATCGAAACAGTTTGGTCGTAGTTCTGTTTGACGACTCGAAGGCAGCGGCTGGGTCCGATGCCCATGTGATGCAGAAACAGCAGGAGTTTGGGGTCGCGCTCGTGGAGGCTGACAACCGTGTAGCTCTTGCCCTCCGTTGCCTCGGAGAGCGGCACTTCTCCGCGCTGCTTGCGCTGGGTTGGGTTCTCAGGGAGAACCGCGTTTCCGTGAGGACAGGCGCCGCCTTCCCCAAGTTTTTCTCGGAGCTTGGCCTCGAATGCGGGCGAGACGGCGTGCTCCAGGCGTTCGGCCTCTTCGTGGATTTCGTACCACTCCATCCCGAAGACCTCGCTGAGCATGCGCTCGATAAGGTGATGGCGCAGCGCTGTGCGGTAGGCGGTTTCGCGGCCAACGGCTGTCAGCCGGACGATTCCATCCGCGCCGACTTCAACACATCCATCGCGTTTGAGGCGCTTGAGCGCCATGGTCACGGCGGGCGGAGAAACCTCGAGCCAGTGGGCCAGCGTGGCTGGAATCACAGCGCGCCCTTCGGCCTCTGCCTCCAGAATCGCTTTGAGGTAGTTCTCCTTCGATACGTGAATGGCGTCTTTCATGGATGCGCTGACAACAGTCTAAAGGGTCGGGCGATCCGACCTCGCCCGCACGCCTTCAGCGAGTGCCGGGACCCGCGGGAGCTGGCGGAGCAGCGTCGAGGAACTTCCGGATTAACGCGACCGTGTACTCGGGTCGCTCTTCCATCAGCCAATGACCCGATCCGACGACGACTTCTTCCTGCACGTTGGTGGCTACGTGGCGCATGATGACTGCCTGCAGCGGGCCGAATGACTTTTCTCCTCCGACCGCCATGACCGGCATTGTCAGCTTGGTTTGCTCGAAAACCTTGTTGTCCTTCGCGTCCTGAGAAAACGCAGTGAACTGTGCAAATCCCGCCCGCATTCCTCCTGGCTGCGCATAGGTTGCCGCGAAGAAGTTCCTTGTTGCTTCATCGGGCTTGCCGGGATCGGCGGTGAAGTCATTCCATATCCGATCGAAATAGATGCGCTCCCGCCCGGCCACCAATCGCTCCGCGTCCGGACCGTGAAAATTGAAGTGCCAGACTCCCGGGTTCAGCAGGATTTCGTTCCAGGGCTCAATTCCGGGAATGGGAGCATCCATCACCACCAGCCGCTCGACTTTGTCGGGGTAGGTTGCAGCGTAGGCATACGCGACCATATTGCCAATGTCATGCGCGACGACGAAGGTTTTGTCGTACCCCAGCGCGACCACGACGGCCCGCATATCGATGGCTTGCGTTTTCTTGTCGTAACCGCCTTCGGGCTTTGAGGATCGTCCGATCCCCCGTAGATCGGGCACCACAACCGTGTGGTCCTTCATCAGATCCCGGGCCAGCGGAGCCCAGGAGTCGCTGTTTTCCGCATAGCCGTGAATCAAAAGCACCACGGGCCCCCTTCCGCCCCAGCGGACAAAGATGTCGGCGCCACCCGGGCTATGGACCGTTCTGGCCTGAAAGCTTGGGGGCAAGGATGGCTGGCCAGAGCAGCAAGCTGCTGCGCAAACGAGCAGGGCGATGGCAAGAGCGCGCCGTATCATGAATTCCTCCCGGAGTTTTGGCTGATTCGAAGGGCGTCGAAACATCGCAATTTTAACCATCATCGTGGCAAAAACAGAAGCGCTTGGCTGGACAGTTGTACCCCGATACAACCATCGGGCCATCACGTTCCACACCCCTGCTGCATCAGAATACGAGTGTGGGGCAAATCATAATGAACGAAAACAAAGAGACGTATCGCGCCGCGTATGCTGAAGCCGCCTCGGAACTGCAAGAGATCTTCGGCAAGATTGAGGAGTTACACGAGCGCCGGACACGCATCGAGCGGGTCGTTGAAGTGCTGGGGCAGAAGATCGTTTCGGATCAGTCCGCGCCCTTGCACCAGGTCCACTTGAAGACGCGAGTGCCGGGCCTTACGGTCGTCACTCGCCTCACCGCTCTGAAGACCGCTCCGAAAGCCGGGAAATAGCATCCCGGCCTTCTCTAGCCTTCCGGCGCTTCCGCGCCTACTTTACCCGCACCTTCGGTTCAACTGAGAGACCTGGCCGCAGCAAGTGGTTGGGGTCTTCGTTTTTCAAATCCGTCAGATCGATTCGTACCGGCACGCGCTGGACGACTTTCACGTAGTTGCCGGTGGCATTCTCCGGAGGAAACAAGGAAAGCACGGACCCGGTGGCGCCGCCGATCTGGGTCACCTTGCCCTTGTAATCCTTGCCAGTTGCATCCACACGAATTTCGACCGGCTGTCCGGCGGCCATGTGACGCAGCTGCGTCTCCTTGAAGTTCGCCGTGACCCAGATGTCTTCAAGCGAAACCAGCGTGAGCAGGTTTTGCCCAACGCCGACGTTCTGGTTGATCTCGACGCTCTTGCGGGTCACGATGCCGTCAGTTGGCGCGACGATTTTGGCGTAGCTGAGGTTTAACCGCGCCTGGTCCAGTTGTGCCTGAGCCTGCTTCACCTGGGCTTCAGCCTGCCGGGCGCGTGCGTTCTGCGCCGCCACCTGCTGCGGACCGGTCTGCGCGTACTTGTACTGTGCTTGTGCCTGCGCTTCGCGATCGCGCGCCACGCGCACGCCGTCGCCCGCCGCCTGCTGGCTGGCCTTGGCATCGGCAAGAGCTGCCTTGGCTGCATCGGCAGCCGCCACCGCCGCGTCAAACTGCTGCTTGCTGATGACATCCTTCTCAACCAGCGGCCTGTAGCGGGCAAGGTCGGCCTGTGCCTTGACGTTATTGGCGTCGGCCTGGGCCACACGGGCCTCGGCTGCCACCAATTGCTGCTGGGCCTGCGAAACCTGGGCATGCGCTCCGCTGATATCGAGCGCTGCCGAAGCCAGGTTGCTGCCCGTGTTGATTGAGGTGATGGGAACGCTCACCTGCGCAGCCGCAGCCGCAGCCTGCGAGCTGGCCAGTGCGGCCTCCGCATTCTCTACCGCGACCTGATAATCCCGCGGATCAAGCTGTGCGATCTCGTCGCCGGCCTTCACCAACTGGTTCTCGTCCACATCGACCTTCACTACCTGGCCGCTGATGCGCGAGCTGATCTGGATGAGATGACCGTTGATCTGAGCGTCGTCCGTGTCTTCGCTGAAGGTGGAACGCCACCAAAGTCCCGCCGCTACAACTACGAGCAGCAGAACGACAATGATGATGATCCCCCGGCGCCGCGACTGCGGCTGCGCGGTTTCAGTGCTCTCCTCTGTTTCGCGCCGGACTGTCGTTGTAGTTTCCGCCACGCTACTTTCCTCCCAAATAACTCTTGTAATTCTGCCCTGCACCGAGCGCTCGCGCCAGGCTGAGCTTGGCAACATTGTGCCGGTACAGGCTGGCAATGTACTGATCGTTGGCCTGGGCAACGGACTGCTCTGCCTGGCTCACCGCCAGGTTGTCGCTGACACCGTTGGCGTAGCGCTGTTGCGCCTCGCTGAGCGCTTCGTTGGCCAAGTCTACGCTGGAGCGCGACACTTCTACCTGCTTCTGCGCCGAGGCAATGTCGAGCAGCGCGTCGCGAACGTCCGCGTCCACCTGCGCCTTCTTGTCGCTCAACTGCGCCTGCTGCGTATCGAGCTGCGACTGGGCCACCTGGGCTTCGCCGCGCAGGCCAAACTCCCGGAACAACGGGGCGCTTACGGTACCCTGCGCATTGCCCGTTCCGTGAGAATGGCGCACATTGACACCGATATCGCCGTAGTCTCCGCTCACCGCAACCTTGGGCAAGCGCTCGGCAGTGACCGCTTTGCGCTGATCTTCTGACGATTTGGTCTGCTCCAGCAGCGCGGACAGGTCTTTGCGATTGGCGTGCGCATCGCGAATGGCAGCATTCACGTCGATCTGGTCAAAGGCGGAGTAGGGCGCTGTGTCCACAACATTGAACTGCTGCGCCAGGGGCAGCCCGATCACGCGGGCGAGGCTCAGCTTGTCTTTCTCGAGGCCGTTCTGGGCCACGATCAGCTGCTGCTCCAGGGACTGATAGTCCACGCGTGCCCGAGCTCGTCGAGCAGCGGAGCGGTTCCGGCCTGGTGATTGGCTTCTGCCTGGTTCAACGAGATTTTCGATGTGGCGACTTGGGCTTGCACGCTGCTCACCCGCGTGGCGTCGGCCAGTACGAGCAGGTAGGCATTGCCCACGGTCAACACAACCAGGTCGCGCGCGTCTTCGGCCGACATCTGCGCGGCCGTGAAACTGTGCCGGGCGGCGAAATAGTTGCGCAGCGACGGCACGTCCACCAGAGACCAGGTCAAGGATGCACGCAGATCGGTATATCCGAACGGTCCAATGATGGTGGGGAAGCCCGGAATGCGCAGGCCCTGCGCAGCCAGATCCACTTGCATCTCGCTCTCCTGGGCTTTGAAGTCCACTTCGGGGAGCAGATTCTGCAGTTGGCTCAGGCGCTGACCGCGCGCGGCGACCATCTGGGTGCCGTTGAGAATGATGCCGAGATTGTTCTTGAGGCCGCGCTGAATGGCCTCGTCGAGGGTGAGGTCGATGGGCTGGGCCGAGACTTCACCCTGGGCAACAGAGCCTTGAAAGCTCTGCGCCGTCGGCCCGGAGGACTGTCCCAGCGCCTGCGAAGGCAGAACCTGTGCACGCCCGCCAACCGCGGCGACGCTCAACGCAAGCAACACGGAAGCACAGATAAATCCCGAATTCTTTGGTGAATTGTGTGCGGGCATCTTACCGATCGTCTTCGACTTACCGCAGAGCGCTTCTGCCTGGAAATGTGTGCAGGTAATGGATGCCCGAGGTGGGCACCCGGCTTCTTAAATGTAGTGTATCGAACAAAAGGCCGCTTAAGCGCACAGCTCGCATTCATCCTGGAGAGAAGAACGAGGCGCCTGCTCGCTTTGGGGCGCAGATTCACCGGATCGCATTGACCAAAAATGCGGTTTTGGTTATCGCACCGATGTTGCGTGAATCACTTGCGAAGCCAGCGAGCACAGAGCCTGCCGGAAGACTTCGCGCACTTCCGCGGCACTCCAGCCTGCAGCCCCCGGTTGACCCTGCGCACTCAGCAGATCGGCTACCTCGGGCGAAGTGAACCCAGTGACGGCCCGCAACACGAAGACCACGCGAAACTCCGCCGGCAGGCTGGCCAGCCAGGTGCGCACCTGTTCCTTTTGCGGCCCAGCCATGAGCTTCGCCAGTTCCTCGGTCGAAACGCCGCCGGCATCCAGATCGTCGTCCTGAATACAGCTGGTGGTGGGAGCCAGATTTTTCGGCGCGGCGAGAGATCCCGGGGATCGGTGTTCGATCAGTTCGAGTGCCGCACGGCTCAAGGCCAGCCGGCTGCTCCTGCGGGCCTGCTCCGCGTCGTCGCATACTGAGAGTTCGGCGGTTTCCACAGCCGTCTCGACGAGACGGATGCTGTCTTCACCTTCGCCCACCAGCATGGAGGCCATGTTGTAGAGCCCTGCCGCCATCAAGTCGAACATCGCTTCATGGCCGGCCAGCGACTCTTGCACGGTTGTCTCATCTTTCGGCTGGCCATCCAGCAAGCCAAGCACCTGATCGGCGAAGGCTGCTGCACCGGAAGGTAAAGGCTGAGGGGGGATCAAACTTGCAGGGACAGAAATATTCTGCTGGGGAATGGGAAGGCTCCTCTCGTTTTTGGGGGAAACAGGGAACTTCAGGTCTGGCCTTTATCCTCAACCCGGCGCCATGCGCAGGTCAATGGATGAGTGTGCTCGAAGGATTCAGGGGTTTTCGAGCCTGTCCTCAAAACGACTAACCCGGTTCCGAATCTGCTACAGTGCAAGGCGATGAAAACAAGTGCCCGTTGCCCGCGCCTGCAGATTTTCTCCGTCCTTGCATTGCTTGGCGTCTCGCTTTTTGCGTTGCCGTCGGCTCATGGCCAGGCGACCATGCCCTCCGTACCGGATTGGGCGCTTCCCGGCTCCGCCACGCACAAGCAGGTGCCGCCGCCGGCCGATTTCCACCGCCCCACCACCACTGTCAATGCGTCGATCGGAATCTTCGAAGGCCAGTCGGATGTGGGCTCGGCGGTCGTCCCGGGCAGTGCTGCGTATGATGCGGCGGCGGGCGCCTATACCATCCACTCCGCCGGCTACAACATCTGGTACACGCGTGACGAGTTCCGGTTCTTGTGGAAAAAAATGTCGGGCGACGTTTCGCTGGCCGCCGACGCAACGTTTCCTGTTGTCGATGGCTACGGAGACCGCAAGGTTGTCCTCATCCTGCGCCAGTCCCTCGACGACGACGCGAAGGAAGCCATGCTGGGCGAGCACGGAACGGGCATGATCCACCTTGCCCAGCGCGCCGACAAGGGCGCCATGATCACCGACATGCAGTACCGCTTTGGCGGCGGCATCAACGGAATCCTGGCAAAACGCATCGGGATCGAGAAGCGCGGCGACTCGGTGGCCATCTTCGTCAGCCTCAAGGGCGAACCCATGCACCAGTTCGGCCCGCCGATCTCGATCCACTTTGACGAGCCTTTTTATGCGGGCGTCGGTTTTTGCTCGCACCAGCCGGCCACGGTCGATACCGGCGTGCTGACAAACGTGATCCTGGAGAATACCGCTGGCTTGGTCCGCTAAATGCTGCGTGGATGGTTCCGAAAGGGCTGCTCCATGCAATGGCTTTTGGCGAGCTGTTAACACAGGATTGGCATTCCTCCTGTTATCAGTTCCATAACGGCTGTTGCTTCAGCGAACCGCCGGACCCAACGCCCCGACCGCCTGAAACGCGATAGACTTGCCAACACAGCGCACTGGATAGACCCGATGGCCCGCACCGCAGCAAAGCAGAAGATGTTCAACGGCCGAGACTACTCGTGGATGCAGTTCAATCGGCGTGTCCTTGAAGAGGCCGAAGACGCGACCAATCCGCTTGCTGGAGCGCGTCAAGTTCCTGGCCATCACCGGCTCCAATCTGGACGAGTACGTCGAAATTCGCCAGGCCGGGCTGATGCAGCGGATTGAAGACGGCTATCGCGAGCCGGGCTATGACGGCCTGCGCCCCGACGAGTCGCTGGCCGAGCTCACCGCCGAGATTCACAGCTTTGTTGAGGCGCAATACCGCTGCTGGAATGAGCACCTGCTGCCGGAGCTGCGCAAACAGGGCATTCGGCTGCTGGAGTGGGACGAACTCGACCGAAGAGGCGCGCAGCTTTGCGCAAGGCTACTTTCAGCGCGAAGTCGATCCGCTGCTGACGCCGATCGCGATTGACCCTGCGCATCCGTTTCCGCGGGTGCTGAACAAGGCGCTCTGCCTGGCGCTGCTGCTGCGCCGCAAACGGCAGCAGCTCTGGGCCGCAGGTGCTGGGCGTGGTGACGGTGCCGCGGGCTCTGCCGCGCTTTGTGCGTCTGCCCGCGGCTGAAGGGGCATACGACTACCTGCTGCTGCAGGACCTGATCGAGCAGAATCTGGCCGGCATGTATCGCGGCTACGAAGTGCTGTCCCGCACCGCGTTCCGCGTGACGCGCAACTCCAATCTCTACTTCGAAGAGGAAGAGGCGCGATCGCTGCTGGAAACG
Organism: uncultured Acidobacteriaceae bacterium; assembly: GCA_963760475.1. GTDB lineage: Bacteria > Acidobacteriota > Terriglobia > Terriglobales > Acidobacteriaceae > Telmatobacter. The sequence continues at coordinate 675,648 of CAVXDG010000010.1, read as the reverse complement.
ATCCGCGTGGAACTGCACAACCGGCGCAAGGGCGATGCGGTGCGGCTGGAGATCGAAAGCGGCGCCGACGCGGAGATTGTCGAGCGGCTGCGCGTCAACTTCGAGCTGGAAGAAGACCAGGTGTTTCGCGGCGATGGGCCGGTGAATCTGTCGCGCCTGATGTTTTTCTATGGAGACGTGCAGCGCGCCGACTTGAAGTTTCCGCCGTTCACGCCGAAGCCGCTGCTGCTGAGCCGCAAGGCAGCCAACATCTTCGACGAGCTGCGTCAGCGCGACATTCTGCTGCATCATCCCTACGATTCCTACGATCCGGTGGTCGAGTTCATCCAGCCGGGCGCGCAGGACCCGGCGGTGGTGACGATGAAGCAGACGCTCTACCGCACCAGCCACGACTCGCCGATGTTCGAGGCGCTGACCGAGGCCGCGGCCACCAAGGAAGCGACCGTGGTGGTGGAGCTGATGGCGCGCTTCGACGAGGCCTCGAACATTCGCTGGGCGCGCAGCATGGAAGACGCCGGCGTGCAGGTATTTCACGGCGTCGTGGGCCTGAAGACGCACTGCAAGCTGGCCATGCTGGTGCGCCGCGATGAAGACGGCGTGACCCGCCGCTACTGCCACCTGGGCACCGGCAATTACAACCCGGTCACGGCGCGCTTCTACACCGATCTGAGCCTGCTGACCAGCGATCCGCAGATTACCGAGCGCGTGCACATGGTGTTCAACTACCTGACCGCGCACGCAGAGATGGACGACTACAGCCCGCTGCTGGTTGCGCCGCTGACCATGGCGGAAAGCTTTCTCGGCCTGATCCGCCGCGAGACGGAGCACGCGCGGGCGGGAGGCCGGCGCACATTGTGGCCAAGATGAATGCGCTGCTGGAGCCCAGCGTGATCGAGGCGCTGTACCAGGCGTCGCAGGCCGGGGTGGAGATCGACCTGATCATTCGCGGCCTGTGCATCCTGCGGCCGGGCGTGAAGGGCCTCTCGGAGCGCATTCGCGTGCGCTCGATCGTGGGCCGATTTCTGGAGCACTCGCGGATTTTTCACTTTGCCAACGGCGGCGACGACGAAATCTACCTGGGCTCGGCGGACTGGATGCCGCGCAATCTCTTCGAGCGCTGCGAGGTCGTCTTTCCGGTGCGCGATGCGGCTGTGAAGGCGCGTATTCACGACGAAATTCTGCCGAGCTATCTGGCCGATACGGTGAAGGCCCGCATTCAGCAAGCCGATGGCACCTATGTGCGCGTTTCGAAGCTTGAGAAAGATACGCCGGCCTTCTCCAGTCAGCAGTTCCTGATGCTGCTGGCTGAAGGCAAGGCGGACCTCGAGGCGCTGCCGAAGCCGAGTCCGGTACTCAAGCCGGCTGCCCCGCCACGCAGATCCGCTGCCAGGCGCGCCAACGCTGCCGACTGAGCAACTCAGGGCATCCCGATCCCCGCGCGAAATAAGACTTCCCTGGCCTTTACGGCGTTGAACCGTCGCGGTCTCTTGTTGGGCGAGGTGCGCGCCAGCGCGTTACCCGTTTTCAGACTTCAGGCTCCCTACCTGATGCCGAGCGCATTGCCGATTATTTCCGGCGATGTGCCACACTCAAGATTTACAGGGAAAACACGGAGGGTGTACGTACCCCCACCCCCCCCCTCATTTATTTGCGTTTTTCCACAAGACGTTGGCGGAGTATTGGCGCTGTTTGTGAAGTCGCACCGGGCTGCGCGCATCGCTTCGCTGCAATTTCATGAAATGGAGCAACCAATGGCACAGCATTTGCCGCAGATCTTTTCCGGCATCACGCCCGATCAATATGCGCAGCTAACAGAGAAAGCCCAATCCAATGGCATTGCAATGACCGGCAACAGTGGCAGCGCCTCAAAATACGGCGTTGAGCTTGAGTGGAGCTATGTGCCGGAAGCACAGCAGCTCACGGTGCATTGCGTGCGCACGCCGATTTTTGTCAGCGCGGCAACCGTCTACGGCAAGCTGCAGGCCCTTGTGGAGGAAAGCCGCGCCGCCGTATGAGGTAAATCTTGGCCAAAGGTGATCTGGGCAGGCGTCTCATCTCTTCCCGCCGCGGCAATTCTAAAATGGAATTGGAATGCCGCTTCCCCTGGCAAATTCTTCGGCGCGAATCGGTCGCTGTGCGCAAATCACACCAATTGGTGGCTTGCTCGATCTGCCCGCGCTTCTGCGTCTGGGCCATCTGACGAGTCTCGATGCGCCGGCGGTCGCAGGGTTGTGGGCGCTCTGCTTCGCCTCGGCTGCACGCATTCACCTTCCCGGCTGGGTGCCGCTTCTGCTTGTGCTTGGCACCTGGAGTGTCTACGTCGGCGATCGGCTTCTCGATGCACGCCGAGCGCTCGCTTCGGACCAGACAAGGTCTCTGCGCGAACGACATTATTTCCACTGGCGCCACCGCCGTCTGCTGATTCCCCTGGCAGCTTCAGCGGCCGCGGCGGCTGCGGCGATCATCTTCTCAAAAATGCCTGCGGCACTGCGCGAACGAGATTCTGTGCTGGCTCTGGCAGCGCTCGTCTACTTCTCGGGCGTGCATCTACCCGGCGCGCAGCGAAGAATTCCGGCCCTGCTCGTGCCGGCCCCGTCGAGGCTGGCGCCTTTGCAATCGAAGGAGTTCCTGGTCGCCATCTTGTTCACCGCAGGCTGCGCACTACCCACACTGACCCGGCTGCATGGAGTCTCCACGGCATCGCTCGCAGCGCTGCTTCTCCTTATTGCGTATTTTGCCTGCCTGGCGTGGCTCAACTGCGCTGCCATCGAATGCTGGGAATCTGGGGCCGCCTCGCGCATCGGCGCGCGCGCCGTTCTGCTCAGCGGCACAGGCTTACTTGGGGGTGTGGTTTGCGCGGCGGCGAACCTTCCTATGGGACTGGCGCTGATCGCCGGCGCGGCCAGCGCTCTGCTGCTTGGCGTGCTCGACCGCAGGCGAGAGAAACTGACGCCGTTGTCTCTGCGTTGCGCTGCCGATCTTGTCCTGCTCACGCCCATCGTGTGTTTGTTCCGATGACCGGCCCCGCCAATTTCGATCGGCTCGCCAGAATCTATCGCTGGATGGAACTCGTCACCTTCGGCCCCTTGCTCGGTCGATGTCGCTGCCGCTTTCTCGAGCAGCTTCGCAGCTGCCGTTCAGCGCTTCTTCTGGGGGACGGTGACGGCCGGTTTGCCGCACGTCTGCTGACCGCGAATCCTTCGGTACGCATTGACGCCGTCGACGCCAGCCCGGCCATGCTGGCTGCCCTGCTGCGCCGTGCCGGTCCCGATCGCGATCGTGTGTGTACGCATCGCGCCGACGTGCGCAACTGGTCGTTGGAGGGCCGATGCTACGACCTGATCGTCACCCACTTCTTTCTCGACTGCCTTACAACGGACGAGGTCGCGGCGCTGGCCGCACGACTTCGTGGCTGTTCGCTGGATCGGACCCTGTGGGTAGTCTCGGAGTTTGCGATCCCAGAGGGTGGCTTTGGTCGGCTTGTCGCTCGGCGGATTGTAGCCAGCCTCTATCGGGCCTTCGGTCTGCTCACGGGCTTGGCGGTGAGAAGGCTGCCTGCGCACCGGGCGGCTTTGTCGAACGAAGGCTTCACTTTACACCTTGAAAACCCTTCCCTCGGGGGTTTGTTAGTCAGCGAGATGTGGCGGGTTATACCCCAGGTCGAGCACGGCTTAGACCGACAGCGCGCCGGGTAATTGTTACAGTCGTGTTAAAATCGACTTCCATTGTTCGGTGGTCTAGCCACCGCGATCGATTGAAGTTCCACCATGAACCTATATTTGATGCGCCATGCCGATGCCGGAGTTCCGCGGGAGAACCCGAAGCTCGATGCAAAACGCGGCCTGGTAAAAGAAGGCAAAGAACAGTGCATGCTGATGGCGCGCATGCTCGGCACGCTCAAAGTCCAAGTGGACGTGATTGTTGCAAGCCCGCTGAAGCGCGCGCAGCAGACCGCGCAGTTTGTGGGTACGGAGTTGGGCTACGAGGCAAAGGTCGAGGTGAGCGCGGCGCTGGCCCCCGACGCCGACTACGCAGCCTTCCAGAAATTGATTGCGAAGTATGCTGACCGTGAGGGCGTGCTTCTCGTGGGACACAATCCCAACCTCTTCAAATTCCTCGGTCGCATCATCACCGGGAACGGCGGAGCAGGCGTGCGCATGCGCAAAGGTTCAGTGGCCCGGATCGACATGGACAGGCATCCGCCGTTGCTGCAGTGGCTGATCGATCCGCGGATGGCGCGCTGGATTTATGCCAGTGTGACGAAGAGGTCGCGCCCGAAGACCTCGCGAAAATAACCCGCTTCCTTGCGTAGCGACCAGAGCTCCAGTTCGGCACCGGTGCGCCCCGGTTTCACCTCAAAGTAGACACGCTTCGGATAAACGCGAGCGGTAAAGCGCAGCACATCGCTGGCCCTGTCCTGGTTAAGCGCCACGGCAAGCCGGAGCAAGAGGACGGCGCGTTGCACGTTCTTGTGCTCGACGGTCGGGATGTTGCGGACGGCGCGATCGCCGGGCTGGGGGCGGCTTTTGCCAAGGTAACGCGCAAGCGCCGAGACCACGGTTCGTTGTGCCTGCGTGTAGCCATACATCTCCGAACTGGAGATGATGTATTGCGCGTGGCGGTGATGTCCCTGGTGATTGATGAATTTTCCTGTGTCGCGCAGGACAGCAGCCGCGCGAAGCCAGCCCTCGTATTCCTCCGGGAGCTCGTGGAGCGGCTTGAGGTCGCGAAAGAGTTGCTGGACATGAACACGCACGGGCTCTGCTGCGCGAGGGTCGACTCCATAGCGTTTGGCCGTGGCCAGCACGCTCTGCCAGCGCTCGTGTTCCAACTCGCGATGGATCGCTGCACGGGCGTCCTGTTCGGCGAGCATTTGAGCGAGAATGCCATCGCGAAGGCCGAGGGGCGAGTAGCGGAAGCCCTTCAATCCGAAGCTTTCGAGCAGATCGGCGATGACCTGCACGCCGGCCACAATAATCTCGGCACGTCGCGGTCCGATGCCGGGCACGGCTTCCCGTTCGGGCAGCGTCATTCGCGAAAGCTTGGCGGCAAGCTTGCGGACTGTGCTGGCGGGGACTAGCCCGGCCATACCAGGAGCCTGCGCCGCACGACGGCCCGAGCCGCGTGGCCTCTTCGCAAATTTGCCAGCGGCAACCGCCTCCGCAAGGGCCGCGGCTGTTCCTGAAGTCGCGATGACCAGAGAGAGTTTACCGGTCTGAATCTTGCGATGGGTGCGGCGCAGCTCGCGCGCAATGAGCTGCCGCATTTGCCGAATGCCTTCGGGCGGGGGAGGATCTTCCTGAAGAAATTCTTCAGTGAGACGAACCGCTCCCAGCGGCATGCTGACCGTTTCTTTGATGCGCTTCTGTTCAGAGAGCGTGATCTCGCAGCTGCCGCCGCCGAGGTCCACTAACAGAACGCGACCGCCGACCCCGGGCTCATTGTGCATGAGACCGCGATGAATAAGACGGCCTTCTTCGAGTCCGGAAATGATCTCGAGATTCCAGCCTGTCTCGGCCTTGACCCAAGCTTGAAAGGCGGGGGCGTTGCGTGCGTCGCGCATTGCCGATGTGGCAACGAGGCGAACCTGGTCGACCCCGTAGGATTGCGTGGCCCGCTGAAAGCGCTTGAGAGCACGCAGTGTCGCAGCCATTGCGTCGGGGGAGACGAGGCCCGAATCGAAGACACTCGAGCCGAGGCGCGTAACCTCGCGATCTTCGTGCAGCGTCTTGAGACGATGGGAAACGATTTTGGCGATCTTGAGTCGGCAGGAATTGGAACCAACATCGATGGCTGCAAATGTGGGCATAGAAGAAATCGCGCAGTCTCCGGAAGGAAAACTTGTTCTGCGGTCACGATACACGACCGGGCCTGACGAGAGCGCCAAGCGGACGGTGAATCATTGCGGAGCAGAAGCCCGGTGGCCCGGGTATGGTTTTGAAACCCATCGAGCACGCAGGAGGTGAACTATGAGGAGCGCCGAAAGACTCTCGCGGGTACTACGGATTGCGGTACCTTGCGCGGCGGATTGTCGGAATGCGCGTCCTTTGCCGCATGAGGAATCAGCTGCGCTCTCGAACATTCGCACACGCGCACGGCGTGATGGAGGGACTCCGCGACACGCGCTTCCAGCAATACGGTTACATCCCCTTGCTTGGTGCTGTCGGCCGACGCGCGGGCCGATTCATTGGCCAACGTCTGCCAGTCGTGCCACTCGCCAATCGCGTCCTGCATGACCTTGAGCGCTCTCGCAAACTGCGCGATGCGGGGATCGCCTTCGGTGAGCGGTTCGGCAACATAGCGGAGCTTTTTGATCTGCTTGCGAAAATCGTGGAGAGAGCCGGCATCGAGGTTCGGGGCTCCGGCAATTGCAGTTTGCAGCACGGCAATCAGAGAATGGAAGGTGCTTCCCGCCGACGATGCGGATGTCGGCTGGAGCAGGGCCTCAACCTCGACGCTTCGGCGCGAGAGACGATCGAGACGGTCTCGCAAAGCGAGCGCAAGCTTTCTGGCGGCGGTACGACGGTCTTGTTTCAGTTGGCGTTCAAAATCGGCGAGGTGGCGCAGGCCTGCTCGCGCGGATTGATTGTGGGTTTCGGACGGCGCCTTGAGACTTTCGCGCAGCCGTGCGAGGTTGATCAGGTGCACATCGAAGGAGCGCACCACGCTCAGCCTGCGTCGCAGTCGCTTGGCGCGCTTCTTCCAGCGCTTCGCCACGGCGCGCAGAGAAGAGTCCGAGGTTTGACCGGCTAGACAGGAGTCGATAGTCGATTGCAGGCGCATCGTAGTCACGCGCAGGGCATGGACGCGTTTCCTGGTGGGCCTGGCGGCGCAGTCATTCAAAAACTGGCGCCAATTTCGGAACAAGCGCGCAGTTGCCGATTCAGCAGCCGAGGCGGCATCCGCTTCCGAATTGCGTGGGTTCCGACTCATCGCTCGTTCCAATGCCATTCACTCTATTTTGCTCCATCCTTTTGGATGGATTGGGAACCGGAACGAAGTTGGGCGTTCGTCTCGCCCGACGAAACCCTCCACAGTTGAAACTGCTATCCTTCTTTTGCTGGCGTCCCGTGCCGTCTCTTGCGGGACCGTGGCGGCGTTGGCGGTCTTGAGGGCTTGAGACCCGCGGTGCCGGGTATTGGACGCGAGTTTCTCCAGATCCTCCCTGTCCGCGGGCCCACCACGCGACTTTCTACGGCTGTTTCACGCTCGATTGCGAATTTTCCCGAATCGACGAACCGCGAGGAGAGAGCCTCGGAAATCTTGACGAAGACAATGGATACGGAACCTTCGACTGAAACTGTCAGCGCACCCACTGCCCTGGCCTCGTGGGCGTTGTTGCTCGTCCTCTTCGCGGCTGTTCAGTTTGCGGCATTGTTCTCTCCACCGCTGCTGGATGATGCCGATGCCAACCATGCCGAAGCGGCACAGCACATGGCCGAGAGCGGCGACTGGGTCACGCTGCAGATCAATGGCATTCGTTACCTCGAAAAGCCGCCGTTGCCGTACTGGCTTGATGCAGCTCTCTATCGAGTTTTCGGCGAAAATGCCTTTGCGACGCACCTGCCTAATGCGCTGGCACTGCTGGGATGCGCGTGGATCGGGTGGCTATGGGCGAATCGTGCCTGGGGACGACGCGCAGCCCTCTATGCGGCTTTGGGCGTCCTGACGGCCATCGGCCCGTTTCTCTACACACGCTTTGCGATTCCCGAAGCGTTGCTGAGCTTTCTGCTGCTGCTGGCGATGTACTGCTTGCTCACCGGGGCGGAGTCGCATCGGCCAGCACGCTTCTATGTCATGTGGGCCGCTTTAGCTCTAGCCACTCTGACCAAGGGATTGATTGCACCCGTATTCTTTGCCGCGGCGGCCGTTCCTTTCCTTCTGCTGAGCGGCCAATGGCGGCGCTGGCTGAAGTACAAGCCGTTCTCAGGACTGCTGCTGTTTCTGGCGATCGCAGCGCCATGGCACGTTCTTGCGGGGCTGGCGAACCCAAACCAGGGGCATCCGATCGGAAACCATCCGACGATTGGGAATGTGCACGGCTTCTGGTACTTCTATTTCGTCAACGAGCACTTTCTGCGTTTTCTTGGCCAGCGCTATCCGCATGATTACAACAAGCTGCCGTTTGCTGCGTACTGGCTGCTGCACCTGGTCTGGCTATTTCCGTGGAGCTTGTTTTTGCCGGCAGTGCTGATTGTGGCGTGGAAGACGCGCGGCTCGTGGACTGCAGCATCTGCGCCGCGATGCGGGCCAGACCGTGGACTTCTATCTCGACCACGCGCGCGCGAAGACGTGGCCACCTACGTGACGCGGATCAAGTTTCGGGCGCGCACCATCTGGCTGCTCGAGTTTGTTCTCGGCGTTCACGCTTCTGTTCTTCAGCCTCTCGACCAACCAGGAGTACTACACCTTTCCGGCGTGGCCGCCGCTGCTGATCCTGATTGCGGGAGTGCTTGCGGCGACCGAGGAAGGCAACGGGCGAAGCGAAGCCAGCGTTCTCAACCGCATGGCTGACGGGTGCGCAGATGGTGTTTACCGTAGCGGGAGTGCTGGCGGCGGCAGCGCTTGGCGTGGGGGCTCTGGGAATCGCGCAATTTGCCGTTCGTTGCCGACATCGGCACCCTGCTGGCGCATCGCGATGTGGGCGGATTACACGCTGTCGATGTCGCACCTGTTCGACTTGACGGGCCCTTCGTTTGCGGCGTTGCGGCTGCCGGCGTGGATTGCGCTTGTAACTCTGCTGGTTGGACCGGCGGCGGGGTGGCTGCTGCGGCTGAAGAGGAAACATGTCGCGGCGACAGTGAGCGTGGCGCTGACGATGACGGTGTTTCTTGATCGCGGCGCACATTGCGTTTGCGCGCTTTGAGCCGATGCTGAGCTCGAAGCAGCTGGCCGACACGATTCTGACACGATGGTGCGCCGACGACTACGTTCATCATCTACGGCGATCAGTCGTCGAGGCTCGTCGGTGATTTTTTATACGCACGACGTTCTTGGGCAGACAGCCGGCGCTGCTGGTGCTGCCGCGGTGCGGGCAGCACAGCGAAGGATCGTCGCTGCTGTGGGGATCGTGCTATCCCGATGCGCCGGATATTTTCCTGAGCCCGACGATGCGCTGGCGGCGATGTGGGGAACGGGCGAGCGCAAGTGGATCTTTGCGGAGGATCCGAGATCAGCGACAAGTGGAGAAGGTGCTGGCGGGGCGGTTGTATTCCAGTGCGCAGACGATGGCGGACAAGACGCTGTGGACGGATCGGCCGGTGGAGTAAATGCAGTGGTTAGTGATCAGTGGTTAGCCGAGCGGTCGTGGTCGGCGGACGTCCCGCGTTACGCGAGATTTATTTTGCAGCGCGCATCTTGCCGCCGGGCAGAAGCTCAAAGACTGCGACCGCGCCACAGGATGCGGTTGCCGAGCGTAGCTGGCGGCCCAGAAGACAGAATCCCATCAAGTCGCGGATCGGATAGAGCACGAGCAGGCCGAACCAGCTCGTCGCCGACGACGCAGCGGCCGACAGCGATAGAGAGCGCGAGGCGCGTGGCGAGCGCTCCACGCAAAGAGGCGAGCCCCCACCAATGGATGGCCGAGCCAGGCGCCGGCGGCGAGCGCGAGCAGGCCGAACGGCATGCTGAAGGTGAGCGCGGTGCCGAAGTGGCCTTTGGGCCGCGAGAAGCGCGTGGACTTCATCCAGCGGACCTGGTGCTTCATGGAAGCCGACGAAGTCTGCGAATTGATGACCATGTGGTCGATCGCGTGGTGGCTGAGAACGACTGTCCTGGCCCAGCTTCCACGTCTCATTGCCGAGAACGAAGTCGTCGGCGCAGTAATCGGCCGTGACCTTGAAGCCCCCCATCTGCCGGATCGTGTCGCGGCGGAAGGCCATGGTGGGGCCGAGCGTGAACTGCATGCCCTCCATCATGCGCGCGGCCAGCACGCCGGCGGTCATCTCGACGGTCATGCCGACGGCTTCGAGGCGCGCCCAGAGGCCGCCCTCCGCGGCAACGCCGCGATAAGGACAGGTCATGCCGCCGACGCTGCAGGTCGGCAAAAGGCAGAGCGACGGCGCGCAGATAGTCGGACGTGACGCGCACATCGCTGTCGCTGATGACGAGGATGTCGTGGGTGGCGGCCGCCTCCATCCGCTCCATCGAAATCACTTTGTCGTTGATGTAGTCGGGCTGGCCGCCGGTGGAGAGGAATTGGGCAGGGATGTGCGGGTGACGCGTGGCGACGTGGCGCGCTACGACGAGACCGGCGATCGCTCGCGGAGCGCGCACAGAAGAGAATCTCGTACGCGGGATAGTCCTGCTCGAAAAACGTGGCGAGGTGGGCTTCAAGACCCGGTTCCGCGCCGTGGAGCGGCTTGAGGAGCGTGAGCGGCGGTGTGAAGCCGGGCCGCTGCACAAGGTGCGCGAGGGCCGCTCGCTGTTCGCGCAGATAGCCTGGCACAGCAGCGAGAACGATGCCGGTAAAAATCGTCGAAGTGATCAGACCGAAGACGGCCAGTGCAACGAGCGCGTACGACATGCAGGAGTAAGAATACCTGCCCGGAACGTCGGTTGCGATGAGCGGAAAGATATTCGTAACCGACGCCTGCGGCAGGACTCCCTCGCGGATCTACGCGTCGCGACGTGAAGGAGGCCGAGGAGGGACCGCGGTGGGCTTGCGCAGCGGAACGATCGCCCCGGCGGTGCTGGGGGCGGCCTGCTGGAAGCGGGTCAGCATCTCCGAGCGGACGTACTCGACAAAGCTCTGCATCTGGCGGTTCATCTCTTCCATGCGCTCGCGCATCTGCAGAATGATGGCGATGCCGGCGATGTTGACGCCGAGGTCGCGAGCCAGATTCAGGATGAACTCGAGCCGCTCGAGATCCTCATCGGTGTAGAGGCGGGTGTTGCCCTCGGTGCGCGAGGGCTTGAGCAGGCCTTCGCGCTCGTAGAGGCGCAGTGTCTGCGGGATGGATCTCGTACATCTCGGCGACTGCCGAGATCATGTATGCGCCTTTGGATTTACGTTTTGTGGCCATGGTCGATTTCCGCCGCCAATCCATTTATAGCTTAGTCGCGTTGCAGCGTACCGCTTACAACTTGTCGAACAGTGTGTCGCGCGGATCCTCGGGTGTTCAGCTTGGCCAGTTCGCGCATGATTTCGCGGCTGCGCTCGTCCTGCAGATGCGGCACGACGACCTCGACGGTCACGATTTGATCGCCGCGCTGGCCGGGATGCGACGCGCTTTCGACGCCGCGCTCGCGCATGCGCAGTTTTTGCCCGCTCTGCGTGCCGGGCGGAATCTTCAGTTGCGCGCGGCCGTCGATGGTGGGCACTTCCACCTTGGCGCCGAGCGCGGCTTCGGCACGGTGACCGGCACGGTGATGGCTGAATATCGTCGCCGACGCGCGTAAAGACCGGATTGCGTGCCGGTGCGCACGATGACGAACAGATCGCCGGCCAGCGCCGCCGTTGACGCCGGCGTTGCCTTTGCCCTGCAGGCGGATGCGCTGCCCGTCGCGCGTGCCGGCCTTGATGCGGAACTCGACCGTCTCGGTGCGGTTGACGATGCCCTCGCCGTGGCAGGTGGGGCAGTCGTTGGAGATGCGGCCGGTGCCATTGCAGCGCGGGCACGGTGATGTTGAACTTCATGCGGCCGCCCATCTGCGTCACCTGGCCGGTGCCGTTGCACTCGGGGCAGGCCATCGGCCCGCCGGTATGCGCCTGGCCGTGGCAGGTGGGGCAGGTCTCCTGACGATGGATCTGGAGGCGCGCCTGTCCGCCGCGAATGGCAGTCCAGAAATCGACGGTTGCCTGGTACTCGAGATCGGTGCCGGGCTGCGGGCCGCGCGGGCCGCTGCGGGTGCTGCGCGCCGGTGAAAATGCCGGAGAAGATGTCTTTGAAGCTGCCCCATGTGGAGGAACCCGCTCCGGCCTGCGGTCCTGCGCCACCACCCTGAAAACCGGAGAAGTCGAAGCCGCCGAAGTCGACCGGGGGCTGGCCGCCCGGCGTTCTGCTGGCGCGCATAGGCCTCGGCCTGCGCGGGGTCAATCTGGTCGGAATAGAAGCCAACCTGGTCGTAGATCTTGCGCTTCTTCTCGTCGCTCAGAATGTCGTTGGCCTCGGAGATCTCTTTGAACTTCTCCTCGGCCTTCTTGTCGTTCGGATTCACATCGGGGTGATATTTGCGCGCAGCCTTGCGAAAGGCTTTGCGAATCTCCTCCGGCGTGGCAGTCTTTTTGACGCCGAGTGCTGCGTAATAATCTTTGTTTTGAGTCGTGGCCATGAGTCTTTTACGGAATCAATTGCGTTTGGTGTTTCGTGAGCCTTCGTCTGTTCGCCAGCTGCTCTTAGGCGATTTGCCGTGACCTTAACTCGCCTTTTTTCGTGCGAGAAGCGGGGAGAATCTCCACATTAATTCGTCTGGTGGAAGCACGGCTGGCGACTGCCAAATCGTAAGCCACCTGCATCTTCATCCAGAAATCCGGCGTCGTCCCGAAGTAGCGCGCGAGACGCAGTGCCGTATCCGCTGTGATCCCGCGGCGCTCTCTCAGGATTTCAGAGATCCTTGTCACCGGGACGCGCAAGGCGAGGGATAAAGCATCCGCTGAGAGCCCGAGCGGAAGAAGAAAATCTTCGCGCAGGAATTCGCCCGGATGCACCGGTGCGCCCCTTTCCTCCGCCTTACGTGGAATACTCATCCTGGTTCTCCTTAGTGATAACACGAAAAGCGGAACACACTCATTCACAAGCAGGGCACCACGCTTGGCGCTAAAAGTGAGGGGCGAATGACACCGTCGTCATCCACCCCGCCCTGGCTTCTTGCTTTCCCAGGCCCGAGAATCCAGACTTGGGCCACCCAGGTTCACGTTCGAACAAACGTCACCTGGATGGCAGCCGCCTATTTCTTCTCGTCGACGTCGACGTACTCGGCGTCGATGACACCTTCGTCTTTCTTCTGCTCGGTTGGCGCGCTGGCATTTGCTTCGTCCGAAGGTGCACCTGTCGTCTGCGGCGCGTTGGCCTTGTAGAGCACCTCGGCCAGCTTGTGGCTGGCCTGGGTCAGCTTTTCGTGCGCCGCCTTCAGATCCTGCGAGGAGGGCGTGCCTTCGAGCGTCTTCTTGGCTTCGGCAAGAGCGGCTTCGACGTCGGTCTTGTCGGCAGCCTGCACTTTTTCGCCCGAGTCCTTCAGCATCTTCTCGATGTTGTAGACCAGGCCGTCGAGGTGGTTGCGCGCCTCGATTTCCTCGCGCTTCTCCTTGTCCTCGGCCGCGTGGGACTCGGCTTCCTTGGCCATCTTCTCGACTTCGTCCTTGCTGAGGCCCGAGCTCGAGGTGATGGTGATGCGCGTGTCCTTGCCGGTGGCGTTGTCCTTCGCCGTCACGTTCAGAATGCCGTTGGCATCGATGTCGAAAGTGACCTCGATCTGCGGCACGCCGCGCGGCGCGGGCGGAATGCCGGCCAGCTTGAACTTGCCCAGGGTGCGGTTCTGCGCCGCCATGGGCCGCTCGCCCTGCAGCACGTGGACCTCGACTTCGGTCTGCGAATCGGCCGCCGTCGAGAACGTCTCGGTCTTCTTGGTCGGGATCGTCGTGTTGCGCGGAATCATCGGCGTAGCCACGCCGCCGAGGGTCTCGATCGACAGGGTGAGCGGTGTCACGTCGAGCAGCAGCAGATCCTTGACCTCGCCGGCGAGCACGCCTGCCTGCACGGCAGCGCCGACGGCAACCACTTCATCGGGATTGACGCCGCGATGAGGCTCTTTGCCGAAGAGCTGCTTGACCAGCTCCTGGATCTTGGGCATGCGCGTCTGTCCGCCGACCAGAACCACTTCGTCGATCTGGCTGACGTTGACGCCGGCATCGGTCAGGGCCTTCTTGCAAGGCTCGAGCGAGCGCTCCAGCAGGTCAGCGACCAACTGCTCCAGCTTGGCGCGGGTCAGCTTGCGGACCAGGTGCTTGGGGCCGGTAGGCGTCGGCCGTGATGAAGGGCAGATTGATCTCGGTCTCGACCGTCGTCGACAGCTCGATCTTGGCCTTTTCCGCCGCGTCTTTCAGGCGCTGCAGGGCCATTTCGTTGCCCTTGGAACTGAGGTCGAGGCCCTGTTCCTGCTTGAACTCGGCGATGAGCCAGTCCACGATGCGCTGGTCGAGGTTGTCGCCGCCCAGGTGCGTGTCGCCGTTGGTCGACTTGACCTCGATGACGCCTTCGCCGACTTCGAGGATGGAGATATCGAAGGTGCCGCCGCCGAAGTCATAGACGGCGATGGTCTCGTCCTTCTTCTTGTCGAGGCCGTAGGCCAGCGCGGCCGCCGTGGGCTCGTTGACGATGCGCTTGACGTCGAGGCCGGCAATCTTGCCGGCGTCCTTGGTGGCCTGGCGCTGGGCGTCGTTGAAGTAGGCCGGAACGGTGATCACGGCCTCGGTGACCGTCTCGCCCAGATAGGCTTCGGCGCTCTTCTTCAGCTTCTGCAGGATCATGGCCGAGATTTCAGGCGGCGTGTACTCCTTGCCCTGGGCCACGACGGCGACGTGATCGCCCTGCTGGACGACCTTGTAGGGCACCATCTTCATCTCGTCGTTGACTTCGTTGTAGCGGCGGCCCATGAAGCGCTTGATGGAGAAGATGGTGTTCTCCGGGTTGGTGATGGCCTGGCGCTTGGCCACCTGGCCGACCAGCCGCTCGCCGCTCTTGGAGAAGCCGACGATGGAGGGCGTTGTGCGCGCACCCTCTTCATTTGCAATGACTTTGGGCTCGCCGCCCTCGAGGACGGCGACGCACGAGTTGGTGGTGCCGAGGTCAATTCCGATAATTTTTGCCATGTGTTGGTTCCTGCCTGCCGATAGATTTCTGACATCTAATAAGATGCATGATTGAGTGTATTAGTGTCAACTTTTCTTGATGTATCTTATCCTAAATCATTCGCAGAAAAACTGGTCCGGGAGCGCACCGGTGGGAGCCTGAGAGCGGGTCGGGCTCGCAGCGACCCTTTGGGCCGGGAGCGTCACGCGTCACAACGAGGGTAGACGGCTGGTCGTTTACTCTCAGTCTGTTCCCTGAGAATGCCCACCGCCGAGGCCCAAGCTCGCTATCCGCTGACCCAGGGTGTAAACCCGTGGCTGGTCACAGTCTCGGTGATGCTGCCGACGTTCATGGAGGTGCTGGACACGGCGATTGCGTCGGTGGCGCTGCCCTACATTGCCGGCAGCCTTTCCGCGACCAACTCCGAGGCGACGTGGGTGCTGACCAGCTACCTGGTGGCGAACGCGGTGATTTTGCCGGCCTCGAACTGGTTTGCGCGGCGGTTCGGGCGGAAGCGCTTCCTGCTGACCTGCGTGATCATCTTCACGATTGCGTCGTTCTTCTGCGGAGCAGCGCCGTCGCTGGGCGTGATTCTGCTCGCACGCGTGCTGCAGGGTGCCGGCGGCGGAGCGCTGCAGCCGCTGTCGCAATCGATTCTGCTGGAGAGCTTTCCGCCGGCGAAGCGCTCGATGGCGATGGCGGCCTATGGCCTGGGCATCGTGGTGGCTCCGGTGCTGGGCCCGACGCTGGGCGGCTGGCTGACCGACACGTTCAGCTGGCGCTATGCCTTCTACATCAACATTCCGGTCGGCCTGCTGGCGGTAATTCTGATTGCGCGGTTCGTGCACGATCCGCCGTACATCAAGAACGCCAAGGTTGGCGCATTCGACAACATCGGTTTCGGGCTGCTGATTGTGTGGACGGGCTGCCTGCAGATCGTGCTGGACAAAGGCCAGGAAGACGACTGGTTTGGCGCGACGTGGGTGCGCTGGGCGGTGGCGGCGCTGGTGCTGGGGCTGATCGGCTGGATCTGGCGGTCGTGGACGAATCCAAAGGGGCTTGTCGACCTGCATGTGCTGAAGAATCGCAACTTCCGGACCGGATGCTTTCTGATTGCGCTGCTGGGCATGTGCATCTACATCACGATCACGATTCTGCCGCTCTACTACCAGGAGGTGATGGGCTACACGGCTTTCACCGCGGGACTGGTGGTTGGCCCGCGGGGGATTGGATCGATTATCGGCTCGCCGGTGATCGGCATTCTCGGCTCGCGGATGGACAACCGCAAGCTGCTGAGCCTTGGATTTCTTGGCTTCGGGGTATGCGCGCTCTCGTTCGGCACGGTGAATCTCGATATCGGGCCGTATACGCTGCTGATCCCGATCATGCTGACGGGGTTCGCGCTGAGCTTTGTTTTTGTGCCGCTGGCCACGATGACGACCGCAACCCTGTCGCGGGAGGAGATGGGCAACGCGACCGGGCTCTTCAATATGCTGCGCAACATTGGCGGGTCGATTGGGATTGCGATGGCAACGACGGCGCTGATCCGGCGTGCGGCGCTGCACCAGACGGAAATCGGCGCGAATCTGACTCCGTCGAGTGCGGTGTTCCAGCAGAAGTCAGCTGCCATGTCGGCCTACCTGGGCCACCACCTGGGCCGCGCGCAAGGCCGGCCGGGGTCGATGGGCCTGGTGTACGGGCTGATGGAGCAGCAGTCCGCGCTGATGGCCTATGTGGATGTGTTCCGGTGGACAGCGCTACTGGCATTCTTCTGCGCGATCGCGGTGTGGCTTTTCAGGAAGCCGCCAAAAAACGTGAAGGCGCCGGAGGGCGTGCATTGACCGAGAGATGCACATTGCACTGGGGTTAACCCCGTCGCCGCCAACATTTTGGCTTTCGGCTCGTTCCCCGCGTTGGCCAGATGGACAACGATCCCCACCCCCAAGGCATCCATCTCTGAGGAACGCGAAGTCCCCAGCAGTTGGCTTCGTTTCGAATTCGCTGTTGGGAGTTGGATTTATGAATTGCTTTGGCAGTCTCGGACTATCGGTTGTTTTGTTGGCAGCGGCGGGCGCACAGGCGCAGGAAATGAATCCAACCGCCACACCGGCACCATCGGCTACCACGCCGCAGGGGCCAAGCGAATATCAAGATGGCGTTCCTGTGTACAAGATCCAGGTTGTGGCCCGCGATATCCCCGCGATCAACTACTTTCACCGCCAGGGAGCGACCAAGATCGGATTCGAAGGCACCACACTCTTGCCTGGAGCAAAGGGCGACGGAAGAGTGGAAGCATCGCCGGGACGCACCTCAATCACCTTGCATCTCCAGGGACTGTCGCCGGCCAATGGGTTCGGGCCTGAATATCTCACCTACGTGTTGTGGGCGATTTCGCCTGAGGGAAGGCCGGTGAACCTGGGAGAGGTGCTTCCTACCGGTTCCAAGGACAAGAACGAGATCACAGTGACGACAAACCTTCAGGCTTTTGGCTTGATCGTGACGGCTGAGCCGTATTTTGCTGTCACGGTGCCCAGCGACCTGGTGGTGATGCAGAACGTTGCCACGGACAAGACCCAGGGCGTGATCGAGCAGGTAAATGCGCACTATACGCTGCTGCCCCGCGGAGCCTATGCGGAGACGGCTGGGCGCCATTCCGTGCTGCATCCGATAACGCGCGACGAGCGCTCGCCTCTGGAACTTTACGAAGCCCAAAACGCGGTGCAAATTGCGGAAGCTGCGGGCGCAGAACAATACGCAGCCGACACAATGGCAACGGCGAAGACTGCGCTGCAAAACGCAGAGGGATTCAACGCGCATAAGAGCGATCGCAAGCAAAGCATCACGTACGCTCGTGAAGCGGTGCAATCGGCTGAAGATGCCCGCCTGATTACGATTCGCAAGATCAAGGCCGAAGACGAGGCGGCGCAGATTAAGGCGAGGAAAGATGCTGAACAGAGTGCGCAACAATCTCAGTTAGCAGCGCAGCAGGCACAACTGGCGGCTCAGCAATCCAAGGCAGAAGCGGACCAGCAGGCGGCGCAGCGAGCCCAAGCTGAAGCAGCAGCAGCGGAAGCTGAGGCTCGTGCCCAGAAAGCCCGGCAGGAACAGGCTGCAGCCGAGCAAGCCGCGCAACAGGCCACGCAGCAAACAGAGCAGATTCGCGAGCGACTGAAGCAGCAGCTGAATCAAGTTCTGCAGACGACGGAAACAGCCCGCGGCCTGATCGTGAACATGTCGGATGTTCTGTTCGACTTCAATAAGTACACGTTGAAACCGGACGCGCAGGTGAAGCTGGCCAAGGTGTCGGGGATCCTGCTTGCGTATCCAAACCTGAAGCTGCAGGTGGAAGGTTACACCGACAACATCGGCACCGATGAATACAATCAGAAACTTTCCGAACAGCGGGCTGGTTCCGTTCGCGAGTTTCTGGTGGCACAAAGCGTCCCTGACGCCATGATCAGCGCGCAGGGATATGGAAAGAGCAGTCCGATCGCTGATAACTCAACGAACTCCGGGCGTGCACAGAATCGGCGTGTGCAACTGGTCGTTTCTGGCGCCGCCATCGGAATAGAAGGAAGTGCGCCTGGCGCCCAATCGGGCGTAACACCGGCTCCGCAGCAATAGGTTCAGCCATCCCCGCAGGCTCACACACGATACCTGCCGCGCATCATTCAACAGCGATGAGCGGCAGGAATCGACTCAAACTTTCGTCGTAGCGCTCGATCTTCCCAGACAAAATGTCGTAGTACCAGCCCTGCACGGTGAGGCGACCCTCGACCTCTGCCCGGGCAACGGAGGGCTGGGCGCGCAAATTCAAGAGCTGCGCCACCACGTTGCCGCGAATGAGCGAGGCAAGCTCAGCGCTGGGGCCGTCGGCGGGGTTAAGCGGCTGGCGATGGCTGAAGGCAGCCTCGACGTGCTGCAACCAGCGGCTGGCCTTGGGCAGCTTCTCCAGACCCCTCCTGTCTAAAGCTGCTTTCATCGCGCCACAGTCGGAGTGCCCGCATAGAATCGCGTATCGCACTTTCAGCACCTCGACGGCGTATTCAATGGTGGCGGTGCAGCCATCGACGTCGTTGCCGCTGACGGGTACGACGTTGCCTGCGTTGCGGGTGATGAAGAGGTCGCCGGGGCCGGTGCCGAGGATGAGGTCGGGGACGATGCGGGAGTCAGAACAAGTGATGAAGAGAAACTCTGGAGCCTGCGAGTCGGCGAGCAGGTGAAACTCACTGCGGCGTCGCGGGAAAATCTCCGCCAGAAACTTCTTGTGTCCTTCGATGAGCCGTTGCATTGCGGAATTCCTCGGGCGATTCGATTCAGGCGGT
Source organism: uncultured Acidobacteriaceae bacterium (assembly GCA_963760475.1). GTDB lineage: Bacteria > Acidobacteriota > Terriglobia > Terriglobales > Acidobacteriaceae > Telmatobacter. The sequence goes on along the minus strand of CAVXDG010000010.1, from coordinate 656,534 downwards.
ACGTTCCAAACCCAGCCTATCGCACCGACCTCGGGCCTTTATCCTGATGCGAGACGGCTGCAGAGTGCCGCGCATGAGGAGACTGGATCGGATGCGACAGAAGGCAAGAATACTCGGCTATGTACTGGCAGTGGTGCTCGGGGCGGCTGTACCCCGAGCGCAGACGGTTGACGCAATCGATCCGGCCCAGCGTGCGCGTATCGATCGAATCGCGGCCGGCGTGTTAGAGCAGCGCGGCGTTCCCTCGGCCAGCATCGCAGTGGTGGAGGGTGGCAAGCTGGTGTACACGCATGCCTATGGAAAGGCGCATCTCGATCCGGATGTGGGGGCAACACCGGCGATGCGCTACTCAATCGGGTCAATCTCCAAGCAGTTCACCGCCGCGGCGGTTCTACTCTTGCAGGAGCAGGGCAAGCTGAGCCTGGACGATGCGGTGGGCAAGTACGTTCCGGGGCTGACGCGCGGCGATGAGGTGACGATCCGGCAGGTGCTTTCGCACACCTCGGGCTACCAGGATTACTGGCCGGAGGACTACCTGATGACGCCGATGCTGAAGCCCGCCACGGCGCAGCAGATTCTGGATACGTGGGCAAAAAAGCCGCTCGATTTCGAGCCGGGGACGCAATGGCAGTATTCCAACACCAACTACGTGATTGCCGGTTTGATTGTGGAGAAGGTGAGCGGCGAAAAGCTGATGGATTTTCTTGTCGAGCACATCTTTCGGCGGCTCGGCATGAGATCGGTGTGGGATTCGAATGAGACGAAGCTGACATCGACCGATGCGACACCCTACGTGCGTGCGGCGCTGGGGCCCCTGCGCGTGGCGCCGAAGGAAGGACGCGGCTGGATGTTTGCCGCGGGCGAGTTGGCAATGACCCCGCACGATCTGGCGCTGTGGGATGAGAGCCTGATCGCTCGTTCGATTCTCTCCTCAGAAAGCTATAAAGAAATGTTCACTGAGATCAAGCTGAAGGACGGCAAGGGCACGCACTATGGGCTTGGGGTTTTTCTGGGCGGTGAGAACGGTCATCGTTCCATCGAACACTCGGGCGAAGTCACCGGGTTTGTTTCAGACAACGTTGTGCTGCCGGACGATGGGGTAGCGGTTGCCGTGCTCACCAACCACATGGCGAGCGGCGCAGGCGAGATTGCGCGGCTGATCGCGTCGGCCCTAGCCGGCGACAGGAACGAGACAGACGCGGAGAAGCAGGCTCTGGCGATCTATCGGGGGCTGCAGAAAGGGCTGATCGATCGCAGCCTTCTTGCACCCAATCTCAGCGATTATTTCGCAGAGCAGACGGTGGCAGATTTCCGGGACAGCCTCGGGCCACTCGGAGAGCCTCTCTCCCTGCGGCAGACAAATGAAGAGCTGCGCGGCGGAATGACATTCCGCTCCTTCGAGATCCAGTACCCGACTAGGAGGCTGCGGCTGACGACCTATACCTATCCAGACGGGAAGCTGGAGCAGTATCTTGTCGAACCGGTGAACTAGACAACAGGGACTCGGCCTTAGCGCGGATCGACGGAGCGCGTTCCGCTCGCGGTGAGCATGTCGGCGAAGGGGCCGGCGATGCGATCGCCGCCGACGGGCTTGCCGAAGAAATCCGAATCGATTCCCTTATAGGCGGCCATCGGCTTGACGTCACCCTTCACGGTCAGTGTGAGTTCGAGTTTGTCCGGATCGAGGGCGGCTGTGATGTCGGCCATCGCGCCGTGTGTGTCCCAGCTGTGTTCTTCGCGCCATGACTTGAGGTTGTGCCACTCCGCGGGCTCAGGAAACTTGACGCGCAGGAAGGGCTGCCCGAACATCGCGGGGCCTGGCGGGTTGCCGTAGACATTGCCGTCTGCGTCGTTGCGGGTGTTGGTGAACTCGATCGCCGAGCGGCCGTTGGATGAGAAGACGTTATCGTGCACCATCAGGTTGTGGACGTCGTTCGTGTGTCCGAAGATAGGGCGCGGCCCGTTGATGCCGGACATCGTGTCGACGCATACCTCCTTGCAATCGAGAAAGAGGTTGTAGGCGATGATCACGTTATTGGTATCGCGAATGAGAATGCCGCCGGTGAGGTCGGAGAAGATGTTGTTGTCAATCTGATTGAGGTCTTCGCTGCCTTCGATGTGGACGGCGTGCGGATTGACGTCGCCCGGGATGTCGGCGAAGACATTGCCGGTGATGCGCACGTTGGCGTTGCCGATGTCGAGCCAGATGCCATTGGCGTGCCGGATGTGGCGCATGACGTTGTTGCGGAAGAGCAGGTTTTTCGCGACGTGCATCTTGGTTCCGCCCGACTCGGACATCATCACCGCGTCCTGCCAGCCGATCCACTCGAAACAGATTCTTCTCGACGAGAACGTGGACTGCGGGCCGCCCGTACCGCCGAGGCCTTCAATACCGCAGTAGCGGAAGGTGTTGCCGCGCACGACGTCGAAGCCCACGGGCTGCGGTGGACGCGAAGCCGCCCAGTCCTCGTTGCCGATGTCGAGGCCGACGCTGTTGGCCCACTCGAAGGTGTCGTCTTCAAAGATGAAGTGGTTGCCGCGGTTGGTCGAGACAAGGCCGCGTTGCGGCACCGGGAAGCCGTTGCCCGCGTGCATAAAGGTGATGCCTTTGACGCGGATGTAGGACTGGTAGCGTTTGGCGGGCGAGAACGCCTGCTCCTGTGTGGTGATTTCGATGGTGTGTTTGGCGGGATCGTCGTCGTTGGCGAGACGAATGTGGAGGGTCATGCCGTTGGTCTCGATCCATACCTTGCCTGCTTCGGGCTGAAATTCCTTGAAGAGCGGCGTCCAATGAATATTGGTGAAGTAGTTCATTGACCGGGGCGAGGGGCCGGCCAGTTCACCAGCTGTCTCCACGGGTTCGAGCGGGTGGCCATCGACAAAGACAAGGCCGCGGCGGCGGAAGTAGGTGCCCATGTTGTCTTCGGCGTAGCGAAGCCAGGTGCGGTTGCCGATGACGTTGTCGACTTCGAAAGGGTTATAAGCGTCGGGAAAGAGCGAGGGATCGAGATGCAGTTCCCATGCCTTGACCGGCGTGTGCGTGGCTGGATCGAAGCCGTAACTCCAACCTTCGCCCTGCTGCCAGCCGGTAACGACGCGTGAGCCTTTGACGACGACTTTGGCGCCGGGAGCGGCTTCGTAGCTGATCATTGCGTCGGGACCTGTGCCGCCGCGCGCGGGTTGGATGAACTCGCGGTAGACACCTTCAGCGATGACTACGCGCTCGCCGGGTTGCAGCACCTGAGCCGCTTTGTTGATGGTGCGGAAGGGACGCTCCTTTGTGCCGGTTCCGCTGTCATCCGCGTTCTTTGCCTGGCAGTCGACGTAATAGGTTTTCGAGAAGTGGAAGGCCTTCTCCCAGACTGGAAACTCGGTTCCATCGGGCAAGGTGGAGTTGGATGCAAACGCCGACACGGCAAGGCAAGCCAAAACGAGAGAAATAAGAGTGCGCTTCAAGAGGGAGCCTCCTCGATGCCAACCGGGCGATGAGACCAGCCCGACGCATTTCTTCAGCGTCGCCATGGTAAAACGCTTTTCTTGGACTTGTCGAGCCGCACTGCTGAGTCCGCGAGAGTGCGCATGGAACTTGCGGAAGCCGCCCGCGCAAGCATCCGCGCATCCGCTACACTTGAAGTTGACCTATGTTTGAGAACCTTACAGACAAACTGCAGCGCGCCTTCAAGAACCTGCGCGGCCAAGGCACGCTGACCGAAGAGAACATCCATGAAGCGCTGCGCGAGATTCGCGTTGCACTGCTGGAAGCCGACGTGAACCTGAACGTTGCCCGCGACCTGATCGAGCACATTCGGGTCAAGGCTGTGGGAACCGAAGTGCTTACGGCGCTCTCGCCTTCCGAGCAAGTGATCAAGATTGTGCGCGACGAGCTGATCGACGCTGCTGGGCAAAGACACGGCGCGCTTCAAGTTCGCCTCGCAGCCGCCAACCGTGATTCTGATGGCGGGCTTGCAGGGCTCGGGCAAAACGACGACGAGCGGCAAGCTGGCCGCGTGGCTCAAGAAGGGCGGACATCGGCCGATTCTTGTGTCGGTCGACGTGTATCGCCCGGCAGCGCGCGAACAGCTCAAGATCGTGGCCAAGTCGATCGATGCCAAGATCTATGAAGGCGACCTGAAGGGCGAAGCGCCTGGATCGGCCCTGGTGGAGCGGCTGGCGCAGGAAGCGCGGCGCGAGGCGCGCAACATCGGCTTCGACACGCTGATCGTGGATACGGCGGGCCGCCTGCATATTGACGAAGACCTGATGGGCGAAATGGAGCGGCTGAAGAAGCTGCTTAACCCGCAGGAGATTCTGTTTGTGGCCGATGCGATGACGGGCCAGGACGCGGTGAACTCCGCGCAGGAATTTCATACGCGGCTCGGATTGACTGGCGTGGTGCTGACCAAGATGGACGGCGATGCGCGCGGTGGTGCGGCGCTGTCGATTCGACACGTGACGGGACAGCCGATCAAGTTCATCGGCGTGGGCGAAAAGCCGGATGCGTTCGAGCCGTTTCATCCCGATCGCATTGTCGGCCGCATTCTCGGCATGGGCGACATGATGTCGCTGATCGAGAAGGCCGAGTCGACGCTGGATCGCAAGAAGAGCGAGGAGTTCGCGAAGAAGGCGCTGCTTGGCGACGGCTTCACGCTCGAGGATTTCCGCGACCAGCTGAAGCAGATCAAGAAGCTGGGCTCGATGGAATCGATTCTCAAGATGCTGCCGTCTGTCGGCCCGTTTGCGGGCATGCAACAGGCCGCGGGGCAAGTGGACGAGAAGCAGTTTGTGCGGCTCGAAGCGATCATCGGCTCGATGACGCCGTTTGAGCGCCGTAATCACGAGATCATCTCCGGTACGCGCCGCAAGCGCATTGCCGCAGGCTCAGGCACGAGCGTGCAGGAAGTGAACCAGCTGCTGCGGCAGTACGCGCAGATGAGCAAGATGTTCAAGCAGATGGGCAAAGGCGGCCTAGCGAAAAACATGATGCGCGGCGGCCTCGGCGCGCTGGGCATGGGCGGCCGGCAAAAGTTTGGGCGATAGTGGAAACCATGACTCCGTTGCAAGATCAACTCGACGAGATCACCGCGCGGACGCGGCACTTGGTGCAGGCCGAGCGGCTGGCTGTGGGCGAGCGCGCGGTCGAGGAACTGTTTGCGACCGGGATCGAAGACAGCATCTTGCCGGTGGGTGCGACGGCGCCGGAATTTGAGCTCAAAGACTCAAACAACAAAATGGTGCGCTCGACGGAGCTGCTTGCTACCGGTCCGCTGGTGATCGAATTTTTTCGCGGGCGCTGGTGCCCTTACTGCATGACCGAGCTCGAAACGTGGCGCGATCTGTACGGAAAGATTCGGGAGCACAATGCGCTGCTGGTCGCGATCGGGCCGCAGATTCAGCGGCAGAGCGATTTCATGGCCAATCGGCACGGACTTCCCTTCCCGGTACTGACGGATACCAACAACCAGGTCGCCGAGCAGTTCGGGCTGGTGTATACGGTGCCTGAGACCTACCGCAGCTACTACCTTTCGATCCTGGTCAACATTCCGTTTGTGAATGGAGAGCAGAGCTGGCGTCTCCCGTTGCCGGCGACCTACGTGATCGGAAAAGACCGGAAGATTCTCTTCGCCGAAGCACATGCAGATTTCCGTGTGCGGCCCGAGCCGGAAGAAGCGCTTGCGGCGCTGTTTGCGTGCGGGCGGTAAGCTCGCGAGGCCGTCTCCTTTCTGTTCCGCTCATAAGTCTCTGTAATTTTCTGCAATCCAGCGGCGAAATCCGGACACGACGGTTATTGACTCTTCCGTTATTAACGGGAGGGGGGTGGGGGGGCCCTCGCCTCTCAGCCGCCGCCGAGGCCTGAATTACGCCTGGTTTCATTGTGACCGAATGGAGTGAAATTCTACGCAACGGGGCGGAGACTTCATTGGGTCAGGCAGGCCTGTGCGCGTTCGAGGGTGAGGCCGCGGAGCAGAAAGACTTTGCTGCGGGCGCGTTCGCCTGACCGCAGTTCGATTGAGCTCTTTGGAACGTCGAAGGTAGTGGCGAGGAACGCGATTAGCGCTTCGTTGGCGCGGCCTTCGATGGGCGGTGCGTGGACCGCGATCTTAAGTTGGGCCTCATCGCCTTCTCCGTAGATGCCGTTGATTGCCGTTTTCTTTGCGCCGGGTTGGGCGCGCACGGCGAGCTTCACCCCGTCGGCTGCGGAACGGAAAACGGCTGGATGCGGCATTGGACGTCTACTTTCTGACTAGCTTGGGGCCCCCCCGGTCTTTTTGCGCAAAATCCTCATTCAATTCGGTTTGCAGAGGGGAATCCGCGTCAAATTCTTCTCAGCAAAGATGTTAGCCGCAGATTCCTCTGGCCGAAGGACTTACAGGGCAGATGCTAAAGGATCGAGTACTGCTGCGGTTGCATGATTCAAGGATAGCGGTTTGGGCCTAATGATCTGCAAAGGCCTATGGGACGGGACCTGTCCTTGGGGAGCTGGACAGAAGCGAGATTTTCGTGCGGATGGACGCTACGGTTCTCCGGGGCTAAAGCCCCTCTCGTTGTCTGGCTTGATTCAGGGGCCTGAAGGCCCCTGCTCCCTCCCAATCCGGATCCCGTGGTTTCCCATGTCTCCAAAACCGGGAGACATGGGGCACTGATTCTTCGTGCGGATTTGGAAAGCACAACAGCAGATCCTTCGCTCCGCTTACCCCACGAACGCTAACGCGTCCGAGGGGCCCCAAGCGTGCTGCGCTCAGGATGACAAATCGGTGAGTTGACGCACCTCATTCGGGTGGGCCGGAGTAGGGGGCGCGCTTGCCGAAGAGGGCGGTGCCGATGCGGATGCGCGTGGCGCCTTCTTCGATGGCGAGGGGAAAGTCGCCGCTCATGCCCATCGAGAGCGTGCTCAGATTCAACTTCGGATACGCTGCGGCCCAGCGGTCGCGCCACTGACGCAGGCTGCGGAAGCAGGCGCGGGTGACGTCTTCCGGCACGCCCCAGGGGGCAATGGTCATGAGGCCGCGGAGTTCGAGATGTGTGAGCTCGGGCAGGCGATCGAGAAGCTGAGCCGTGTCGGCGGATTCGGGATCGAGGCCGGCCTTGGTCTCTTCGGGGCTCAATTTCACTTCGAGGAGAACCGGGAGACGCTTGTGCAGAGTGCCGGCAGCCTCGTTGAGGCGCTGGGCGAGACGGAGCGAGTCGACGGAATCGATGGCGTCAAAGAGGTCGACTGCACGCAGTGCTTTGTTGGATTGCAGATGGCCGATCAAGTGGCACTCCGTGCTTTTGCGCCACGGACTGAGTTCCGGGGACTTGGAGGCAAATTCCTGGACGCGGTTTTCGCCGAAGAGTTTGAGTCCGAGGGCGGCGGCTTCAATGATGGTCGTGGCCGGGTAGGTTTTGGAGACGGCCATGAGTTCGACTTCGTGGCGCGGGCGGTTGGCGCGTCGGCAGGCAGTTGCGATGGCATCTTCAAGCTTTTCGAGATTTTCGGTGAGGGGCGTCATTTTTTGTTGTGTTTGCGGACCGATACATTGCCTCGACACTTCGCGCTTTCCCACCCTAGCAGAGCTAGGATGGGGCACCCGGGTTCGTGCCGGTTGTGCGCTGCCCTGATGCTCCACTGGGCAATGTCCGCTCCATGCAATGGTTAGCGGCCATGCTCTTCGAGGTACTTTTCCGCTTCGAGGGCGGCCATGCAGCCGGTGCCGGCAGCGGTGATGGCCTGGCGATAGCGGCGATCCTGCACGTCGCCGCTGGCGTAGACGCCCGGGACCTCGACGCCATTGAGGGTTGTGAAGACGTTGTTGCGCGTCTTGATGTAGCCGTCGTCGTCGAGATCGAGCTGGCCGGTAAACATTTTGGCGTTGGGCTCGTGACCGATGCCGAGGAACATGCCATCCACGTCGAGAACCGTCTTGTCGCCGGTTGCTACGTCGCGCAGGCGCAGGCCTTTGACGGACTTCTCTTCAACGCCGAGGACTTCGTCGACGACGGTATTGGTACGGAGCTCGATGTTGGGGTGGGCGATGGCGCGCTCGAGCATGATTTTCGAGGCGCGGAAGGCGTCGCGGCGGTGGAGCAGGGTGACCTTGGAGGCGAAGCGGGTGAGGAAGAGCGCTTCTTCCATGGCCGAGTCGCCGCCGCCGATGACGGCGATGGGCTTGCCGCGGAAGAAGAAGCCGTCGCACGTGGCGCAGCAGGAGACGCCGTGGCCGATGAGGGCCTGTTCGCTCGGAATTCCCAGCCAACGGGCACTGGCGCCGGAGGCAATGATCAGCGTGCGGGTGTGGATCTCGCCCGCAGTGGTGTTGAGCTTATAGGGATGGGTCTTGAGGTCAACCGCGTTGAGGTGCGCCAGCTGAAAGGTGGCGCCGAAGCGGGTGGCCTGCTTCTTCATGTTCTCGATGAGCTCGGGACCCTGGATGCCGTCGGGCCAGCCGGGAAAGTTTTCGACGAGCGTGGTGATGGAGAGCTGGCCGCCGGGCTCATGGCCTTCGAGGACGAGCGGCTTGAGGTTGGCGCGCGCGGTGTAGATGGCGGCGGTGAGGCCGGAGCAGCCGGAGCCGAGGATGACGGTGTCACGTGTGTCTGTCATTGAATTTCCTGTGTCGATTGTAGATGGGCACGTTGCCGTACCGGCTCGATGGAAGGGCCGGTTGCGGACGGGATTCCCACAAAATCAGACTCCTATGTAAGATGACGGACATGGCGAATCTGACTCTTGTGTACGGAATGCGGCTGCTGCCGGAGGGCGAAGTGACGGAGATTCACGACGCTACGCTCAAGCTCGGGAACGGGCATGAGGCGCATGTAACGATGCATGTGCTGGAAGGCTCGCGGGAGGAGATCGAGGCGCAGCTGAAGCAAAGTCTCGATGCGTTTTTCGATTTTTATCCGGAGATATGAGGGGGGTCGCCCAATCGTGACCGAGTGGCGTGTGCAGCCTGAGCAGCAGATCCTTCGCTCCGCTTACCCCACGTACGCTCACGCGTCCGAGGGGCCCCGAGCGTGCTGCGCTCAGGATGACAGATCACTGAAGCCGCGATCTAGTAGTCGGCGTAGGCGAGGTCGCGGGACGCGGCGCTGGCAGCGTCGGCGCGCTTGACGCGCAGGTTATCGAGGGCGTAGTCGATATAGCGCGGTTCGAAGTGTGAGGGCTGGCCCATGAAGCGGCAGGTTGCGACGATCTGGTCGATGATGAACTTGGGCTGGTAGGCAGCGAAGTCGAGCAGCTTTTCGTCGCGCAGCTTGCGCACGATGGAGTTGAAAACATCATCGGGGAGGTTCATCCCCTGCTTCTCGCTTTCGCGTTTGAAGATAGTCTTGAAGTTCTCAAGGCTGGGCGCGCCGACCTCGATTTTGTAGGGCAGGCGGCGCAGGAAGGCCGGGTCCATGAGGTCTTCGGGCTCAAGGTTGGTGGAGAACATGATGAGTTCTTCAAAGGGGATGCTGAAGCTTTTGCCGGTGTGGAGTTTGAGGTAGTCGACGCGGCTTTCGAGGGGAACGATCCAGCGATTGAGCAGGTGTGTGGGGCTGACGAGCTGCCGGCCGAAGTCGTCGATGATGAAGCAGCCGCCGAGGGCTTTGACGTGCAGGGGCGCCTCGTAGTAGTTGCCCACGGTGTCATAGCGCAGGTCGAGCATTTCGAGTGTAAGTTCGCCACCGGTGACGACGAAGGGCCTTCGGCATGGGACCCAGCGGGCGTCAAACTCTTCGCGCCGGACGACGGACAACTCGCTGTCTTCGGTGACCTTGGGTGGGGGCAGGGTGACGTGGATGCTGGGATCGTGGACGCGGATGATCTGGCCTTCGACGACGATGGCGTAGGGGACATAAATGACATCGTTGAAGACTCTGCTGAGGCGGAGGGCGGTGGAGGTTTTTCCGTTCCCTGGAGGGCCGTAGAGGAGGATGGCGCGGCCGGAGTTGAGGGCGGGGCCGACCTGCTCGATCATGCTGTCGTCGAAGGTGAGATCGCTCATGGCCTTGCGGATGCGGTCGAAGGTGATGATCTCGTTGGTGAGCTTCTGCATGTTGACGCGGAAGTTGAATTCCTCGAGGGTGACGGGGGCCGGGCCGGTGTAGCGGAGGCGGGTAAGGGCGTCGACTGTCCAGCGGCGTCCCTCTTCAGTGAAGGAGTAGCTGAGGTCGATGGGATTGTCGGAATAGCGGGAGCCGAGGTTCTGGAGGAGCTGCCGCTCGACGGCCATGCGGATCAGGTCGAGAACGATGTGGTACGGCAGCTTGATGGCATCGATGAATTGACGGGTGGTCTCGAGGCGGTCGCGGTAGATGAGCTTGAGCAACAGGCTCATCAGGTCGACATCGTCAATTCCCGTGGCACGGATATCGGCCGGCTCGGTCGGGATCCGGTGCATGAAGGCTTCGAGGCGCTCCTGGGAGATGGCGCCAAGAGCGACGAGGTTTTCGCCGAGGCGGCCGCCATGCTCAGTGAGGCGCACGAGTGCTCGCGCCACATCCTCTTCAGTGATGAGCTTGGCGTTGATGAGCAGATCCCCTAACCGCAATCGGGTGGTGATAACGTCCTCCTCAGGATCGAGCCAGGCCTTGTGGGACGGGAAGCGGCTCTACAGGAGTATTTCGGCCAGAAGCATCAGTAGTTTTAGCTTGTCTACCTGTGTTTGGATGCTTCTTTCGCCGGGAAGAGGCTGAGAGAGCGAAACTTAGGTAATTTCATGGGGCGGATCGGGCGCAGCGAGGGTCTGTGCCCGGCAGCGAGAGCCTGGAGGCAGAGGCGTCCGTTCTTCCTGCTACCTCCAGAGGGTCTGGGGCATCAAAAAAAAGAGAGCGAGGTCTTCTTGGGAAACGACACAGGGCTTCTTCCCCTTGGAAAGACGGGCCGTCCGCGTGTGGTGATCGTGGGTGGCGGGTTCGGGGGACTGCACGCGGCACAGGCCGTTGGGCGTCTCCCGGTGGACGTAACGGTTGTGGATCGGCGCAATCACCACACTTTTCAACCGCTGCTGTATCAGGTGGCGCTGGCCGTGTTGTCGCCGGCCGACATTGCGCAGCCGATCCGGACAATACTTCGTCATCAGAAGAACGCCGAAGTGTTGATGGATGAGGTGGTTGGGATCGACGCCGGTGCGCGCGAGGTGGCACTTCTATCGGGCGCTCGCCTGAAGTACGACTACCTGGTGCTGGCGACCGGGGCGACGCACTCGTACTTCGGGCACGACGACTGGGCTCCGCTGGCTCCGGGGTTGAAGAGTGTGGAGGACGCAACCGAGATTCGCCGGCGGGTTCTGCTGGCCTTTGAACTGGCGGAACGGCAGATGCAGGAGCACGGCTGGCATCCCTCGTTGAATTTTGTGGTGATTGGTGGCGGCCCCACGGGGGTGGAACTGGCGGGCGCTATCAGCGACATCGCGAAGCTGTATATGCGGCATGATTTTCGGCACATCGATCCGAGCAAAGCCCGGGTGCTTCTGCTGGATGGCGGGCCGCGGATCCTGGCGGCATATCCGCCGGATCTGTCGGCAAAGGCAGAGGAGGAACTGAAGAACCTCGGCGTTGAGGTGCACACGGGAACGCAGGTGACGAACGTAGGTCCGGGCTGGGTAGAGGCGAGCGGCCAGCGGATCGAGTCTGCGGTGACGCTCTGGGCCGCCGGTGTGCAAGCTTCTCCGTTGGGCAAGATGCTGGGGACGCCGATGGACAAACGCGGGTGCGTGGTTGTCAACGACACGCTGAATCCGCCGGAGATGCCGGAGGTTTTTATTCTGGGCGATCTGGCGCACTTCGAGCAGGACGGCCACCAGGTTCCCGGCGTGGCGCAACCGGCAATGCAGATGGGCGACCATGTGGGGCGGATGATCAAGGCCGATCTTGCCGGGAAGACGCGGCCGGCGTTCCGCTACTTTGACAAGGGCGACATGGCGACGATTGGACGCATGGCCGCCGTGGCCAAAGTTGAATGGCCGTTCAAGGCACACATGAGCGGGTTCTTTGCGTGGCTCACGTGGATTACCGTGCACATTTTTTTCCTGATCGGATTTCGCAATCGTGTTTCGGTATTTGCGGCGTGGATCTGGACCTATTTCACGTTTACACGCGGGGCGCGGCTGATCACCGGCGACCAGACTCTTCCGGGCTGGAAAGACAGGCTTAGCGCGGGGCCGACAAAGGAGGCCTCTGAGGGCGTGCCGGCGATGAAGTAAGTGTCTATCCAGTCATTTAGACTAGTAAGGTCATGCTCGATTTGGGTTTTGTCCGGGGCAACCTGGAGAAAGTAGAAGAGAAACTACGCGCGCGCGGGGCCGATCCCGGGGCCTTGCTGGGCGACTTTCGCGCCCTGGACCAGCGTCGGCGCGAGGCGATCACGCAGGCGGAGCAGCTGAAGGCGCGGCGCAATGAGCTGAGCCAGAAGGTGGGCGCGCTGAAGAAGGCCGGGCAGGATGCTTCGGCGGTGATGGACGAGACGCGTGCGCTGAAGGACAGGCTGGACGAGCTGGACAAGTCGGCTGGCGAACTCGACGAGCAGATGCATCTCTCGCTGGCGCGCATTCCGAATTTGACGCGCGACGAAGTACCGACCGGAACCTCGGAAGCGGATAACGTCACGGTGAAAACGTGGGGCGAGAAGCCTAAATTCGACTTCGAAGCGAAACCTCACTGGGAGATTGGCGAGGCGCTGGGGATTCTGGACCTGGAGCGCGCGGCCAAGCTGAGCGGCGCGCGGTTTGCAGTCTACATGGGTGCGGGCGCGCGGCTGGAGCGGGCGCTGATCGGCTTCATGCTGGACATGCACACGGAGAAGCACGGCTATACGGAAGTGCTGCCGCCGTTCATGGTGAATTCGAAGAGCCTGTTTGGCACGGGGCAGCTGCCGAAGTTTGCCGAGGACCTGTTTCGGTGTTCGGACGCCGATGTGGAAGCGGTCACTCGCGGGGAATTCAAAGACAACGATCATTGGCTGATCCCGACGGCGGAAGTGCCGGTGACGAATCTGTATCGCGACGAGATTCTGGATGAGGCGCGGTTGCCGATTGCGTTGACGGCGTATACGCCTTGCTTTCGGGCCGAAGCGGGGGCGGCCGGCAAAGACACGCGCGGGATTATTCGCCAGCATCAGTTTCAGAAGGTGGAGCTGGTGAAGTTCACGCGGCCGGAGGAGTCGGATGCGGAACACGAGAAGCTGACGCGCAATGCCGAGGAGATTCTGGAAGCGTTGAAGCTGCCTTACCGGCGCATGTTGCTGTGCACGGGGGACACCGGATTTTCGGCAGCGAAGACTTTCGATCTTGAAGTGTGGTTGCCGGGGCAACAGCTGTATCGCGAGATTTCTTCCTGCTCGAACTTCGAAGGCTTCCAGGCACGACGCGCGAATATCCGCTACAAGCCGGCCGGCGGCAAAGGCAAGAGCGAGTTTGTGCACACGTTGAACGGGAGCGGCCTGGCGGTGGGACGAACCTGGCTGGCGATTCTTGAAAACTATCAGCAGGCCGATGGGTCGGTTGTGATTCCCGATGCGTTGCGGCCTTACATGGGCGGCCTGGAGCGGATCACACGGTAAGGACGGTATGAACAAGATCCTGAAGAGCTATTTTTATTGGACGTATCCGCGCGGCAATCTTCACTACGACGTGATGGTGACGCTGATACTTCTGTTCATTTTTGTAACGCCGCGCTTCTGGGATTTTGGCGACAAGCCGAGCAACTCCTTCGGGCCGGTGCATCCGATCCAGGTGGTGGGCGACGGCGGCCACAACGTGATCGTTTCGGTGCAGGCGTCGGACGTGTCGGTTGCGGCGGGGGCCTCGGACAACGAGGTAAAGAAGGTGCTGCGGCGGGCCATTGAGCCCGTCATAGGCGACTCGGTGGTGGTTGAACGCTGGGAGACGGCCAACGATGGCCAGGGCAATCTGATCTGGAAGATCTGGGCGCACCGGTAGGTTCGCAAGGCGGATCGGATGGGCCGCGGTGGACCGCGGAGCTGGATTGTCGAATGGACCGGTCTTTGCATCCAAACAGAGATGAAGGGACGTATATGTTGCGGACGAGACAGATGACCTGGGCGGTGTTGGGATGGCTTGTGCTGAGCTGTTCCGCCTGGGCTGACGATTTGGGCCGCGTCCTGAAAGAACTGGACAAGTCGGCGGCGAATTTTCATTCGACCACGGCCGATTTCGAGTTCGACACCATCCAGACCGATCCGTTTCCGGACAGGGATGTGCAGAAGGGAACCGCCTTTTACGAACGCAAAGGCGCGACGTTTTCGATGGCTGCGCACATCGACGAGATCAATGGGAAGCCCGTCCCAAAGATCTATACGTTCATTGGTGGACAGTTCAAACTGGACGATGTGACGGCAAACCAGGTGATCACTTACCAGAGAGCGACGGCGTACGAGAGCTACGTCATGCTGGGGTTTGGCGCGAGCGGCAAAGAGCTCTTAGAGAAGTGGGATGTGAAGTATGCCGGGTCGGAGACGCTGGGGAAGGTGAAGGCGGAGAAGCTGGAGCTGGTGGCCAGGGACGCGGCGGTGCGCAAGAACATCCCGAAGGTGACGGTGTGGCTGGACACGTCGCATGCGATCAGTCTGAAGCAGGTGTTTGATTTTGGTCAGGGCGTGTCGCGGGTGTGCACCTATTCGAACGTCAAGGTGAATGAGCCGGTGCCATCGGAAGCATTCAAGCTGAAGACGGACGGCAAAACGACGTATTCGACGCACTAGGATCGAGACAGAGATTTCTGTTGATCGACAGGTGCTCTGCTTGGGTTAGCTTTGTGCTTTCCCACCCAAGCAAAGCTTGGATGGGGCACCCAGTTGTGTTGATCGAGACAGGGATTTGTGTTGATCGACAGACGGCATGGACTGAAGCTGTGTCACGAGCGGGCTGGTGTGAAGATGCGGCCCAGGGCGATGCCGCCCAGCGCGAACAGCATGGGGAAGCACTCGAGGGTATAGCGCGCCTCAGGCGGGACGACCGTGAAGAGGAGCGCGCTGCGCAGCACCATGTAGGCGAGCATCCATAAGGCCATGCGCGGGCGCAGCAGCAGACCGGCGAAGCCAAGCAAAAGATAGAACGCATTGAGCGCGGCATAAGCCCAGCTGATGCGGGTTTCGACGCGATGATGCGCGTAGACCCACCAGTCGAGATCGATGGGAAGGTTTTCGACGCGGGGCCGAATCCACATATCGGCGACGCGGCCCAAGGGCAGCCAAAGATAGAAGCGGAGAGGATGCGCCGCGATGCGCGCGTCGGCGAGGCGGGCGAAGCCGGCATCGATTTCGGGTGTCAGGCTGTAGCCATTGTGGTTGTATGTGTCGGCAAGGGCGACGGTCTGTCGATATTGGTCTGCGGAATCGAAGGCGCGGGTGGGCAGCTTGTTCACATCGAGGACGTCTCCGGGAACGTTCCACGCGATGTTGTAGGTCGAAACAAAATCGAGGCACCAGGTTTTGAGCCAACGATCCCACCCTGGGGTAAGCGGGTCGCCGGGGTCGGTGGCGGAACGCGGGGCCAGGGGTTGGAAGACGTGGAAGACGCTCCAATTGCGCGCTGTCCAGGTGGCAAAGGGCGCGAGGGCGAGCAAGGCGCAGACGACGGCGATGCGGTTGAGACGCCCGGCGGGGATGCGGGGCGACTGTGCCGGGCGGATCAGCAGGGCGGGAGCAAGCGCGAGAGCCGCGAGGGCTCCATCGGGCCGGAGGAGCGCCGCGTATGTGACGGCGAAAGTGAACGCGAGGGCCATGGACCAGCGGGGATGCTGTTGAAAGCGCGCGGCGGACCAGAGGGCAAGGGCGAGGACGAAGAGTGTAGGGCACTCCGTGAGAGGATTGGCCGCATACACGGCGGTGAAGGGACAGAGCGCGGCCAGCCAGAGAGTAGCGTGGGCGGCGGCTGCGGAAAGGCGAGGCGGAGAGATGCCGCGAGCGAAGTCGGCAAGAAGAAGGCAGCCGGCGAGTTCGAGGAGGATCTGAATCCAAACGATGGGTGTGTAACTCCCTACCCCGAAGAGGCGGAAGCAGAGAGCGAGGAAGAGGGGATAGCCGGGGAGGCGAATGAGAGTAGGGAATGCCTGGCCGGGGCCGACCGTGAGCGCGAACTGCCCGTGCTGGAGGAGGTTTCTGGCGATGTCGCCATAGACTTCGGTGTCGCCGTTGGCTTCAAAGAAGTGGCGAAACATCCAGCCACGGAGCAGGAGACCGGCCAGAAGAGCAGCGAGGATGGAAGCGATTGAGCGCAGAGAGGTCCGGGGCCGGCCGGGGGTGGCGTTCGATTGACGCAGGCTCGATTGAGGCTGGTTTGATTGACTGAAGGAAGCGGCTTCCATACGATTCGTACTGTATAACCTAAATCGTTTACGTGACGTCGCGAAGGTGAAAACAACAGTGTCCCATGCTTGATAGGCAGATTTTCTTCGATCCCCAGAGGAAGCGGTGGAAGCGGCTTCGTCGAATACTCGATGTAACCGCAGTGCTGACCACGCTGGTGCTGGCGGGCTTCATCTTCAATGTGCTGCGGAGCCAGCCTCTGACGGAGCTTCTGCTGCCGCCGTTCCGGCATAATTACAAAGCTCTGAACGATCGGTCTGCGGGCCTGCGAGGCGGGAAAGCTGTGCGCCCTGCGCGGCGCAAGACGACGCGGAGGCCCTCGGAGATTCCGTTCAACACGGGCGAGGGGTTGCGTGCGGCGTATTATGTGCCGTACGACGAGGCCAGCTACGCCTCGTTCAAGCAGCATGTGCACCAGATCGACATGCTGTTTCCCGAGTGGCTGCACGTCGATGGCGCCAGTCCCACGCTGATGGCGTTCGATACGGAGAGCCATCGCTCGTATGCGGTGATCGATCGGAGCTATGTGCACGATCCCGACGACCTGGGCCGCATCAAGCGAACGATTCAACTGGCGAAGGAAGACACAGAGATCTTCCCTCACCTGAACAACTACAACTCGACTGAAGCGATCTGGGATCCGGGTGTCGGGGCCCTGTTGAAGGACCCTTCGAAACGCGCCGCACTGCGTGCGCAAATCCTGCAATTTCTGACCGCGTTTCCGGCCTATCGCGGGCTCTCTCTCGATTTTGAGAGTCTGCCCGAAGATGCCCTTCCTGCGTACACAACGTTCATCCACGAACTGTACGCGGAGATGCATCCGCGCAATTTGCGGCTTTATGTTCCCACAGCTGTGAGCACCGACGACAAGACGCTGAAGCTGATTGCAGCGAACTCCGACGGCGTGGTGCTGATGAATTATGACCAGCACGAAGCGGCGAGCGAGCCGGGGCCGATCGCGGCGCAGAGCTGGTTTGTCGGCAATCTGACGCGGGTGTTGAAGTCGGTGCCGAAGGAGAAGCTGATCTGCGCGCTGGGCAATTACGGGTACGACTGGACGCTTTCGATTCCGCCAGAGCCGAAGCGCGGTCATAAGGCGGCCAAGCCGGAGGTGCTGAATACGGCAGATTTTCCGGTGTCGGATGCGTGGCAGCGGGCGGCGGATGCGGACGCCGATTTGAATCTCGATTACGACTCGCTGAATCCGCATTTTGACTACATTGACGAGGACAACAACGAACGTCACGTGGTGTGGTTCCTGGACAGCGTGACGCTGCTGAACGAGATGCGCGCGGCTCGCCAAATGGGACTGCAGACGTTTGCCTTGTGGCGGCTGGGCTACGAAGACAGCTCGCTTTGGAATGTATGGGACAAGCCGAGCAGCCCTAATTCATTGGAGGCTCTGGCTCTGGTAGAACCGGGGCACGATGTCGATACGGAGGGTGAAGGCGACATCATGCGGGTGACGGGGTTGCCGCAGCAGGGCAAACGCAGCGTGCAGGTGGATACGGACGAGCCCGAGCCGCAACGCAAGCTCATCATCGACGAGCACATGGATGTGTATCCGCAGAACTACACGGTGTCTTATTACGGCTACCATCCGAACCAGGTCGCGCTTTCATTTGACGACGGCCCCGATCCCAAGTGGACGCCGCGGATTCTCGACATTCTAAAGAAGAAGGATGCGAAGGGCACGTTTCTGATCATTGGCGAAGATGCGCTGGAGAACATCGGGCTGATGAAGCGGGAACTGCGCGAGGGCCACGAGCTTGGGAATCACACCTACACGCATCCTGACATCAGCGAAGTCTCGCTCAACCGGCTGGAATTTGAGGTTAAGCTGACGGAGCGTCTGTTCGAGAGCAAGCTGGGCGTTCAGCCACATTATTTTCGGCCGCCGTACGACGTGGATGAAGAGCCTGATACCGACGACCAGGCGGCTCCCGTGGTGCGTGTGCAGCAGGACGGTTTCATCGTAATCGGGAACAAGATCGACACCAATGATTGGGATGAGCGGGTTCGCAAGACACCGGCCGAGATTGCGCAGTCGGTTCTTGAGCAGCTGGACCGGATGAAGACGAAGCCGCAGTTTCGCGGCTCGGTGATCCTCATGCATGACGGCGGGGGAGACCGCTCGGTGACGGTGGCGGCGCTGCCGGTGCTGATTGACACGCTGCGCGCGCACGGCTACGCGATTGTTCCGGTCTCGTCGTTGATGGGCAAGACGTCTGCCGAGGTGATGCCGAAGCTCACGTTCGGGCAGTATCTGCGCGCGATTCCAGACTCGATTGCGTTCTCGACGCTGGCGGTCATCGGGAACTTCATCGTGTTCGTTTTCTTCCTGGGTGACATCCTGATGAGCGCACGCCTGCTTCTGGTAGGCCTGTTTGCTGTGATCGATCGGCTGCGGCGGCCGCATCGGCAAGCATCTCCGGGATTCAATCCACGGATCGCAGTGTTGGTACCGGCCTATAACGAAGAGAAGGTGATTGTGCGGACCGTACGCTCGGTGCTGCACTCCGACTATGAGAACCTGCGGGTGATCGTGATCGATGACGGATCGACGGATAACACATTCGAGGTGGCACGAGCGGCCTACACGCGCGAGATAGCGGAAGGGCGCGTGGAGGTGCTGACGACTCCGAACGGCGGCAAAGCGGCCGCGTTGAATTACGCATTGGAGCGGCTTGACGAGAAGTTTTATGTCGGTATCGATGCCGATACGGTGATTGCTTCGGATGCGATTTCAAAGCTGATTCCGCACTTCGAGGACCCGCGGGTGGGTGCCGTGGCAGGCAATGCGAAGGTGGGCAATCGCGTGAATCTCTGGACGCGGTGGCAGGCTCTGGAATACATCACCAGTCAGAATTTTGAGCGGCGCGCGCTGGATCTTTTCAACGTGGTCACGGTGGTGCCGGGGGCAATTGGTGCGTGGCGCACGGAGCCGGTGAAAAGGGCTGGATGTTATCCGTTGAACACGGTTGCTGAAGATGCCGACCTGACGATGAACCTGCTGGAGCAGCAGTTCAAGGTGGTGTATGAGGACCGCGCGCTGGCGTTCACCGAGGCGCCGATCAGTGCGAGCGGGCTGATGCGGCAGCGGTTTCGCTGGTCCTTCGGGATTCTGCAATCGATTTGGAAGCATCGCATGGCGTTTGTCCGCAACAAAGCGATGGGACTCTTCGCGCTGCCGAACATTCTGATTTTCCAGATGTTTCTGCCGCTGGTGTCGCCGTTTATCGACCTGATGTTTGTGGCCGGCGTCGTGCACTACTTCATCGACCGGCATTATCATCCCGAGGCGGCGTCGGCAGCGAGCTTCATGAAGCTTCTGGCCTACTTCCTGACGTTCCTGCTGATCGACTTTGTGACGTCGACGGTGGCGTTCAGCCTGGAGCGGCGTCATCCGGCGAACAAAGGCGATGGCTGGCTGCTGTTCCACATCTGGCTGCAGCGCTTTGCTTATCGTCAAGTGTTCTCGATTGTGCTGTTCAAGACAGTGAAGCGAGCGATTGACGGCAAGCCGTTCAACTGGGACAAGCTGGAGCGCACGGCGCAGATGAGCAAGCAGACCGAGGCGCTAACAGAGACACGATAGCGGCCGAGGATCCCTCAGAGGCTAAAGCCCCACTTATTTTGAGCCTCTTACGGCACGACTAAAGTCATGCCCTTTCAAAAAGCGATAGACAGTTCTTATGCAGGACAAGACATTCGATTAGCGATGATGGCTGGAGTGGTCGTGACCGCCGCCACTGGAGTGGCTGCCGCCACCACCGGAATGACCACCGCTAAAGTGGCTTCCACCGCCGCCGCCCCAGCTAGAGTGCCCGCCTCCGTAGTTTTGAGACCGGGGTGCGCTTCCACCGAAGTTGCTGGAGTTGTGGCCGCCACCGAAGAGATGGAATCCGCCGCGCTGGTTGCTGGAGAATTCGTTGCCTCGATAGGCGTTGTAGGTGCGACCGGTGCTGCCGCGGTAGCTGTTCTCGGGCAGGCGATAGGCAGGCGACGGACTGGCGTAGCCCATGCCTGAGCGGCCCGCATAGCCATTGCGCGGGCTCCCCTCGCGCTGGTTGATTGAACCGCGCCCATAGCCCGGATAGCCGTAGGAGTCCGTGCGAGGTGCGTATCCAGATTGTCGCTGGTCATAGCCGTTGCCGAATTGTTGTGGTCGGCCGATGGCCTGCGGGTAGCGGTTGTAGGCTTCCTGCGGTGAGCGCGTTGGCGGCGGGAAGCCACGGTTGAAGCCTTCAGCCGAGCGAGCGTCGCCATACCGTCGCCAGCCTGGGCCTCGGTTGAACTCGGCGCCGCCGCCGTAGCGAGGAGCGTAACCGTTGCGTGCCCAGCCTGCATTATTTGATCCGCGCTGGAATCCGTAGCCGCCGTGGGCGAATTGCGCCGAACCGCGATAGGCGCGCGGGCCGCCGTGCGGAAAGCCCCAGTCGGCAACCGATCGGCTCTGCGAGCAATAAGAATCGTGATTGAAGAGGACGGAGTGGGCGAACCAATCCAGTCCCCAGCCCAGGAAGCCCCAGGGCGTGTGGAGGAAGGCGTTCATGGCGAAGCTCAGGCCGAACTGGACGGGCGAGGCTCCGAAAAAGTCACCCAACGCCCCGAAAAGCGAGAAGCCAGGATACGGGTCGACTGGTTGACCGTAGACGCCCCAGGGATTGTAGGTGGGAACGTAGACGGTCTGCGGGTCGGTCGGAGCGATGTCGATGGCGCCCTGATTCTCAGTGACCTCCTCTTGCGGTGTGCTCTGGAGGTTGCCGGCATCTTCTGCGCGTTGGCGCATGACCTGGATGGTCTGCAGAACATCTTGCGGCTGGTTGTAGTACGCGTTGCCGAGGTTGGTGGTCCACTGCAGGTTCTGGTTGAGCATGCCGAGGACCTGGGGAAACGCGGTGAGGGCTTTGATGCTCGGATCCCAGGAGGATTGGGCGTCGGCGCCGGCAGCGATCTGATCGGGAGAGGCATTGCCCATGGAGCGAAGCCACTGATTGGCTGCCGCAATCTGCGCCGGATAGGTGGAGGCAGCGAGGATTTGGGCCACGAGGGCATCGGGATAGAGAGCGATGGGCGCGACAAGTTGGGTGAGCTCATCGGGGCTGATGGCCTGCCCTTGAGCGAACTGCTGGCCATAGCCTTGCTGGGGATACGCCGAGGAATAGGGCCGCTGCGAAGATTCGTAGGCGGGTTGCTGGTACTGCGGCTGTGCGCCGTAGCCATACGGCTGCGCGGGATAGGGCTGGGGTACGCCTGCGGTCTGATTGCTGGGGTAGGGATCGTCCGGCGGCCAATCCTGCTGCTGCTGCGCGTCAAGACCTTTGCAGGAACCCACAAGTGCCAGCAGTCCGATTGCGAGAAAGCCCGGTGCGCATACGATGCGACGCGGCGTGGAGGAACCATTGGATGAAGACCGGAAAAGATGGGCGGGGTGCAGAGTGCGCAGATCAAAGCGAGGTTTCATGTTCCCTCTTGTGGCCATGCCTCGATTGCAAGGCAAGCGAGCATTTGGCCTTGGCGCGCAACGCACGCTCGGGTGCTTCCGGGTTGTCAGCGCGCTTGAGATCAGGTGAGCCGACGACGGACAGGCCTCAGACAAACGCGCGCGGCTGGCCCCTGGGGGAGGGCCGCTCTAGTGGAGACCCGGTTTCGCCGGGTTAGTTTCGCGGATGCGAGGAGAGTTTGCCGGGGCACCCCGCAGGCGGGTCCGTTGTGCGTGCAGCGCAAAGGCAAAGCGACTAAACTGGAGGGGCTATGGCAACCGTTTCTCTCCCCACCCAGATTCAGCCGCGCACACCGCAAGGCGGCTTCCGCAATGAACCTTTTCTCGATTTCAAATCGCCTGAAAACATCCGCAAGATGAAGGAGGCGCTTGAGTTGGTCGAGAGCCAGCTGGGGCACGAGTATCCGCTGATTATCGGCGGGCACCGGCTGAAGACGGAGGGCAAGATTCGTTCGCTCGATCCCTCGCGGCCGACACGGGTTGTAGGTGTGCACCAGAAGGCGGGAGCCGAGCACGCCGAACAGGCAATGCAGGCAGCGCTCCGCGCGTTCGAGTTTTGGAGTCGAGCCTCAGTCGGGGAAAGGACTTCCCTGCTGCTGGGGGCGGCGGAGATTGTGCGGCAGCGCAAGTTCGAGTTTTGCGCGTGGCTCACCTACGAGGTAGGCAAGAACTGGGCGGAGGCCGATGCCGACGTCGCGGAGACGATCGACTTTCTGGAGTTTTACGCACGCGAGGCACTGCGGCTGACCGAGGCAAAGACGCCGATTCAGCTTCTGGGCGAGCGCAATGAGCTGCTTTATGTGCCGCTGGGTGTAGGAGCGGTGATTCCGCCATGGAATTTTCCATTTGCCATTATGGCGGGGATGACGGTGGCCTCGATCGTGACCGGCAACACGGTAATTCTGAAGCCCTCGAGCGACTCGCCGACGATTGCGGCGAAGTTCATCGAAGTTCTTGAAGAAGCCGGGATGCCGGGAGGCGTGGTGAATTTTTGTCCGGGCTCGGGCGCGAGCTTCGGCAACGCGATCGTCGAGCATCCCAAGACGCGCTTCATCGCGTTTACGGGCTCAAAGCCAGTGGGCCTGGAGATTCATGAACGCGCGGCGAAGGCGAGGCCGGAACAGATTTGGATCAAGCGCACGATTCTGGAAATGGGCGGCAAGGACTCGATCGTGGTGTGCGCCGATACGGATGTCGAAGCCGCGGTGGAAGGCGTGACGGCAGCCGCGTTCGGCTTCAGCGGACAGAAGTGCTCGGCGTGTTCGCGGGCGATTGTGGAGGCCTCGATTTACGACGCGTTTGTGGAGCGATTGGCTGAGCGGGTATCGCAGCTGACGGTGGGCGATGCGGCTGCGAATCCGAACCTGGGGCCTGTGGTGAACAAGGCGGCTATGGATTCAATTCTGGGCTATATCGCGACCGGTAAAAAAGAAGGGCGCCTGGTGGCCGGCGGCAAGGTTGTCGAGTCGGAGGCAGGCGGCTACTTCCTGGAGCCGACCGTGTTTGCAGATATTGCGCCGGATGCGGTCCTCGCGCAGGAAGAGATCTTCGGCCCGGTGTTGGCGGTGATCAAGGTGGCGGATTTTACCGAAGGCCTGCAGGTGGCAAACAACACCGAGTATGGATTAACGGGCGCCGTTTACACATCGGATCGCGAGCGGCTGGATCTGGCGCGGCAGGAATTTCATGTCGGGAATCTGTACCTGAACCGCAAGTGCACGGGCGCCATGGTGGGCGCGCATCCTTTTGGCGGGTTCAACATGAGCGGAACGGATTCGAAGGCTGGGGGGCCTGACTATTTGCTGCTGTTCACGCAGGCCAAGAGCGTGGCGGAGAAGCTGTAGGCAGTCATTGAACAATCCTCCGCGTTTGCTTCGCGCTACTTGAGATTCGTGCTTTCCCTGGTCTCAAGAGCGAGACCTGGGGCACCCGGCCAGATGGGAACGAAAAGAGGGGAGCCGCATTGGCTCCCCTCTCTCTTTCTTGATGGAATGTTTTAGGCGACGGCCGGAGGTGCGGCTGCCTGCTGTTCTTCGGCTTCGAGTTTGTTGCCCATTTCTGCTGCGGCCTGCGCGAGCTGGCGATGGTGAATGGTGAAGAGAGCCAGTTCAAGGCGGTCGCTGACGCCGGTCTTGTCGTAAATGGAGCGCAGGTAATTTTTGATCACCTGTTCCGTGGTCTTGAGGCGCATGGCGATCTCGCGATTCTTGCAGCCCTGCACGATGAGGGCGACGATGCGCATTTCCTTGGGTGTGAGGCGGTCGCGCACGCGGGCGCCGACCAGATCTTCTTCGGGAGATTCCGGCATCATCAACTGAGGCGGAGTCCAGGTATCGCCGGCGGCAACGCGGCGGACGCATTCGACGAGGGACGGTCCGGTGACATTGCGAAAGACCACGCCGCGGAAACCCTGCTGCATGAACTGACTGGCGCTCTCGTTGTTTTCAGCGATGACGATGCCGCGACTGCTGGTTGACTCGAGCAGGGAGCGCAAGCGGGCCATGTCGGGGCGCAGGGAAGCTGCAAGGACCACGATAGAACCGGGGAATGTGGCAATGGCGTGCATCATCCGGTCGAGGTCAGTGCATTGAGCAATAATGCGCATGTCCTCGTCCATCGCCAGCACTTTTGCTGTGCCGGCGCGGAATATGGCCTGTGAATCGGCAAGGATCACTTTATTCATAGTTCGCGCACCATCCGTCGTGGGAGTGAATCGGGCTAACTAGGGTTGCAATTTGGTGGCCCGATTTCCACAATTGAACCCTAAAGATACACTTTCTTGGGTACGAAAGGATACCGGCAAAAGGAAAACCTTTGGCGCGGAACGTCTGTTGATAGCATCTCGGGGGAAGAGACATTCCTTTCGTCACCTATCCAAGTCACAAATTGCTAGCTATGGCAAGAATTTCCTGAAACAAGATTACAGCCCAATCGGCGCTACGTCATCAGAAACCGGCGGCGAACCAGCCGCTGTATTTACTGACTAGGCTCGTTTTTGTCGATTAGGTCGATGCACCCTGTGGAATTCCGAGGCCCTACACTGGAGATATGGCGAGGCCGATTTTATTAGCGGTAGATGACGACGTCAGCGTCCTCGAGGCGGTTGTGCAGGACTTGCGCCGGCAATATGGGGCGGAATATCGGGTAATGCGGGCGGCGAGCGGCCAGGCTGCGCTCGATACGCTGATGCAGGTGAAGGCGCGCCAGGAACCGGTTGCGCTGATTCTGAGCGATCAACGGATGCCCGGGATGACGGGCGTCGATTTCCTTGAAAAGGCGCGGGAGATCTATGCGGATGCGCGTCGCGTATTACTGACGGCCTATGCCGACACCGAAGCCGCGATTCAGGCGATCAACTCCGCGCGCATTCACTATTACCTGAACAAGCCCTGGGATCCTCCCGAAGAGAAGCTGTATCCGGTATTGAACGATTTGCTGGAGGACTGGAAGGCGGGATACCGGCCAGCTTTTGAAGGGTTGCGCGTAATTGGCAACCGGTGGTCTCTGAAGGATCACCAACTGCGCACTTTTCTTTCGCGGAATCATGTTCCATATCGCTGGCTTGATATTGCGAGCAACGAGGAGGCGACCAAGCTGCTGGAGGAGAAGGAACTGAAGCCGGAGCAGTTGCCGGCTGTTCTCTTCTCCGACGGCTCGGTGATGGCCGAGGCGGGTCCGGATGCCCTAGCGGCGCGGGTTGGCCTTCGCACCCAGGCCACGCAGGAGTTCTACGACATGACGGTTGTGGGCGCGGGCCCGGCGGGGCTTGCGGCAGCGGTCTATGGAGCGAGCGAGGGGCTGAAGACGCTGATTATCGAGCCGGACGCTCCTGGGGGGCAGGCGGGGTCGACTTCGCGGATCGAGAACTACCTGGGATTTCCGGCGGGCGTGACCGGAGCGGACCTTGGACGGCGGGCGCACATGCAGGCCTCGCGTTTTGGCGCGGAGTTTCTAACCCAGCGCGCAACGGGACTGCGCATCGATGGGCAGTACCGATTTGTCCAATTGGCAGACGGCCGCGAGGTTTCGAGCCACGTGGTGCTGCTGGCACCCGGGGTGCAATATCGCCGGCTGGCTATTCCCGGGGGGGACAAGCTGGCGGGATGCGGGGTTTACTACGGCGCTGCCCTGGTGGAGGCGGCTTCGTGCAGAGACGAGGACGTTTATGTGGTGGGCGGGGCGAACTCGGCGGGGCAGGCGGCGCTGCACTTCTCAAAGTACGCCCGGACCGTAACCCTGCTTGTGCGGGGACCCGGCCTGGCAGCTACGATGTCGAAATACTTAATCGATGAGATCGATCGCACATCGAATATTGTGTTGGCCACCGGAACGCAGGTGGTAAAGGCAGAGGGGGAGGGGCACCTCGAATCTCTTTGCCTCAAGGGTCCAGACGGGGAGTATCAAGTGCCGGCGACATCGTTGTTTGTCTTCATTGGCGCGCAGCCGGTGGTGGAGTGGTTGCCGCCCTCGGTTCTGCGCGACGAGAAGGGATTTGTGTTGGCTGGGCCGGATCTGCGCCACGATGGCAAAATGCCGGAGAGCTGGAAAGAGGCCCGGGAACCATTTTTGCTGGAAACGAGCGTTCCAGGCGTATTTGTAGCAGGCGATGTGAGGCACGGTTCGATCAAGCGGGTGGCGTCAGCCGTAGGAGAGGGTTCGATCGCTGTGCAGTTTGCGCATCAATATCTGGCTGGTTTCTAGGTCAGGCCGGTTCCTAGGTCTGGCCGGTTCCGGGGTTGTGCTTGTGAGGGCTGGGTACAGGGGGATGGAAAACCGCACGATGGGTAGTCTGAAAAAGCCGCTGGTGAAGGAAACGATTTCCTGGGGAGACGCGCAGGCGGCACTCGCAAAGACGCACATCTTCGCGGGAACCGACCTGGCGGGGATTGCCGGGATCGATCGCGTGGAGCGGATTCTCGCTTCGGCGGGGGAGGCGATCACCGAACCGGGAGACCCTGCGGATTCCTACTGGGTGTTGCTACGCGGAGACACGCGCGCGGACCGACTGGAGGCCGACGGCACCACGACCATGATTGGCTCAGCGAGCGCGGGGTACGGGTTTGCGGAGGCGGCGCTGCTGGCGGGAAAGACGCAATTGCAGTTTCGCGTCACCGCCATCGAAGAGACGGAACTGATTCGTTTCACGGCGGAGCAGTTCTGGATCATTCTCGCCTGCTGCCCAAAGGCGCGTGCGGAAGTGCTGGCGGCGATGGCGCATCGACTGAAGGCTTACCAGGTGGAAGCGTTGCACCGCGAGAAGCTGGTTTCGCTCGGCACGCTTGCGGCAGGCCTCATGCACGAGCTGCACAATCCCGGCTCGGCAGCAAAGCGGTCGGCGGCGCAGCTGCGCGAAAATCTGATGCGACTGCAGCAGCTGAGCTTGCGCAATGGGAGCCGCGCGAAAACTCCCGAACAGCTGGAATGCATGAAGGGCTTGCTGGAGCACACGCTGAGCGGTTGCCGGCTGGCGGCGATGAGCAGCGTTGAGCAATCGGACGCCGAAGAGGCCATGGGTGAGTGGCTGGCGTCGTCGGGAGTGGAGAATGCGTACACGATTGCGCCGGTGCTGGTTGGCATGGGCTTCGACCGGGAAGAACTGAATTGCGCGAAGGAGTACTTCGATGCGAGCGCATTCTCCGACGCGCTGAACTGGCTGGAGTCCCTGGTTTCGAGCGTCTCGCTGGTGTGCGCGATTGAAGACAGCATCTCGCGCATCTCGGATCTGGCGATGGCGGTAAAGAAGTTTGCCTACGAAGAGCGATCCGCGGCAAAGGAATTGGATGTGCACGACAGCCTGCAGAGCACGCTGATCATCCTGGGCCACAAGCTTCGCCTGAAGCAGATCCATGTTGATAAGAAGTTCGAGGCGTCCCCCTCGACGATTCGAACGCGGGGCTCGGCACTGAGCCAGGTGTGGACCAACCTGATTGATAATGCTGCAGACGCTTCGCCGGCCGGAGGGCATGTGGAGATCGCTTCGTGGACAGAGCCGCAGCAGGGTTGGCTGTGCGTGAGCATCGCGGATCACGGCCCAGGCATTGCGCAGGATGTGCTGCCACGGATTTTCGAGCCGTTCTTTACGACCAAGCCGCAGGGTTCGGGAACCGGCCTCGGTCTGGACATCGTGCATCGCATCGTCACCGAGAAATTCGGCGGAAAAATTGAAGTAGACACCGTGCCGGGACACACGCGATTCGTCGTGCGGCTTCCTCTGGAACGCGCTGAAGCGGGCGAGAAACCGACGAATCCGGTCCACTGATCCGGCCCCTCTGCTTCCGTGTGTCGGGCGGCATGCGAATCGAATTCACCCCTCAAGAACTGAGCGTAAAACTCCCGCGGAGCGTTGCTGGCGGCAGTTGCAGCGCTCGTCTTTCTGTTAGAGACTCCCCATCTTCGCTCGGGGGAATACGCGTGTCCCGATGAAGTTCGTCCCGTCTTCGCCGATGTACGGGGAGAGGGGCTGGCGCATGATCGACCGCTTCGAGCTGATGGAGGCTGCACTTGAGAGCATTCCCGAGGGCCTTGCACTGCTTGACTGCGAGGGGCGGCTTGCCTTCTGGAATCGCGCCGCGGAACAGATCACAGGATTCCCGAGCATCGACACGGTAACGCGCCCCGTTCCTCTTGGGCTGGAGCCGTTGCTGCTCGCGGGCGACGGGAGCGGAGCATCGGAGACGCCAACTGTCCTGCGACCGGAGCGATATGCGCTGACGCGCGCGCAACACCGGTTGGGGCGCGAATTGCCATTGATGATGCGCACAGTGATCCTGCGGGATGCGCTCGGGATGCGCGTGGGTTCGGCTGTTCTTTTTCATCCTGCCGAGGGCCTGGACACCCTGTTGCACGGAGAAAGCCGCGAGGATGTCGGCCTTGACGCCGCGCAGGCGGAGATCGAGGAGCAAGCCAAGTCGGCCTTCGAAGACTTTCTGTCAGGCGCTGCACCTCTCGGCCTGCTGTGGATCACCGTGGACCAGGCACGCGATCTGCGCAGGTCGCACGGAGCGCGGGCCTGCGAGACGATGATCGAGCGCATCGAGCGCACGTTGGCGAACGGATTGCGCCCCGGAGAAGAACTGGGCCGATGGGGCGACGATGAATTTCTGGTGCTGTCGCATGAGCGCAACGGCAGAGATGCTGGCGGCCCACGCGACAGGTGCTGGCGGGGCTGGCGAGGACGGCGGATTTCCGCTGGTGGGGCGATCGGCTTTCGCTCACCGTAAGCATTGGCGCGGCGCAGGCATTGAGGAGCGAGACGCTGGCGCAACTGCTGGAGCGCGCGCAGGCGGCGATGCTTGTCAGTGTTCATGCGGGCGGCAACCACATCACGCTGGCGCCGGAGAGATAGTCATGTTTGCCATCATAGGAATTGTCGTTGTGTTTGGCGCGGTGATCGGCGGCTTTCTGATGGAGAAGGGCCACATGGCGGTGCTGATGCAGCCGGCGGAGCTGCTGATCATTGTCGGGCGCGGCGACGGGAACGCTGCTGGTGGCGAATCCGATTCACATTCTGAAGGGCATTGCTGGCGCGGCTTGATGGGAGTGATGAAGGGATCGCCGTTCAACAAGGCGCGCTATCTGAACACGCTGAAGATGATGTACCAGTTCCTGAACAAGGTGCGCAAAGAGGGGCTGCTGAGCGTGGAGATGGATGTGGAGAAGCCGAAGGAGAGCGCGATCTTCAAGAACTATCCGGAGTTTCTGAAGGATCATCACGCGCTGCGACTTTGTGTGCGACACGCTGCGCACGGCGATCACCGGGCGGCGTGGAGCCGTTCGACATGGACCAGATGATGGAGCTGGACATGGAGGTGCATCACCATGAGGCGATGCAGCCGATCGATGCGCTTGTCGACGGTGGCGGATGCGCTGCCGGGGCTGGGGATTGTGGCCGCGGTGCTGGGCGTGGTGATCACGATGGGCGCGCTGGGCGGGCCGCCGGAGGAGATCGGCGAACAAGGTGGCGGCGGCGCTGGTGGGGACGTTTCTGGGCATTCTGCTGTGCTACGGAGTGGTGGGTCCGCTGAGCGCGAACATGACGCAAGACGGCCGATGAGCACAACGACTATCTGCATGTGCTGCGGGTGCTGATGCTGTCGTTTCTGAAGGGCTCGGCGCCGATGATCGCGATCGAGATGGGGCGGCGCGCGATTCCGGCGCATGTGCGGCCGAGCTTCGACGAGATGGAGAAGAGCTGCAAGAGCAAGGCCGACGGCGCGGTGACACGCGGCAGCGGCGTAGACGGCAAGCGCAGAGAGGAGAAGCGGCGCATCATGACAGGCAGCAAGACGCAACCGATCATCGTGATCAAGAAGAAGGGCGGTCACGGCGGCCATCATGGCGGCGCGTGGAAGGTGGCGTACGCGGACTTTGTGACCGCGATGATGTCGCTGTTTATTGTGCTGTGGCTGATGAACTCGAGCGAGAAGGTGAAGAAAGGCGGTGGCCGGGTACTTCAACGATCCCAAGGGGACCGGCGAGCCTGATGGGCACGACGATGACGCGGCACCGGCGAGACGGTGTCGCACGGCGGCGAACGACAGACCTGCAGAAGCTGAAGGAGAAGCTGGAAGCAGGAGATCAAGGCGCAGAAGGAATCTGGAGAAGCTGTCCAAGCAGATCGAGATCACGATCACGCCGGAAGGGCTGCGCATTGAGCTGCTTGAAGACAAGAACGGAACGTTCTATCAAGAGCGGCAGCGCGCAGCTGAGCGACAGCGGGCAGGAGCTGCTGGCGCTGCTGGCCGCAGAGCTGAAGACGCTGCCGAACTACCTGCTGATCGAGGGCCACACGGACGCGACGCAGTACTCGAACGATGCGAACTACAGCAACTGGGAGCTTTCGGCGGATCGCGCGAACTCGGCGCGGCGGCTGCTGCAGCAGGACGGCGTGCGCCAGGACCAGGTGACGCAGGTGCGCGGCTACGCCGATCAGCTTCTGCGCGTGAAGAACAATCCCTACGATCCGTCGAACCGGCGCATTTCGATTCTGGTGAAGAATCGTGTAGCTGCTCCGGCAGAGATCAAAGGCGCCGCGGTGGTCGGGAAGGCTCCGTCGTCCGAGGCGGGTGGTCCGGCCACGAAGGCAGGTTTCGAGGCAGCCCCGGGCGGTGCGGCGAAAACGGTGCCGGGCGGGCACCGCACGCAGGCGCGCAGGCCGCAGTGAGTCCTGCGGGAGGCTCGGCGGCTTCAGTGTCGAATTCGCTGTCGGCGAAGAGGAGGACTGCTGACCCGGATGAAGAGTCTGCTGCCGGGCAAGAAATCAGTCGATCAACATTGCGCTACTGTGCGATCCGGCCGAAATGGTGTAGTCTGGTGTTGCGAATAGAAAGCGTTTACCGGAGGAGACTCTCATGACAATCGTCGCCGGCGTGGATTTCGGCACGTTGAGCGTTCGTGTGACGTTGGTTGACAGCGAGAAGGGTCCGATCGGGACGGCCTCGGCGTCGTATCCGCTGCATCGCCGGCGCGAGGATCCGGACTATGCGACGCAGTCGCACGCGGACCAGATGGCGGCGCTGGCGCAGGCGACGCGCGAGGTGCTGAAGACCGCGGGCAGTCGATGGGCGGTTCGGTGGCGGCGATTGCGCTCGATACGACGGGCTCGAGCGTGATGCCGGTAGGCGAAGGACTTGAGCCGCTGGACGAGTACTACCTGTGGTGCGATCATCGCGCGTCAGCGGAAGCGGAGGAGATCACGGCCAAGGCGCATGCGATGGGGCTCGAAGCGATTGAATGGTGCGGCGGCGTGTACTCGCACGAGTGGGGCTTTGCCAAGCTGCTGCACTGGCTGCGGCACAATCCAGAGAAGCGCGACGCAGCTTTGTGACCGCGCTTGAGCACTGCGACATGGTGGCGGCGACGCTGTGCGGCGTGACGAAAGTGAGCGAGCTGAAGCGCAGCGTCTGCGCGATGGGCCACAAGTGGATGTGGAATCCAAAGTGGGGCGGGCTGCCGCCGGAAGAATTTCTGGTGGCTGTCGATCCGCTGTCTGACGGGCGTGCGCGCGAAGATGGGCGGCGCGTACGAGACGAGCGATCATGTCGCCGGGCATCTGTCGCCGGAGTGGGCGGAGAAGCTGGGACTGCGCGCGGGGATTCCGATTCCGGTGGGCGCGTTTGACGCGCACTGGGATGCGATTGGATCGAACTGCCGCGAAGGCGATGTGGTGAATGTGGTGGGCACGTCGACGTGCATCATTGCGATGGCGCGCGAGGCGGAACTGGTGCCGGGCGTATGCGGCGTGGTGCCGGGAAGCGTGCATCCGGAGTACACGGGGATTGAAGCGGGTCTGTCGGCGACGGGCGACATTTTTGAAGCGATCGCGCGGCGCGCGCAGACGACGGTGGCGGCGCTGTCAGAAGGACTTGACGCATACAAGGCAGGACAGACTGGACTGCTGCGGCTTGAGCTGGGACAACGGCGACCGCACGGTGCTGGTGAATCCGGAGCTGGGCGGCGTGACGCTGGGATGGAACCTGGTGCACACGGCGCAGGACGAACTGTTCGCGGCGATCGAGGGCACGGCGTTTCACACGCGCATCATTCTGGAGCGGATGGCTGAGCACGGTGTGCGCGTCGATCGCGTGATCAATGCGGGCGGGATTCCGCAGAAGAACGAAGTGCTGAACCGGGTCTATGCCAATGTGCTGAACAAGCCGGTGCTGGTGCCGGCGGGCGTTCCGACCAGCCTGGGGTCGGGGATTTTTGCGCTGCTGGCGGCTGGAGCCTACAAGACGATTGAAGAGGCGCAGGCGGCGGTGTGTCTGCCGCTGCGGACGGTCGAACCCGATCCGAAAGCGGCGGCGATGTACGAGAGACTCTACCGGCACTATCGCGATGTGTACTTTGCGCTGGGCACTCGGAATGCACAGCCTGCGGCACTGGGTGCGGTGTTGCCAGAGTTGCGCAAGATCGCGGCGGAAGTGCGGAAGACGGGATAAAGCCGTCGTGCCTTCAAGGTCTCCCGCCCAAGCGGAGCCTGGAGGAGGCAGCCAGGATCGTGCAGAGCGAAGCGATCAAAACCATAGAGCCGACAAAACACCACAGGCCGAAGCGGAAGCTTCGGCCTGTGGTGTCGATGGTGCTATGCCCGGCTGCTCTAGAAATCGAGCCGGAGCCCGAACTGCATGCGGCGGAACTGATGGCTACCTAACGGCTGTACGTAGACACCGAGTCCCGGGTAGGTCAATGCGTTGCCGAAGCCATTGTTGTTGTAGGAACCATCGTCGAAGCGCACCGAGTTGGTGACGTTGTAGACTTCCCAGGCGAACTTCAGTCGTGCGCGTTCACCGAGGGACCAGTTCTTGGCCAAAGACGAGTCAATATTGAACGGACCGTCTCCGCGGAAGTGGTTGCGCTGGCCGGCTTCCCCTGGATAGGGGAGGCGGATGGGCGACCCCGGAACCACGCCTTCACTGATTGCATTCACGTCTGCGAAGACCTGCGGCAAGCCGCCTTCGATATGCTTCTTGGTCTTCACCGGCCCGGTGGTCACAGCAAACGCCTGCAATTCCCAGTTGGTGGTCCATCCGGGCTCGATGATGGAGAACGGTAAGCCGCTCGCCCAACGAGCCAATCCGGCCCATTGCCAACCGCCCCAGATGGCATCGCCCACCTTACTGGAGCCGCTGGCGAACTTCTTTCCAGCTCCAATCGGCAGCGCGTACGACCAATCGGCGGTGATGAGATGTGTTGTATCGAAGTCAGATACGCCCCGGCTCAGAGATGGATTCCAAACGTTCTGAATGGAGCCATAGGAGGTGGCGGCGCGTTCCGCATCGGAGCCCATATCGATCGACCGCGAAAAGGTGTAGCTGAAGTCCAGGTTCAGACCCGCCTTGGTAGGGTGACGCAGGGTGACCTGGCCTGCGTTGTAGTAGCTCATACCCATTGACGAGAGCGCGATGAGGGATGAGAACTGCTGGCTCCAGAACTGCGTGCCGTTGGGGCAGCCGTAGCCGCAGTAGAAATCGATGTCAGCCAGGGCGCCCGTCTCGCCATAGCTGTAGCGTTGAGGAGCCCACTCATCGTTATAGACAGCATCGGTGGCGGATTCGCCCACGAAGTCCAGGTCTTTCATCTGCGGGAAGACGTCTTCGAAGTACTGAATGTTTGGGATGTGCTGATAATTCCCATCGTCGCAATACAAGCAGGAACCACCCAACTGGTCCGTAGCCTTGGACATGGTTGTTCCGGCGGTGAAGTAGTCACCGGCTCCCTGGGGGTCGTTGAGATTCACCGGTTCCGCGAGGTCGAGCTGCTGGAAGAGGTGGCGTCCGAGGCGGCCGACATAGGCGGTATCGAGCAGGAAGCCGCCTGGGAGTTCGCGCTGCACGGAGAGATTGAAAGCTTCGACGTACGGTGTTTTGACGTGGTTGTCGATGCCCCAATTGATGCCAAACGAACCATCGGGGACAGTGTACGGATAAGCCTGGGTTGGATCTGCAGAGGGCACCGGCAAGTTTGGAAGATCGTGCGGACCAGTAAAACGCGGCGCAGTCTCGTAGTTCACTGAGTTTGCCGGGCTCTGGAATTGCGACGAAAGGCCGAAGGAGCCGAGATTGCTGAAGCGATGCGTGAGGGCTTCGCCGTAGTGATCGTAGTAGAGCCCGAAGCCCGAACGGATCGATGTTTTGGTGTTCGGGGCGTAGACGACGGACAGACGCGGTGCGAGGTTCAGCTTCTGCTTGGGCCAGAAACCCGGCTTGCCATAGAACTTGCCAACCGGTGCGAAGGAGAGATCGTCTTCGAAGACTTGCCCCTTGGCTGCGGCGGCGCCTCGTTTCAGATACCAGTTGTGAGTGTCGACGGTCGGAGCGATCTCCTGCCCCTTGGTTTCATAGGGCGTCTGGAGGATGGTATGGCGCAATCCAAAGGTGATGGTGAGGTTTGGCTGCACGCGCCAGGAATCCTGAATAAAGTACTCGAACTCATTCGCCTTGAAGTGGCGGGGAATCGAAGAGCCGTCGGGAAGAAGATTGGCGCTTGTTGGGCTGGTGACGGCGTAGTTATACGACGCATCCCGTTCACCGATATCGCCGACGATGGTGGCGTAGGCATAGTCAAAGGATGTGCCATACCCTGGATCGACGGCAGGAAGGCCGAGTGTGGTCGGATCGGGCTTCTGTTTGCCAGCCAGGTACGAAGGATTCGTGCTTGCGCCGTTATACGAGTTGGCGTCGTTGCTGGTGTTGTTCTGGATCATGCGCCAGTTGCCGCCCAGGGAGACGGTGTGGTTTCCCTTCGTCCAGCTGAAGGTGTCGTCGATGGTGTTGACCGGCACGTTGACGAGGGAACTGCGGGATTGGGACGTCGGCTGCTGGTAGAAGCGGACGAAAACGTAATCGCCCTGCCCGATTCCGGCGTCGGAGAATCCCTGCCGGATGTAGCGCATAGCGAATGTCATTCACGATGCTGGAAGTTGGGGTGAGTGTATAGCCGAAAGCCAGGCCCTTGGTATTGTCTTCGAGAGAGTCCTGGGGGGGCTGGCCGGGGAGATTCTCTGCAGCGAGAGAGACATCTTTCTGCAAGTTTCCACGCACGAAGAAGTGATTCTTTGAATTGGGCGTGTAATCGATCTTGCCGATGTTGGTATTGAGCCTCTGCGGAGCGGGCGAGCTGAAGTTATAGGTGCCGTTATTGATTCCATCGCCACCGGCAAGGACTGTAGCCGCCGGTTCGGTTCCGAGGTATTGGAGCATCGCCTGATTCACGCCGGGCGTAGTGCACTGTGTGCAGGCCGCGTCGAGTTGAGCAATCTGCGTCGAGTTGAGCAAAACCTGCGAGCCATCGGCCGCCTGATAGCCGAGTTGGCCGCTCAGGAAGGACGCGGAGGGCGTCACCGCCGAGACCGCATCATTGGTGGCAAGACGCTGGCCTTCGTAGTTGTAGAAGAAGAAGAGCTTGTCTTTGAAGATCGGTCCCCCGATAGCACCGCCAAAAGTATTCACGATGTACTTGGTGGGGGTGTTTGGATCACCGGAGGAAACCTGCTGCTCCTTGAGGAACCAATCGTTGGCCACCATATTGGATGGGCGGTGGTACTCGTACAGAGAGCCGTGAAACCTATTGGTTCCGCTCTTGGTCAGGAGGGAGATCTGGGCCCCGGAAGAGCGGCCTGCATCGGCGTTGCTGTTGGAGGTGGTGACACGAAATTCTTCTGTTGAGTCGAGCGTGGAACGGAGAACGCCATTGAATGCGAAGCCGTTCACCTGATCGTTGTCGTCGATGCCGTCAAGGGTAACGTTGCCCTGATCGGAGCGAGCTCCGCAGACCGCGCCCTGGCGGCTATCGAGTGAGGACGCCATCGTTTTGTCGGCCAGATTTGCCGACTCGCCCAGGAAGAGCACGCCGGGCTGGGAGCTCAGGAGAGCGATTGGGTCGCGACCGTCCAGGGGAACTGCCTGGATTTGTTCGTTGGCGATTGAATCGCCGAGCGTCGCGTCGGTTGTGTTCAGGGTCTGCGCTGTTCCTGATACATCGACGGTGACTGTGCTGCTCTGGACCGACAGTTGGAAGTCGATGGTTGCCGGCTGGCTGACCAGCAGCTCCGCGGTCTTGGACTGGTCACCAAAACCCATCGCGGTCACCGTGATGTGGTATTTGGCAGGCGGAATCTGCGGGAACGCGTAGAGACCGGTGCTACCGGCAACGGCCGACAAAGTTGCGCCCGTCGCGTTGTTGACGAGGGTGATCTTCGCGCCCGGAACCAATGCTCCGGATGGATCTTTGATCACGCCGCGGAGTGAGGTGGTGGCAGTCTGTCCAAAGGCAAGGGTCATCGAGGCTAAGGTGCAAAGGAGCACCCATCCCCAAAGGGATCGTTTCACGGCTGTTCCTCCAGAAGGTCTTGCTTCGCTTTGTCCAACTAATCAGGTACATTTGCGCTTTGCCACAACGTCGTAGCGCGCAGCGGATTGGGCCTAACTGACTGAAGCTCCACTCTCGGCATGCGGAGACCGGAGTGATGGAAGGTACTGGTCTTGCGTGTTGCCGAGAACAAATGCGCAGGGGGGCTGCGGTTTCATCGGAATAACCATATATTGCAGGATATTGACTTAATATTCAACAAAAATTGGCGTTCTCGGGCTTGAATTCTGTGGTTTTTCTGCATTCGGAACCGCCTCCTAAACTACTGCTGCTGTTGCATATGCTGAAGTTCGACGAGTGAGGCGGCGACGCGCTCAGGAGCCTGCTGGGCGCGCTCAACCAGAACGCTCCAGTCTTCTGGAATTGGGAGCTTGCGATCGAGAGCCGGCGGGTGGTCGCTGGCCTCCACCTGGACGGCAACGTAGAGCTCGCTTTCGGTACTACCGCGAAAGATTCCGTGGGTTGGGGGGACGTCGAGATAATCCCGGCCGACCGCAGTGCGGATGTGCCGGTGGTGGGCGATCAGGTTGTTGGTTGGATCGAATCCAACCCAGCCCAGATGGGGGAGCAGAACGTCGACCCAGGCGTGGGTGGCATCGGGTGTGGAGCGGTCGTGATCTTCACGGCTTCGGTAGAGATAGCCGGAAACGTAACGAGCGGGGATCCGCACATGCCTGAGAAGGGCGATCATGGTGTGGGCAAAGTCCTGGCACACACCCTTGCCGCTGAGGATTGCTTCGTCAATCGGCGAGTCAACCC
Organism: uncultured Acidobacteriaceae bacterium; assembly: GCA_963760475.1. Taxonomy (GTDB): domain Bacteria; phylum Acidobacteriota; class Terriglobia; order Terriglobales; family Acidobacteriaceae; genus Telmatobacter. The sequence goes on along the minus strand of CAVXDG010000010.1, from coordinate 619,113 downwards.
GGGTGTGGCGGGGCACGTACTCGAAGTAGTCGAAGAGTTTTTCATTGAGCTCGTGCACCAGCAGGAGGGGGTCGTCGCGCCGGGAGATCTCGAGTTGTGTGGCGAGTTCGATCAGGGCGGGCGTTTCGACGGCGAAGGTGCTGGGCAGGAGCATCTCCCAGTAGTCGCCGGACACAATCAACTCGTCGAGTGCGCCCCAGGCGTCGGGTGACAAGAAGCGGGGCACGTCGGGAAGGGGCTGCTGCTCGACGACGGATTCGGCAATCACCACGAGCTGGGTATGTTCGCCGGGGATGTCGAAGTGCTGAACGTTATTGCCGAGGTGATCGCGGTAGCTGAAGACACGACAGCGGGGGCTAACCGAGAGCGAAAACGTGAGGCAATGCTGGTTCGAATCGGAGCGCGGGTGCATGCGTGTTTCCATGATGCTCTCGCTGATGGGCTCGGAGTACCGGAAGCGCGTGAGGTGCCGGATGGAGTAGAAATTCATGCTCGGTTCGCTCGTTCCTGATTTGCCAGCGCGCCTAAGTGGCCAGCGCCGATTGAATTGAATAGTGAACGTAAAAGCGGTACATCAGTTCGTGAATGCGCAGGCACTGCTCGCGGATCGAATGCAGAAATGCCGCAGTGTCGCCGGCAAGGATTTCTGCGATCGTTGTGTAGCTGAGCATGGCGTGCAATCGTCCGATCTCCGCCGTCAGCTCATCGGGTGGACGGCGTCCTCCGGTTCTCTGAACCGATTCGACGGCATGGCGAATGCCATCCACGGAATAGCGAATGGCGTGCGGAAAATCGCGATTCAGCAGAAGGAACTCGAGGATATGATCGCCGGTCATATCTGCGGTGTAGACCTGGCAGTAGGCTTCAAAAGCTGTGCAGCAGCGCAAGAGGCCGACTTGCTCGAGGTACAAATGGCCAAACTGCTCGCGTTCCGGATCGCTGAACAACCCTTTGTGATAAACCTCGAGTAAAGTAGCGATGGCGTAGGCGCGTTCGAGATAGCGACCGAGACGGATAAATTGCCACCCCTGCCCATGAATCATCGTTGTGTCGCTGACTCCCTTAAAGAGGTGGATTCCGTCGACAACCAGGCTCAACGTATCTGTGATACTTGTGCGGAATTGGGATTGCACCTGGGCTGAATGCATCTGGTGGTAGAGGCGATTGAGACGCTGCCACTGCTCGGTTGAGATTTCTTCGCGCACCTGGCGGGCATTTTCGCGCGCGCCGTTCACGCAATAGGTGACCGAGGCGTGATGGACCGTATCGAAGACAAGACGGCCCGCCATCTCTTCGAGGTTGCCGTTCCATTCCAGATCGGTTGGATTTCCGAGCGAAGCAACCAGTTGCTCCCAGCGCGTTTTGGCGCCGGCGCTGCCCGTATCGAGCATCAGGTTCATCGTCACATCGAGCCGCCGGACCGTGTTCTCGGCCCGCTCGAGATAGCGGCTCATCCAATACAGGCTGTCGGCAACGCGCGAAAGCATCGTCGTCTCCCGAACTCGTGCGGTAAGCGTTATTCCAGGACCCATGTGTCTTTGCTGCCGCCGCCTTGCGACGAATTGACAACGAGCGAGCCCTTCTCAAGGGCCACGCGTGTCAGTCCGCCAGGCACAATGTTTACCTTGTCGCCGAAGAGAATGTAGGGGCGCAGGTCGACGTGCCGCGGCTCCAGTCGATTGCCCATCAGGCATGGAGCGCGGGAGAAGGCCAGCGTCGGTTGCGCGATATAGTTGCGAGGATTGGCCTCGATCTGGCGAGCAAATTCTTCCCGCTGCTGCGCGGTCGACTGCGGCCCAATCAGCATTCCATATCCACCGCTCTCGCCGACAGCCTTGACGACGAGCTTGTCGAGGTTAGCCAGCACATGCTTGCGATCCTTCTCCTCAGTCAGGAGGTAGGTTTCGACATTAGGAAGGATCGGATCTTCGTTCAGGTAGTACTTGATAATGCGCGGCACATAGGCATAGAGCGCCTTGTCATCGGCGAGTCCAGTGCCAAAGGCGTTAGTGACGGTGACGTTGCCGGCGCGATAAGCATTGAAAAGGCCAGCGCATCCGAGGGCCGAGTCGGAGCGGAAAACGAGGGGGTCGCTGAAGTCGTCGTCAACGCGGCGATAGATCACGTCAACGCGTTTCAGCCCGTCTGTGGTGCGCATGTAGACGACGTTGTCGTGGGTAACGAGATCGCGCCCCTCGACGAGGTCAATGCCCATCTGGCGAGCGAGGTAGGTGTGTTCAAAATAGGCAGAGTTAAAGACGCCTGGGGTGAGCAGGACGATATTCGGCTCGGGACGGCCTTCGGGTGCGAGCGAGCGCAGAGTCGAAAGGAGCAGTTGCGGATAGTGCTCGATAGGGCGAACGCCGTAACGATGGAAGAGCTGCGGAAAAGTCCGCTTCATGACGCGGCGGTTGGTCAGCATGTAACTGACGCCGGAGGGCACGCGCAGATTGTCTTCGAGCACAACAAACTCGCCGGAGTCCAGGCGCAGCAGGTCGCTTCCGACCACAGCAATGTAGACGTTGCGCGGGACTTGCAGGCCGCGCATCTGGCGGCGATAGTGCTTGCAGCTATAGATCAGCTCGCGCGGCACGACTTTGTCGCTCAGGATTTTGGCGTCGGAGTAGACATCGCGCAAGAACAGATTGAGAGCCGTGATCCGTTGTGTCAGCCCGCGCTCGATGCGATTCCACTCCTCGGCGGTGACCAGGCGCGGCACCAGATCGTAGGGGAAGATGCGCTCCGTTCCCTCTTCGCGGCCATAGACGGTGAAAGTGATGCCCTGGGTCAGGAACGAGAGTTCCGCGGATTGTTTGCAGCGCTGCAGTTCCTCAGGCGGCAAGCTGGCGAGGGTTTCAGCCAGCGCGCGATAGTGAGCGCGCACCTCTCCGCTGCTCTCGCGCATCTCGTCGAAGGCCCGATCGAGTGGATAATCTCCGAACAAAGTTTCGATTTCCACTGGATGGCCGGCGCTCATCGAAGATGTGCGGTCCTTCGCTTAAGATTCAGGGCCCACGGCGGATAAGCCCTTCCCGTGCGGAAGATGTTGCACATCCTGCCGCCCGGTCCATGCCCCCGGCTGTTCCCTGTTCCTTTGCTTTTAACACGCAGGGCATAAAGGCACAATCAGGAACGGGGCTTTCTGCCGGGCACGGTGCGCTTGCTGACCGCCTGAAACACCGCCGAAACCTCCCGGCGTATCGCCCTTCGTTGATACCAGCCAATTCGATTACTCTGTTGTTTCAGGAGACCTGTTGCCGATGTTCATCTTTCGCCGCTTCCCTCTCTTCGTGCTCGCACCCATTTTTCTTGCTATTGGCGTCGCGGAGTCTCAGCAGCCGGCACCGGCGCCGGTAAACGAAGACTACGTCCGCTCGCACTACACGAAGTACGAATATCGGATTCCGATGCGGGATGGGAAACGGCTCTTCACGGCGGTTTATGTGCCCAAGGAAGCGGCGGGAGGCCCCTATCCATTCTTGATGGACCGCACGCCCTACGACGTTGCTCCTTATGGAGAGGATCGATATCCAGAGCATCTCGGACCTTCAGATGAGTTTGAGAAGGCCGGCTATATCTTTGTTTATCAGGATGTACGTGGACGATGGATGAGCGAGGGCCAGTTCCTGGAAATGCGGCCGCACATCGACGAAAAGAAGTCGCCGCAGGATGTGGATGACGCGTCCGACACCCATGACACGATCGACTTCCTGCTGAAGAATGTGCCGAACAATAACGGAAAGGTCGGCATCTGGGGAATCTCTTACCCTGGTTTTTACACCTCGGCATCGATCATCGACTCGCATCCGGCATTGGTGGCCGCAAGCCCGCAGGCGCCCATGACGGATTTGTTCCTGGGAGACGACGCGTACCACGGCGGCGCCTTCATGCTGGGCGCGAACTTTGGCTTCTATGTCTTCTTTCGGCCGCAGAGCGAACCACTGGAGCCAAAGACGACCGTTCCATTCGATTTCGGCACGCCGGACACGTACAAGTTCTATCTTTCCGCGGGGAACATCGCCAATCTGGACAAGCTCTACTTAAAAGGTTCTAACTGGCTTTTCAACGACCAGTTCAAGCACGATACCTATGACAGTTATTGGCAGGCGCGCGATCTCTCGCGCCATATGAAGAATGTGCGTTGCGCGGTATTGGTGGTGGGCGGGTGGTACGACGCAGAGGATTTAAGCGGCCCCTATCGCACTTTCAACGCAATCAACAAATTCAACCCGGACACGCCGACCACGCTGGTAGAGGGTCCGTGGGTGCATGGCGGGTGGGCTCGCGGGGACGGCAGCCATCTGGGAGATATCCAGTTCAATGCCAAGACGAGCGAGTACTTTCGAGCGAATATCCAGTTCCCTTTCTTTGAACACTACTTGAAGGGGAAAGGCGAAGCGCAGCCCAAGGCTGTGGTGTTTGAAACCGGCACCAACGTGTGGCGGCGCTTCGATGCGTGGCCTCCCAAAGCCGCTACACCGACGATGCTGTACTTCCACGCCGGGGGCAAGCTCACGTTCGATGCGCCGGCGGAGGCAACAGGGATGGATTCTTATGTCAGCGATCCGAGCCATCCGGTACCGTTTGTCGGCTACACCACAGACACGGTACCGCAACGCTACATGGTCGACGACCAACGGTTCGCGAGTTACAGGCCCGATGTGCTGGTCTACGAGACCGACCCGCTCGAAGAAGATGTAACCATCGCGGGCCCAATATCGCCGAAGCTGAAGGTTGCCAGCTCGGGGACCGATTCGGACTTCGACGTCAAATTGATCGATGTCTATCCCGAGAACTATCCCGATCCAGAGGACATGCCGCACGGCAACAAGCGCATTCTGGATGCGCCGCCCGTGCATATGGGCGGCTATCAGGAACTGCTGCGGGGCGAACCCTTCCGCGCAAAGTTTCGCAACAGCTGGGAAAAGCCGGAACCTCTGGTCCCCGGAAAAGAGACAGATGTCAACTTCACGATGCCCGACCTGTTTCACACTTTCAGGCGCGGCCACCGCATCATGGTCCAGGTGCAAAGCTCGTGGTTCCCTTTGACAGATCGAAACCCGCAGACCTTCACTGACATCCCATACGCCACGCCCGAGCAGTTCCAAAAGGCCACTGAGCAAGTGTTTCGGCAGAAAGACGCGGCCTCGGGAGTGGAGGTATTGGTGCTGCCTCAGCCGTAGGCATTTCTAACTTGCGCGCTCGCTTGCTTTGCCCTTGACACCGGGAAAGAGAAACGGAAGCAGAAGGATCATCGCAAGCAGCGCGGCGGGCAGGGTGAGGATGCCGATGCGGAGGCTGCCAAAATGCGCTGATAACCATCCGGTAAGCCAGGGCAGGACCGAGCCGCCGAATCCCGCAGCGGCGAGGATCCAGCGCGTATCCGAAATCTGATGAACTCTGCCAAAGCTCGCGGCAACAAGCAGCGGATAAACAGGTGCGGTCGCGATGCCGAGGAGAAGCATCGAGAGACTGCAGACGGAGACCGTGGGCACTGCGGCAAGCAGCAACGCGGATGCGAGTGCGAGTGGAATCGCGGCACGAAGAATCGATGACGGATTTACGCGCAATAGAACGAGCGCGGCAAATGCTCGAGAACAGAGAACGCCGATCCAATAGATCGCCGAGAGCCGCGCCGCGAGGGGAACACTGCTGTGCGCAATCCGGAGAATATAGGTTGTGAGCCATGCGGCGGCGCTATTCTCGATTCCAACCTGAAGGAATACGGCTAGACCAAATATCGCGATCACGCGCAGGTTGGAGTGCACCGGCGGTGCCTCTTCTTCAAGCACCGATTGCGGTCCATCGCGCAGGAAAATTCCGCAGACGACCGCTGCCGACGCTGCAACGACAGCAAGGACCGCGTAGGCGGTACGAAAGCTGTGCAGGGCGAGCACTCGCGCGGCGAACAGTGGCGCTAGCAGGGCTCCGGCGCTCCAGCTGAAGTTGAGAAATACGAGCACCGGCGCGGGGCGCTGCGGAAACTCGCGGCCCACAAACAAATTGACAGCGGACATAGACGACCCGACGCCCACGCCGAGCAACAAAAACACGGGCAAGAGGAGCGGTCCGCGGGCAAAAGCAATGCACGCACAAGCTGCTGCAGCCACGACAAAGCCATAAGCGACTCGTCGTGCAAAGTGGCCAGTACACAGCAATGCACCAATCGAACTTCCCGCAAAGTACAGGAGAAGCAGCAATCCCGATTGGCTATCGTTCAAATGAAATGTTGAGGCCAGGGACGGCAGGAGCGGACCGCTGATCACATGCAGGGCGCCGGTCAGGGAAAATGCAGGATGGAGAAGGGCGAGTATGCGCACCCTGGAGCGGCCGGCGTCTGCTGCCATGACCAATCAGCTCCGCTTGGTGCGGGGGCGCTTCGGATTCGGCGGCGGACATGTCGATTCGCGAATCACGAGCTCTGGACGTATCGGGACAACATCGGGAAAGGACGCCTGCCCACGGATGCGCTGGAGCAGGATGCGCGCGGCGACTTTACCCATTTGCGCCAGCGGCTGGCGAATCGTCGTCAAGCTGGGGATGTGGAAGGCGGCTCCCTGAATATCGTCGAAACCGACCACGGAGACGTCGGCGGGCACCTGCAATCCGTGATCGCGGCAGGCCCGGACGGCTCCGATAGCGGAGACATCGTTGTAGCAGACAATGGCCGTAAACTCCGCGCCTCTTTGCAGCAATTCGTTGGTCGGCTCAAAGCCCAGCTCGGGCGTGGAGACCCGCAGCTGCAGTTGCACCATCAATTCCGGCGGAACGGAAAGCTTGAGATCGCGGGCAACCGCCATCAAACACTCCCACCGGTCATCGGCGTCGGAGCTGTGACTGCCGCCGCGCATGAAAGCAATTTTGCGATGACCGAGCTGGTAGAGATGACGCAGAGCAAGCTCCGCGGCGCGGCGCTGATCAAGGACGACATTGGTGGTTCCTTCAATCTTGCGGTGACCGGCGACTGCGACGACGGGCAGATTCAAACTCTTTTCCAGGATTGTGTCGATGAGAACAAACCCCTCAACCGAGCGATCCATGAGGAGGCGAGGGTATTCCTCGATCAGGTCGGGTTTGCGCCGGTGGCTTGCGGTGAGATAAAAGTAGCCTTCCTCGATGAGGAACTCTTCAACGCCGGCCAGGACTTCGGAGGCGTAGTGATCGCTCAGATCGGGGACGAGAACGCCCACTGTGAAGGTCTGCCGCTTACGCAACGATCGCGCAAAAAAGCTTGGGCGGTAATCGAATTTGGCTGCTGCCTCGATGACCCGATCCCGTGTCTCCTGCGGGATGGATCGAACCCCGGGCGCGTTGTTGAGAACCAAAGAGATCGTGGCCGGCGACAGATTGAGGTAATCGCCGAGGGTCCGAAGACTGATCGGTTGCCCGGGACGCGGGTCCGTACTCGATTGGGGTCGCTTCGCCATGCACAACAGTTGTACCATTTGCGAAGCCAAATGGTTTGAAGGCATTCGCGCCGATCGTCACACTCTGAAGCGGGATGTGGCTCGGCCTCCTCTTATGCCTTCGCCGACTGCGTAAAGTGCTGGCCGTCGCGGTGTGCAGCACTGGCGGCAGTCCAGCCTGGAATCACCCGGACTTCATTTGCGATCAAGTACACTGTGAACCGGAGGGATGGGTGAGCGGTTGAAACCGGCGGTCTTGAAAACCGTTGTACCCGAAAGGGTACCGGGGGTTCGAATCCCTCTCCCTCCGCCATTAAGTCGTTACTGTCTAGTTGATAAACAGACATTTCCGCAAGAGTCGCAGCTTTCGCCCAAAATTTGCGACTCTTGGCCGCGAAAGCCGGACTGATTGGAAGGACTGTATTTCGAAAGAAACAAGGATAAGCATCCCGGGTACTCCTATGCATTCGATAACGGGAAAGGGGCCGAGATGGAGGAGATCTTAAAGGGCGCGCCACCGGAACCTTACCCCGGCTCCGTAGATTTGGTAAGTTTCTCCACGCTGCAAGCCTGGTTTCAGCGCACCCGCGGAATTACATTTCCAGTGGCAGAATTTCGTCAAACCACCGATTCTTCTCCGGATGGACACGTCGGCAAGTCACGCACACCGCCACGCGTTTATCAGGCAATCATGGCAAGCAGAAGTACACAAACATCCCGGTGCCTGCGCTTGCCATCTTCGCGCTCCCTCATGACGAGGGGCCGTTCATTGCACAGAGTAACGATCCGGCAGCTAAGGCTTTTGCAGTCCGCGCCAACGCCATGATGGAAGTCCAGATGAACGCATTTGAGAGTGGCGTACCCACCGCTCGCGTCATTCGATTGCCGCACCCGAATCACTACGTTTTCCGATCGAACGAGGCAGACGTGCTCCGTGAAATGCGGGCCTTTCTCGCAACGCTCAAATGAGAAATCGACTCACCTTTCCAAGGCAGGCCATGGAAATGACAGAGTGAGAGAAGATTAGAAAAAGATCTTCGCGCTAGCCTGCAATATCCGGGAGCTGTTGATCGTCGAGCTTACCTGACCTCCGGAACCCGTATTAATCGTTGTTGTCGGAGCTGCGAATGACGGGTGATTTAGGAGATTGAAGGCCTCGAATCTGAGTTCCAGCGTGCGACTCTCGAGAAACTTGATTTGCTTCAACAAGGTCATATCCAGTTCCACGACGTTGCCTGCCCGCAAGACGTTTCTGCCGCCATCCCCATAGGTATATTGGGCAGGGATGGCAAAGGCCGCCTGTTGTCCAGGAGCAGCCGTAGCGCAACCGGGATTAGACGAGACATAGAACCAGCACGAAGGATTGCCGATCACCTTTGGAGCGCCCACACGCGTAGGCCATTGACTCCCCACGCCCGTATTTGCCCGGTCTGTGCTGATTGTGGGAGTGAACGGGGCTCCTGTGCGTGCGGTCACGACACCCGCCAGCTGATAATTGCCAAGGATCGCATTAGTGACGCGGTTTCCTGTCCAACGCTTACCCGCACCATACGGCAACGCGTAGTTGAAGCTGCCGGTAAAGTCCTGAGGAAAGTCGTAATCACAGGCGCCGTAGGCGTGCGGCTGATAAGCGGACGTAAAGCCGGTCGCACTATCCAAACAGCGCGAGTAGGTGTAAGAACCAAGCAGAGTCAGCCCCTCAAATTCGCGCGTCTCAATCTTGGCTTGCAATGCGTTGTAGTTGGCATAGCCGCTGAACGTGTTGTAAAGAATCTGTCCCCACTGAGCGTAGGGACGCCTCGTTTGTATGGCTCCAGGTCCGGGGGCTGGATCGTTGATGCTGGGTAGCTTTTGAAGATGAGTCGTCTTGGTCCCAATATAGGTGAGGTCCAGCGATACTGCGCTTCCGAACTGATGCTGCAGCGCGCCAGTCCATTGCTGAACATATTGGTTCTTTGACTTGATTTCGTTCGCCTGCATGTTCGGCGTTGCGCAGCTATTGGCCACAAAGCCGAAAGCGCACTGGGCACCCGGATTCGGGTTGGGGGCAACGTTCGGCTGACCAAGAAAGTAGTCCGCCCAGGTCCGGGTCGGTTTCACAGGAGGTCGGTCGTTGACGATCGTAACCGCGGCGACGAACGGTACTGTTGCCACCTCGTTGTTGATACTTCCGAGATCGGTAAACAGTTGATAGATTCCGTATCCGCCGCGGAGAACGGTGCTTTTCGTGGCTGCAAAAGCGAAGCCTAGCCTAGGAACGAAATCCCATTCTGCCGGCTCGATTGAGTCCGGCAGGTGCAGCGCGTCGGTGTAGACGATCCGGTCGTTGAAAAGCGGCAGAAGCGCACCCGTCAGAGGTTGCGCGTTGGGCGAAACATCGGAGGGAATGATCAAGTGCCCCGTCGTTGGATCGAAGGCACTTTTTTGTCCGTTGATCCCTTGGTAAAACGTATTCCGCTCCACACGGAATCCGTAGTTCAAGGTCAGCTTGTCCGTGGCCCTGTAACTGTCTTGCGCGAAGAGGTCGAAATAATACCCGGTATCGCCATTGAGCTGCTTATAGTAATCGCGCGTCACGTTATCCGGATAGCCGAGCAGCATGTCGGCAAAAGCGTTCCCCGAGTAGAGGCCCGTGAAGTTGAAGACTCCCACGGCATTGGAGCCGTTGTAGAAGCTCGCGCGCTCATGCAGCAGATCTCCCCCGAATTTCACGTTGTGGGCGCCATGAATCCAGGTCGTGGCCAAGGCATATTGAAAATTCCGGTGCTGGTTTGACTTTGGCCGCTGATCGGAAGGCGAGCCGTTGTAGCCCGCGTATCCGCTGAGCGTGATCTGCGGAAATCCGTACACGCTGGTGGTGTTGTCAAACCCCTGAACGCCGGCCTCATGATCGATGTTTGTGCCTTGCATGATACCGCCGAAGATGAAAAGACTTCGGTAGTAGGACATGCGTGCCTCGGTGATCCAATTCGGGCTCCAGTTATGAATTGCCGTCGCCGTGGCACTCTGTCCCCGGCTATAGAGGGAGAAGGAGCCAAGAGTCGTGAAAGGATTCGGATCCTGCTCCTCGTTGTTGATGATCGAGTAGCGGCCGAAGATGTGGTTGTTGTCATTAATCTGATGATCGACCTTGGCATCGGCGCGAACGATGTGCTGCAGGAGCTTCGCACTCACGGTGTTGTAATACGTATTGCCGCGAAGCTGATTCGGCAAAGGCATGTACGGCGAAAAGAACGAGCCCTGCGGAGAAATGTAGTTCTGGATCTGGTTGTTCGGAAATGGCTGGCCGGTTGCAGGATTCTTGAGTTGGACCGGAGTCGGGAGCGAAAGAAGTGCCGAGAAGTCTCCGTTGTGCTGCTCGGGCGCCGGCACGACATTGCTGAAGTCGGTTCCGGACGCAAGGTCGGTCTTCTCAATATCGGCAAAGAAGAACGTCCGATTCTTCACAATTGGCCCGCCAATCGTGCCTCCGTATTGGTTGCGGCGGAGCAGAGGCCGTGTCTCCTTCGTACCGGCGGGGGGAATGTAGAAATAGTTCCGCGCATCCATGACAGTGTTTCGGAAGAACTCAAATGCGGAGCCATGAAACTGATTTGTGCCGCTCTTGATGCTGACGTTTACCAGGTTGGCCGTACGCCCGTATTCAGCGGGAAGTCCCGCACTTTGTACGTTGAATTCCTGAAGCGCATCCACATCTGGCTGAATCAGCGTTCCGCCGCTCTGCATTTCAGTAATCCATGCGCCATCGAGAGACCAGCCCGTTTGGTTGGGTGGGCCTCCATTCACGTTGACCGCCACAGAACTGCTTCGAATCGAACTTCCGCCGGAGTGCGTCCCTTGCCCGCCTGGGGTGTAGCTCACGCCGGGGGTCAAGCTCGTGAGCTGCCAGAAGCTGCGGCCATTCAACGGCACATGCTCGATCGTCACCGTATTCACAACCTGGCCGACGTCGGAGGACGAAGTCTCAATCAACGGCGATGTCTCGTTGACGGTGATCGAACTGGTCACTTCGCCCACCTGCAATTGTGCGTCGAAGACAGCCCGCTGGGCCACCAACAGCTCGACATCCGGAATCACCGACGATCGGAAGCCATCGTGGGTGTAGGTAATCGAATAATGACCCGCGGGCACATTGGGAATCACGAATGCACCGTCTTCGGCGCTCACTGCCTTGAGCTCGATTCCAGTCGCGAGATTCTTCACGGTGACCTGTGTTCCCGGCAAAACGGCGTCGACTGAGTCTTTCGTGGTGCCCACGACGGTTGCGTTCGTCACCTGGCCGAGGGAAGCGACACCGCACGACAGAATCAGGCACGCAATCGCCATCACCCCGGCCATCAATCTACGCTCAGGACGGCAATCCAGCATGAACCGCTTCATCGATATCTCCTTGTTTTCAACCGCTCCGAAATCAATAACTGATATAGCAGCAAGGAGCATAAGGACGGCACAGCCTCGCTGTCAATAGTTTTGTGATATATCAGTGCTTGACCATCGCGGCGGACGCTCTATTGTCAACTTGGTGAGGCCTCAAGAAATGGGCCAAGACCGCATTCGAGATTTCTCCAGAAAGAAGGAAGGGCCGGGGAATGCCCGGCCCTGGCAGATCGGCAAATCCGGCTAAGCCACCTGAACCTTCAGGCTCCAGGCATGCTCACTTGGTCGATTGGCTTCGCTCTGCAGGCTCTCCGGCAGGCGAATTACGGTGCCCTTGGACGAATCGAAAGACCACTCGACTCGTGCCGATGATCCGAGCATCGTGATCTTCGAGCCGTCCTTTGGGCGCATAGAGGTCAACGTGAGTTCCTGCCCCGGCCATTCTGTAAGGAGGACGTAGACCCAGCGGCTGTCTTTCGTACGGGTGAAGCGAACAGAGTCTCCCTCGGCAAAGTTAGCGCCGTCCCGTGCCCGCGTCGCATAGATCGCCTCGCCGTTCGTCTTCAGCCACTTGCCTGCTTCCTTCATCTGGCGAACCGCCTCCGGATGCAACTCGCCATGGGCACTCGGACCCACACCGACCATAAGTCCGCCGCCCTTGGCGACGGTGTCCACGAGGTTGTCGACGATCCATTTGACTCCCTTGTAGTTGGCCGGATCGGGATCGTAGGAGAAATTCGTCCCCAACGGATAGATACAGAACCACGGCTTTGTCGTTGCGACCTTCGACCCCGGAATGACGCGCTCAGGAGTGTAGTAGTCTCCGTAGTTGCCAATCCCGCGATTGCGCAGCATGATATTCGGCTGGATCTCGCGCACCTTCATGATGGTCTTGCGCAGCTCGGGCCACACCTTCGGTCCGAGGCAAATATCAAGACAGATCATGTCGATTGTGCCGTAGTTCGAAACCAGCTCGACCAACTGCGCCCGGTGGCGCTCCATCATGCGCTTGACTTCAGCCTCACTTGGGTCGGGCACCATGACAACGTGTTCGAGAAAGTTCTTTTGAACCCGTTCATAATCCCACGGAACCATCAAGTCCTTGGAGGATGGCACCTGCAAGGGATGCTGCGCGTAGGGCCGAAAATCGGCGTCGTACCAGTCGGGGTGCGAGAAGTAGAGGTCCACCTTGATTTGCTGCCTGTGGGCCTCGTCGCAGAGTTCCTTCACGACATCTCGCTTGAACGGCGTCTCCATGATGGAGTAGGCGAGATCGCATTCTTCGATTTTCGGCCCTCCTGCAGCGCCCCAGTTGGTCCGATTCTTCACCCTGGTTTTCGTGTCGAACATCGAAAACCCTTCATGGTGCTTGCTTGTAAAAGCAAACATCTTCATGCCGCTTTCCTTGAAGGCAGAGACCCAACTGGACGCGTCGAACCCGGCCGGATTCCAGGTTTTGTACAGTTCGTTGTAGGCGCGCCGATCCTCGAACGACATCTTCAGGAAAGGCCAGGACTCCGCCCCGCGGTGCCAAATCGAGTAGATACCCCAGTGAACACGGGCCCCGAACTTCATGTCCTGAAACGCTTCATAGGAGGACGTAGGCGCGTTGTGATATTCCGCGATCGGGTCGTGTTCGACATAGGGGCTATCGCCCTGCAGTACCTTCTCGGGGAAGCTATTGACGCCTTCTTGCCCCAAGGCCCACGAAGGAACAGCTGAAAGCGCGGCCAGCGCGCTCGTTGAAGCGATGAAGTCCCGACGGTTCATGTGCAGCGTTCCTCTTTTCTTAATCGAAAATTCCACGGAACGCGTGCGCGAGCGGAATAGGGTTCCGCGAAGCGCGCCTCGGGTTCCGTGCTGCGAGCATTGATATATCAGTGACGAGCAAGCTGTCAATGCCTGATTTTGGAGTTTTTTTCTGGGCTTGCTTTAAAGATCTACCCGGCGCGTTTAAGCCGCCAGCCCTTTTCAATCTCGAGATTGGCCAGGCTCTTCTTCACATCTTCCAGCCCTAAGCGGACGTGCTCGCGCATTCCCGCATCAGCTGTCTGCAGGTTTCCGGAGCAGATTGCCTTCGCGAGGTTTGAGTGGAAGTTGGCCGGCAAAGCTCTTCTATGGGTCGCGGTGTCGAACAGCCAGTTGTAAATCAACACCTGCTCCCGCTCGATTGCCTGGACAAGCTTCGCGCATTGCGAAAACTCCGCAATCTGCAAATGAAAGCGCATATGGTATGTACGCACTGAAAAAAGAAAGCGCAGATCTTCGATTTCCGCTTCGCTGGCGCGATAGAGATCGTCAAGGTGTCCGGCGCTCTTGAGGAGATGCGCTCGCTGTTTGGATGTCATATTTTCGCAGGACAAACGCGCGGCCTGCGCCTCAAGCGCCTCACGAATGATAAAGCTGTCCAGCACGTCCTGTTGAGTCGGGATTCGGACTCGAGTTCCGATGCGTGGGCGGCTCTCTACCAGGCCTTCTCCCTCCAAGCGCTGCAAAGCCTCGGTGATGGGCAGGAAGCTCATGTTCAGCTTATCGGCGAGGCGGCGACGGGAAAGAACGTCGCCCAACGCAAAATCTCCGCGCAAAATCTCCTCGCGGATCTGCGTGTAGGCCCGTTGCGCCAACGACGTGCTCGGGCCTGGTTCGACCCGACTTTTCGAACTACGAATCGGCACCTTCTTCTTTCTTGTCTTCATGTCTAGGCCTGTGCAAACCGTCCAGCCTGCGACCAATCGGCTCAACGCAGGCGAAGATAGCATACCACCCTACTACTTGCGCCTGATCCTTGTCTCTGATATATCAATCTTTCTGGAACCTGAAGCAAGAGAGGCGTGTTCGACTATGGATTTAGCAGGGAAAGTGTGTCTCATTACGGGTGGCACGAGCGGTATTGGCGCGGCCACTGCAATTGCTTTCGCCGCCAAGGGCGCATCGGTAGTCCTCGCCTCCCGCTCCGGTAAGGTCCCCGACGAGCTAACCGCAGCGCTCGGCAATACTCCTTTTCGATCGGTTCAAGCCGACGTTGCAGAAGCGCGCGCATGCGAGCGAAGCATCGAGGAGACAGTGAAGTTCTTCGGCCGTCTCGATGTACTCGTGAACTCCGCTGGAGGGCCAGCTCCGGGAGGACTCGAGCAAATCACGGAAGATGCCTGGATGAGCGCGTTCGCTGTCCATGTTCACTCCGTATTCTTCCTCGCACGGGCTGCAATTCCACATATGACCAAAGCCGGAGGCGGCTCGATCGTCTTGCTTGGCTCCGCGGCGGGTTTACGCGGCTGCCTTGGAGCGCTTGCCTACGGCGTGGTTAAAGGCGCTTTGCCGCAGTTCGCGCGCAGCCTGGCCCGAGAGCTTGCCGACCGCAACATCCGAGTCAATTGTGTCGCGCCGGGAGTCATCCGGACTCCCTTTCAGAAGTTCCTCAGTCCGGAGCAGGTGACAAATAATCTGCAAAACCGGATTCCCCTTCACCGCGAAGGAAAGCCCGAGGACGTTGCCGATGCCATCGTCATGCTGACGCAGAATGACTTCATTACCGGCGAGAGCCTGGTCATCGATGGCGGAATGACGATGCGCATCGTCTAGTCCCCTATCTCGGGCAAAGCCGAAGAGTGAATGAAGCCTGCGTCCTTGGGCAATGTCCAGATCAACACGGCTGAAATCGCAGGCAGAATGCCAAACAACACGAATGCGGGGACAAACGAATAGTGCTGCACGATCCAGCCGGTGATGAGGGCAAACAGCATTCCTCCGAATCCCGAGCCTACGCTGGCGAGGCCCCAGACTGACGCGACCGCATCATGTTGAAATACATCGGCCGGCAACGCAAGCAAGTTCGCCAGCGCCCCCGAATAGCCGAACGTGGCAATCGAAACGAGTGCGATGCTCATGGTCGGCGAGGTGCTCGCAGGGATGCCCAACGCGGACATCATGAGCGCTGAGAACAGGAGCACGCTCACTCGGCGCGCTGTCTGCGTCGAACGGGTCCACCTGCTCAGTGGGACAAAGAGCAATCCTCCCGCGATATTGCCCACTGCCGCGGTAAAAAAAGGGATCCACGCGGTAGCGCCAATCTGGCGCAGCGTAAACTGAAACTCTGCGCGCAAATACTGTGGAAACCAGAAAGTGTAGAAATACCAGACTGGATCGCTGAAGACCTTGGAGAGAGTGAACTGCCAGAGGAATTTCGATCGCAGAAGCTGCGACGTCGCGACCGGAATGGGGCGGCCCATGCGATTCTGCGGGAGACGTTTGTAGACCGTTAACCATGCTGCAAGCCAGAGGAACCCCGAGAGTCCGACGAGCAGGAAGGCTGAGCGGATGCCGAAGGATAAAGCAATCCAGGCCAGAAGCGGAGGAGCGAGAATCGCGCCGATCGCAGCGCCGCTGTTAAAGACCCCCGCCGCGAAAGAGCGCTCCTTGACGGGAAACCATTCAGCTATCAGCTTTACACCCGCGGGGTAGTTACCTGCTTCGCCGATGCCTAGAAAAAACCTACATATACCCAGACCAAGAGCACCCTTCGCAAACGCGTGCAGCATCTCCGCAGCTGACCAGAGGGCGATCGTCACGGCATACCCAGTTCTGCTTCC
The DNA here is from genome assembly GCA_963760475.1 of uncultured Acidobacteriaceae bacterium. GTDB lineage: Bacteria > Acidobacteriota > Terriglobia > Terriglobales > Acidobacteriaceae > Telmatobacter. The sequence goes on along the minus strand of CAVXDG010000010.1, from coordinate 602,741 downwards.
CAACCGGTCAAGAAGCCGTCCGGAGAGCCCATTCGAAATGGTGTAGGCGAGCATGAACGCCGAAACTATCCGCGCATAGCTTTCGGCCGAGATCTGGTACTGCACCAGCAGAACGGGCGCCAGAACCGACAATGTCTGTCGGTCGAGGTAGTTGATAACCGTAGCGCTGAAGGCAAAAGCCAATACCAGCCATTTGCTTTGCCGCATCATTGCTTTGGCTTTCTTCGTCTCAAGCTCCCACCTTCATCGGCATTACTGATATATCATATATTCTGCCCGGCGCTTGCTGCGTCGCAGGCCCACTCACCGTGAGGACGGAAAAGCATGAAGGCTCTTCTTCTCTCAAGCTACAAGCACCTTGAAGTTACTGAAATGGAGCGTCCGATAGCAGGCCCCGGAGAACTCCTGATTGCAGTTCGGGCATGCGGCATCTGTGGCAGCGATGTGCACGGCTACGACGGCAGTACCGGGAGGCGCCTGCCACCGATCGTCATGGGACATGAAGCAGCAGGTGTCGTCGCTGCGCTTGGAGACGGCGTTTCCGGTTTTGTACTGGGCGATCGAGTCACCTTCGATTCCACGGTTTATTGCGGGTATTGCTATTTTTGCACCAGAGGCCAGATTAACCTTTGCGATCATCGCGAAGTGATCGGTGTGTCGACCCCGCTCTTTCGCCGCATGGGCGCATTTGCCGAGTATGTGACCGTGCCGGCGCGCATTGCCTATCATCTCCCCGCTGAGATGCCTTTTTCCCACGCCGCCCTCATTGAAGCGGTTTCTGTTGCTGTCCATGCGGTTTCGCTGACGCCCATCGAGCTCGACGACACGGTCGTTGTCGTCGGGGCGGGGATGATTGGGTTGCTGACCCTGCAGGCAGCACGCCTGGCCGGCGCCGGCCGCATCATTGTCATGGACCTCGACGACGAGCGTTTGCGATTGGCTAAGCGCATGGGTGCCGATTTGGTCGTCAATGGAAGGGATTCGAAGACCGCAATTGAATGTGTGCTCGGCTCCACAAGCGGGCGCGGCGCAGATATCGCGTTGGAGTGTGTCGGTGCATCGGCAACCGTGAAGCTATGTCTCGACTCCGTCCGGAAGAGCGGGGCTGTGACCCTGGTCGGGAATGTTTCCCCGGTTGTCGACTTCGATCTGCAGTCGTGTGTCACTCGCCAAATACGCGTTCAGGGCTCATGCGCCTCTTCTGGCGAATATCCCAGATGTATTTCGCTAATGGCTCGAGGAGCGATTCGGGTTGCGGAATTGCTCTCCGCCTGCGCTCCCCTCGACGAGGGGCCGCAGTGGTTCGAGCGTCTTTACGCGAGAGAATCCGGAATTTTGAAGGTCGTCCTGGAGCCCACCCTTGATTCATAATTTTTTCGATTTGTCCGGCAGAACCGCTCTCGTCACAGGGACCAGCCGGGGACTCGGTCAGTATCTGGCTAGGGCCCTTGCACGGGCCGGCGCTGACATTGCAATGACAAGCCGCAATGAGGCGTCGCTTGCTGAATTTGAACAGGAGATTCAAGCACTCGGACGGCGCACGTGCGCGGCTTCGCTTGACGTGCGCGATGTCGCGAGCATCAGCGCCGTCGTTGCAAGCTCGGAAAAACAACTCGGCCCCATCGACATCCTGGTCAACAATGCAGGCTGCAACATCAGGAAGCCCGCACTCGATGTGACTCTCGATGACTGGAACACGATTCTGGATACGAATCTGCGCGGTTCCTTCTTCGTAGCCCAGGCGGTCGCAGCCGGGATGGTTAAGCGCGGCTACGGCCGAATCATCAACATCGGCTCGGTGACAGCGGTTGCAGGCTATGCCGGTCTCGCTCCGTACGGTGCGTCGCGTGGCGGAATCCGCCAGCTAACGATGAGCCTCGCCGATGACTGGGGAAGATTTGGAGTCACGGTTAACTGCCTCGCCCCGGGTTGGTTCAAGACCGCACAGAACAGGGTGCTCTATGAAAACGAAGCCTGGGTGGAGTATCTCCGCGATCGAATTCCGTTGAAGCGGCCCGGGAGTCCAGATGACCTGGATGGCGCCGTCGTTTTTCTAGCGTCGGAGGCGAGCCGCTACGTTACGGGGCAAACGCTGCTGGTCGACGGGGGAATTTCGACCGGCGCTACCAAGGCGACGGTCTAGTTTCGGCTGCTCAACTTAGGATTCGAGCAGCACGTTGCCAAACCTCGTGGTGTCTCCTGTTCGGATGATTCCGATGACTTGGTACGCTCTTTGCTTGAATTCGTCGTGCGGCAACCACGTAACTTCGATGCCTTGCATCGCGTCGTCATAACTACGCAATGTTTCGGCCGAATGCACTTGGCGAAACTCCGCTGACATGACAGCACGGCTGCATTGAAAATTTGCACGCACCGCCTGCAGCACATCTAAGACCCTCGGTATATCGGCGACCAGCGAGATGTCCACCGTTTCGACGTGGGGGAGAGTAGGGAATCCACGATCGGAGATTAGAACGCAATTGGTATGGCGAACCCGGCTCAACAGATGATTGATCGCCGGATTCAGTAGCCCCTCTTTAAGCATCGCTTCAGCTCTCCCTTATTGATATATCACATTTCGCACGAATTGCCGAGGCACCCTGGGCATCTAAGTCTTGGTGGGACGATCGGCCTGCTACCTCTCAGCTCGACGATCCGGGCGTTGACCCTGTTGTCGCGTTGCGTCAGGAATGAAGTCGTAGACGGCTGTTCTTATACTCCGGTCCGGACTCTAGATACAGCTGCTTCCTTTAGTCCGTCGAAACCCACGGAATTCCCGAAGCTCGAATGTCTACTGCTGACTTCCAAAGCGCTCGTTGAGCTTCTCGAGTCGATCTGTGTTCTCTCCACCTGGACGTAAAACCGTCTCCTCGGACATGTGACCCGGGAAACTAGTATTCGGGTTTTCCGAAAGAAGGACACTTGTCGCTTCGGCTCGCGCCGCGAGTAGCGCACGTCGAGGGCATCTGACCGCTGAGAAAGTGAAGTTACGGGTTGTCAGAAACGCCTGCTGCTGAAATTGCGCGAGGAAGAATGGGATTCTCCCCAAGATCGGTGGGCGCATTGGCTAGTGCGGCCCAGAGCACTTGTGGGATTACACCTTGCCGAAAAGTGTTATTGGAGGCGTTTTATGCCGACGAGGATACCGCACAGGCAGATCGGCAAACGCTAGGGCTTCTTGGGACCAATCTATCCTCAATGAGTGCATTGCGATTTGGCATCAATCGAGAATTGATGATGTTCCCACCTCTTCAGTCCATATCGCGATGTACGCCCAGCTTTCCGAGTTTCCATCAGAGCCGTTGACTTATCGAGAGTTGGGAGGGTGCGTCGTCTGTTGTGCCGTCCGATTATCCGCAGATCCCTCACGCACTCCGTCCCAGGATCGCATCGGGGCGTTCATCGGGGAGCGCGCCGCTGACGGGCCTACCAGGAATGGAAAACGAAAATGTGACTCCCGGGCCGTTATTCACTGTTGCCCAAAGACGCCCCCGATGCGCCTCGATGATGGAGCGGCTGATCGAAAGCCCGATGCCCATTCCGTCGCTCTTGGTTGTGTAGAACGGCTGGAAGAGCCTGTCTGCGACCTCGGGCTTAAAGCCCACTCCTGTGTCTTGGACGCTGAGCCGGATTCCATCACCGTCCTCCAGCTCCGTCTTGACCAACAGCTCGCGCGGGCGGTCATCCACAGCGCTCATCGCGTCGCTTGCATTCCGCAACAGGTTGAGGATGACCTGCTGGAGCTGAATACGATCGCCCGTAATCAGAGGAAGATTGTCGGCGAGTTCCTGCCTGAGGATCACGCGATTTCTCTGCATCTCACTCAGCGTCAATGAGGTGACTTCTCGCGTTGCGTCATTCAGGTCCATCGATTCCGGGGAGAGTTCTTTCTTGCTATAAAGTGTGCGTAACCGCGTAATGACATCGGATGCCCGGTTACCATCGCGCATCGTGCGCCTTGCGGTTTCGCGAGCGCCTTCGATATTTGGGGGATCGGTTGAGAGCATCCGCAAGCAGGTTCCCGAGTTCGTGATGATGCCGGAAAGAGGCTGGTTGACCTCGTGGGCGATGGATGCCGTCAGCACGCCGAGGGTCGAGGCGCGTGCTACAGAGGCAATCTCCGATCTGGCTTTGGCGAGAGCTTCTTCTGCCAGACGACGCGGGGTTATGTCTTGTGCCGCACCGATATACTCCAGACGGCCCCGATGGTCTTGAGCAACGTGAGCGGTTACGTGCAGGTACTTGATGGAATTGCCGGGGATTAACAAACGGAGCTCGCCCTCGAAATCGGCACCCGTCTCCCGAGCCCGCGCAGCCACGCCGGCGATCGCCGTGAGATCGTCCGGATGGATCCGGCTAAGAGACAATTCGAGAGTTGCAGGTGTTCCCGGTTGAAGCTCGAGAATACGGTAAAGTTCCTCTGACCATGTGACCTCGTCAGTTTCCGTAAGCCAGGAAAAGGTTCCAGTTCGACTGAGGCGTTGGCCTTCGGCGAGGTACGCTTCGCTGCGCCGGATCTCTTCATAGAGAGACCGCAGCTTGTCCGCCGTGTCGTTGAAGACGTGGCCCAGACGAGCGAGTTCGTCCTCCCCCTGGATCGCAACCTGCGAATGAAACTCGCCCAGGGCCAGCTTGCGAGAGCCTTCCACCAATCGCGCCAGCGGCCGGGTGATGCTGCGTGTAATCGCCAGTCCCAGCGTGGCTCCGATCAACAAAGTGAAGACGACCGTCATCGGAACAGCCACAAACACCCAGCGCTGAATCCGCTGGAAATTCAGGGCGGCTTGCGCCTGCTCTTCGACCACTTCACCGTCGACTTTCTCTACCAGCGTCGACGACAGGAACTCAAGCGGGTGCAGCTGGCTTGCCAGGCGCAGGCGCACCGCGCTCCAATCACTTCGAGTGGCCAGATCCATGATCGCCTCAAGCTGCGACTGGAAGGATCTCTGGATGACTTCGAGGGTCGGCATGATTGTGGGATCGGGCTGGACCGCGGAGGACAGCCCGCTTAGAACGTTCTTTGCGCGCTGTGTGTCCTCCAGTACTGCACTATTCAGGGAACCGGCTTCCGCAGTCAGGCGCTTGGCATCTTCGTAATTTGCAATCGCCTCGAGCCGGTCCTGAAATGCCAGCAGACTGGCATGCAGCCGTAACACTGCCACCAGTTCCTTGTCCAATCCGTCCAGGCGCTCAGCCTGCAAGCGAACAATGTGAAATTGCCAAAGCAAAAAAACGTCGCCGCCGGACATGGACAGAACGATGAATACGAAGCACAGAATCAACCGTGGACCAATGTTGAGCCGCAATCCGCCCCCCTGCTCTAGCCTGTTCTTCTACCGATGCGCCGGTTCAAACCCGGTTATGCGCACAAGTTCTTTTTCCAAACCTGCCGCCGCCTCCGGTGCCGTGGACCGGCGAGTCAACACAGAACGCACTGCCTGCACGTATGCGCGGGAAACTGCGTCGTACTTTGCTCCCGCGACGGCGGACGGGCGCGAAACCAAAGTTCCTCCAGGCTGCTCCCCGGGCTTGCCCGTCCATGGATACATCTTCACTAATAGCTGAGGAACTTCATGGAATTCAAGCTGAATAGGCGGTTCCAAAGCCGGGTTAGCTGCCCGAGGCTGCGTTCCTCTGCGCGTGAGAAAGGCGATGAGCTTGATTGCTTCGGGAAGGTGAGCAGAAGAGCGGGAGACGGCCAAGGCGTAACCTCCCAGCAGGGATACGCGCGCACCCTTACCAGCAGGCACACTAGTGACTCCGGCTTGTTGGCGAAATGGTTCGCCTGGCGGGTGTCGCTCGAAATAATCCGACCAACCGCGCGTGAATGCGGCCTCGCCCGAAATCCAGAATGCATTGCTTGCGTCCCAGTCCGAGTAGGAAAGCACATCGGGAGATGAAATCCAACCCACCCAGCGCCCTTCGCGCTTCCAGGCGCGGATGACATTGGGATTGTTTACGCTGATCCTTCCATCTGCATCGATGGTCGTACCGCCGCCTTCTCCGGCGTCTAACTCCGTCGTGTCCGATGCCACGGATTCGCTCACGTTCCCGGGCCAGACGAATCCCCAGAAGTCCTTCTGCCCGCGCGCACGCTCGCCGTTCTGAATGCGCACGGCCATTTGCTCCAGTTCATCCCAGGTCCTCGGCGGAGCGCTGTACCCATATTTCCGAAGCAGGTCGGTCCTGTAATACAACACCCCCACGTTTGGGTGGTATGGCATTGCGACCAGCTTCCCCTCAACGATATAGCTCGCAATCAATTCCTGATCCATCGAAGGCAATTGGGAAGCAAAGAAGGGTTGGAGGTCAACGAGATATTGGCTTAGGGCGCCGGACCAGATTGTATCCACTCCATACACGTCGGGAGTAGAAGCTCCCTTTTGGAGCAAGTCACGGGCGAGACGGAAATCCTCACCGTTGTCTTCAGGACCCGGAAGATGGTTGACCAGAATTCCCGTTTCCCTGGTGAATTCCTTCAAGGCCGCATCCGATATCCTGCGCTGTTCTCCCAGGTCCAGGAAGCCCTCAGGATCGAGAAATGTCAAAGTCACAGGGGCGGAGGGTTTACGGCAGCCAATCGAAGAGAAGACAAGCAATGCGATCGCTCCCCCCCCCAGCCAGACTGAACAATCGGAGCCCTTCGCTTGAACGCTTGAATCTCATCGGCACCTTCACTTGGCACGTTCGGACGACATCCATTTGGCGAAAATCGCTTTTGCGGGAATCTGGAAATCAAGATCGATCTTGGTTCTTACGAAGGAAATGGTAGCGCATTCGGGCTGTCATACTTGCGAGAACTCATTTTCTACAGCGGCCTTCTGTTTCAAGGAGCCTTCGTGCCGGATCCAGTTGTCCGAAGGATGACTCCGGGACCGGAGAATGTTCGACGCGGGTGTCAGTCTCGTGCCCAATCGGGAGCAATCCGAAAATCGAGCAATTTCCGGTTTCAGGGTCATTCGCTTGGGGCAGAACGCTTTGAAAACAGATTCGGCACTGCTTCTCGCCATCTTCTGAGAAGTATGCTCCGGTACGAATGCTGCCGTCATTCTGCTCAAGTGAACGAATGAATCGCCCTAACTTTTCACCGGGCCGCAGGGACCGTTGCAATCAGCCGCGGTACTTCACCGGTGGGCCGCACTGAGATACGACGCGTCGAGTTGATCGATGGACGGACATCCGAGCAAGGTGAGCGTTAGATCCAAATCTTCTTTCAGGATATCGATCGCGCGGGTGACACCCGCCTCCCCAGCGGCAGCGAGGCCGTATGCGTAAGCCCGTCCGATCAGCACCGCGCGAGCGCCAAGACAGATAGCTTTGGCGATATCGCTACCCCGGCGCACGCCCCCATCCATGAGGACTTGCACCTGGTGGCCAACGGCATCCACGACTTCCGGAAGCGCGCGTAGCGACGGAGACACGCAATCCAATTGCCGTCCCCCGTGGTTTGAAACAACAACTGCCGAAACGCCCTCATCGACCGCTCGCCGAGCGTCGTCTCCTGTAAGAACGCCTTTGGCCACAATCGGCCCAGGCCAGATCTGTCGTATCCATCGCAGGTCTTCCCAGCTGGCTCCGGCGTGTGAAAGTGCCGCTCCCACGTCGATCATCTCCATGGGGCCCTGGCCCGGAATCACGACGTTTCCCAGTCTCGGTACTCCGCCATCGGCAAAAAAGGAAGCAAGCCAACGAGGATGCGCGAGAAGATTGGGAAGAAAGCGCACCTTTGGCAACAGTGCTGAAGCGAGGAGCTGTTTCATGCCATTCCGCGGGTCGCGTTCGCGTTTGCCGGCCATGGGAGTATCGACGGTGAGCACTAAGGCAGAGTAGCCTGCAATGCGCGCCCGTTCAATGGCGCCTTCGGCTGCCTCGCGACCTCCGATCAAATACACCTGATACCAGAGCGGTCCGGTGGACGCAGCCTTCACGTCTTCCAGCTTGTGACCCGAGATCGTCGGCAGAGTGTAGATGGTACCTGCTTTTCCGGCTGCGCGCGCCACGCCAGCCTCGCCGTCAGAATGCATTAGGCGGATGTAGCTGACCGGAGCAAGTATCGCTGGGAAACTAAGTTCGTGGCCAAGGATGTTCACGGTGGTCTTGCAGCCGTAGACCGCGACACCGCTCCGTGGACGAAACTTTGTATCGCGAAAGGCGTGGCAATTTTCCGCCAGCGTCACTTCAGCGTCTGCCCCACCATCGAGATAATCGAATACCGCCCTGGGAACTCTTCGCTCGGCCATCCGGCGAAGATCGGCAATATTAACGACGGAAGACGAGTTCAAGCCCCGGCTCGACTTAGGTAACTTCCCGGTTCGCGGTGATACGCCCATAAGCACCTTCACTGCCCTAAACTTGGCGACATACGCGGCATTCCATGCTAGCTGGGTCGCGCAACATGTCGGCCGACGAACGCGAAGAGGAAGAGTAGCGTTGCTGTCAGCCAAGCGCCAAGACTGAGCGGTCTTGGCAGATACATTCCAATCGCAACACCACTTGCGACCAAGGCTGCGCACAGGCCGGCAAACTGCCACATGCCGTACAGGAATACGAACGGAAGATAGTGAGCTCCCAACGTGATCATGAAAGCGGGGTAGAACCAGGCCGGTCGAAGGGCCGCGATGCCGATCACGACGGGAAGCGTTAGCGGCAGGGTGAATGCAATCTGAATAGCCAGCGCGTTCATCGGGTGTCCCTTCGGAAGCGCATATGCGTGACCCAGGCCTCGCAACAGCAGTTGCGTGCAGGGAAAAATGAGAAACCCGCCCAGCACAAGGATGATCTCTCCCAGACGTAGGGAGTGCCATGTGCACGCTGCTGCGGATATGCCCCAGAGCGCAGCCGAGATAAGTTGGCCAGCGAACCCCCCGAGAAAGGTATTGCGGGTATCCTCCTGCGCCTGAGTGATTTCCATGATCGCAATTCTACAGCTCGTCAGCAATAGAGGATTGCTAGCGTGAACTCGGAAAGCCTCGAATGCCTCTCAGATGCGCTGACTCACCCAGTTCAAAGATCAAAGCCCTATAACGGTTCGCTGGAGTTGCAGTAGGTATGCGGAACAAAGCAGTTCGCAGCGCTGAGTGTTTGCGCTGATCACGGGAATTTTCAGGGGAGAGAGGTTCGCACTGGACTTCCTCCACCGCCATTTTGGCTCCATAGCGGTCCGCAGTCCTACGAACCCATCTTCGTGCGGAGCGCAATTTATTGAAAATAAAAGCACACCAAGGATGTCCATAGCTCCCATGTATTGCCGGATTTGACCGGGGTATCCGCGGAGGTCTCGGCGGGGGTATTTCACTGCATCGCCCAATGACTTAAAAAACAGCTCTAGTTGCATTTGAGCGAGATTCTGCCTCAGCTCGTGATCCGAGAGTCGACTCGGGCAAGAGGGCAGGCTTTGGGACCGGTCAGGCATTTTCATCTGTGTCCTGGACCCTGGGAAGAATTTCAGCGTCAATCCACCTTTCCGATTCACCTTCCTCGATATCCTTGAACAGCCACCAGTGCTCGATGTGCTCCGCATCATACTGCTATCGAATCTCCATCGGGTTGTGGCATCGGCTCCTTGCAGCATCGATAGAAGCACGGCCCCCGAAGCTCATGGCCGGTCAATGCGGGCCGAAACTTCTCGCGCTATGGTTTGAAATCGCCGGTGGTGTTGATCTTTAGCGTCGCCTGAACCGGTAGCTTGTCACTCGATCCGCCGGCGAGCACGCGAATCGGCTCCTTCTCGACTCGCCATACGTGCCCCGCGGTATCCCAATACGCAAGATCCCGCGCTTTGAGTTCCAGGTGGACCTCTTTCGTCTCGCCCGCATCCAGGTGAACGCGCTCAAATCCTTTGAGCTCGAGCTGCGGACGTTCGACAGTCGAACCCAGGTGCTGCACATACATCTGTACAACCTCGTCGCCAGCACGCGGACCTACATTTTTCACTGTCACTGCAACTTCCACCGTGTCGCCGGCATTCGCCTGCGGCGCGCTGAGATGAACACCTTCATAAGTGAAAGAGGTATAACTCAGACCATAGCCGAATGCATAGAGGGGCTTTTCTTTCGAGTACATGTAGGTGCGTCCGTGGCGAATATCGTAATCCATCATCGGCGGCAACTGGGCATCGCCTGTGGGCCAGGTCTGGTTCAGCCGCCCGGCCGGCGAATAGTCGCCGAACAGCACATCGGCCAGTCCGTGGCCTTCTTCCTCGCTGTTATGCGTCATGTGAACAATGGCAGGCAGATTCTGCTGGCTCCAGACAATAGCGTACGGAAAGCTGGAGCGTAGAACCTCAATGGTATGCGGGTTGGCGGCGAAGACCTGCCTGACCAATTCCTCTTGCTCGAGAGCGATGGTCTTGCGATCCACATCTTCCTTGCCATTCGAGGGTGTGGGGCACTGATCCCATCCACCATTACAGGTGGGGTGATTGCCGACGACGACGATCGCCACATCTGCCTTGCGCGCCAGTTCCTGAGCCTCTGCAACATTGGCGCCATCCGCATAGAGAACCTTTGCACCACGCGCAGCTTCGGCCATTCCCTGCAGGATGCCCACACTGTAAGGAGGTGTGCCGCTGTACCAGTCGAGAAGAACTTCGTTTGTCCATGGCCCGATTACTGCTATCGTCTTCAGCTTGGCGCGATCGAGAGGTAGCGTGTTGTTTTCGTTCTTCAGCAGAACAATCGACTCGTCGGTTGCCTGACGCACAAGTTCCCTGCTTGAAGCGCGGTCCCAAGGCGGAAGCTCACCGTGCGACACGCGACCGATCTTTGAGTATGGATCGGATTCGGGTGGGTCCATTTCACCGAGGCGAAGGTGAAGTCGCAGCAGATTCTTAAGTGAGGCGTCCAAGTCAGCTTCGGTCAGCAGACCGTCTTTGAGAGCCTTCGTCAGATCCGGCTTGTATTCGTCGAGAAATCGATTAATGCCGGCCTTCACGGCAGCCGCAGCACCATGTTCCTTATCGGGGAAACTCTTGTGGCTAGTGATGAGAAGCCCCAGGGCGCCGCCGTCCGTGCAGATAAGGCCGTCGTTCCCCCACTCGTTGACCACGACGCTCTTAAGAATGGGATGAATCATCATGGGCGTGCCGTTCCACGAGTTATAAGACGCCATGACAGCCCGGGAGCCGCCTTGCTCGAAGCCCATGCGGAATGGCACCGAATAATACTCGCGGAAGAGACGCTCGTCGAAGTCGGACGAAGTACGGCTTCGGCCGTTCTCGTTTTCATTGGCCAGGAAGTGCTTCATTAAAGCGGCCGCCTGCCAATGTCTGTTATCTGGCCCCTGGATGCCGTGAATGAACGCGACCGACATCGTGCCGACAAGATACGGATCTTCGCCGAGCGACTCTTCTGTGCGGCCCCAGCGCGGATCGCGGCTCAGGTCGGTGTTGGGCGCGCGAACCACGATTCCCCCGAAGTTAAAGACGGAATTCTGATAGTAGTAGCGAGCCTCTTCTCCCTCGAGCGCGCCAACCTTCTTCATAAGCGCTGTGTCCCAGGTTTCGCCGAGGCCCTTCTCCTGCGGAAAGATCGTGGTGGGCAACGGCTGGAGGCCCCGGGGCCCCCACAGGCCGGGACCACCCAACGCGAGACCGTGCAATCCTTCTGCCTCGTCAGATAAAACGAGATGGAGGCGCGGAACCTTTGGGTGGCCATCCATGAGATCGACCTTCTCCTGGAGAGTCAGGCGTCCGAGCAGGTCGGCGATGCGCACGTCGTCGCCCAGCTTTGGATTGCGGAACGGCTCCTCTGTTTGCGCGCCCGCTTTGAATACTACAAACGCAAGAACAACAAAAAAGAACAGAATTGCTTTTCTACTTCCGCTCCGTAACATCACTTTCTCTCCATGACACTTCGATAAAGAACAACACTTGTAACTCGAAGTTATTCTATTCGACAAGATCGGCCTCGTATGGGCCAAGTCTCATTTTGCCTTCGTAGGTTTTGTGCGAAAGAACTCCGTGTGCCTTCATACCAACCGCTACATCCTTCTCCTCTTTCGTCGTATTCACATAGAGGGTGCGGCCTTCGACCACTCGAGCGTAAACCCCTTCGGGTGTTTTAGGACCCGGTTCGATCCCCAGTGACTGATAGAGCGAGCGAATGACAGGACCGATCAGCGACGCCTGGGAAGGTGCCGCAAGATAGAGTGCCTGCCCCTTGCCGAACTTGTTCACTGTAACTGCGGGTGGATTTCCCGCAATATTCGAAAAACTCGCGAGCGTAGTCGCATTTCGGGGCTCCAGAACCTCGTAGTATTTGATTGTCGCCTTGGCTGTCTTTCCGTCCAATTGAAATTCGGGCAAGATATCAGGCTCGTAAAACGGCGCCGTGCGGAGCCCGAAAACATCGCTCAATCTCCCCGGCAACGGAGTATCGAACCATTGTCCGTGTTCATCGACTTTCGCCGAGTATGCCGTCATCAGCACCGTGCCGCCCGCGGTCACATAATCTCGAATAGCTTTTGCACTTGCAGCGTCCATCACGTAGTCGGCCGGCACAACAACGAGCTTGTAGGACGCCAGACTGTCATGCCCGATGTTGATGATCGCCGTATCGATGTTGTCGCGGAAGAAAGGATCGAAGGCATTCTCCACCTGTTCGGTATACGGCGTCTTGAAGTATTGCCGCGTCGTATTCGAAGGACCGTTTGGGTTCGAATCGATGGCCGATTCAAAAGAGTAAGCAACTGCGACCGGGGGATGTGTATATCGCGGGAATCCAAACTTCGACAATAGTTTGAAGTCCAAAGCAATCTGCGCGAACTCGTCCACCTTCCACGAGGGAGTGTTGTCGTGATCGAGTAACCCGAACAAGGCCTGCTCCTCTCCGCCCAGATGACTGTTGAACGTCCATGCCAGAATTCCCTGAGCTCCGATCATGAGGCCAAGTTGCGCGTACATCCGGCTACGGCCAGGTTCGCCGTACCATCCCCCGCCGCCCGCCGTGAACTCGTTGAACCAAATTGGCGTCGGCAGATCTCCCTTGGTCATCAATGCCGAAAAGGAGCCACTGACTGGGTCGCTGGGATAGAAACCTTCGGCGCCATAAGATACATACGACTTATAGGTGCCGAGATAGTCGAAGCCACGCCTCGGCGCGTAATCCCACAGATTCGAAATTGCCGGAGTATCGGGCATATCGCGACGCCGGATGGCATCAAGCTCCTGCAGCCGTGCTACCGAAACATCGGACCAGAAGCGATGGAGATCCAGATATCGTTCGGATGCGCCAGGTCCATTCGCAAGCGGCATGTCGACATCTTCAAAGGAATTCAGGCGGCGCGACCAACGCTGAGTGGACCAAGCCTTATTGAGGCCATCGATCGTTCCGTACTTCTTCTTGAGCCATGTAATGAATCGCTCACGGACGGCAGGCGAATAGGACATGTATCCGTTGCCGATCTCATTGTTATAGCCGATGGCCAATATAGCAGAATTATGTGCGAAGTGCTTCATCATCGCATCGGCGAGAATTCCCAACTCGCGCGCATAATTCGGATCGCTGATGTCATCCATGTAACGCTCAGCAGGCGGAAGACGCGTGCCGTTCTGAGAGATGATATCGACACCAGGATAAGTGCGATGCAACCATATCGGAGCTGGGCTTCCCGGAATGTCCAGAATCACCTGAATCCCGTTGTCGTGCAGCTTGGTCACGACCATGTCCCACCAGCCAAAATCAAACTTGCCTTGGGAGGGCTCGAAAGAATCCCAGGAAAGATCTCCGATGCGGGCGACATTGAAACCCGCGCGCTTCATGATGGCGATATCGTTGTCGATCTCCTTAGGAGTGCGGTCGATTGGCTGATAACACGTACCCACAAAGAGCTGTCCGGGGCCCGGCCACTTCGGATGTTCCGGGATGTCCTCTGCCACACAGGAGAAGCTCAAAAGGCCGATAGTGAAGAGAAGGAATGCAAAGTGGATGAAGGACGCACGCCTTCTCACTTTTTGACGATTTGCTGGATGAGCCAAGCTGTCCATAAACCCTTTCGCACAAATAGACCGGTGCCGATTCTTCAGTTGCGGCCTTGATTGCGTACAGTTTCACGAACACAATATCATTGCTGTTCATTGGTATGGTCAATGAGCCGCCGTCTCTGTTGCGCAACGACGCTCCTCCCGACAACCGCTGGATCAAAATTCGTCTCGAAGGGGTGAAGAGCAACCGCAGCGCAATTGGAGCGCGCGTCCTTGCTTGCTTTGGCGGCAAGGTGCGGCTATCTTTCCGCCAGCGATCCTCGTCTGCACTTCGGCCTCGGTGCTGCGACAACTGCCGACATTGAGATTCATTGGCCCCTGGGACTCGTCGAGAAGTACCCTGCACTTTCCGCCGGTCAGCTTGTCACCATCAGAGAAGGCGTAGGCATCGTGAAAGGGCGCCCCTTCCACAAATCCTGAATCCAGTAATTGAGTGCAAACTATTACATAACAACAATATACGTGAGACCAGCAGGTGATCATTTTCTTGGTCTCCGGCACGATCAGACGCGCCAAGAACCCGGATCCAGTGCGCAGATTCCCGGGGGCCATTCTCAAGCAAGCACCGGCCCGTTGCGCAGCGCGGCTGCTCCTATATGCCTAATCCCCGGAATTCCATCCTCTTGCACGCGGCCTCCACCTCAGGTACGAGGACCGAATCATCCAATCAATCGGCGACAATCCATTTACGCAACAGTTAGGATGCTAGACCGAGGGTAATTCCCGCCCCACGAGGTCATATATCTTGATTCGTTCTTTCTGGAGACGCGTTCTTTTGCGCGAAGTCACCGGTGTCATTGTTCTTTCTGTTGTGGGTTCAGGTGGTTTCGTCCAGGCTCAGAATCAGCAGCCTTCTCAATCACCTCTTTACGGGGGGAACGGCGCAGCTGCCCCGGCAGATCAGCAATCTGGATCCGCTACAGCAGGCGTGTTTGCGCCCGTGCTCGACTCCGAAAAGAGGCCGATCACGGCGGGAGGGTTCGTCGAGAGCGGCCCAGTCATCTTCCAGGACATTTCAGAAAAGGCGGGCCTCACGGCATGGACCCACAAGATGGGCACGCCGCAGAAGGCCTACATCCTTGAGACCATCGGCTCGGGCGTGGCGCTGCTCGACTACGATCACGACGGCTGGCTGGATATCTACATCGTGAACGGCTCCACCTATGACGCGCTCGACGGCAAGGCGGAGCCGCCCCACGCCGCTCTCTTTCACAACAACCACGACGGCACGTTTACCGATGTAACGGCCAAGGCCGGCGTGGCGAACGACCGCTGGGGTTTTGGCGCTGCCGTAGGCGACTACGACAACGACGGCTGGCCCGACCTCTATGTGGCGAACTACGGAAAGAATCGTCTATATCACAACAACCATGACGGCACATTCACAGATGTAGCGGAAACCGCCGGGGTCACTCTAGGGAACTGGTCCACCGGGCCGAGCTTTGGCGACTACGACGGAGATGGGCTTCTCGACCTCTTCGTTCCCGGGTATGTGCACTGGGATATGAATAACTTGCCATACTCCGGATCGAAAGCAGTCGGCTACGCGAACTGTTCGTTCCGTGGAGCGCAAACTCTGTGCGGGCCGCGTGGACTTCAAGGAGAGCCGGATCATCTCTTCCACAACAACGGTGACGGTACGTTCACAGATGTGAGCGAGAAAACCGGCGTCGCCGACAAGCGGCGGTACTATGGCTTCTCGTCGACCTTTGTGGACATCGATAACGACGGCAAAGTCGACTTGCTTGTGACCGATGATTCGTCGCCCAACTATCTCTACCTGAACAAGGGCAACGGCACCTTTCAGGATGCGAGTTTCTACTCCGGATTTGCTCTCAACCAGGACGCACGCGAAACTGCATCGATGGGCATTGCTGTCGGCGACTACGCCAATAATGGCCGGCTTGATCTCTACACCACCACATTCTCTGACGATTACAAAACTCTCTATCGAAATGATGGAGATGGGAACTTCGTTGACATCACGCCGCAGATGGGCATTGCCGAGCCGACTTATCCCTTCCTTGAGCTGGGGAACCGAGTTCTTCGACTATGACAATGACGGTTGGAAGGACTTGATGTTCGTCGCGGGCCACGTCTATCCGCAAGTGGACCAGCATAACTGGGGAACTTCGTTTGCGGAACGCCCGGTGCTGTTTCACAACCAGGACCACGGCAAGAAGTTCGAGGTGATGCCGGCCGTGAAGGGCACAGGGCTTGCAGACGTGATTCCTGCGCGAGGCGCGGCTTTTGGTGACCTGTTCAACGACGGCAAAATCGATGTGGTGATCAACTGCCTGGATCACACGCCAGTTCTGCTTCGCAATGTGAGCGACGAGCACAATCACTGGGTCGGACTCATGTTGATCGGCGGAGCGAAGAGCCCGCGTGACGCAGTCGGTTCCACTGTCTACGTAACGGCAGGGGGATTACGGCAGCGCGGCGACGTGATGAGCGGCGGGAGCTTCGAGTCTTCGAACGACTTTCGCCTTCATTTCGGCCTGGGGCAAGCAGCGGTTGTAAGCAATGTGGAGATTCGCTGGCCCGATGGCATGAAAGAAACCTACACGTTACCCGGTGTGGACCGCTACTACGCAATCGAAGAGGGCAAAGGTCTGGTTCCGAGTGTGTACGACAACATCGTTCCGGCCGGCAGCGGAAAAAAGCCCCGATAATGCAGGCAGAGAAATGAACTTTTACCGGGAGAGGCCTCCGGAGTTTTGCATGAAAAAGATCGTAATTCAGATGTGCATCCTGGTCGCGTCGGGGACGTTCCTGTGCCTTCCGGCCAAGACGCAACAGCAGCAGAACGGCGCAGAGTTGGCGCCGCCGCCCCCCTACACGCCTCCGCCGGCGGGCGCTATGCCCGTCGAAGATACTCCCGCGGAAAAAGCAGCGCTGGCGCAATGGAAGGCGCGTGCTGAAGAGCGCACCGAAGCTGACCGAAAGGCCTACAACGCCACGGTAACTCCGGCGTATAACTTCCGCTACGGCCCAAAGAACCCGTTTACCCCGGGCAATATACAGGTGCAGGGAGAAGGGTTTCTCCAACCAGGCGCCTATCCCACTGCGGAGTATTGCGGGACATGTCACCACGAAGCGTATACCCAATGGCGGCAGGCATTGCACTCGAACGCGTTTCGTACGCCGTTCTATCGGACCAGCGTCAATATTCTGATTCGTGACAACACGCGCGGTATCTCTTTTGCGCGTCATTGCGACAGCTGCCATAATCCGATCGGCGTGCTTGGGGCAGCACTGACTGAAGATTCGAAGGTCGACCGCGGCAAGTTCGATGCCGACGGCCTCACGTGCATGACCTGCCACTCGGTTGTCGGTATCGATTCGACCAACGGAAACTCCAGTGTGGAGATGGGCATTCCGTCCGTCATCGTCGATGAAAATGGCAACCGCATTCCGGGCCAGGTTCCCTTCGCCGAAATTTTGCGTCATCCGGAGCGGCACTCCAAGGCCGTGATGCATGACTTCCTGCACACGCCTGAGTTCTGTGCCGCCTGCCACAAGGCCAATCTGCCGGCAACACTGAACGACTACAAATTCATTCGCGCGTTCACGGCCTACGACGAGTGGCAGCAGTCGAAGTTCTCGCAGCGCAATCCGCTCACGTTTTACACAGCTAACTTCAGGAGCTGCCAGGGTTGCCACATGGCGCGCAATCCCGTCACTCTCCCCGAATATGGAGCGAAGAATGGGACGTTCGCTTCGCATCGCTGGCTGGCGGGAAACACCGCCGTGCCCTTCTACTACGGCTTCGATGAGCAACTCAAAAAGACCATCGAGTTTCTCCGCGCCGGCAACTATCTGAACGTTGATGTTTTCGGGTTGCGGAAGGCTGGCGAAGATCGGCTGATTGCGCCGCTGGGCAGAACGTCTTACAACCTTGCGCCCAACGATGTGGTCGAAGCCTATGTGGTCATCCAAAACAAGAATATCGGCCACTCGCTGATTCCGGAGGTGCGCGATCTCTATGAGGCCTGGGTCGAGTTCACGGTGAAGGACTCAAGCGGGAAGGATATCTATCACAGCGGATTTCTGAAGCCCGATGGCATGCTGGACCCGCGCGCTCATAGTTTCACTAACCGTCCCGTTACCGATGAAGGCGAGTTTGTCGACAATCACAAGGTGTGGACGATCCACTCCGTGGCCTATGACAACACTGTGGCTGCCGGACGCTCCGCACTCGTGCGCTACCAGTTCCGTTTGCCCGCGAGTGTCAGTGGACAGGTATCAGTAACCGCAAAAGTGAATTATCGGCACCTGCGCCAGAGTTATCTGAACAACATCTTCGGACCAGACCATCCTGCATATCCAGTGGTGGAGATTGCTTCGCGTACGCGCATTCTCAACATTGGAGAAAACAAGCCCGAGGCGCCCGATCCGGATGACAACGCGGACTGGATGCGCTGGAACAATCTAGGAATAGCACTGCTCGATCAATTCCAGTATGCAGAGTCCGTAGCAGCGTTCACTGAGGTGATCAAGCTGCGCAATGACTACGTCGACGGATACACAAATGTCGGCCTCACCGAAATCTCATGGGAGAAGTACGAATCGGCGCGCACCGCGATTCGAAAGGCTCTGTCACTTGATCCGAACAATGCCCGGGCGCTCTACTATGACGGCCTGTTACAGCGCAGGGCAGGCAATACGCAGCAGGAGATCGCGGACTTCCGCAAGGTTGTCGAGATGTTTCCCCAGTCGCGTGACGCGAGGCGCGAGCTGGGTATTACCTACTACCAGCAGAAGGATGAGCATGCGGCATTGGAGCAGTTTGAAATGCTGCAACAGATCGACCCCGATGACCTGGTCGCGCACTACAATCTCTCGATCCTCTACCGCCGAATGGGACAACCGGATAAGGCCGCGGAAGAGCAGGCAAAATTCATCGACAAGAAGGTGGATCCGGGCGCGCCAACTTACTCGCTCAGCTTCCTGCGTGTGCATCCGGAGATTGCGACGGAGAGCATTCCCTGGCATATGCACTCCGATCTGCAGACGGAAGGCGGAGGCCCGCAGAATGGAAAATAGACAGAGGCCCTCGGCACCGAGCCGGCGGATGCTCTCGCGACTGGCTCTGTTGGTTTGTATTACGGCACTCCCGAACGCAGCGCGCGCGGCGAATGGTTGTCCTTGGCTGACAGAAGCTACGGCCTCGAGCTTGATTGGCGTCGATTCCGTAGGCTCGTTTACTGCCGCAACTGAAGCACAGCCGGCGGTCTGTACGTTCAACCAAAAAGATCAAGGATCGCGATCGCTCACAATCACCGTCGAGACCGCGAAGGATCCGCATGCGCGCATGACGACGGTGGCACAGGCTTGCGGCTCAAACGCAGAAGTTCTGAATGCGATTGGAAATGAAGCAGTGTATTGCGCCGCCGATTTGCGCCGCGGAGAGATTGGCGAACGCGCAGTGGGCCGCGTGCGCGACCAGGTGTTTACGATCGTGCTGAACACCAAAGCGAAGCAAGAGCCAGTTCTGACTCGGGATGCGCTGAAGGCTCGCATCTACACCGCTGCAGAACAAGTGGCTGGAAACCTGTTCTGAGCGTTCCGGGTTGCTCGGTGCATTTTAGACGTATTCCGCCGCACACTGGAGCTGCGCAGCAGTTCCAGTTCTCGATTTGAGCTTGAGCTCTGAGCAGTTCGGAAAAGGTTCATGGAAAATTCCCCGAATCCAAGACGCCCCGCGCACGGCAGCTACCAACCGCGCCCCGAGACGCTGGCACTGCTTCGGACCTCTGGCAACGCGATCAATGGCCTTGGCGAGACTGAACAGCGACGGCCCTCCCCTTTCTTCTGGCATCCGCCGGACAAGCATCCCTGGGGTGGGTTACAGATTGCGGCGCGCGAGAGTTCACGTCGATGCCCTGGCGCGGCAGCCGCGTTCCAGGCTGCCTATTGTTATCCCGAGCTCGTTCCCGTTGCCACACAACGGGCTGATGCGCCTGCGCATGAATGGACGGAAGCCGTGCAGAGCTTCGCTCTCGCGCACGAGGCCGACGCCCTGGGAATCGCGTCGATGGATCCGCTCTATGTCTTCGAAGGTTACGACATCGAAGAGCCATGGGTGATTGTGCTGGGACTGGCGCACAATTACGAGCGCCTCAAGGAAGTTCCCTCCGATGAAACCAACGGCGTAGGCGTGTGCGACGTGGGCGATCAGTATGCGCGCGGCACGCGCGCCTCGTATGCGCTGGCTAACTGGATTCGCGAAAAGGGCTACAAGGCGAATCCCTATCCTGGACCGATGGCTGGCGCACTCGCACTCATTCCTGCGGCTATTGCTGCGGGCCTGGGGGAGCTCGGCAAGCACGGATCGCTCATCAGCCGACACTTCGGATCAGGCGTGCGGCTCGCCGGTGTCACTACCGATATGCCGCTCATTCCATCGGGGCGCGATCGTTTTGGCGCAGACGAATTCTGCTCTGCCTGCCAGATCTGCACGCAGGCCTGTCCGCCAGCCGCCATAAGTCAACACAAGCAGATGGTGCGGGGAGTGGAGCGATGGTATGTGGACTTTGACAAGTGCATTCCCTTCTTTGCCGAGGCAGCCTCCTGCGGCATCTGCATTGCGGAGTGCCCGTGGACCAGACCCGCGGTGCGCCCGAAGCTGCTAGAGACAATGGCTCGCCGCCTCACCCCAAATAATTCAGCGGAGTCCGAATGAAGCAGGTTGCGTCTTCGCCCGCCGTTGATGAAAGCTCGTTTCGCTATGCAGGTTGGGCCGTTACCGGCGGCGCCTTTACGGGCGTAATGTTCAGCTTTGCTCCCATCGTGCCCTTCACTTTCAGTCTCTTCCTGAACCCGCTGCATGCCGCGTTCGGTTGGAAGCGTGAAGCGCTCGGAGCAGCCTTTGCACTGGCGGCCATGACCGTCGCACTGGTCTCGCCTCTCATCGGCTTGCTTCTCGACCGCTTCCCTCCCCGCCGCATTCTGTTACCGGCGATTCTGGTTTTCGCTGCGGCTCTTGCCTCGCTCAGCACCCTTGGGCCTGACATACGGCGCTACTATCTCACTTACTTCGTAATTGGTCTGGTAGCGAACGGCACCGCCCAGTTTGCCTACACGCGCACCGTCCTCACATGGTTTAACCGCCACCGCGGATTCGCGCTCGCGCTGATTCTTACCGGCAGCGGAGTTGGATCGCTCTTCTTTCCACCTCTCACCCAATGGATGATCGAGCATCACGGATGGCGCAACGCCTACCTCATGCTTGGCTCCATTGCTCTGCTCGGCCTGCCCCTCACCGCGCTGCTGGTTCGCAACCGTCCTCAGCCAGTTACGCAGGGCGTACTATCAGCCAGCCCTTCCGGCGCATCGATACGTGAAGCGCTCGCCAGCCCTGCCTTTTGGGTGCTGGCCGGCATCATTCTCCTGGGCGCCTTCAGCGAGAACAGCATCATTACCAATCTCGCTTCGATGTTGACTGAACACGGCGTCTCGCCCTACTTCGCGGCACTGGCGCTCTCGGCTCGCGGCGGAGCGGGCATTGTGGGCCGCCTCGGCACCGGGCTGCTGATTGATCGCTTCTCGCCGCAGCGAATTCAGACCTGTATTCTGCTGCTCTCTACGGCCGGTATTGTTCTGCTGGCCTACGCACATTCACCAGCAGCAGCCCTGATCGGGGGCGCCGTGCTTGGTGTTGGTCTCGGCAGCGAAGCCGACATCGCGCCCTATCTCCTG
This sequence comes from uncultured Acidobacteriaceae bacterium, assembly GCA_963760475.1. Taxonomy (GTDB): domain Bacteria; phylum Acidobacteriota; class Terriglobia; order Terriglobales; family Acidobacteriaceae; genus Telmatobacter. The sequence continues at coordinate 581,056 of CAVXDG010000010.1, read as the reverse complement.
GCACAATACTTCGGTCGACGAAATTTTTCGATGCTCTACGGATTAACCTGGACGGCGTACGCCATCGGTGGTGCTACCGGTCCTCTTGTACTGGGGCGCCTGTACGATCGTTCCGGTTCCTATGAGCCTCGGATTGTCGTCCTGATGTCGATCGCGACGTTTACCGCAGCCGGCCTCAGCCTCTTGCTGCGGCAACGGAACCGCGGAACGAGCCCTCTCCATCCGAGCGAAGCACACTGAAACCCCGGCCATTTTCTGATTGGCGATCTTAGGGGCAAAACGTGTCCGGCGCGAGTGCCATCAATAGAAGGCGCTCACGCCGGAACAAAAACTCGCGATAGCCCAGATGCCGCTACTGCGCTCCCGTCGCAACCGGGAACCGGTAGATGCTGATGCTGATTGGCGCAACGGACAGCGCGTGTGGAGCGTCGCCGAGGGCTATCTCTTTGACAGACACCTGCGCCTCCTGGCCTACGCGGTTGGTTGCATCGAGACTGCCTCCGGTCATCTGCCAAAGAGTCGATGGGCCAGCAACGCGTACGCCGCTGACGTTGACGTCTACCTTCTGCTCCGCCTCCGTTGCATTCACGACGGCGACGGTGAGGTACTTGCGATCCGGAGTGAGTGCAGCGAACATATCGAGCGGATAGGTCGGGCTGCCGGAGCTGGTCTGGGGCTGATCTTCACCGCCGGCCGGATACTTTGGCGCCGGTTGAGGCGAATTGCCCGACAGAGCCACCGGAATCGCACCCACAAAGTGATTGCTGTACATCTTGAACACAAGTCCAAGCGCGTTCAGCGTCGCGGCTGTGCGATTAAAGTCAATCGTCGATACGCCCGTGGTGTGCGCAGCCATGGTCAGGATGTCTGTGTGCCGCAGCATTTCGTTGAAGATCATGCCGTAGGCGAGAGCCTGTTTGAGGCTCACACCGCGACCAAACCCCGCGCCGAAATAGGCGTACTCGTCGATGGAGAGGAAGATCTTCTTGTCGAGCATCTGCGGGAAGCGCTGCCGATAGCCCTGCCATTCCTCAGCCTTCAGCCGCACTGTGTCTGCGGGATAACGCGACCACTCGAGCGGCGTTTGATCGACCTTCACGTACGCATCGTCCGCGGGTTTATCTGCAGGGAGATTCTTTGCCCGCTCGATGTCCCAGTGCCGGTTTCCCTGGGCATACCAGTGCTCGGCAATCCCATCAAAGTTTCCCCAGCTGCTCTTCAGAAAACCGCCCGTCCAATCGACGTCGGGATTTCCAAAAAGCGCCTGGAGATTGCCAACATACTTGGCGCGCATCGCGCCCGGGACGTTGTCGTCTTGCAGCATCAGCCCCGAGGCAATCAGGGTAATCGAGGGGTCAACTTGCCGCATCGCTTTTGCAAACTCATTGTGCTTCAGCATGAAGTACTTCAGATCGGTGCGGCCCAGTTGCCATGCGCCCCAGGGCTCGTTGCCGATGTTCCAGAACTTGACGCGGTACGGTTCCGGATGGCCGTTCTTCGCGCGCTGCGCGCCCATGTGAGTATTACCCGATCCGTTCATGTACTCAACTTCTTCTGCCGCCGAGTGCGAATCGCCAAAACCCGCATTGACGCTGATGTACGGCTCCACGTCGATCAGCTTGCACAGCGTCATAAACTCGTCGAGCCCCAGATCATTCGATTGCATCGCGTTCCACGCATAGTCAAAATCGGGTGGCCGCTTATCGATATCGCCAACGATGTGGTACCAGATCAAGCCAGACGTATAGTTGCCGCCATAGCGCCAGAAGCCTGACTTGATTTGACGGATCAATGGAATCGTATCGGCGCGAAATCCCTGAACGTTGTCCGACGGCATCAGTGAGAGAGTGCCAACGTGGAAGTTCCCAGAGCCGGCGCCGGCGATCTCGAGAACGCCATCGGTTGCATCGGCCTTTGCGATGAAGCTGAGCGGGAATTTCTTGTACTCATTGTTGAGCGTGGCAAAGGAGAGGGTCTGCCGGTCGTTCGCGCCCGCGCCCCAGATGAGCGAGACCGTCACCTTACTGCCGGCGGTACCGCGCAGATAAATCCGTCCGGTGTACTGCTTGCCCTTAAGCAAAGCCAGACCCGATTGGCGGATTCCGTGCGACGCGCCCTGGGCCAGCTCAATGCGCGGACTCTGGTCTCCTACGAAGGGCTTGTCCTTATCCATCACCACGGCGGTTCCGGAGCCGACGGGATGCCATTTGCGCAGGCGAATGCGGAAGGGATTCTCTTGACCAGGCGCTGCGGATTCAGGCTCCTCGGCCTTGATGGGAAAGTAGAATTTCCGGTCATCGAGCATCTCCGCCCAGAGACTGCTGTACATGGTGTTGACGATGTGCTCAATGAACATGCCGTATTCGTACTTCGAAACCGGCGGTGCTGTCTGCTGCGCATCGATGGTGGCGACGATCGGCGTCGCAGATTGCTTCTCCGTGCTTTGACCTTGCGCCGTCACGCCGCAGCAACACAAAATGGCGGCCAGGACTGCGCCTTGTGCAATTCTTGTCTTCATTTGTCTTTCTCCGTGACCAACTATTTGCAGCTCGCCTGGAAGCAGAGATTCTTGCTGAAGAATGGCATCACATGGTTCTGAAAGCGGTCTGCAACCGCGCTGGTATGTGTGCCCGAATACATCTCGAAACTGTTCGCGATGCCGTACTTATCGAGAGTGTCGTGCAGCTTGGCCGTATCGGTGCGCAGGCCATCCTGGTCTCCGACATCAATAGAGATGGCGCGATACTGGCGCAGATTGTCGATGTACTGATCGATGAAAGCCAATGGCGCGTTCGCCGCCCACTTAGCCAGGACATCATTCTGCACCTGTCCATCTTTGGAGGGCAGGTCGAGATAGAGAGGTGGATTTTTCGGGTCAGGCGACCATGCGGCGGCCGTTGCAAGCTGGGCCCGTGCAAAGAACGGCAACTTGGCCGAATCCTCTGGCGTCTTTACCGATTCGAGCGTTTTCTCGAGCTCTGGGTTGGCCGGGCCCGCCGGCCGCGCCGACATGCAGCATGGGCTCATGATGTACAGGCTGCCGAACACGTCGGAATGCTTCATGCCAATGCGCGAGGCGCCGTAGCCACCCATCGAATGGCCCACCAAGCCGCGGCTTTCGCGAGTGGGGATTGTCCGGTAATGCGTGTCAATGTAGCTGACCACATCGTGCCAGATGAATTTTTCGAAATCGCCGGTGGTGGCCCCACTCGAATACATCGACCCGTTATGAACCGTTTTCGAGTCCGGCAGGACGACGATCATTTCCTTCGCGCCCTGCGCGATCGCGCCCTCAATGGTCTGCGGCACATGAATCTCGTGCGTCCATTGTTCGGCGCCAATCGAGTAGCCGTGCAGAGCATAAACCACTGGATACCGACGGTGCTTTTCTTTGCCGTAGCTCGGCGGAAGAAAGACAATTACATCGCGGTCGACAGCGTCCCCTTCCAGGTTCCCTTCCAGAGCCGTCCCATGAATCTTGATGTGCTCGACGGTCGTGGGTTTGGCACCCGGGATGACGGGAGGCACAATCGTTTGCACTTGCGCGGAGAGCTGCATGCCAAGGAAAACGCTTACCCACAGAGCCAGATGGTACGCCGGATTTTTCATGATTCTCCCTATGCCTTTTTTGCGGACAACCCACTATACAGAGGGATCGATAATTCAAACAAATCGGTTTATTGAATCGAAACAATCGATCAACGCGAACACTTTTGGAGAAGAGACCCCGGCATCGAGAGCGTCAAATCATTTCCAGATCGCGGTCCATTCCAAGCAATTCCGCAAGGGTCTTGAGTTCGCGGCTCGCGGCCTGCGGGTCTTTGCAAACCAGGTTGAGTCGCACCTGGCGCGTGCCTCCCAGCGGGAGTGCGAGCGGGCGAAGCTCAAGGGAGTCGATATGGGGTTGAATGCGATAGTGCGGAAGCCAACCGAAGCAGAGTCCGCTGCGCACTGCATCAATCGCGGCTTCAATGCTGGGAACGGGCAAACAGTGTTGCGCCGCGGTGCGTGGCTGGCGGCGCAGCGTACCCGAAGAGAGACCCTCAATCGTCACCAGCATGTGCTGGATCAGGTCGGTTCGGTTGAGCTTCCGTTTGAGGCCGTTGAGCGGGTGATCCCGCCGAGCAACAGCGATCATCCCGATTTCGAGGACCGGCTTCACGAAGTATTCGCCAGTGAGCAGGCCCGCGATGCAGAGATGCGCTTTTTGCGCCGAGAACTCGGAGTCCGCCGAAATAAAAGGGCCCTGGCGCAGCTTGATTTGGGCATAGGGAAAAAGGCGCGTGAACTCCGCAAGCGCGGAGAAGAGCCTCTGGTTGGGAAAGAGGCTATCCACCGACAGGCGAATCTCTGACTCTCCTCCAGAAGCTAGAGAGCGAGCTCTGTACTCGATCTGCCGAAAGCCCGCCAGATGCGGTTCAGCATCGGCTAGCAGAGCCCGCCCCGCCTCGGTCAAGTGAGCCTTCCTGCCTCTCAGTTCGAAGAGATTGATGCCCAATTGGGCCTGCAGACGCGCCATTGCGTAACTGACCGTGGATTGCGATCGATGGAGCTGAGCAGCAGCCGGCGCGAAGCCGCCCAGTTCAACAACAGCATGCAGAATTTCCCATTCATCAAGGGTCGTTTTCATCACCACTGAATATATCTAATAAATCGATGTATCGGCGGTGGAAATGCGACTTTCCCTTTCCGCGCGCGTGCGCTTAATATGCCCATGGTTGAGTAAACGCTTGCGCCAGATCAATCTGTGAAGGTTTTCGCGAGCTGAGGAGTGAGGAAATGAAGATAGTTGGCGCGGCAATACTTTTGGTTGCGAGCCTCGGATGGGCGCAGGAGCCGGGCGACTTCAAGCCTGCCACAACGAACATACTGGATGCCCAGTATCCGCGGGTCGACAGTCAGGGCCGCGCAGAGTTCCGCGTAAAGGCGCCGGATGCCAGCAAGGTGAAGCTGAACTTCTGGAGCGGCCCCAAACTGGACATGGAGAAGCAGACCGATGGATTCTGGACCGTCACGACGCCGCCTCTCGTGCCGGGATTCCACTACTACACACTGGTCATCGATGGAGCGGAAGTGGCCGATCCGTCCAGCCACGCCTACTATGGCGGAAGCAGAGACGCCAGCGGCATCGAGATCCCCGAAGTGGGATCGACGTATTACTCGCCACAGAACGTGCCTCACGGAGATGTGCGCGAAGTCTGGTATCACTCCGATGTGACCGGAACCTGGCGGCACGCGCTTGTGTATACACCGCCGGGATACGACACGCAGAGCAAGGTGCGTTATCCCGTCCTGTACCTCCAGCACGGCGGTGGCGAAGACGAGACCGGGTGGATCAAGCAGGCCCACGCCAACTTCATCCTCGACAACCTGATCGCGGCGGGAAGCACGAAGCCGATGCTGATCGTAATGGCGAATGGCTATGCACGGCGCGCTGGACAGCCCGCTCCTGACTTTGCGGGCAAACCTTTCGGTTCGCCTGAAGCGCTGCGTGCGATGCAGGAGATGGCCCAGGCGTTTGAAGACGATGTGACGCAGGCACTGATCCCCTTCATCGATTCGCACTTCAGGACGCTGACCGATCGCGATCATCGCGCCATGGCAGGACTTTCCATGGGAGGCATGCAAACCTTCCAGGTGACGTTCGATCACCTCGATCTCTTCTCGTACATCGGCGGATTCAGCGGTGCAGCCGGCCAGATGGTGCTGGGCAATCGGTCGCTCGACCCCAAGTCCGACTTCAATGGAGCGCTCGCCGACCCAACCGCATTTGCCAAGCGCGTACACCTGCTCTGGATTGGAGTTGGGACCGAGGAGCCTGCGATGATGCATGCGGGGCTCGCGCGCCTCCACACATCATTGGACGACGCGCACGTCAAGCATGTGTTTTACGAGTCGCCCGGCACAGCCCACGAGTGGCAGACATGGCGTCGCGACCTGAAGGACTTTGCGCCCAGGCTCTTCCAATAGAGCGCACGAAGATTGGCGAGCCTATCCACGGTGCGGCTCGCCGATCGCTTTGTAATGCTTAATCGCGTTGCTCAGAATGGATAATGCCGCGGCCCTGTCTGCACCGTAATCCAGCGTAGGCAAGTGAATTCGTCAAGAGCAGCCTTACCGCCAAAACGCCCATAGCCAGATGCCTTCACGCCCCCGAAAGGCATTTGCGGCTCGTCGTGCACGGTGGGACCGTTGATGTGGCAAATTCCGGTCTCGACCCGGCGCGCCAGGTTCAGCGCGCGCGCGATGTCCCGGCTGAAGATTGCGGCGGACAGACCGTAGTCGGTGTCATTCGCGATCTGAAGGGCGTGCTCCTCTCCGTGCACTCGAATTACGGTCACGACGGGACCAAAAGATTCTTCGCCATAAATACGCATCTCTGGAGTGACGCGATCGACAACGGTCGCCTGGACGAGCGTGCCTTCTCGCCGGCCTCCCACTGTGACGCGAGCACCCTTGCTCAGCGCATCTTCGATCAGCTCCTCGACACGCTCCGCTGACTTCCCGTCCACCATCGAGCCGAGCACGGTAGGCCCGAGAGACGGATCGCGCAGCGGCAACTCCGCCGCCTTCGCCGAGAGCCGTTGCACGAATTCATCGGCCACCGAATCATCCACCACAATCCGCTCGGTCGACATGCAGATCTGCCCCTGGTTCATAAATGCGCCGAACGCCGCCGCATTCACTGCGGCATCGATGTCCGCGTCATCGAGTACGATGAGCGGCGCTTTTCCACCCAGTTCAAGCAGCACCGGCTTGAGATGTTTAGCCGCGCGCTCGGCTACGATGCGCCCCACGCGCGTCGACCCGGTGAAGTTGATGTGTCGCACGGCGGGATGGTCGATCAGCGCTCCGACGATAGCGGCCGCGTCTTCCGGAGCATTGATAATCACGTTGACCACACCCTCGGGCAGGCCTGCTTCTTGCAGCGCCGCGCCGATGAGCCGATGCACCGCAGGGCAGGCTTCTGAGGCTTTAAAGACAACCGTGTTTCCGCAGGCTAGAGGCATTGCCATCGCGCGAACACCCAGGATGACCGGAGCATTCCATGGTGCGATGGCGGCACACACGCCGAGCGGTTGGCGAACTGACATCGCGAGGTTGTCGGGTACATTGCTGGGGATCACTTCGCCGGTGATCTGGCTGGTCATGGAGGCTGCCTCGCGCAAAATCGAAGCGCCGAACATGACGTTGAAACCGCCCCATGCCGCCGTGGCGCCAGTCTCAGCAATCATCCATTCGACAAACTCCCGCTCGTGAGCCTGCAGCACCTCGGCCGCTGCTAAAAGGAGATCGCGGCGAAGCGCTGGGCCTGTCGATGCCCACTCGGGAAACGCCGCTCCGGCCGCTTCCACCGCTGCGTTCACGTCCGCAATACCCGCCGCAGCCGCCTCGCTCGCGGGTGTGCCTTTGACCGGATCGATCCGCTGGAAAAGGCGGCCATCCTTTGCATCCGCCGATTTTCCTCCGATAAGTAGAGCCACTTTGTTCATCACTTCCTCGCCTTCGTCCTTCTCTAGGTATGCTCTGCGACAGAGATCAGTGCGTCGAGTGCGGCCGCGCCGCTGCCGTTTTCGTACACAACCAGCGGATTGATTTCAATCTCCGTGATTTCCGGCATCGACCGCATCAAGCGTCCGACTCTCAAGACAACATCCGCAACTGCACCGATATCGAGAGCAGGCGATCCTCTGAAACCCCGCAGCAGAGCACCGCAACGCAATTGATTCAGTTCTTGCTCGATAGACGCGTGGGTCAGGTCAGGCGGAAAAAGACGTACATCCTTGATGGCTTCCGCCAGCACGCCTCCCGATCCGATCAGCAGAACAGGCCCCCATTGCGGATCGTTGCGCCCGCCGACGATCAGTTCAAGGCCCTTGGCCCCCATTCGCTCCACGAGGACGCCGTCCAGGGCGAGTCCCGGGTGCGCATTCTGCACACTGCGATGCAGCCCAGTCCAGCCCTGCAGCAGTTCACTCTCCGAATGGATTCCCAGAATCACACCACCAGCATCGCTCTTGTGCGGCAGACCGGCGGATTGCGCCTTCAATACAACAGGGAAGCCGATTTCCTTCGCGACGCGAACTCCCTCATCGGCATTGGAAACAAGTCTTCCCTGTGGAATGGCGATACCCATTTGCGTAAGAATCCGCTTGCTTTCGTACTCCGATAAAAGTCCCGCGCGCAGGTTCTGAAGTTCCTGGCTGACTACTGGATTCGAATCACGACTATCCCCGCCCAACGCAAAGGAAGTGACCCGCGCAAGTGCACGCATTGCTCGCTCTGGCGACGGGAAGCAGGCCACGCCAAGAGCCCGCAGTTCTTCCAGCTCCGGGAAGTCGAACGGCGCACCTTCATCCAGCGCAGCGAACAGAACCGGTTTGCGCGGTTGCAAAGCGCGGATCGCATCGACAATCGGCGGCAACTTAAGCCTGGTGGTTTTTGGGTCCGTCAGAATAATGCAAAGCACCACGCTTCCGAATCGATCTTCATCAAGAACGGCCGGCAGCGTGCGCCGATACAAATCCGGATCCACCAATCCCTGCGCCGTAAGATCGAGCGGATTGGACGGCGGGATGAATGCAGGTAGCGCGTCGCGTAAAGCGCGTTCCGCCTGCGCGGAAAGTGCTGGCAGGTTCAGGTCAACACGATCGCACAGGTCGAGTGCAAGAGCCTTGAACGCTCCGGACTCCGTAAAGATGGCCGAGCCCGCGCGCGGGAGCTCGTGGCTGCGGACCAGAATCTGCGTTACATCCACCAGTTCTTCCATGCTTTCGACGTGAATCACGCCTGCATGGGTGACCAGTGTGTGCATCACGTCGTAGTCGCCTGCTATCGCGCCGGTATGCGTGGCCGCCGACTCGCGAGCCGCCTTGCTTCGGCCTGGATGCAGCAACACGAGAAACTGGCCCGCGCGCCGGGCTCGGTGAGCCAGTTCCATAAAGCGCTTCGGTTGCCGGAACTGCTCGACCACAAGCGCGAAGACGCGCGTGACTCCGTCCCCTATAAGATGCTCAAGGAAATCCTCCACGCCACATACAGCTTCGTTCCCAGTCGAGATGGAATAGGTGAGCGGAATACTGTGGTGCCTCATATTAACGCCGACAACGGCGGCCAATGCGCCGCTCTGAGAAAGAATTGCAGCGCCCGCGATCCCCGCCTTGGGCTGAGGTGGCGTCACCACGAAGGTGAGCGGAATCCCATCGATGTAATTCACGATTCCAAGGCAGTTCGGCCCATCGAGAATCATGCCATGCTCTTGTGCGATGCCGGTTAACTCGTTCTGCGCTGCGACTCCCTCTTTGCCGGTTTCCGCAAATCCGGCCGAAAAAACGATCGCGCTGCCCACTCCCTTGCTCGCGCAGGCGCGAACCGACGCAACCACGGCTGCACCGGGCACCGCCAGCACGGCGCAGTCGATGCCTGAGGGCATCTCTTCAATGGATCCAAGACACGCCTGCCCCTGAATCACCGCGCGCTTCGGATTTACGAGATGCAGTTCTCCTCCGAATCCGGCATTCTTCAAATTTGCAAGAACACTCTCGCCAAACGAGCCCGGCGTGGCCGAAGCACCCACCAGCGCGATGGAACGCGGGCGTAGAAGCCGATCGAATTTCGCGCGAGCCGCTTGATTGCTCTCCACCATTAAATCTGTCTCCATGCAATACTCAACGGCGATAGCTCTCCAGACCCGGCTTAATGCTCTTTTCGTCCAGAAACTGCTTGAGGCCCTTCTCGCGGCTGTGCTCGGGATCGCGCAGTTGAGCCTGATCGAGCTTTGCGTAGAGATAGTCTTCACTTTGCTCCCACGTCAGCTCGCGGCACCGCTTGAAGCCGTGTTTGGCCGCGCGCAACACCACTGGGTTTTTTGCTACCAGCTTGCGGGCCAGCGTGATCGTTTCTTCGCGGAGCTTGTCGAGTGGCACGGCACGGTTCACAAGCCCCATCTCCGCTGCCTGGATGCCGGTGAATGTCTCGCCTGTCATGATGTACTCGAGTGCCTTGCGCTGGCCTACGGTATCGGCAAGCGCTTTGCTCACGAGGTTTCCTGGAGGAATACCCCAGTTGATCTCAGAGAGACCAAAGACCGCCGTCTCGGATGCGATTGCCAGATCGCATGCGACCAGCGGCGAGAACCCGCCACCAAAACACCACCCGTTGACCATCGCGATGGTCGGTTTGGCATACATCCGCAAGAGCTTCCATTGCCACATGGATGCATCGCGCCGAATGCGCTCCTGAACGATCTCCGGAGCCTGATCCACTTCGCGAAAGTACTCCTTCAAATCCATGCCGGCCGTCCATGACTCTCCGGCTCCGGTCAGCACAAGAACCTGCACTGCTTCGTCGGCCTCGAGTGTCTCAAGCACGTCCCGCATTTCGCGATTAAGCGTCGGGCTCATCGCATTGCGCTTCTCCGGCCGATTCAAGATGACCCACCCAATGCCTTCTTCCACGTCGACGCGAACTGTCGTCCATCGTTCCTCGTATGCGGGCATTTAGTTTCTTCCTTTCCTGCATCCTTGTGCTTTATGAAGCGTTTCAGACTACGCATGCAAAGGCAGGCCCACGTAATTCTCGGCGAGACTCGTTGCCGCCGCTCGCGAACTCGTCACGTAGTCGAGCTCGGCCAGCTGCTTCCTTCGATCGAATGGCCCAGCGTCGTCAAAGATGTGAAGCATCGAAGTCATCCACGAAGAGAAACGCTGAGCCTTCCATATTCGTCGCAGGCAAGTCCGCGAATACGCTTCGAGTGGTGCAAGATCATTCCTTCCGTAGAATGCGCTGAGGGCGTTTGCCAGATAGTACACATCGGCCAAGGCAAGATTCATTCCCTTGGCGCCGGTAGGTGGCACAATATGCGCGGCGTCGCCGGCCAGAAAAAGGCGTCCATACTGCAGCGGCTCCACAACGAAACTCCGCATGCCCGTCACGCCCTTTTGCAGCACTCTTCCCTCGCTTGGATGCCATCCATCAGAGCAGCTGAGCCGTGTGCGCAGTTCATTCCAGATGCGATCGTCGCTCCAGTCGCGTATGTCCTCCTGAGGCCGGCATTGCAGGTAAAGCCTCGTAACACGAGGCGAACGCATGCTGTACAGGGCGAAGCCGCGCTCATGATGCATATACAGAAGCTCTTCGCGCGACGGCGCTGCTTCAGCAAGAATCCCGAGCCATGCGAAAGGATAACTGCGCTCGAACATAGTAAGCACGCCCTCGGGGACCGACGATCTCGAGATTCCATGGAACCCGTCGCAACCGGCGATGTAGTCGCAATGAATCTCATCCACGCCGCCGTCTTTCTGCACCCGAATCAAGGGGCGGTCGCCGTCCATCCCGTGCAGAGACACCTCACCGCATTCAAAACGAAGATCGCCTCCATCGCGCAGCCGGCGGTCGATGAGATCCTTCACCACCTCTTGTTGCCCGTATACCGTCACGGACTTCCCTGTCAGTTCCACAAACGGGATGCGATGGCGCACGCCTTGGATGCCGAGTTCGATCCCTTCGTGCCGAAGACCTTCGCGATCGAGTCGTCCAGCCACACCTGCTTCACGCAACAGCTCCACACTTGTGTGTTCCAATACGCCCGCACGAATCCGCTCTTCGCAGTACGCGCGCGAACGCGCTTCCAGAATCACTGAACTGATTCCGCGCAGATGCAGCAGATGCGACAGCATCAGACCTGCGGGTCCGGCTCCCACAATTCCGACTTGCGTGTCGAAGCGCGCCATCGAGCCTACGGCAACCTCTCCTTCTCCAAAACCTCTTTGGCAGCGTGGAACGCGGCGTTCGCCGCGGGCACACCGCAATAGATCGCGCAATGCATCAGCAACTCGCGGATCTCTTCGGCGGTTACCTCGTTGTTTGCTGCGGCACGCAGATGCAGGCGCAGCTCTTCTCCCCGATTCAGCGCTACCATCATCGCGATCGTTATAAGGCTTCGTATCTTCGGCGATAATCCCGGGCGCGTCCAGATCTCTCCCCAGGCATACCGTGTGATCAGATCCTGAAACTCGGCATCGAATTCGCTCTTTGCCGTCTCTGCACGATCTACGTGCGCGTCACCCAGTACGCGCCTGCGCACCTGCATGCCGGCCTTATGCCGCTCTCTCTCATCCATTGTGCCGTTCCCCTTTCTCGAGAAATGCGAGTACCGCGCCGGCGAAATCCATCGGACGCTCCCACGCTGACAAATGCGATGTATCGAGTTCGAGATACTCGGCGTCGCTGAGCAACGAGTGCAGAGAGCGGACGTCCGAAGGGGGAGTCGCCGGATCGTGACTTCCTGCAATCACAAGGCACAGGGAATCGATCGAGGCAACTTCGTTTCGTAGATCAGTATCGCGAAGCACACCGCAGCACGCGGCGTATCCCATCACGCCGGTCGCTGCGATCATCTCCCGAATCATCTCCATCTCCTGCGGATGCCCACTGCAATAGGACGGCGTGAACCATCGCCCAAGCACCGCCGTGGCCAGGGGTGCCATGCCGGAACTCTCGACCGCCGCAATCCTTTGCTCCCACATTTCCCTGTTCCCAATGCGCGCCGCAGTGTTCGCCAGAATAAGCTGGTCTACGCGCTCAGGGGCATGGATTCCAATCTGCATCGCGACCAGACCTCCGAGAGAAAGCCCGCAGAAGTGCGCGCGCTCGATGCCCAGGTTGTCCAGCAGGAACAGAAGATCGCCGGCGAGTTGGGCAATCGTGTACGGTCCCGGCGGAGTGCTGCTCAATCCGTGACCCCGCGTGTCGTAACGCAGCAGGCGATACATCCTTTCGCACAGCGGAGCGATTCTGTCCCACATGTGCAAGTTCGATCCGAGAGAGTTGGAAAGCACGAGGGTCTTGCCGCCGCTCCGGCCGGATAGTTCGTAGTGGATTCGAAGGTCTTCGTTCTCAGCTGTGGGCATCCGGCTCTCCCACTACCCGCGCAATAAACAGGCGCGAGCTGCCAAGATAAGCGCCCGGATCCATTAGCTTCTCGATGAGCTCACGATTCAAATGAGCAGTCACTTCTGGCAATTCAACGAGAACTTCGCGGAGATGCCGTCTCTCCTCTGCGGCGCAAGCGCATGCTATGCGCAGCAGATCGTGCGCCGCCGCACGCCCTATCTTCGACGACAACGCAGTGCTGATCGACTCCGACATTGTCAGGCCGAGCAGATTGTCAAAGTTTGCCTGCATCCTCGCCGCATCCACGTCGAGGTTTTCTGCAATATCAATCGAATACGCGAGCGCGGCCGAAGCCAGCCGAAAAGCCTCGGGCACCGACTCCCACTCTGTCTGCCACAATCCCAGACCGCGCTCATGTTCCTGCGGCATCGAGTTCAGCATGGTTGCCGCAAGGCCCGGCATTCGGGCGTGCGAGGCAAGAACGGCAGCGCAGGCAACGGGATTGCGCTTGTGCGGCATGGTCGAGGAGCCGCCGCGGTTATCTGCCCCGCCCTCGGATGCTTCGCCCACTTCAGCTTGCATCAGCAGCGCCACGTCGTGCGCGAACTTCGCCAGTGATCCGGTCAGTGTCGCCAGTACCGCCACAACTTCGGCAAGGTTGTCCCGCTGCGTGTGCCACGGCAGATCCGGCTCACGTAGGTCAAGAATGCGTGCCAGCTCAGCCGAAACCAGCGTCCCCGCGGTTCCCAGGGAGGCTAACGTACCGACCGCACCACCAAACTGCAGCACAAGTGCCCGCTCTGCCGCTGCGCGAATGCGGTCGCGGTTGCGCCGCAGCGCCGACAGCGTCCCGGCAATCTTCAGGCCCAGGGTCGTAGGCGGCCCGGGCTGCAACCACGTTCTTCCTGTAATAAGGGTGTCGCGATACGTGTGCACGAGTTTCGCAAGCGCTGTATCGAGCCGTCCGATTGAGTCGTCCATCAACTTCAGAGCATCACGCATTTGCAGCACCAGCGCCGTATCCAGCGCATCCTGGCTGGTTGCGCCCAGGTGGATTGCCCGCGCCGAGCGTTCATTGCGCGCCCGCGCCGCCGCGGTGAGTTGACGAATCAGAGGGATGACGATGTTCCCTGCATTCTTCGCCTCGCGTTCCAGCTCATCGAAATCTACAAAGGCCGCATCGAGCAGAGGCTCCACAGCTGATCCCGATCCACTCGCTGCTAATTCCTGCTTCTCCAGCGCGCAGGTCAATGCCCATTCGAATCGGATCATTGCCCGCAGTTGCTGTTGCGCGGCAAAGACGCGCGTCATCTCCGGCGTGGAGAACAGGAACGAATTGAGACCATTTGTCATATCGATCATTCTTTACCAGGCAAAAAAAACCGTTTCAGCGTGTCCCTGCAGAACCACATCCCAGAGATAGGAACCGCCTTGAGTTTCCCGTTGGCGAGCGATCAATGTGTATCGACGCTCGGGCGGCACGGCGAGGAGCACCGGGTCGAACGCGTTCCCGGGCTCGTCCTCGAAATACACCCGAGAGATCAAATGGCGAAGCAATCCCCGCGCAAATAAGAGCACGAGGAGGTGCGGCGCCTGCGCCGTTCCAGCCTCGAAGGCAACAGCCGACGGCCTCTCGATGCGTACCGAGAACCTGCCATCTGCGTCCGTAGCCGACCGTCTGAATCCCGTTGGAAAGCCCTCCGCACTTGCCCCAGTCGCGCCATCTTTTGTTGTGGACCAGAACTCGAGCATTGCGTCCGGTACCGGCGCGCCATCGCGATCCAGCACTTTGCCGCAAATCTCGATCGTTGCCGCCGCGCCTTTCGGCGCCTCATCGATCAGGCGTTCGAGCCCAATGCTAAAGTAGGGCCCAACTGTCTGCGAGCCGCTCGGCACCAACTTTCTTCCCGTCGCCATCAGCGGTTCCCTTCAAACGGCGTGTCTCCATGCCCCCGGAGAACAATGTCAAAAGCATAGGCCAGAGCATAGTTTGGCTCGGCGCGATTCATGTCGAGACTTGAAATCAATCGCATGCGTGCCGCTTCATTCGGAATGCTGTTGAAGATCGGATCCAGCGGCTGCAGCGGATCGCCGGGAAAGTACATCTGCGTGACCAATCTCGACAGGATGCCTGCGCCAAACAGCGAGAAATGGATATGCGCCGGACGCCACGCATTGTGGTGATTGCCCCAGGGATACGGCCCAGGCTTGATCGTTTTGAAAAAGTAGTAGCCATCGTCGTCTGTCAGGGTTCGTCCGGTTCCGGTGAAGTTTGGGTCAAGTGGCGCATCGTGCGTATCGACTTTGTGTCGATAGCGACCCGCCGCGTTCGCCTGCCAGACTTCAACAAGCGCCCGAGGGACGGGACGTCCATCTTCATCGAGCACTCGTCCATGCACGAAAATGCGCTCGCCGAGAGGATCATCCGCGTGCTGGGCGGTCAGATCGTTGTCGCGTTCACGAATCAATCCATGACCAAAGACAGGCCCTGTTCGCTCCGTGCGCGTCTCGGGGAGGAGCACGAGCGGCATGCGTGGTGAACGCGCAATCGAAGACACGTACGGTGGATAGTGATACGCAGGCTGCGTATCCGCCACCGCCGTCTCAACCGGGTAAACTTCGCCCACATATCCTCCTCGTTTGAACTCCCGCATTCGGCGTTATGCACGCCTTGCTTCCACTACATCGCGAAGCCCTTACTTTCAGGATCCATCTCCTTGTCCGCCGTGCGCTCTTGCTGTGCGCAGCTTGAGATCGCGGAGTGCGTCAAGCTCCCCTGCCGTCGGAGCTTCTGTGGAAACGCAAGTCGATTCGAATTGAACGGACCATCCCGTGTTCGCCACGATGGTTTCCCGTTCTACGCCCGGGTGCACAGAGGCCACCTTCAACTCGCGCGAGATTGGATCGGGCCGGAGAATACACAGGTCGGTGATCACCGCCACTGGACCTTTGCCGGGAAGTCCAAGTTTCTCGCGTGCATTTCCTCCCGTAAGGAAGCCGACCGAAGTGATGAAATCAAGTTTCTCAACAAATGCTCGCTTCGACTGTTTCACGATGATCAGCACTTCCTTGGCCGATGAGCTGATCTCCGGAGCGCCGCCGGCCCCCGGCAAGCGCACCTTCGGCTTGTCGTAGGGTCCAATCACTGTGGTGTTGATATTCGCAAATCGGTCAAGCTGCGCGGCGCCCAGAAAGCCAACGTCGATGCGCCCGCCCTGCAGCCAGTAACGAAAGATTTCGGGTGTAGACACTACTGTATCTGCCGTCTCTGCAAGATTGCCATCTCCGATCGAAAGCGGCAGCACCGTGGGCTTGGCTCCAATCGGACCCGATTCATACACGAGCACCGCGTCGGGCGCATGCGTCAGCCTGGCAAGGTTTGCGGCCGTCGATGGCAAGCCGATGCCCACAAAACATACCGCACCATTCCGCAGCATGCGCGCTGCGGCCACGGTCATCATCTCGTCGGCGGTACAGGCGGTCATTCGCACACCTCCGGGACGCGCTGATCGCTCCGCAAACGCAGATACTCCGCGAAGTTCTCCGTCTTGAGAATGTTGTCCCGCACCCAGCTGACGAAGCGATCCCGATCCTGCGCAATCCGGTCCCAGGCTCGGTAGAAGGCGTTGTCGCGCTCGTAGTACCCCTGCGCATACGAAGGGGTCGCGCCGCGTGGCACCTCGCACACCGCATGAACCACCCAACTGGGCAGAATGCACGCGTTGGGTGCTGCATCGAGCGAGCAAACGCGCTCCTCCACTGTGACAATCACGCGCCTCGCCGCAAGGACTGCTTCCTTCTGCACGCCGAGGATGCCCCACAGCAGGACATTGCCCTTCCAATCGGCTTTCTGTGCGTGAATGACCGTCACATCCGGTCGAACCGCCGGGGTCGCCGCGAGCACTTCTCCCGTGAATGGGCACGTAACACTGCGAATCTTGTCATTCACGCGCGCCAAGTCCGATCCGGTATAGCCGCGCAGAACTGCGAAGGGAAGATTCGCTGCCCCTGCCACATAAGCATTAGCAAGATCGCTGTGGCTGCGCTCCTCTATCTCGAGAGCCGCAGGCCAGCAGTTTTCCACCGCGTCGCGAAAGCGGTGCAGCGATCCTACACCCGGATTGCCGCCCCAGGAAAACGTGAGCTTCGCTGCGCATCCAGCGCCGATCAGCTGGTCGTAAATGATGTCCGGCGTCATGCGGACGAGGGAAAGATTCCGGCGCCCCTGGCGAATGATTTCGTGGCCGGCAGCGAATGGGATGAGGTGTGTGAACCCCTCCATCGCCACGGTATCGCCGTCGTGCACATGCGCGGCGACGGCTTCGGCCAAGCTCAACCACTCCGCCATTGGACCTCCATCGAAGTTGAGGGGCATTATCACTTGCCCAGGCGCGCTTGCACAAGTTGCGCGATAATCGCCCGACGCAGTCTTGCAGCGTCATTCGCGGAAACCCGCGCCAGCGTGTCGGATACACATCGACTGCCCGTCGCGCAGAGAACGTTTGTCAAACGTTTGTGGACTCTGAACTGGAAGCTGGGCTACGATCCTACCGCTGGATGCACATACTCAGAAAAGGAGCCGCACATGCCCTCGACCTACCGCGCCGACCACGTTGGGAGCCTGCTTCGCCATCCCGAATTGCTCAACGCGCGCCGCTCACAAATGCCGCCTTCGGAGCTTCAGTTAATCGAGGACCAGCACATCCTGCGCGTTCTGCAGCGCCAGAAAGAAATCGGCATGGAAGTTTTTACCGATGGCGAACTGCGCCGCACCAACTTCATGAGCGATTTCACCGATGCGGTTGAGGGATTCGACTTCGGGGATGCCGTGCAGCGTCGCTGGAAGGACGAAGATCATAAGTCGGGAGATGAGCCCGCAGCCGTCAGCAGCATTAACGGCGTCGTTACCTCGCCCCTCAAGCAGCGCCAACCGCTAACCGGACATGAACTCCCTTTCATGCGCGAGCATGCACCTGGCCCAATCAAGATCACACTGCCAAGCGCAACGCAGTTTCCCGCCATCTCTTTCAAGTACGGCATTACAGACCATACCTATCGCGACCCTTTCGCGCTCCTCCAGGCGATCACTGAAATCATGGTCCGGGACATACACGCTCTAGCCGCCAGCGGAGTCTCCTATCTCCAGATCGATGCGCCTCGGTATAGCTACTATCTTGACCCAAAGTGGACGACGTGGATGGAGAAGGAACTTCGTGTTGACCCGGCGCAGATGCTGACTGCCTCGCTTGCCGCCGATAATGCCTGCTTTGCCGCGGCGCGCAATCCCGGGGTCACCCTTGCGATTCACTTGTGCAGAGGCAACAATCGAAGCCACTGGTATGCCGAGGGAGGCTACGATGCAATTGCAGAACGCCTCTTTCACGAGCTCGCGGTCGACCGGTTCCTGCTCGAATACGACGACGAGCGCTCCGGCACCTTCGAACCGCTCCGCCTCGTTCCCCAAGACAAGATCGTCGTGCTCGGATTAGTCAGCAGCAAGCGTTCTGAGTTGGAACAGAAGGACGACCTGCTCAGAGCCATCAATCAGGCAGCCAAGTTCCTGCCTTTGGAACAGCTGGCCGTCAGTCCGCAATGTGGTTTTGCATCAACGATGGAGGGCAATCTGCTGACCGAGGACGATCAATGGGGCAAACTCCAGCTCGTGGCCGACACCGCCCGCGCCGTCTGGGGCTGAAGGAATCCTTACCGGAAGGCGCTCTGGCTCATCAATCGGCGACGCAGCCCGCAGACCCGTCTCGGCGCTTTCTGAATTTCCGCTCTGGCAGCGTTACGGCCCGGACCGCCTGCACCGTTTTGGGGGTGCGACGGCGGATGCGGAAAGCGAACACCGCTCCCAAATCGACACAGGGTATTACTTTGTGAACGCCGACTTGCTATCGATGACAACCGACAGCCTTGTTTCTCGCGGATCCCGGGCTTAGAGTCGGTTCGCGGGGCCCTTGCGGTGTTGACCTTATAGATAACCGGCAGCCGCTCAACCAACTCGAGCCAGCTGCCTAGACCAAGGTATATGCAGGAGATGCGCAGTCGTACATATACCATTTGATCAACGCAAATGTGGGATTTCTGTAGCACCAATGGGTCATTGTTTCTAGCCGGACGCGGCGTCATTCTAGTTGTGTATCAAGAGCTTTTGGTTTTTTGGGAGAAGGAATGATGTTGAATACATTGCTACTGAAATTGCATTTTGGAATCAAGGACTTCCTGGACAGGCAAGAAGGTCAGGATCTGGTCGAATACGCGCTTGTTGTGGCCCTGATCGCATTCGGAGCAACCACCGCCATGAGGGGCCTTTCGAACGAAATCAAGACCGCCTTTGGCACGATCAGCAGCAACCTCGGAAGTTCGCTGTAGTCCGACGGGTGTTGCGGCACACGCCGCCGCGCAGATGCTCGTTTCTTTGTCGCGGAACGCAGGGTAATCCCCCACAGGCATTTTCTTTCCAGAACTGGCAACCACAGTAAACTGAGCAAGGTGCCCTTTTGGGGTGTGCGCCTGTTCAGAGTCTTCACCAACACATGTTCATATGCCCGCGCAGATTTCCAGCGCAGAGCGATCCATGACAGTCAGGATCGAGCCGCGCAGATTGACAATCTGGCGCCGCTGCAGGTCTCCGAGAATCCGCGTGACCGACTCGCGGCATGTGCCGATACACTCTCCGATCTCACCGTGAGTCAGCGCAACGTGCACGCGATTCCCGTATTCCGTGGCCTGTCCCTCGGCCGTCCACTCCAGCAGCAAGTGAGCGAGCCTCGACGCTACGCTCAACGACAACCCGGTCACGCGCAGGCGAGAACATGCCCGCTCATATTGAACGCCTATCTCTCGCATCACTGCCTGAAACGCGGTTGGATGATGGGTCAGGAAGCGCGCAAAATCACCGCAGTGCACCGTCATGAGGTTGCACGGGCGAATCGCCTCTGCCGTCTCCTCATACAAATTCCCCGAGAACGCAGATGACAGTCCAAGCACCTCGCCCGGCTTGGCGATGCGAAGTATCAGATGCTTTCCGTTACGCGCGCTAATTTCGATCTTTACTTGCCCCTCAAGAAGGACGAATACTTTTGTCGGAATCTCTTCCTCGCTGTAAAGCTGTGCGCCAACAGCAAAAGAGGAATTGGCTGTAATCGATCCAAATTCAGAAAGCGCTTCTGGAGAGAGCGCACTAAAGAAGAATCCCGATCGGATCGTCCTTGGCGGCTCCTTGCACTCGACACTGGTCCTGCTCGGAAACAGATACATCGTCATATATATATTCGGCTCCTGTCCGCGTGAGATACCGTGCTCATGCGCCGATCTATTCTTCAGCGATCCTGGCCGGTTCTCTCATTTCTGAATCCAACGAAACCTTACCATCCATCACGCGGCGCGATAGACCCTGGGCCTCTCCCTATCCACGTCTCTCTTTGACTCCCTCGGCTGCAGGCGAAACACATTGGGCCCCGCAGGCAGCATGAGCAAAACCAACGTATCCCCATCAACTTTCCACTTTGCCTTTTTCGCGGTAGGCCATGCGCACAATCTCGGATCCCTGTTCTCAGGATGCCCCACCAAAACTCCTGCCTCAGTTCACACCGAATCTGCACGCTCTCTAAATCCAGGTCGACCGCCGGCGCGCTTCTTTTGAAGCAACGCCTTGCATTGCGCACGCCGCTGCGCAAGCCAAATACTCCGCTGCCGCGGTCCTGCATCGTGACGATCATGGCGACACTTCCTGCGTGGAATGATCCTGCACTTTGAAACTGCATCGAAGCCGCCCTGCATCAGGCGAGGTGCCTAAGGCCTGCTCCGAACCCTGGGTTGAGAGAAGAGACTGCACAGATAGTGCGCGGGCCAAGATAGGGTGTCAAGAACAAACTCCGCGCACGCTATAGATGCGTGATGAAGGTCACCTTGCTGCATTGAAGTGTGCCACCAGGTCAGTGCACTTTCCCTCACAACCAAATAAGTAACCGGAATAACTCTTGCGGCCCGATGCGTTCGCACCCTCCGTGCCGACCAACCTATTTACTACTTTATCAATACATCTGTTTGCCACGTCGGACGACTCGGCGCTATCTCCATCCGCCTCACTTATTACATCGAACGCCGATCAACTTGAACAAATCGCCGCGGCAGGCTGCGCAGTGAATAAGACGTTCACATACACTCCAACTTGCACGAAGATTATGAGTATCGCCTCAGCAGCGTTTCCCTTTGTGGCGCGTGTCACAGTCGTTGTGTGATGAGCCACCGTTTTCCCCTTGAATTTGAAAATGGCCTCCGCCCAATGCCCACTTGTTTTCATTACTTCCTTATCTTCGCTGAGCAAGATCGGCGAGCCGCGTAGGCCACAAGGGTAATCGTGGTGACTCTGCAGCGATGGCAGGTCGTCGAGCTGAACGGTTCGCAGTTGGCGATCATCGACTCCGCCCTCGAACAGTGCGCCGATTTGAAGTGAATAGGAACGACGCAGCAGCATGCACAAGACTCTATCGCCTCGATCGCGCAACGCCCGCCTTGATCCCCTCCACCGGAAGTGTCTGCCGGGTGCCTGCCATTTCCTTCCATGGATCGCGATCCAGTCGGGACCGCCACCGGGCCAGGTCGGCAACGTGGAACGACGGAGATTTCGCAGATTCGAGTTCGCTCCAGCTGAGCGTGACCGCGACAGGCACCCCGATGCGGGCCCGCGGCGAGAAGGGCGCGATGGCCGTAGCTTCACGCTCATTGCGCAAATAGTCCAGATAGATTCGCCCGGCTCGAATAGCCTTGGTCATCTTCGTCACATACAGATTGGGCTGCTCCCTCTCCATTCCGAGCACTAACCCATGCGCGAATTCCTTGACCGCCGACCATGTATACCTTGGCTCGATAGGAACTACAACGTGGAGCCCTTTGCCGCCCGTGTGCTTCAGAAAGCTGACGAGACCAAGTCGCTTCAAACGCGCGCGCAATTCCACTGCGGATGCGGACAGCGTCCGCCAGGCAATCGCTTGATCCGGATCCAGGTCGAATACAACCCGATCCGGTTCCTCCAGCGACTCATTGCGCGAACCCCAAGGGTGAATCTCGAGCACTCCCATTTGCGCCAGCCCAACGAGACCCTCGGCGGAATTCAGCGTCAAGTACTCCTCCCGCTTTCCGGTTTTGCGATTCGGGACAGACACGCTGCGCACTCCATCCGGCATGCCCCTCCCGATGTGCTTCTGAAAGAAGCATTGGCTGCCGGTGCCTTCAGGACAGCGGACGATACTCAGTGGCCGATCGGCAATGTGCGGAAGCATGCGCGGCGCAACCGCAATGTAGTACTCCGCGAGCATCTGCTTCGTCATGCCGCTGGCGGCGTCGATCACCTTGCTCGGGTGTGTAATAGGCAGCGCAACTGCCGCTTGATTCGTGGTCGATGGCGCCGTTCGAATCAGCTCCGGTTGATGCCTGATGATTTTCTTCGACTGGATTCCTCGTTGTGCCTTCACTCCGGTCGCCCTGGTCGCGAGCCTCCCGGCGGAGAGAGGGATTGACGATTCGCGCTCCACCTCCGGCGCCGGCTTGTCTTCGCGGAGGCCCTCGAAAGATGCCTGTCGAACCAGGTCATCGTGCGTCCATGTCGCGAAAGCAACCTGGGCCACAAGCTCTGGCTTCACCCAGACCACGCCGCGACGGGCATCCAGCGGAATCTCAGGAAGGCTCGACTGCTTCTGAGCCATACCATTCAGACTGGTGCGCAGATCACCACTGGTCTTCTGCGAAAAGCCCGTTCCCACGCGGCCCGCATATCGCAATTGGCCTTCCTCGTAATAGCCAAGCAAGAGAGCCCCAATGCCATGGCCACCTTTGGAAGGCGCGGTGAATCCGAGGATGACGAACTCCTGTTCGAGCCGACACTTCACTTTGCGCCAACCGCCGCTCCGTCCCTCGACGTAACTCCCCGACTTCAGCTTCGAGACAATCCCTTCCGCACCCAAAGCACACGCCTTGGCGAAAACGGCACTGCCCATCGCCTCAAAATGCTCACTCAGCCGAAGAGGCGCGTCCCGGCGCTCCCCTTGCAGAATCGAGCCGAGAATCTCTTTCCTTTCAACCAGCGGAAGACCGCGCAGATTGTGGCCGTCCAGATGCAAAAGATCGAAGGCAAAGTAGGTAATGAAGCGGCTTTTGCTCTCCTGAAATGCGGCTTGCAATTCTGCGAAGCTCGACACACCTTTCTCGTCGAGCACAACCGCTTCGCCGTCGAGAATCGCATCGGTCACGGTCAATGCAGCGGCCGCATGCGCGATCTCAGGCATCCGATGCGTCCAATCCAGACCCTTGCGCGTGAATAGTCTCGCGGTGCGAACCGTTTTGCCGTTCTTCTTGCCAGAGCGCACATGAATCTGGATTCGATAACCGTCCAGCTTCACCTCGTGTATCCACTCCGGATCATCGGGAGCGGCTGGGCCTTGCTCGGCAAGGTGCGGGGTAATGAATCCAGGAAACCGCTCAGGCGGCGCAGACGTCATGAGTTGCTTGGCTGAATGGCCGCGACGCAGCACCCTCTTGATTCCTGCCTGAACAGGCCCTGCGGCCGCTAGAGCTGGCCTTGGCGCCGCCCGTTCTTCCAGTGCCCGCTGTTCGCGGCTTTTGCTGTTCCAAACATGGTCTTCGCTCGCGGCAATCTGCTCCATCGTGCGCTTGGTCACCGCGCTGGTGGGCTCAGTGTCAATGATCGCCGCGTCTCCCTCGGCGCGCACAAATTCATCTCGCTCCTTAATAAGGAGCCAGTTCGGTTTGTCGGGGCGCTCGTTGCGGCCGTGCATGCGCACAAGCGCCCACGCACCCTTCAACTTCTTTCCGAATAACTGGAACTTGAGATTCCCTTCCCGCAAGCCGCGATCGACATCGACCAGGGGCCTCCAATCTCCGAAGTCCCAGATCATCACCGTCCCACCGCCATACTGGCCCTTGGGTATCGTGCCTTCAAACCCCGCATACTCGATGGGATGGTCCTCAACCTCGACCGCGAGCCGCTTATCGCCGGGGAAGAAGCTCGGGCCCTTCGTAACTGCCCAGCTCTTCATCACGCCATTCCAGCCCAGACGAAAATCGTAATGCAGGCGCGTCGCAGCATGCTTCTGAATGACAAAAGGAAGCGCATGGCCCGGCTGCAATTGGCTGGGAGGCGCGCTCCCACTTGGCTCCGCTGTGAGATGAAAGTCGCGCATCGAGCGATAGCGGGCAAGCTGCTCATCCACTTGCTGCGAAGCCCGCGATGCCGCCTTGGTTCGATTCGCCATAGAGGATGGGTTGGCGTCCGGCGCCATTCACATCGTAGCAAGCGGGTCGCACAACAGCCGCCTCTCCAACTGTGCTTATTCGGCCGTGCGCAACACGCCGGTTGCCCCTGGGACGTTCCGCATTTTGGATTCTTCGGTTTTTCCCGCCCCCGGCAAAGTGTTAAGCTCACCTCGTGCAGTTTCAGGTGTGGGCTTTCCTCTCTGTCAACAGACAATAAATTTCTGGCCGGCAGAACCTGCCATCTCCGGAGCATCGGATAAGCGCGGTCGGTTTCCTTCTTCTGGGCATAGCCGTTGAATTCTCGTCGGCAGGTAGTCCCGACGCAATCGGATTGAGTCTTCCCAACCTGCCCCGGTGACCATGGTCGATGGGGCGCTTCGACGATGACACTCTGAGGATAGAGATGCTCGTTCCTCTTGAACTGCTTGCTGCCTTTCCAGACGTCGCGCAGAGCGCCCATGCTTTCTCCTCGCATCTGCTGGCCCGCATGACTCCTGGACTGCGTTTGCCGGCGCTCATCTTCGATCAGCCACCCGCCTCGCTCTTTGCTCCTGCTGCAACCCCGGCGCGCTCCATCTTCGATCTCTCGATGCTCGTGCTGGCGATTTGCACTGCCATCTTCCTCATCGTCGGTGGCCTGCTGCTGTACACGCTCATCCGCTACCGGCACCGCCGCGGTTACACGCAGCGTGAACCGGCACAGATCTACGGCAGCAACCAGATCGAGCTCTCCTGGACCGTCATTCCCATCATCATCGTGGTCATCCTCTTTCTTGCCACCGCGCGCGTCATCTTCGTCAATCAGACCGCAGCCAAGCCTGCCAACGCCCTCGATGTCGTCGTCATCGGTCATCAATTTTGGTGGGAGTACCGCTATCCGAAGCTCGGCATCGTCACCGCCAACGAACTGCATGTCCCCGTCAGCGATCCCGCGCATCCCACGCCCACCTATCTCACCATGTCCTCGGCAGACACCGACCACAGCTTCTGGGTCCCGCGTCTCGCCGGCAAGATGGACGTGATTCCAAACAAGATCAACACCATGTGGATTGACCCGGATAAGGCCGGCCTGTACCTCGGCCAATGCGCGCAATACTGCGGCACTCAGCATGCAAAAATGCTGATTCGCGTGTATGCCGACACTCCAGCGAGCTTCGCTGCCTGGATCGCGCAACAGCAGAAGCCCGCACGCCCAGGACGCTGCCGTGGCCCAGGGCCGCGCCGTCTTCGAGGCACAACGCCTGTGTCAACTGCCACACCATCTCCGGCACCGCCGCCAGGGGAACCTTCGGTCCCGACCTCTCGCATCTCGCGAGCCGCGACACCATTGCCTCGGGGGCGGTACCCAATACGCCAGACAACCTGCGCACCTTTATTGACGATCCAGCTCACTTCAAGCCGGGCGTCCTGATGCCGGCCATGCATCTGAACGATCACGATCTCGACCGCTGTCACGCACTACCTGATGACGCTTCACTGAGCACGCCGAAAGAGGCACCATGGCGACGCAAACTCCAGGTCACGGTCAATCCCGCGCTCCACCGCGGCTGGCTCTATGTCGTGCAGGAGTGGGTCACCACGGTCGATCACAAGAAAATCGGCCTCATGTACATCGGCTATGCGCTCATCTTCCTCCTCATCGCGGGCTTCGAAGCGCTGCTGATGCGCATTCAGCTTGCCGTTCCCAACAATCACCTTCGTCTCGCCGCAGGTCTTCAACCGGCTCTTCACCATGCACGGCACCACGATGGTGTTCTTCGTGGGCATGCCCATCCTCTTCGGCTTTGGCAACTACCTTGTCCCGCTGATGATCGGCGCGCGCGACATGGCGTTCCCGCGGCTCAACGCCTTCAGCTTCTGGATCTCCGCCTTCGGCGGCCTGCTGCTCTACTTCAGCTACTTCGCGGGCAGCGGACTCTACGGCGCCGGCACCGCGCCCGACGTGGGCTGGTTTGCCTACGCGCCGCTGACCGCGCGCGTCTTCTCGCCCGGCCACTGCACCGACTACTGGACCCTCAGCGTCCTCCTCAGCGGCATCGGCACCATCGGCACCGCGCTCAACATCGTCGCCACCACGCTCTGCATGCGCTGCCCTGGCATGAAGCTCGAGCCGCATGCCGCTGCTGGTCTGGCTCTATCTCGTCACCAGCGGCCTGGTCTTCGTCACCATCAGCCCGCTCACCGCCGCGCAGATCATGCTGCTGCATCGACCGCTACCTCGGCGGCCACTTCTTCGATACGCAGGCCGGCGGCTCCGCCGTGCTCTGGATGCACTTCTTCTGGATCTTCGGCCATCCCGAGGTCTACATCCTGGTGCTGCCGGCCTTCGCCTTCGCCAACGAGATCATTCCCGTCTTCTCGCGCAAGGCCATCTTCGGCTATCCGGCCATGGTCGCGGCGTCGGTCGGCATCGGCTTCATCAGCCTCAGCGTGTGGGCGCACCACATGTTCACCGTCGGCATGGGCGCCGGCCGCCAACACCTTCTTCACCTTCGCCACCATGGTCATCTCCGTGCCCACCGGCATCAAAATCTTCAACTGGCTGGCGACCATGTGGGGCGGCAAGATCCACTTCACCACCGCCATGATGTTCTCCATCGGCTTCCTCTTCCAGTTCCTCGATCGCCGGGCTCACCGGCATCATGCTGTCCGTCGCGCCGTTCGACTGGCAGCTGGGCAACTCCTACTTTGTCGTCGCGCACTTCCACTACGTGCTGGTCGGCGCCATCCTCTTCATGATCTTCTGCGGCCTTCTACTACTGGTATCCGAAGATGACCGGCCGCATGATGAGCGAGACGCTCGGCAAGTGGCACTTCTGGCTCTTCCTCATCGGCTTCCATCTCACCTTCGACTTCATGCACATCCCCGGCCTGCTGGGCATGCCGCGCCGCATCTACACCTACGAGGCCGACCGCGGATGGGCGCTGATGGAACATGATCGTTTCGCAGCGGCGCCATCTTCCAGGCCATCGGCCATGCTGATCTTCGTCTACAACCTGGTCTGCTCGTACTTCAAAGGCGAGATGGCCGGCCCCGATCCGTGGGATGCCTGGACGCTCGAGTGGTCCACGCCGTTCGCCGCCGCCCAGCTATAACTTCGCCATCATGCCCACCGTCGAAAGCCGCCGGCCGCTGTGGGATCTCAAGCATCCTGAAGATCCGGATGCGCACTACGAATAAGCCACGACAGAGAGGAGATCGATGACGAGTACAGCCGTGACCCTCCCGCACGCACCCGCCGACGAATGGAACCTGCCCTCGCGCGGCATCGTGGGCATGGCCTGCCTCATCGTCGCCGAGTCCGCGATCTTCATCATCTTTGTCGTCGCCTACATCTTCTACATCGGCAAGAGCCTCAGCGGCCCCACGCCGCGCGAGGTGCTCGAGCTCCCGATCTTCGCCACCATCTGCCTGCTCTCGAGCAGCATCACCGTGCACTTCGCGGTGCACGAGTCTGCGCGCCGACAAGCATCGCACGCATGCGCGCTGGTGGCTCGCCGGCACCGTGCTGCTCGGCGGCATCTTCCTCGGCGCACACGGCGCTCGAGTGGTATGACCTGATCTACCACGACGGCCTCACCATCCAGCACCAATCTCTTCGGCACCACGTTTTATTCGCTGGTCGGCCTGCACGCCTCGCACGTCATCGTCGGCCTGCTCATGCTGCGGCCTCGCGCTGATCTTCGCGCTCGCCGGCAAGCTGACGCAGCATCATGCCGAGCGCTTGGAAGTCGCTCTCCCTCTACTGGCACTTCGTCGACGCCGTCTGGGTCGTCGTCTTCACCGTGGTCTACATTCGTCGGGCACGCATAATCTTGCGACGTCAAAGCGAGGGGCCATCCTGCATGGACGAGCACGAATCAACCGAAGCACCGGCCACTGAGCACCGAGAACGTCGATCGCATACTGCCCGCGCCCACCGCGTGGCCCATGGTGCTCGCGCTCGGCGTCGCGCTCGCTCGTCACCGGCATGGTGACCAGCTGCCGTACGTCAGCCTGCTCGGCCTCGTGCTCGCGCTTCGTCGCGGCTGTCGGCTGGTTCCGCGACGTCCTGCCCACGAGGCGCACGAGGTTGTTCCGAAGCCGAACGCGAGCCCACACAGTTCGCCAGCGCGCGCACATCCATCGAGCGCCTGCCCCTCAGTCCCGATGCACCGCAAGATTGCTCCCCGTCGAAACCTTTCACATCACCACCGGAATCAAGGGCGGCATCGCCGGCGGCATCGCCATGATCGTGCCCGCAACACTCTTCAGCCTGCTCAAGTATCACAGCCTCTGGTACGCCGATGAACCTGCTGGCGGCAGGCGGCTTCGTCAGCTGGGCCGGCGAGAGCAACCAGTTCCTCGCCCAGTTCCACCTGCAGGGTCTGCTGGCCGCCCTCGCCATTCACATCGATCGCCTCGCTGCTGGTCGGGCTGCTCTACGGAGCCATGCTGCCCATGTTTCCCCGGTGGCCTATCCTCACTGCCGGCTTCATCGCGCCGTTCCTGTGGACCGGCCTTCTCTCCTCCGTCGCTGGGCATCGTCAGTCCCATCCTGAACGAACGCATCGACTGGTTCTGGTTCGTTCCTTCGCAGATCGCCTTCGGCCTGGTCTGCGGCTTCGTCGTCAACCTGCAGGCCAAGGTGCGCACGCCGCAGTTTCAGGCGCTGCCCTTCGCTGTGCGCGCCGGGCTTGAAGGCGGCATGGACGAAGAGCGCCGACGCGAACGCATACAGGAGAAGGCACGACAATGACCAGACGCTCCCACATCGACTGGGTTCCCGTCTCGACCGCTGCTCGCCGGCATCGTTCTGCCTCTGTGCCGGCTGCGACGCATGTCCCGGCATACCCGACGGAAGCGGCGGACGTCTGCGGCCCGACAGGTAACTCGACTTTCATGCTCTCTACGAACAGAACTGCTCCGGCTGCCATGGAGACAACGGCCGCGGCGGCGCAGCGATCGCGCTCAACAATCCCGCCTATCTCGCTGTTCGCCGGCGCAGACAATCTGCGCACCGCTACCGCAAAGGGCATCCCCGGCACCCTGATGCCCGCCTTTGCCGCAAGCTCCGGCGGCATGCTGACCGAGCAGCAAGTCGACGCGCTTGTGCAGGGCATGATTCAGCACATGGGCCCGTCCCGCTGACTTCGCAGCCGTGACACTACCGCCGTATGCAGCTGCAGCCGCGGGCAATGCCACCGACGGCCAGAAGGCCTACGTTGCCGCCTGCGCCCGCTGCCACGGCGTGGACGGTGTCGGAATCAAGACAGCAGGCCGCAACACTGCGGACCAGCAATCCGTTACGTCCCACTCAATCGTCGATCCGTCCTATCTCGCGCTGGTCAGCGATCAGAGCCTGCGCAGCCTTCATCGTCGCCGGCCACCTCGACGACAGCGCTCCGGACTGGCGTGGATACATTGCCGCCGCATCCGCTCGCACCGCCAGGAGATCACCGACATCGTCGCCTGGCTCGCCGCGCATCGCCAGCCCATCGCAAACTCAAACACGGATCCTCCTAAGCCACTCCCGGCGTCGCCAGCCCCGAACTCACGAAGCCCGGACTTGCAAAACCCGCACTCGCAACAGAGGACAGCCAATGACGACCGAACACGAATCCGGTTACCCGACCCAACCGGCTCCCGTTCGCACCACCGCTCCAGCGCCGAAGAGCGCCGATCGCTCGCGCCGCGCCTTCCTCTTCAAGCTCTCCCTGCTCTTGAACGGCGCAGTCGGCGCAGTTCTCGCCGTGCCCATTCTCGGCTACCTTCTCGGCCCCGCGTTCAAGCGCGACAAGGACTACAAGTCCTGGATCTCGCTCGGCCCCATCGACGATTTCCCCGAAGGCGAAACCCGCCTCGTCGACTACCGCAACCCCGTCACCACCGCGGCCGACGGAGAAACCGGCAACGTCGCCTGCTGGGTGCGTCGCATCCAGGGCAGAAGTTTCAGGTCTTCGCCATCAACTGCGCGCACCTCGGCTGCCCGGTGCGCTGGTTCCCGCAATCGCAGCCTCTTCATGTGTCCCTGCCACGGTGGCGCGTACTACGAAGATGGCTCGCGCGCCTCCGGCCCGCCTGAGCGCGGCCTCTTTGAGTATCAACTACACCATCGTCGGCGACAAGCTCATGATTAACGCCGGCCAGATGCCCACGCTCTCCAACCGCGCCTGCACGCAGAAGCCGCTGATCCAGATCGAGCCAACGCACATCCCATCCAAGACGAGAAACAGACATGGCCAGCCTGAAGCAGCGCGCTTTCAATATCTACGACTGGTTTGAGCGCCGGCTCGGCCTCGAAAAGCCGCTCACCGAAGCCGCTGCGCATCCCACGCCCCCGCGCAGCGCCAGCTGGTGGTATGTCTTCGGCAGCGCCGCCACCGTGCTGCTCATGCTGCAGATCGTCACCGGCATTCTGCTCGCGCTGGTCTACACGCCCTCCGCCGGCGAAGCCTGGACCAGCCTCCAGTTCCTCAATCACAACATCGCCCTCGGCTGGTTTCTGCGCGCGCTGCACGGCTGGGGCTCCGACTTCATGGTCGCCATCGTGCTCATCCACATGGTGCAGGTCTTCCTGTTCGGCGCCTACAAATTTCCGCGCGAGCTGACCTGGATCATCGGCGTCTTTCTGCTGCTGCTTCACCCTCGGCATGGCCTTCACCGGCCAGGTGCTGCGCTTCGATCAGGACGCCTACTGGGGCCTCGGCATCGGCGCCTCCATCATGAGCCGCGTGCCGGTCATCGGCGGCCAGCTCGTGCACCTGATGCTCGGCGGACCCATCATCGGCGGCCAGACGCTCTCGCGCTTCTTCGCGCTGCACGTCTTCGTCATTCCCGGCATGCTGCTCGGCGCTGTCGCTCTGCATGTCTGGATGGTGCTGCAGCTCGGCGTCAACGAGTGGCCCATGCCCGGCCGCCTCGTCAGCAAAGCCACCTACGATCGCGAGTATCACGAGCTCACCGACGAAGACGGCATTCCCTTCGTCCCCGACGCCGCATGGAAGGACGCTGTCTTCGCCGCCGCGATCCTGCTCGCCGTCATGGCCTGCGCGCTTTTCTTCGGCCCCTTCGGCCCCACCGGCCAGCCCGATCCCACCATCATCCAGACCGCGCCCAAGCCCGACTTCTTCTTCCTCTGGATCTACGCAGTGCTCGCCTACCTGCCGCCGGAGCTCGAAACGCCCTTCCTCTTCATCGCGCCCGTCGTCGTCATCGGCGCCATGCTCCTGCTGCCTCTCGTTGCGGGCGAAGGCGAGAAGCACTGGTCGCGCCGTCCCGTCGCGGTGCTCATGGTCTCCGTCATCGCCGTTGCCCTCGGCGTCTTCACGCACCTGGGCACCTACACGCCGTGGAGTCCGATCATGGAGGCGTGGTCGGGCGATCCCACGCCGACCGCGTACCTCAAAGACCGCTCGCCGCTCGAGCGCCAGGGCGCGCTCGTCCTCCAGAACAAGCAATGCCGCAACTGCCATGCACTCGGCGGCGTCGGCGGCCTGCGCGGTCCGGCGCTCGACGCCATCGCCGCCCGCATGACCGAAGACCAGATGATTCGCCAGGTGCTGCAGGGCGGCGGCAACATGCCTGCCTACGGCAACGCGCTCTCGCCCGCGGAAACCCGCGCCCTCGTTGCTTTCCTCATGACGCTGCGCGGCGACAATCTGTCGCCGGCCATCGATGCCTCGCACTCCCTCACGCAGGCCAACCCCTCCGAACCCGCCGGACAGCCGCGTTGACTACGGACGCCGCAATTCAATCCCTGCTCGACGACTGGTCGCTCCCGATCGGGCTCACCGCGGCCATCCTACTCACAGCCGCCCTCTACATCCGCGGCTGGCTCGCCCTCCGCAAGACCCGTCCCGCGCAATTCAACATCGATCGCCTGCTCTCGTTTCTTGCCGGCCTCGCCTGCCTCTGGATCGCCATCGGCTCGCCGCTCGACGACTTCGCCGACGCCCTGCTGAGCGCGCACATGATCGAGCACCTGATTCTCATGTCGGTTGTCCCGCCGCTCGTTCTTCTCGGACTTCCCGTCGTCCCTCTGCTCCGCGGTCTTCCGCGCCCTCTTCGTATTTGGATCGCCGGCCCGCTCCTGCGCTTCCGTCTTCTCCGCGCCTTTCTTCATCGACTTGTGCGTCCGCGTGTCGCGTGGCTCCTTATGAACCTCACATTCCTCGGCTGGCACGTCCCCGCCGCCTACGACTTCGCTCTCGAGCACGAGGCCTGGCATGACGTCGAGCACCTCTGCTTCCTCTCGACCTCGCTGCTTTTCTGGGGTTGCATCGTGCGCCCCTGGCCCGCTTCCCTCACCCAGCGCCGCTGGAGCATCCTGCTCTACCTCATCGCCGCCGACCTCGTGAACACCGCGCTCTCCGCCTCCCTCGCCTTCTGCAATCGCCCCGTCTACCCCTACTACACCCAGCACCCCAACCCGTTTCAGATCGACCCCACCGCCGACCAGGCACTGGGCGCCGTACTGATGTGGGTCTTCGGATCGCTGGCCTTCCTCATTCCCGCCGCCATCATCGCCTTCTCCCTGCTCCAGCCCGCACGCAAGCCCCGCAGCGTCCCTGTCGCTTCAGTTCGCTCCTGACTCTCGGCGTTTTTCCGCTTTCTCATTTGGGTTCAGACACTGTCCGTTTCAGTACACCGCTGACCGGTTTCGCACATTCGTTCGAACACTCGTTCCCGATCCGCAAGGGCAGGATGGCGAATCGAGAATCCTGACACCGCGATTTACATGCCCACGCCCGCCCTGGGGCTTGCAGAGCCCGTTTTGTTTCTTTCCTGTGCGTCGCTCGCTCCACCGCTGCTTTTGGCCCGGAACGTGCACCCAAATGCGCGACACCGCTTCCAATCCCATCACGGAGACCTCCAATGCTTCTGCGTTCCGTTCGCTTCCTGTGCATCGTCTCTCTTCTTACCGCCACCGCATTCGGTGCCACCGATCCTCTCACCGGCAAATGGAAACTGAACCCTGCTAAGAGCACGCTCACGGATCAGATGGGGGTCGAGGCCGCAGGCCCCAACACGTACACCTTCCACTTATCCCCAACAGATCCAGAAACCATCGTGGCCGACGGCACTGACCAACCCGGCATCTTCGGCACCACGCTTGCCGTGACTGTCCTCGGCCCCAATCAATGGAAAGTGGTGCGCAAGAAGGGCGGCCAGATGCTCATCTCCGCTATCTGGGATCTCTCCGCCGATGGCAGCACTCTCACCGACAACTTCACCGGCTACCGTGCCGACGGGTCCACCAGTAACCTCCTGTACAAATACGCCCGCGTCGCAGGCACCACCGGCTTTGCCGGCACGTGGGAGAGCACCACCGAGGAAGTCCACTCCTCCTTCGAGATGGATGTTGAATCCTTCGGAGACAACGGCCTCTCGTTGATTAACCCGTCCCAGAAAACGACCAAAAGCATCCAGTTCGACGGCAAAGACTACGCGGCTAGTGGCCCAAATCTGCCCGCGGGCTACGTCACTTCCGGGCGGCGTTTGAGCGATCACGAGGTAGAACTTACTGACAAAATAGAAGGGAAAGTCCTGGATACCCAGCAATTCGAAATCGCCAAGGACGGCAAAACCCTTACGGTCACCACGCATCTTCCGGGCATGTCCAAGCCCAATATTCAGGTCTTCGATCGGAAGTAGAGCGAGCGCCCAGGAGGCCTGAAGAATCGAAAACCGAAAAAAATGGCCTGGCAGAGAAACTAATCTATTAGTTATTCGTCTATATTGCTTGTAAGGACGATGCTTTCATCCTCCCGTCCAACATAATCAGAGCTTTACCGATGCCGCCAAGGAAATCCAATACGCTCACTGAGGCTGAGCTCCGGCTCATGAAGATCCTCTGGCGCCGCGGCGAATCCGCCGTCACCGACCTGGTCGCGGACCTGCCGGAAGGCGAGGCCCTCGCCTATAATTCCGTCCTCACCACCATCCGCATCCTCGAGCAAAAAGGCTACGTCGAGCACCGCCAGGAGGGCCGCGCCTTCGTCTACCGCGCCTCTGTCGCCGAGCACGAAGCCAGTCGGTCCGAAGTCCGTCATGTCCTCAATCGCTTCTTCGGCAACTCCCGCGAACGCCTCCTGCTCTCCCTCCTTGGAGACGAAGACATTGCCCCCGATGAGTTGGAGCGCCTGAAGAGTGCGATCGCGGTCGCGGCGCCCGATGCCCCAAGCCCAAACATCAAAAAGCCCCACATCAAAAAGGAAGGAGCCTGACGCATGTCCCTACCCCTCGTCTCCGATTGCTTCGACTCCTTTGCCCATACAGCTGCGCCCATAGCCGTCACCAGCCTCTGGCAAGGCCTTGTCATTTTTTCGGGACTCGCTCTCTGCCTCAAAAGTGCGCCGCGGATCACTGCCGCGCAACGCTTCGTTGGCTGGGCCATCACATTCGCCACGCTCGTAGCGCTTCCATTGATTCCGCGTCTCTTCGGGAGTTTCGAATCAAGCGCAACCGCTGCAGCGCCTGCTTCCCCACACCCGTGGCTTCAACTCGACGCCCGCTGGACCTTGGCGATTGCCGGCCTCTGGGCTGTCGCGACGGTCATCCGCGCCGCCGACCTGGTGTTTCATTCGCTGCGCCTACGCCGCCTTTGGCGAACAGCCACGCCGATCGACTTCCCAGCCTCCTCCAAAGCCACACGCACCTTCGAAGTCTGCTCAACGCAGTCGTTGGACCGCCCCAGCGTCATCGGCTTCTTCGCGCCGCGCATCCTTATTCCCGATTGGCTCCTGCCTCGCCTCACAGCAGAAGAGCTGCATCAGATCGTGCTCCACGAGTCTGAACACCTGCGCCGCCGCGACGACTGGACCAACCTT
This sequence comes from uncultured Acidobacteriaceae bacterium, assembly GCA_963760475.1. Taxonomy (GTDB): domain Bacteria; phylum Acidobacteriota; class Terriglobia; order Terriglobales; family Acidobacteriaceae; genus Telmatobacter. Next base: position 546,073 of record CAVXDG010000010.1, on the reverse strand, counting down.
CTCCAGAAAATTTGTCTGGTCCTCTTCCCCCTGAACCTCGCGCTCTGGGCCGTTGAACGCCAGCTATCCAAAGAACGCGAGATGGCCTGCGACGAAGCCGTGGTGCGCATCACCCAGGCACCCCGTGCCTACGCCGCATGCCTCGCCAGCCTCGCCGAGCGCGGCCTGGAGCACCGTGGTCCCCGCGGACAGGTCAACGTCCGTGGGGTGAACGACCGAAAACAAGCTCTCACTCTGGGTGTATGGCAGCGCCGCTCCGAGCTTGTCCAACGCGTCCACCGCATCCTGCGCCGCAATCGGTTGCTGCATCCCGTCGCCGGGCGGGCTTTGCTCGGCGCCGTTGCCTGCGCCCTCTTCGCCGTTACAGTGGAGCTGGCGCGCTGCCCGCAGCTCGTCGCCTTCGTGCCGACCGCACAACCCGCCCAGGCCTTCGCAACCAGTAATCAAGCCGACCAACTCGGCGATGCGGTCTATCCTGCAAACCCGCGTCATCCGCAGCTTGCACAAGGATTTTCTGCCGAGCGAGCCAAAGCAGAAATGCCCTCGGCTTCTTATTTGAAGACGTTTGCGGACACTTCCGCGCGTCGCACCAAAGCGCTCGCGGTCCGCCAACCCGCCGGGCTGACTCCGACTGAACAGGACGCGAACCGGCAGCACCCCAGCGAACAGGGTTGGATTGTTTTCACCGCGTGGGAACAAGTCGAGACAGTCGTGCCGAATGAAGAATCTCCCGCGAACACAAAATCTCTCGCAGAGAAAACCGGGACGACCGCCGACTACGATATAGGCGCGACACAATCCGGCTCCGCCACGCCGACCGCACCATCAGCCACCAGCCGCGTGCGCGTCACGCAGCTCATCTTCAGAGTGCTTCCCGCTGGCTCCAACTCTTCGCACACCGCCACCGTCCCCTTTGGCGATGGCTGGATCGTAATCCAACTCTAGAAACCAAACCAACCTCCATGGAGAATCCAACATGCTCGCATCAACTAATTCATTAAGAGATAAGGCCCGTCGAGTCATGATGCCCGCCCTCGCGGTCGCTGCCGCCGGTCTGCTCGGCGTCGCCCTCTTTGCCCACAATCCCGTCCACGCGGCCGCCATCGCTCCCGCCGCGCCCCTCGATGATGCCAACGTCTCCTCGCTCGTCTCGCTCGATAACGCGGTCGAAGCCGTCGCAGCGCGCGTCACGCCCGCGGTCGTCAACGTGTCCGTCACCTCGCGCGGGCACGCCGATGCCGATGGCGACGACGACAACCAGAACGGCAGCCTGCAGAATCTTCCGCCCGAGTTCCGCCGCTTCTTCGGATTCGGCGGCCCGGGCCAGATGCAAGGAATGCCCCAGCAACGACAGATCGAGCACGGCATCGGCAGCGGCATCATCATCTCGCCCGATGGCTACATCGTCACCAACGACCACGTCGTCGACGGCGCGATGAAGATCAACGTCACCCTCGACGACCGCCGCATCTTTCCCGCCAAGCTCGTCGGCGCCGACAAGCTCAACGACCTCGCCGTCATCAAGATCGACGCGCACAACCTGCCCACCATCGCCTGGGGAGACTCCACCAAGCTGCACCCCGGCCAGACCGTGCTCGCCTTCGGCAGCCCCTTCGGCTACTTCCAGTTCTCGGTCACGCGCGGCATCGTGAGCGCCCTCAACCGGCCCAACCCCTACACCGACGATCCCCGCAAGCCCGGCGACTTCATCCAGACCGACGCCGCCATCAATCCCGGCAACTCCGGCGGACCGCTGGTGAATGCGCATGGGGAACTGATCGGCATCAACACCTTCATCATCACGGGCAACGGCTCGTTTGCAGGCGCCGGCTTTGCCATTCCCGCGCAGATTGCCCGTTCCTCCGCCGAATCCATCATCAAGAGCGGCACCGTGCACCACGGCTACCTGGGCATCAGCATGAACGACGTGACCCCGGACAACGCCGGCTTCTTTAATCTGCCCGATGCCACCGGAGCCATCGTTAGCCAGGTCACGCCCGATTCACCCGCAAGCCACGCCGGCCTCAAGAGCGGCGATGTCCTGCGCGATCTCGATGGCAAGAAGATCGTCAATGGCAGCGCCCTTCAGGTCGCCGTCAGCCAGCTGGCTCCCGGCAATTCGATCAGCATTGGCATTCTTCGTGACGGAAAACCCGAGACAATCAAGGTCACTGTCGGCGAGTTCCACAAAGAGACTGAAGAAGCCTCCAACAACTCCCCCGATCAGCAGCACGGCAAACTCGGACTTGCCGTCGCGAACCTCACGCCCGACCTTCGCTCGCAGCTGAACATTCCCGCCCAGGTGAACGGCGCCGCAATCCAAAGCGTGCGCCCCGCCAGCCCGGCCGACGATGCCGGCCTTGCTCCGGGCGACGTCATCCTTGAAGTCAACCGGCATCCGGTGGAAGGCGCCGACAACTTCGTCAACCAGGTCCACTCCGTGCCTTCGGGGAAGGACATCCTGCTCCTCGTCTGGTCGAAGGGCGGAACCACCTTCCGTGTCGTCCACCCCGACCCGTCCACCGAAAGCGGCATGTAACCCTCATCTCACGAAGCTTCCACAAGCACCCAACGGGGGGGCACCCGGCCCCCCCCTCCCACTTGAACCGGACCCCCCTCCCCCCCTACCCCCGGAGGGCCTCAGAAACGATGCAGTTCTCAGCGCCTCTCTTGACGCGGAGAAACAGATCTCGGAGCAGTTCGCTCCTATCCCCAGTCAGGCCTTGAAACAACGGGCAACCCCACATGCAGCAATCACAAGCCGCGTTATTTTCTGCAAGCCCCCGCAACACATGTATCCCCCAACACAATTGTTCCACGTGGAACAATTTGAGGCGTGGAACGATTCTGTAGAGGATCGAATCAGCAAGAAGGGCGGCCAAGGGCCGCGTCCGCCTGGACGGCAGGTCCTTGCAAATTTTCCAGCCTGCTGCGAAGATAAATGACATGAAACTCCAGTCCTGTTGTTGCCGCTGTCTCCCGCTTCGCGCGCACAGGTGACCTGGGTTTCCCCAATTAATTCAAGGTTTCCGAAAAGCCCGCGAGCCTACGCTGCCGCGGGCTTTCCTTATTCACCAACGAGGTCAAATGGATCAGGCTGTTCCCATCAAAGAAACCAAGGCGCAACGCTCCGAGCGTCTCAAGCTTGCAAAGAATCCCTGGGATGCATTCGACGAGGTGCGCCAGTTCGCGCGCGAAGGCCGCACCAGCGTCGTACCTGAATGGGCTTCGTTGTACTTCAAATGGTGGGGCGTTTACACCCAGGGCGACGGCGTCGGCGCCACGGGCGGCAAGGGCGGCGAAGGTCTCGCCTCCGACTACTTCATGATGCGCATCGGTATTCCCAACGGCATCCTCACCGCGCATCAGCTTCGTATCATCGCCGGCCTCACGCGCAAATATGCGCGCAATCTCGCCGACATCACCGTGCGCCAGAACATTCAACTGCATTGGCTCACGATCGAATCGCTGCCCGAAGTTGTCGACGCGCTCGATGCCATCGGCCTCTCGCCCAAAGGCGCGTGCGGCGATGTCGTGCGCAATGTTACCGGCTGCCCGCTCGCCGGCATCGCGGCCGATGAAGTGCTCGACGCATCGCCCATCGCAATCGAGGTTGCTCATTTACTCACGGCAAATCCGGAGTTCTACAACCTGCCGCGTAAGTTCAAAATCTCCGCGACGGGCTGCCCTTCCTGGTGCACGTATCCCGAGATCAACGATATTGCTCTCACGCCTGCGAAGCGCGACGGCGAACTCGGCTACTCGCTGCGCGTCGGCGGCGGTCTCTCGAACGAGCCGCACATCGCGCTTCGTCTCGATGCCTTCGTGCGTCCCGACCAGGCTGTGCGCACCATTCGGGCGGTCACCGAGATCTTTCGCGAACAGCAGGGCCTGCGCGAAAGCCGCGACCGCGCACGCCTCAAATATCTGTTTATGAAAGAAGGCTGGACGCCGCAGCGCTTTCATGACGAGCTGCAGTCGCGTCTCGATTTCACGCTTCTTCCAGCGGGTGAAGAAGCAGTCCCCAGCGACGTGTTTCGCGATCATGCCGGAGTTCATCCCCAGCGCCAGCCTGGCCTCAGCTACGTGGGCGCCACGGTTCTGCGCGGCCGGCTGACGGGTGAACAACTGGAAGCAGCAGCCGAGCTCTCCGAGCGTTTCGGTAACGGCCAGCTGCGTGCGACCGTCTCGCAAAATCTCGTTTTCATCAACGTACCCAATGCAAAGACCGGCGAGCTTGTGCGTGAGTTGGGCCAGATCGGCCTGCACGTTGAAGCGAGCAATTTCTGGCGCGGCACCGTGGCCTGCACCGGCACCGAATTCTGCAAGCTCGCCATCACCGAGACCAAGGGCTTCGCGCGCTGGCTTGTCGACGAGCTTGAAGAGCGCGTGCCGCAGTTCGATCAGCAACTGCGTCTGCACGTGACCGGATGCCCCAACAGCTGCGGCCAGCACTGGATTGCGGACATTGGGATCGAAGGCAAGAAGATCAAGCACGAAGGCAAACTGACCGATGCGTATTACTTCTGCCTTGGTGGTGCGGTAGGCCAGTTTGCAAATGTTGCGCGCCCGGTTGGCTACCGCTGCCCAGCTCCGCTTGTCCCAGAAGCGATTGAGCGCTTGCTGCGCCAGTATCTTGGCGATCGCAAACACGAAGAGAACCTGCGCCAGTGGTTTGCGCGGCACACCAACGATCAATTGCGCGCGCATCTCGCCGGAGAAGTGCTTGCGGCGGTCGAACGCGATCAACCGACGGGCCGCGTGCCGCACGGCGTGGGTGACTGAGGATCAACGATGACGCTGCTTCCTATATTTCTGAAGCTCGACGGCCGCCCCGGCCTGCTGGTTGGCGCGGGCACCGTGGCGCTCGAGAAGATTGGCAGCCTGCTCAAGACCGGCATCCGCCTGCGTGTCATTGCGCCGGCGGCCCGCGACGAAATTCGGCAGCTCGCCGCCGAGGGAAAGCTGGAGTGGATCGAACGTTCGTTCGATCCGGCCGATCTTGACGGCAACTTCATCGTCATTGCCGCCACGGACAATCCGAAAGTGAATGCTTCGGTTTATCGCGGAGCAGTCGAGCGTGGAATCCCGTGCAACTCTGTCGACGATATTCCCAACTGCGATTTCTTTTTCGGTTCGGTGGTGAGCCGCGGGGATCTGCAGGTTGCCATCTCAACCGCCGGAGAGAGCCCCGCCTTTGCGCAGCGCCTGCGCCGCGAAATCGACGAGCAACTGCCTGCCGATCTTGGTCCGTGGCTGGCCAGTCTTGGCGAACTTCGCCGTGATGTCCTGGCCACGCATCCGCGCAGCGAAGAGCGCAAGCTGCTTTTGCACGAATTGGCGCACCGGCAGATCTGCAATTCCCCCGCGTGCTCCTCACGCCAACTGGCTCGTACACCCCGAAACGAATTGCACGGCAAAGTCTTTCTCGTCGGCGCGGGTCCCGGCGATCCCGATTTGCTTACGGTTAAAGCGCTGCGCCTGATCCAATCCGCCGACGTGATTCTGCACGACGATCTTGTGCCGAGGGCGATTCTCGCTCTCGCTGCGCCGGGTGCCGAGATTGTGAATGTCGGCAAGCGTTGCGGCAAGAAGAACATCACACAGGAAGAGATTCACGCGCTAATGATTGGGCATGCGCGCGCAGAGCGCAGCGTAGTGCGCCTGAAGAGCGGCGACCCGCTGATCTTTGGCCGAGCCGCTGAAGAGATTGCGGCCCTGAGCGCAGCGGAGATTCCATTCGAGATTGTTCCTGGCATCACTGCGGCGTCAGCTGCGGCCGCGGCCATCGGCGTTTCACTCACCAGCCGGAGCGCCGCGTCCAACGTTATCTTCTCGACAGGCCACCATGCAGCTTCGCACGATTCCGCCGCGCTGCCGGAGCGCGAGAACGCCACGCGCGTTGTCTACATGCCGGGCCGGGATCTGCGCCTGCTCGCCGTGGAGTGGATACAGGAAGGCCTGCCGCCTGAGTTCCCCTGCGCAATCGTTTCGCGCGCCGGTCACCCTGACCAGCAAATCCGATGTATGACTCTCGCCACCCTCGGCGACGCCGAACCCGCGCCAACACCCAGCCTTCTCATCGCCGGCTGGGCGATTCGGGAATCCGCTGCAATCCAGCAAGCTCCAGCGGACGGCGTTTCAGTTACAGCCTGACGACCACTTGTGACGCTCGGCCTGGTCTACGGGGCTGATTGTTTCCTCCATCTCTAAGCTTCCGGCGCCCGGGCCGGTTCCCTGCCGTCCGGGCGCTTTCCCTCCCGCTCACCTTCGGCTGGTCAGCTGACCGGCCTAACCAGCGCGCCCAACCTTTATACTGGGATGTTTGTGGCACAATCTGCCTGCAACGGTGTTGCAGGTCGCGGGTAAGGAGCACGTCTTGGGTCAAGCGGAGATTGGCATCATCGGCGGCAGTGGACTTTATTCCATGCCAGGATTTACCAATCAGCACGAAGTGCGCGTGGAGACGCCGTTTGGTGACCCGTCCGATCCGTTCGTGCTGGGGGAGCTGGAAGGCCGCAAAGTTGCCTTTCTTGCCCGCCATGGCCGCGGCCATCGCATTCTGCCCTCGGAGCTGAACTTTCGCGCCAACATTTACGCATTCAAAAAGCTTGGTGTCGAGCGCATTCTCTCCGTCTCTGCTGTTGGCTCGCTCAAGGAAGAGCACAAACCTACCGACTTTGTAATCCCTGACCAGTTCATCGATCGCACATTTCTACGCGTCTCCACATTCTTCGGAGACGGCATCGTTGGGCATGTTGCGTTCGGCGACCCGGTGTGTGCCACGGTCGCGAATGCCGCCTCGCATGCTTGCGGTGTAGTCGGCGTTGTGGGCAAGCTGGGCGGCACGTATGTGTGCATGGAGGGGCCCCAGTTCTCGACCAAGGCCGAGTCAAACCTTTATCGCAGCTGGGGCGCGGATGTGATTGGCATGACCAATCTGCAGGAAGCGAAGCTCGCGCGAGAAGCCGAGATCTGCTATGCCACGGTTGCGATGGTGACGGATTACGACTGCTGGCGTGAAGGGCATGACGCCGTCACGATTGAAGAGATTGTGGCGGTGCTGCACCAGAACGCAGAGAACGCCTGCAAGGTTGTGAAGGCCGCCGTGGCAGCGATGCCGACGGAGCGCACATGCGCCTGTGCGACCGCAGGAAAGTTCGCTGTGCTCACGCAGGCGGACGCGATTCCCGCAGCGGCGAAGGAACGGCTCAAGCTGCTGTACGGCAAGTATCACAACTGGTAAGCACCTGCGGCGGAGCCAATCCGAGGAAGCATTCGTTCAGATATCGAAAGGAAGAATCATGGCAATCACTGTTGTAGGCAGCGTTGCGTTTGACACCGTTGAGACGCCGGCAGGCCGCCGGGAGCGTTGCCTGGCCGGAGCAGCCACTTACTTTTCGCTTGCCGCCAGCTACTTTACGCAGGTACGCGTGATCGCCGTTGTGGGCGAGGATTTTGGCGCCGAACAACAAGCTGTGTTCGATGCGCACAAGATCGATACGCGCGGCATTGAGCGTGCACCCGGCAAGAGCTTTTTCTGGCAGGGCTCGTATCTCGATAATCTGAACGAAGCGAAAACCCTGCAAACCGATCTGAATGTCTTTGCCGGTTTCGAGCCGAAGATTCCCGAGGCCTATCGCGATTCGGAGTTTCTGTTCCTTGCCAACATCGATCCGGTACTGCAGCGGCGGGTGCGCGAGGCCACACCAAACGCCAAGCTGGTGGCCGGCGACACGATGAACTACTGGATCAACGACCACAAGCCGGCTCTGCTTGAAGTGCTGAAGGGCCTCGATATTCTGCTGATCAACGATACCGAAGCGCGGATGCTGGCGGGGAATACGAATCTTGTTCAGGCGGCGCGCGCGGTGCTGGCGCTCGGTCCGCGCATGCTGGTGGTAAAGCACGGCGAGTACGGGGCGACAGCTTTTTTCGGCAAGTCCCCGAAGAACGTGGGCGCGACAACTTTTCGCGCGCCCGCGCTGCCGTTGGAACAGGTCGTCGATCCAACCGGCGCTGGCGACAGCTTTGCCGGAGGATTCTTCGGCTACCTGGCATCGCAAAAGGAGCTTACGGCAGGCACATTTCGGCGCGCCATGTTTTACGGCTCGGTGATGGGCTCGTTCGCAGTTGAGAAGTTCGGCACCGACCGCCTGCAGGAGTTGTCGCGGAAGGAAATTGACGAGCGCTTCGATCTCTTCCGCGAGTTAACGCACCTTGACTGAACTGCCCTATCGCCGCGCTGAGGCCTTTGCCGTTTTTGCCTGCTGCGCGGTACTGTCACTGGTCGCGGGGGTGTGGAGCTGGCAGCACGGAGCGATGCTGAACTACGGCGATGCCGTGGCGCACCTTGCCATCGCGCGGCGAGTCATCGACTCGCACTACCCCGGGCTCAAGCAGCTTGGTTCGGTGTGGCTACCGTTGCCGCATCTGCTGATGATTCCATTTGTCGCTAAGTACAGTTGGTGGGCCGATGGGATTGCCGGCATGATTCCTTCGGCAACCGCATATGTTCTTGGATGCCTCGGAATTTATCGGTTGGCGCGACAGTGGCTTTCGCCATGGGCTGCGGTCGTCGCGCTGATCTTTTTCGCGATCAATCCGAATCTGCTATATCTGCAAACGACAGCGATGACCGAGCCGCTGTTTTTGTGCGAACTAATCTGGACTGCGGTGTGGCTGGTGGAGTGGAGATGTGGTCTCGATGCGAATCCGCAGCGAAGCGGCCGGCTGCTTTGGCTGATCGCGCTGGTTCTTGTGGCCGCGGTTTACACGCGCTACGACGGGTGGATTCTTGCGCTGTTGGCGTGGACGGCTGTCGGCGTCACGCTCCTGCGACGCGGCGAGTTGCGTTCGGTTGCGTTCTGGACTGCCAGCATTATTGTGGTTGCGGCGCCGCTGGTTTGGTTTGCCTACAACGCGAGTGTGTTCGGCGACTGGCTGGATTTTGCACGCGGACCGTATTCGGCGCGAGCCATCGAGATGCGCACCGCAACGCCGGGCTCGGGGCCGCCGCATCCGGGATGGCACGATCCTTGGGTCTCGCTGCTGTTCTTTGTTCGGACGGCCGAGATTGATGCGTCGGCTGAGTTGTGGGGCAATCGGATGCTGGCGCTGAGCGTACTGGGGACCGTGCTCGGATGCTTGATGGCACGACGGCGCGCATTTCTCTGGACGCTGCTGCTGTGGCTGCCGGTACCTTTCTACGCTTACTCCATCGCGTACAGCTCGGTGCCGATTTTCATTCCCAAGTGGTGGCCGCACTCCTGGTACAACACGCGCTATGGTATGGAATTGCTTCCCGCCTTTGCACTGAGTTTGGGGTTCGTAGCGCACTTCGTTCTCGCAGCGGTGCGCGATTTCAAACCGCAATGGGCGAAGTACGCTGCGGGACTTCTTGCAGCGCTCGCGGTTTGGAATGCATGGAAAGTTACGGCGGAGAAGCCACTCACCTACATCGAGGGGACCAAGAATATTGAGGCTCGAAGGCCGTTGGAGGAACAGATCCCACCGCTTTTGCGCGCACTGCTGGCGTGCAGGCCGGGGGCCACGGTGTTGATGAAGACCTCGGTCTATCCGAACCTTGTGGCTTTCACGGGGATTCCGCTGCGCCAGACGCTGAATGAGGGCGACGGCGATTTGTACGCGGCAGCACTGGCGGCGCCGGCAAGCCACGCCGCCGTTGTTGTCGCTTTCGATGGCGACGAGATCGATCGGGCGGTCAAGGCGCATCCAGAGGGGCTGACTGCCGTTGGGCGGTACACGGCGCCTCGCCAGCCGGTGGGAACGGTTTACGTCTCCGATACGTCGGCTCGCCAAGAGCCACGGAAGCGGTGATAGCATCGGGGCAAGATATCCGCATGAATTTAGCCCTGTCCCATTTCGCGCTTCCCTTTGATTTCACCTGGATTCAGCAGGTGGGTGTGGTCAATGGAGCGGTGGGCCGTCTGCTGCTTGCCTGTTTGCTGGGCGGTCTTGTGGGCCTTGAGCGCGAGGCGAAGCGGACAGCGGCCGGTGTGCGCACCAATCTGCTGATCTGCATGGGCGCGGCGTTCTTCACTCTGCTCTCGGCCGTGCTCGCGGGAGACGGCAGTCCGAATAAAGGTCAGGTCGCATCGAACATCGTGCAGGGCATCGGTTTTCTTGGTGCGGGATTAATCATTCACAATCGGAACCGTATCAGCGGACTCACCAGTGCGGCCAGCGTGTGGGTTGTTGCCTCGATTGGGATGGCGTGCGGAGCAGGGCTTTATGCCGCGGCAACGGTTGCGGCCATCATCGTCGTATTGGCGCTTGCACTTGTGGGGTTTCTGGAGCGCCGCGCAAATCTGAAGATCTATCCGCTGTTGTACGAGGCCCGAGGGCGAGACGAGACAGCAATGCTTCGGTCGATTCTCGATGCGATGGACAAAGCGGGCGAGCGCCTTCCCCCGCCGGAGCGCGACACCGTCGGTGAGGTGCAGCGCGTCAGCTTTTCGTTGAACGCGACAAAGAAGCAGCATGAGCGGTTGCGGACTCAACTCCAGGCTGAACCTGCGATCGATGCGCTCTTCACGTTCCGCGATCCGGAGGAAGATTGATTCCCTTCATCAAGGCGCACGCCTGCGGCAACGATTTTTTGATTGTCAACGAGGACGATGTGCGCGGCACCGACAAGGCGCTTCTCGCTCAGCAACTTTGCGAGCGCAACACGGGGATCGGCGCCGATGGCGTCGAGTTTTTCGAATGGACGGGCGATGCCTCTGGCCGCATTCGCCTGCACAATGCCGACGGTACCGTCGCCGAGATCAGCGGCAACGGTACGCGCTGCGTGGCCGCGTGGATGGCGGACGAACGTGGTGCCCAGGCGGGCGACGAATTCTCAATCGAAACAGATGCGGGCGCGCGCCTTTGCACCATCCAGGAGTTTCACGATTCCGATCACGGAGGGCCCACGGTGATGATCACCACCGACATGGACCTGCCCGAGTTTGAACAGCGCACCGTCGAGCTCTTCGATGGCACGGCGATCGAGGGAGTGTACGTCTCGATGGGGAACCCGCACTTCGTGATTGTGCTCCCTCGACAAAACGGAGGTCGTCTCAACGGCGACTCCCCGCTCGACTCGACCGAGCGTACTCTGAACCGGCTCGATTTCTCGATCAACGAGCGAACATGGGATGACATCGGGGAAGAGATCTGTCACCATCCTGATTTTCCCGACCAGACTAATGTTGAATTCGTTCATATCCTGGGCAATGTCTCCGAACCAATCCACGCGATTGGGATTCGCATTTTTGAACGCGGAGTTGGCCCGACGACCTCTTCTGGGACGGGCACCTCGGCTGCAGCGACGGCCGTGATCGGCGTCCACGGTGCGTCGTCGGAACTCGATGTGCTGGCGGCCGGAGGCATGCAGACCGTGCGCTGGGCCGGGTCGGACCAAAACCTTTTTCTCACCGGGCCGGCAACGCTCATCGCTCGCGGCGAGGCATGGTAGAGATGCGCTTGCTTAAGCCACCTGCGGTTGCGCCTGGCGCGGGCCTCAGCGTCATTGCTCCCGCTTCTTTTGCGCAGGACGAGCGGATAAGGGGCGGAGTTGAGGCTGTGCGGTCGCTTGGCTTCACTCCCCTACTCGGTCACCATTCTTTGGAGCGCGGGCCCCTCTTCTTCGCGGGCAAACCCGAACAGCGCGCGGCCGATTTTCACCAGGCCTTTGCGAATCCTGAGACGAGTGTGGTGATGGCGGTGCGCGGCGGCTACGGGTCAAATTATTTACTGGATGGACTCGACCTCGCGCTTCTTGAGCAACATCCAAAGCCATTTTTCGCCTATAGCGACCTGACCGGTGTGCAACTGCATCTGCTCGACAAGATTGGATTGCCGGCATTTCACGGCCCGATGCTGGCAGCGGATTTCTACCTGACAGATGGCGTCCACCACGACAGCATGCGCGCCGCACTGGCCGGCGAACCGTACAGTGTGGGCGATTCTGAAGGGATGCGAGTGTTGAAGCCAGCCGCGCGAGCCGGCACGGTACGAGGCACCCTCTACGGGGGATGCCTGAGTATTCTCGTATCGCTGCTGGGCACGCCGTGGGAGCCGCATACCGAAGGCACCCTGCTGTTTATCGAGGACACCGGCGCCAAGCCCTACCAGATCGATCGCATGCTTTGGCAGCTTCGCTCGGCGGGTAAGCTTAAAGGAGTGCGGGGTATCGTCTTCGGCGAGATGCTGAATTGCTCCTCTGCCGGCGCTGCGCCCGACCTGCTGGAACACACCATCCTGAACGCGCTCAATGGATTCGAAGGGCCTATGGCAATTGGCCTGCGCAGCGGCCATGTTTCGCGGGCCAACGTAACGCTGACTTTGGGTGTAGAGGCCGAGCTGAACTGTGCCGGCGAGCCGCGTCTGAGCCTGCTTGAACCGGCAGTGGTCCCATGACAACCAATCCGCATCACATTCATCTCATCGGTATCTGCGGCACGGCGATGGCTTCGCTGGCCGGACTTTTGCAGCTCAAGGGCCACCGGATCAGCGGATCCGATAACGCCGCGTATCCGCCGATGAGCGATCTGCTGCGCTCGCTGGGCATCCCAATCCTGGAGCCCTATGCGGAGGCCAATCTCGATCCTGCGCCTGACCTGGTCGTCATCGGCAACGCGCTTTCGCGCGGCAATCCAGAGATCGAATACGTCCTCGACAAGCGCATCCCCTTCACGTCGATGGCCGCTTTGCTGCGCGAGGAGTTTCTGCCCGGCCGCGAGTCGCTGGTGGTCGCCGGCACGCATGGGAAAACGACAACGACCAGCATGCTTGCATGGATCTACCAGGTGGCCTCGCGGAAGGACCCAGCGCTGGAGCCGTCGTTCCTGATCGGCGGCGTGGCAGAGAATTTTGGCACCAGCTTTCATCTGCGTCCCACGCGCACGTTCATCCTTGAGGGCGATGAATACGACACGGCGTTCTTCGACAAGGGGCCCAAGTTTCTGCACTACTTTCCGGATGCACTGATTCTGACCCATGTGGAGTTTGACCATGCGGACATCTACGCCGACCTCGATGCGGTGAAGGTCGCGTTCAAGCGCCTCGTGAATTTAGTACCGCGCCGCGGTCGCATTGTCGCTTACGATGGCAGCGACAATGTCACTGAATGCATTGCGCGTGCCTTCTGCAAGGTGGAGCGCTACGGGTTTACGGCGGAAGCCGACTGGCAGCTCAGGAATCTGCGCCACGAAGACGGCCGGACCCGGTGGGAGCTTTGGCATAGCGGCTCGCTGTGGTCCAAGCTTGAAATGCAGCTCGCGGGCGAACACAACGCGTTGAACGCTTCGGCCGCCGCGGCGCTGGCTTCGGGCCAAGGTATCGCGAAAGAAGCCATCGTGGAAGCCCTTGCCAGTTTCAAGAGCGTGAAGCGCCGTCTTGAAGTGCGCGCAGAAATCGGCGGCATCACGATCATCGACGATTTTGCGCATCATCCCACGGCGATCCGCGAAACTCTGCGGGCGCTCCGTTCGGTGTATCCGCAATCGCGTTTGTGGGCTGTCCTGGAGCCCCGTTCCAACACGCTGCGCCGCAAAGTTCTCGAAGAAGACCTGATTGCAAGTCTGCGCCTCGCGGACCGCGTGATTCTTGCCGGTGTGTATCAACAGCAACGCATCCCCGATGCGGAGCGCCTGCATCCGGAAGACGTGGTTCAAGCGCTGAATGCCGCAGGCACGCCTGCGGAGCTGCATCCAGGCGTTGAATCGATTCTCGATGCGCTGGTGCCGCAGTTACAGCGGGGCGATGTGGTCGCAATCCTCTCCAATGGCGGTTTTGACGGTATCTATGAGAAACTGCCCCAACGTCTGGAAGCGCGCGGATAAGACATCGGGATGCTCGAATCTCTGACACTATTGGGCACGATCGTTTTGCTTGGTGCGCCTGCGGCGCTTCTGTTCATTCCGTGGGCCCTGATCACAGGCAACGTCGCGCCTCTCTATCGCGCATCCTGCTTCATCGTGCAGGTCGGATTCAGACTGGCCGGCATTCGTGTCGAAGCGCGCGGGAACGAGCAAGTACCGGCCCATTCGGCCTGCATTTTCATGGCGAATCATGTGTCGAATCTTGATCCGCCTGCGCTCCTCCCCTACATTCCCGGGCGCACTTCAGCTTTTTTGAAGCGCTCGCTGATGCGGATTCCGGTGCTGGGATACGCGATGAAGTTGGCAGACTTCATTCCCGTGGATCGCGATGGGCGCCTGGAAAGCGCGATTGCCAGCGTGCGAAGTGCGCGCGAGGTTCTGCAGAAGGGTGTGCACATCACGACTTTTGTGGAAGGAACGCGCTCGCCCGACGGGCGCATGCTGGCTTTCAAAAAGGGCCCATTTCACCTGGCGATGGAAACCGGGGCACCGTGCATTCCAGTTTCGATCTATGGAACCGAGAGCCTGATGGCCAAGGGGAGCGTCCGCATCAAGCGGGGAACGGCGCACGTAGTGTTTCACGGGCCGCTGTTTCCGCAGGATTTTGCGACGCGGCAAGAGTTGATAGATGCCGTGCGCAAAGCGATTGCGTCGGGGTTGCCCGAATGGATGCGGGATTAAGCGGCTTCTGTGGACTTTTTGAGGGCGGTGGAAGGTGGCTCTTTCTTGATGAAAAAAGCCACTTGAGCGTGTACTTTCGGTCTACACCAATTCCGAAACTGCCAGAGGTTTCAAGGGAGGACTACGGCGTTATAGCCATCGTTGAGCAGGCGCTGGCTCATGGCGTTGGCGTCGGCGCGGTTGGCGAAGGGGCCGATCTGAACGTGGATCAGGCTGTCGTCGGACTCGCGGCGCGCAGTGACCGTGTAGCCGCGTTTGCGCAGAGCAGCCATGAGAACATTTGCATCTTCAGGATGCGAAACAGCGGCCACCTGGACCATGAGACCTGCACCGGCAACGAGCGCGGGCTGCACCTGGAGCGGCGCGTTGGCGGCAGGCACGGCACTGGCGCCTTGAGAAGAAATCGCCGGCCGCACCTGCGAATCGCCTGGGGAGGCGGGTGTTGCTCCGTTTGCAGGAGACCCGGAACTCGCCGCGCTCTGGTCTGGTGCGGGGACGGTGGATGCCGCCTGAACCGTGGGCGGGGCGCCGGTGGGCGCTGGTTTGTGGACGGTGTTATCCGCCGGGGGCGTGAGGGTCTCTCCGGAGGCGGCTACCTTGGTTGCTGCGCCGAGACGCATTGCGCTGCGGCGACCGGAGGTGTAGCCGATGCCAAAGCACAGGCCGCACAGCAGCAGAAGGCCGCATACGATCGCGAGCACCATCGCCGGGCCGAGTGTGAACTCCACATCGCGGCGCGGCGCTTCCGTTTCAAACTCCTCTTCGCGAACGTCTCGAGCCATGCGGTTTCCTCAAAGTGCAATGTCCAGGTCGGTTCCGTCACAGGGCGACCCGGTCGGGGCTATTTCTCTTCTACCGCACTTTTCGCCGAGGCTCCAAGCTTATTCAGCAGGGTAAGCAACTCCATCGGTAACGGGAAAACAATGGTGGTGTTTTTCTCGACGCCGATTTCGGTGAGTGTCTGCAGATAGCGCAGTTGCAATGTGAGGGGCTCGGTAGCCAGCAGCGCGGCGGCGTCGACAAGCTTTTGCGCTGCATTGAACTCGCCTTCCGCGTGAATGATCTTGGACCGGCGTTCGCGCTCCGCCTCCGCCTGCTTTGCCATGGCGCGCGTCATCGTCTCCGGCAGGTCCACCTGCTTCACTTCCACCGACACCACCTTCACCCCAAACGGCTCGGTGCGCTGGTCGATGATGCTTTGGATGCGCAGATTGAGCTTGTCGCGGTGACTGAGCAGCTCGTCCAGTTCAACCTCGCCGAGGACGGAGCGCAGCGTGGTCTGGGCAAACTGCGATGTCTGATAGACGTAATTGGCCACCTTGATAGCCGCGGCATTGGGATCAACGACGTACAGCGTGACCACGGCATTCACTTTGATGGTCACGTTGTCGCGGGTGATCACGTCCTGGGGAGGAACTTCCAGCACGTCTTGCCGGAGCGAGATGCGCACCATCTGGTCGAGCGGTCTGAAGACAAAAATAACGCCGGGCCCCTTGGGCGGAGTCAGGGCACGTCCCAGGCGAAAGATCACCGCGCGCTCGTAATCGCGAAGAATTTTGATTGAGTTCAAAAGGTAGAGGACGACAATGGCGAGCAGAACTAGAATCGGAATCGGCAATTCGGACATCGGATTTCCCCACTTCCGGCAGGGAGGTCCACTCCCGCCTTCCTGTAAACGGTTAGACGCTGTGCACGGCTACCTCGGAGGGACTTCTGATCCCGACGGGCTCCACTTGCAATAAGTACTGTTGATGACCCACGACCAGGAGCTTTGTGCCGGCGGCGACGGGCGCGCTGGCGATGGCGCGCCAGATCTCTCCCTCGACGAGCACATGGCCCTCGGGGGTCAAGGGCTCCATGGCAGAAGCAGCGCTGCCCACGAGAGCGTCGGCGCCGAGACGAACTTTTCTTCGCCGCGCGCGCACGGCGAGACGAACGAGGAATACGGTGATGCCACCGAATCCGGCGCTGACGGCGATGGCGACCCAAGGGCTGATGGCCATTTCAGGTACGGGCGCTGCGACCAGCGTCAAGGTGCCGAACAGGAGGCAGACAATGCCGGCAATGGCCAGGGCGCCGTGGCCACCGAATTTGGCTTCGAGGGCCATCAGGACAATTGCACCGACGAGCAACAGGACAGCCGTATAGCGGATGGGCAGTAGATCGAGGCCGAAGATGCCGAGCAGCACCAGCAAAGTGCCCAGGGCCCCGGGAACGATGGTGCCCGGAGTATTGAATTCGAGATAGATGAGCAGCGCCCCGCCGACGAGCAGGAGCAGCGCGATGTTGGGATTGACGAGCCAGCCGAGCAGGTCTTCACGGAGCGTGGGCTGCTGGGTTTCAATGCGCGCGCCGGCAAGATGGAGCGTGATCTTGGACCCGTCAAAGCGCGTAATCTCGCGTCCATTCAACAAGGCAAGCAGGTCGGCGTCGTTCTTCGCGGTCAGGTCGATCAGGTGCTGCGAGAGCGCTTCCTCAGCAGTGTAGGAATGCGAAGAAGCGACCGCCGCCACGGCAGCATCCTGGTTGCGGCTGCGCCGGGTGACATAGGAGCGCAGGAAAGCCTCGGCGTCGTTCTCGACCTTTTGCATTTCAGTGGAGTCAGGCTTGCCGCCCTCGAAGACGACGTGCGCAGCGCCGGCCTCGGTGCCGGGCGCCATTGCTGCCACATCGGCCGCTTCGAGCAGGAAGAACCCCGCCGATCCGGCACGCGCTCCCGAAGGCGCGACAAAGACGATGACAGGCACACGCGAGGCGAGGATGGCGCCGGCCATGCCGCGCATGGAGTCGACCAACCCGCCGGGGGTATCCATTTCAACCAGCAAGGCTGCCGCGCCAGTACTGTTGGCTCGATCAAGGGCTCGCTGGAGCATGCCGGCGCTGACTGGCTGGATCGTGTCCTTGAGGATGATCCGCTCGACCACCGGCTGCCCTGGCACTGGCTCCGCAGGAAGCGAGAAACCGTACGCGAGAAGGAGCCCAAGCGCGGCTAGACGTACGGTATCCAGGAACCCTGACCTGCCGTTTTGCTTGAGCATTCGGCTTCACCTGATTCTGCGCAACTGCTATTGGCTCTTCGCTGCCTTCGCTGCAACCTGTCGGCTTAAATCCTGCGCTCCGCGGCTGGCCGGGTCAAGTTTCAGGGCCGCGCCTGCCTCCTGTCCAGCCTGGTCCAGGTGGTTGTCGGCAAGATCAAGGCGCCCAAGGACAAGATACGCTTCTGCGGAGGGCTTCAGTTCCAGAGCAGCGTGCGCCTCTTTGCGGGCGGACGCGCTATCGCCGCTGTGCTCACGCACCTCGGCCAGGCCGGCGTGCGCCTCAGCCACAGACGCATCCGCGACAACCGCCGACTGATACAAGCGCTCAGCTTCGAGCAGCAGGCCACGGTCAAGATAGCCCTTGGCCTGCGCGGCAAAGGTGACGGCGCGATCGTGCGGCGCCAGTTCGGCCAAGCGAGCCGCCTCCACCTGGTCCATCATGCCCGCTGCCTGGCGGAAGGCCCCCGCGTCGAAGGTGCGGATGATGCGTTCGAGCGGATCGGTTTTAGCGCTGGTATCGGCGTCCTGATCCACCCCTCCCGTGTGCGCTGGCGAGGTCGCAGGTGCAGCCCACTCCGTTTGCAGTTCCTGCGCCTCACTGTCGTTGGGGCGCAGTTTGAGGCATTGGGCCAGCTCCGCCAGTGCCGCGCTGGACTGGCCACGGCGTTTGAGGTTTACGGCGACATTGAAGTGGTAATCGGCCTGATTGGGGTCCGCGCTCTCTGCTGCCAGAAACTCCGCGCTGCCGTCTCGATTCTGGCGACTCAGGGCCACGCCCTGGTTGTTTAAGACTTCAGCGAGAGGCAGCACCATGGCAACGCTCTTGAAGGCTTCATCCGCCTGAGGATAGTCGCCGGAAAAGAGAAAGGACAGGCCGCGATAGAAACCGGCTTCGAGCGCGTCTGGCGCATTGCGGCCCACCTTGGCAAAAGCGGCCGCAGCCTCGTCGTACTGCTGACCGGCGTAGTCTTCGCGGCCCAGGGCCATCCATGCTGCGCCGAAGTCCGGACTGAGCGCAATGGCCTGCTTCAAGTGGCGCAGGCGTTCGTCGTGATCCGGCTCCGTGATACCGCGGATGTATTGCTCGAAGGCGTCGAGCCGGGTTCCCTTGCCGGCTGCGATAAATGTGTCCTCGGCCAGGCTGAAGCCAGGGTCAAGATCTTTCGTCAGCTTCCAGGCCAGCGAACCGAAGACCGCGACCAGATTGCGCAGCTCGCCTTGCGCTGAGACTGGCGGATTCATCCGCAGATGGGCAACGTCCACGATCTGGGCCTCGGCCACGAGCTTTGTGCCATCGGTCGTGTAGCTGCCAACAATGATCGAATCGGCATCGAGTGTCTGTGCCAGTTTGAGAGCGCTCGCCCGGGACGGCTGAAACCCTTCGGGGAGGCCGAGATGATCCAAAGCGAAGAGTCGGTCGGCGCGGCTCAAGGGAGCAAAGCCCGCCGAGATAAAGCGGCTGCTGAGAATTTCAGGGGCCGCTTCGCGAACCCACTCGAGGTTGGGCTGACCGGTGCGGTTATCGAAAGGCAGCACAAGGAGGATGCGCCCCTTGCCGGCGTTCTGGTTGTCCGGGTTGGCCTGGGCGAAAGCCGGCAGATGCAGGGTCAGGAACGCGACAACGAGCAAGGCGGCATGAACAGCCCACTTTCGGGATGAAAAGAGACTCGACACGACTGCTTCGATTATAGGAGGGCGAACCCTGCTGTTCTCGGTCGGAACGGCTGAGCGTGGCGGGCGGAATCCAAATCCGCACTCAAATACGCGACGCCGAAGGAAAGCTCAAGGCCTGGGCGCAGCAGAGCGGTTGGAGTCGATCAGGGCAATCCACATGCTGTGGTCCTCACGCTGCCAGACGCGAGAACCGTGCAGGCGCGATGCGATGGCTGCCGGCTCCAGGTCGTGATGCAGGCCGAAATAGCGCTCGTCGACCGCTTCGCTTTTGGCACCGAGACTCAGAGGCAACGATGGCGGGTCGTATTTGGTTGAGAACACGAGGGCGGCCGTGTATTTTTCCGGCTCAGCTGCGGCGCGATCGATCTCGGGCGCGGTAAAGTCCTCGATGCGGACGACGCTGTGCGATTGGCGGACATAGCCGAGTTCCGGCCGCGTGAGCTCGTCGCTGACGGGCCAGGCTGTGAGCACGGTTGCGGTGGGATCGTGGCGGTTCAGTTGAGCGATTCCGTCCATATGCATGCGGATCACCCGCGCATAGGCGAGGTTGTCTTCGGGCGCGAAGCGGTAGGGCGGATTGACAAAGAGGCCAACAAGAAACGCGGCGGCTGAGAACAGCGCCAGACCATGCCAATAAGGGACGCGGCGATGAAACGTCGCAACAGCCATGACGAGCACCAGCGGATACATGGGCAGCAGATAGCGCGTGAGCAGCGCGCCGCCCAGGACGCTGAAGAGGATCGCATTGCCGAGGAGCAGAAAGAAGATGCGGCGTTGGGCCGAGCGAGCGATCGGCGGCCGCTCCTTTCCGGCGCGATTCAAACGCGGCTTGAGCATGAGTGCTGCGAGAGTGAGGATCGACGGCACAAAGAGATTCATGTGCGCGGTGAGATGCAGAAGGCGATGGCCGAAGGCGGCAAGAATGCGCACCGGCGTCATCGTCGCTTCAGCGTTGTAGCGCAGAAACTCCGGGTTGCCAAAGATGAATCCTGTCTTGGCGTAATGCCACGCGTACCAGGCGCACAACGGGAGCACGCTTGCGGAGAGCCATGCGACCTCGCGACCTGCAGCGGAGCGTGCGGATGGTTCGGCCCGCATGCTCTCGATGATGCGCAACACCGCGAGGATGAAGGGGACCGCAATGGCCGTTTCCTTGCAGAGTGCGGCGGCCATAAAGCAGACGGCTGCAGCCCACGGCTTACGATTCGTTTCTGGCAGCGCGAAGACCAATCCCCAAAGGGTGCAGGCGGCGGCAAAGATGTCGGCGTGAGCCAGCGAGCTCTGCGCAAACCAGACGGGATAAAGGCCGGTCAGCACGACGGTCCAGAAGGCGACCAGCACCGAGCCGGTGAGCCGCAGCGCGAGGCGCCCTACAGCCAGCAGGCCCAGCGCCGCGACGATGAGGACCGCTTCGCGCGTGACCTCGGGATAGAAGCCTGAAGCCTTCCACCAAAGCGCGAGATAGATGCTCGGCAGCGGCGGATGCGCATTGCTGAGCGTGGTGATGGGAATGAGCGAGCCGGTGCGAAAGAAATCCCAGGCAGCGGGGATGTAATAGCCTGCTTCATCCCAGTAATACGGCAGGCGCAGCAACGTGAAGTGGCTGGCGTAGACGGCCGCGAAGATCACCGGAAAGATCATCCAGGTGGGAAACGGCGCGTCTTTTCGCGGTTCAAGTAGCTCGAGCAGGAGAGCTTTCATTTCAGCCAAATGTATTGCCGCGCGCGGCTAATTGACCGGGCCCTGCGGAAAGCTTTGTCCCTGGGGCTCGAGGTTCAGCGTACCGAAGGCCTGCTCATACTGAGCAAGGTTTTGCCCGAGGACGTTCCACAGAGCCTTGGCCTGCTGCGGGCTAAGGAAGATGGC
Organism: uncultured Acidobacteriaceae bacterium; assembly: GCA_963760475.1. GTDB lineage: Bacteria > Acidobacteriota > Terriglobia > Terriglobales > Acidobacteriaceae > Telmatobacter. Next base: position 524,925 of record CAVXDG010000010.1, on the reverse strand, counting down.
CGCGTTGTTGCGGATGGTGACCTGCTCGGGGCTCTCGCTCGAGGCGAGGCCGAAGACCAGCTGAAAATCCCACACGCTGACGCGGACCTGGACGCTGTTGGCGTAGGTCTCGCGGAAGTCAGGGGACTGAGCGACACTGAGTTGCGGTTGTTGCGGGGTCTGACTCATGGTCTCACCAGATTACTCCCTGCGCACTAGCCCCTCGGCTCCTCAGGGCAGCCTGTCCAGGCAATCCGCTTCGTGTGGCTCAAAATGCCTTCATCGATCGGCCAAATATTCTGCAAGGAGCGAGAAGATTTTGCGCACTCCGGTTATTGCCTCGTTGGTTATTAGCGAGGGGGGGGGGTGGGGTCTCCAGGGGGGTGGGCTAGGTTCGGGCAGCGCGCGGCTGACGTTGTCGGGAGGTTGCGCAGGAGATTCTTCACAGAACCATGATGCGCCAAAGAGGGGAAATATTCTGCAAACGGTTGGCTCGGAGTTTGAGTCTCCCGAGGTCGGGGAAGAATGAAGAGCGGAAATATAGTTGACTAGGAAACTGTTTCCCTATAATCTAATTTCCATGAGAGACACCAAAGCACCCGATCCGATCGTCAGCGACCTGAAAAAGCATATTGGATTCTGGCTCCGCTTCGTCTCCAACCACGTCTCGCACGCCTTTGCCCGCAAGCTCCTGGCCAGCGGCGTGACCGTGGCCGAGTGGGTGGTGATGCGGGAGATGTTCGACGACGAGGAGACCTCGCCGGGGGTTCTGGCGGAGCGGATTGGGATGACGCGCGGCGGGGTGTCAAAACTTGTGGACCGGCTGGTGAGCAAGAAGCTCGTCACCCGCCGGGAGCGCAACGATGACCGCCGCTTCCAGTCGATTGCGCTGACGGCAGCGGGGCGGCGGCTGACGCCGCAACTGGCAGCGCTGGCCGACCAGAACGACGAGGAGTTCTTTCATCCGCTTTCGGCCGGAGAGCGCGCTGCGCTGATGGCAACGATGAAGAAGCTGGTCGAGGCGCACGGGCTGCAGAGCACTACCCACCGAGTAAGGGAGAAGAGATGAGCAAACAGGTAATTGACGAAGTGGCGATGGCAACGCAGCAAGGCAAGATGACCTTTCCGCAGGTGGTGCAAGGACTGCTGGCAGTGGGGGTGGAATCGTACTTCGTGGACTTCGCGGCAAAGCAGAAGACCCACTACCTGGCGAATGGAAGCACGCACGCGGTGCCCATGATTCTTGACCCTGGCCCGATTGCGGCGGAGTTCAACGGCGCCGCGCTGGTGGCGGCAATTCGCGGTGCCCAGGCCGACACGGTGCGGTACCCGGAGTTTGTGCAGCGGTCGACTGCGGCCGGCGTGATTGGGTATTGGGCGTTCCTGACCGGCAAGAGGGTGAGCTACTTTGGCCGGAAAGGCGAAGAGCATGTTGAGGAGTTCCCGAAGTGAGGGTGTAAATCAAATTCAGAATGGGGAGTTCTTGGTGCGGAAGGCGGGGTTCTTCTGGTTTTTCAATAGGCCCGGAACGCACTCCGAAATCAGGTTACTTCCTGTTTGGTCACCACAGAGGAGTTGGTGGAGAGACAGGCTTTCTGACGGAATTGTCATGATTACGGGTGCTCACCCCGCGAAAAGGCACGCGTCACGGTATAGGAGGGAACACGCGGCATTAACCTTTCTGAACGCGCCCTATCAGGAAATCTCTATACCCAGTGAAAGTTGAAAGAGGCAAGCATGGGGAAGTGCAAGATCGTTTTCTCGCTTCTGCTACAGTCATGTGCTTTGATGTGGTGCCAAACTCAACCGATCAAGGAATCCGCGTCCTCCTCCGGGGACTTTTATGCAGGTGGCGCATATACCGGTAGCAACCCGGCAAGTTCCGCTTCTGCGGGGATTGGGGGCGGTGTCGATTTCCGGGCCTACAAGTGGGTCGAGCTTCAGGGCGATATTAGCGTGTTCTTCGCTACAAGCGGGGTAGGAAATTTGACGACGACGGTCGACTATTTGATGGGACCGCGGATTTGCAAACCGCGTTCTAGCTCACGAATGAGTCCATTCGCGGATTTCTTGGTGGGCGGTCAATCGTTTCACAATAGCAGCACCCAGCACACGTACTATTACGGAAACGGCACGGGCTTTGCCTTCGCCGGGGATGGCGGTGTAGATGTCCTTTTGACGAGGCGCCTCGCGGTCCGTGGAGCGGCGGGGTTTATTTCAAGCCGCTATGTAACTGCACCCACGACAACGACAAACAACCGCTGGAGGGCCGGAACTTTTCTCGTTTATAGGTTCTGATCCGCACTGCGCAGTCGCATGCATTGTGGGCGAATTGTTGGTGAAATACATCTCAGGGGCTAAAGCCCGGTCTTTATTTGGTGCCTTCGTGGCACGGCTGAAGCCGTGCCCTGTTACAAAGCGCCCAATGAAATAGGTTTTTTTCGCAACCAGCGAGTACTACAGTTGTATTCGCCTCCGGCGGCTTCAATCCGGGCCTGAAGGCCCTTGCCATTGGGGCCAGTTTTCAGGGGCCTGAAGGCCCCTGCTCCCTCCGCAGCGTCTAACTGCAACTGTAGTACTGGGCTAGGCAGCTTGCAGCACGAGTCGCTTGCCGAGTGCTCGCAACGCAGCATCGATCCGGTCGATTTTGGTGGTGTGCCGGATGTCGGTGAGCCTGTTGATTTCCTGCGGAGTTGTGCCGATGCGCCGCGCCAGCTCGGCGGGGCGAATCTTCTGGCGCAGCATTTCATTCAGAAGCAGGACCTTCGCTGTAAGGCTCGCCGGCAATTCGACGACGCTGGATCCTGGTGCGGAAGGCGGGACTTGAACCCGCAAGCCTTGCGGCGCTAGCTCCTAAGGCTAGTGTGTTTGCCATTTCACCACTTCCGCAGCGGTGCGATCGGACGTCTGGGCGGCCGGTCCTGATCAAGTGTAGAAGCAGGCTGGTTCTGTGGCAATATCGCCGCGGAGTACTGCCCTTCGGGACAAATTCAGCTACACTACCAATCGCTCGCCTGCGTATTCACTTGCAGCGCCCTGAGGTGCCGCATGCTCTGGTTCTACAAAGCTTTCTTTCCCGTGGTCTGGATCGCTTTCCTTCTCTACTGGCAGATCAAAGCCATCCACACCAAGGCCACCCAACGCCTCGAGCCGGTTGCTTCGCGCCTGCTGCGCGTCTTCATTTTCGCGATCGCGATTGTTCTCCTGTCGACGACGCGCATCCCGCTGCGCTGGCTTTACCTCGAGCTCTGGCCGGAGGGCCTTTGGCCCTTCTGGCTGGGAGCCGCCGTGCTGATCGCCGGGCTTCTGTTTGCGGTGTGGGCACGCGCGCACCTGGGCCGCAACTGGAGCCGGTCTGTGACGATTAAGAAGGACCACCAACTGATCACCACCGGGCCCTATGGCGTGGTGCGTCACCCGATCTACACCGGCATTCTGACCGGGTTTCTGGGCACGGCGATTGCGCTCGCGCAAGTGCGCGGTTTCATCGCTTTGGCCCTCATCTTTTTCGTGTTCTTGTTCAAGCTCCGCATGGAGGAACAGTGGATGCGTTCCCAGTTCGGCGAGACGTATGCCACCTATGCTCATCAGACCGCCGCCCTGGTGCCGTACCTGCTCTGATCGCTGGGTTACGATCTGTAGTGTTGGCGTGCTCAAGTCTTCAACCATGACGGGGGATGGCGTGCTTGATCCGGAAAGGCAGGCCCTGCTGGCCTCGCTGCGGAGTGGCCGCGACGCTCTTGGGCTGGCGCTCGCTGGGGTAGACGACAGGTTGGCCGTGCAGAAGCCGCCCTTCGGTGGGTGGTCGATTCTTGAGTGTGTGGAACATGTGGCGCAGGTGGAGCGGTTTCTGCTGACGCGCCTGCATGCTGCGGCGCTTTCGCCTGTGCCATTTGAGAAGTCGAACCGCGCGGCCAAAATTGCGGGGCTGGCGACCGACCGCACCCGCCGCATTGAGGCACCACCAAAGGCGCATCCCCACGGCGTCTATGCCACTCTCAATGAGGCTCTGGCGGCCTTTGACGCGGCGCGCGCCACGGTGGAGCGGTACGTCGAGGAGACGGTGGGGGATTTGAACTGCTGGATTACGGATCATCCGCTGATTCAAGGGCCGGTGACCTGCCGCGAAACGCTGATCATGATTGCCGCGCATCCGGCTCGGCATGCGGAGCAGATTTGGGAGATTCGAAAGGCGCTGGAGGGATGATTTTGAGTCTTATACGAGGGGTGAAGCAAACCGGGGGTAAAGGCACGAAATGCAGATCCTTCGCCCCGCTTACCCCAATCGCACGAACGTGCGATCGGGGCCCCAGGCGCGCGGGTTCTCAGGATGACACTTCAAGGGGAGCGGGAGTGCGGTGGACGACAGGACGCTTGTGGGGTTTGTGGTTTCCCACCAAAGCAGAGCTTGGATGGGGCACCCATTGTCGTGCGGATCGAAACAGTGTCGAGCAGGCGCCCAATCTTGACGAGCGGAGCCGTATTGACGCGCAACCTTGCGCGCCTTAGGCTGAAATCTATGGAATTCAAGGTAAGCGAGCTCGAGAAAGAGCCCATCGAGTTCGACCTGAAGCTGGCGACCGGTGCGGTCGATTTTGGCACGGAAGCCACCCAGGATGGCCCGCTTTCGACTGCTGGAAGCGCCGAGGTGCTGCATGAGCATCGCGGTCCCAAGGACATTGTCGCGGATATTCGGCTCAAGGGGAGTTTTGCCGGGGAGTTCGAGGTGCCGTGCGCCCGGTGCGTGGAGGCGGTAAAGATTCCGCTGACGGCGGAGTTCGACCTGCTGTTTCGGCCGGTGGGGGCCGATGCCGACGCCCCGGAACGGTCGATTACAGCGCCGGAAACCGAAATCGGTTATTATCAGGGAGACAGTCTTTTGCTTGAGGATGTGCTGCGCGAGCAGGTGCTTTTGTCCCTGCCGGTCAGAACGCTGTGCAAGCCTGACTGCAAAGGACTTTGCCCGCGCTGCGGCAAGAACCGCAACCTTGAGGCGTGCACCTGCGATGAGGCTCCTTCGGACGCCCGCTGGGAAGCGCTGGCGGGGCTTCGGAGCCGGATAAAGTCCTGAAATGACCCCAAAAGATTGAGGGTGTCCTTAAAACCACGTCTGAGGGCAGTAGCGGTCGCTTGCGGCCTCAAAGCCGGACGAAAGCGGTCCGGGACAGGGCTCCAGAACACGGTCCAGGGACACGAAAGGAATTGCATCATGCCGAATCCGAAAAGGCGCCACTCGACGCGCCGTACTGCACTTCGCCGCTCGCACGACTTTCTCACGGCTACGGGCGTGTCAGAATGCCCGAATTGCCATGAAAAGAAGCTGCCTCACCACGCCTGTGCCAAGTGTGGCACCTACAAGGGCCGCCAGGTGCTGGACACCAAGGAAGCCGCCAAGTAATCTGGGCACGCTGCGTATCCCGTGCGCACCTTTTTCAGGGCTGCGCTGGGAAGCGTGGCGTCTGGAATGCCGCTGCTTTGTGTGAGGTTGTTCCCTGGCTAAGCAGAACATGCTGATCGATGTCGCGCTGGATGCGGTGGGGTCTGACAAAGCTCCAGAACCGGAGATCCGGGGCGCTATTCTGGCGTGCCGTGAGCTTCCGGTGCGGGTGCATCTGATTGGGCCGGAGCCGGAGCTGCGCGACCTGCTGGACGAGCACCTGGAAAACGAAGACCTGCCCATCGTGATTCACCATGCGTCAGAGCGCATTGGGATGGACGAGAAGGCGGCGCACGCGGTCCGCACAAAAAAAGACAGTTCGATGCGCGTGGGCCTGAAGCTGGTGCGCGAGCGCAAAGTCACGGGGTTTGTGACGGCCGGCAACACGGGCGCGGCCATGGCTACGGCCAAGATGGTGTTGGGCGCGCTGCCGGGGGTCGATCGGCCGGCGCTGGCTACACCCATGCCGACATCCAAAGGAAACCCGTGCGTGCTGCTGGATGTGGGCGCCAACGTAGATTGCAAGGCGCACAACCTGGAACAATTTGCCGTAATGGGCGAGATGTACGCGCGCAGCGTGCTGAAGATTCACAAGCCGCGCGTCGGACTGCTCTCGATCGGTGAAGAAGAGACCAAGGGCAACGACCTGACGCGCGAAGCGTTTCCGCTGCTCAAGGCTCTGCCCATCAACTTTATCGGCAACGTGGAAGGCCGCGACATCTTCAACGGCCAAGCCGACGTGATTGTCTGCGATGGGTTCGTGGGCAACGTGGCGCTGAAGACGAGCGAAGGCATCGGACGTTTTGTGCGCGACGTGCTGCGCGAATCGCTAACCCGCACGGTGACCGCGCAGGTAGGCGCACTGCTGTCGCGGCGGGCGTTCAACGAGTTTCGCCGGCGGCTCGATTACACGGAATACGGTGGCGCTCCGCTGCTGGGGGTGCGGGGAGTGTGCATCATCGGCCACGGCTCCTCGAATGACAATGCCATTTTCAATGGCATTCGTGTGGCCTACGAGTTTGCCAAGTCGGGGACCAACGAGCGCATCGAGCGCGAGTTTGCCAGCCGGCCTTCGCGGCGCCCCGTGGGCTCCGGCGAGGAGCCGGAAGCCGTCCTCCAGTAGTCGACCGCGATGGCCACCGCCAAAACACAATTGCGGGACGTCAAGGGCTGGGCTGATCGACTTGCCTGTCCCGTCTGCTTTCAGCCTCTGCGTTTTGAAGCGGAACACGTGGCCTGCACGGGCTGCAGACGTGTGTATCCGATCGTCGATGGAATCCCGGTGCTTATTGCAGAGCGCGCCGCAGGGCCGCCTGCAAAGTGATCCCGCTGGAATCGCTCGGGGTCCCATCTTTTTTCTCAACGATAATCGGAAGCGATGACGTTTGACTGGAAAACCGGTCCGCTGGCGGAAGGCTTGCGCTGCTATTGCGACGAGGAGTTTTTTCTTGCGCACGAGCATTGGGAACTGATCTGGCTCAAGTTGGATGAGCCGGAGAAAACATTTCTGCAGGCTTTGATTCAAGTCACGGCGGCGTTCCATCATTTGCAGCGAGGCAATCTTGCCGGGACGGCGTCTCTGCTGAAGAGAGCACTGCGCAAGCTGGAGGCCTATCCGCCGGTCTGTTACGGCGTGGCTGTAGAGGGACTGCGGGAGAGCTTGCGGGCATGGATCGGTGCGTTGGAGAGGCGGGAGCGGCCGACGATTCCCTTCCCTACAATTCTGTAGACGGTTTGCGACGACCGAGCGTAGCTCAGCCGAAGAGTTGCGTCAGCTCAGACATGTAGAGTGTTTCGTCGGCGAAGGTGAAGGTGCCATCCTCGCGGACTTCGCGCGCGGCATGAAGAAATGCGGTCATGGCCGCGCGGGCGAACCCTGAACCGATGGAAATGCGCCGGACGCCGAGCGCGCCAACTTCTTCGACTGCGAGACGGTGTGCTCCTTTGAGACCCATGAGGAGATTCACCGGCTTCTTCACCGAAGCGCAGAGGGTGCGAATGTTGTCAGGGCTGGTGATTCCGGGGGCGTAGAGGACTTCAGCGCCGGCGGCTTCGAAAGCCTGGAGGCGGCGAACGGTGTCGTCGAAGTCGGGGCGGCCGTGCAGATAGTTTTCTGCTCTGGCGACGAACATGAAGGGAAAAGGCAAAGCGTGTGCCGCGGCTGCTGCGGCAGCTACGCGCTCGACTGCGTGGTTGAAGTCGTAGATGGGTTTGGTGGGATCGCCCGTTGCATCTTCGATGGAAGCGCCCACGAGTCCGGCGGCCGCTGCGAGACGAATGGTTTCCGCCGCGATCTCGGGAGCGTGCCCGTAGCCATTCTCAAGATCGGCCGCCACGGGAAGGTTGGTTGCATCCACGATGGCTTTGGCATTGGCCAGTGCTTCGTCGCGCGTAACGCTGGCGGTTCCGTCGGTGCGCCCGAGTGCAAAGGCCAGGCCTGCGCTGGTTGTCGAGAGTGCCGGGAAACCGAGGCCGGTGAGAATGCGCGCTGTTCCCGCGTCCCAGGGATTTGCGATCACGAAGACTTCGGGCCGCTGGTGCAGGGCTTGAAAGGCGGCGGCTTTTTCAGTTTGCGTCGGCATGGGCGATGTCCTCACACATCAGCGGCGATGATAAAAGGGCAGCACAATCAAGACTGCGAGCCCCATGGCGGCCAGGAATGCGGCAGCGAGCAGGCTATAGATCAAGACCAGATTCGGTCCCTTGGAAGGCTCGTCGTCTTCGGGTGCGTGCTGGGGTTTAACTGGCATTTCGTTACTCATATTTGAGTGCATCTACCGGGTCCATTTGCGCCGCGCGGGTTGCGGGCACGGTTCCGAAGACGACGCCGACCAGGGTGGCAGCGGTGAGCGCAATGGCGACCGACCAGGCGGAGACGGGCAGCGCGTAATCGGTAAAGAAGCGGATCGACAAGGGCACGGTGAGGCCCACCAGAACGCCGACCAATCCTCCGGCGAGAGAAATGATGACAGCTTCAGCGAGGAACTGCAGTTTGATTTCGCGGTAGGTAGCGCCGAGCGCTTTGCGGATGCCGATTTCGCGAATACGGGCACGTACGTTGGCCAGCATGATGTTCATGATGCCGACGCCACCAACGGCGAGTGTGATGGCCGAAACCAGCACCAGGACGGCGGTTAACGCATCGGAGATTTCGGCGGCGTAGGTGAGGACCTCGGTGAGTGTCTGCGCCTTGTAGACCGAGCCCGGCCGATGGCGTGCCTGGATGATGCGCACGATTTCCTTGGCAGCATCGGGCACTTCGTTCATGGTGCGCATCGAGAAGTAAAGCTGTTTCACATTTTCTGTTCCGGTGAAGAAGCGGGCCACCGAGTAGGGGATGAGGATGGTCTGGTCGGCTATTTCGGATTGGCCCATGTCGTCGACGCTCTGTTTGAAGACGCCGATGATGGTGAAGGGGATTCCGTAGATCTCGAAGGTTTGACCGACCGCAGCGGAAGAACTGCCGAAGCGTTCGCGCGCGAAAGTTTCAGTGACCACGGCGCAGTGGATGTGGGAGGAGTTATCGATGTCGTCGAGGAAGCGGCCATAGGGCACGAGCAGGTTGCGGATATAGCGGTATTGCGGGCTGACACCGAGGACCAGCGTATCTTTGACCACGCCGCCGCCCAGGCTGATGACGGTGTGCATTTCAAGGATCGGGGAGGAATACATGACGCCCGGCAACTGGGTATTGACGGCTCGCTCGTCTTCGGGGGTGAGGTAGTCGTTATAGAGAACGCGCTCGGCGCCGGTAGCGCCGCCGCCAGAGTACTCGATCTCGACGGAGTTGGTGCCGATTTTCTGCAGCGTCTCGAGAACGTATTGCTTGCCCTTCATGCCGATGGTGACGACCAGGATGACCGAGGCAGTTCCGATGACCATGCCCAGCGCGGTGAGGGCGAAGCGCAACTTGGACGCACGGAAGCTGTCCACAGCGAGCTTCAGAATTTCGCTCAACAGCATGGTGCGGCGGGCGCTGAGCAGCGTCTGCTGGAAGGCGATCTGGCGGGCTTGTTCGACTGGATTCATGGAGAGCGTCTAAGTAAGAGATGCGTGGAACCGGGAAGTCGCTTCTGGCAATTCACTGGCACCGCAGGGTGCGGCACGACTCAACAGGCTGCGGAAAAACTGCGAATTGCAGGCGAATCGTCTGTGAAACACCCGGCCTTTATCTGTGAAACACCCCTCAGGGGCTAAAGCCCGGCCTATATTTGTTGCTTTCGTGGCACGGCTGAAGCCGTGCCCTGTTACAAAGCGACAAATGAAATGGGTTTTTCCGCAACCTGTAAAGTCGTGCCCTGTGACAAAGCCATTGATGAGACTGGTTGCGCCGCAAGCCGGTCGTTTCAATCCTATTCCTTCACTTCGCATCGTATTTTTCCAGCCAGTTCAATTCCTCGCGCAGTTTGATGTACCCGTGCCAGGGATTCTTGTCGAGGCTATGGCCCTCGCCCGGAAAGACGAGGAAGGCGTGGGGAATGCCAAGTGCCTGGAGCGCGCGCTCCATGGTGACTCCCTCGAGATAGCTGACGCGAATGTCGGCGCCGCCCTGCACAAGATGAGTCGGTGTCTTTACCTTGTCGAAGCGAAACAGGGCCGCCTCATTTTGATAGAGCTCAGGATTCTGCCAGGGTTGCCCGCCCAGATACCAGGCATCGTCCCAGGTTTCGTCATCGTTGCCCCAGTTGGCAGCGTGCTCTACGGCGCCGGCGCCGGTGACGGCGGAGCGGAAGCGCGTGGTCTGCGTGATCAGCCAGTTGGTCATGTAGCCGCCGTAGCTGTAGCCGCCAATGGCGAGGTGGTCGGGATCGGCGTACCCGTCTTTGACGAGGGCATCGACGCCGGCGAGAATGTCGCGGCCTGGCTTGGACACGAGGTGCGGCGCGATTTCGAGCATGAAGTCATCGCCATAGCCAGAGGAGCCGCGGTAGTTGGGGCGGAAGACGAGCCATCCGCGATCGGCGGCGAGTGTGGCCCAGTCGTACCAGTCGGCTCCGAAGCGGTTGCCGTCGGCGTCTGCAGGGCCGCCGTGAATCAGCGTGAGCATGCGGAGATGTTTGGCATCCTTCTTGCCCGGTGGAAAGAGAAGAACACCTTCAACGGTGCGGCCGTCATCGGACTTCCATGTGTAGGGTTGCCACTCGGGTTGCGCGCGCTGGTGAAAGATGGGGTTCAAATCGGTGAGGGATTTCACCTGATCGGGATGCAGTGGATCGACTGCGAGAACGACTTGAATGGGATCGTTGACGGTGGAGTGGCGCACGAGAATGCTGTTTGAATGGGCAGCGGACTCAAGACCGGCATAGCTACCGGGAAGGCCGGGAAGCTTTGTCGCCTTGTCTGCTTCGATCAAGTAGAGCTGGGTCTCAGTGCCTTTGAGGCCCAGCGCGAGTTCGCGGCCATCGGGCAGCACGGTGAACTGATCGAAAGAGCCGTCGAAGGAAGTTCCAAGGCGCTCGATTTTTGCCGACTGCGTATCGATGCGGTAGAGGCGACCTTGCACATCGCGGTAGCTGCCTTCAAGCGAGCCAGCCGCGGCGTTCACAGAGAAGTGGAGCCAGCGGCTGTCGGGAGCCCAGTGCAGATTCGACTCCAGGGCCTGATTGTGCGTGAGCTGTCGGACTTCGCCGCCGTGGGAGGCAACGAGGAAGATTTCGTTATCGGATGGATTTTCGGTGCGGCGCGGAACCGGGCCGGTGACAAAGGCGATGACTTCTCCGCTGGGCGCGACTGCAATTTCGTCGATGGCCTGATTGTTCTTGGCAAGCTTTGCAGCATGGGCCGGCAACACGGGAGAGTCGATCGTGTCGGCACGCCCCTTGGCAGTTTTGGCTGCGGCCTCGCTGTTCGGTAGTGGAACAGCGATCGCCTCGGCAAGCGCTGACGCGACGTCGATTTTCAGCAGCAGGTCGCCGCGATTCTGCTCGCGCCAACGGATCACATCCTGCCACTCAGCTGCGTGCGCTTCGGCCTGCTCGTGGTTAAGCGGCTCCTGGACGGAGAAGTAAATGGCCGCGCTGTCGGCCGACCAGGCGAAGGTGTGTACGTCGAGTTTCTCACTGTAGAGCGGGAGCGGTTCGCCGCCGGATGCGGAGATGATCCAGAGGCGTCTTGGTTTGGTTGCGTCGGTTCCGGTTTCGCCGTCTGCAGAGCCGTCATCGCCAAGAAGGGCGCGATCAGAAAGGAATGCGATCCACTTTCCGTCGGGACTCCATCGCGGATCGTCTTCACCTGCCGAGTGGGTAAGCGAGCGCAGACCGGACTGGGCATTCCAGATCCAGAGATCGTGGCGGTAGACGCTGTTCTTCCAGTCAGGCGCATCGGTCGCGATGACCGCGGAAGTTCCATCGGGCGACAAGCGGGCCGAGGAGATATCAGTGGTGTTGAGGAACTCATCGAGCGTAATGGCGGGCTTCGCAGATTGAGAAAAGAGGCACGCAGGAAGAGACGCCAAGAGCAGGAGAGACAGCCATGAATTGTGCGGACGCATATCAGAACTATACCTGTCTCCAGCGGCTTCCAGGGGCACGGTTGGCGGACCCACGGAGCGTGCAACGGCAGTGTTGCCGACAGGGCGCGCGGGGGAGCATGATTCTGCAATGATCCGAATTGACGCTCATCAGCATTTCTGGAAGTACTCGGCAACGGAGTATGGATGGATCGACGAATCGATGGCCGTGCTCAAGCGCGACTTTCTGCCGGGCGATCTGGCGCCGCTGCTCGATGCGAACGGGTTGGACGGCTCGATCGCGGTGCAGGCGCGACAAAGCCTGGAGGAGACACGCTGGCTGCTCGATCTTGCGCAAGTGAATGGGCGCATCAAGGGCGTAGTGGGGTGGGCGGATCTGTGTTCGGCGGAGCTGCCCGAACAGCTGAACGAGTTTTCCAAATCGAAGAAGCTGGTGGGCGTACGGCACGTGGTGCAGGCTGAGCCGGATGATGGGTTCATGTTGCGGCCGGAGTTTCGGCGAGGAATCGCGCAGCTTGCGGCGTTCGACCTGGTGTACGATCTGCTGCTCTTTCCCAAACATCTGCGGGCAGCGGTGCAACTGGTGCACGAGTTTCCCGAACAGGCGTTTGCGCTGGACCACATTGCGAAGCCATCGATTGCGGACGGAGTGCTTGAACCATGGAGGGGCGCCATTGGTGAGCTGGCGCAGTTTCCGCATGTGTCGTGCAAACTCTCGGGGATGGTGACCGAGGCGCGTTGGCAGAAGTGGAGCTATGAGGATTTTGTTCCCTACCTCGATGTTGTGTTCGAGGCGTTTGGTCCAGCGCGCTTGATGATCGGTTCAGACTGGCCAGTGTGCACGGTGTCTGGGGATTACGCACGCACGCTGGGCATCGTGGAGAAGTACATTGAGCAGTTCAGCACCGGCGAGCGCGATGCGATCCTGGGTGGGAATTGCGCGCGGGTTTACCAAGTTGCGAGTGAGGGTAAAAGATAGATATATATTGACTTATGTCCTCTAATTTGGTATAATACTAAAGTGCCTGTTGGCACAGAACCTATCTTCTGTCTCCAGAAATTGGAGGCCACGAATTGAGGACAACTTATGAAAAATGTATCCGCAGCGGTAGAGGCGTTCTTTCGCCGCTTCGAACTCAACGGCAGCAAGAGCGGAGTCTCCGAAACGATCACGCAGTTCGCCGATACCTTTATGGCAGCGGGGCCTCAGGGCGCGCAGTGTGTGCGGGCGAGCGATTTCGCGCTGGCTCTGCCGAAACGCAAACAGCTCTTCGACAGCTACGGTTGCCAACCGATGCAACTGGTCAGCGTGGACGCGCGTGCGCTGGGCGAGCGCTATGCGATGGCGCACACGCGTTGGAGGGTGAATTTCGAAGGCAGCAATTCGAGGGCGGAGCCGATAGACCTCGAGACGACTTTCTTGTTAGACACGGCCGAGGATCCATTTCGAATCGTGCTCTATCTTGCCCACCAGGACATTTTCGCGATGCTGAAAGAACGCGCATCGGCGAAGGCATGATGGAGTGGAGGGGCGCGGCGCAGATGTCGCGCCCCTCTTACACTTCACGAAAGTCGTGGAGCAGCGGACACGGAGTCGCGGACCATGGCCGCATAAGATAAGGGCATGAGTACGACGAGCGGCGAGGCAGGCGATCTTTGGTTTCGCATTGCGGAGGAGTCTGACAGACCGCGCTTGATTGCGATGATCAATGCAGCGTTTGCCATTGAGACGTTTCTCGAGTACGAGCGGACCGACGATGCGCGTCTAGCCGCGATGATGCAGAAAGGCGCGATCCTGCTGGCCGAAGACGCGTCGGGTACGCTGCTGGGATCGGTCTACATGGAAGAGCGCGGCGCGCGCGGATACCTGGGCATGCTGGCTGTGGATCCGGCGCACCAGCAATTTGGTCTGGGGCGGCGTTTGACGAAGGCGGCTGAAGAACGCTTGCGCGCACTCGGCTGCGAAGGCGTGGATATTACTGTGCTGAGCCTGCGGCCAGAGCTGCCGCCCATCTATCGGCGCTTCGGTTACGTGGAGACGGGGACGGAGGCGTTCGTTCCTGCGCGTCCGCTGAAGGAAGGGCTTGCGTGCCATTGCATCGTGATGTCGAAGGATCTCAGAGGAGCGGATTAATTCGCTCTGCCTGGAGAAGACTGGAAATGTGCGGCGGCAAATTCGAGGAACGCGGGCCAGTTGGGAGTGGGGGTGTGGCCGAAGGGATGCTGCCGAAATCCGAGCTCGCCGCCAATGAGCGCCGTTTCGATAGGCGGAAACGCGGTGGTTCCAAGGTCCTTTGCACCTAAGAGGCGGTAGACCGGACCGGCGCCGATTTCGGCGAGAAACATGCCAGTGGCATCAGCCCAGCCATCGCCACTGGGATTAGCGTAGCCATCACCAGTGCTGGCTCCGGACCCGATAAACACCGGCCTTGGAGCGCACAGGGCAATCAGCTCATGATTGTCGACAGGCAGGTCAGCTGGAGTGAGCGGTCCGCCGTAGCGCAGAAAGTTTCCGTCGAACCAGTGATAGAGTGAAGGCCCGACGACGTTCGACATCTGCTCGCCGAAGATGTGGCGATAGAGTTTGGCGCCGCCCTCGCCGGATGAGCTGCTGTAGAGAATGGCGAATCTTGGATCGTAAGCCATGGCGACGAGAGCGGTTTTTCCGAAGCGAGAGTGGCCTTCGATGCCGACACGCTGCGCGTCGACTGCCTTGTCCGATTCGAGATAGTCCATCGCGCGGCTTGCGCCCCAGGCCCACGCGCGCAATGTGCCCCAATCATCGAGGCCGCGCGGCTGCCCTTTATTCATGAGCCCTATGATGCCCGCGGTCAGACCCGAGCCGTCGTCGGCCTGAAAGCTCGTAGGCGAAAGCACCGCGAATCCCCAGCCGCGCTGCAGAAGTTGCCGGCCATCGACCCCGTAACGGCCCGCCCCGGATACAGGCGGGGGCAGTCCCGCAAGGACGTCCTGAAAATCCTTGTCGAAGGCCAGTTCCATGATGACGGGGACCGGCCCATGGGCGTTTGCCGGGGTGATGAGCACCATTTGGATGTGGACGGCGATTTGCGGATCAATGGAGTTGTCGACGTGGCCCGTCAGCTTCTTGGTGACGACATCGAAGCCGCCGTATTTTTCTGGTGTTGTTTTGACGATCTCCCAAGTCACTTTAGGAAGATTCGCCGGTGCCTTGCCAAGGACTTCACGTTCGTAGTCCGCAACGATTTCCGGCCGCCGCTCGGACCACCACTGGCCCGCAGTTGTGACCCGCTTGCCGTTCTTCAGCAACAAGGGATCGGGAATGTTGGGGTAAACATCTGCCTTCGCTTCATCGAAGTTGGCTGCGTCGGGCGCGTTGACATCGCTGGAGGGACGATGGCGCATGTCGGATTCTTTGAGGCCCAGAAGTGCCAGCATGCGTTCGCGATCCTGCTCAGCCGTGAGACCGACGGGAGCGCCGCCTCGACCAATCGCAGCGCTGGCCCCGGGCGCGTGAAGATAGCGGCTCGCAAAGGTGAGAAAGGTTGGCCAATTCGGAGCCGGCGTGTGCCCGCCGGTGTGCTGGCGGAAAGCGATGTCGCCGTCGATCAGCGTAGTTTCGATGGGCGGGAACGTGGTCGTCCCCATATCTTTTTTGCCGAGCAGCCGATAGACGGGTCCTGCGCCGGCTGCGGCGAGGAACATGCCCTTCGCGTCGACCCATCCATCACCCTCGACGGCGCCGCCGCTGATGAAGACAGGGCGTGGAGCGCAGAGCGCAATCAGCTCATGCGCATCCACGGGAAGATCGCCGGGAGTGAGCGGGCCGGCGTATTTGAGGAAATTGCCCGCCATCCAGTGATACTCCTGTGCACCCGCGACGTTGCCCACCTGCTCGCCGAAGATATGCCGGTAAAGCTTGGCTCCGGCTTCGCCGGAGGAGCTGATGTAGCCGATGGCAAAGCGCGGATCGTAGGCCATGGCGACCACCGAAGCTTTGCCATAACGCGAGTGGCCCTCGATGCCGATTTGCCTGGCATCGACATCCTTGTCGGTCTCGAAGTAGTCAAGACAGCGGCTCGCGCCCCAGGCCCAGGCCTTGAGGGCGCCCCAGTCATCGAGCTTGCGCGGCTGGCCTTTGTTCACGAGGCCGATGATGCCCTCGGTCAGACCTGCGCCGTTGTCGGGCTGCACGCTTGTGGGAACGTATTCGGCGTAGCCCCACCCGCGCGCGAGCACCTGCTGCTGCCAGGATGGTCCGCTTCCGGCTAACGCGGCAAACTGCGGAAACCGCTTGGCCAGCATCGCCATGAACTCCTTGCTGAATCCAAGTTCCATCATGACGGGGACAGGGCCTTTGGCATCGGCAGGGGTGGTGAGGGTCAAGCCGATGTTGACGGTGATGGCCGGGTCGGCTGTGTTGTCGACATGACCAGCCAATGTCTTTGTGATTACAGGCAGGTCGCCGTTTTTCTCGTGGACGGTGCTCACGATCTCCCATTTCACCTTGGGAAGATGGGGCGGCGTGCGCCCATAGATCTCGCGGTCAAAGAGCTCGACAATCTCAGGCCTGCGCCGGCCCCACCAGACTCTTGCGCTGGTCACGGGCGTGCCGTCGTTCAGCACCAGGGGGTCGGGTAGGGTGAGGTAGAGGTCAGCTTTCGATTCATCGTAGTTGGCGGCATAGGGCGACTTGGGATCGCTGTCGGCACCGTGACGAAGCGCCTTGATGCCAAGCTCGTCCATGACACGCTGATGATCGATTTCCGACGCTGCCTGCATGGCCAGTTCTTCAGCGGTGGGTGCGGGCCGAGCCGGAGGAGCGGCAGGTTTGGCATTTGTATTTTGGCCGGCCGCGAGCAGCGTTGAAGTGATGGTGAGGGACAAAGCCGTCAGGAGAGCCGCTTTGGCAAAGAGCCCGCTCGCAGACATGGATAACCTCGATGCCCACTGAAAAACAGGGACAAAATGAGCGGCCCAAGAATATCGATTTACTCCGGTTCACGCAAGCGGAGGCTTGCTTCGTCGACGAACGCGGTTTCAACGTCCCAACAAGCGCGCTAATCTTGACCCTGCTGGAATCGAGCCGAATCCCGGTCGCATCGAATAGGTGAGCCCTAACAGAAGCTGCTGGCGCGGAGAACCGGCTGTGTAGGCCTTCACGTAAGCTCCATCGAGCACCAGCCACGGACGCAGACTGTACGACACTCCGGTCAGCGCCGCGCCATATCTGTCGGCAGTTCCGGGTTGCGGTCCTCCATAGCTCTCAAGTATGCAGGCCAGCTTTGCGCTCATTTGCCGGGTCAGCGCCAAGCCGAACTGGGGCGCGCCATCATGTCCTCCTGCTTCGCCTGTCAACGTGCCGACGGTATCGAAGTCCAGGTGAATTCGTCCCACATCGCGGCTGGCAATAAAGACGAGCTGGTGATCGATGAAGCCGGAACCAAATCCCTTGGCGGGATTGGCGAATGGAATCTTGATGCCGTAGCTGAAGGCCATGGCCGGCATCCAGCGGGCTTGCTCAAAGAAGCGATAGGTCACGGCGATACTCTGGTCGCCGGCGCCAGACAGCGGCGCATAGCCGCCTCCGCTTTGAGAAATATGGTCGATCAATCCCCAGCGCAAATCCATCCGGGGTGTCAGCCCATAACGCACGCTTGACACCAGCATCTGCTGGCGCAGCCCGCCCCCCATGGGCTGGCCAAGCCAACCGAAATCGGACTCCAGGATGCCGCACTGTGTGGTTGCAGCCCCGCCATCCCAATACGGGCGGCTGGGCGAGGCGACGACATCGGCCTGGGAGCAGGGATCGTTTGCCTGACGCTGCGGGACCTGCACAAACCCGGCGCCGCCGAGTGCGCCTTCTTCGAAGGGCTGGAAAGGGATTGCATTGCTCGCGGCCTTCGGGCCACTTGCCTCATGCTCAGCGCCGATGGCAGCAATTCTCCAGGAGCAAGCAAGCAGGGCTGCGCCTGCCAAGCCCCGACTCCATTGTCTTATTCTCATGAGTTTTGTCTCTGAGCCACAGGAGGTTCATCGACGAAGGTGAGAATCCCCTTACGAATCCCGCCCCAGAGTGAGGGGAATGAAATCACCGAGGTAACGGAGTGTTTGCGGACGAGTCAGATTGGGCGGGCCAGCTCAAGCTGCCGCCAACGGCGCCGATGGAATGAAGGAACCAGAGAGAAAGGCCCTCCACTATGCATTGGCTTCGCAACCTTCCGGTCTCCCGTAAGTTTCTTTATGCGTTTGGTCTCGTGTGCGGGCTCTGCATCGCGCTAGGCATTTACACCTTCATCACATTCCGAAGCATTGCCGAGAAGAACGCGGAGGTAAGTGAATACGATCTTCCTTCGGTGATTTCGCTGGCGACGGTTCGAGAGACGATCGGCACGTTGCGCCGGGAAGATCTTCATCTTCTGCTCTGCACTACACCGGCATGCTTTCGAGACGAAGGGGTCAAGCGCCTGGCGGCAATCGACGCATTCTATGCGGCAGAGAAGAGCTACGAACCGCTAATCGACAACGCAGGGGAGCGGGATAACTGCGATAAACTCCTGGCAGCATTTGGCAGGTACAAAGAAGCGAGCGATCGGGTGAGCGCCCTGCTGGCGGGCGGCAAGACAAGTGGTGCTTTGGACCTGCTCTTGTCTGACCGTGTGCGCGTCGATCTGGAAACAGCGTTGTCGACGAGCGGCAACGCTCTAAGCATCAACGTCAAGAGCGGCACGGAGAGTTCCCACACCGCCACGCTGGCCAGCAACCGAGCTACCTGGATCAACGTCACGGTTACATTGCTGATTGTTGTGCTTTGCGCAATTGTCGGTTCATTGCTCACGCGGGTCATCGCCCCGCGGCTGGCAAACGTATTGATCGCCCTGGAAGGTTTAGCGGCCAAGGACTTGACCGTGCATGTCCAGGCAACGGGGACCGACGAAATCGGCCGTGTTGCCGATGCGCTGGACGCGAGCGTTGCAGCCATGCGCGAGGTTGTCCAATCGGTAGCAGAGGGCGCCCAAACGCTTTCCGCGGCAACCACGCAGATCAGTGCGCGGGCGGTGGAGAGCGCGGGAAATGCCAGCACGCAGTCGAGCAAGACCAACCAGATAGCCGCTGCGGCGCAGGAGATGACAGCGACGATCGGCGAGATCAGCCACAACGCCGAAAGTGCGTCCCATGCGAGCCGCGAGTCCGCCGAGACCGCCAGGCAAGGCGGCACGGTGATGCATGCCGCGGCCACCACGATGGAGAGGATTGCGACGGCAACCAGAACCGTATCCGAGAAGATGAGCTCTCTTGCGCAGCGTTCCGAGGAGATCGGCAAGGTGGTCAGCGTGATTCAGGAGATCAGCGAGCAAACGAATCTGCTGGCCTTGAATGCGGCGATTGAAGCGGCGCGGGCGGGCGAACACGGGCGGGGTTTTGCGGTCGTTGCGGGCGAGGTACGCAGGCTTGCCGAGCGCACGAAGGGGGCCACGGAGGAGATTGCCGGGACAATCCGCAGCATCCAGGACGAGACTCGCGCAACGCTGCAAGTGATGGAAGACAGCCGCGCGGCGGTGGAAACCGGGATGAGCGAAACGGCGCGCGCGCGCCACAGCCTTGAAGCCATCATCGAATCGTCGAAACAGGTTGAACACCAGGTTGAGCTCATCGCGACCGCGGCCACGGAGCAGACGGCGGCGTCGGGCGAGATTTCAGAATCAGCGGGGCAAATCTCCCAACTGGCCACGGAAAGCAGCCATGGGGCGGAGGAAGCCGTGGAGGCATTGAAGAACCTGGCGTCTCTGGCGAACGATCTGGACGGCATGATCAATCAATTCCACATGGAGCAAACGAGGGAGCCGGGAGGAGCATCTCGCAGTCGTACCAAGCCGTCACGCCCTGTGGCGCGCTCCGTGGCAGCCTGACGCACAACTCTCGGGACGGCAAATCCTCATGGGCGGGCGGTTTCTCGTGGAGCCGCCCATCGCGCTTTGGGTACGCCCGTGCCGGCTCGGCTTTGCCTGTCGCATGAGCGCAGCTGCCGCCTGGGGTTTCGAATTCACGATGCATTGCTATTCGCCGCAGAGGGGGTTATGGTAGCCTCCGGTGGAGGGCCGCACCGGCGGCCGCGCAACCCGCGAAGAGCCGCATCTGCTACGAAAACCTGGAGACAATTGCATGAGCGCAGCCAAATATGACTTGGCCATTATTGGCTCCGGACCCTCTGGTCAGCGCGCTGCTGTAGCCGCGTCGAAGATGAAGAAGCGGGTGGTGGTGATTGAGGCGCGCGCAGTTGTGGGCGGCGTCTGCATCAACACGGGCACCATTCCTTCAAAGACGATGCGCGAGGCCGTCTTACACCTTTCCGGCTACAACTACCGGTCGGTGTACGGAATGAACTATCGGGTGAAAGAGAAGATCACGATGGCCGACCTTGCCTTCCGGGTCCAGGCGGTGATCAAGACCGAAGTAGATGTGACGCAGGCACAGCTTTCGCGCAACGGCATCGACGTGATCCAGGGTGTCGCGCATTTTGTGGACCCACACCAACTGCGGGTGGAAGGATCACAGGGCGATACCACTCTGGAAGCCAGCAATGTGATTATCGCGGTGGGCACCAAGCCGGCCTCGTCCCCGAAGGTGCCCATCAATGGGCGCACGATTATCAACAGCGATCAGGTTCTGGACATCCCCACTTTGCCACGCACTCTGATTGTGGTCGGTGGAGGCGTAATCGGCGTTGAGTATGCGTGCATGTTCGCCATTCTCGGCGTGCGCGTGACGCTGATCGAGAAGCGCAACAAGCTGCTTGAATTTGCCGATCAGGAGATTGTGGAGGCGCTGAGCTATCACCTGCGCGACAGCCGGGTGACGATGCGGTTGGGCGAAGAGGTTGAGAGCGTCGAGGAACTCGCGGACGGCGGCGTGGTTGCCAATCTCGAAAGCAAGAAGAAGGTTTCGGGCGACGCGCTTCTGTTCGCCGTGGGACGGCAGGGCAACGTGGATGAGCTCAACCTGGCAGCGGCCGGACTGGAAGCCGATAATCGCGGCCGCATCCCTGTGGACGAGCATTTCAAGACCAAGGTGGATCACATCTTCGCGGTCGGCGATGTAGTGGGCTTCCCGGCCTTGGCCTCCGTCTCGATGGAGCAGGGACGCATTGCGGCTTCGCGGGCGTTCGACGATCATGCCACCAGTTCGAATCCGAGTTTCTATCCTTACGGCATCTACACGATTCCGGAGATCAGCTTTATCGGCAAGACCGAGGAGCAGCTGACCGATGAGGACGTGCCGTACGAGGTGGGCATGGCGTATTATCGCGAGGTTGCGCGTGGACAGATCCGTGGCGACACGACGGGCCGGCTGAAACTGATCTTCCACCGGGACACGAAGAAGGTTCTCGGGGTGCATATCATCGGCGAAGAGGCGGCCGAGTTGGTCCATATTGGTCAAGCGGTCATGATTCTGGGTGGCACCGTCGATTATTTTGTCGACACGGTATTCAATTACCCGACACTCGCGGAGTCGTACAAGGTTGCCGCCTTCAACGGCTTGGGCCGGTTGAGCCGCTATCAGGCGGGATGAGAGGGACAAGTCAATGAGCACCGCAATCGGCGTTGTGATGACCGAGCATATCGTGGCGGGCGCGCTGGAGGATCAACACCTGACAGGAACGCCCCTGCGGTTTCCGGCGACTGGGGATGAATCGCTGACCGCCATCCCGGGCGGCGAGCTTGTGGATGTGCTGGTGGAGAAGATCGCGGCGCTGGTGGCGACCACCCAAGGCAAGGTCGACGCGATCGGGGTGGCGGTTCCCGGCGTGATTCGCCACGGCGTAGTGGAGGATTCGCCGAATCTCACCCAGATCAAAGGCATGCACCTGGCGGAGGAGTTGACCCGGGGCCTGACCGCCCGAGGAGTGGCAGCGCCGGTTTATGTTGCCAACGATGCGGATGCGATTGCAGCGGGAGTGGCCGCGACGCGCGGACAGATGAACAAGCTGACGCGGGTATGGACGATCGGGAATGGCATCGGCTATGGCCGATCGCCGTATGTTGAAGGGGTATGGGAGGGCGGCCATATCACGGTGACGCTTGACCCCAAGGAGCGCTATTGCGGCTGCGGCGGAGTGGGCCACCTGGAAGGAATCATGGGCTACCGCGCGATGCGCATGCGTTTCCTCGATCTGGAGCCGGAAGAGGTTTTTGCCCTGGCCAAGCAAGGAGATACGCGCTGCCGCGAGTTTGTCGATCTGTGGCACCGTGCGCTGGCGGCGGCCACTGCATCGTTTATCCACCTGGCGGGGCCGGGACGTTTTTACTTCACGGGGCACAACGTGGGCTTTCTCGATTTGCCGAGGCTCCGTGCGCACCTGGAATCGATGGTGAAGATGAGTCCGCTGCTCAGCTATTCGCTTGAGATTCTGCCGCCGGATGACGAGACAGCGCTGATTGGCGCCGGGGTGAGCGCGTTGCGGGCGTTGACCTGGTAGGCGCAAAAGCTGCGCGCATAGAAAAGGCGCGGGGATTGCCCGCGCCCAAGCTCTGCAAATGGAAATCAGCCTCTCAGCACTTGCGCAGGTAGGTCCGCGAAATCCGGTCGTGCCAGCTCAGATGATCCTCGTCGAAAATGGCCCATGCCAGGCCCAGCCCCATCGGGAAAAGCGAAACCAGCAGAGCGACCAGGCGATCGCGCAGCTGGGGGCGAGTCGGATATTCATTGTCGAAGGTGCAGAGCGAGAGCCCCGCGTACATCATTCCCGGCGTCGACAGCGTGAGCATCAAGAAGAACGCCTGGTAGAGCACACCGGTTAAAATCACCGCGGCCAAGGCGCTCATCTCCGCAGTCTTGAGGGCAGGCGCGTGTGCCATGTGGGCAGCGATTCCTGCCGCTCCTGCGCAAACAAGGCAGATGGTGAGGGCGATGTCGATGGTGGTCGCCATGAGGCGAAGTTCGAAGGGAGCGAGTTCAATCGAAGAAGAAATCGATGGCGGCTCGCCGTGCTTCTCCCTCACATCCTCCGGATCCATTTCCAGTTCGATGCTGGACCACTCCGGCCCGCTCCACGAGGGGGCAGGAGCGGCCGCCTCGATCACGGAGGAGGCCATGGGCTCGACGGAGATTGAATCGGGGTCCACTTCGAAGATGCTCAGTTGGCTCAGCGCTTCTTGCAAAGGGTGTTCCTGACCGCCAGCCAGGCGCGGCCGGATGCGGCGTGTGGCGACCAGTTCGCGCGGAAAATGAATCAAATTGGCGTGGATGGGCTGAGGGTCGATGAACTGAGGCAGTTCCATTGCAACTGTCGGGGGAATGAGAGGATTCCGCTCTTCGGGATCTGCACTCTCGACGGCAGCACCCGCAGCCGAGATCGCTCCGGCGTTGTAAAAAGCCTTCGCCGCCGGTGGGCCGGAGTTGGGTTCAACTGCGGCGGACAGCTCTTGAGAACCAGCCGGGTTGTCGAGCCAGACAGCTTCGGCGTCCTCCTGTTGTTCTTCAAAAGCGTGCTGGTTGGCCCACTCGAAGTTGGCCAGAGCGGCCTGCGCGACAACCTGAGCCTCCAAAGCAGCGCGGGTTGCTACCTCGGCCTCCCGCAATGCGGAGCGCGCTTCAGCAGCCTGCATTTCACTATAGCTGGGGGCCTTGGAAAAGCGAGCCGCAACGCGAGCTGCCGCCGTAGCCGCGCGGTCGCTTACCGCCGCAGGCCCTCCCTGCCCCGCGAGGCCCTCTGGAACGACAGACAAGCCTTTGCGGCTTTTATGCTCCTGAAGGCGACGATTTACTTCCTGTTTCCACGATGGCTGGGGAACAGCCTGTTTTGCCGATGTGCTCAATTCTCCAGAACCCTTCTACGGTGCGTCTCGAATCAGAATGAGCTGCTCTGACGCACGTCTCAAGTTCGCCTTGCTGCCAAGAGGGCGGTTGGTGAACGTTCCCTCCAACCGAGACAGGAATCACACGAAGTTCCTGTATTTGGGGCGGAACCAGATTGCATTTCCGGGTTCCAGGTCCTTTTTGCTGCCAAGGCCGCTCGGCATGCGTCCCTTGGTACGAGGCTTGCTTTGCTATGCTGGCCTTTGGTCCCGGGATGCACCCTCGCAATTTCGTGTTTATCACGCTGCTGTCCCTCTGTCATCCGCAACTTCGCGGGCAGATGTTGACCAATGCGCTACCTCCCGCGGGGCAACAAGGCTCGGCGCCTGCGCATGGCGCAGGCGCCGAGGAGCGAATTTCGCTGCCCGATGCTCCCGATACCGAGCTTCTTCCTCTAGCGAAACCCGAGCCTGCCGCCGCACAAGGCACGCCCATTCGCTGGGAAGCAGAGAGCCAGATGCGCGAAGGCGACACCTGGACATTGCTTGGGCAGGTGGTGGTCCACTATGGCGACTATGTCTTTCGCGCCGACAAGGTCGTCTATCACCAATCCACGTCGGAGTTGGATGCGGACGGCCATCTCCGGGTTACCGGCGGGCCCGAAGATGCGGAGATCGAAGCTTCGCACGGCGAAATGCGACTCGATTTGCACACGGCGCGCTTCTTTAATGTCACCGGCTCCATCGGGGTGCGGAGATCGGGCACGGTTCTTGTCTACTCGACAACGAATCCATTTCTTTTTTCAGGGCGCGTCCTGCTGCAGACCGGGGAAGGCAAATACCGCATCATTGACGGCACGATGACCAATTGCCGTTTGCCCCGGCCCGACTGGCAGTTGCTTTCGCACATGATCAAGATGGAAAACGGAGAAGCGTCGACATCCAATACCTTCTTCAAGCTCTTCGGTGTGCCGATCTTCTACCTGCCGTATCTGCGTCATCCTGTGAACGAGGCAGGTCGCGAAAGCGGGCTTCTGATTCCGGTGGTCAGTAACGGGTCTTCGATTCGCGGCTACACGTTTGGCGAGCAAGTGTATTGGGTCATCAACCGCAGCATGGACATGGTGATCGGCTCGGAGTACTTCTCGAAGCGCGGTTTCGCGCCGAATGGCGACTTTCGCTACAAGGGCCCGGGTCTCGATCATCTGCTGGTGCGATGGAATGCGCTGCTCGATCGCGGCATTGCGGCCGCGCCCCCTGCTACTGGATTGATCAAGCAGGGCGGGGTCGATATCTCGGCCGGCGGACGCAAGGATTTTTCTGAGAACACACGGGTCGCGGGTAATATCGAATACCTTTCGAGCTATATCTACAGGTTGGTCTTCAACGACAACTACGCGCAAGCCGTGAACTCCGAGGTGCTGAGCACGCTGGGGCTGACGCACAATCATGATGGGTATATTTCTTCCGGCTACTTTTCTCGGCTGCAGACATTTGCCGGAACAACGCCGGGAGACGAGGCCCGGATTCTTCACCTGCCAAGCCTGCGTTTTGAGGCGCTGGATCGTCCTCTGGGCAACACTGCGCTCTACTGGGGGCTGAACTCTTCGATGAGCCATTTGAGCCGCTCCGAGCCCAACTTTCACGCGTACAACCTGGGCCGCATCGACGTGGCTCCCCACCTTTGGTGGCCGATAGCCGCGGGCGGCTGGACGCTGACGCCTGAAGTAGGGTTGCGCGAGACGTTCTACTCAGGCAGCGCGACGCCTGACTTGACCGGCCTGAATGGCGGCACGCCGATTGTCCAACACGATCCGCTGAACCGGGCGGATGTGGAAGCGTCAGTGGATTTACGGGCGCCGGCATTGGAGCGAGACTTCACGATGGCAAAGTGGAACCACACACTGCGTCACGTGATCGAACCTGAATTCACCTATCGATTCGTTGGAGGGATCGGCGCCGATGCGCGCAATGTTCTGCTGATCGATACCAACGACATTGCCACCAATACGAATGAGGCAGGCTACTCCCTTACCCAGCGGTTCTACCTGCGCCCGACACACGCCGAGCCGTGCACCGAGGCGGAGGCCGCGACGGAGATGTGCAAAGCTCCGCAGCGCGAATGGGCAAGCTGGCAAGTTGCGCAGAAATTCTTCATCGATCCGAATCTCGGGGGAGCCATCATTCCCAATCGCCGCAACGTCTTCGATACCACGCTGGACTTGAGCGGCGTCGCGTTTCTGACGGTGCCTCGCAACGTATCGCCGGTGACCTCGCGGCTTCGCTTTGAGGCGATTAACAACCTGCGCATCGAGTGGGACATGGATTACGATCCGCGACTCGGCCACGTAGGGGCAGACAATCTGTATGCGGGCTACAGTTGGGGTCGCACGACGGTCGGGGTGGGCCATGCCCTGCTGAACGCCGTGGAAGAGCAAGGCAGTGCAGCAACGACGATTCAGAGCCAGCAGTTGCAACCCTATCTGCAGATAGGGAAGCCGAATGCGGTCGGTTTCAACCTGGCTGCAAACGGCGGCTATGATTTTGTCCACGGCGCTCTGCAATATGGGGGAGTCCAGGCAGTGTACAACTGGGGTTGTTGCGGACTCACGCTGGGATACAGGCGCTTTGAATTGGGCTCTGTGGGCTCGGTGAGCCGCGATGAAACGGAATGGCTCTACAGCTTCACGCTCGCCAATTTCGGCTCGGTCGGCGACATCCGGCGTTCGAATAGCATTTTCCACGATCCTGCCAGCCCGTCGCTGTACTGAGCTGAGCCGCGCTAGCGATTCGCTTGAACCTGCGTCCAGCCAGGGAAGCTCCCGCACACATGCGATCGGAAAGGCAACGCTGGGTTATTCTTTGAGGAGAGGATGTACATTTTGTCGCGTTTTCAAATCTTAGCCGGCCTGCTCGCACTCGGTCTCGCGATGGGCTGCAAGGCTCAGCCAGCCCAGCAAGGCAATCGACCTGACCTCGAAGTAAATCGGCGTATCGAGGTGCTGGTCCGCTCTCAATTCAACGTGCCGCAGGATTACATGGTGACGATCGGGGCGCGCAGGCCGAGCGCGTTTCCGGGCTATGATACGCTTCCCGTGAGTTTTACGCGCGGCCCGAAGGCAACGTCGTTCGACTTTCTGATTTCGACGGACGGCAAGACGCTGGCGCGGCTCGAGACCTTCGATCTGGCGAAGAATCCAGCCTTCAACATCGATGTTGCGGGCAGACCGATGCGCGGAAACCCCGCAGCCAAGGTGACGGTGGTCAACTTCGACGACCTCGAGTGCCCCTACTGCGCGAAGATGCACGAATCGCTGTTTCCTTCGACTCTGGAGCGCTACAAGGACAAGGTGCGCTTCGTCTACAAGGACTTCCCTCTTGCGGAGATGCATCCCTGGGCGATGCATGCCTCAGTGGATGCCAATTGCCTGGCGGCACAGAGCGGCGATGCCTACTGGACCTACGTCGATTACCTGCATGCGCACGGGCACGAGGTGACGGGCGAGGATCGCGACCTGGCCAAGAGCAACGCAGCGCTGGACCGGATCGCGCGCCAGGAAGGCGCCCTGGTCAAGCTGGACACGGGAAAGCTCGACGCCTGCATGGAGAAGCAGGATGAGACGCAGGTTCGCGCCTCCGTGCAGGAGGGCGACAAGCTGGGAGTCGATTCGACGCCCTCGTTGTTCGTCGATGGCGAGCGTATCATTGGCTGGCTGCCAGAGGACCAGCTTTGGATGGTGATCGATCGCGCGCTGCGGGCAGCGGGCGAAGAGCCGCCACCGACCATTCCGACGCACCCGCTCCAGCGCCGGCCACAGGCACCCAGGGCGCCGGAAAGTGACCCGGGGCCGTCGTCTGGGCCGATGCAGTTCTTTGAGCCAATTACAGTTCTGGATGTCGCAGACCCGGCTGCGGGGATTTATCCTGTAGAGCTGGGGCACTTCCCGGCTCCTCAGGAGAGGTACAGGTTGCACGTCGAAGATCGCTTTCTTCACCGCCGTTTCGCTGATTCCAGTTGCTACCCGGCGACTGCTGTCTGCCGCCCTGGCCGGGTGCCACAGGCCGCCGTCGCCGGATGTGATGGCCACCGTGAACGGCAAAGACATCATGCGCTCGGACGTCGAGAAGTACTACAAGGCGAGCCTGGGGGACAATCCCCAGGAGCCGAGCGAGGAGCAGGCCAACATAGTTCGCCTGAACATTCTTCACCAGCTGATCGAAGATGAGATCCTTCAGCAGCGCGCCGCGAAACTGAATCTTGCTGCTTCAGACGAAGACGTGAACGCGAAGATCACTGAGATGAACGCGCCCTACACCCAAGAAGAGTGCGACAAGCAGCTGAAGCAGCGCAATATCACGCTGGACGATTTGAAGCGCGATCTGCGGCGGTCGCTGACGAAGGAAAAGCTGCTGAACAAAGAGATCGAATCGAAGATCAATATCACCGATTCCGACATCAGCAGCTACTACGACGCGCACAAATCGGAATTCAATCTGATCGAGCCGCAGTATCACCTCTCGCAGATCGTGGCCAGCGCTGTTCCGGTGCAGCAAGGGCTAACCTGCAAACCGGCAAGGGCCCGAACGAAGGCGGACGCCAAAAAGAAGATTGAGACGCTCTACAACCGCCTGCGAAGCGGCGAAGACTTCGGCGCGGTGGCGATTCAATTCTCAGACAACGCCAACAACGCCTCGAATGGCGGCGACATGGGCTTCGTGTACGAGTCTGCGCTGCGCAGCGAACCGGACGCGTACAACGCGATCAGCAAACTGAAGCCGGGCGAGATTACGGAGCCCCTTCCCATTTATGACAACGGCGGTCCGGGCCACCGGGTGATGGGCTACGCCGTCTACAAGCTGCTGTCGCATGAGCCGGCAGGGCAGCGGGAATTGAACGATCCCCGCGTGCAGCAGACGATTCGCCAGTTTCTGCGCGAGAGCCACGCACAGCTGCTGAAGAATGCCTACTTCGAGATGCTGCACGATCAAGCCACGGTGCGCAACTACTATGCTGAGCAGATCCTGAAGAACGGCGGGCAGTAGACAAAGGATCGCCGCCACAGCCGAAGGATGGCCATGCGCCGATGCGGCGCTCGGCAGATGTGGGGCGTAACTCTTACGCTGACATTGCAGGCGACCCCAGGCCCTTTTCGCAAGACTAGATACTCTCTGAATCGCGGAGTCTCTTCGCGCCTTCGCGATTCGCCGCCGAACAGTGCCGGGCGGCGCTGCGAAACTGTCGCCTGCCCTTGAGATTTGATCTGTGCAACCAGGCGGTCAGTCGCTGCAGGGGACGATCACTTCGCGGTCAAAGAGAACGGCCTCCGTCATTGGACGGAGGCCGTTCTTTGTTTGGAAGGTTTGGCTACGCTACTTCAGGTTGCCGCTCGAATCCATGGTGATGCCGCCCGGGCCCTTGTTCTTCTTCTCTTCGTTGGCCTTGCGGGTTCCCATCGCCTTGGTGCGCCACTCCTCTGCCGACGCCATGTCCTGCTTGACGTGCTGCGTCATTGCCGAAGTCCAGGTCGGCTTTGCGGCGGTAGACGAGGTTCAGATACGCCATCGCGTCGTCGTAGTTTGCGCGATTGGCGACTGCCTGGTTCAGGTACTGCAGCGCCTCCTCGACCAGAGGTGCATTCTGCTCCTTGATCGTGTCCATGACCTTCTTGGGGGCCTTGGCGTTTCCTTCGCCGTCGTCATTGACGCCCGCCGGGACGAGAGCCTTCAGCACATTCTCGTGCGCCTCGGTCCAATCGATCACGCCCACGGTGTAGGCCGCTTCCGGGTCTTTCGGATCGGCGGCCAGAACCTTCTTCTGCCAGGTCTTGGCTTCGTCCAGCTTCTTGATGTTGAAGTAAATGCCCGCGATCTGCTTCAGGCTGTTGACATCGTTCGGATCCTTGGCCAGGACGTCCTGGAAGATACTGATTGCCTGCTGGGCGGTCTTCAGGTTTTCCGGAGTATCCAGTCCCGGAACGATGTTCTGTGAGAGCGCAGTGGCCAGATAGCTCTTGGCCATCGGAAGGGTCGGATCCAGCTCTGTTGCCTTCTGGAAATGCCCGATTGCCTCTTCGTATTTGCCGCTCTTGTAGGAGTCCACTCCCTTGTTCAACTGGTCACGGGCTGCCAGGCGGTTGCACCCGCTCATGGAAAGCACCATGCCGGCCAAGACAACCGCGAGCGCCGAAATTCGTGCGGGTCCACTCATCTTCTTATCTTCTCCTTCAGGACGTGCCTCACGCGACGCGCGCCTGGAATCTTAACTTTTTACTGGCTGCGGCCGGGAGTTCCGAAACCAGGCTGAAAGAATTCTACTCCCAACAAATCGGCGCATCCGCAATCGCGATCCGAACCGGGATTCAAAGTCACGCGCGGTAATCCTTATCCGCTTCGACAACGGCGTCGGGCCGCGGTGTGAAGGTTACTGTCCGGCCAGAATCTTCGGAGTCATCAAGCCGATATGGTCCACGTTGGCTGCGCGGCCGATGTCGATCACTTCAGCCACGTAGCGGAAGTCGAGGTTATCGTCCCCTTTGACGAACATGACCCGCTCGGCGCGGTTGGCATAGATGTCGGTCAGCTTGGGCAACAGCTCGCTCTTCTGCACGGACGTCTCGTTGATCTTGTATTGCGGTGCTGCGCCGGCATGGTAGATCACCTGCACGACGATGGTGCGGTCGTTCGGCTGCTGCTTCTGCGGTGTCTTTGGCGGCTGCGGCACCAATGCGTCCAAGCCGTGCGGCACGGTGGGCACAATGACCATGAAGATGATCAAGAGCACCAGAAGAATGTCGATCATGGGCGTGACGTTGATCTCACCCATTGCGCCACCGCCACCACCAGTTGAAAATGCCATGGCTTTAAACTCCTCGATTCCTACAAAATCTCGTTAGCGACAATGCGCTCGGGGCAGGCTCACTGACCGCCCGAAAGACTGCTTTCTTTTCTCTGCGTCAACAGTCCGACTTCATCTACGCCAGCGGTGCGAACCGCATCGATCGCGTCTTCGACGGCCCGGAACTGCGCGCGGGCATCGGCGCGGACAAAAATCGTCTTGCCAGGTGTGTCGGCCAGTTTGTCGCGGACCTTGGCGCCAAGCTCGCTTGGTAGCGATGTGGTCCTGGCCCAGGTAAACGCCACCATCTCTCGTCACAGCCACGACAATCGCGTCTTCCTTGTCGGCATCCGGCATCGCCGTGGCGTTATCCACCTTGGCCATGTCGACCTGGACCTTGTTCTGGAGCATGGGTGTGATGACCATGAAGATGATCAACAACACCAGCATCACGTCCACCATGGGCGTGACGTTGATGTTGGAGTTGACTTTTTTTCCTTCGTCTCGAACTGCAACTGCCATTTGGGTGGCTCCGTGCCTTTGGATTTTTGCTCCGGATGGCTCCGGCTCTTAGATGAACCGCCGCTTGCGCTGAATTCGAAATCGGCGGGCAGGAGAGATTCGCTTGCTCTCCTGCCCCCGTAAATTCCCGCTCGAGCCGGCAGGCGCGTTTAGCGCTTGTTGCTCTGCTTGATGAAGTAGTCGATCAGTTCGCTCGAGGAGTTGTCCATCTCCACGTCGAAAGCTTCGACACGTCCCGTGAAGTAGTTGAACGCCATAACGGCCGGAATGGCCACGAGCAGGCCGAAGGCCGTGGTCACGAGGGCTTCAGAAATACCGCCGGCCACAGCGCCGATACCGGAGGTCTTCTGGGTCGCGATCTGCTGGAAGGCGTTCAAGATGCCGACGACGGTACCGAACAGGCCGACGAACGGAGCGGTCGAACCGATGGTTGCCAGCACGCTGAGGCCTCTTTTCAGCTTGGCGTGAACGATGGCCTCGGCGCGGTCCAGTGCGCGCTGTGAGCTCTCGATGTTGGCCTCGGTGGCTGCGCCGCCGGAAGCGCGGAATTCCTGCAGGCCAGCGGTAACAACTTCAGCGAGATGGGACTTCTTGTTGCGGTCGGCGATCTTGATCGCTTCTTCGAGCTTGCTGTCCTTCAGGGCGCCGGCAACCTTGGGCGCGAATTCACGCGACTGTTTGCGGGCTGCGGAGAAGTACAGGTAGCGGTCGATCATGACGGCCAAGGACCAGATGGACTCGACGAAAAGAATGATGGCGATGGCGCGTGCCGGCCATCCCATGTGTTCCCAAAGGCCCATCGGGCTGAAGCTGACGGTCTGTTCCCCTTCCTGGAAGAGAAGGGCCAGACTGCTGACCGTGTGCGAAGCGAAATGTGCGAACTGAGCGAGAATCACTTGAATCGTTCCTCCTAAGGAGTTTCTTATGTCCTACGAGTTTCCGCCGCGGCGGATTGCTAGCACCCCAGCGACGAAGACCTGACGTCGGGGACCCCGGTTAAGAATGCGGCTCCATGCGATTCGCATTCGGGTCAAAAGCAAGGCCCTTCTCCGCAGATCGGAAAAGGGCCGAAAAGTGTCTCAACCGCCGAGGCTGAAGATCACGTTGATTGTGGTCTCTACCTCGACTGGATCGTTGTTGAGCAGGTAGGGCCGGTAACGCCATGACCTCACCGCATCGAGGGCAGCCTGCTGCAACATGGCAGGCCCGCTGACTACGCGGAGATTCTGAATGGTGCCGGCCTTGGAAATGGTCGCCTGCAGAATGACTGTGCCGGATACGCGGGCTGCCTTGGCAATAGGCGGATAGATCGGCTGTGTCTTCTGGAGCAGCATACCGACGGCAACGCCGGCCGAAATATTCACCTTTTTGGGAGCTGCGGCCTGCACCTTAGGGCCGCCGCTGCCAAATACGCTACCCATGACGCCGTTCGCGCTGCCACCGAGGCCTTCCATGCCGGCTACGCCGAAGCTGGAGGGCGGAGCTTCTTTTTCAGCGACATTCTTGATGCTGCTTGGAATCTTGGTTGGCGCGATGAGCTGATTGTTCATCATCTCGGACTGAACGTGCACAACATGCACCTCAGGCGGCGGAGGCGGAGGAGGAGGAGGCGGGGGTGGAGGCGGCGCGACCAACAATGTCTGCATGGCAGCCTTCGGCAAAGCCTCGGGGTAGATCAAGGGAATAAGAATCAGCAGAAGCAGAACCGAGCCATTGGTGATGAAGGTCACCATCATCCAATACTTGCTCTTGCTCTTGATCCTTCCGCCGGATTCAAACGTGGAATCTTCAAACATGGCCAGCCTCGAATCGGATGTCTGTTACTTCAATTTAGACACCAGCTCCAATGGAAATGTTCCCGGTGTCGTAAACGGTTACCACAGCAGTGTGCTCCACCTATACCAGAACTTCATGACAGTTGCAAAACCTGCCCCAAAAATAGTGCAGTCAGCTGGCGCGACCTAGACTTTCGATCGTCTTGCAGGCGGCAGGGCAGCGTTCTTTTCGCGGCCTGCGCGCCATTCCTGCCAGGCCACCAGCATCGGTGCAGCGACTGCAATCGATGAGTATGTGCCGATGATGATGCCCACGACAAGGGCAAAAGAAAATCCGCGCAAAACCTGGCCGCCGAAGACATAGAGCGACAGCACGGTCGCGAAGGTTAACCCCGATGTCAGGACGGTCCGGCTCAGGGTCTGGTTGATGCTTCGATTCACGACGTCGGGCAGCGCCTCGCGCCGGCTCATGCGGAGATTTTCGCGGATGCGGTCGAACACGACGATTGTGTCGTTCATCGAGTAACCCACCAAAGTTAGTATGGCGGCGATTACCGTGAGGCTGATTTCCTGGTTGGTGAGGGCAAAGGCGCCGATGGTGATCAACGTGTCGTGGAAGCATGCCACGACCGCAGCGACGCCATAGATCAGCTGAAAGCGGAACCAGAGGTAGACGAGCATGCCGGCCATTGAATAGAGGGTTGCCAGGCCAGCCTGCTTCTCGAGTTGCTTGCCGACCGTGGGGCCCACCACCTGCACGTTGCGCACGCTGAAGGGGTTGTTGTAGTGCGCGTGCAGCGCATTCACGATCTGCTCGCGCCCGGCGTCCAGCGCCGCCTCATTGGTCTGCTCCGGGAGGCTGATGAGCACTTCGTTGCTCGATGCCTGATCCACGTTCCGAATGGGCTGGATGCTGGAATCGCGGATCCCGGACGCATCCATCGCCTGCCGAATCTGATTCAACTCGGGGGCCTGCGCGAACTGAATCTGGACCTGCGTGCCGCCGCGAAAATCGACGCCGAGAGGCACGGGGCTGCCGATCTGGGCCCAGTGCACCGACATCGAGATGATGCCAGCCACGCTGAAAATCAAGGAAAAGCCGAGAAAGTACCATTTCTTTCCCAGCCAGTCCACATTCACGGTGCGAAACAATTCCACGGATTCTCTGCCTTCCTGAATCAGGGTTCAAGGATCAGGGAACAGGGAACAAAAAACCGAAGCGCTAAATTCATCGATTCCTCCCTGCTGCTCTCTGCGCCCTTGCGCCTGTGTTATCTCACTTCCAAACGTGTTGCTCTATTCCCTGCTCGCGGTTTCGCGTCTTCTAAATCGAAACCAATTGGCCGGGCTTCAGCTTGTTCAAGTGCGCCTCAAAGATGACGCGCGAGACGTAGACCGCGGTGAACAGGTTGGCGGCCAGACCGAAAGTCAGTGTGACGGCAAAGCCCTTCACTGGTCCGGTACCGAACAGGAAGAGGATTGCCGCCGAAACGATGGTGGTTACGTGGGTATCGATAATCGTCACCCATGCGTGAGCAAAACCCTGATCCACGGCAGCGGAGGGTGCCTTGCCAGCGCGCACCTCTTCGCGAATACGCTCGAAGATCAGCACGTTGGAGTCGACGCCCATGCCGATGGTAAGAATGACGCCGGCGATGCCAGGCAAGGTGAGCGTGGCCCCGGAGAAGCCCATGAACCCGAGCAAAATCACGAGGTTTAAAAACAGGGCGAGATCCGCGTTGATGCCCGAGCCGCGGTAATAGACCAGCATGAAGACCATCACCAGCAGCACGCCTACGATGGCGGCGGTAACGCCCTCTTTGATGGAGTCCGCGCCGAGCGAGGCTCCGACGGTCCGGTCTTCGAGGTAGTTCAACGATGCCGGCAGCGCGCCAGTGCGCAGCATCTTCGACAGAACCTCAACTTCATCCTGCGAGAAGCTGCCCTCGATGAGGCCGGAATCGCGAATGGCGCTCTTGATATTGGCCACTTCGCGGACGCGGCCGCCAAGGACCACGGCCATGGCATGGCCCACGTTCGCGCTGGTGTACTCGTAAAACCGGTCGCCTGCCTCGTTGGTGAGGGTGAAGCGTACGTTGCGCAGCCCGTTCTCACCCACGGAGGGATCGGCGGATCGGAAGTCGCTGCCGGCCACTACGGGAACGCGCTGCAGCACATAAACGCTGTCAGCGTCAGAGCCGCTGGCAAGAGCGCCCGAGCCGTGCACGATCATCTCGTCGGGCGGCAAAGCTCCACCCACGCTGCCGAGGGCGCCCTGCTCGTCCTGATAAGGGCCACCGATGACCGGGTGAATTTCAAGGCGCGCAGTGGACTGAATGATGTTCTTGACCCGGTCAAGATCTTCGACGCCGGGCAGTTCGACCAGGATCTGGTTCTCACCGAGACCGTACTCCTGGATCACAGGTTCGCTCACGCCGAGGGTGTCGACGCGGTCCCGGATGGTCTCGATTGCCTGCTCGACCGTCTTCTTTTCGAGGGCCTGCTCAACCATCGGCTTCATGGTGACGGTGAGGGTGCTCTCTGACCCGGTGACGTCGTATTCATTGGAGTACTTTGACTCGAGGAGCGACCGTACGTCGTTGGACTTTCCGGCGGCGATGCCCTGGATCTGGAGGACGGTTGGCTTGGCCGGATCGGGCTTGACGACCTGCGAAAAGCCGAGATTCGCGGCTTTGAGGTTCTGCTGGATGCGCCCAACGGTGCTGTCGGTCTCGGCACTGATCGCCTCGGAGACCACAACCTGCAGGATCAGGTGGGCGCCACCACGCAAATCGAGACCAAGATGAATGTTTTTGGTCATTGCATCCATGAGGGCCTTGCTGCTGACGCCGGACGGCACACGAAAGATGCCGTAGACAAAGACCACCAGGACTGCAACGATCAGGGCAATTCTGCCATTAAGATTCTTTTTCATTTTTCCAATTCTCTGTTCAGGAATTCGTGTGTCCCGGCAGGGTTTACGAATCCGACGAACTCTCCTGCGTGGTCACCGAGGCGATCGCAGTCTTGGCGATCTCCAGCTTCAGATTGTCCGGTGCGACGCGGATGATGATCACATCGTCCTTGAGGGAAAGAATAATCCCGCGAATTCCACCGGCGGTGGTGACACGGTCGCCGGCCTTGATGTTTTTCAGCATCTCCTGCCATTGCTTCTGGCGCTTCTGCTGCGGACGGATCATCACCAGGTAAAGCACCGGAATCAAGAGCAGCGGAAGAAGCATCGTAATGTTGCTTCCGCCCGCCGCGGGCGCTGCAAGAATTAAAGCCAAACTTAATGCCACACTCATCCTTTACTTGCCCCGCCCAACGAGGGTTATCGCGGGGGCGCAGGCACACTCGGCCTCGGGCCGGCAGCCTGCTCAGAAATTTGTCTCCGGGAACGTTCCTGGCTCCGAGTCGGTCAGCTCAGGATCTGGAAGGAGGGCCGGAGTTTGCGGCGTCCGCATAAAAAAGCCAGTCGCTGCGTATTGGTGTTCCGAACCCTGCTTACCGTTTGCTTCCTGTTCGACACAGGCTACCTCCCGATTCGGCTCGGCAATTCCCCCGCTTGCGTGCTTCTGATCGGGCCGAAATCCTGAGGAAGTCCTCTAGAGATAAGAAACGGGTAAGCACCCGTGTGTCAAGGCTGACGCGCACAAGCGGCGTGCAGGTGCGATTGCCGGATCGGTCGCCGGACGCCGGCACAGCCTTACAAACCTCTTACGGAATCGATGCCCGGTCCTTATTGGCTTCGCGGTCTGCTTAGATGGAGCGCTCTTCCGCGGGCAGAGTTGAAGCGCAGGAGAGCGCCGGGCGGTTTCCAGATGAACAGTCACTCTCTTTACGATTACCTGCTGGTATTACCAGTGATCCCGTCGATTGCGTTCATGGTGTGGGTTCTTGTGAACCTGACAAAGCAGATCAGGCGGTGACGACGCCTTCATTCAGGCGTCCAGTAGCGTGTCTCGGGTTGAGCACAGCTGAGGCAGAGCCGTTGGCCGTCGGCCTCGATCCAGCGGCCGAAGTTCACGCCTTCTCCGCAGACAGGGCAAAGGAAGCGCTCTCCTTTGAAGCCCGGCAGTTCTGAAGGATCGACGGAGACCCTGACATCCTGCTCGCGAAAAAGCTGGTCGTCGGTAAGCGCACGATAGGCGGCCATCTGCTGCGCGCTCTTGCTCTCGATGTGCGGATAGAGTTGTTGAGCGAGTGCCCGCGAGTTCTCAAGCGCGACGACGCGTACCCCGCGTCCCGATTCGAGATCGACGAAAGTGGCGGCCATCTTGCCCCAATCGCGGAACTTGAGGGTGCGTTTGCCGAGCCGGCAGCCGGTGACCATGCCGATGGCGTCGGTAGCGCAGCGATCGATCTCAACATAAACCACGAGGCGTTTGCGGTCGGCGCCGCGGGGATCAGAGATGCCTAGACGGTTCAGTCCAAGCAAAGACATTCGAACGCCGAGAATCTGCCCGGCGCACATGTGTCCGTGGGCGGCTTCGGCCTTGGCGAGGAGTTCGTCTAGAGATTCCATGTTTTTTTGAGATGCGGCCGGAGAACGCGAGGGGCTGCCGCTTGCTCACTCCCGACTCCATCATCGCTGAAATTAGTGGGATGTATTTGCTAATTCGTCTTTGCCGCAGGGGTGGTGTCACCCTCGTCGTCGGATTCTTCTACGAGCACGGCCGAGCCTGGAACCAGATCGAAGCTTGCCGGGTCTATTCCTGCGGGGTGAAAGGTCACGCGCAACGGCTCGCGCTGCCATTCAACCGCAGCGCATGTTGGATCGGGATGGCTGGCAGCCTCAAAGGCGACGAGCTTCTTGGCCAGCACGGGCTTGCGGGCCGCCAATTGGGCCACGACCGCGTAGAGGCTCTTGCCGGTGGCGGTGAGGCCACAGTAGGCGCCGTAGTCGCGGAACCAGCTGACCTGGCTGACGCCGGGATCGTAGTCGGGCAGCTTGAGGGCGATGACATGCCCGCTGATGCGATCGACCATGAGCCAGGGGCCGCGCTGCCAGACCCAGCGATTCTGCTGCAGGCTTGGCTTGTCGCCGGGCAAAGCGTCGTTGATGCGCAGGGCGCGTCGAACCAGGAAGCTGCGGTCGGTGACGTCGTGGGGGTCGCCTGTGGTCCACTCCTTCACCAGGCCGTCGACGAGCAAGGCGCGAATCTTCAGCGCCGTCTCATTGGCGGCTGCGCCGGCAGGATCGCCGGTTCTGGAATAGGGCACGCGCCTGGGTGCGCTGAGAAAGACGGTGTGGACCTTGCGCGGTGTGGCAGAAGCCTGAATTCCAACGATGAGAAGAAGAGCGGCCAGAACGAACGCCGCAGAACCCCGCCGAGCGTGCATGACGGATGTGCCTCCTAACCCTGTGCCGCCTCCACTGCGCGGGCAACGCGAAATGCGGTGCCCTCGTTAAAGTGTGCGGCCAGGACCTGCATCCCCACGGGCAAGCCGGCGCGCGTGGCCCCACAGGGCACATTGACGCCGCAAATGCCGGCAAGGCTGGCAGTGACGGTATAGATATCAGCTAAATACATGGCGAGCGGGTCGCCGGTTTTTTCTCCGAGCTTGAATGCCGGCATGGGCGCGGTGGGCGTGACGATCGCGTCCACTTCGGTAAAGGCCTTCAGAAATTCTTCCGCAAGAAGGCGCCTCACCTGCTGCGCTTTCAAGTAGTAGGCATCGTAGTAGCCGGCGCTCAGCGCATAAGTTCCGAGCAGAATGCGCCGCTTGACCTCGGCGCCGAAGCCTTCGTCACGGGAATGGCGATACATGGCCGACAGGGTGTCTGACGCAGACGAACGAGGCCCATAGCGGACCCCGTCGAAGCGGGCCAGGTTGGCGCTGGCTTCGGCGGTAGCCACCAAATAATAGGTCGGAATCGCGTATTTGGTGTGCGGAAGAGAGATGGGTTTGACCGTGCATCCGGCAGCCTTCAGTTCTTCAATGCCCTTCTCGATTGCTGCGCGCACTTCGGGGTCCAGACCCTCGCCGAAGTACTCAGAGGGGATGCCGATGCGGAGACCCTCGACAGGCTTATCGCTTTGGGCGGCGTAATCGGGGACAGGAGCCAGGGAGCTGGTGGCGTCCTTGGGATCGTGCCCGGCGATGACGCCGAGGATAGTTGCCGCGTCGCGTACGTTGGCGGCGAAGGGACCGACGCGGTCCAGCGACGAGGCAAAGGCGATGAGACCGTAGCGCGAGACGCGTCCATAGGTGGGCAGCACGCCGACTACGCCGCAGAAGCTTGCAGGCTGGCGAATGGAGCCACCGGTATCTGATCCAAGCGTCGCGACCGCGAGGTTGGCCGCAACTGCTGCTGCTGAGCCGCCGCTCGAACCGCCGGGCACGCGCTCCGGATCGACGGGGTTGCGCACCGGACCGTAGGCGGAATTCTCGTTCGAAGAGCCCATGGCGAACTCGTCGCAGTTGAGTTTGCCGAGCAGTACGGCGCCCGCGGCCTCAAGCCGGGTGACGGCGGTTGCATCGTAGGGTGGCTGGTAACCCTTGAGAATCTTTGAGCCCGCAGTGGCGGGAGCGCCACGCATCACCAACACGTCCTTGATGCCGACTGGGATGCCGGCAAGCGGGCCGAGGGGATCACCTTTGGCGGCGACGGCATCGATGCGCGCAGCCTGCTCGAGAGCGCGCTCTTTGGTGAAACTGAGGTAGATGTTGAGGGCAGGATTGATCTCCGCGATGCGGTCGTAGTATCCCGCAGCCAGATCCGCGGCCTTCACTCTGCCGGCGGAAAGGTCTTCGCGCAGCGCGGCGAGCGTCTTCGGCTTACCCACATAGGATTTCAATTCACTCGGCAATCCCGCGATCCTCTCGTCTTTTTTTCACTGCCTCGTAGGCACAACTCACAGTGGGTGGCAGCCCCTCAGCGCTCGATCACCTTGGGTACTTTGAAGAAGGCCCCGTCGGTTTCGGGCGCCTGCGCCATGACCACGGCTCGATCGAGCGAGGGCACTGTGACATCGAGCCGCAGCGGAACCGCGTCCGTTGAGCCGTCAAGGTCGCTGACCTGCGCCAATGGGACCACGCCGGTGGTATCGAGTTCATTGAGCTGGGCGACGTAATCCAGAATCGCATTCAGGTCGTGAAGCAAGCTCCGCGACTCTTCCGGTTCCAACTCAAGGTTGGCTAGCTCGGCGACCCGCTCCACATCGGCAACTGTAACCTTGGCAGTCATCTTCTGCTCGTTCCTACACTGCACCCAATCCGACGCGAGCGACGGTGCAGCCTATGCATTCGGGACAAAAAATCACAACATGCGAACCCCTCAAGTATAGACTGGCGCACGCTCATTCCCTTCCCTCCGCTCAGTCCACCGTCAAGGAAAACGCGACCTGATGGACGACACCGTTGGACGTGACATTCACCAAAATCGTATAGGTGCCGGGCGGCGTGTTGGAGTTCCCTGAGCTACCTGCAGTCGGTGTTCCGCCGGTGCCGCCCCCGGAGCCTGAACAGCTAGAAACCGCGCCCGCAAGAATCACAAGAAGAATTGCCAGGGTGATCGGTTTTCGTTTACGCCAGCATGCCAGAGGCAAGAGGCAGAGGCCCCACAGGGTTGCAACCGGGGCCCAACCGGGAGGGTGAATGAGGCGGGATGAATTCGACGCGACGCCTGTGGCCACCAGGACGGTGACGCTGCCGGTATTGTTTGCGGCAATCGTCTCGCTCGCAGGGTTGAAGCTACAGGCCGCGTTGCTGGGGAGCGAGCCACAACTGAAAGTGAAGGTTCCTGAAGAGCCGCTCGAAGGGCTCAGGGCAAGCGTGAACCGCGCATTTTGCCCGCTCGAAACGGTCATGGTGGAATTGCCCGAAGGGGTCGCGGCAAAATCGAATCCAATTCCTGAGAGCGGTGCGAGTGTGGGAGCAGCGAGCGCGCCGCTGGCCACGGCAAAGTTTCCGCTCTGCGGTCCGGCTGCTGCGGGAGAGAAGGAGATCGCTGCGACGCAGCTTGCAGCCGGCGAAAGCGAGGCGGTGCAAGTGGTGCTTGCCAATTGAAACCCATTCGAGACGGCCAGAGAGAGAGCATCCAGCGGGGCCGCGCCTGTATTGGTCACAGTGATGGATTGAGTCACGCTGGTGGCGCCCACGCCGGTGGTGGGGAAATTAAGCAGCGATGGCTGGAAACCAACCGATGGCGCGCCCGCGGAGCCGCTCAGGATGAGAGCAGCGGCATTCAGGTTGGAGACAGCGGTCAGCATCCCAGGGAAGTTTCCGCTTCTGGAGGGGGTAAAGATCACGGCGGCAGAGCAGTTTGCGCCAGGGCCGAGAGTCGCTCCGCATGTGTTCTGGACCAAAGCGTAGGGAGCGGCGACAGACAGCGCGAGCCCCTGCGCGACGACCATGCTGGTGTTTGCGACCGTCGCGATCTGTGGGGCACTCGATTGCCCGAGTGTTGCGACCGCGAAGGTCATCTGTCCGGGCGTGACATTGATTCCGGCGGATGCCTGGCTGGTGCCCGTGAGGGCGACCGGCACGGCCCTCACTCCCAAAGTAGACGATGAAACTGTAAGCGTAGCTGCTGCGCCGCCGGCGGCAATCGGGGTGAAGAGGATTTGGGCGGAGCAGCTGCTTCCGTTGGCCAGGGTTGCCCCGCACGAGGTTGCACCGATGCTGAAACTCGCAGCCGACGGGCCTGCGATCTGGAAGCCCACATTGGCCATGAGCGTGCCACCGCCGTTGGTGACGGAGAGAATGCCGGGGGCCGAGGCCACGCCGACAGCCTGCGTTGGAAAGATAAGCGCAGCCGGATTCACGCTGATCGACGGGGGCTGCAGACCCGTTCCCGCGAGGGCAACCTGCTGGGTGCGCAGCGCGTCCGAGACGGTCAAGGTTCCGGTCTGTGCGCCGGAGGCCGTGGGACTAAACACAACACTGAGCGCACAACTCGAATTTGCGGCGAGTTGCGCTGTGCAATTGCTTGATACCTGGAAGGGTCCTGAGGTCGTGGCCGCAATCCCCGTCAACGGCATACCGCCACTATTGGTGAGGGAGACCGCCTGTGCCGCGGAGTTCTGCCCGGCGATGGTTGCTGGAAACGAGAGGGATGCTGTCGAAAGCGCGTCGGTTGGAGAGGCCGCACCGGTTCCCGTGAGCGCCGCAGTTTGCGTTCCTGCGCTGTCGGCAAGCTGGAGAGTCCCGCTCGCTGGTCCGGCCTGGGTCGGGGAGAATTTGATGAGCAGCTGGCAATCGCTGTTGGCCGCGAGCGAAGATCCGCAGGCATTGGCCAGGAGCGCAAATGGGGTGGGGACGGTGAGATTTGCGACAGAAACGGCGACCGCGCCCGGA
Organism: uncultured Acidobacteriaceae bacterium; assembly: GCA_963760475.1. Lineage (GTDB taxonomy): Bacteria > Acidobacteriota > Terriglobia > Terriglobales > Acidobacteriaceae > Telmatobacter. The sequence goes on along the minus strand of CAVXDG010000010.1, from coordinate 482,828 downwards.
TTCTCCACGGTGACCTGGAGCGGGTCTGAGCTTGCTCCAACGGGAACCCGGCCGAAACTCAGCGCGGTTGGAGACAGCGACACGCCGGTTGGATTCGTTCCTGTACCCGTGAGGGACGCGGACAACTGGCCCCCGCCCAGGTTGGCGGTAATCGTCAGCAGCCCGGTTCTTTGACCTGCCTGGGTGGGCGTGAACGTAACCTGGACTGTGCAACTGCCGCCCGCGCCGATGGAAGCATTCTGGCAATTATCCGTTCCACTAAAATCGCCGTTCACAGCAACCGATGAAACCGCGAGGGCACTTGCCCCGGTGTTGGTCACAGTAATGGCCTGCGGCGCGCCGGCAGAACCGTAGGACTGCGTTGAGAAGGTCAGCGAAGTGGGATTAAGGGAGGCCGAGGTCAACTGCATTCCGCTTGTCCATAAGGGAATCTGCCAGATACCGCGCCCATACGTTCCTGCCACCAGCACACCCGAAGAAGGCGACGTCGGCGCAGCACTTAATTGCGTCACGGGCGCACCGGGCAACCCCGTTCCGTAAGCGGACCAGCAATTGTCCGGGCCGCTGAGACAGCTCCCAATCTGGCGCGTGGAGAAGACGCCCATGTCGGTAGCAACATAGACGGTATTCGCGTCCGCTGGGTCGACGACAAGGCTGTTGGCCGGCGCTGGCGGCAAGTTGGAGATCACCGTCTGCCAGTGTGCGCCGCCGTCGGTCGAACGGTAGACCATACGCACATTCGCGGTGATCTCGGGAATTCCTTCGACCGTGACATAGACGGTTTTACCGGTTGTGTCGTGCGGATCGATGAAGATGCTCGATATGTCTTTTCCAAACGCGTTCAATCGATCGGTGTCGTTGGTGACCGGGCTCAGCGTCAAATCCTGCCAGACAGGGCTGGCCTGTGCGGTAGTGTCGAAGATGGCGCCGAACACGTGGCCGGCGACGGTTGCCCCTCCATCTCCAGCGCCGTACATGCCGGCGTAGATCGCCTCGCGGCCGCCGGGAAGGGCGATCGCGGCCATCGATCGAATCAGCCCGTCGCCGTTGCAAGCGTTCTTGCCGCGGGCCCCGTCAAGAAATGGGCTAATGGCGTTGGCGCCGCTCCAACCGCCGTTGCCGGACCCGCGCCATACGCGGCAGGTACCAATGAGCAGCTGCGACGAATCGAGCGGATCGACGAGGAAAGGCGCCGGGGCGCTCATCGCGTTGCCGTCACCGCTGACATCGGCATTGGTGACGGCCGGCGAGGCGCCGAACGCGGCAGGGGTGCAATCGCCGGTCTCTGAACACCGATGGATGGAGACGCCAGCTTGATTGTTCACATACCAATTCGAATCGTTGGCAGGATCGATTGCTACCGGGCCGCCTTCGCCGTCCAAAATCTGCGGCCACACAGATGTTGGGCCGCTCATGCTCTTCACACCTGCAGTGCCGTTTGCGCCGAGGCCTGCCATCAAGGTGTAGGGCGAGTCGCCCACCGGCGACAAGCTCTCCACTTCCGCGAGAGAACCGAGCGCGGCATTCAGGTTTTGAAAGTGCGTCGCGTCGCTTGCGTTGCAGATGGGGCCGGATTCGGCGATGCCATCGATCGAGCGCCAGAGCCCGCTGTCGTTGCCGATGAAGATTTCGGAAGGATTCGACAGGCTCCATGCGAGCGCGTGTTGATAGCCGGCGACCTGTGCGCTCTTGCAGGTAAACGCGTTCGTCGTGTTGCTCCACGTGCAGCCGCCGGCCAGTGCGCACTGCCACAGATCGTCTGTGCCGGCGAGAAGCACTGTGTCCTGTCCCGAGGGAATTGCGGCCAGCGCCAGGGTGTAGCCGCCATTCTCGATGGTGGCCGGGCCCAGCAGAGGATCGTTGGTCTCGAGCGCCGCGGTACTCCATTGTTTGGTAAACGTAATGTTCGGACTGCTACAGACGCCCGCGCCGATAGCACATGAGTCGTGCCATATGCCCTGGTCTTGATCGCGGGTGTTCACGGTCCAGGCAAAGGTGTCGCCATTGAGTGGATTGACCGCGATCGTCCCGCGATCGATTGGGCAGGTGGGCGAGCCTGCTTCGCCGGTGTTGGTCGGACAGGCGGCCATCGTGAGGCCGTTGGCGGGCTGCACAGTCAATCGAGTCCAGGTCGTCCCGTCTGCGGACTGGTAGTAGCCGTGATACCGCACCGCAGCAAGAAAGAGTTGGCGCACCGGGTTCCACTCGACCGAGGTGACTGCATTGCCGTCCGGCTGCGACGGAACATCGTTGGGCCCCTGCACGTCGCGCCCGTTTGGATCGGTGACATGCGCAAGGAACCAGGTTGCCCCGCTGTCAGTGGAGTAATAGAGGCCCTGATAACTGGCATTCGGCCGTAACGCACCGTTGAGCGTGCCTTCATAGGCTCGGGAAACAGCGGCCACGACCACCTGCTGATTCGCCGTGCTCCATGCAAAACCGGCAAAGCCTTCCCCGAGAAATGTCAATCGATGATCCGCCGTGGTCGGGATCAGGCTCCAGGAATTGCCGCCGTCGGTAGAGCGCAGAAGACCGGATCCGTAGTAGGAATCGAGCGCGTCATTGGTGTCGCCGGTACCTGCCAGCACCACGCCTGTGCCGCCGGGCTGCACAGAAAGCGCGCCAATGCTGATTGAAGCCTCGAGCACGGCATTCAGTGCACCCACATAATCCGTGAGGGGCACAAACCTGACGTCAGTGGAATTCGATGTGCCCGCGTTTTGTGAGAGCCAGACACCGCCGCCGGTGGTTCCGATGTAGACGCGGTTGCCGGTTGGGTCGGCAGGGTCGAGGGCAATTGCCGAGATCCGTCCAGTGACCAGCCCGTAGGCCGCGGTGCTCACCGCCCCAGGCCCCAGCGGCTGCCACGACGCAATCGATCCAGCAGATTGCACGCTCCCTGATAGAAGGCTCTGTGCACGCGCGCCTGTTCGCATTGCAGGGGTGCGGTGCGCCGGCCAGCCACGCTGCGAGAGAAAGCGCCGGGCAGCTTCGACGCGCGGAGGAGGGTTCGCGAATGGGCTCACGAGAAGGGGGTTCTGTGCGCGTGCGGGCTGGGTGGCTGCCCACACGAGGAAAGCCGTGAGGGCCACGAAAGAACCAAGGCGAAATCGAAGGGAACACCGGTTCCGGTACCGGAGCACGGCGGCGATCCTTCGCTGAAAATGTTCAAACCTGTTGGTAGTCACACGCGTCCGAGATCCGGTTTCCACTCTCCTCTCTCCACAGATCCGAGGAGGAATAAAGCGAAAGCCACGGGATTACGTAGCGCGAAACAATGCGAATGACGGGAATGAATTGTGTTTCATTCTAGGACGGTGTGTAGGGCCGTGCGATGTGACCGCGGGTACACACGTGCGTTCCTGACGCTCGATCAGAAACTCGATTGCTCCGTTTCGTCGGCCTGCTGACGGATATAGGAACGGGCATCGAACTTTTTTGCGAAGGAGTTGGCGGTCATCGACCGCACCAGTCCGAAGACGGGCCGGTTAAACCAGGGGCGATCGTGTTTGCCGACGATGGCCCAGGCGATGCCGGCATATCCGTTCGCATCGCGGCCGTCGAGCTCGTATTTGTCGTTGAGGGTGACAGCCCACTCGAAGGCACGCGCTGGATCGGGAGCCCATTCAAGAATTTTTTTGGCCCAGTACATGCGCATCATGTTGTGCATCCATCCGGTTTGGAGCATCTCGCGCTGTGCGGCGTTCCACAGGTCGTCGGCGGATTCGCCGCGTTCCAGCTGCTCGAAGGTGTAGCGATGCGGGCGCGCGTCGCCGACATGCTCCAGCAGCGACTTCTGCGCCCAGGGCTCGGCGCATCGCCAGCTATCGTAATCGGGGTTGTGGCGGACAAAGAGGACGGATAACTCCCGCCAGCCAATGAGTTGCTCGAGGAAGCGGTCGCGGGTTGTAGAGGACACTTTGCCTTGTTGTGCCGCATGCTCGACCGCCAGCGCAATCGTCAGCGGACCGATGTTGCCGAAGTGGAGATAGGGCGACAGGCGGCTCGTGCCTTGGGATTCAGGATGATTGCGCGTGGTCTCGTAGGCACCGAGCTCGTGTTGGACAAAGTGTTTGAGCCGCTGCAGAGCCGAGCGGGTGCCGCCGGCGAATGCATCCACCGGCTTCACGCTGCGATCGAGCTTGGCGAAACCTTCGGTGATGTCGCGACCCAGGGAGAAGCTTGGGATCGGCTTGCGTGGCCGCCAGGGATGCAGTGGATTGGTCTTTGGCGTTGCGACCAAATATTTCGGCAACTCGGCCTTGAGGTGTGGGCGAAAGTGGTGGAGCAGAAAATAGCTGCGCCCGAAGATGCGCGAGGGCACGATGACGTCTGCGTCGACGGTAAAGAAGGGCAGCCTGAGGCGCTTGGCCAGCACACTGCGCCAACGCTCGGGCTCACGCAGGGGGTTCTCGTCGCCGATGAGGAGCGCGGCCTGAACCTCTTCAAGAAAGGCTTCGAGCGAGTTTTCAGGAGGACGGCGCACGATGAAGCCGACGCAGCGCTCCGCGGCATCTTCAGCCACATCGCGGAGACCTTGCGCAAGAAAGTGGTAGTGTCGCAGATTCGCGTTGGGGTAGTTGGAAATGACGGAGAAGTAGACGACAACGGGTAGTCCGAGCACGTTGCCGGCTTCGATGGCCACGTCGAGCGCGGGATTGTCGAGGATGCGTTGAGCGCGCTGCATCCAGTAGACGACGCACTTCCCCTGGGGACGAGGCGCGCCGCCGCGGCGCACGAGCACACGCGGCTGGTTGGCGAGCGAGACGAGCTCGGCGGGAAGGGCGGGGTCGATGGGCATGACGCTGTCTCTTCGATTGTGCCTGTTTGCGGAACTGCTTTGGGAGTCGGCGGCAAATCGCTGAAGCTCGCTCAACAGCCTGGATGCGCGCTTTGATTCGATCAAAGCCATTGTCGTTCCGGCCCGAAGGAGGCGGGGAATTCTACGCAAGGCGTGCGGAGTTTTCGCTGCGGCTGGTTGAGGTTTGCGGTCTCCCACCCTTCGCAAAGTACGCGAAGGATGGGGCACCCAAAGCCTGGGGAGGGGGGAGGCTGGGCCACCTGGCGGCTTCGATCACAGAGCAACGAAATACTCTGCAAGTTCAATGTGGATGTAGAAATGCAGCGATCTTTGCAAATCACCGGACTTGATCACTGGAACAATCTTCATGACATTCCCTCGGGCCTCAGGGCAATAGGATACTTCGTCATTCCAAGTCGGAACGGTTGTGCCGGATCGATTCTGTGGCGTGGGCCCGTGTTCCGATCGCGACGTGCCGCATCGGGCGAAATTGCAAAGGCCGCCCGAAGGCGGCCTCGAAGGTAGTTGCTAGAAGCCCTGGTTTACCAGCGGCCCCAGGCGCGGGTGAAGTAGTCGGCGAGGGTCATACCGACGAGCACCAGGAAGGTGAAGAAGCCTGCGCCGACGGTAAGCTTGGTGAGCTTGCTCGAGTACTTGACGTGCATAAAGAACAGGATGACGAGCGTCATTTTGAGAACGGCAATGGCCAGGGCAATGACTGGATTCAATGGTCCCAGATCGATGTAGGACACGCCGACGGTGGTGGCAGTCAACACCAGCAGCGCCGATCCGATGACGATGTAGACCACGGGGCTGACGATGTGGTGATGCTGCTCGTGTTCTTCCGGAGTTTCCTGGTGTTGGCTCATGCGTGTCTCCTCTATTGATGGCGGCTGATCAGGTAGAGCAAGGGGAACAGGAAGATCCAGACAATATCGACGAAGTGCCAATACAGTCCGAAGTTCTCGACAAATGTGACGTGCCCGGTGGTGTAGCCGCCGGCCTGGGCCTTGAAGATCATGAATCCCAAAATCGCAATGCCGATGATCATGTGTACGGCGTGCATGCCGGTCATGGCGAAGTAGAGAAAGAAATAAATCTCGGTGTGGCGCGCCATGTCGAGGGCCAGGGGCTTGTCGTGGTATTCCTTGAAGACCTCGGGATCGGAAGCAGGATTGAGAAACGTATTCATGCTGTAGCGAATGCCGGGGATGTGGTGCTTCTCCCACTTTTCGGAGTACTCGATGGTCTTGATGCCGAGGAAGACGAGTCCGAGGATGAAGGTGAGCAGGAGGAAGAACACGAGCGCGCCTTTTTTGCGCATCTCTGCCGACCACACGCCCATGGCCATAGTGAAGCTGGAAGTAATGAGGACGGCGGTATTGGCTGTGCCCCAGCCGATTTGCAGCTGGTGGGACGCTTCGACGAATGCGGGGTAGTACCAGTTGCGGTAAATCAGATAGGCGGTAAAGAGGCCGCCGAAGAACATGATTTCGGTCAGCAGGAAGAGCCACATCGCGAAGTTGGTGGCATCGTTCTGCTGCGCGATGGTTTCGAAATGGTGGCGCTGATAGGGCGGGTGCTCGTGGTGAGCAGTGCCTGCGGCGCCGTGGGCCGTCGCTGTGCTATCCGACACTGGTTACCTCTTTTTCTTTCTGCCTCTCGAGCCACTCGTAGTCGTAGGCCTCGTGATCGACGATGGGAATCTCGGAGAAGTTCTCGGTCAAGGGGGGCGACTGCACCTGCCACTCGAGGCCGGTGGCCTGCCAGGGATTGCTGCCGGCGATTTCACCGTACTTGAGCGACCAGACCAGATAGAGGACAGGGAGAAGATAACCGACTCCAAGCACCGTAGCGCCGGCCGTGGAGAAGACATTCAGGATCTGAAACTCGGGCGGGTACGAGGCATAGCGCCGTGGCATCCCCAGAGTGCCCAGGATGAATTGCGGAAAAAAGGTCAGGTTGAATCCGATGAAGGTAACGACCGCGGCAAGCTGCGAGATTTTTTCGGGATACATGCGGCCGGTCATCTTGGGCCACCAGAAATGGAGGCCGGCAAGAAACGCCATCAACATGCCGCCGACCATGACGAAGTGGAAGTGGGCAACGATGAAGTAGGTTTCGGTGAGATGGATGTCTGTTCCCGATGCTCCCAGAAAGACGCCGGTCATGCCGCCGATGGTGAACAGGCCCATGAAGCCGAAGGCGTAGAGCATCGGGGTTTCAAACGTGATGGAACCCTTATAGAGGGTGAAGGCCCAGTTGAAGATCTTGATGGCGGAGGGCACGGCAACCAGCATGGTGAGCAGCGAGAAGACGAGCACCGCGTAATTGGAGATGCCCATGATGAACATGTGGTGAGCCCAGACAAAGAAGCCGAAGACCGCAATGGCCACCGATGAGAAAGCAACGGCAGTGTAGCCGAAGACGCGCTTGCGGCTGAAGGTCGAGATGACTTCAGAGATCACGCCCATGCCGGGCAGAATCATGATGTAGACGGCGGGGTGCGAGTAGAACCAGAACAGATGCTGGAAGAGGAGCGGATCGCCGCCCTTGGTGGGATCGAAGACGCCGATGCCGATGGTGCGCTCGAGGGCGAGCAAGTACGATGGCAATGGCCAGCACCGGCGTGCCCAGCACCATGAGAATGCTGGCGGCATAGTTTGCCCAGACGAACAAGGGCAGCCGGAACCAGGTCATGCCCGGTGCGCGCATTTTGTGGATGGTGACGATGAAGTTGAGGCCGGTAAAGATGGAACTGAATCCAGCGATGAAGACCGCCAGGCCGGTCGTGATGACGTGGGTATTGACGTAGTGCGTGGAGAGGGGCGTGGTGAAGGTCCAGCCGGTGTCGACGCCGCCCGAAGCCATGGTGTACAAGGCCAGAATGCCGGCGGCCATGTAGAGGTACCAGCTCAGCAGGTTGATCTTGGGCAGGGCCAGATCTTTGGCGCCGATCATCATCGGGATAAAGAAGTTGCCGATGGTGGCCGGGACCGAGGGCACCAGGAAGAAGAAGATCATGATGATGCCGTGCATGGTGAACACCTTGTTATAGGTGTCGGTGGCCATCAGGTCGCTCTGCGGGGTCAGCAATTCGAGACGGATAAGGCCGGCGAGCGAACCGCCGATGAAGAAGAAGAAGCGTGATCGAGATGAGATAGAGAATCGCGATCCGCTTGTGGTCGCCGGTGAGCAACCAGCTGAGCAGGCCGTTCTCCTTGCTCAAATAATTCATCTTCGGAATCCGGGCGGTGGCCTGGTCGGGAAGACTGACGATTGTGTCGCTCATTGCTTCACCATCCCTTGGGACGCCTGGCCTGCCGGGGCTTTGCCATCTTTGCCATCTCCCGGAGGCAGGAACGTCGTTGTTGCGGTGGTCTGCTGCACGCGGTAATCGGAATCGAGATTCTTGATGTATTCGACGAGATCGATTACGCCCTCTTCGCTGATCTGTCCCTGGTAGGTGGGCATGATCGGCGCGAATCCCTGGGTAATATGCTGCGAGGGATTGAGAATCGCTTCGCGCAGGTAGGCATCGTCGGCGGTAATCTGCTGGCCGTTGGCGAGAGTGAGCGTGGAGCCGTAGACATTGGCCAGGCTCGGGCCGCGCGCATCGGGCCGGGTGTTATGGCATGCGGTGCAGCTGAGGCTTGCGAAGAGTCGCTCGCCATTCTGCGCAAGCGAGGCGCCGCTGGTGGAACCCTCAAGCCACTTCTTGTAATCCTCGGGCGTGAGCACGACCACCTCGCCGATCATGTGCGAGTGCTCGGTGCCGCAGTACTGGGTGCAGAAAAGGTGGTAGGTACCGGGCGTGGTGGCTTCGAACCAGACGGATGTGTAGCGGCCTGGAATTGCTTCGCGTTTTACGCGGAACGCAGGGATGGAAAAGCTATGAAACACATCCTGCGAAATGATGGTGAGCTGTACGGCGCGGCCCGTGGGAACGTGGAGTGAATTGATCTCGTGCTGACCGCCCGGATGCTCGGCCTTCCACATCCACTGCTTGCCGACAACGTAGATATTCATGGCGTTGGCCGGAGGCGTGTAAATGCGGAAATAGAGGAGCGCGCCCCAGACGAACATGATGAGGAACAAGCCGAGAGGAATGATCGTCCACGTAGCTTCGAGCAGCGTGGATCCCTCGATCTGCACGGCGACGGGGTGGCGCTTCTTGCTGTACAGAATCGAGAAGCTCGTCAACAGCAGGATGACGATGGTCAACCCGACGAGGCTGACGAGCGCCATGAAGAAGTAGAGCGCATCCATCTGAGGCGCAATCTTCGACGCCTCCGGCGGAAAGAGCGCGAAGTTCGTCATCCACTTGACGAGAAACTGCCAGATTACTGGACTGATGTGGGACATTCCTTTATCCGTTCACCTTTGCTTCTTTCACAGGCTGGTGGGCCTGCCGGTAATCCCGGCGGAACATAATCACCATGAATCCACCCAGCAACACGAGGGTTAAAAACCCGCCGAGTTGCACGACGCGAGCGACGATGAGCGAGTGCGTGTTGGTCTGCGGATCGTAGTGGTAGCAGTAGGTCAGAATGTTGTCGACCGGCGAACCGATGCGATTCGACGATGCTTCATTCAGACCCAGCAGCATATCCTTCGGCGAGTACTCGACGCCCATGTAGTACTGGGCCAGTTTGCCTTGCGGCGTGACGATCTGAATCGCGCTGGCATGCGCGAACTGGTTGAGCTTTCCGTCAGGGCCCGCAATCTTGACGTAGCCGAAGCCGACGGCGCGGGTCAGAGCATCGATATTTGGCTGTGTACCGGTGAGGAAATGCCAGCCGTTGGCGGTCTCAGGATGTCCGTAGCGCTTGAGGTAGCTGCGCTTCTTGGCGGCAGCCAGTTCGGGGCCTTCTTCAGGATCGATGCTCACTACGACGATATTGAAATCCTTGCCCGGAACATAGCGCACCATTTGCAACGCGCCCGTGAGGCCGTTGAGCTCTTCAGAGCACAGCATGGGGCAAGTGAAATAAACCAACGCGAGGATCGCCGGTTTCTTGCCGAAGTAGTCGGCGAGATGCACGGGCTGGCCCGCGTCGTCAACGAATGCCAGATTCAACGGCAGCTGCTGGTTCAAGTGCTGTGCGATACCGATGCTTTTGAGGATAGAGGGCTGCTCATTGGTCTGGCCTACTTGCTTGTCGCCATAACTTGAGACCTGGGCCGCGAGCGAGGGCGCGAATCCCACAATCGCACAGACAATCGCGGTCGCTGCGGCTTTGACAGCAACGTGGCCCATTCTCCGGATTGTCGATGCGCACTGCATGATTGCCCCCTCAGGGGCTAAAGCCCCTATTCTTTTACTGCTCTTTCGGCACGGCTGAAGCCGTGCCTGTTACAGAACCCCGTCGTGTTATCTCGAACTTCTAACCCCGTCGGCGTGATTTCGTACTTTTTACTCCCTGTTCCCTACTTCCTATTCCCTGCTCCCTGTTCCCTGCTCCCTATTCCCTGCTTCCTGCTCACTCCCTACTGCTGCTGCTTCTGCTTCAATTCGGCGGCCTGTGCTTCGGCCGCATCCTGTTCGTAGCCGGTGGGCGCAAACCCGCTGGTCAACGGCACCCCCACTGTGGGCCGCGTGTCGCCGGCCATCAATGTTTGCTGTGGGAGCGCCGTTGCGACGGGCAAGCCGCGTTGAGCAATCAATTCCATCGCGCGCTCGATCGGAATGCGGACTTTGCCCTGTGCTCCGCGCTGCGATGGATCGACCCAGCTGTAGTTGTCGAGCAGCAGATCTTCGCGCTGATGCAGATCGGCCACATCCTGATTGCCGTCGTCGGTCTGCAACCGCGGCGTAGGGAACTGCTGCGTCAGCTCTGCCACCTTGTGCTGCATCTCCGGGTTGTTGGGAAGATTGCCGAGCTGGCGCATGTCGACGGTCTTGGTCCACTTGGTGTTGGGCCCGTCTTCCTTATTCATCCAGGCGTTGATCAGCTTGCCCATGCCATAGGTCAGAAGCCCGCACACCGCGACAAAGATGAGCAACGAGACCAGGAAGACGACGATGCCGGTGACACTGACATCGCTCTGCTCGTAGCCGGCAGATGCGTCGATCTCTTCGGGCTTCGGGCCGTGGGACCCGAGAGGCTCTTCATCATGCGTGGGCATGTTCAGGCTCCAGAATCTCCGCCACATGCGGATCGTTGGTCTGCACCAGCGGCCGCGACTTCAGCCGGGTGCAGAAGAAGGCAACCCAGAAGGAAACCATAGCGACCGGGACGGCGACGTACTCGAGGATGCCCCAGCTGAAGTGCAGGTTGCGGGCCGCGTCCTTGAAGTTCGGCTCAATCAGCCAGAACAGATCGAAGGCCTTGGCGAAGATCATCCACTGGCACACCCGGATCAGCCGCTTCTTGTTGCGCTTGATGTCGCGCGAGAGCAGCAGCGAGAACGGAATCAGCCAGTGGAAGATGAAGTCGAGGGTGATGATGATGCCCCAGTGGCCGCGAATGCGATCGAGGTACCAGGGAATCTCTTCGGGCAGATTGCCCGACCAGATGATGAGGAACTGGGCGAAGCCCGAGGTAGATATTCAGCATGACGAAGGCGAAGGTGAACTTGCCCAGATCGTGCTGCTCGGTCTGGCGCAGGATGGTCTTGAATGGCTCGGCCTTGGAGAGTGCGATCGAGACAATGATGCCGAGCGCAAGCACCGAGTAGCCCTGGCCGACGAGGAACAGCAGGCCGTAGACCGACGAGAACCAGGTCACGTCCATCGACATGACCCAGTAGATGACGCCGCCGTCATGGTCAGCGAATAGACCACGATGCCGGGGCCGCTGATGTTCTCGAACTTCTTGATCCAGTAGGGAGTGGTGTCCGGCGATTCGGAATCGCGCAGCTTGCCAAGGGACGTGCAGCCGCCACATGTAGAAGAACCAGATCGCAAAGCAGAGCAGCAGGACACCAATATAGGTGGCCGGATTCAGCATGGGCCGCTTGAAGTCGAGGCAGTGCGCCTGTATTTCGGTGATCAGGCCGGCTTTCAGCGCCGCCGCAGTCGCGGTCGGATTGGTGTAGAGCGCCCAGAGGTAGAGCCGCTTCATGAAGAAGACGGTGACCACCCAGTAGACGAACACCAGGGGCAGAGTGCGGCTCATGGCTTCCAGCGGCCGGCGCAGCAGCAGTCCCCACTTGCCGCCGGAGCAGTACTGCACCATGAGCAGCGCGAGGCCGCCGACCGACCAGCCGAAGGTGAGCAGCAAGCCGAGAACCCATGCGCGGAGCACGTGGTCGATCGATCCATCGGCAAATGCAAGCCCGGCTGCGATGACCGCGAAGACCGCGCCGACGATCACAGCGCGCGTTTCTCCAGCCGTCGACAAAGGCCGGCGCGCTGAGGTCGGCGGGAAGCGCCTTCGCGTGTGTTGCCGTGTGTGAGTCGTGAGCCATTCCCTCAGTCCTTACTTCGCTGCCGCGGCGGGCGCGGCGGTCTTGGTTGCTGGAATCTTGATTGCCGGATCGGCGGGGTTCGCCGGAGCCATTCCCGGCGTGCCTTCTTTGGTGACGGGCGGATAGGCCTGAACTGCGGTCGACGGCAGTGTCCACGGCTGCGCATAACCTGGAGGCAGGTTCTGCTCGGTGGCGATGTCCTTCAGGTTCTTACCTGCACGCCCGCGGGCACATCGGCTGGCGTCGCCGCCTGGCTCAACTGCAGCGCGCGAATGTAGGCTGCGACGGCCCAGCGATCTTCCGGAGTGAGCTGCGCCGAGTAGTCGGGCATGGCGCCGTAGCCGTGGGTCATCACGTAGAAGTAGTGCGAAAGAGGCTGCGAGAGGCGCACCTGGTCGTGGAAGTTGGCGGCAGGCTTGTAGCCGCGCTCCACAATCTCGCCAAGGCCGTTGCCCACGCGCGAGTGGCAGGGCGTGCAGTAGACGTTGAACCGCTCCTGGCCGCGCTTGAGCACATCCATCGTCACCGGAAAGGGCATCAGATTCTGCTCTTCGCGGTAGCCATTCGCGCCCTGGATCACGCCGGTGTAGAAGTAGCTGTCTTCGTGCAGTTGGCCGCGGGCGACGGTGTTGAGCACCTGCGGTCGCGCGCCGCGATGATCGGCGAACATCTCCGACCCGCGCTGCGGAATCAGCTTGGGCTGGTCCTGCATATCCTGGCGGCAACCGGCGAGGAGCAGCGGAGACCCGATGCATACGATGGACAGCGCTTTCCCACTCTTGCGCAAAAGACGCTCAAGGATGGGGCACCCAGAAAGGATGGGGCTGCGTTCCTGAACCCTGACTCCTGAAACCTGAACCCTGCGATGGAGGTTGGCTTGCATTAGTACTCCACCTCCACGACGGAGGCGGGCTGGAGAGTTGCCAGATAGGCGCGCGTCTCGACCAGATCGAACTTGGGATCGAGTGCTTCGAGGCACAGGAAGAACTTGTCGGTCGTTGCGCCGTCGCGGAAGTTGGGCGCGTTGAAGAGCGGGTGATAGAGCGACGGCAGTCCGTTGAGCGCGAGCATGCCGAAGGCGGCCGAGAGACCGGCCCAGAGAATCGTCCACTCGTAGGCGGGCACGACGAACGCCGGCCACGAATACGTAGGGCGACCAGCGATGTTCAGCGGATAGGCCAGCGCCGAGATCCAGGTCTCCAGCGAGAACATCGCGGCCAGGCCCATCAGTCCGCCAATCAGCGTGAGAAGAGGGACCTTGTTGCGATGGAAGCCGATGGCCTCCGCCGCTTCTTCCACCGGATAGGGCGTGTAGCAGTCCATGCGCCGCCATCCGTCGTGGTGCGCCTTCTGCGCGGCGCGCACCAGGTCGCTCGGAGTATCGAATTCGGCCAGCAGGCCGTAGGTTCCTTCGCGTGGCGGGCATCTTAGTCACCTGCCTCCGCAGTCGCCTTGGGCTTGATCTTGGCCTGCGGCAGCATCATACGAATTTCATTCATCGGAATCATGGGCAGGAAGCGCACAAACAGGAGGAACAGCGTGGTGAACAGTCCCAGCGTTCCGACGAAGGTCATGTAGTCCCACTTGGTGGCGCGATAGGTTCCCCACGAGGACGGGAGGAAGTCGCGATAGAGGCTCGTGACGACGATGACGAAGCGCTCAAACCACATGCCGGTGTTGACCACGATGGAGATGAAGAACATGAACGAGATGCTGGTGCGCAGCTTGCGCGACCAGAGCGTGGTGAGCGGAATGGCAAGGTTGCAGGTGATCAGCACCCAGTAAGACCAGCCCATGGGACCGAACATGCGGTTCCAGAACATGAAGGCTTCCCAGTGCGATGCCGAGTACCAGGCCATGAAGGCTTCCATGCCGTAGCCGTAGGCGACGATGAAGCCGGTGGCGAGCATGACCTTGCCCATGTTGTCGATGTGGCGCTCGGTGACCAGCGCTTCAAGGTGATAGAACTTGCGCAGCGGAATAGCCAGCGTGAGCACCATGGCGAATCCGGAGTAGATGGCGCCGGCGACGAAGTAGGGCGGGAAGATCGTGGTGTGCCAGCCCGGCAGGACGGCCACGGCGAAGTCGAAGCTGATGACCGTGTGCACCGAGAGCACCAGCGGCGTTGCCAGGCCGGCCAGCAGCAGCGAGGCCGTCTCATAGCGCATCCAGTGGCGGATCGAACCGCGCCAGCCCAGCGAGAGCATGCCGTAGAAGTATTGGGCGATCTTGGATCTGCGAGCGATCGCGCATGGTGCCGAAGTCGGGAATCATGCCGATGTACCAGAAGACCACGGAGATGGTGGCGTAGGTCGAAACCGCGAAGACGTCCCACAGCAGCGGCGAGCGGAACTGCGGCCACACGTTCATCGAGTTGGGATAGGGGAAGAGCCAGTATCCGAGCCACGGACGGCCCACGTGAATCAGCGGGAACATGCCGGCGCAGACCACGGCGAAGATGGTCATGGCCTCGGCGAAGCGGCTGATGGAGTTGCGCCAGCTTTGCTTGAAGAGCAGAAGAATGGCGGAGATCAGGTGCCGGCGTGGCCGATACCGATCCACCAGACGAAGTTGATGATCGCGAAGCCCCAGGCCACCGGCTGGGTGATGGCCCAGATGCCGACGCCCTTGAGGAACAGCCAGGTGACCGCAACCAGCAGCATGGTTGCGCCGCCGCCGGCGATGCCGAAGAGCGCGAGCCAGCCGAGCGGCGTGTGCGGGGTGAGCACGATGCGCGAGATCTTCTCGGTGACCGACTTGAAGGTCTCACCGAGCGCAACGACCCGGAATTCTCCGGTTGCCGGATCGATGCCAGGGTCGTTGGTTTTCACTTCTCTGGTTGCCATCGTGACTTCAACCCTTTGCCGGTGCGTGTTCCACCGGCGCTGTTTCGAGTTCGGAGTTCAGATTCAAAACTTCCGCGACGTACGTGGTGCGAGGACGCGTGTTCTGGTCGGCAAGACCTGGTAGCTGCGCTCCTGCGCCTGCAGCTTGCGCAACCTTGCTGTTCTTGTCGTTCAGGTTGCCGAAAATGATGGCCGATGCCGGGCAGGCCTGCTGGCAGGCGGTCACCATTTCGCCGTCGCGAATCGGACGGTTTTCCTTGTCGGCTTCGATCTTGGCCGCCGTGATGCGCTGCACGCAGTAGCTGCACTTCTCCATCACGCCGCGCGAGCGAACCGAGACATCAGGGTTGCGCATCAGCTTCAGGCTCTCAGTCTCGTAGTCGGAGTAGAGCAGGAAGTTGAAGCGACGCACCTTGTAGGGGCAGTTGTTGGAGCAGTAGCGCGTGCCCACGCAGCGGTTGTAGACCATGGTGTTGAGGCCTTCGGGCGTGTGCACCGTGGCGCCGACCGGGCAAACCTGCTCGCAGGGCGCATTCTCGCAATGCTGGCAGGTCATGGGCTGGAAGTGGGCGCGGGGCGCGGCGAGATCGCCTTCGAAGTACGTGTCGATGCGCAGCCACTGCATGTTGCGGCCGATGCGCACCTGCTGCTTGCCCACCACCGCGATATTGTTCTCGGCATAGCAGCTGACGATGCAGGCGTTGCAGCCCGTGCAGCTGTTCATGTCGATGGACATGCCCCACTTGTTTTCGGTGTAGGTCCAGTTGGGGAAGAGCGAGGTGTCCATGGTCGGCGTGTCGCGGCCTTCACCTTCCTGCGCAAAGCGGGGGTTTGCCTTGAACTCCTCGAGACGTCGCGTAGCGGATGATGCCGCGCGGACCGAGCGCCTCATCGGCTTCGAGTGAGTTGTTCGTGTGGCCCTCGGGCTGGCCGAAAGTCGTGCCGCGATGATCCTGGTAGTGGCTCTTGGTGATGGCCACGCCCCACTTGCCGTCAATCTTCTTCAACGAGCCGGTCGCATAGAACGGCGCGTAGGAAGGGCGAACCAGGTAGGCATTGAAGCCGGCGCCCGAACCGACGCGGCCCGCAAACTCGCGTCCGTAGCCGAGGTAGACGGTCACGGAATTGTCGGGGTGACCCGGAGCAACGATGACCGGGGCCTTCACTTTGCCGTTACCGACGGAGATCTCGACGATGTCATCTTCTTCAAGGCCGAGCTTGGTGAGCGTTGCGCCGGAGAGGATGGCGGCGTTGTCCCAGCTCAGATTGGTTACCGGCTTGGGCAGCTCCTGCAGCCAGCCGACGTTCGACCAGCGGCCGTCGTAGATGTTGGGATCGGGCCGGAAGATGATTTCGACGGCGTCCTTTGATTGGGGCACAGGGATCTTAGCCACCGGGAGCGGTTTCGCTGCCCCTGATGTTGCGTAAGCAGTGTCCGCGATCCAGCCATCGTGAAGGGCCTTGCGCCAGCCGGTTTCAAAGTCCCCCTTGATGTTGGCCTTCTGCGTTGCGCGGACCGCCTCATACGCGCTGAGCAGCGGCTCATCGAGCAGCGTCTGAAACACATCGTGCGCCGTGTGGCCGCCATACAGCGGATCGATCAGAGGTTGCACGATCGATACCGTGCCGTCGTAGGAGCGCGCATCGGACCACGACTCGAGATAGTGCGCCGAGGGAATCTGCCAGTGCGCAATCTGGCCGGTCTCGTCGACGTTGGCACCGAGATGTGCGACAACCTTGGCCTTGTTGAAGGCGTCGAGGAAGTTGAGATCGGCAGGCGCGTTGTAGATGGGATTGCTGTTGAGAATGACCAGCCAATCCACTTTGCCGGCGTTGAGATCGGCAACCAGCGCCTTAAAATCGGCAAGCTGATCGCTCGGGAGCGGGACAGCCGGCTCGCTTGAGGCCAGAACCGTTTTGCCGACGTTGCCCAGGGCCGTATTGATGGCAAGGGCGAGGGCGGCGACCGATTCATCCTGATAGAGGCCGGGAAGGACTGCACTCTTGCCCGCACTCGCTTTCAGGTCCTTCGCCACCGTATTCAGAAACTTGGTTTGCTCCGGGGTCCACGCATACGAAGGAGCGGAGACGCCCGTTGCGCCCACGGCGACTGCGAGGGCTGCCGCGAATGCCGGAATCTCGCTCGCGCGCAATCCCAACCGATGCTCGGCCTTCATGCCCGTCGTGGTCGTCGAGCTCTCGACGGAGTACAGCCGGTTCATGCCCTTCGCCGGATCTTTGCGCCGCGCCGCGTAATCGCCGACCAGCTTGTGGAAGCCGGGATAGGCTGCTCCGGAAAGAAAATCAGCGTCGAGCGAAACGATGACGTCGGCCTGGCTCAGGTCGTACTGAGGACTGAAACCCTTGGCGAGCCATGTTCCTGCGAGCGCCGGGTCATATTGGACCAGGGTCGCTTTTGGGTAAGCCGCATGCACTGCGTCCCACTGCCGCGCCAGAGTCGGCGAGGTGATGGTGGCACTCAGAAAGTAGAGTCCGGTCCCATCCTTGCTGGCCGCAGCTTTCAGGCGCAGCTCCTGGGTGAACTCTGCCCAGCCGCGAGGCTCGCCGCGATAGGTGGTGTGCTTGGAGCGATCAGGATCGTAGAGCTCAAGCAGCGTGCCCTGCGAAAAGACATCGGAAGAGCCGTGGTTGTACGGATGCTCCGGATTGCCGTCCACTTTGATCGGCCGGTACTGATCGCTCTTGACCAATAACGGAACAGCGCCTGTCGGCAGGGGGTTAGCCGTGGCAAAGTAGTTCGGCTTGCCGAGAACCAGGTCTTCGGGAGATTTTACGTACGGATAAATGGGCTCGTCGGGCTGCTTGGTGCAACCGGCCATGCCGGCCAGCGCCATGGATGCGCCCATCAATTTCAGGAAGCCGCGGCGCGAAACGGGGTCGACCCATTCCTGCGCGGCATTGGGAAACTCGCGCTCGACCGCAGCCTGAAACTCTTCAGTGTTGGCCAGCTCATCGATGGAGCGCCAATACTTCTTCCCTTTGGTGCCCTTCAACTCTGCGCGCACCTGGGCAAGCGTCATCGGCTCGTCTGCAGGCTGAGCGGCCTTGTTCTTCTCGTTCTGCAAAGTGATCCCCGTCGGTTTCGTGGTTCCGTTCTTCGTGTCGCGGCTCATCGGTGGCAGACCTCGCAACTGGTTAGCTCGCGCGGCGTTCGAATCCTGTATTGCCGTTCCAGAAAGTGTCCCAGGGCCATCTGGTTGGTGAATTTCTGATAGCTCACAGGCGCAGGCAGCGGGGCGGCGGCAAGATCGCCTGCCAGTCCTTTGACCCCTGCGTGCGGCAATTCGAGGGCAGCCATTTCGGGGCCTGCGCCGCTCGGATCCTTCGTCACGCAGTTGACGCTCTGCGCTGTTGGGGTGCCCGCCTTGACATCATTAGCCGAGCACCACACAGGCTTGTCGTCGGCCGGACCCTGCCATGCCATGTTGTAGACCTGCTGGGTGGGGCGAAGGTTCTTGGCGGGATTGCGATGGCAGTCCAGACACCACTCCATCTGCAGCGTGTTCTGTGCGTACATCAACGGCATCTGATCGACACGGCCGTGACAGCTGGAACAGCCCAGCCCCTTGTTGACGTGGATTTCGTGGCTGAAGTAAACGAAGTCGGGAAGATCGTGCACCTTGGTCCAGACCAGCGATTGCCCGGTCGCCCAGCTGTCCCTCACCGGCTGCAAGAGCGCGGCGTTGGTCCAGATCTGCGCGTGGCAGTTCATGCAGGTTTTGGTGGGGGGAATGCCGGCATAGCTCGACTTTTCAACCGTGACATGACAGTACTGGCACTGGAGCCCCAGACCCTGCACGTGATGCTTGTGGCTGAAGGGAACCGGCTGCTCCGGCCTTTGGCCTTGCCGGGTAACCCACGGGGAGCGCTGCAGCTGATCGAGCGTGACACCAAGGGCGATCACAATCAGGCCCGTCAACACCAGGCTCATGCGAGCCAAAGCATTGGAGCTGCGATCGAATATCTGCGCCATGAATGCTTTCCTGCTTGGATTTCTCAGTTGTCTGCCGCGGTCTGAGCGCCGTATCAGCGGTCACACATCCTGCGGTCATTGTCAGTTTTGTTGCAAAGGGAAGCGCTGTATCAGGTTGCCCCGAAAATTCACTATAGCAGTCTGACGCGACCATGCAACCTTTTACAATCTGCAAAAATAGAAATTGTTTCGTCATGCGAAACATTTCTATCGCGCTGAAAGAAAACAGCTTGTGACAAGGGGTAAAGAAGGGAAGGAAACATCGCGGCACTGGCGACGTTCGTACCAGCGCGTGGGACTTTTGTGTGAACCCATCTTACCGCGATTCACTTTTCCTTGTCGTGTCTGCTTTCCCCTTTTTCTTCTCGACTTTTGCCCCGTGAACAGTTATCGGCTCTTCTTCTCAGCGGGCGGGATGGCGTAACTCTCGGCGAACGACTCGTCGGGCGAGGTTGCGGGCCAGCCAACAATGACCAAAAACACGTCGAGAACAAAGAGGGCAATCGCAAGGTCGTTGAAGAGTGTTGCCTGAGCCAGGTTAGGCCACAGCTGATTGGCGGCCCAAAACAGAAAAGCAATGGCCAGAAGAACCGCCTTCACGATCTCCAAACGCGCGGGGCGGTGCACGGCCTGGTAGACGAGATAGGCCAGCGCGATCAGAGCCAGGGGAAGCGCGGCCAGAATGTCATGCGCATGCGGTGGAAAGAGACCGGGATCGACGTCCCAGACAAGCAGCACAACCACGCCGGCGAGGGTGAGAAGGCCCAGAATGACAGGGAGGAAGCGCTGGCGGGAGTTAAGGCGACGATCCATAAGGTCCGATCACTTTTCTCTTGCAGGAAATGCGAGATGCCGGAGGTGAGCAGCAGTGCGTGGATTCGTTTTGCAGGGTCCGACTTGCCCATCATAACGGTCAAGTTCATTTAGAATTCGTAAAGGCAATTCAGCCGGATGCCTTCCGTCTCATATCGCGATTGTTTTGCGGACAAAGGTGTTCGGAGGATGGTTTTCTCTCGCACGGGTCTGAAGTCTCAGGGGCATCCCCGCACCCAACAAGACCAGGCCGTTAAGGACGGGGCATGAAATACGCAGGGCTATTGGTGATGCCGGCCGGCTTCTTTCTGACTCTCGCGGCACTTCTGCTTTTCCCTGCTCCCGCATCGCGCACAGCGTTTGTCCTGTGCGGCCTCGCGGTGGAGGGGATGGGCCTGGTGGTCGCCATGCGCGGGCACATGGAGTCAAGGCGCAGCTCGCACGGACCCGCGTATCCTCTGGGCGCGGAAAGCGGGCCGCGGCGATGAGTTCCTTCCCTGCTCCCGCATCGAATGCGGGTTCGCTTCTTTTCGTTCTGCCGCTTTTGTTGCTGGCGCCGCTGGCCGTGGCCGGACTGACGCTGGTCAACGCCGGCCTGGGACGTTCGCGCTCTGCCGCACAATCGGTTCTTGGCAGCGTTGTGCTGGTGTCGGTCGCTGCCCTGGTCTTTGCGCTGGTGGGTGCAACCTTTGCCGACGGCTGGGCTGGGACGGGGCATATTTTTGGAATCGGGGGTAAGCCCTGGAACTGGGCGGGGACCGGCCCGATTGCGTTAAGCGGGTTTGCGGGGGAACCGCTGCGGCCCCAGCTCGCGGTGCTCTTCGAGTTCCTGGCATTGGCTCTTGCCGTTCTAATTCCCTGGGGATCGGGAGCCGACCGGTGGCGCACAGCAGCGGGAGCAGCGTCGGCCGCCGTGCTTGCCGCAATCGTATTTCCGCTCTACGCCCACTGGGTTTGGGGCGGTGGGTGGCTGGCGCAACTGGGCCAGAATTTTTCACTCGGGGCGGGATTTCTGGATGTTGGGGGCGCGGCCTCTATTCATGTACTCGGCGGCTTCAGCGCTCTCACCGTCGTGTGGATCACGGGATCGAGACGGGGCAAGTTTCCGAAAGAGGGCTTATCGACGGCGATGCCGGGCCACAATGCCGTCTACATTCTCTTCGGCTGCCTGGTGGCGCTTGTGGGCTGGCTGGCAATGAATATGGCGGGCGCGCTTCTCTGGCTGGGGGCGATTCCGTCGGCGCTGCCGGTCACGGCGCTGAATACCATGCTGGCGGCCGCGGGCGCGGTGACGGCAACCTACACGGTCACACTGATCCGCTTCGGCAAACCGGATGCAAGTCTCTGCGCAAATGGGTGGCTCGGAGGGCTCGTGACTTCGAGCGCCTGCGCCAGCCTGGTCACGCCGGTAGCGGCTATCTTCATTGGCATCGTCGCCGGTATAGGCGTTCCGCTTGCTGTGGAAGCGCTCGAATTGGCCGCTTCGATCGACGATCCCTCGGGTGCAATCTCGGTGCATGCCGTCGGCGGCTTGTGGGGATTGATTGCAGCCGGTCTGTTTGCGCCGCAGGCAGGTCAGTTCCTCGCGCAGCTGGTGGGGATTGCCACGCTGCTCGGGCTGATTTTGCCGGTCACCTATGGGCTGTTTGCGGCGTTGAATCGCTTCGTTCCCTTCCGGGTTGATCCGGACGGCGAGCGCATCGGCATGGATTTGCACGAGCTTGGCGGCGGAGCGTATCCGGAATTTGTTGTGCACCGCGACGACTCGTACCGGTAGGCAGGCTGCTCTAGTGCCTGGCCAGCAGGATCATCAGGGCAAACAAGACCACGGGAACAAGCGCCATGCCCGCGTAGAGGGCCAGGCGGGGGTTGAGTTTGAGTCGTCCGCCGCGACCGATGACCCGCGCTCCGCGCTCTTCAACGCCGACTTGGTCCTGATGCTCCAGATCCCAGATCATCTCGTGGGCATTGGCGTAGCGATGACGCGGATCGCGTTCCAGGGCGCGGTAGAGAATCTCTTCGAGCTCCGGCGCGATCTCGGGGTTGAACTCGCGCGGTGATGGCGGATCGATGAGAAGGCGCTCGTTCATCGCGGCCAGCGGATTGGGCCCGGGGAACGGCACGCGCCCGGTCAGCATCTCGTAGAGCATGATTCCGAGAGCGTAGATATCGCTGCGCTGATCGCCGCGCTGGCCCTTTACCTGTTCTGGCGAGATGTAGTCTGGCGTGCCCAGTGTGGCCGAAAGGTTCACGAACGTCAGGCGGCGCGCGTCCTCCTTCATGGCAATCCCGAAGTCGATCAGCTTGACGTTGTCCGCGTCGTCGACCATCACGTTCTCGGGCTTCAGGTCGCGGTGAACAATGCCCCTCTTGTGCATGTAGTCGAGTGCATCGCAGACACCGAGCGCGATCTTGACTGCCTGGGCGATGGGCAGCATCTTCTTCTCATTCAGGAGAGCGCGCAGCAGGCGGCCATTCACCCACTCGATAACCATGTAGGTGCGGCTGCGTTCTTCGCCGTTGTGGGTTTTCACCACGCCGGGGTGGTCAAGCAGCTGGCCGATTTCTTCTTCGCGCTTGAAGCGCTCCAGCAGAACCGGGTCCGCTTCCATTTCGGGATGAGGAACCTTGACGGCCACGGTCACGCTTGTCTTGAGGTCCGTTGCCCGGTACAGCGTGGACATCCCGCCGCGGGCCACGGCTGATTCAATTCGATAGTGGTCGAGTGTATCCCCGGGTTCGAGTGAATGGGTCATTTGCGCATGAATGGTCTGGCTCATTGTTTCACGCCAAATCGTAAGGAATTCGTCATAAATATCGAAAGAGATTCTGCGGTAACTCCGCGCCGCACAGGGCCGACGCCGCGCTGCCCTATTCGCCAATGTTTGAGGCTATGTATGATGGGTAAACGTATGCGCGGCCTCGCAAGAACTTTGGCGCTGTTCCTGTTCCCCGCATCCGTTCTTGCTGCGGTACCGGCGAGCGCGCCCCCCGACCCCCAGGGCTTTCACCGGCCGAAAAACTTCCAGGAGACCGGGTTCCTGAACCGCACGCTGGACCTGCACGGAGCAACCTACCGCTTTCAGGTTTACCTGCCCGAGGAGTTTCGGCGCGACGACCACCGGCAGTGGCCCATCATTTTGTTTCTGCATGGACGCGGTGAACGCGGTGCCGAAGGCATGTGGCAGACGCAGATCGGGTTGCCGCAAGCGGTGCGCGACCACCCCGAACGCTGGCCGTTCATCATCGTGATGCCGCAGTGTCCGCAGTTGCATTACTGGACCGACCCCGACATGATGACCGTGGCGATGACGGAGCTCGACCAGGAGACGATCGAATTTCGCGCCGACACCGCGCGTACCTATTTGACCGGTCTCTCGCTGGGGGGGTACGGCGCCTGGGAGCTGGCCCACACTTACCCGCGGCGATGGGCGGCGATTGCCATTGCGGCCAGCGGCATCTTCTGGAGTTATGCGCCCCAGCGTTGGCACGACGCGTCAACGCTTGCTGCCGAGTATGCGCGGGTTGTGGGCCACACACCGATTTGGGCATTTCATGGCAGCGAAGATCCGGTGGTGCCGGTGCGCGAAGACGATTTGATGTTCGCAGCCCTCAAGGCTTCGGGCGGGCACATTCGCTACTGGATCTACCAGGGGCTGCACCATGACTGCTGGTTTCGCGCCTTCAATGAGCCGGACCTGCCGCGTTGGCTGCTGTCGCATCGCCTCGATTCCAAGCAGGATCCGGCCCCTTACGCGGAGCGCGTGGTCATTCCGCTGCATCCGCCTGTGTTGCGCCTGACACCCGCGCAAATGGACGGCTTTGCGGGAGACTACGTGGATGAGCATGGGGCGCCGGCGGTCACGGTCTTTCGCCAGGGCGACCATCTCTACCAGCGCAACATCCACCACGAGATCGTGGAGCTTGCCGCCGAATCGCTTTCCACGCTCTTCTATCCCAATGGGACGAGCCTCACGCGCATCGCCGTAGAGCGCGATGCGCAGGGCCGCATTGTCGCGCTGACCCTGCGCGACGACCGCCACGAAGAGCGGTGGGAACGGCAACGCCCGGCCGTCCCAAACCGCTGATTCACCCGCTACCCCGCCAAATCTGACATTTCTGGAACGCGCGGCCTCCCCCCTTCGTATTAAGCTCAGTACTCGATTCGGAGGTCCCCATGTATTGCAGCGGATGCGGTCAGGTTTTGGCGCCGGGACAGCCGGTATGCGCTCAGTGCGGTCGCCCCGTGGCGGCGGCGGTTCCAGCGGTACCCAACTTCGACTTCCAGCTCCAGAACTACGCCAGCCGCATTCGGGCTTTGAGCATCGTCTGGTTCGTCTACGGTGGGCTGTCCCTGGCCTTCGGCATGATCGGCCTGGTCTTTGCGGGCTCCTTTTTTCATGGCGGCTGGGGACCCTGGGGACATGGATTCGCACCGGGATGGGGCTTCGGTCCGATGCTGCTTCGTTTCGGCTGGTCGATTTTGATTGTTCGCTCGGCCCTCGCCCTGCTGGCCGGTTGGGGCCTGATGGAGCGGACGCAGTGGGGCCGCGTCCTGGCGATCGTCGCCGCATTCTTCTCCCTCATCAGGATTCCGATTGGCACCGCACTGGGTATCTGGACGCTGGTGACGCTGCTGGGCTACCGCAACACCACGCTCTACGACCAGATGTAGATTCGACAAAAGCGGAGCTAGCCGCCCTGCGCGCGTGGTAGCGGAGTTGGCGGAGTTAGAAAACACTCCGGGGCCACGCTGACTCCGCTTCGCTTTCAGCTCCTCTGACGGCTGACCTACAATCAACCCATGAGCTTTCCGCAAAATCGAATGCGGCGGTTGCGGCGCACGGAGTCTCTTCGCGCGCTGGTCCGCGAAACCAGCCTCGAGCCGGGCGATCTGATCTATCCCTTGTTTCTGTGCCCAGGCAAAGGCGTGCGGACGGTCATCGGCTCCATGCCGGGCGTTTTCAATCTGTCCATCGATGAAGCGGTTCGCGAGGCGGAAGAAGCTGCAAAGCTTGGGCTGGGCGGGCTGCTGCTTTTCGGCCTTCCCGATGCAAAAGATGAACAGGCCACCGGCGCGTGGGACGAGAACGGCATTGTGCAGCGCGGACTGCGGGCCCTGAAGCAATCGAGCGCGGCAAAGAATCTGGTGCTCATTGCCGACGTCTGCCTCTGCGAGTACACGAGCCACGGGCATTGCGGCGTCATCGTCAAGTCTGGAGAGGAATTCGCAGTCGACAACGACCCCTCCCTTGCCCTGCTTGCCAAAACTGCGACGAGCCTCGCGCGCGCCGGAGCCGACGTGGTGGCGCCCAGCGACATGATGGACGGGAGAGTCGAGGCAATCCGCAACCATCTCGACAAAAATGGGCTCGCGGATACTCCTATCCTCAGCTATGCGTCAAAATTTGCTTCGGCGTTTTACGGACCGTTTCGCGAAGCAGTCGATTCGGCTCCGCAATTCGGCGACCGCAAGACTTACCAGATGGACGGCGCCAACCTGCGCGAAGCGCTGCGCGAGATTGAGCTGGATCTCGAAGAAGGCGCGGACATGATCCTGATGAAGCCGGCCATGCCCTATCTCGATGTGGTGCTGGCGGCTCGCGAGCGCTTCGATGTGCCGTTAGGGGCCTACCAGGTTTCGGGGGAGTACTCGATGCTGCAGGCTGCTTTTGAGAAAGGCTGGCTGGAGCGGGATCGCGCGATTCTTGAATCGCTTATCGGTATTCGCCGCGCCGGCGCGGACTTCATCGTTACCTATTTCGCCAAGGACGCCGCCCAGCTGCTTTAGCGCCGCGCCGTGATCCGGCGTCTCGTCTACTATTGGTGCATCCGTTCCCAACCGATGACGATTCTCGAAATCCTCAGCTTTCTTTTCGCCATCGCGGCCGCCTTCGGCCTCATCAGCTCTCGCTGGCTCAAATTGCCAATCACTATCGGGACCATGCTGCTGACGGTGCTGGTCTCGGTGGCTTTGATGCTCGGGTCCACCTGGGTCCCCGAAATAAGCGACGCGGCTGCGAGCCTGCTGCGACAAATCGACTTCGGAGCCCTGATCCTCCGCGGCATGCTGCCTCTGCTGCTTTTTGCCGGAGCCTTCCTACTCGACATCGACGAGCTGGCCCACGAGAAGCTGGCGATCGCACTGCTTTCAACCGTTGGCACAGGGATCTGTTTCCTGCTCGTGGCCCTGCTGATGGAAGGGATGAGCGGCGGTCGCATCCCCTGGATGCAGTGCCTGATCTTTGGCGCCCTGATCTCGCCGACCGATCCCATTGCAGTTCTCGAGATGCTGCGCCGCATTGGAGTCTCAAAACACATTGAGGCACAGCTGGCCGGCGAGTCACTTTTTAACGATGGGGTGGGCGCAGTTCTTTTCATCACGATGCTGGGGATAGCAGCCGGCAGCACACCGACACTCGGGCAGGTGGCCGGCACGCTTGGGTTGCAGGCCGGAGGCGGCATTCTGATCGGTGTTATCGCGGCCTGGCTCACATCGCAGCTCATGCGCCGCGTCGATTCTTACCAGGTCGACATTCTTTCGACGATTGCCCTGGCATTCGGGGGCTACGCGCTGGCCCAGGCCCTGCATGTCTCGGCGCCTCTCGAGGCAGTGGTTGCCGGCATCGCTCTGCGTTCCTTCGATCGCAAGGTACCGAATGAACGAATCGCGCACGACAGCGTGCAGGGCTTCTGGGCGCTAATCGACGAGATACAGAACTCGATCTTGTTTGTTCTTCTCGGATTTGAAGCCATGGCGATTGCGCTTAACTGGCGCATCCTCCTGCTAGGGTGCGCCGCTATTCTGTCGGTGAATGCGGTGCGGCTGACCGCGGTTGCCGGGTTGCTCGCGCTGGTATGCGTGTGCCGGCCTTCGCACCGCAGTTCGACGTTCATCCTTACCTGGGGGGGGCTGCGCGGCGGCCTCTCGATTGCATTGGCTCTTTCAGTGCCAGAAGCGCTGGGCCGTTCATGGATGCTCGGCGCTACCTATCTTGTCGTCGTTTTCTCGATCGTGGTTCAAGGCGCGTCGATGAACTGGTTTCTACATCGAGGCGCGACTACCCGGCCCGCGACTTAGGTATTTGGATTGCCTGGCCGCATCCGGCGTACGCCGCGCTGGGCGCACAAGACCGGATGCGGTTTTCGCTTCCCTTATTGGATGAACGCCAGCAAATCCTCGTTCACCTGGTTCTTGTGCGTGGAGCACAGCCCATGGGGTGCGCCCGGATACACCTTCAGCATTGAGGCCTTGACCAGCTTCGTCGAGAGGCGCGCCGAATCGGCAATGGGCACGATCTGGTCATCGTCGCCATGGATGATCAGTGTGGGCACATCGATCTTCTTCAAGTCGGCGGTGAAGTCGGTCTCGGAAAACTGCTTGATGCAGTCGTAGACTCCCTTGAATCCCGCAAGCATGCCCTGCAGCCAGAAGGAATCACGCAGTCCCTGCGACACTTTGGAGCCTTCGCGGTTGGCGCCGTAGAACGGTAAGGTCAGGTCCTTGAAGAACTGCGACCGATCGGCGAGGACGCCCGCTCGGATGCCGTCGAAGACCTCGATCGGCAGTCCGCCAGGATTCGCTTCGGTCTTCAGCATCAGCGGCGGCACTGCGCCAATCAGCACGACCTTTGCTACGCGCTTCGTTCCGTGCCTGCCGATGTAGCGCGCCACCTCGCCGCCTCCGGTCGAGTGGCCCACGTGCACGGCATTCTTCAGGTCGAGTTTTTCGGTCAGCTCGGCGAGATCGTCGGCATACGTGTCCATGTCATTGCCGCTCCACGGCTGGCCTGAACGGCCGTGGCCGCGTCGATCGTGCGCAATGGTGCGATAGCCGTGCGACGAAAGGAAAAGCATCTGGTCCTCCCATGCATCGGCGCTCAGAGGCCATCCGTGACTGAAGACAATGGGCTGGCCCGTGCCCCAGTCTTTGTAGTAAATCTCAGTGCCGTCCTTGGTCGTGAACGTAGGCATATTGCTTCTCCTGATTTTTCTGGTTGGGGAAGTTGGGATTGATTGCGGAGTTGAAGAGGGAAGCTGGGATGCAGATTTCCAGGCGAGGGACGTGAGCCTTTGGCCTGGCTGAATACCGGACTGCTCCAACTGCACGAGAGCCTGTGGCAGCCGTGACTGCGACTCAGAGCATATCAAATGCCCACGCTGGAGTGAATTTACGAGCGTCGCATCGCCCGACGCACAAAATGCTTTGCGCCGCGCGGCATCTATGTTCTTCTTGAATTCCACCCATGCTCAAGGCACTTGAACGCTATTTTGAATTCACCCATCTGGGAACGAACTGGCGCACGGAGATTCTTGCCGGGGTCACGACGTTTCTCACGATGGCGTACATCGTGCTGGTCAACCCCGCGATTCTTGCGGCGGCGGGCGTTCCGCTGCCCGCGGTCACCGCGGCCACCTGCCTCTCGGCGGCGTTCGGCTCCATTCTCATGGGGATCATTGCGCGCTACCCGATCGCGCTGGCGCCGGGCATGGGGCTCAACGCGTACTTCACCTACACCGTCTGCCTCAAGATGCATATCCCCTGGCAGACTGCACTCGGCGCGGTGTTTCTCTCCGGGATGATCTTTCTCGCGCTGACGGCCGCGGGCATCCGGCAAATGATTCTGCGGTCTATTCCACATGAATTGTATGCAGCAGTCGCCAGCGGCATCGGCCTCTTCATCGCGTTCATCGGATTCCGCAACGCAGGCCTGGTCGTTCCAGATCCGGCCACCATTGTCGGGCTGGGCAACATCCGCAATCCCACCGCGGCGCTCGCATTGCTCGGCCTCATTCTCATGGTGGCGCTCGAGATCAAGAAAGTCCGCGGCTCCATTCTCATCGGCGTTCTCGTTATCACGGGCATCGCCTGGGCCATGGGCATCGTGCATTGGTCGCCGGCCAGTGGGGGCTTTGGGAGCCTGGGCGGAACATTCCTCAAGCTCGACATTCGCGGCGCTCTCAACAAGGGCCTGCTTGAAATTATCTTCGTCTTCTTCTTCGTGGATCTCTTCGACAACCTCGGCACGCTGGTAGCCGTCACCAAGCGCGCCGGCCTGATCTCCGCTGACCACTCCATTCCGCGGCTGAATCGCATTCTCTTGGCCGATGCCACCGCAACCGTTTTTGGATCGATGACCGGCACGTCGACGGTGACTAGCTACGTCGAGTCCACGGCGGGCGTGGCGGCGGGCGGCCGCTCCGGCGTAACCGCCATTGTCACCGGCCTGCTGTTTCTCGCGGCCGTCGGCGCAGCGCCCTTCGTCGGCGTGGTGCCTTCCGCAGCAACAGCTCCTGCCCTGATTCTGGTGGGCTCGATGATGCTGGCCACGATCAGCGAGATTCGCTGGCACGAGCCGCTGGTGGCGGTACCGGCGTTTCTTACGCTGATCCTGATTCCGCTGACCTATTCGATCGCCAACGGACTGGGTTTCGGCATCATCGCGTGGGCTGTGTTGCATCTCGCCACCGGCAACTATCGCAAACAGGATTGGCTGCTCTATATTCTCGCGGTGCTTTTCCTGCTGCGGTTTATCTATCTTGGAGCAAGCTAGAATTAGATTCGTTGCGCATCTCCGCCAACTTGAGGCGAGCATCCATGCACTGGTCCATCTTTCCAGCCTATTTCTTCGGCGGAGCCTTTCTGGCGAACGCCCTGCCCCATCTGAGTAACGGCATCTCCGGCCGCCCCTTCCAAAGCCCTTTTGCCTCGCCACCAGGACAAGGACTGTCTTCCTCCACCGTCAATGTCGTTTGGGGATTCTGCAATCTCGTCGCGGCG
This sequence comes from uncultured Acidobacteriaceae bacterium, assembly GCA_963760475.1. Classification (GTDB taxonomy): domain Bacteria; phylum Acidobacteriota; class Terriglobia; order Terriglobales; family Acidobacteriaceae; genus Telmatobacter. The sequence continues at coordinate 453,180 of CAVXDG010000010.1, read as the reverse complement.
TACCTGCTGATCGTGCGGGTCGGCAGCTTTGACCTGCACAATGTCGTGCATGTCACGCTCGCCGGCGCCGGTATCCTGATCTTGGCAGTCATGATGGCCCGCCACTTCGGGCAATTCCACGGGGGCCGATGAAGACACCTGGCGCCATCTTGCATTGGCTTTGTTGCGCGCTGATCGTTTGCTTGTCCTGTCTCGGTGCAGGACCGGCCTTTGGAGTCTCGGCGGCGGACACCTATCGCGTGGTCCACACCTACCCGCACGACCAGCAGGCGTTCACCCAGGGCCTGATCTACATCGACGGCCACCTCTACGAGAGCACCGGCATCGAAGGCAAATCGTCACTGCGCGAAGAGGACCTTGAGACCGGGCGCATTGTGCAGTTCCATGATGTGCCCAACCGCTATTTTGCTGAAGGCCTCACCGAGTGGGGCTCGACGCTGATCCAACTCACGTGGCAATCGCATGTGGCGCTGGTCTATGACCGTGCGACCTTCAAGTTTCTGCGCTCCTTCTCGTTCGACGGCGAAGGCTGGGGGCTGACACACGATGCGAAGGATCTAATCCTCAGCGATGGTTCTGCCACCCTGCGCTTTTTTGATCCGGCCACATTTCGCGAGACGCGTCGCATCTCGGTGAAGGATCACGGCAAGCCAGTCGACCAGCTCAACGAGCTCGAATATATCCACGGCCAGATCTACGCCAACGTCTGGCATGCGGACCGCATTGCGCGTATTTCTCCTGCGACGGGCGCCGTGCTGGGCTGGATCGATCTACGCGACCTGCTACCCGAAAGCGAGCATGCGAATGCTGAGGCCGTGTTGAACGGCATTGCCTACGATGCCACCCGTGACCGGCTCTTTGTCACCGGCAAGCTGTGGCCGAAGATCTTCGAGATTCAGGTGGTTCCGCAGATGTCTCCGCGGGCCGGCGCTCACGGTGGCGCCAAGCGCTCAAGCGCACCCTGAAGATGTGTCTGCGCCGTCACACCCAGCCGCTGTGATCGCGGATATACTGCTCGGCAATGGATCTCCTGTCGGTTCCTACGATTCTGCAGAACGCCGCGATTTTGACGGTGATCCTGGCCCTGTCCGGCTATGTGATCACCTCGGTCAGCGCGCACATGCTGGCGCGCCGGCAAGACAAGCTGCGCCTGGTGAATGAACGGCTCAACGAATTCTACGGTCCACTCTACGTCGCGTCAGAGGCAGGCAACATTGCGTATCGAGCCCTCCTCGACCGCCAGGGCAAAGACAAGAGCGAGCCGATTCGCGACTCAGAGATGAAGGAGTGGATGCTGTGGATGACCACGATTTTCATGCCGCTGAATAATGTTCGCGAGCAGATCATCATCCGCAAGGCGCATTTGATTGTGGAAGAGAAGATGCCGCAATGCCTGCTGGATTTTGTCACGCACGTAGTGGGCTACAAGGCGGTGCTGTCCAAATGGGCAGAAGGCGACTACACGGAACGCCGCTCCACCATTGGCTGGCCGCCGGAGTTCGACGTCTACGTGCGCGAGTCGTATGCCGCGCTGAAGGCCGAGCAGATGCGCCTGATGCACAGCTACGCGTGGCGCGCATGGCACCGGATGCCCAGGCGGGAATCTTCGCACTGAAACGTCGGTGCCGGTATCGTCCTGCCGCGAGGTGCTGCAACTACGGTCACCACACCTGATTGGCTCTAGAGCAGTGCCTGCATAAAGCTTGAGCCCACATTGCTGAAGTCGAAGGCATGCAGCCCAAAATGGCTTGCCAGTTCCTTGCACGCAAGAATGCCGCGGACACTATTCCCCTGCGCATCGAGCTTTGGCGAATACACACCGATGCCGATCTGCCGATTCACCACGCCGAAGATGCCGCCGGAAACGCCGCTCTTGGCGGGCAGGCCCACCTCGACAGCCCAGTTGCCGGCGTAGTCGTACAACCCACAACTGAACATCACGGCCAGGACAAACTTTTGAATTTGGAAGTCGAACACCGGCTCGCCCGTCAGAGGCTGGCGGCCAATATTGGCCATCGTCGCCGCCATCATCGCAAGATCCTTGCAATTGACCAGCATCGAACATTGCGCGAAATAGTGGTGCAGCGTGTCGATCACGTTTTCGTCGATGACGCCGGAGTTGAGCAGCATGTAAGCAATGGCACGATTGCGATTGCCGGTGAGAGTTTCCGAAGCGAGTACCGATTCGTCTATCCGCAGCTTCCGCCCCGCAGCCTTGCTCATCCTTTCAACGAAGGCATCGATTCCGGCTTCGACCGGCGTCTGCCGGATGAGCGCAGACACAGAAATCGCGCCGGCGTTCACCATGGGATTGAAGGGCCTTCCAGTCTTCGGGTCGAGCTCGATGGAATTGAATGCCTCGCCGCTCGGCTCAACGCCCACGTGCTTCAGCGTTTCTTCCGTCCCATGCTTTTCGAGAGCCATTTGAAAGGCAAAAGGCTTGCACATCGACTGAATGGTGAATTCCTGCTCACAGTTGCCGGCGGCAAAGACCTGGCCTTCAACCGTGACCAGGCAGATTCCGAAATCCTTGGGATTGGCTTTACCGAGCTCAGGAATATATGTGGCAACCTGGCCATCATCGACATCCTTATATTTCTCGTAGATGAGGTCGATGATGCCCTGAATGTGCGATTCCATCGACGGCGTTGTGTCCGTGGGATTGACCTTCAGCCCGGTACTCTCAATGCCGGTGGCACTGTTCATCGTTCCAAACTCCGCGCGTTGGAATGTGCAAGCTCCGCGAGACGCGGAGCACCCGCGAGGCCGTTCGCTAATTCGGATGCACGCGCAACAACGCTCCTCGAAAAGCTTCGCTGGAACGTCCAGGGGTGACGTGATCCTACGTTACGAGGCAGTGAATCCAAATCAGGAACCCATAAAGAAATGGCGCGCGGTCGCAGCCGGCTCGGGACGCTCCGGCGCAGGCAATTGCATGCCGGCTAAACAGCGAGAGCGGGATTCAACGACGTCACACAGGCCACAGCCTTGCTGAGCCGCGCTTCCTGCGGCCGCCTGCCCTTATGACAAGCGGATGTGTAGATGTGCTCGATTGACTCGATAAGATAGGCTCCCGGAAGAAACCTGCCGGACTCAGTCATGCCCTGACCGGGCAGCAGTATGACATCGCCGACTTTAGGCAATGAATGCAGGGTCTCGAGCGGCACCACGTTGATGCAATTGCCGTTCACGTCCACGAACTCCAGGCAGTTGAGGCTATGGAATGTGCCCTCGCGGATCTGTTGCGCTTCCTGCCTGGTCTTGAAGGCCTGATATAGCGTGGCAAGAACCGCAGGCATGCCGATCAGCAGGCCAAGAATACTCGCCAGAGATCCGAAATGGTCGAATATCGCAGGTGTCATGCATCTCTCCTTCGCACCTCTGTTCGAGAAGGTGGCTGCGGCGTTTCGCTCCGGTCATCTACTGAGACACTTCGAGCGCAGCTTCAATAAAGCTGGTGGCGGATAGAGCCGGGCCGGGGCCAAGCTAAGAACAGGCTGTGGGGTGGAACTATAGTATGGGACCTCGAGCAGGTGTTGGAAGGAAATTATGCGCGTGTGGGAGCGGATTCGGCGGAAGCAAGGTTTTCCCACAGCCGCAGAGTCGGCTCCGCCTGGTTGATGGTGTAGAAGTGCAGTCCGGGCGCGCCATTGCGCAGCAGGTTTTCACAGAGTCGCGTCACCACACTGGCGCCAAAATCCAGCAGTGCTGGCTTGTCGTCCTGCAGTTGTTCCAGCCTCAGGCGGATCCAGCGAGGAAGGTCGGCGCCGCACCCCTGGCAAAACCGCACCACATTGGCATAGCCGGTGATGGGCATGATGCCGGGAATAATGGGGATGTCGATGCCAGCCTTCGCGCACCTATCCATGAAGTCGCAGTAGGCATCGGCGTTGTAGAAAAGCTGCGTCAGGGCACTGTCGGCGCCGGCCTCAACCTTGCGACGGAAGTTTTCGAAGTCGGCGGCGGAGCTGGCGGCCTGCGGGTGCACTTCGGGATAGGCCGCCACTTCGATCTTGAATGTGTCGCCGTGAGTCTTGCGGATGAATGTCACCAGCTCACTGGCATAGTGGAACTCGCCTGGCGCCGATGGACTCATCGCCGTTGCCGGCAGATCGCCGCGCAACGCGACGATGCGCTTTACACCCGCATCTTTGTAGCGCTGAAGCAATGCGGCAACCTTCTCACGGGTGGAACCAATACAAGTGAGATGCGGCGCGACTTCGACGCCCGTGTGCTGCACAACAGTCAGCAGCGTCTGATAGGTGCCGTCCTGGTCAGACCCGCCTGCCCCGTGAGTGACAGAGAAATACTGGGGACTGGCTGCGGCGAGTTTCTGCAGAACCGCAGGCAGCTTGCCCACGGCTTCTTCAGTGCGCGGAGGGAACAGCTCAAACGAAACCTTGGTTGGTGAAGGCATAAGTGTAAGTTTCAGGGGTCAGGTTTCAGGGGTCAAACCGAGCTTATCCCCTCGGTCCTCATGCAGATGGTTCCAAGCTCCTGACACCTGAAACCTGACCCCTGTTCCCTGACATCTAGTAGCGGTAGAACTCCGGCTTATAAGGCCCTTCCACCGGCACGCCAATGTAGTCGGCCTGCGCCTTCGAGAGCTTGGTCAGCTTCACGCCGATCTTCTCCAGGTGCAGCCGCGCTACTTCTTCATCCAGCTTCTTGGGCAGCGTGTAGACATTGACCTTGTAGGTGTCCTTGTTCTTCCACAGGTCGAGCTGTGCCAGCGTCTGGTTGGCAAAGCTATTCGACATCACGAAGCTCGGATGACCGGTTGCGCAACCCAGGTTCACCAGGCGGCCTTCAGCAAGGATGAAAATGCTGTTGCCGGTGGGGAACGTGTATACGTCCACCTGCGGCTTGATGTTCAGCTTCTTCACGCCAGACTCGGCATTCAGGCGATCCATCTGGATCTCGTTGTCGAAGTGGCCAATGTTGCAGACGATGGCCTGGTCCTTCATCAGCTTCATGTGCTCGAGCGTGATGATGTCGACGTTGCCGGTGGTGGTCACGTAGATGTCGCCGCGGCCCAGCGTGTCTTCAATCGTCGTAACTTCGAAGCCTTCCATCGCCGCCTGGAGCGCATTGATCGGGTCAATCTCGGTGACGATGACGCGAGCGCCCATGCCACGCAGCGAGTGCGAGCAACCCTTGCCCACATCGCCGTAGCCGCAGACCACCGCCACCTTGCCGGCAACCATGACGTCGGTTGCGCGCTTGATGCCGTCTGCCAGCGACTCGCGGCAGCCATAGAGATTGTCGAACTTCGACTTGGTCACGGAGTCGTTGACGTTGATGGCAGGTACAAGCAGCTTGCCCTTTTCCATCATCTGGTAGAGGCGATGCACGCCGGTGGTCGTCTCTTCGGAGACGCCGCGCCATTCCTTCACCACGTTGTGCCAGTGCTTCGGATCTTCGGTGTAGATCTTCTTCAGCAGGTCCTTGATCACCTGCTCTTCGTGATTGCCCGAAGGTGTGTCGACCCACTTGTCGCCTTCTTCAAGGTCATAACCCTTGTGAATGAGCAGGGTCACGTCGCCGCCGTCGTCGACTACAAGCTGCGGACCCTTGCCGCCCTTGTGAGCCAGCGCGCGATACGTGCAGTCCCAATACTCTTCAAGCGACTCGCCCTTCCACGCGAAGACCGGCACGCCCGTCACGGCAATGGCAGCCGCTGCATGATCCTGAGTCGAAAAAATATTGCATGAAGCCCAGCGCACTTCAGCGCCGAGCGAGACCAGAGTCTCAATCAGCACTGCGGTCTGAATCGTCATGTGCAGCGAGCCCGTAATGCGCACGCCGGCCAGCGGTTTCTCGGCCGAGTACTTGTTACGAATCGCCATGAGGCCGGGCATTTCGTGCTCGGCAATATTGATTTCTTTGCGGCCCCAGTCGGCGAGCGAAAGGTCGGCGACTTTGTAGGCTAGCTGCTCAACTTCGAGGGTTGGGGTGGCCATGCAGACTCCTTGATATCGACATATCGTGATACATTGATATGTAGCAGAAACCGCCCATGCCGTCAATCGTGAAAATCTTGCGCGCCGCAGCCGAGCCCAACAGGCTCCGTATCCTCCTGCTTTTAAAGGAGGAAGAGCTTTCGGTGGCGGAGCTGCAGGAGATTCTCGTGATGGGGCAAAGCTCGATCTCGACGCATCTCTCGCAGCTGAAACAGGCTGGGCTGGTGGAGGATCGACGGACGGGCAAGAACAACCTCTACCGCCTTTCAACCGCTGCGGCCGCCTCCGGTGGGGGTGACCTTTTGGAGGAACTTCTCCGCCAGGCAGGCGGCGAGATCCCCGAAGCCGTCTCCGACCAGGCAACCATGCGCCGTGTCGTTAAAAAGCGCCAGGACAAGATGCGCGCCTTCTTCGACAGCATGGCGGGGCGGTTGGGGAACGACTATGTTCCGGGCAAAAGCTGGAAGAGCCTCGCCGAGGCGTTCGTGCAGTTGCTGCCACCCATGGTGATTGCCGATCTCGGCGCGGGCGACGGGAGCTCCGCTCTTTTGCTCTCGCAAAGTGCGGAACGGGTCATCGCAATCGACTCGTCAGAGAAGATGCTCGAAGTTGCGCGCGACCAGGCTCGACGCGCCGGCGCTTCGCATGTTGAGTTTCGGCTGGGAGAGATGGAAGAAGTGCCGATCGACGATGCGTCGGTCGACCTCGTCTTTTTTTCGCAGTCCTTGCATCACGCCGCACATCCTGAGCGCGCGCTCCGCGAAGGGCACCGGATTCTGCGGACCAGGCGGCCGCATCGTGATTCTCGACTTGGCCAAGCATCGCTTTGAAGAAGCGCGCGAACTCTACGCCGATGAGTGGCTGGGCTTCAGCGAGGCGGAGACGGAAGCGATGCTAACCGGTGCGGGATTCGTCGATGTGCGCGCGTCGGTCGTCGACAAGGACCCCGAAGCGCCACAGTTCCAGACGCTGTTGGCCGTGGGGAAAAAGAGTTAGCTAACTAGCCGAACCGATTGTTACTGCCCCTGAGCCGGCTTCTCGTTCCTTTTTCGGTCAATGAGTGACTCGGTGATTTCGCAACAACTGAGGCGGCGTCAGTTCCTATCTCCAGGCATCTTTACCGACAACCCCGTTTTTCGCGCACCACAAGGGATTACTGCCGGGTTGGCGACGATACATCCAGAGTGTCGTTTGACAAGCGAATAGGCCGAGGAACGAAGCGTAGATGCAGAGCAGCGGAAAGCTGCTTCTTGGCGCAAGCGCAGCTTCAGGCTATTGCATGCAACTTACAGCTACTGGATTCAGGCGGGGCCATGCTGGATCGTCCGATCTCGGCTGCGCGATGCCACGCCAGAATTTAGCTTCAAAGTTCTGGCCGTAGAAGACTTCTTCTGCGGGGGTCATCACCTTCTGATAACCGCTACTGAGGCATTGACAGTAGCCTTCGGGATCGGACGGGGCGTACCTGGAGGTCCTCGGGGCCTTCATAAAGGCATTACAGCCGTCTGCGAAGGGACTCTGGCGCACCTGTGCTGCGGTGTACCTGGCGTAAGCGTTCTTCTCGTAGGCAGAGATGATGCGCTGGCTGGGTAAGCGGCAGCTATCCGGCGCGTCGGAGAAGTAGAGGCAGTCGGGCACTCCATCTTTGAAGGACACAGTGAGCCGTCCGGTTTGCCTGCCGTTTGGGCCGGAGAAGCTATAGCGAGCCATGATGCGGGTCGGCGAGCCGGCGGGATCATGGGAGACGATGGGATCGGATATGCTGCCGGGCTGGTAGCGATTCATCATCCATCCGCGAGAGTTGTCGGCGACGAGGTCATCGAGGAGGCGAGTGAAGTCTGCATCTCTGATGCCAGGCAGGACAGCGACGGGGGCTGAGACGACCGCCCCCGCGTACTTCACGGGAGCTTCGCCGTTGGCGAATCGGATGAGGTTGGACTGGAAGTTCTTAAGGCCGGGGCTGCCGCAGCCGTTGACCTCGATGAGGGCTTTGGTTTCGCCCTGCGAGAGCGACGATCTGGTCCGTGAGCTGCCCGGGATTAGTGAGTGGATTGGCTATACGGCCCCCCTTTCCCCCGCCTATGCCCAGCACGCTCTGGAGGAGGCCTACCTGGGCTTTTGCGGAGATATCGTTGACGGCGTTGTAGAGGTTCGGGTCGGCGTAAATGCCGGTGCCTTCGGTGTGATATCCGGAGCAGCCGGTCCTCTGGATAGGATTGCCATTTACATCGCGGTCGCTGTTGGGGTTATATATCGGCGTGGAGGGTGCGTCGTTGCAGACTTGTACCGTGATCTCGACCTTATTGGGCGGCAGATACTGCTTGCAGTCTCTGCCAAAGTCCTCCATGTAACCGGAGATGATCATCATGAACTCAGTGCCGCCGCGATCGAGCTTGATGGATTGGAAGTCGCCCGTGTAGATGCGGACGAGGTCGTCCTCGTTGTTGAGTCCGGCGGCGGTGAAGTGGGCAGCGGCGGCGGAGGATGGCTTGCGCAGAGACGGGCGCTGTGGCCGAAGTGGCGGCCGATCTGGGGGCAGGCCGGGCAGCGGGTCTTGGGGTTTGCGCTGCCGCTGAGGCGGCCAGAGGTGCGATAAGGCAAAGGGCGAGCACTCGCATGGTGTATCTCCTCAGTTGCGGGAGGTGGAGCAAGAGCGGGGCCGGGTGGTGTCCAAGATTCTACACCGAGACATAATCATCTGCTGCCCTGCGAGGGGCTCCGCGGATTCAGCACTTGGGGCGTATCACCGGCTAACCGGAAGGTGCAGCGAAGCTAGCTGCTAATCCAGCAGGGGGAAGTACCTGACGAGTAGCTCAACGCTGACGAAGACGTTTTTAGTTGCGGCGATAAGAGCTAGTTCCCTTTCTTCCGTATCTCTCCCATGGGAGTATCCAAGGTCCCATCGTTGTTGATGGCGATCGGCATGTCCAGTTTCGACTGGCCGGGTTTGTGCAGGATGATCTTGTCGCCGCTCATCCAGCACTCCAGCACCTCGCCCTCACCGCTCGGATCGGCCAGCGTCGCCTTGCCCGCACGAAACACAATCGTCAGGCTGCCGAGTCCGCCGGAGTTCGAGTAGCGGCCCTCAATCTTGCCCGCGCAACTCGTCATTCCGGGCTTGGGCGAAGCACCTCTCTGCGCTGCTGCAGGCGCCTGCGCTGCCGCCGATCCGGCGTACTTCAGGTTTTCCGGGCCTGCCCAGGTTTCGCGGTTCCCTGCCAGCTTGACCTGGTACTGATCTCCCATCGTCGTAACGATCTCGCCTATCTCCCAGCGGCCATCGACGTGCACCTGCACCTTATCGTGCAGTTGATAGTGTCCGTTGGCGCGGTCCTGGGCGTTGGGCGCGCCACCCGCTGCACGTACCTCCGCGGGATAGTCCTTCCAGACGTCGCCAGCGCCGGTATGCACGTAGTACCGGTTTCCATTGATTTTTAGAATCTGGGCTGAGACCCAACCGAAACCGGTATTGACCTGGACTCGGTCGCCAACCTTGTATCCACCGCCTTGCGACTGGCTTGTGGCGGCTGACAGACTTAGAATGATAATGGAGATCACTAATAGAACTCTTCGGAGTGGCCCAGCTTGCATAAGGTATCCCTCCTGTTGGACGATCCATCATTCTCATGCGTTCTTGCAGCGTATGCAAGCACTTTTCTGAGCTGCGTGGAGTTCGGTCCTGTTCCGCCGCAACCGAGGGCGGAGGCGGCAATCGGCCCCTTGAGTCTCGGGATTTCGCTGTGGCGGTCTACTGAATCTCTGAATGCCGTCCCCAATCGAAGCGCCTGCCGAGAATACCTTTCACGATCAGATGGTCTGTACCGGCGGTAGCGCCGACTCTGACTCCTATGTTGATCTCCCACTTTGGTGAGGTATTCAAATCGGTAACCACGAAGATTTGCTGTTGCTGATCATGCAAAGAATCGAATGCGCCGAGACCAGCAGCATGGATCACACCCCACACCTCGCCAAGTCGGGTAGCCTCCTTGAAGGTCAAGAAATGAGCATCGCTACTCCCACAACTCCCTGAAAGTCGCCTTTTCGGTAACTTCGATTCTCGGCTGACGCTATCAGGCCAACTCACTCATCGAGCGGCGGTCAGTGGCCATGAAATCATCCGGCCGGATAGGTCCATTTTTCTCCCCAGCGGCGCACCGATTGCACATTAATTCCGTCGTCTTGTCACAATGGAAGCAGCCGTTCCGAAACGAGCTTTTCCGAACTGAGTCCGTCATTGGAAAGAGCACAAGTGTATCCGGACAAACCGCAAGACGGAGGTGTATTAACCTCTTTGCCGAGAGAAATTTGCAGCTAAGTCGTTGATTTTACGCAGGTTATCGTAAGTTATTGATAAGCTAACCCGAGCCAAATGAGGAACTTGGCCAAAAAGTGGAGGGGGGGGGGCACCCAAACCGCCCCGCGCTCGGTGCATTTCCAAAAAGGGTGGGCGACGGTGCGCTCAAAGAGCCTGCGCCGCGTGTTGCTCCTGCGGGATGCAGACCATCAACCAAACAAGTTCGAGCGCGATCGGCCAGACGAGAACCATCGAGACCCGCCAGCCCGCTCTGGACCACATGGTTCCGGTTGCTTCGCTATAAACGACGAGACACAACGCCAGGTTGGCGAGATACGCGGCATCGAGGCCGAGGAGACACGCGTGTGCTGGAGGGATACGCCGGCGACGCAGGAGCAAAACGACAACACTCGCGATCAGAGTGCCAAAACCAAGGCCCAGCACCAAGAAGCGCTGCCATTCGCTGGTACCGGCAAGGTGCAATAGAAACGGCGCCTCGACGAAGGCCGTGCCGATCATAGAGAGCCCGATAGCGCCCCAGATCACTCGTCGCACTCCAACAATCGGCGGTCGAGCAGAAAACAGAATGCGCAGGCGGAGCCAGAGCATCGGGTACGCCAGAAAGAACGGAGCCCCGACAAGAGCGTGCCACCAATTGCCCTGGTTACCCGGAACCCGCAGTATCACCGCGTCCCACGGGGACGTGTCGAAGGCGAAGGGAAGGAATGCGACAGCCCCCGCCGACAGCCAGACAAGCAACGCGAAAACGTTGAACCATTGCGGAAATGGTCTTTCTTTTGACAAGGCCGCTTCATCCTCCGTTGTCCCTGAGCGAGCACCCATTGAGGACCACACTCAGTCAACGTCGCAGCCGAGCAAATGTTGCATGTCTCGGTGGCAATCTCTCAATCCGGCTAGAGTACGATTGCATCCAATGACGAGACGCAAGGCGATGGTCGAGGAAGACGCAAGTCGGGAAACACAAACGAAGACACCTCGCCTCTCGCGCGCGCGCCGGACGGCCGTCCTCAAAGCCCTGGCCGATCCGCGGCGGTATGAGCTGCTGGAGCGCATCGCCAAGGCAAGCTGTCCCCTGGCGTGTGCGCAGGCCCAGGCGGCGTTGAAGATCGCACCCGCCACCCTCTCGCACCACATCAAGGAGCTTGAATCGGCGGGACTGATCGAGATCGAGCGTGCCGGTAAGTTCCACAATCTCAAGCTGCGGCCCGGGGTTCTGGATTCCCTGGCGAAGACCCTGCAGTTGATGCAGAACTCGTCCTGCCCATCGCTCTGAAGACCCCTCTCAAAAGATTTTCACAATGGTTCTGAATCCATTCGAATGCCCCGCTCAATCAATTCGACAGTTATCGAAATGTCGAAGCGATGACATGCGATAAAAGGGAGCTGAGCAATGAAGAACCTTGAAGGCAAAGTCGCGCTCGTTACCGGCGCATCCAAAGGCATTGGCGCGGCCATCGCGCTCGAACTCGCGGCGCGCGGCGCTGCGGTCGCAGTCAACTATGCAGGCAGCAAAGCGGGCGCAGACAAGGTCGTCGCCGAAATCAAGAAGGCGGGCGGCAAGGCTGTTGCGGTACAGGCGAACGTGGCCGACCCTGACGCTATCGGGCCTCTCGTTGCAACGGTCGTGAAGGAACTTGGCCCCATCAGCATTCTGGTCAACAACGCAGGCGTTTACGACTTTGCCCGCTCGAGGCCGTCACGCCGGAGCACTTCCACAAGCAGTTCAACGTGAACGTGCTGGGGCTGTTGCTCACGACGCAGGAAGCGTTGAAGCACTTTCGATCCGCAAGGCGGCAGCGTGATCAACATCGGCTCGGTGGCAGCGGCGGGAGTTCCCACCGCCTCGGTCTACAGCGCGACCAAGGGCGCGCGTGGACTCGATCACGGTCGCGCTTGCCGGAGAGCTCGGATCGAAGAAGATCCGCGTGAACTCGCTGAACCCCGGCATGGTGGAGACCGAGGGCGTGCACACCGCGGGCTTCATCGGCAGCGACTTCCACAAGAAGACGGAAGCGGAGACTCCGCTTGGCCGCATCGGCCAGCCGAAGGACATTGCGGACATCGCGGCGTTCCTGGCTTCGGACGATTCCTACTGGGTGACCGGGCCAGCTGATCAAGGCCTCGGGCGGCGCCCGGCTGTAACAGAAGTGGTCAGTGGTCAGTGAACAGTGGCAAGTGAACAATGTGTGCCTGTGGATCGACTACGATTCACGGGCACATTTCTGTCTCTCAGTGAATGATGACCTGATCTGACCCGAGGCTAGCGGGCGGCTTGTTTTTCTGCCTCAAGCAATTGCTGTTTGCGCTCCACTCCCCAGCGATAGCCGGTGAGCGAGCCGCTGGCGCCCGACGACGCGGTGGCAGGGCACCAGCAGCGCCACGCGATTCAGAGCGCAGGCACGGGCCACGGCACGCGTGGCCTTGGGGTCGCCCATCTCGCGTGCGAGCTGGCTGTAGCTGCGGGTTTCGCCGCGCGGAATCTGGCGCAGCGCCTGCCACACGCGGAGCTGAAAGACAGTTCCGCGCAAGTCAAGCGAATCCGCACGGGAGCGGCTTGTGAGATCGTCGCCTTCACGCACGCTGGCGAGAGCTGCATCGACCAGGCGGGACAGCGAGGGATCGCGGCGCAATTCGCGCGGCGGGAAACTCGGCGCGCAAGCTGGCCTCGGCCTCGGCGCGAGTAGAGCCGAGCGCGAGCCAGCACAGGCCGCGCTCTGTTGCGCCGACAATCACCCATCCGAAAGGAGATCGGGCGGCGGCCCAGCCGATTCTTTCTCCTTTGCCGCCTTGGGCAAAGCGTGCCGGCGTCATGCCCAGTTGCGATGCCTTCGTACGCGCGGCTCGACGAGCCAAAGCCAGCTTCGTAGATAGCGGTGGTAACGTCACTGCCCTGGCGCAGCGAGGAGCGCAAGCTGCCGGCCCGCAGCGCGCGCTGATATTGCAGCGGGCTCACGCCCATCGCGCGCTTGAAGAGGCGCTGCACGGTGAACGGACTAAGGCCGGCGATGCGCCCGAGATCTTCGAGGCGCACCGGGCGATCAAGGTTGCGCTCGATGTAAGCACGGGCACGGTCGATTCCGGCACGAGCCTTGTCCGAAGGTCCGCACTGCGGGAGTGCAGCGCTTGCAGGGACGAAAGCCGGCTGCTTGTGCTTCGGCGACGGTCGCGAAGAAATGGACGTTGGTGCGCAGCGGGCGGCGGCTTTTGCAGCTCGGCCGGCAGAAGACGCCTGTGGTTGCGACTGCGTAGAAGAAGCGTGCGGCAGGATCGCGACGCATGAGCTGCTGCCAGGCAGTTTCGGGGTCGAGAGTTGGCTGCGGCGTGGGCATGACGGTTTGGGTATTTGCTGCTCATGAAGCCAGTGTCGGCGCGTTCGCGTTTTGCTGCACTCCGGTTCTTGCTCTCAATTCTTTCTCTTGCTGGGCCGGGCTAAACAGGCCTGCCGAGCAATGCGGACTCAGCGCGCAACAAATCCTCTTCTGTATCCACGCCAATCGTATCTCCGGGCGCTTCGGCGACATAGATGCCGATGCCGTTTTCGAGCAGCCGCAACTGCTCCAACCGCTCGAGTCTCTTCCAGCGGCGAAGGCGATAATGCCGCGAAACGCTCCAGCGCGGCCTTGCGGTAGGCATAAATGCCGAGGTGCTTGCGATAGCCGGCGAAGCCCGTCGCATCGCGGTCGAAGGGAATCGTGGCGCGCGAAAAGTACAGCGCGCGGCCATCGAGCGCGGTAACAACTTTCACGGCATTGGGATTAGTGAATTCGTGCGGGCGGGCACGGAACGGCGAGCGTGGCAACGTCGACTTCGGGACGGTCAAACAGTGCGAGCAGCGGGCGAAAGAACTCCGCCGTCAGTGTTGGCTCGTCGCCCTGGATGTTGACGTAGATCTCGGCATCGATCTGGCGGGCCACTTCCCTCACCCGGTCAGAACCGCTGGCACATTCCGGCGAGGTCATCGCAACGGGTATACCGCGGTCGCGGCAAACCGCCGCTACCTCGTCCGAATCGGTCGCGACGATCACAGGATCCATCAGGCCCGAAGCCTGCGCGGCGCGCCAGACCCACTCCACCATCGGCTTGCCGGCAATTTTGCGCAGCACCTTGCGGCTGAGCCGCGTGGAGGCGAGCCGCGCCGGAATCACGCCGGCGATGCGTCTTGAACCCATTCACGGGAGTTTAGCATTGCATGCAGCCCACTGCGTGGGGGCCGGACGCGCCTTCGGCGCCTTCCTCGGTCGGATGAGGGTCGTATCTCCACGAGAATCGCGAGGGCAAGCTGAGTCCCCTGACCCAGCCGAGGATGGCGCCAAAGGCGCGTCTGGCCTCCACGCAGTGGATTGACCGTAAGTGTAAGCGCCCGTATCATCAAGAGGGGTGGAACCGCTCGGCTGCACCCCTCCTTCGGCGGAGTAGCTCAGTTGGTTAGAGCGTGGGATTCATAACCCCAAGGTCGGCAGTTCGATCCTGCCCTCCGCCACCATTGCATCGAGCAGCCGCCATTGCATGGAGCAGCCGCTCGCTTTCCGCTCGCACAGGCTTTCGCCCGCTCATATTCATATTTCAAGCGAATGGGCCGTGCCGGATGGACTGCGCTCGTCTAGTGATGGTCGTCATGGTGACGCCAGTCCCAGTAGGCCTTCTTGTCGCCATCGTTACGCTTGTTGAAATCCATATGATCCCGATGGGTGTCGTGTTCCCATTGGCCGTAGTAAACGACTTCGCCATTCCAGTTATGGTGATCATGGTAGTAAGGGTCGTAGTAGCCGGCGTGCACGGTGCAACCGGATAAAAACACTGGAAGGGCAAAGGCCGCTGCGAGCATAGGCCGTGTCAACTGACGTAGAAGCGTTTGCATAGTGAGTCGTTCCTCCTTGCAGCAAATCACACTTATATATATTGGATGCGAACGCTGAACCTGCACTTCAGGGGACGGCAAGAATCTTTTACCTGCCGGGCAAGATTCAGGCAAGTGCGGTTAGCGTTTCAATCGCAGCTTCAATGGAAGACCAGACGATCCATCTGGAAATGAGAGAAAGATGAAGCCTGGAAGAAAGCAAGTGAAAGTGCATTCCCTTCACCTGGGCGAGCGCTTCGTCTGTGCGGTTGACTACGCGCGAATCCTGCATATCGAGCGCCGCAAAGGCTCGGACATTCCTTTTATGGCGCATCTGCTAGGAGTGGCCTCACTGGTGATGGGCGAGGCGGGCCATGTGCCCTTTCCGGTCACGGAGGACATGGTGATCGCAGCGCTCCTGCACGATGCGGCGGAGGATCACGGCGGGAGGCTGCGTCTCGACGACATCCGGCACAACTTCGGCGCGGACGTGGCGCGGATGGTCGAAGGGCTTTCGGACACCCTGGTCGAAGATTCTGACGAGAAAGAGCCGTGGGAGCAGCGCAAGGGGGGCTATCTGTCTCGTCTGCGAAGCGAACCGGCCGATGTGCAGCTAATCTCCGCCGCCGACAAGCTCTATAACGCGCGCGCCGTCCTTGACGATTACCGGAAAATCGGCGCCGAGGTCTGGACGCGTTTCAAGCGGGGGCGCGATCTGCAGATCTGGTACTTCGACGCGTTGCTGGCAATTTTCAAGGCTGCAGGGACCAACCGGATTGTCGAGGAACTGGAACGCGTGGTTGCGGAATTGACCCGCATCACGGCGCATGAAACAGGGCCGTCTCCATCCGCCAAGCCTCAGTCGCGACGGGCAAGGTCTGGCAGTTCGAAGTAGCTTGCGGTGAGGGCGGCCCCAAGTGCGGTCATCCTGCCACACGTTACCCAAGGAAGCTCGGTTTACCCACCCTTGCGGTATCATTGCGTCTATAAGAATGTGCGCGGTTCTTCCCCAAGGGACCGCCCTGGTGGTGTTTGTGTCCCGATCGTTTCAACGTCTTGTGTTCATCCTCAGCGTGGCGGTTTTCGCGGCACTTGGCCTTGGTTTCGGCCTCGGCCAATTCGGCTTCTTCGGCGTTCACGCCGGAGGCGCGGAGGATGGCGCCTACCGCCAGATGCATGTCTATGCCGAGGTCCTGAAACGGGTTCAGAGCGACTACGTAACCGAGCCGAGCATCGGCAATGTCACCACGGGCGCGCTCCACGGGCTACTGGAATCGCTCGACGCCGACTCCAGCTATTTGACGGCCGCCGAGTACAAGATCTACAAGGATCGTCCCGCATCGGGCGTGGCACAGATCGGCGTGACGGTCTCAAAGCGTTTCGGCTACGCCACCATCGTGAGCGTTGCCCCTGGTTCGCCTGCCGACAAGGAACATCTATCCGATGGCGACGTGATTGAATCGATCGGCGATCAGTCCACCCGCGAGCTGTCGCTGGCGGTTATCCGCTTGCTGCTCGAAGGCAAGGCCGGCACAACGGTGGCAATCTCCGCAGTGCGGCCGCGCAAGCCCGATCCAGACAAGGTGACGCTCACGCGAACCATTTCCCAGCAGCCCGTTCTCAGCGATCAGCAGTACGAGAACTCAACCATCCTGTATCTCAAGCCCGGCATCCTCAGTGCCTCCCGCGTCGATGAAATTGCGGCCAAGCTGAAAACGGCAGGCAAGAGCCACAAGATTCTTCTGGATCTGAGGGACTGCTCGGCGGGGGATCCTGCAGAAGGGATTCGCCTGGCCAACTTCTTCATCAACCAGGGAACGCTGGCGACTCTGGAAGGCCAGAAATTCGCAACCCAGACGTTCACCGCGGACGCTTCGAAAGTCATCACCGCGGCGCCGCTGGCGGTACTGGTGAATCGTGGAACCTACGGCGCCGCCGAGTTGGCCGCGGACGCAATTGAAGGCGCCAAGCGCGGAGACGTGGTGGGTGAGCGTACATTCGGCGAGGGCTCAGTGCAAAAGACCATCGAACTGCCGGATGGCGGCGCATTGATTCTGACTGTCGCCAAGTACGAGGGGCCGGACGGCAAGAAAATTCAGGACGAAGCAGTGACGCCCACGATACAGGTGGGCCAGGCTGTGGAAGACGACCTCGACGACGGCGCCAATCCCCCCAAGGGAGACGAGCCGCTGAATAAAGCTCTCGAACTTCTCAAGTCAAAGAACGGATAAAGGCGCGTACGCATTTCCCATTGTGGAATGCCTGATGCGCGTGCGTCGATCGAACCGTTTCCTCGTCGGCGGGGCGTGCTAGCCTTGAGCTGAAAGGCTCCCGAAGCGCAGCGCACTTGAGCGGTTCCTGCTGATTGCTCTTTCAGGATCAGTGCTCGAACGCAGGCAGCGAAGACCGGCTTGAACTCCGGCTTGCTGATCCGGGAACCGGCACTCCGACGCGGCGTATTCGCGGGATGCCCCAACGAGGCCTGAAGCTCGTGGCTGCCACTCACAATCAGTCTGCGTCGCGCGGCATAGGCCGGTACCATCGCCTCGATCCTGATCCTGCGCCCGCCATGCGGCAGCGCAAGGTGGCAGGCAAGGTGGCCTTTGCGGCGCTCTTTCTGCTGGCCATCATCACTGGCGCGCTCGCCGGCGCCACCCTGGTGTACTCCGTCGATCTCCCGCAGATTCAGGATCTCGAACGCTATCGCCCGTCGACAACCACTGACCTGCTCGATCGCAATGGCCGCATCATTGGTTCGTTCGCCTTGCAGCGCCGCATTGTCGTCAATTACGACGATTTCGCGCCGGTGCTGCGCCAGGCCGTGATTTCAATAGAAGACAAGAGCTTCGAATCGCATTGGGGCATCAACGTGATGCGCATCGCGGGCGCGGTGGTGCACGACCTGCGCAGCCATGGCCGTGCACAGGGCGCGTCCACCCTCACCATGCAACTGGCGCGCAATTTGTTTCTCTCGTCGGAGCGCACGGCTACGCGCAAGCTGCAGGAGGCGTATCTCGCGATCCAGATCGAGCGCGCATTTACCAAGCAGCAGATTTTTACGCTCTATGGCAATCAAATCTACCTGGGCAGCGGCATGTACGGGTTTGAGGCCGCCTCGCAGTTTTACTTCTCGAAACATGCCAAGGACCTGAATCTGACCGAAGCTGCGTTGCTGGCGGGGCTGCCCAAAGGGCCCTACGCCTATTCGCCTCTTGTCGCGCCGGACAAAGCGCTGCGCCGCCGCAATCTCGTGATCAGCGAGATGGAGTCGGACGGCGACATCACCCATCAGCAGGCTGAAGAGGCCCGCCAGGCGCCGCTGGGCTTGAAGATCACGCAGCCCGATGCCTCGGTTGCCCCGTGGTTCCAGGAAGAAGTGCGCCGTGAACTCGAAAAGCGGTTCGGGGCCGACGAGGTGCACGAAGAAGGCCTGCGCGTCGAGACAACGCTCGATCTGAACCTGCAGCAGACCGCGAATCGCGCAGTGCTTGACGGTTTGGCGACCTATGAGAGACGCCACGGCTGGAAAGGCAAACTCGAGAACGTGCTGACCGGCGGCGTCACCATCGAAGAGTACCGGCATCCCGACTGGGCGCAGGCGAGCGGGCCGGGCGATTACATTCATGCCGTGGTTACGCGCGCGACTCCCCTCGAGATCGATGCGCGCATCGGCGACGGCCAGGTAACTCTGCAGCAGGCCGACTGGCTTTGGACCGGACAGCGTTTCGGCGACGCGCTGGTGAAGCCCGGCGACATCGTCTACCTGCACCTGACCGCCAGCAATGCGGGGGGCGCACGGCACGCGACCCTCGAGCAGGACTCCGGTGTGCAAGGCTCGCTGATGGCCATCGATAACATGAGCGGCGACGTGCTGGCCATGGTGGGCGGCCGCGATTTTGCGCTGTCGCAGTTCAATCGAGCCACCCAGGCAGAACGCCAGACCGGCTCCAGCTTCAAGCCGTACGTGTACACGACAGCCATTGAGGAGGGCGCCAAGCCGACCGACATCATCGTGGACGCACCGACAAGCTTCGGCAGCTATACACCCCACAATTACGAGAATGACTTCAAAGGACCGATGACCCTGATCAACGCGTTTGCGGAATCGCGCAATATTCCCGCGGTCAAGCTGGCGGCGCGCGTCGGCATTCGCAAGGTCATCGATATGGTGCATCAGTTCGGCGTCACCTCGGATATCCCGCCTTATCTGCCGGTGGCTCTCGGCGCGGCGGAGATCACGCTCGATCAGCAGGTGGACTCCTATTCTGTTTTTCCGAATGACGGCATACGCGTAACCCCAAGGCTGCTGCGCAAAGTCGAGAATCGCGACGGCATCACGCTCTGGCAGGATCGACCGGAGATCAACGAGGTGATTTCGCAGCAGACCGCACGCAGCATGATGACGCTCTTGCGCGCCGTGACCGATCACGGAACCGGCGCCGCGGTTGCGGAGTTGAAGCATCCCCTGGGCGGCAAGACAGGCACAACCAGTGACTTCACCGACGCCTGGTTCCTGGGCTTCTCGCCATCCGTGACGTGCGGTGTCTGGGTAGGTTTTGACAGCAGGCAGTCGCTGGGCGAGAAAGAAACCGGCGCACGCGCCGCCCTCCCCATCTGGATCACGTTCATGCGTGCCGCGATCCAGGGCAAAGACGACGAGCAGTTCCTGGCCGATCAGCCGGAGGTACCGATGGATCAGGCAGCCGAGACGCCGAAACTGTCCGCAGAGCCGGTCGTCAGCGTGCAGCAGAAGCCGCGACCGACGATCACGCCGCCCGCATAGTCCTCACGTAATCCTGTAATCAACGGCGGTCGAGCAACCGGAAATAGCGTTTCGCGCGTGCGACGTCCTTGAAGATCTGCACCTTCAGTGCTTCCGGTGAAGGCCATTCAATCTCCGGCCGCAGGCGAAAGAGAAACTCCAGTTCCAGCGGTGTCTCGTCGCCAATTTCGATTGGTTCGAAGTTGAGGATGTGCGTCTCAACGCCGAATCCCACGCCCTCAAAGGTCGGCCGATTGCCCACGTTGGTCACCGCCTCAAAGCAGCGCCCGTCGATCGTCAGGCGGGTTACATAGACGCCGAACGCGGGCAGCAATGCCTCATAGCGCGCGAGATTTACGGTGGGCACCAGCAGCCGGGTGCCTACACCTCTGCCCCGCGCTTGCGTCGACCGCACCGAGAAAGGCCTGCCCAGCATCCAGCGCGCACGCTTCACGTCGCCCGCGGCGACGGCCGCGCGCACCGCGGAACTCGAAACATCGAGCCCGTGAACACGCACGGGGGTCTGCACGTGAACCTCGATTCCGAATTCCTCACCGAATGCCTGCAGCTCTTTCACGCCCGCCTCGGCGTGATAGCCGAAGCGGAAATTGCCGCCCTCGTGAACCGAGCAGACATGCAGGGTCGCGACCAGCACCTGCTCCACAAACTCACGCGCCCGCATGCGGGCAAGCTGTTCATCGAAAGGCAGCACCAGCACAGCGTCGACGCCGGTTGAAGCGAGCAGCCTTATCCGCTCGGGGATGGGCGTAAGCAGCCGAGGTGCAACTTCGGGCCGTAGAAACTGCTCCGGATGCGGATCGAAAGTGATCGCCATCGACCGTGCGCCCAACTTCCGCGCCTGGCGCACGGCTGCTGAGAGAATTGCGCGATGACCGCGATGCACGCCGTCGAAGTTCCCGATGGCCACGACGGATCGGCCGATGCCGGGCGGCACTTCAGCCAGCGCGCGGTACACGGGGATCGCGCTCGCCTGCACTTCAGTCTTGGGATCGCGGTCCTTCATAGGATCACAGGGAACGACAGCCCGTCATGGGCCAGGGCCATTCCCTTGGGCAAGGAACGGTTGGTCTCAGCGTGGGGCAGATCGTGCGCGATGTGCGTGAACCAGGTCTGGCGGGCGCCGATGCGCTCAGCCCAGGCGATGGCCTGCGGCAGCGTGGCGTGGCTGGGATGCGGCTTGTGGCGCAGCGCCGACAGGATGACGCAATCGAGTCCGCCAAGAAGCGAAAAGCTCGGCTCGGGGATTGCGCTCACGTCGGTGAGATACGCCGTGTTCCCAAAGCGAAATCCCACGATGCTCTGGCTTCCGTGCAGCACCGGCACCGAGCGAAAATCCACGCCGTGCACAGTAACGATTTCTGCGAGGGGCTCGATTTGCACGCGCGCGCGATTGGGGTAAGTCGCGGCGGGAGAGAATGTGTAGTCATAGATGCGGCGCAGGGTCTCCGCCGTATCTTCCGCAGCGTACAAGGGAATGGGCCCCCCTTCGCTCGCTGCGACAAAACTGAGCGGGCGCAGATCGTCCATCCCCAGGATGTGATCGGCGTGGCCGTGCGTGTAGAGAACGGCGTCAACGCGGCGCAATCCGCTCCGAAGCGCCTGCTCGCGAAAATCCGGGCCGGTATCGACGATCACTACGCGCTCGCGCCCCGACGCATTCCATCGCATCAGGAGGGAAGGCCGCAGACGCCGGTCATGTGGATCGGAGGAGGTGCAGACCGCGCAGGCACACCCCAGAGTGGGAACCCCCATGGAGGTTCCTGTACCTAGGAATGTGAGCAGCCCCTCCATGCGGGAATCAGCGCTTGCCCGGGGGAGGAGGAGTTGGAATGCTCTGCAGCGAGATCATGTTGGTCAGTTCGAGAAACGCCATCCGGACATCGAAGAGCACGGTCTGCATCGTGCGATCTTCAAGCTCGTTCAAATTGCCCTTGGTCTTCTCGGCCAGCACGCCGATCATGTCGATCGTCTGGCGCGCGCCCATGATGTCGACACGGGGCCGCTGCCCCTCCTGGGTTCCGGCACCCATCTGGATCATCGCGGAAAGATAAAGCTGCTGCAGCAGATGCTCGAAGCCCACCGGCGGCTGCGTACCGACGCCGGGATTCTGCGCGCGCACCAAATCTTCAAGCCGCTGCGCAGAAGCATCGTAGGCCGACTTCTGCTCCCGGCTTTCTTCTGCGCTCGGCGCAGCCGGCATCTCCACCGGAGTTTCGACTTCGGCTTCGGCTGCGGCAATCGGCGCGGAACTGGGCCCTGGCACAACAAGTCTTGGCCCCGCAGAAGGCTCGACTGGAGCGCCAGCGGGTTCCGGCTTGACTTGCGCGTGTTCTTCCTGTGCGTGTTCTTCTTCCGCCTTCATTTTGCGGCGGTCAATCACTTCAAACTTCGGCGTATCGCTCATGGGTCGTAGCTTCCAGTACACGGTGGAATTAAAGAGTTGGCGGTGTATTCAGAACGTGGGCCGTGCCGCGCGCATCCCCGGAGCCATAGGTCAGGGGCTCGTTGCGCGCCTCTGCCTCGACGCGAATCATGCCGATGGCAAAGCTGCGGGTTCCAGTGGTCAAGGGCAACTGCGCGATGCTGGTGATCTGCCCTGCCGGCGCGTCGCTGCAGGTCAGTTCGGTGCCGGGGGCCGGGAGGGGGCCCTCCAGCTCGAGAGAACGAAGATGCCTGTGCACGTTGCCGCGGGAACGAATGCGCTCGACAATCTCCTGGCCCAGGTAGCAGCCTTTGCTGAAGTGCAGCGCGCGCATCTGCGAGGTCTCCTGCGGCAGATCGCGTTCGGCCATGTCGACCCCGTAGGCGGGAATGCCTTCTGCCACGCGAAATGCTTCGAGCGCTTTCGACCCCACTGGATCTGCGCCCGCCGTCCGCAGGCATGACCAGAGCTTCCCCAATCCCGCTGTCGGCACAAAGAGCTGGTAATGCGCACCCAGCACGCCAAAGCTGCGCACCAGTCGCAGCTGCCATCCATTCCACTCAACCGTCGTTCCCGTCATCGGTTCGCTCAGCGTCGGGAGCCCCATTCGCTCCAACACCTCGTCGGCCTTGGGGCCGGTCAAGCCGACGGCGGTCTCCGGAGTTTCCTGACCCAGCGGCACCAGCTCAACGTCGTCCATGATGATGAAGTGCTCCAGGTGCGCGATGAGCCGGTTGGCTTGGTCCGCGGCGATCTCGAGTACAAGCGATTCGTCCTCGCGCCAGACGGTCAGGTCCCCCTGGATGCGGCCCTGCGCGTTCAGCACCAGGTTCCAGGCCCCACTGTTCGGGGCGAGATCGTTCACCGTATTGGTGACCATGCCGCTCAGCCAGCGGAACCGATCCTCGCCGCGCACCGCAAAGCGACGATTCCATCCCAGATCGTGCGCCGCAGCGCCGGTTGCGAGTGCCGCTGTTTCGGCTTCGGAAGCGTCCAACTCCTGTGGCGTTTGTACACCGCGATACTCGGCAAGCCGCGGAGACTTGGCTGCGGTGGTCAAGAACAGGGCAAGAGGCGTTGCTGCAACGTTCGTGGCAAGGGCGGATTCAGTCATAAGGGGAGTACTTTCGCGCACCGCTGCTTACTTTTCCTGGCGAAAGTTCGCATCGAGCTGCATCCTGATTATAGCCTTCAAAGTAGACGGTTCGCCTACGGCCGCGGGAATCCAAGAACACAAGGAGAATGCATGAGCTGGAGCTCAAAACTGGCGCGGAAATTGTTGTGCACCTGCATCTTGGGAGCGGGCTTGGAGCGCGTCGCCCCGGCCGCGCTCGCTCCGCAGACTCCAGAAGATGCCGTCTCCGCGGCCGGCGCCCAGGCTGCTTCCTCCTCGCCCGCTTCTCCAGGCTCCAAGGCAAAGGAGCCGCCCAAGAGCGAGGCTCGGATTACTCCCGATCAAGCGCAACAGCTCTTCGCGCTGGTCGACCAGCTTCTGAAATTCTCCTCGGACGAAACCGGCCTGCCCATCAAAAGCACGGTCAAGAGGCAGCTCACCACGCGCGCTGCGGTCGAGAGCTATCTGAGCGAGAAGTTCAACGAGGATGACGATTCCCGGCGTATGCAACGGAGCGAGATCGTGCTGAAGAAATTTGGGCTGCTCGATCGCGACTTCGATCTCAAGCCGTTTCTTCTGTCCTTGCTCAAGGAGCAGATCGAGGCCTACTACGATCCGAAAGAAAAGACCGTCAACCTTCTTGACTGGGTAACGATCGATGAGCAAAAGCCGGTATTGGCACACGAGCTCACCCATGCTTTGCAAGACCAGCACGTGAACCTCGAGAAATGGAGCGATCAGACTCCGCCGGATGTTTCGCTCACCTCAAATGACGATACCGCACACCTGGCCAAAGACGAGCTCGACACGGCGCGCGAGGCCGTGACCGAAGGCCAGGCGACCGCGGTCATGATGGACAACATCCTCAAGCCGATGGGGCATAGCCTGCTCAAGGATCCAGAAGTTGTCGAGGTCATCAAACAGCAGATGAACGGTACGGGTGACTCGCCCGTACTCGCGCGCGCTCCCCTGCTGCTCTCTGAGTCGCTGATGTTCCCCTACCGCGAAGGCCTCAGCTTTGAGCAGGACATCTGGATGGATCAGGGGCAGGCGGCGGCCTTCCCCGGCGCACTCGATCGTCCGCCCACCTCTTCATGGGAGATCATGAATCCGCGTGAATATGAGAAGGGACATGTGCCCACGGTTCCGCTCCTGCCGGATATTCATCCCCTGGTGGACGGCGTCTATCGGCCCTACGACATTGGCCAGGTGGGTCAGCTCGATGTGCACATTCTTACCGGCATCTTTGGCGGTGAATCGGCTGCGCGCGACTTGACACCCGCATGGGACGGCGGCTTGTACTGGGCGGGCCAGCTGCGCAGTGCGACTCCAGCCGACAAGGCCACAACCAAGTCGATCGCCCTGCTCTATCTCTCTTCGTGGAAATCGAGCGCATCCGCCCACTCGTTCGCAACGCTCTATGCGGCACAACTTGGGCGCAAGTATTCGGGTCTGAAGACCGCGCCGGCCCACGATCCCGCCGATGGCAGCGAAGAGCAGGTCTATGACACAAACGAAGGTCCTGTATTGATCACGACGCGCGGCAAGATGGTATTCGTCACCGAGAGCTTTGACCTGACCCTGGCGCGGCGGCTCGCCGCAATGATCCTCAATGCCCAGGGATCGGGTGAGATGAAGATGGCTGCGGGCCAGCCTGCGTCGGCCTTGCGACGCGCCGCTTGGGAACAAACCGCGTTGGGGCCAGCAGCGAACAGCCGCGGCCAAGCATCTGCGTCGTCGCCCCGTGAGCCTCTGACCGGCAACCTGGTGCGCTTTCTTTCTGATTGTGGCGTGATGAAATTCGCGGTCGATGCAGCGGTAAGGGCCGGCCGATAGAAGGTCTGCCCCTCTCAGGCCGGGCTCTTGTTGACCAGGTACTCGTCTACGAGTTCGGCCACCAGCACGGCGGTGGGCACCGACACCATCGCCCCCACGACCCCGGCCAACTCGGAACCGAAAAGCAATGCCACCAGGATGGCAAGTCCGGGCAGACCAACCCTGCTCTTCATGATGCGGGGGATGAGAAATGAATTCTCCACCTGCAGATAGATCGCGTAAAAAATCGCGACGCCGATGACCCGTCCCCAGGAGTCAATCGCCGCCACCAGCAAGGCAAGTGCGATGCACGCAGCCGCGCCCAGAATCGGAATCACATTCAGCAGCCCGGTGAGCGCGCCCAGGGCATAGGCGTACCGAACATGAAGCCCAAGATAGACGATGGTGCTGGCAAGCCCGAGGATCAGCATCAGGGCTCCCTGGCCAAGCAGCCACTTGCCCATACGCACCTCGGCACGTTGCAAGGTCAGGTCGAGTCGCTCGCGGCTGCTGGGCGGAAAGAACGATAGGAACCAGCGATAGGCGTGGTCGCCCTCGAGGATGAAATAGATGGTAAGGATCAGGCCCGTAATCACGCTGAAGAGCGCGCCTGCCCAATTCTTGATCGACATCAAAAGATAGGTTGCCGCGCTGCTGGCAAAGTTCTGCAGGTGCGCATTGAGATCGTCCGTATTGATCTGGTCGGCGAAGGGAATGTGATTCAGCTTCTCGAGCAGCGCAGGAGCGCGCGTGGGCGCCTCCTTCGAGAATTCCTGGAGATCGCGGAGCACCGGCGGCAAAGCCAGAAAGCCAAACGCGACGAAGATGCCGAGCATTGCCAGCGGCAGAACCAGCACCGCGATGCCTTTGAACGGCCGCCAACGACCGATGCGCAGTTTGGAGACGGCCTGCACGATCGGCGCAAACACCACCGCGAACAGCCCGCTGACATAGAGGATGAGCAGGACTCCGTGAACAAGCCATGCCAGGTAGCACGCCAGTCCAAGCGCAAAAACAAAAACGATGTCGCCTCGGATACTCCGGCGTTGGGAAGTGGTTTCAGTCATCCGTTGATGGTTCGATCGGCCGGCGCTGACTCCGCCGGCCTCCGGACTTAGCCTCTCTTCTCTACTGGTCCCCGCTCAGAATCGATCCGACGATGCCGCCAAGCAGCGCGCCACCGGCGGCGGGAGCAACTTGCCGGTTCTCGCCGCGCGGCAGGTACTCACTGATTTGATGCGCCAAACGCGAAATAGGCAGTGTCTGCAGCCACACCGTCCCCGGCCCTGTCATCACTGCAAGAAACAGCCCGTCCCCGCCGAAGATCATGTTCCTTATCCCCGGAACGGTCGTGATCTGGAACGAGACCGAGGCCTGGAACGCCCCCACGTGCCCTGGATGCACGCGCAGCATCTCGCCCGGCGCCAGGTTCTTCATGATCAATTCGCCGGAGAGCTCCAGCCACGCCATCCCGACTCCGGTGAGCTTCTGGAGCAGAAATCCATCACCACCGAAAATGCCCGCGCCCAGCGATTGCTGGAATCCGACACCAATATTCACCTGCGGCGTGGCGCACAAAAATCCGTGGCGATGCACGAGGTATTCCTGCCCCGGCCCCACCTGCACCGGCACAATGTGGCCGGGCACCTTGGCCGCAAACGAGACCTCACCGGGATACTGATACGCCCGATACTCGGTCATGAAGATGCTGCCGCCGCCGGCGACACGCTTCAGTATGCCGAACAGGCCGCCGCCACCGCCCATCTGCGTGTGGGTCGTCATCTGGATCGATGCGGTCATCCACGAAAGCTCGCCGCTCTCGGAGAACACGCTCTCATTGGGGTCAAGCTGCACGTCCAGCACCGGCATCGTGGTGCCTTGAATCCGGGTCTGCATTGGGGAGATTCCTCCTGTTGTCGGCAGTGTACAGGCTGCCCTTGAAACTTCGCAGAATTAAAATCGCCGCCGGCAACGCAATCTGCAATAGGCCGCGCGCAGCGGGATCTCACCACTCTTGAAACGTAATGCGGCTGTCGCCGGTTCCCTCCCGCCGAAAAACCGAATGCCTGCGAAAATGCTCATCGTCTTTCTGGGGAAAGTCATTTCTGTAATGCGCGCCGCGGCTCTCAGTGCGGGCCAATGCCGAGCACAGAATTGCCTCGGACACGGCACACAAGGACTCCGCCTCGAGAAGCCGCCTCCCAGTGTGCCCTTGCCTGCGCCGATCGACACCGTCACTGACTGCCTGTTGTAGACGAAGCCCTTCGCGCAGCGACGGCCCCTCGCGCAAGAGCCCTGCATGCGCCCACATGGCCTGCTGCAACGTGGCGATCTCCCTCTCCAGCTTTTCTTCTTCCTCGGTATCGAGAGGCTTGCCCGCCCGGGTTGCCCCCTCAACTGCACCCGCAAACGTCAATCCGTCTTCGAGCATGGCCTTTGCCGCGCGCGCCCCAAACACCAGTCCCTCGAGCAGCGAGTTCGATGCCAGCCGATTGGCCCCGTGCACACCGGTGCATGCTGCTTCACCAGCCGCATACAGGCCAGGCAGGCTTGTCCGGCCATTCACGTCGGTGCGTATCCCTCCCATCAAGTAGTGGGCTGCGGGCCGTACGGGCACCAGGTCCCGCGCCAGGTCCAGCCCGTAGCGCCCGAGGAATGCGCTGATGCCGGGGAAGCGCAGATGCAGATCCACATCCTTCACGTGCCGCATGTCCAGATGCACCACGCGTACCTCGCCAGGCCGATCGCCCATGCCCTCGCGCGTAATGGCGCGCGCCACAACATCGCGCGGTGCCAGTTCAAGCAGCGGATGATACCGCTCCATGAATCGCTCGCCGCGCTCGTTGCGCAGATACGCCCCCTCGCCCCGCAATGCTTCCGACAGCAAGAAACGTGGCGCCCCAGCCAGCGAAAACGCGGTGGGATGGAACTGGTAAAACTCCATGTCGGCCAGTTCTGCGCCAGCCTTCCACGCCAGCGCAATACCGTCCCCGGTTGCAACCGCGGGATTGGTAGTGTCGCTGTACACCTGGCCTGCGCCGCCCGCCGCAACCAGCACCGCCCTCGCATCGATCCGTTCAACGCAGTTGTCCTTGCCCAGCAGGTCCACACCGGCCATGGACCCATCCGCGACGGCCAACCCAATGACGGTCGTCCATTCCGCAAATCGAATCCGCTTGTGCGCCTTGGCGTACTCCGCCAGCGACCGACTGATTTCCGCACCAGTGGCATCGCCATTGGCATGTAGAATCCTCGCCAGTGAGTGGGCCCCTTCGCGGGTTCGCACCAGCGCGCCCCCTTTGCGATCGAAGCCCGTCCCCCACTCGATCAGCTCCTCGACGCGCAGCGGGCCTTCTTCCACCAGGACTCTTGCAGCGGGCTCGTACACCAGCCCATCGCCGGCCGTCATCGTGTCCTTCAGATGCAAAGCGACGTCGGCGTCCCCCTCCAGGGCCACGGCGATCCCGCCCTGCGCGTAGTGGGTGTTCGATTCCGCCACGGCCTCTTTGGTCACAACGAGGACCCGGCCATGATCGGCCAATTCAATGGCAGCGCGCAGCCCGGCGACACCCGCACCCATCACCACAAAATCGACTTTAGAGCCCAACGCCATAACTTTCGAGGCTATCATTGGCGGGTGAGCCAGAGCTTAGATGGCGGAGACCTGCCATGATTGTGCGCGAGCGAAGAAGCCGACCTGCTCCATTTCTCGACCGCATGCGTTCGCCGGCGCCCCGATGGGTACGACCTTTTCTCGCCCTTGAATGGGTGTGGGAGTGGATTGCCTTCCCTCTCAGCAACTGGGCCTTTCTCGAGGTCCTCGAATACCTGGGCTCATTCTCGGTGCTGGTAGCCGTCATCCTCTATTTCTCCGAGTCCGGCGATCGGATCAAGCAGCGCCATTATCAAGCGTGGCAAGTGATCAACACCGCGCAGGGCAAGGGCGGCAGCGGGGGAAGAATCGAAGCCCTGCAGGAGTTGAATGCCGACCATGTTCCGCTGGTCGGGGTCGATGTCTCCTCCGCATTCTTGCAGGGGATTCGTCTTCGCAACGCAGACCTTTTGCGCTCCAACTTCAGCGCGGCGGACCTCCGCAAAGGCGATCTGAACGGTTGCAACTTTATGCTTGCAAACCTCGGCTCCGCCAACTTTCGCGGAGCCCAGCTGGATCACGCTTCCTTCGTGCAAGCCGATCTGCGCAACGCGGATTTGAATGGCGCCGGCCTGGCCGGTGCTGATCTCGCAGGAACCATGCTCGATGATGCCGATATGCGCGGCACCGACCTCTCCAACATCCAATGGAAGAGTCTCAGGAGCATCACCGGGGCGAATCTAGCCGGCGCGAAGAACGCGCCCGCTGAATTCATCGACTGGGCTATGAAAAATGGCGCCGTGAATCGGCCGGACGCGGATCAGTAAGCCGCGATCATCAGGTTATTGCCAGTTGCCCGATCTGGTATTCGCGCGCATGGCCTGTCGGCGATTCGGAAATTTTGACCCGCAGATTGCCGCCGGCATCGCACATATACTCTTCGCGCACGGTCAGGCCACTGTGCGCAGGCAGCGCCGTTACCGGCTGGGCTGCCAAATCCGGCTGTCCCCACAATTGCGGATCGAAGGGAAACTGAATCTGCTCCCAGTTCGTGATCTCTCCCACCGGCTGCCCGTCTTCGCTGAGTTGCGAACACTCGAGATAACGGAAGTGACCGATGTTGTGCACCGGCTGATAAGTGCGCTCATACCGCAGAGGCGGCTCGTCCGCCGCGGGCAGGCGCACGCCCCGCGCGAAGATCAGATCGAAGACGATCGTCCCTCCGGAATCCGCTTCGCGCCACATACCGAAATTGTGGGTGAACTTCTCCTGCAGCGGACCAAACGCAGCGGCCGCGCGAATCGCCAGTCCCACAGCGCTCGCCGAACGCATGTAAGCAGAGCGCCGCACCTTGCGCCCGAACGTCTCGCGCAACACGCGCGCCACCGCAGGCAACTCCGATCCACCACCCGTTACATACAGCGTGTCGAGTTCGCTCCCACCGTAATTCTGCAGCAGTCTGTCCACCACGTTCTTCGTGGATTCGATCAGCGGGCGGCATCGCTCGTAGTACACATCCACCGGAATCGTCACTTCTTTCAGGCCCGGACGGACACCATCAAAATCGATCGTTACTTTGCGCGTGTTGGGATTCAGCGACTCCTTCTTTTCGCGGCACTCATCGAGCAGTCTCCTGCGCTCGAACGGCGTGAACGGCGGATTGGGCCCGGCAATCACGCTTGCAATGTTGGCAAGGATCTCGTCGAAGTCGTCGCCGCCCAGGTCGGCAATTCCATCGGAAGCCTCCACAACATTCTCATCCTCGCCCAGGGTCACGAGCGAGACATCAAACGTTCCACCACCCAGGTCATACACCAGAAGGGTCCCGGGCTTATTTTTTTGCTCCGCACTCCGATAAGTGAATTCGATTGCTGCCGCCGAGGGCTCATTCACCACGCCCAGTACGGTGAACCCTGCGGCCTGTGCGGCTTCTTCGGTCAGAAAGCGCTGATTGCTGTGCGCATTCGCCGGAACACCCACCATGGCCTGCAGCTGTTCATCCGGGCCGGCGCCAAGATTCGAGTGCTCCAGAAGTTGGGTGTGTAATGCGGTCATCATCTCCGCCATCACAATCCGCAACGGGATCGATCGCCCCGCGACCTGCACCTCGGTATGCGGGCCCGCCGTGCGCATCGCCCGCTTCAGCGAGCGCACTACCGTCCAGCTTTCCTGCTCCAGCACCGCCATCGCATCCCAGCCATAGATGCGCACACCGCCCTTCGCCGCCAGCACGGGAGGAAACCAATCCCGCATCTGGCCGTCCGGTGTTTCGAAATGCACGAGCGGATAATTGCCGCGGTCTGCGGCCGCAACGACAACACGCGTAGTTCCAAAATCAATACCAATACGCATGCCCCCAGTCTACCGCGCGGCCGATTTCAAATCCTGTAAAGTCATGCACAGTTCAAATCCTTTAAAATGAGACTGCGTGCAAATCATTCGTGTTGAAACCCCATCAGCGAAGTACGAGGTGTTTACCGGCAGCGGTCTGCTTCAGTCGCTCGCGCCGCGCATTCACCGCATCACCGGCCGTAAGCCCAGCCACACGTTTGTGCTCACTTCGCCCGCCATCTGGGCACTGTGGGGCAAAACGTTTCTCTCCTCTTTTGCCGAACCACCCATCGTTCTCTTTCTGGCCCCCGGTGAACCGCACAAGACCATGGCGAACGTGGAACGCATGCTGCGGCAGATGGTCACTGCCGGCGGCGATCGCGGTTCGCTGGTCATCGCCCTCGGCGGCGGCATCGTCGGCGATGTCGGCGGCTTTGTCGCAGCCATCTTCATGCGCGGCATCCCGTACGTGCAGGTTCCCACCACATTCCTCGCGCAGGTCGACTCCTCCGTCGGCGGCAAAACCGGCGTCAACCTGCCTGAAGGCAAGAATCTCGTTGGCAGCTTCCATCACCCTCTTGCTGTCTTTGCCGACACTGAAGTTCTTGGCACCTTACCTGATCGCGAGCTGCGCGCGGGCCTGATGGAAAGCATCAAGGCAGGCATCATTCGCGATCGCGCCCTCGTCCGTTTTATGGAAGAGAGTGCCGGCGAAATTCTAAGTGGGAATCCGAAAGCCCTCGAGAAAGTCATCGCGGCATCGATCCGCATCAAGGCCAAGGTCGTCAACCGCGATGAGCGTGAGAGCGGCCTGCGCATGATCCTCAACCTCGGCCACACGGTGGGACATGCCATCGAGCAAACTACCCGCTACAAAGTTCTGTTACACGGTGAAGCCGTGGGGTGGGGCATGATTGCGGCTCTCGCCATCGGCAGGCGCCGCGGCACCATTTCGGCGGCGCAGTTGCAGCGGCTCGAAGACCTGATCCATCTCTACGGACCGCTCCCCGCGCTCAAACTGCGACCGGCCAAACTGCTGGCGGCCACCGGCGCAGACAAAAAGAACATCGGCGGCGTCCGCCGTTTCGTGCTGCCCATCGGCATCGGTGACGCCGGTGTTGTAGAAGACGTAACCCCCGCCGAGTTGGAAGCTGGAATCGGTTACATGTTGGCCCAGGCCCGGGAGCCACGACGCTAATGCCTGTTGCTGGTGCAAGGCCCGAAGGCGTTGACGATGAAGCGGCCGCCGCGCAAACCGTGCGCGCCATGTTCGATTCCATCGCCCCGCGCTACGATCTGCTGAACCATGTCCTCTCCGCAAACATCGATCGCCTCTGGTGGAATAAAGCCGCTCGCCGCTTCCACGCCGTGCTGGCCAATCCTGACGCTGCGGTTCTGGATATTTGTTGTGGCACCGGCGACATGACACTCGCCCTGCTCCGCCATCGGCCGCGCGGCGCACGCCCCATCCTCGCGGCGGATTTTGCCCACGGCATGTTGCGCCGAGGAGCACAAAAATTCGCCAGGGCGGGCAAGGCAGCCGTCCTTCCGCTTGAAGCCGACGCCCTGCACTTGCCCCTTCGCTCCGCCTCTCTGGATCTGGTTGTCACGGCATTCGGCTTTCGCAACCTCGCCAACTACGAGGCTGGCCTGCGCGAATTTCATCGCGTACTCAAACCGGGCGGTCAGCTCGGCATTCTCGAATTCAGCGAACCCGGTGGGCTGATTGGGAAAGCTTATTCGTTCTACTTTCGCCGGATTCTCCCGCGCATCGGACGCATCGTTGTCGGCGCAGACGGCCCCTACGCTTACTTGCCCGCGTCGGTCGGCAGCTTCCCCGCTCCGCCCGAACTGCTGGCTCTGATGCAGGCAAATCACTTTGCCAACGCAAAATGGAAACCCTACACCTTCGGCATCGCCGGGTTGTACACCGCAACGCGCAGCGAGTAGCCTGAACTCTGATTGCATGGTCCGGAGAATTTCACCATGATCGCCTACAGCGAATGGAGGCACGACGACGTGTACGAGGGCGTTGCTGAAAACGGCAACGCTATCGTCTTCGACGCGGATTCCGCGCATGTCCACGGGCCAAGTCCGATGGAAGGTGTGCTGATGGCGCTCTGCAGCTGCACCTCGGTCGACGTCGTCAGCATCTTGAAGAAGAAGCGCCAGACCCTTGCCGGCCTCCGCGTCACGGCCACCGCAACGCAGGCACCCGCACCCCCGCGTGTCTTTAATCACATCAAGCTCACCTACGCAGTGAGCGGCCAAAACCTCAGCCGCAAAGCCGTTGAAGACGCAGTGTCGCTGTCGAAAAACAAGTACTGCTCCGTCTCGCTGATGCTGTCCAAGGCTTTCCCCATCGAGTACGAGATCGTCTACTCAGACGGA
Source organism: uncultured Acidobacteriaceae bacterium (assembly GCA_963760475.1). Classification (GTDB taxonomy): domain Bacteria; phylum Acidobacteriota; class Terriglobia; order Terriglobales; family Acidobacteriaceae; genus Telmatobacter. The sequence goes on along the minus strand of CAVXDG010000010.1, from coordinate 419,617 downwards.
GAACCCGAGCCATGAGCGGACACTTCTTTCTCCGGATTTTTCGAATCGCCTCGCTGACCATGCTGCTGGTGGCCGTGGCGTTGCTCGCCGCCATCACCACCATGCACTTCGCGATCCACGGAGCCGAAGTGCAGGTGCCCTCCCTCAAAGGCATGACCGTGGCAGACGCGCGCAGCCAGGCCGCGGGCATGGGTCTGAACCTCAATGTCGACAACCGCTACTACTCCGGCGACGTGGCCGCAGGCCACATTCTCACGCAATCTCCCGCACCCGGAACCGTGGTCCGGCGCGAGTGGCATGTCCGCGTGGCGGAGAGCCTTGGACCACAACGAGTGGATGTTCCAAATACGGTAGGTGTGGATCAGCGCGTGGCCGCATTTCAGCTCCGGCGGGTCGGGCTCGATGCCGGCTCAATTGCGAAATTGCCCGACAATGCCGTTGAACCTGGCACCGTCATTGCGCAGGATCCACCGCCGCACGCACAAGGCATCGAGCGGCCCAGCGTGAACCTGCTGATTGCCGCGCCCGACGACGATACTCCGGATGGTTATGTGATGCCGGAACTGCGCGGACTCCCGATCGTAAGCGTACAGGCGCAGTTGGCCAGGGTCGGCATCAAAACTGCGCCTCCGGTTTTTGTCGACGTGCCGGTGCCCCCCGTGGGAGCGGGAGATGCGCCGCCCGTGCCGCCCGTCGTTCCCGGTTCCGTCCTCACCCAGGAGCCGCAGGCCGGAGCGCGCGTCGATCTGGCCACCGAGGTTAAGCTCACTGTCGCCAAGTAGCTCGCACCGCCTGCGCGGGCCAAAGCATCCAAAGACTTACATGACGCGGGAAAACCAGACTGAAAGTGCAGGCGCCGTTCGCGACTTTTCGCACGCATGGCGCGCTCTGCACCACCGCAATTTCCGCCTCTTCTTCGGCGGCCAGAGCATTTCGCTCATTGGCACTTGGATGACGCGCGTCGCCACATCGTGGCTCGTTTACCGACTCACCAAATCTTCGCTGCTCCTGGGAACCGTGAGCTTCGCTGGCCAGATCCCGACCTTCCTGCTCGCCCCGCTGGCCGGCGTGATCGTCGACCGCATCGACCGCCGCCAGGTTCTGGTTTGGACCCAGTCGCTCGCAATGATTCAGTCGCTCGCGCTTGCGTGGCTTACCCTTACGCACCGCATCACCATCGCCGAAGTGCTCGTCCTCAGTGCGTTTCAGGGCGTTATCAACGCATTCGACATGCCCGGACGCCAATCGTTCATGATGCAGATGGTCGAGGAGCGCGCGGATCTTTCCAACGCCATCGCCATTAACTCGTCCATGGTCAACACCGCGCGTCTGATCGGACCATCGCTTGCCGGCCTGCTGATTGCAGCAACGAGCGAAGGCTGGTGTTTCCTGGTCGACGGCCTCAGCTACATTGCCGTCATTGCTTCGCTCGTCATGATGCGCGTGCCCGCACCAACCGTGGCGCGCGAAGCCACTTCAATGCTCACGCAACTGCGTGAAGGCTGGACCTACGTCGCCGATTTCGTGCCCATCCGCACCATCCTTCTGCTGTTCGCGCTTCTCAGTCTCATGGGCTGGCCGTTCATGGTGCTCATGCCCATCTTCGCTGCCCAGGTGCTGCACGGCGGCCCACACACGCTCGGCTTTCTCATGGGAGCGGTGGGTGTGGGATCGCTGATCTCCGCCCTCAGCCTGGTCCTGCGCCGCTCGGTGCGCGGACTGGTGCGAATGATCCCGATCGCAGCCGCGCTCTTCGGGACGGGCCTCATCTGCTTCGGCCTTTCTACCAAGCTGTGGCTCTCAATGCCCCTCATGCTGCTCACCGGCTTCGGCATGATGCAGGGCCTCACTGCGAGCAACACCATTATTCAAACGCTGGTGGACGAGAAAATGCGCGGCCGCGTGATGAGCTACTACACCATGGCCTTTGTCGGAATGGCCCCCTTTGGCAGTTTGCTCGCCGGCACGCTTGCCCACGCCATTGGCGCACCGCGGACGGTCATCGTCAGCGGCATCGCATGCATCCTCGGCGGCCTTTGGTTCTGGACGCGGATTCCACGCCTGCGCCGCGAGATGCGCCCCATCTACGAGCGCCTCGGCATCGTGCAGCCGCGGCCCCTCGTCGAAGAAGCCGCCGAGAACTAGGCGCAGATCTCGGACCCGCAGCTGTACGATGTCTGAGACCCTAAAGGATGCACCGCCATGGGATGGAACGAAGACCTGGAACGGATCGGGCTGCAAGAGCGTGAGCTCGTGTTGCCCAGACTCGACGCGCAGGTGGCTTGGGAAATTGGTTCGCGCCTGCGTGACCTGGCTGCGGAGCGCAAGCTCGCCGTCGTCATCGATGTGCGCCGCTTCGGCCAGCCACTTTTTTACGCGGCCATGGAAGGCACGACCCCCGACAACGTGGAGTGGGTGCGGCGCAAGAGCAACGTGGTCGCGCGCTTCCAACGCAGCTCCTATGCGATCGGATTGAAAGAGAAGATCAAGAACGAGACTCTGCTCGAAATGCAGGGGCTCCCCATCGCTGACTATGCCACCCATGGCGGATCGTTTCCGCTCACAGTCGCGGGAGCGAGCATCGTGGGTAGCGTGACCGTCTCCGGCCTGCCTCAGCGCGACGATCACGAGCTGGTCATCGAGGCGCTCTGCGCTTTGCTGGATCGCGATTATAAAAGTCTGCGACTACCCAAAGAATGAGGGCCGTCAATCCCTCGCAAGCAGCGCAATGAAAAATCCATCGGTGCCGAAAGCGCCGGGCATCAGGCGAAGATAGCCTTCCGGCGTGAGGCCAGTAGCAAGCTTCTTTGCGACACCTGCGATCAGGATTCCCTCGGATTCCATGGCGGCGAGGCGGTCCCGCATTGGATCAACCCGCACGTTGGACTGCTCGCGCAGCACGGCCTCGATAACCCGCTCGTTCTCCTCCTGTTCGAGGGAGCAGGTTGAGTACACGACGCGCCCACCGGGCCGCACTGCACGCAACGATGCACTAAGAATGGCAACCTGCCGTTCGGCCTGGCGCGGCAAATCTTCCACTCGCAGCCGGTGGCGAATCTCCGGATTGCGCCCCAGCGTCCCCGTCCCGCTGCACGGCACATCGGCAAGCACAAGATCATATGCTGCTCGATCCGCAATCTCCGCCGCGTCGCCTAGACGATACTCCGCCCGGTCACCCAGCGAAGCCAGCCTTTGCTGCAAATGCGCGAGCCGCTGCGCGCTCGCCTCGCAGGCCACGATCTTCGATTGCTGGTTTCGCTCCGCGAGAATCAGCGTCTTGCCGCCGGGCGCAGCACACGCATCGAGGACGCGCTCCCCTGCCTTAAAGGCGGCGATCTCCGCCACCAGCTGCGACCCTTCATCTTGAAAGCGCACGCGCCCTTCGCGAAATGCGGCTGTCGCAGTCACGTCGCCACCCGCTACCGCGCGCGCCGCTCGAAGCAGTTGTCCGGGCTCGATGACGATGCCCTGTTGCCGAAGTTCTTCTTCCACGCTCGCATCCGCAAGGCGAATCAAACTCGCCGGCTCCGCTTGTCCCCATGCGCAGATATCTTGGGTTCCCGCGATTCCATAGGCACGATTCCAGCGCTCGACCATCCATCCCGGGTACGCATGCTCCGCATCGGAAGCCCCTGGGTCCTTTGATCGCGGGGCGACTGCAATCTTGCGCAGCACCGCGTTCACCATGCGCGATGCGTGGCCATGTCCTGCGTGCTTCGCCAGCTCGACGCTCTCGTCAATCGCGGCATGGGCTGGAACGCGGTCCATGTGCAGCAGTTGAAATGCCCCGAGGCGCAGCGCAATTTGAATCTCGGTGTCAAGCCGTGCATTCGGTCGGCTCAGGAGGGCGCGAATCTGCTCATCCAGTGCAATCTGGCTACGCAGTACGCCGAGCACCAGCGCCGTCGTCAGATGCCGGTCCGGGGCCAAAAGCTCCGACACCTGTTTGCCGCGCAGCAAATCGTCGGAGTGCGCTCGACCGCGCTCGACCGCCAGCAGAATCTCAAATGCCGCCTTGCGCGCGTGGGAAATGGCCGCCATCGCTCAGCCCAGCCGCGAACCCGGCACAAGCTGCGTTCCACGCAAAAACTCCGCTGCAGTCATGCTGCGCTTGCCTTCAGGTTGCAGCTCGCGGACTTCGAGCACCGTGCTTTGCGCGCACCCGAGAAAAAGACAGCCGGAGGCAAGATGCAGTTGTCCGGGCTGAAGGGCGGGGAGGTCGTTGGGGTGGGGCGGAGGAGCAACAAGCAGGCGCGTGAAGGCGAGCTTGCGTCCGTCGAGAACGGCAAACGCACCGGGCCATGGCTGAAATCCGCGCCACCGATTGTAAAGCTCGGTCGCCGTATGCGCGGCAAAATCCATCTGCCCATCCTCACGCGTCAACAGCGGCGCCAGGGTGGCCCGCGCATGATCCTGCGGCCTTGGGCGGAGGCTTCCATCGGCCAACCCATCCAGCGTCTCCACCATCAATGGCGCGCCTTGCGCCGCCAGCATCTCGAAGAGATCAACGGCGGTCTGTTTCGGCCCGATCGCCACTTCCTGCTGCAATAGCATCGGTCCAGTGTCCAATCCCTCTTCGAGCAGCATTGTGGTATTGCCGGTGACCGTTTCGCCCATCGCCACCGCCCACTGGATGGGCGCAGCGCCGCGATACTTGGGCAGCAGCGAACCGTGTAAATTGATGCAGCCAAATCGCGGAAGAGCCAGCATCCAAGGCGGAATAATGCGCCCATAGGCGACTACGGCAATCGCATCCGGCGCGATCACTTCCAGTCGGGCACGAAACTCCACATTGTTGCGAATCTTTTCAGGCTGCGTCACCGGCAGGCCCAAAGCAAGCGCTGCCTGCTTCACCGGCGTTGGCTCAACAATCTGTTTACGTCCCACCGGGCGATCGGGCTGCGTGACCACCAACGCGATCTCATGACCCGCAGCATGTACCGCCTGCAGGGTTGGCACTGCAAACCGCGGGGTTCCGCAGAAAGCCAGCTTCACGGCTTTACCACGTGCCTTCGCGCTGCATCTTGCGAATCTTGCGCAAGTTCAGATCGCGCTTCAGAGCGCTCATCCGGAAAATGAACAGCATCCCATCGAGGTGATCGATCTCGTGCTGAAACGCGCGCGACAGCAGTTCCTCGCCATCCATCTCGAACCACTTGCCCTTCTCGTCTTGCGCCCGAATGCGCACCTTGGCTGCACGCACAACTTTCTCTCGAATCTCTGGAAAGCTCAGGCAGCCTTCTTCTTCATACTGCTTGCCCTCGCGGAAAATTACTTCGGGATTGACGAGCACCAGCCGTTTCGCCGGGTCCTTGCCTGAGCTCAGGTCGACTACCGTTACCCGCTTGGCCACCCCCACTTGCTGTGCCGCCAGTCCAATGCCCTGCGAGGCGTACATCGTCTCGAACATGTCCGCGGCAAGCTTGCGTAGCTCTGCGCCGAACTCGGTAACTGGTTCCCCCGGTTGCTGCAAAATGGGGTCAGGATATTTCACGATCTTGAGAATCATCGCTTCTTCTAATAACTCCGTATCTGTTCGATGTAGCCCTTGAAATTTCGCTTCATCTCGAGAGCCGAGTCGCCCCCGAATTTCTCGTGCGCCAGGCTCGCCAGCGTCATTGCCACCATCGCCTCGGCTGCGACTCCAGCGGCAGGTACCACGCAGATATCGCTGCGCTCGTAGCTTGCGCTCGTAGCTTCGCGTGTGTCAAAGCGAACCGACTCAAGCGGACGCCGCAGCGTTGAAATCGGCTTTAGATAGCCGCGCACCACAATGTCTTCACCGTTCGAAACCCCGCCCTCGATGCCGCCGGCGTTATTGCGCTCGCGCGTAAAGCGCGTGGGCTTGCCGGTATCTTCGGCTGCGTAATGAATCGCATCATGCACCGCAGAACCGAAGGACTCGGCCGCCACCACACCGCGCCCGATCTCGACACCTTTCACCGCCTGCAAGCTCATCACCGACCACGCCAGCAGCCCGTCCAGCCGCTCATCCCACGTGGCATAGGTGCCCAGGCCGGCGGGCACACTGTGCGCCACCACCTCAAAGACTCCGCCCACCGTATCGCCGGTGCGAGACGCATGCTCGACTTCTTCTTTCATGCGCGCTTCGGTCGGCGCGTCCACGCAACTCAAGAGGATTTCTTCCCGCGCGGCGACCGCAGCAATCTCGTCCCAGCTCGCCGATCGCTCCAACTCCACTCGGCCCACGCGAATCACATGGCTTGCAATCTCAATTCCCAGTTCGCGCAGCAAGAGTTTGGCAAAGGCGCCTGCCGCCACACGGGCGGTCGACTCCCGCGCCGAAGCCCGCTCCAGTACATAGCGCGCATCGGGAAAGTTGTACTTGAGAGCCCCCGCCAGATCGGCGTGACCCGGCCGCGGCGACGTCACCGGCTGGTGCTTTTCCGGATCGCCGGCCTCAACCGGCAGCTTCTCTTCCCAGTTCTTCCAGTCGCGGTTCACGATCTCGATCGCAACCGGCGAGCCAATGGTTTTGCCGTGGCGTACGCCACTCAAAATGTGCACTTTGTCAGTCTCGATCTTCATGCGGCCGCCGCGCCCGTACCCCTGCTGACGCCGCCACAACTCGCGGTTCACAAAGTCGAGATCGACCGGCAGGCCGGCAGGCAGCCCGGAGACAAGGGCAATCAAAGCCTCGCCGTGCGACTCCCCGGCTGTCGAAAAGCGGATCATATCTTCTTGATTGTAATGGAACAGCGGACGGTCAAACAGAGAAGCAGAGAAACAGTGCGGGAGCGCGCACAAGCCTGTCCTGGAAACCTGCAAGTGCCGGCTTGTTCAGTAGATAATCAATGTGCTGGCGGAATTCTGGACAAGCCTCAAGATTCCGGTTCACTCTTTCCCCGTTTCTCTGTTTCACTGTCCGCATGAGCTATTTCCTCTTCAAGTCCGAACCCGACGTCTACTCCTTCGACAACCTTGTGCGCGACAAGGAAACCGTTTGGGATGGCGTCTCGAATCCCACCGCTGTGAAGCACCTGCGCGAGATGAAGCCCGGCACGCACTGGATTTTCTACCACACGGGTGAAGCGCGCACCGCGGTCGGGACGGGCACCGTGATCAGCGTGGACGCGACCAATCCCAAGGTCCCAGCCGTTCGCGTGAAAGCCGGCAAGCCTCTCAAAGCGCCGAAAACGCTGGCCGCGATCAAGGCAGAAAAACTCTTTGCCGATTCGCCGCTGGTGCTGATTGGGCGCCTCTCCGTCGTTCCACTGACCAAGGAACAGTGGGACTGGTTCGTCGCCTAGGTCACTCACCAAACTGGCGGAGATGATGATCGCAGTGGAGGTAAGCCCAGCGCATCCACTCTCTGTCGGTCATGCGTCCAAACATGGGGTGTGGACGGAACTCAAATAACCTAGGACTCTGCGTAAACTTTTCGATGGTGGCAAGAAGCGCGCTCAAATCCGCCTCGAACTGCGCTGGCGGTGTGCCGCCAATCCCCTGCTCAAACTCGGGACGCGTCTTCACTCCGTGCGGCCACTGCCCCGGGCCATAGAGCGCGACCCATTTCGTCAGACGCCAAAAGCTGAAGCGCGGAATTACAGCCGGCTTCTCGCCCATCATGCCGAGAAAGCTGTCCGTGAGATGACAGATCATCTGGCCGGCGGTCATCCTGCCCCACCGCCGCACCGCGTCTGGCCGCATCGCCCGAAGCCGCGCCAGAATCTCCGCTTTGTCGTGCGGATCATTGAGCAGCTTCGCGCTCAAACGCCCTCCAGATTTAACTGGTGGCCCGTTGTGGTCGCCGGCGCAGGTTCTCCGCCTTCCAGCCAGGCCTTCGTATTCAACAGCTGCCGCTGATCCAGCGCCCACACCCGGCCTGTTAGCTCGTCTGCGGGTTTGCCTTCGCGCGCGCACTTCTCAAATTCGTTGGCCACGGCTTGCATCTTGGCGTCGAGGTCGTCGAGAAAGTTCAGCACCAGCGCTTCGGGAATCATGGGCAGCTTCGGCGAGCCGAACTCGAGCTTCCCATGGTGCGACAGGATCATGTGCTCCACCAGCGTCTTCAACCGCGGTGGAAATCCGGGCAAGCCGGCAATCGTCTTCTCCACCATCTCCAGGCCCATCTGGATGTGCCCCAGCAAGGTTCCCTCGATCGTGTACTCGAAGCCCACGTCCCACGCCAGTTCGCGCACCTTCCCGATATCGTGCAGTATCACGCCGGTCAGCACCAGGTCCCGCTGCAGGATCGGGTAATGCGGCACCACGCGATCGGCGAGCTTCAGAAGGCTCACCACATGTTCCAAAAGGCCGCCGAGCCAGGCATGATGCAGTTGCCGGGCCGCTGGCGCTTCCCGATAGGCTTGCGCGAGTTCAGGATTGCTGAGGATTGTCGTCAGCAGCAGCTTCAGATTCGGTTCGGTAAGGCTCTCCACAAAGCCCATCAAGTCGCGCCATAATTGATCCACGTCGTACGTGGTTGCCGGCATCAGATCGGCCTTGTCCACCTCGTCGGCCGTCGCTCGCCGTATCTGATCGACCTTCATCTGCATCCGGTCGTCAAACTTGGAAACGCAGCCGCGCGCCTTCACCAAGTCCCCGCGCTGTATATCCTTGGCAATCCGCGGATCGCCGGGCTCCCAGACGCGCGCCTCGATCTGGCCGGTCTTGTCGCAAAGAATCAGGCTGAGATAGGGCTTGTTGGTCTTGGTGCTGCGCGTCTGCTTCGAGAGCAACAGGAAGAACGCATCGAACATCCGCTGCTCTTCAAAGGTCGCAAGATCTGAAACGTAAATATCCTTCATCCTGCACGCAAGCTTAACCCACGGCTCCGGATTCCGCCCAAAAGCTGCCCGCTCTAAAACAAACCGGGCCCGGAAGCGATGTCCCGGGCCCGGCGATGTTCGTGATTTGTTCGATCAGGGCTGTGGCTGCGGAGCAGGCGTTTCCCGCGCCGGAGCCGGTGCGCCCGGAATCGGAGGAACAGGCGTTGGTTGCAGCGGAGTTGTGTCCTCCGTCTTTTTGCGGTCGCTCAACCTGGTCTTATCACCGCTTGTCGCGGTGCCCTTCTTCTTCTTGGCCGTCTGATCGCCGTTGAGGCCCAGGGGAGCAGACTGCGTCTGCCGATCGGCAACCTCAGCTGCATCCGGAGCCTGCGGCGTCATGGCGTCCTTTTGCTGCTGGGCTGTCTTCTTGTGTTGCTTGGGCTGCTTCGCGCGGTCGCTGAAACGCGTCTTCTGCTTTGGCTCCTCGGTCGTCTCCAGCGGATTCGCAGGTTCGTTGGCCGCCGAGGCAGTGGTTTCTGTGCCCGTGCCTGCTCCCGCGTCTTCGGTCTGGCTGGTCGGCGTCGAAGGCAGCGTCTTGGTCGGCGCCTGGCCAAAGCGGATCTTCTCTTTCTTGCCCGGCTTCAGCTGGGCCTGCTCCGTCTTGCTTGGCTTCTTCTTGCCCGTCTCCGCGGCCGGCGGTGCAACCGGAGCCGTTGCCGCTTCCTCTTGAGCTGCCGGTTTGGATTTCTGCCGGAATGTGTGCGTCGTTTCGCGGAATCGTGTCCGCTCAACTTTCTTCTTCTTCTTGGGCGAGGGCGGCGTGTACGCCGAGTACGCGATCGGGAAGATCTGCTTGTTCGGGCTTGCCCCCGTATCCACGTACCCCGTCTTGATCTCAATCGACGCGTCATCGCGCATCTTGGTCAGGTAGTCGCGGATCGCCGGCTCCATCCGGCTCATGTAGTAGTTCTGCTCCACGTCCTGCTCCACATCTTTGAACGTGGGAACACCGCCCTGGGTATGGCTGATCACCTTAAGAATGACGAAGCCCTGCTTGGTACGGATCGGCTGGGTGAACTCGCCGGGCTTCAGCGAAAATGTCGCGTTCTCGAAGACCGGATTCAGCTGTCCGCGCTTGTACGTGCCCAGGTCGCCGCCATCGGCTGCCGTTGTGCCATTGCTCGAGGTACGCGCCAGCTGGGCAAAGTCGCCGCCGGCTCGAAGCTTCGCTTCAATATCGTTGACCTTGGCCTCGGCCTCTGCTGCCTTCTGCGGATCCTCTTCGCTTGTTCCCGCCGCGATCAGAATCTCCGCAAGCTTAACGTTCTCTTGCTGCACGTAGTCCTGCTTGTGCTCCTCGAAGTAACGCTGTGCTTCCCCCGGCGTGATGTTGATCCGGCGTCCAACCTCCTGCCGCATCACTTCCTGGGTGACGATCTGGTTGCGGATGTTGGCCTTGAAATCCTCATAGCTCACGCCCTGCTCGCGCGCCGCTTTTTCGAGGTCCTCCAGCGAAGTCATGTTGTATTGCTTGCGGATCTCGTTCAGCCGGTTCACCAGGTCGGTTTCGCCGGTGATCCCTAGCTCCTTGCCCTTCGAGAGCCAAAGCTGCTGGTCGATCAGGTTCCGCAGCAGATCCTTGTGCGCCTCCGAAATCTGCTGCATGGTCGCGCCGCGCTGGCGCGCTTCCTGGTCGGTCTCCTGCATGGCGCGCTCATAGTCCGAGCTGGAAATGATCTGGTCGTTGATGCGGGCGATGATCTCCTCGACCGTCGTGCCGCCATAGGGGCTTCCGGGCGCCGAGGCGCGCACCTGGGCAAAGAGGGGAGCTGTGGGCAGCATTGTCGCCAGAACGAATGCCGCGGAAATGCGAAACAGTACTTAGAGTCATAGTCAGGAACGGGACAGGCGGCAGATGATTGTCCCCTGAACCATAGACGCCATTGTAAATGGCCCGGATAGCAAGACCGGAGAACAAGTCGGCTGCGGGAAGGCGCGAAGCGCGGAAACCGCTTCGCCACCGACCGCGCGCGACCGGCCCGAACCCCGCACTCTGTGCGAGCGTAACCCCTTTCGAGAGTCACCTGCTACCCTGCAGGACTGCCCTTTCGTCAAATCACTGAGTGGTATACTTCAGCCCAAGACTGCCTTGCGCGGCCCCGTCTCGACGCCTGTCGCACCTGCCGTCCGGAGGTTCCTTCCGCCTATGACTCCTCGCGCCCGCAGGGCTCTTTTCTCCCTGGTTCTTTTCTTCTCCGTCTGCGCCGTTGTCGGCAGCGTCATGCAGCGCAAGGTCGGCGCCCAATCCTCGCAGGACGAGAGCCAGATTCGCGACAGCCTGAAGACCTTTACCGATGTCTACGCCATCGTGGAGCAGAACTACGCCGAGCCCATCAACGGCGACAAGGCCGACACCGCCATCTACGACGGCGCTATCCCCGGCATGCTGCGCGTCCTCGATCCGCACTCCAACTTCTACGATCCCAAGGCCTACGCCAAGATGCGCGAAGATCAGCGCGGCCACTACTACGGCGTGGGCATGGTCATCCAGCAGCAGGCAACAAGGTTTACGTCATCACCCCGTATGAGAACACGCCTTCGTTCCGCGCCGGCATTCGGCCCGGCGACGTGATCTCGGCCATCGACGGCAAATCGGCCGACGGCATGACCTCCGACCTCGTCGCCAAAGCGCTGAAGGGACCCAAAGGCACACACGTTCAGGTCACCATGATTCGCGAGGGGCAGGCCAAGCCGCTGGTCTTCGACCTGGTGCGCGATGAGATTCCGCACCCCTCCGTCGATCTGGCCTACGAGATTCGGCCCGGTGTGGGCTACATCCATCTCACCCAGTTCCAGGAAACCACGGCCCAGGAAGTGATCGACGCCGTCGACAGCTTCCAGAACCTGCATGGGCTCGTTCTTGACCTGCGCAATAACCCCGGCGGCCTGCTGAGCCAGGCGGTCGAGGTCTGCGACCACCTGCTCGCCAAGGGCCAGACCATCGTCTCGCAGCGCGGCCGCGCCTATCCCGACCAGGTCTACACAGCCACCCACGGCAACGACGGCAAGACTTTCCCGATCGTCGTGCTGGTCAATCGCAATACCGCTTCGGCCGCCGAGATCGTCTCCGGCGCGCTGCAGGATCACGATCGCGCCCTGATCGTCGGCGAAACCACCTTCGGCAAGGGCCTGGTGCAGACCGTCTACAACCTCAGCGAGAACACCGGCCTCGCCCTGACGACGTATCACTACTACACGCCGTCAGGCCGCCTCATCCAGCGCAACTACACCGGCGTTTCGCTCTACGACTACTACTACAACCATGCCGGCGCGCTCGGCTCCCGACTCGACCAATCGCGAAGTCAAGATGACCGACTCGGGCCGCACCGTGTACGGCGGCGGCGGCATCACGCCCGACGAAAAGATCGAAGCGCCCAAGAGCAACGACTTCCAGGATCAGCTGCTCTACAAGCATGCGTTCTTCCACTTCGCGGCGCACTACCTGGCCAATCGCACCGTCGACAAGAACTTCCAGGTCGACGATGCGGTCCTGACCGACTTCAAGCAATTCCTGACCAGCCAGAACATTCCCTGGACCGATACCGACATCAACGGCGTCGCCGACTGGGTCAAGGTCAACATCCGGCAGTACATCATGACCAGCCAGTTCGGCCAGCTGCAGGGTCTGCGCGTCATGGCCGATTGGGATCCCATCGATCCAGAAGGCGCTGACCTTCTTGCCCGAAGCCCAGGCGCTTGAAGACAACGCCCACAAGGTTCTGACCCAAAAAGCCGATGCGCGCAGCAACGCGGGCGCAACCCAACCGTAACCCCTCATCGTTCGAACTCAACAGAAAAGGCATCCGGCGCTGGATGCCTTTTCTGTTTGTATGCGCGGTCACAGCGGACCTTCCTCCATGCCTCCTACGATGAAGCCGTTTGGAGGAACTCTCTTGCCCACCATTCCAGCGCAATACTCCGAGACCGTGGCCAATCTTCTCTCCGCCTTCGCGGGAGAATCGAATGCGAACGCCAAATATGTCGCTTTCGCCGTCAAGGCCGATGCTGATGGCTGGCACGGCGCCGCTAGCCTGTTTCGCGCAGCCGCACAGGCCGAGCAGATTCACGCAGCAAATCACGCACGCGTCCTTCGCCAGCTGGGCGCCGAAGCCGCCTGCGAAATTCACCCGGTGAAAGTCAAAAGCACCCTCGAAAATCTTAGAGCCGCGCTCACCGGCGAGCAGTACGAGATCGACACCATGTACCCCAATTTTGTTCGGGAGGCCGGCGCAGAATCCAACCCAACGGCCACACGCACCTTCACGTGGGCCATGGAAGCCGAGAAGTCCCACGCTCGGCTCTATGCTGAGGCCATCACACTGGTGAAAGCGGGCAAGAGGCAAACATGGGTCGGCACTGCCCGCGACTTCTACGTATGCACCGCCTGCGGATACACCTCCGAGACGCCCGGGGAGCACGAGCTCTGTCCGGTCTGCAATCTCCCCTGGGAGAAGTTCGATGTGATTCGCTAGAGCATGCGCCGTGCGGTCCCATGCGCAATGGTGCATCGCTGCAGTACGCTAATCTTTAGCGCTGGCTGGCCTCTCCGGCCGCAACCTTCGTGTTGAACTCCGCCGACCGGTTGCGCGCGACACTCAGTGTCTGCCAGCCGTCGCAGGCAAAATGCTTTGCCAGCAGCACAATCTGCCCCACGTGATGGGGATAGTGCGCCAATTGCCGATTGATTGCCTGCATCACCGAGTGTGCCTCGCCGCGAATCGTGATCCTGCGTGTCAGGTCGGCGTCCGTGAGCGGCTCGATCGCACCAAACAAACGGCCCCAGCCATCCTCCCACTCGGCCAGCAGCGCCGCGCGCGTCGCCGCCGGATCGACAAATTCGCTGTCGCGGTTCCGGTTTGGCTTCTCGCCATCGGTAGTCAGAAAGTCGGTCCATCGCGACCGCATGTTGCCCGCCATGTGCTTCACCAGGATGGCAATCGAATTGGCCTCGTGATCGAGTGCCTCGAAAAGCTGCTCGTCGTTGACCTGCGCCATGGCCCGCTCTGCCAGTTTTTTGTAATACTGAAAAACCGCAACCGCATCTTCGATGTACGACGTCGTGAATTCAAGCGCCATAGCGGATAGTGTAGAGCCGCATGCACCGAATGGGGAATATCGCGCAAAACATTGCCATGCTAGGCTTGCCGCAGCCGTTTAACCTATTTTGCAGCCTGTCGCAACACCTTCACGCGCAGTCGCTCGCGGATCAATCGCTTGAACCAGTGGGAGGACGCACGGTGTTCACCCGCAGCAGAGTCACAATCCGATTGACGGTCGTTCTCCTCGTGATGGTGGGCTTCGTCGCGGGCTTCCGCGTCTGCCTGCACGTGCGAGGCGCCTCACCCAGCCCAGCGCGCGAGCAAGATCTCGCGCAACCAGGGAACGCGCCGCTCGCTGTTCGTTCGTCCATCGTGGAGAGACTTCATACCCTGCAAGAGGGCTACACTGAGCGCGATCCAAAACAGATGGACGCCTTCACCCATGACCTCTTTCCAAGCGATGGCGACGTCCTGATTCTCGGGACAGAAGGCGGCACGGAAGAGTGGGTACGCGGTGGAAACGCTGCACGGCAATTCATTGCTGAGGATTGGCGCGGGTGGGGTGATCTGCAGCTGGACGTCGATCACGCTATCGTCTGGTCGTCGGGATCAGCCGCCTGGGTGGCGACCATTGGCAGCGTCCACTGGAAGACCAGGAAACGCCCCCTCCGTTTTACCGCCGTGCTGACCCGCGATGAGGACCGCTGGGTCTTCCGGCAGATGCACTTTCAATGGGACGACGCAGACCCCACTGCCTCGGATCTGCTGCGCGCACGCACCTACCTGAGCCTTCTTCCCGGCGCGATCCGCTAGCTGGGGCTACGGCTCGTCTGCGTATATCTCCACTTGAACCTTGCCGCCTTCGCTCTGTCGCGCTCTGTACATCCCCGGCGTGTTGAAGCTCCACGCCATCTGGCCGTCCGGGGTCAGCGCAATCACGCCTCCATCGCCGTGCATTGCTTCCAGTTCCTTGTGAATCACCTCATCGACAGCCTTCTGCACCGGCATGCTCTTGAAGTACACGAGATTGCAGACCTCGCGCGCCACACCCAGCCGGATAAAGTACTCGCCCGTACCCGTCGCCGACACCGCGCACGACCGGTTCGACGCGTACGTCCCTGCGCCAATGATCGGCGAGTCGCCAACCCTTCCCCAGCGCTTGGCCTGTGTGCCCCCGGTCGAAGTGCCTGCGGCAATGTTCCCCTGCTTATCGAGCGCGACCACCCCCACGGTGCCGAACTTATGCGCGCCCGGCGGCTCAATCTCGGCCACTGGCTGCAACGGGGCCGGCGGAGCACCCGCGGGCCGCGCCGGAATCGGCAGACTTTCCTCCTTCAACTGCTTCACCAGCGATTGCCAGCGCCGCTCAGTGAAGAAGAAACTGGGGTCCACCTCCTCCAGTCCCGCCTGCGCAGCAAACGCATCGGCTCCCCCGCCCATCAGCATCACGTGCGGCGACTTCTCCATCACCGCGCGCGCCAGGCTGATTGGATGCCGTGTCCTCGTCACGCCCGCCACCGCGCCAGCGTTCAGCGTGGCGCCGTCCATGATCGCGGAGTCGAGTTCGTTCTTGCCCTCAGCCGTGAACACCGCGCCGCGTCCCGCATTGAAGAGTGGATCGTCCTCGAGAATCTTGATCGCCGCCTCCACCGCGTCCAAAGACGAGCCACCCCGATCCAGCACCTCGGCTCCCGCACCCAGAGCCACTGCCAGCGACGCCCGATACGCAGCCTCCGTCTTCGCATCCATCGTGGCGCGCTCGATTACCCCCGCGCCCCCATGCAGCACGATTGCCCAACGATGCGCCGGTTGCTGCGCCGATACTGCCGCGCTCATGCTCATCACAGCGACTCCGCAAAACCGCTTCCAACCCTTCACGACTGACTTCCTCCTACTCGGCGCCCGCCGCCAAATCACGCTATCGCCAACTGCTCACTCCCTGGCCTTCTTCGGGATCGTCAACGTTGCGCCCTCACCCACCTTGTAGGTTTCTGCGAAGTTGCGCTGATTGATGCTTAGCGAAAGACGGCCGCGCGAGTCGATGTAGAAGAGCTCTTTCCCTACCGGCGCGTCGCTGAAGGTTTTCAAGAAGGGAAACACATAGCTCTTGCCGTCCAGCGTGATTGCAACCTGGTCGCCGAGCTTGTATCCCAGCTTGCCAAACGTCTCGGCGGGCACATTCAGGATCAAGTTGCCATACGGCCCATCCGTGCCGATCACCTCGCCATGCAATCCGGAACCGTCGATCGTCGCATCGTGAATATCGAGCCGCACCAGCTTCGAAACATCCAATGCCGGACCCGCTTGCGTCCAGTCGTCGCCGCGCGCAAGATGCGCCGCGGCCGGTGAAAAAATGTCGCGACCGTGGAAGGTTGAAGAGATTCCCGACCCAATCATCCATGCGCGGTTCGTAATCTCATGGGCCTCGACAATGCCGTCGCGATCCTCGACAAGGGTCAGCAAGCCATTGTCAGGCAGAACAAAGAACTGGCCCACGCGCGACTTCGCGATGATCGCTTTGCGTGTCGAGCCCACTCCCGGATCGATGACCACGATGAAGACCGCATCCTTGGGGAAGTACGGCGCCGAACCAGCGAGGAATCGCGCGCCCATCGCGATGTTGTACGGCTCCGACTGATGCGTGATATCGATGATGCGCACACCGGGCGCGACGCCCTCCATCACCGCCTTGCAGATGCCCACAGCATCGTCTTTCACGTCGAAATCGGTCATGAACCCCACAACCTTCTCCGGCGTTTGAGCCACTGCGGCAAGACCCGCCGCGCACAAAAAGGCTGAAACGAGGACCCGCATCCAGATCGATCTGCCCACCGCTAAACCTCGCAATTGGAATTCGGAATCAATGCCATCCTAGCCGCTTACCCCATTGAGCCAAAAGAAAAAGGGCGTGGAAGCCGAAGCCGCCACGCCCTCGTGTTCCGGTTGCAGTTTAGAAGAAGAATTTCCCCGACAGCTGCAGTTGGCGCGGGCCATACAGGCCGTTGCTTGTGGAGCTGACCACGCCGAATGCACTGATCCCGGTTCCCGAGAAGGGCGAAATGCAGCCCTGCACCGCAGACCCGGTCGGAGCCGCGCCATTGCTGTTGCACGTGGTCGATGTTGGCGTCGCCGCTGCGTACTGCGACTGAGTGGTGTTGACGCTGGTGATGATCTTGCGGTTGACAAGGTTGAAGGCCTCGCCCACAAGCTGGAAGCGATATTTCTCGAAGAACCGGAAATCACGCGTCACGCGGAAATCGACGTTGTTGAATCCCGGCATCTTGATGCTGTTGCGGCCGATCTGCGGCGGACGCCCCGTCGTCGGCAAACCGGAACCCGAGCTGATCGCGCCGCCGAAGATGCCGCCATCGGCGCCGTAGCTCGTGGCGCTGGTCGATCCGCTGTACACCGTGCCGCTCATGCCCAAAAAGATCGGCTGGCCGCCCGACGCAATCTCGTCCCCGGAGAACGTGAAATCGTCGAGGAGTGTCCTGACAACTTTATTCTCCATCAGGATGTGCGGCTGGTAAGAGAAGCTGACCGTGAAGCGATTGCGGATGTCGATGTCCGACGGTCCGTTCTCGCCACGGATGTTATTCGGATCGAGCGGCACGTCGCCACCGTAGAAGGTGCCGTTGTTGCCCTGCACCTGGCCGGTGTCGGTAGCGTGCGCCCAGGTGTAGTTGGCCAGCACTTCAAGACCCTTCGCCATCGGACGGCGGACGATGACAGCCAGCGAGTTGTACCACGTGTTGGCAACGCTGAAGCCGGTGTTGTAGGTGGCCAGCGCGGTGTTACGCCGATCGGCAGGGCGATAGACCGGAACGGTGAGCTGCTTGATGAGGTTGTTGCTCGAGTCGAGCACGTTGTAGGTGCGCTCGCCGCTGCGGCGTCTGGCCGATCAGGTTGGCATCCACGAAGACCGGCAGGCGCATGCCGCGGGTGCCGACGTAGCCGACCGTGAGCGACAACTTGCCCGGCAGAGCCTGCTCGATCGACAGATCAGCCTCGTGAGCAAACGGAGGAACGAAGTTGGGATCAAGTCCGTGGAAGCTCTGCGGACCGAGTTTGGTGGGACCAATCACGCCGGGGGCCGCCCCGCCGCTCGGATGAAGCGCTCCCGTCAAAGACGGACCCGTAGGCAGAAACGGCACATTGGGATACTGCAGGAAGCTCGACGTGTTGGGAACCGTGGTGCAAGTCGTTCCAGCCCCGGCCCCGCCGCTATTCTTGCAGCCCGTGTAGTTGTAGTTGATCTGGACCACGCCGTTCTCGACGCGCATCGCGTAGTAGGTGCTGCCCTGGTTTAATGCGGAGAACAAGCCGTAACCGCCACGCACCACGGTGCCGCCGCTCGAATAAGGCTGCCACGAGAAGCCCACGCGGGGCTGCACGCGATCAGTCACGTTCTTGATGGTCTTGCTGTATTGGGTGGAGATCGGCGGATAGTTGTTGTTGACCAGTCCCGGTGCCGGCGTCAGCTGCACGTCGTACCGGACGCCCGCGGTCACGGTGAAGCTGCGGGCTGACCTTCCAGGTGTCTTCGGCAAAGCCGTCGCACATCTTCATCCAGAAATCGTCCTTGCCCTGCGTTCCGGGCTTGGTGTTCACCACGTCGACCGTCTGGACAAAGGTGTTGTAGTGGTAGCCGGCATACGGATCGGTATTGCCCGCCTGTCCCTGGAAAGCATCGAAGATCCAATCCTGGAAGTTGGCCACTGTCGTCGATTCGCCGTAGCTGTAGATGCCGCCACCCTGGAAGAGATTGATCATGACTTCGTGGACGATGTTGGCGTCGCCGCCAAACTTGAAGCTGTGGCGGCCATGCGTTTTCGAGAAGACATCGGTCACCTGGATGCGGTGCTCATCGGGCTCAGCCACGCGGGGCAAGGCATTGGGCATGCCGAAGGTGACAACGCCTGTCGCCACGCTCGGTCCCGAAGCATTGGCGCCCGCGGTCTCAAGATCGCGACCCCATTGCAGGTGAACCTGGTTGACTGCGGTATCGGAGATGACAGTCGTCAGTCCGCCCACAAGGAACCGCTCGTGATAGCTGGTCGGCGCGTTGGTGCTGGGTGAGCTGTTGGTGAAGGTATTGGCTGGGCTGTAGCCATAGGTGCTGTCGAAGTTGGCGAAGTTGAAGTCAGCGAACGCATCGTTCTTGTCGTTGATGTGGTAGTCGATGCGCGGGAAGAAGAGGTTCTGCTTGGCAAAGCGTCCCGGAGGAGCATCGCCCGGAGCCACGTTTGCCACC
Organism: uncultured Acidobacteriaceae bacterium; assembly: GCA_963760475.1. Classification (GTDB taxonomy): domain Bacteria; phylum Acidobacteriota; class Terriglobia; order Terriglobales; family Acidobacteriaceae; genus Telmatobacter. Next base: position 400,532 of record CAVXDG010000010.1, on the reverse strand, counting down.
GTCATCAGGAAGTTGATGCCGGCCTGGCACTGCGCATCGGTGACGTAATAATGCGGCTTGGTTGCGTTATACGTCGCATACGAGGCGTTCGACGCAGTGGGGCACTGATTGGGAGTCACCAGGGTGGAATTCGCCTTCACCGTCGGATCGTAGGTCCCATTGGGCGTCAACGAGAGCTGGTTCGAGTCTGAATACAGCACGCGGCCCACGCGGCGGAAGCCGTCATAGGTGAAGAAGTAAAAGAGCTTGTCCTTGATGATGGGCCCGCCGACGCGAGCCGCCGAACTGCCTTGCTGCTGGTGGATCGGCTGCGTCAGAGGAACGGCGTTGCGCCGTTGTGCAGAGCCTGGTATTTGCTGTAAGGATCGAGCGCGTTCAGATCGGGATAGCGCAGCGAGTAGAACAGGTCGCCATGCATGGTGTTGGTGCCGCTCTTGGTGATGGCGTTCACCTGGCCGCCCGCAGCCTGGCCGAACTCAACCGAGTAGTTCGACGTTTCCGCCTGGAACTCCTTGATGGAGTCGAGCGAGTAGACATAGGGAGCGCCGCTGGAGCGGCCGCGCGCCTCAGAGAACAGCATCTGGTTGTTGTTGGCGCCGTCAACGTAGTTCTGGTTGTAAAGACCGCTGATGCCGTGGAAGCTGATGAGACCGGTGCCGCCGTCCTGCGTGACGTTGGGCGTCAGCAGAACAAAGTCGCTCCAGTTGCGGGCAGCCACGGGCAGGTTCTGCAACAAGCTCGTTGTCCAGCACCTGCGAAACTTCGGTCTTCTGGGGATCGAGCAGCGGCGTCTCGCTGGTCACTTCCACCGTGGTGGTGGCCGATTGCACGGCCAGCGCCAGGTTGATGGTCAGGGTCTGGCCCACCAGCAAGGTGAGGCCCTTCGCTTCGACCGCGCCAAATCCAGCGCCCCTGGCGTTCACCACATAGTGCCCCGGCTGTAGAAAGGGGGCTGAATACAGGCCCGCGGCGTCGGTCGTGTAGCTGTGCGCCACACCGGTATCGCTGTTCGTCACCGTCACCGATGCACCGGGAACAGCGGCCTGACTGGTGTCCGTTACCGCACCGACGATGTTTCCAGCGCCTGCGGTCTGGGCAGACCCAGGATGCGCGAGCAATGCCAGCAACGCGATGAGTAAAAAGCAGAAAAGGGTAGTGCCCAGGTTGCGGCAATAAGTATTGCGAATCATCTGAGTAGGGTTCATTGCGCTCTGTTTCTCCTCAAAAAAGAAGCTGTTGCAGATGGTCTGTCATGAGCAAAACATGGATCTCTTGCGGCCCTCGATTGGGTCGTGTCCAGAATGAAGGACAGGAATTTGCGCTTGATGCTCAGCAGCGGATCGGTTCTGTGGTTTTATTGAGACGAGATCAATTGCAGGTGGAGCCGGTGAAAAAAAAGGAAAAGCGGTGCAATCAAGGGACAATTCCATTCTGGAATTATTTCAATCGTATATTGACTAGGCGTTAAAAGCGAGGGCAACTTGCCGGCCGATGGCCCCGGGATCTGTGCATATCATCGATATATGTCCTTCAGATGGATCCCCCGCTTCTTGCTTCTCATAAGCTTGCCCGTCCCAACCCTGCTCGCAGCGCCACGACGAGTTCCCGTCAAGGTTGTTGTAGTTGCGATGTTCGAGGTCGGCCAGGATACCGGCGATCAGCCCGGAGAACTCCAGTATTGGGTCGAACGCGATCATCTGGACCGGGTCTATCCTCTGCCGGCCGGCTACCACGCCGTGCGCATGAACGATCGCGGGGAGATGGCCGTTCTTACCGGGCAAGGCACCGCCCATGCCGCGGCAACGATCATGGCCCTTGGCCTCGATCCGCGCTTCGACCTCACCCACGCTTACTGGATCGTCGCCGGCATTGCGGGCGGCTCACCCGACCGCATCTCTCTTGGCTCGGCCGCGTGGGCGCGCTGGGTCGTCGACGGCGACCTCGGCTACGAAATCGACGCCCGCGAAATCCCCTCTGACTGGTCTACCGGCTATCTCCCCCTGCGCAAAGCAGCGCCCTTCGAGCCCCCAGCCGCTCCACTCGAAGGCCAGGTCTTCGCACTTAATCCAGCGCTCACTGATTGGGCCTTCCACCTTACGCGCGACCTTCAACTCGCCGACCCCGAAAAGCTGCAGCAGATTCGCGCCGGATTCGACGGTGCCGCGTCGCAACGCCCGCCCTTCGTCACCCTCGGCGACGAAATCTCTTCCTCCACCTACTGGCACGGCAAGCTCTTCGACGAATGGGCCGCTGCCTGGGTGCCCTACTTCACCGGCGGCCAGGGGCAATTCGCGACCACTGCGATGGAAGACACCGGCACCCTGCTCTCGCTGAAAGAACTGGCCGCTGCCGGCCGCGTCGATGCGCAGCGCATTCTTGTGCTCCGCACCGTCAGCAATTTCGATCGCCAGCCGCGCGGCATGACGGCTGCAGAGAGCCTGGCCCGCCAGCGCATCGGGGCGTACAGCGCCTATCTTCCCTCACTCGAAGCGGCTTACACCGTGGGCCACACCGTCGTCAATGAACTGCTGACCCACTGGCCGAACTACGCGAAAACGATCCCGGCCGAGAGGTCATTGGCACGCTGAGGAGCTCCGCTGCGCGAACTTATCGGACACTCGCCGCGACAAGGCAGACGAAAGCAGCCGTCAGCGCGGCCACCCGGGCGCGATGCATCGCGTCCCAGGTGTGATGTTCGCGCCGCGCCTCCGCGGTAAGCGATTGCGGATCGAGTTGAGCCATTCGATTGTTGATGGGCACAAGAAATATCAGCGTGAATACAATGACCGCAACCCAGATTGCCGCAGCTCCCAGCAGGAGATGAGCGTGCTCTCCGCCGCGTTCCAGCACCCAGATCCAGCCCAACAGCACAAGGCTCCCCGCGTACCAGAACGGCATCGCCTTCCCCAGCTTGCGCGCGAACATTCGGATTGCGGTCGCCTGTGCGAATTCATCAAGCTTCCATAGAACCGGGTTCACAAAGGCCGACACCGCAAATTCGGTTCCGATCAGCAGCGCGAGAGAGACAATCGTTGCAATATTGAGAAAGAAAGTCATGTTCAACTCCTGAACTTCTGACGCGCAACCGGTTTATCCTGACTCAGGAATGGGTGCTGACAAATTTGTCAGTTCTCAAAGTGAAGGAAGCAGTGAATGCCGGTTTCGAAAAAGGAAATCTCTCCTTGCCCCATCGATGCGATGCTTTCCGTCGTTGACGGGCGCTGGAAAGGCACGATCCTCTGGCGTCTCTCCAATGGACCGATGCGCACCAGCGAGCTGCGCCGCAGCATTCCCGAGATCACAGAACGAATGCTCATCCGTCATCTTCAGGAACTGGTGCGCGATGGGATCCTTATCCGGCGCGCCAGAAAGACCGTTCCGCCATGCGTGCACTATTCGATCTCGACATACGGATGGACTCTCGTTCCGGTCTTGGAAACAATCTGTGCCTGGGGCCGACTCCACTTGAAACGAGCTTGCAGAAGCGAATCCACCGACCCCCATTAAGCGAGTGCCCTTGGCGGATGCTGCCTCGACAAGGCACAATGCTTGCGTCCCGCAAATCATGCCCTGCGTCGCGCGCCAGAACTGCCCCTGCCGCTCTCGATGCAGGTACGAGGAAAGACCGCATGCATTCCGTCTGGTTCGGCGAATACTTTGGCACCCTGGTTCTCGTGTTGCTCGGCAACGGCGTCAACGCCAATGTCACTCTGCGCAAATCCTACGCAGCGGATGCAGGCTGGATGGTCGTCGCCGCCGGTTGGGCGCTGGCCGTCCTCTGCGGAGTGCTGGTGGCGCAGGCACTGGGCAGCCCCGGCGCGCACCTCAACCCGGCCATCTCGCTTGCCGCCGCCGTCAACAGCGGCGACTACTCGCATCTGCTGAGCCTCTGGTCCGCTCAACTGCTCGGCGCCATGTCCGGAGCCGCGCTGGTGGTCATCCACTTCGCGCCGCACTGGAGCCAGACACCCGACCAGGCCGCCAAGCTCGGCATCTTCTGCACCGGCCCGGCCATTGACAGCCCGCTCGCCAATATCGCCAGCGAGATCATCGGAACCATGGTGCTGGTGATTGTTGCCGGCGCCATCTTCTCGCGCGGCGTCTCCGCAACCGGTCCCGCTCCGGGCCTAGGCCCATGGCTCGTCGCAAGTCTGGTGTGGGGCATCGGCCTCTCGCTCGGCGGAACCACCGGCTATGCCATCAACCCCGCGCGCGACCTGGGACCGCGCCTCGTGCATGCCCTTCTTCCGATTCCCGGCAAAGGCGGCTCAAACTGGAGCTATGCGCCCATTCCCATCGTCGGTGACCTGCTCGGCGCCGCACTCGCCGGCCTCTTTCTCCACTACGCGCACCTCTAGGATCGGTCCGCGCGCCGGACCACTGCACGGCTTAAGAAACCTCCACCATGATCTTGGTGAACCGCGCCGGCTCGCGACTCCACGCCTCCAGAATCGCCGGCGCCTCCTCGATCGGCACCATGTGCGTCACCGCCTCCTCTACCGGAAACCGGTGCGCCTCCAGCATCCGGATCACGTCGCGGAAATCTTCAGGCTGCGCATTGCGCGACCCGAGAATGTCCAGTTCCTTCTGCACAAAGAGCCGTGTCTCGTAGGCCACCTGCTCCTTGGCATAGCCGATATAGACCACGCGTCCCGTGAACGCGACCTCTTCAACCGCCGCGCGAAAAGTCTGCGGCAGTCCGATCGCCTCAATGATCACGTCGGGGCCGCGCCCACCGGTCAGCTCGGCAAGGTGCGTATGCAGGTCGCCCTCGGCTGTATTGATGGAATGCGCAGCGCCAGCCTTGCGCGCGGTCTCGAGCTTGGCATCATCCAGATCGATCCCGATGACTGTTGCGCCGCGAAATACCGCGCCCGCAACGGCGCCCAGCCCCACGCCGCCGCACCCGAACACCGCCACCGTATCGCCGGCCGTCGTGCGTCCACGCGCCGCTGCATGAAAGCCCACCGTCAGCGGCTCCACGAGGCACAGCTCCTTCAACGTGAGATTGGCCCGGAAAAGCCGCGACGCCGGCACCGAGATCCACTCCGTCAAGGCGCCATCGCGCTGCACACCGAGCGTCTGATTGAACTCGCACGCATTCGGCCGCCCGCGCAGGCATGAGGCGCACTTGGCGCAATTCGAGTAAGGCGACAGCGTCACCGCTGTTCCCGCGGTCCACTCCGGCGCAAGTGAATTCGTCTCCGCCACCGTGGCCGCCACCTCATGCCCGGGAACCCGCGGATAGCTCACCAAGGGATTGCGCCCGCGATACGAATTCAGATCGCTCCCGCACAATCCCACCTTGCGCACCTGCAGCAGAACCTCACCCACGCCCGCTCCTGCCGGCGCCGGCACGTCCTTCACGGCCGCCTGACCCGGGCCCTCCAACACTACGGCTTTCATCTCGCGATCGCTCCCCTTGATTTTCCTTACGAAGCTCCGATCATAGCCCACCCCGCACTTGTGCACAGGTGCCGCAGGCCCTGTATTCTTGCTGGGACAGGCCGTTCCCTTGAACTGCCCGCAAACACACACATGGTCGAATCCGTCCTGCAAATTGATCCACGCGATAATGTCGTGGTTGCCCTCAGGCCGCTGAGAGGCGGTACCGTCATCCACTTTGGCGACCGGTCCTGCACCGTCATCGACGACATCCCCATCAAACACAAGCTCGCCATCGCGGACCTTGCGCCGGGCGACTTGATCTACCTCTACGGCATGGTGGTCGGCGAAGCCATCAAGGTCATTCCCCGCGGAGGCATCATCTCTACGCGCACCGTGCGCCATCGTGCCGGCGCTTACACCGCTCAGCGCCAGCCGGTCTCCTTCACGCTGCCCGATCCCGCTGCATGGAGACCGCGCACCTTCTCGGGCTTCCACCGCGAAGACGGACAGGTGGGCACGCGCAACTACTGGATCGTGCTGCCCCTCGTCTTCTGCGAGAACCGCAACGTCGAACGCATGCGCGAAGCTCTCGAAGAGGAACTCGGCTACGGCGATTCTCATAACAGCTACCGCAGCCATGTCCGCAAGCTTGTAAAGCGCCAGGCTAGCGGCGACAGGCCGCGCGCCGAAGACCTGGCACAGGAGCGCACAGAACGCGTCTTCGCCAACATCGACGGCATCCGTTTCCTCACCCACCAAGGCGGCTGCGGAGGCACGCGCCAGGATGCGCAGGCTCTCTGCGGTCTGCTTGCCGGGTACATCCATCACCCCAACGTGGCCGGCGCTACCGTGCTCAGCCTCGGCTGCCAGAATGCCCAGACCACCATGCTGCTCGACGAACTCCGCGCTCGCGACCCGAAGATGACCAAGCCGGTTCTGGTCTTCGACCAGCAGAAGTCCGGCCGCGAGTCTGCGCTCATGACCCGCGCTCTCAATGAGACCTTCGATGCGCTGAGCCAAGCGAACCAGGTGACGCGCACGCCTGCACCGCTCTCTGCGCTCACCATCGGGCTCAAATGCGGCGGCTCCGACGGATTCAGCGGCATCTCCGCAAATCCCACCCTTGGCTATCTCTCCGATCTCATCGGGCAGCTTGGGGGCAAGACCCTGCTCTCCGAGTTTCCGGAACTCCACGGCGTCGAGCAGGAGCTCATCAATCGCTGCGCCAGCGATGCCCTCGCCCAGCGCTTCTACGACCTCATGCAGGCCTACTCCGCACGCGCCAAGGCCGTGCACTCGGGATTCGAGATGAATCCGTCTCCGGGGAATATTGAGGACGGCCTCACCACCGATGCAATTAAGTCGGCAGGCGCAGCGCGCAAAGGCGGCGTCGCTCCGGTGCGCGATGTTCTCGACTTTCCCGAGTACGCGACGACCCCGGGCCTGAGTTTGCTCTGCACGCCCGGCAACGACGTTGAATGCGTCACGGCGCAGGCTGGAGCCGGCGCCAATCTCGTGCTCTTCACCACCGGCCTCGGCACGCCCACCGGCAATCCCGTCGCGCCGGTCCTCAAGATATCCACGAACTCCGATCTCGCCGAGCGCATGTCCGACATCATCGACTTCGATGCGGGCGGCATTGTCGGCGGCGACACCACCATCGCCGAATGCGCCGATCAACTCTTGGACGTTTGCATTCAGGTTGCCAGCGGCGAGCGCTTCACCAAGGCCGAGCAGCTTGGCCAAAACGATTTCATTCCCTGGAAGCGCGGCGTTTCGCTGTAAGTTGGGTGCCCCCGGTCCGGGGTCCCCACTAGAGCTGTTTCGCTTCAGATGTTGGCGCCGTTGCAGCTTGCAAGGTGGCTTGGGGGACCGGGGATGCGCACAGCACTCACTCCAGCATCGATGCCGCCACAGCCAGCGCCGTGATCGCCGCGGTCTCTGCGCGCAGAATGCGCGGCCCCAGCGAAACCGCCTTCCACCCGTTCGTATCGAAGAGCGACTCTTCCTCGGGAGACCATCCGCCCTCTGGCCCAATCGCAATTTCAAAGGCCGGAAGATCTGCGCCCGCTTCCGCCAGCGCTTCGTCGAACGCATTCCGGAGCGTCGTCGTCCGCTCCTGCTCGGCAAGCACAATCCGCTTTGCCGCCGGCTCCCGCCGCACGCGCTCAACCAGCGTAACGGGATCGTGAATCAACGGAACATCCGACCGGCGCGCCTGCTGCGATGCTTCATGCGCGATCCGCCGCCAACGCTCCACACGCTTCGAGGCGGCAAGGGCTAAGTGTTTTTCGCTCCGCCGCGCAATCACCGGGGCGATCTCCGCAATGCCAAGCTCCGTCAGTTTTTCGATCGCCCACTCCATCCGATCGAACTTGTAGACGGACATTACCAGCGTAATGGGCAATGCGGGCTCCGACTCCATTTCGGCCAGAAGGTTGAACCGCACCTCGCTCTTCCCATCAAGGCCGTTTTCGATTGCGGCGACCTCCGCGTGAAAGACGCGGCCGCCCGCAACGACGTCCGCTTCCATCCCTGGCTCGGCGCGCAACACGCGAATTAAATGATCCGCCGTCGCCCCCGTCAAAGTTGCGGTCGCTTCGTCCCACCGTTCGGCAATCCAGCGCCTACGCGTCATCGCCTGTATCCATGCACCTTTCAGCGTGTTCCTTTGTTTCACGCAAAAACTCTGAGGGGGACGCTTTTTGCGTCCCCCTCAGAGTTTGCCTTTTGTTGGTTGACCCGTTACTTCTTCTTCGCGGCTTTCTTCGCGGCCTTCTTCGCGGGTGCCTTCTTGGCTGCTTTCTTAGTTGCCATTTGCCTATTCTCCCTTTTCGATGGGTTGCATCGAAGCTGCAATTTGAAATGCAGTTGAGGAATGTATAGATTCATGCATCCTCAGTGTCAAGAAAAAAACGACTGGAGAGTGGAAAAAGAGGCAACAACTCGTACCGCCTCCGAACCCTTGCGCGCGCTCGATTCACAAAAGACGGTGCGCTCGCAGGAAGGCGAGCGTCAATCCTGCGATGAGATCGTGCCAACTATGCGCGATAATTCCCGCGCGAAGACTTCGGCGACTAATCGCGAGAACGCTGAAGAGAGCGCCGAACACCGCGAGCAAAACCATGTTGCGCACTCCCTGGTATCCATGTGCCGCGCCAAAAAGAAGCGCCGATAAAACTGCGCCCCATGCCACGCTGCCCTTTATCCATGCGGTGAATTGCGATTGCAGGTAGCCGCGAAAAACAATTTCCTCGATGGTCCCCGCAACACAGCACAGCAGCACCCAGCTGCCAATCTCTACGCCGCTCTCCGGCGCCAGCTGCTCCAGCGCACGCAACGCCTCCTGATTTTTAGCCGTGAGGTTTAGGGTCTTGCCGGAGCCTTGCGGCTGGTGCGCTTGAGCGATCGCGGCCTCCACGCTCGTCCACACCATGCCCACCGTTCCCAGGATCGTCATGGAGCCGATCCAGAACGCCGCGGCGATGGCGAAGTCAAGCACGATTCCACGCAATCCTTTGTCCACCACGCCGAACAGCGAGCGCAACGGAACCTTGCGCAGCCAAACTCCCAGCGCAACCCACACCAGCATCAGCAACTCCACGCCGGCCGTGGTGGCGTATGTCTGCAGGCGATGCGACCGCCCGTGAAATCCCTGCATCTGGAGCTTTCCGGCAATCGATAGCGCCAGGATGCCCGCGATCAGCACCGCCGTATGCCACACCGGCGCAAGGGCTCGTTGCCGTGCCACCGGCGCTTCCAATACTCGATCGTCTTCCGGAATCTGCAATCTCTGTCCTCGCTCGCCGCATCGTGGCCGCTCCTGGGCAGCCAGCGCAACACTCAAGCACCGAACTGCCCGCTCAGCACTCGATGATGTTCAACGCAAGCCCTGCGAGGCTCGTTTCCTTGTAGCGCGATTGCATGTCCAGGCCCGTGAGGTACATCGTGCGGATCACCTGGTCGAGCGAAACCTTGTGCTCCTCTGACTCGCTCAGCGCGATCCGCGACGCATGCACAGCCTTGGCCGCGCCCATCGCGTTACGTTCGATGCAGGGTATCTGCACCAGGCCCCCAATCGGGTCGCACGTCATGCCCAGGTTATGTTCCATTGCGATCTCGGCCGCATGCTCCACCTGGCCATTCGTGCCGCCCATCGCCGCCGTCAATCCGCCCGCCGCCATCGAACACGCTACGCCCACTTCGCCCTGGCAGCCCACTTCCGCTCCGCTGATCGACGCGTTCTCCTTGTAAAGGATGCCGATTGCCGCCGACGTCAGAAAGAAGCGCATGATCCCTTCGTGATCAGCTTCCGGCGCGAACCGCTCGTAATATTGCGCCACCGCCGGCACCACGCCCGCTGCTCCGTTGGTTGGCGCCGTCACCACGCGGCCGCCCGCAGCATTCTCCTCATTCACCGCCATCGCGTACACCGTGAGCCAATCCAGCGGCGCTAGAGGATCGCCGCGTAGACCAGCCGCTTCCTTCTCGCGCAGCCGTTCAGCAAGCCGATGCGCCCGCCGCCTCACATTCAGTCCGCCCGGCAGAATCCCCTCCGTCGCAATTCCACGCGCCATGCAATCCCTCATCGTCTGCCAGATGCGGTCGATTCCCTCCCGCACCACCTGCACCGGGGACTCATCTCTCGACTCGCGCACCAGTGCGCATTCGTTCTCCAGCATGAGCTGGCTGATCGAGAGCTCGTTGGCATGCGCCATCTCCAAAAGCTCTGCCGCCGTATGAAACGGCCACTGCACCTTCCTCTGGTTTTCGGCCGAGGCTTGCGGATCGACGCCGTCTTCCACGATGAACCCGCCTCCAATTGAAAAGTAGGTCCGCTGGTCGAGCGCCGCACCTGCCCCATCGAATGCTGTCAGCCGAAGTCCGTTCGGATGCTGCATCTGCGCCCCCGGCGGAATCATCGTCTCGCGCCGAAACAGCAGATCGCTCGCCTCATCGAACCCGATTGCCTTGGCTCCCGCGATCTTAATCTGACGCGACGCGCGAATCTCCGCCACCGTCGAATCAATCGCCGCCGGATCGATGGTCGCCGGCTCATTCCCCGCCAGCCCCAGCAGCACCGCCCGGTCCGTCGCATGGCCCTTCCCTGTCAACGCCAGTGAACCATAGAGCTCTGCCTGCACACGTTCCACACGCGCCAGCAAACCGCTTTCCGCCAGGCTGCGCACAAAGCGCGACGCCGCGCGCATCGGGCCCATGGTGTGCGAGCTCGAAGGACCAACCCCGATTTTGTATAAGTCGAAGAGACTCGTCGTCACGGTGTGATTGTAGTCCGCAGATTAGCAAGCCTTCCCACCTGCGGAGACTGTGCAAGGGCGATCATCCTTTGGTACCGCGAGCCCTCCGACCCGAGCGGCGGCCATCACAGCCCGCGCCCCTCCAGCCCGCTACACTCGCTGCACTGGATCCATGCTCTTCAAGGCCCTCAGCGCAGCCGTCTACGGCATCGACGCCAACCTGATCGATGTCGAAGTCGACTACAGCGGTGTCATTTCCGATCAGGACCACTTCCACACCGTCGGCCTGCCCGACGCCGCCGTGCGCGAGAGCCGCGACCGCGTTCGCGCCGCCATCAAGAACTCCGGCTACCTGATTCCCCCCACGTTCATCACCATCAACCTCGCTCCCGCCGACATCAAGAAGGAAGGCTCCGGGCTTCGACCTTCCCATCGCGCTCGGCATCCTGGGCGCCTACGGCGCGCTCCAGGTCAGCGATATGTCGCGCTTCCTCATGGTCGGCGAGCTTGGCCTCGACGGCAGCGTGCGTGCCGTCGCCGGGCATGCTGCCCGTCGCCATCCTCGCGCGCGAGAAAAATATTCCCAACCTGATCCTGCCTGCCGCCAACGCCGCGAAGCCGCCGTCGTCGAAGGCGTCAACGTCTATCCCGTCTCGTCGCTGCTCGATGTCATCGAGCTGCTCAACTCCGCAGCTGCTCGGCGTCATGCAGCGCGAGCCCTTCCGCGTCTCAACCGAAGCCCTGCTCGGCGAGCTCCAGCATTTCTCTGTCGACTTCAAAGATGTGCGCGGACAGCAAACCGCCAAGCGCGCCCTCGAAGTCGCCGCCGCCGGCAGCCACAACATCCTCATGATCGGCCCGCCCGGCTCCGGCAAGACCATGCTCGCCAAGCGGCTGCCCTCGATCCTTGCGCCGCTCGCCTTTCGAAGAAGCGCTCGAGACCACCAAGATCCACTCCGTCGCCGGCGTGCTCGACGCCGACAGCCGGCCTCGTCACGCAGCGCCCGTTTCCGCTCGCCGCACCACACCATCTCCGATGCCGGCCTCATTGGCGGTGGCATCGATCCCGCGCCCCGGCGAAGTCTCGCTCGCCCACAACGGCCTCCTCTTTCTCGACGAGCTGCCGGAGTTCCCCCGCAACGTCCTCGAAGTCCTGCGCCAGCCGCTCGAAGATCACACCGTCACCATCGCCCGCGCTTCCATGTCGCTCACCTTTCCCGCCCGCTTCATGCTCGCCGCCGCCATGAATCCCTGCCCCTGCGGCTACTTCAACGACAAATCGCGCGAGTGCCATGTGCACGCCGCCCATGATCCAGCGCTACATCTGCCAAGATCTCCGGCCCGCTCCTCGACCGCATCGACATCCACATCGAGGTTCCCGCCGTTCAATATAAGGAGCTGCGCGGATCGGCAGCGCACGAAGGCTCTGCGGAGATCCGCGCCCGCGTGCTCGCCGCCCGCGACCGCCAGCACGTCGCTCCGACTTCCGCACAAAGCCACGGCGAAAAAATCTACTCGCAATGCCCAGATGACCACCCGCAGATTCGCACCTACTGCGAGCTCGGCAGCCGACGCCGAGCGGCTGCTCGAACGCGCCATGCAGCAGCAGGGACTCACCGCCCGCGCCCACGACCGCATCCTCAAGGTCGCGCGCACCATCGCCGACCTCGAAGGCTCAGAAAGCCTCACCGTCGGCCATCTCGCCGAGGCTATCCAGTACCGGACGCTCGACCGCAGCTACTGGGCTTGACCGGGGCTTCTATGGCTGATCGCAATAACCGGCCGGGGCGGCAGAGGCCCACCGGATTTCCACAGCCCCATCCCTTGGAGGGCGGCCGTAACCTCTCTGGTTCCCCAAAACCCGTGTGACCTAAATCACACAGTTGTGCGTCTTTTACGCACCCTCAACTCGCTGCCTATCTATCTAATTTGTAAGGACTTGATGTGAGACAGCCGGGGCCCTCCCCGGCACGTAAAGCTCCACAGCCAGCACCAAAAAAAATGTTGACCCACCACCGCACCGGGCATATATTCATGAGTGCCATCCTTAAGGATAGATTGCACAGCGCGGTTGCGCGTTTCTCTGTCCCTTCCAGCATCGAATTTTGGGCTCAGGCTCGTCGGTGGATGTGTCCGCGGTGTGTTGTGTTCAGCCTGCGGCAACGGAAGGTAAGAGAGTTCGAGTTGTCCCGAAGCAGCAATCTTGATCTCTGAAACGGCAGAGCCTGTTTCCCGGCTTGACGATTTTGCGTCAAAGATTTAGAACTCCGCGCCGAGTTGGTGCGTCTAAACCTAGGAAGCAACGCTGTTGGGGCAGCCGAGCTTTACTTGTGCTCCCACCAATGGATACCGACGGTACCAGGTAGTACCGAAGGACAGAGTATTTGCAGAAGGAGAATTTTTATCATGCGTTCTGATTTGGTTTTTGGGGCACTCTCTCACGTGTCCAACCGCTACCAGCTCTGTCAACTGGCAAGCAAGGCCACGCGGAAGTTGCACAAGCCCAATACGCGGCTGCAGGACACCGCGAACGAAGTCCTCGCCCGCTTTCATACCACTAACCCCGGCACTCTCGCCCCGGTCGCGGTCCCCAAGGATCAACCGGTTCAGACCCGCCGCGCCGCCTAGCTTTATCGCAGGTGATCTCTTTGCTTTGAAAGCCAGCATCGGTTGCAGGGGGCCTGCCACAGGGGTCAGTCCCCCTCCCCGAATGCTTTAACCTCAACCTTAACCTGAACTCTGATTCACGCGCTGACGGCGCTCCCGCTTCGCACGAATCCCGCCTTCCTGGAGCACCACTTCCTCTCGAACCCTCCCGCAACACCATCCCGCCTATTCGCAGGTAAACATGACCATCGCTGAACTGAAAGAAAAAAACATCACAGAACTGAGCCGCATCGCGCGCACCCTTGAAATTCCTGGTGCCAGCGGCCTACGCAAGCAGGACCTGATCTTCAAGATCCTTCAGGCCCAGAGCGAAAAAGAAGGCCACATCTTCGCCGAAGGCGTCCTCGAGATCCTCCCCGACGGCTACGGCTTTCTGCGCTCACCCGATTACAACTACCTGCCCGGGCCGGACGACATCTACGTGTCTCCTTCCCAGATACGCAAGTTCGACCTCAAGACCGGCGACTCCATCAGCGGCAATGTCCGCCCGCCCCATGAAGGCGAGAAATACTTCGCCCTGGTCAAGATCGAGGCCATCAACTTCGAGTCGCCCGAAGAAACGCGCAACAAGATCCTCTTCGACAACCTCACACCGCTCTATCCCCAGGAACGCATCAAGCTCGAGACGGTGCGCGAGGCCGTCAGCGGTCGAGTGATGGACCTGCTGACCCCCGTCGGCAAGGGCCAGCGCGGCCTCATCGTCGCTCCGCCGCGCACCGGCAAGACGATGCTGCTGCAGTCGCTCGCCAACTCCATCACCGCCAATCAGCCTGAAGTTGTCCTCATCGTCCTGCTCATCGACGAGCGCCCCGAAGAAGTCACCGACATGCAGCGCTCGGTCAAGGGCGAAGTCATCAGCTCCACCTTCGACGAGCCGGCAGCGCGCCACGTGCAAGTCGCCGAAATGGTGATCGAGAAAGCCAAGCGCCTCGTCGAGCACAAGCGCGACGTCGTCATCCTCCTCGACTCAATCACGCGTCTCGCGCGCGCCTACAACACCATCGTGCCCCCTTCGGGCAAAGTGCTCTCGGGCGGCGTCGATTCGAATGCCCTGCAGCGCCCCAAGCGCTTCTTTGGCGCCGCGCGCAACATTGAAGAAGGCGGATCGCTTAACGATCATTGCAACTGCTCTCGTCGACACCGGCTCGCGCATGGACGAAGTCATCTTCGAAGAGTTCAAGGGCACCGGCAACATGGAAATCATTCTCGACCGCAAGCTCGTCGACAAGCGCGTCTTCCCGGCCATCGATATCCAGCGCTCCGGCACGCGTAAGGAAGAGCTGCTCATTCCCAAGGAAGACCTGCAGCGTATCTGGGTCCTCCGCAAGGTGCTCAACCCGCTCTCGCCCGTCGAAGCGATGGAACTGCTCATCAGCCGGCTCGAGAAAGTCCGCAACAACGCTGAGTTCCTGCAAAACATGAACCAGCTCTAGCGTCGTGGCGCAGGTGCTTCCAGTTCTGAGTGGTCTAGGTGGTCTGGGTACTCATGGTACTGGCAAAAGGCCGGAGACAATCGTCTCCGGCCTTTGATATTTCTGAAGCGAGCCACTCCGAAAACGATCCTCCGTCGCGGCTACAATCAATTCACTTCACGGATTCGAGTGAACTGCCTCAACCGAGGACGACAGGCAACGCGATGACACCGATTTGGGCTGTTCTACCGGCTCTTCTTTGGATCGCATCCGGCGCTTTACAGGCACAGGATGCGAGGGCAAACCCCGGCAGCCTGATCTGCAATCAAGGCGGATCGGTTTGCGTGGAGGCGAGCCTGCAAAACTCTGCGGTCGAGATTCCGCTTTTCTTCGTCGTTCATTTGAAGACGCAAGGCGAGTTCACCCTGTCCTGGGAGCTTCGCGACGATACCGGTCAATTGCTCGATCGGGATCCAGAGGGTCGGCTGGCGTTCCTCATCGCTTCAGCCTCTGCAACCGAAAGAACGCTGGGAGTTCGAGACTTCTACCTTTCTCCTGCAAAATCCAGCCACGGTCAGCTCGCTCTGCATGTCACCAAGCCCGGCAGCAGCGACGACCAGGCGCTGCCGGATCTCTCGATCCCCGTCCGGATCGACCTTCGAACAACCGACGTAATTTACGCCGTCCCGGCAAATCACGACGAGTTCACCAATGCGATCAACGACAGCGTGGAATCGGATCCGGCGCACCGTCTGCCGATGCGGGCAAAAATCACGTGGCGCAAGAAGACCTTGCTGCATGTGCGCCCGGGGCTCGCAGCCGGCGCAGCCAGCGAGGCCGCTGCCCGTGACGATTCCGGCCAATCGCTGTGGCACGTCATCGAGTACAAGAAAGACGGCGCGACAGCACATTTGACGACCTTGGGCGATGGCTGGGCCGGGGTCACGTACTATCTCGCAGGTCTGGATTATCTCCTTGAAAAAACTGCCGAGCATCAGGCCGGAGTGCGGCATGTCGTCTTTGACAAGCCTCCTGACTTCGGCCAATGACGACAGGGAAGGCCCTATGCGCTCGCACCTCGTGCAGTGACGATAGGAAGAGCCTCCCTGAAACGTTCCGATTGCATCTGCGCCAGGCCCTGCTTCCAATGCACCAGACCGTACCGCACCTTCGCTTCAGACGAAGCCAGGCTCAATTTGCCCTCCCAGATCGCATCGTGAAACTCCCTGAACTCCGGCACCTCGGTCGCTGGCTCAACCGGCACTCCCGCTGAGCCGATAAGCAGGAAAACCACCGCGTACGCCATGTGGAGCACCTGGCGCATCAGATAGAACCGGGCCCTCCTGTAAGAATCCGGCGCCTCCCCAAAATAGACCCGCAGATACTCCTCTTCCTCCCCATCGTTGGTTACGACAAAATTCGCCACCACGCATAAATCCAGGTATCTGTCATTCAGGAACGCCGCCTCCCAATCCACTAGCCAGACTTGGCTTCCATCGAAGAGGACGTTCTCGGGCTTCAGGTCGTTGTGGCACGAGACGGTCTCCCCATCCATACGCGGGTAAATCGCTGCCACCTTTCCGTACAGCTCGAAGACCTCCGCCGTTTCGCTCGCAGGTAAAATCTGCGCAGCCTTGAATCGCTCGATATACCTATCCACGAAGTCGAGATAATTCGGCCCCGCCGGAAAGGCCGGTAACGCATGCAGCGCCTTGAGCGTGGCGGGCATGCGAACCAATGCCTCCTTGCGCGAGAACGGCCGCGCCTCGACAAAATCGGTAATTGAAATCCTGTCTTCGATGTTCGTGTACCAGACACGCGGCGCCAATCCCGCCGCTGCCCCGCTGCGCATGCAGGTGAACTGGCGAGTGGGCTCGTTCACCGCGTCCTGTCGCGTGATCACCCGCAGCAAGTACGGGCTCCCCTTCACAACGATGCGAAAAACAAGCGCCGAGCTCAGCCCGGCAGTCAACGGACGAATGTCTTCGAAGCCTTCCACATCAAATGCCCTCCGCAGCGCACGCGCCACAGCATCTTTCTTCTCGTCTGGAATCACAGAACCTCCGAGGGTTTGGGAATTCGTTGCGTGCATCGGCACCTCTCAAGAAAAATTCGCCGCTCGGTCGCCTACATTCCTTTCGCCAAACAATTCCGGCCAACGAGTGGCACTTCGTAAAGCTTTCCGATCCTACCCAAAAGTGACTTGAAAAACAGCCTGTTTTCAGCATTTTGTACTTGCTATAATCAAAGCGGGGAGAGGAGTTTGCATCCCCGCCGAATCTCCTGAATACTGCCCGCTCGGTTTGCTCCACACCTCCCCTCGGTGTCATCCTCAAATTGTGAAGACCCGCATATTGCTCAGCATCACCGCAGCCCTCCTCTGCTCTCTTCCTTGCATCGCCCAGGACAAAGGCTACTGGCGGCCCGCGAGCACGACAGCCAGCTCCATCACTGGCGACCTCGAGATCTCCGGCTCCAAACTCACCATCAACTACATCGCCTTTCCGCTCGTGCAGGCCCGCACGCTCGTGACCGCTGAAGTCGCGGCGGCCTTCGACGCGGACGTGAACGTCGGCGGCACCGGCACCCTTTACCGGCTCACCGTTCCGGCAGCACAGCGCTTCCTCCACCACAACACGCTTTGTGGAACAGAGGAGACGCAGTGGATGGCTACCTTTGTCACCGGCCACACCATGCAGGTCGCTTTCTTCTCCTCTCCCACTCCGCCGGTCTTCACCCTCGATGCTCTCCGCGACTCACCCGAACTCTGCGGCACATTCACCTACGCGCGCTGAAGCCCCGCGTGTCTCTTGATTTCCCTTGACGTCTGGTGCATTGTGGAGTCGCCACCACTATGCCCTCCTCCTCCCGTTTCTGGAACAGCGGCCCTTTCGCACTGGCAGCCCTGCTCTGTTCCTTCGGCATCCACTCCGACGCGCTCCCTCATCCGCCGGGCCGCCTCGCAGCACTCCCGCGCACCACGCTCTGGGCCTGGGAGCGCCGCGAAGACCTCCACGACCTCAACACGCGACGCTTCGCCGTGGCCTACCTCGATCAAACTCTGACCATCGGCCTCACCGTACAAAGGCAGCCACGCCGCAATGCCCTGGCTCTCCCCGCAGCAGCCATGCGTATCCCCGTGGTCCGTATCGAGGCCCCGCAAAACGCAGAACTCAACAACACGACCAGAAACGATGCAGTGCAGGCAATTCTTGCCAGCGCCGGCGAGCCCGGCATCGCCGCACTCCAGATTGATTTCGACGCCACGCGCTCGCAGCGTCCCTTCTACCGCGACCTGCTGTTCGATCTGCGCCGTCAGCTTCCGCCGAGCTTGCCCCTCTCCATCACGGCGCTCGCCTCCTGGTGCAGCTATGACGACTGGCTCCGCGGCCTCCCCATCGACGAAGCTGTGCCCATGATGTTTCGCATGGAGCCGGATCATCGCCGCGCCCTCCCCAACGTTGACGACTTTCGCATTCGTGAACCCCTTTGCCAATTCAGCGTTGGAGTCTCGACTACCGAACCGTGGCCTTCGCGCCTCGCAGGCAAACGAATCTATGTCTTCGCCGACAACGGTTGGCGCAACGACTCCCCTGCCGCACTCGAACGGAGACTTCCTTGAGAACCAGAATGAAAACGAGCCTCAGAACGCACGCCCTCGGCTTTGGGTTGTTTGCTCTCGTGGTTCTGCTCTCGCCCACGTGCAGTGTTGAAGCCTGCGGGCCATGGTTCGAGCCCGAAGTCTTCGTCGACAACAAAGCGCCGGACGATCTCGCTGCGTTTGCAAAGGGTCAAGTGGGCATCCTGCAAGCCGGGTTCGACTCCAATGAATACGCCGTAGCCTATCGCTATCTCAACGGCGGAAAACTTTCCGACGCCGAACGCACGTCGTACCTGCCCAAGGCCTCAGCCACCATCGAGGCTCGCCGCCTTAACCCCGACCAGGTCTACGACGCTCAGCAGGCATCCGAGAAAGCCCAGCAACGGAAGCAACCCGCCCAGCTGTGGCTCAAAGCGCGCGCCCAATTCGTACCCGCTCTTCCGCCCGATCAACAGAAAATTGCATTCCCCGCCGACTACGACGGCACCATCGTCTTCGATGAGAGCTACCTCAACTGCCCCGACGCCGCCTTCACCAACGCCGTGCTCACCTTGCGCAACCGAGCAACCATCTGGAGCAAAGAGAGCCCTCGGCTCCTGATCGACTGGATTCGCGCCCAGGACGCCGTCTTCTCCAACTGCGCCGGCAAGAACGCCTCGACGCCCGCGCCCGCTGTGTCTGATAGTCCCGCGCTACTGCGGGCCGACCGTGCATACCAGGCCGCGTCCGCAGCATTCTACGCAAAACAGTTCGACGAAGCGGCCCGCCAGTTTACCACCATTGCCACCGACAATAACTCCCCCTGGAGAGAATGGGGGGGCTATCTCGCCGCCCGTGCCACGGTGCGCAAAGCCTTCGCCATGGGGAAAGCCACCGACCCCTACGGCGGCGAACTTGCCACCTTCGACGCGGACACAATGCATCGTGCCCAACAGATGCTCGAAGCACTCATGGCCGAGCCCAACCCCCGCCCGTCCCGCTCCGCGATTGCAAGCGAGTTGAACTTCATTCGTATCCGTACCGAGCCCGGTCAACGCCTCACCGAAATCTGCGCAGCCCTCGGAGGTCCCGCCCCGGATACGAATTTCACTCAGGATCTTCAGGACCTCAGCTGGATCCTGACCAAGCAGATTCCCATCAAGGATCCGCCCCCGCTCTTCGTCTGGATCGCTGCCTGGCGCGGCAACGGAACGGCAGCCACGGCCTATGCAGCCTGGCAGAAGAATCACTCGCTCCCCTGGCTGCTGATGGCATTGACCAAGGCCGACGCGTCCAGCGCGTTTGCGTCCGCCCTCATCGACGAAGCTGCGAAAATCGCGCCGGGAGAGCCTGCCTACGATACAGCCTTCTTTCACCGCGTTCGTCTTCTCATCGCACTCAAACGCCCCGACGAAGCCCGCAATCTCCTCGATACGCGCCTGCCCGTGCTCCGCAGCGCCAAGCCCGGCTCCACCCTCAACGCTCTACTCGGCCAGCGCATGTCCGTGGCGCGCGACTTCAATGAATTTCTTGTCTACGCGCCCCGCACCGTTCTCTCCCACGGGTCAGAAGGTGCAGAGGATCTCGAAAGCCAATGCAACGAGCAGGCGCACGCCGTCAACGCGCCTGCCGCCTGTCCTCCGCTCCAGCAGCCCCTCGCATTCGATGAGGATGCTGTGGCAGTAATCAACCGGCACACGCCCCTCGCTACCCTCATCGATGCAGTTGCATCGCCCAGCCTGCCTGCCAGCCTCCGCCAGAACCTGGCCATCGTTGCCTGGACACGCGCTGTTTTGCTCGAAGATGCAGCCAGCACTGCCAAGCTCGCAATGCTGGTGCCCAAATCAATCCGCGATACTGCCGGATCGAGCATCGAGTTTCCTGCTGACCTCGCCATCCTGCGTAACTCAGGAATCCGTCCTTACCTCGAACCCGGCATCCCACGCGTCGCCAGCTTCAACACCTTCGATAACTACCGCAACAACTGGTGGTGCAAGCCATGGGAAGACCGCAGCACCACGGAAGAAAAGCCGACCCCTCTGCCCGTTCCGGCCTTCATCTCGCCAGATCAAGACGCGCGCGCAGGCGCCGAGTATCAGCGCCTGCAGCAATTCCCTGACTCGGCGACGCTCCTCGGCCAGCATGTGCTCGACTACGCCAATACACACCCCGACGATCCACTGGTGCCAGAGGCTCTGGCCCTGACCGTACGCGCCACACACTATGCCTGCCAGAATTGGGATGCCAGCGCCACGGCCGATGCAAAATCGCCCTACTCCCCAGTCAGCAAAGCGGCCTTTCAGCTCCTGCACCGCCGCTATCCCAAATCGACGTGGGCCGCGAAAACCCCGTACTACTATTGATTCCTCCTGGAGTCGAGTCCCATAGACCCGGATTGAATCGCGCCCAGGAGCCAAAACCGCGGAGCGCCTTTCAGGAATCCGCCCTCGCTGCTAAAATAAACAAGTCGTGGGGCTGTAGCTCAGCTGGGAGAGCGCCTCGTTCGCAACGAGGAGGCCAGCGGTTCGATCCCGCTCAGCTCCACCAAACACCCAACAATTAGTCCTGGGCCGTTGTCTGTTTCTTGACCCTCTGCTTTGCCCCCCTAAAACTCCCTTTGGGGATCGGCTTCATCGAGAGCGCGTCCGCGAATGCCCCATCCCAGGGATCGGACATGGTCAGAAATCCTGTCTCCAACCGAGAGACGCTCCGGCCTTGCGACCCTTGGTGCGCTGCTGCGCCTTCATCAAAAAGCGATTAGAAACTTGAATTTGTTCCAGAATGGAGCGGCCGCGCGCTTGTCGTTACTTTTCGGGTACGGCGACCTACACGAAAAAGGGACAGCCTGAATATCTATACCATGGTATAGTCACCACTAATTTCCACCCCTGCCGGGGAGACGCGTAAAAGACGGTCAGCGTTGGTGGAGAAAGTCATCATCACAACCGGAGATTTTGGCCGGCTTAGAAATTAAGGGAGTTGTGAGGGGCCGTGGTGTTCACCAAAATGGCTGCGCATGCCGATGAATAATCCTATTTCAAGAGATAGAGAGAATAACTTCGGATTCTTGAGGCTGCTGTTTGCCACACTCGTTATCCTGTCCCACTCCCCTGAAATGGTTGATGGAAATCGCTCCAGGGAAATACTGACTCGCCTTTTCGGGACGCTCTCTTTTGGCGAAGTTGGTGTCGATAGCTTCTTTCTCGTCAGTGGCTACCTCATCACGCTTAGCCTTGTTCAGTCCAAGTCAAATCTTGAATATTTATTAAAGCGCGTACTGCGTATCTATCCCGGCTATATAGCTGCTTTTCTGTTCTCGCTGTTCATCGTGGGTCCTTTGGCAGGTGGCACAAACGCCGATCTGCGCTCGATGGTGCTGAACTCTAAGCTGATTGAGCACCTCTTGCTTCTGGATAAACCGGAGCTCAAATCCGCATTTCAGAATTTGCCCAAGCCATATCTAAGTGGCACGATGTGGAGCCTGGCTTATGAATTTCGCTGCTACATCGTTTTGATGATCCTGGGAGCCGTAGGCGTGCTTCGACAAAGAAAACTCGTCCTGGCGATCACCGTGATCCTGTTGCAAGCACTTGTCGTGGCTCATATCAACTACGGATTTATCGCCCAGCATACGCCGATAGCGTCTCCACTCATTCATTTCTTTGGCGATCCGATCGGTAATGTTCGCTGTTATACCTGCTTCTTTTGCGGCAGTTGCTTCTTCCTGTTCTCTGACAAGATTGTCTATCATCCACGAATTGCCATCATCGCTGCGGCCGTCCTTTTCAACCTGATGTTTGCATATCAGTTGGCTGAAGCAGCCTTCGCGGTTTTGGGCGGTTACATCCTGTTTTGGTTCGCTCTTTCTTTTAAATCAGCTTTTCTTGGACGAGTAGGCAGCCGCAACGACCTATCCTACGGCATCTACCTTTACGCGTGGCCAATTCAGAATCTCTTGATCTGGCATTTTCGCCATATTTCACCGTGGCTTCTTTTTGTGATTGCGCTGCCTGTATCAGGAGTGTTCGCGTTCGGTAGTTGGGTATGTGTGGAAAGACCCTTCATACGATTGAAGGGACGCTTGAGATTTACGAATAAGAATCTGGCGCTCGCGACAATTCCATCGAATCCCTAGTTCAATGCTGGAACTTCGCGCCGGCCTCGCGCCTACCGCAGTTCCTTCGCCAGTTCCTGCCGATCTATGATGAACATGTGGCCTTTTCGCATATTTCTCCGGGCTTTACGCGCCGCCGCTTTCTTACCGCCGGGCTTGCCAGCGTGGGAGCCTTCGCCTTCTATTCCGGCGAAATTGCGCGCCACCACATTGAAATAACCCACCCTCAAATTCGCATCCCCAACCTTCCCGCCGCGTTCGACGGGTTCCGTATCGCCCAGCTCAGCGATATTCATTTCGATCAATTCACCGAGCCATTCTTCCTGCGCGATGCGATCGACCGCATCAACCGCCTGCGGCCCGACGCCGTCTTCCTCACCGGAGACTTCGCTACCCACCAGTTTCTCCCGCGGACATCGTCGATCCATTCGGCATGGAAGTGCGCGCGCATGCTCAAAGAGCTTGAATGTACGCAGCGCTACGCCATCCTCGGCAATCACGACGTAATCCTCAGTCCCGTTGCCCTCACCTTGGCCCTCACGCAAAGCGCCATTACCGTTTTAAGAAATAACTTTGTTCCACTTGAGCGCGGCTCCTCACGCATCTGGCTTGCCGGCCTCGACGACCCCGTCGAGGGCCATCCCAACCTTGACCTCGCCATTCCGGAGTCTCTTCGTGGCCGCTCCGACGAGCCCATCGTCCTCCTGTGCCATGCACCCGATTTCGTCGATCAATTGCTTCAACATCCGGCCGCTCCCGCTGTTCAGCTCATGCTCAGCGGCCACACCCACGGCGGACAGGTTCGCTTCCCCTTCCTTCCTCCCGTGGCGCTTCCCCCGCTCGGCAAGAAATATGTTGAGGGCCTGTTCCGCCTGCAAAACCTGCAACTCTACGTCAATCGCGGCCTCGGCACGGTAGGAGCGCCCTTCCGACTCAACTGCCCGCCCGAGATCACCGAGATCACCTTGCGACGCGCCTGAGAACCAGCCTGGCTCAATCCTGCTATCTCAGAGTCGCTCACTCTTCAGCATGAAAAAGGGATCAACGCCTTCAAGCGCTGATCCCTGAAACCTCGTCCCTGAAACCTGTCCTTCGTCTTTAGCTGAACAAATCTTTCATCTTGTCCAGCAACCCCGGCGACGTCGGCTTGTTCTCCACCGTCATCGATTCGGCCAGCTGCGTCACCAGCTCGCGCTGCGCCCGGGTCAGCTTCTTGGGAATCTGCACAATCGTCTTCATCACCAGGTCGCCCCGCCCCTTCTCGTTCAGATAGGGCACGCCACGTCCACGCACGCGCAGCTCCCGCCCGCTCTGCGTTCCTTCAGGAACCTTGACCGTGACCGGCCCATCAATACCGGCAATCTCGATCTCCGCGCCCAGCGCGGCCTGCGGAAAGCTGATCGGCACCACGCAGTGAAGATCGTACCCGTCGCGCTCAAAAAAGTCGTGCGCGCGAATCGACAGCACGACATACAGATCTCCGGTCGCGCCGCTAGACCTGCCCGCATCACCCTCGCCGCTATAGCGAATCCGCGTGCCCTCTTCCACACCCGGCGGCACCTTCACGTTCAACTTCACTTCTTTCGCCACCCGCGTTTCGCCGTGACATACCCCGCAAGGGTCGGTGACAATCGCGCCCGCGCCACCGCACGCACTGCACGTCCGCGCCACCGAAAAGAATCCTTGCTGGTAGCGGATCTGCCCGCGTCCCTGGCATTGCGGGCAGGTGCTCGGCCCGCGGCCGGTTGAGCTGCCGCTGCCATGACACGTGTCGCATGACTCAAAACGGCGAATCTTGATCTCGGTCTCTTTGCCGAAGATCGCGTCCTCGAAATTGATTGTCAGGTCGTAGCGCAGGTCTTCGCCGCGGCGTTGGCGTGTCTGCCTTTGCTGCCCACCACCCATGTTGAACATCTCGCCGAACAAATCGCCGAAGATGTCTCCCAGATCCACGCTGCCCGAGAAGCCCCCATACCCGCCGCTGCCTGCAGCTCCCACGCCCGCGTGACCAAATCGATCGTAGGCCGCGCGCTTGTCGGCGTCGCTCAGCACCTGGTAGGCTTCGCTCGCTTCCTTGAACTTCTCCTCGGCTGCATCATCGCCGGGGTTCCGGTCAGGGTGATACTTCAACGCCAGCTTCCGGTAGGCGCTCTTCAATTCCTGGTCGCTCGCCTCGCGCGATACTCCAAGAACCTCGTAGTAATCAGCTTTGCTCACTCGTGTATTCAAACCTGTCCCAATAATTTCTGTTGATACTTCTCAATGCAAAACTCGCTCGACGAATCGAAGTGCTTGACGAGTCAGACTGCCCCTCAGCGCTGCAACCCGCCGCGCCTGTCTCTTGCAACTTTTCCCTATTCGCTTTTCTGTTTCGGATTCGAAGCTACCCGCACCAGCGCCGGCCGCAGAAGCCTCTCGCGCAGCTTGTAGCCCCGCCGTATCTCTTCAGCCACATGCTGGTCGGGCAGATCGTTCCGCTCCACCGTACCCAAAGCCTCATGCTGTCGGGGATCGAACTCTTCGCCCGTCGTCGCAATCGGAACTACTTGCAGACCGCGCAGAATCTCTTCCATCTGCTTCACAATCAGTTCCACTCCCGAGCGCAGCTGCTCGGCCGAACCCGTCGCCTTCAAAGCCAATTCAAAATTATCGATTACCGGCAGAAACTGCTCCACCACATTGCCCACCGCGAAATCGCGAAACTCCTGCCGCTCGCGCTCAGTGCGCTTCCGCGCGTTCTCAAACTCTGCCTGCGCCCGCGCAAGCCGATCCACTAGCTGGTCCCGCTCCGACTTCAGCTGCTCGTATTCTGTCTTGACCTTATCCAGTTCCTGACGGCTTACCGTAGCCGCCTCTTGCTCGGCGCCTGTCGCCGCAACGCCTTCTCCTGCCGCGTCCTCTGCGGCTTCCAGCGTCTTCAAGTCTGTTTCCTGTTCAGCCATACCTCGACGTATTCTCCCCAATACCTTTTCGATGTTCTTCTTCAATGATAAGGTCCACGGCGCAGTCGCGCCTCTCTCCGCACATCTCATCGTCTGATGTGCTTCTGGGCCGCACGGCGTCCAAACAGGAGCGGAGGGCCCGCCCCGCGCGATCCGTTACTCCGCCGGAACCTCCAGGATACGTTCCGATAACCGCGCCACGTAGCGCACTGCCTGAATCATCTCCTGATACTGGATGCGCGTGGGCGCAATCAGCGCCACGGTGCCCAGGTTGCCGCCGCCCAGCCGCGCCGGCGCGCCAATCAACACCAGGTCCTGCATCGCAGGCGAAGCTTTGTCCAACCCAACCACCACGCGCACTTCCTGCTGCCGTCCGTCCACGTATGCCGTCAGCAGTTCCACCATCTGCTGCTTGGCCTCAAGAGCGACCAGCATCTGCCGCAGGCGCTCCCGGTCCACCTCGGCTGCAATCAGGTTCGCCATGCCATCCACAAAAAGCGCGGGCGCCATCTCGCCCGAGATCAGCGCGCCCTTGCGGCACAACTCTTCCACCGACGCCAGCATCTGGTTGTAGGCCGCCCGTTCCACTTCGATGCGCCGCGCCACTTCGGTGCGAATGCGCTCGATCGGCCAGCCATGAAAATTCTCATTCAGATAACGCGCTGCCGTCTCTAGTTCTAGATGCGTCAGCTCTTTGTCCAACGTCAGCACGCGATCCAGAACTGCCCCGGCCTGCGTCACCAGCACCGCCAGCACGCGGCCAATCGACAGCCGCGAAAAATGAATATGCTCCAGCACCTGTGTTGCCGGCGAACTTGCCAGGGCTACGCCCAGCCCACTCGAGATCAGCGCCAGCACGTGCGACGTCCGTTCCAGGTATTCGGTGCTGCTGGTCACTCCCGCAAACTCGTCTTCAATCTGCCCGCGCCGCAGTTCGCTCAACGGCGCCTCGAGCCCCTGCACGCTCACCCGACCCATCTGCGGGTCGATTCGAGTAATCTGTTCGACGTAATACCGGAACGCCGCCGGCGTCGGCACCCGCCCCGCCGAGGTATGCGGCTGCTCCAGAAGGCCCGCCTCTGCCAACGATGCCATCACATTCCGAATCGTCGCCGAACTCAGCCCTTCACGATCCGCAAACGCACGCGCCACCGCCTGCGAAGCCACCGGCTCGCCAGTCGCTATGTACAACTCAATGATGGCTGTAAGCACCAGCCGCTCACGCGGACTAACCCGCATCTCCGGCATGTTTTTGGCTCCCCCTGAGCCGCTCTTTCCATTGCCGTCCCCTGTCAGGCGGCCGGGTTAATACTCATAAACCCCATTACATCAGATGCATACGAAAGAAAAAGGATGGAGGAATCCTGTTTAATTCTAGGGAGTTCCCGCACCCAAAGTCAAGGAACCAAAGGGGGCAGACGCCGTTCCCATCCCATCCCAGGCAATCTCCTCCCATGGGTCGGGCACAGCGGCGCCCAGCCGTCTCCACATCGCGCCTCCTGTAAAATCAGGAGATATCGCCTCGCATTTTTTGCTAACCGTGGCTTTTCCGCACCCGCAATACAGCCCGGAACGCAGCCAGGAAAGCCTTTCATGCCCCTTACGATTGAAAATCTTCGGATTCAGCGCACCACCGTCGTCCTCCCTCCCGTCTTTCTGGAAGAAGAGCGCCCCGTATCCGAGACCGCCGAAGCGACTGTCTTTAATGCACGCTTCGAAATCAGCCGCATCCTCGCGCGGCTCGACACACGCCTGCTCGTCCTCGTCGGCCCCTGCTCCATCCACGACGTCAAAGCCGCCCGCGAATATGCCGGCCTCCTCCAGTCAGCCATCGCCGAGTTCTCCCGCGATCTCCGCATCGTCATGCGCGTGTACTTCGAGAAACCCCGCACCACCGTCGGCTGGAAGGGCCTCATCAACGATCCCCATCTCGATGGCTCCTACAAAATCAACGACGGCCTGCGCCTCGCGCGCAACCTCTTGCTCGATCTCGCCGAAATGGGCGTTCCCGCAGGAACCGAATTCCTCGACATGATCACACCGCAGTACATCGCCGGCCTCGCCAGCTGGGGAGCCATCGGCGCGCGTACCACCGAGAGTCAGGTCCACCGTGAGCTAGTCTCCGGCATCTCCTGCCCCGTCGGCTTCAAGAACGCTACCTCTGGCGATGTACAGGTGGCCGTCGATGCGGTGCTCTCCGCGCAACACTCGCATACGTTTCTCGGCCACACCAAGCATGGCCAATCTGCGATCTTCGTCACCACCGGCAATCCCGACTGCCACATCATCCTGCGCGGAGGCCGCAAGTCGGTTAACTACACAGCGGATTCGGTCGCCGATACCGCCGTCCAAATGACGAAGGCGGGCATACAATCGCGCATCATGATCGATTGCAGCCACGCCAACAGCCTCAAGGACTACCGGCGTCAGCCCCTCGTCTGCCGCGATGTCGCCACCCAAATCGCCGCCGGCAACCGCAACATCATCGGCGTCATGCTCGAAAGCAATCTGGTCGCCGGCGCACAAAAATTAGAAGGCGGGCAGCCACTCGTTTACGGCCAGAGCATTACCGACGCCTGCATCGACTGGCCTGAAACACACAAGCTCCTCGCCGAGCTTGCGGCCTCAGTCCGCGCCCGCCGCACCGTCGCCGAAGCCGTCAGCGTGGCCTAGTCTCTGTCCTTACGCCGTCCCCAGCACGATCGTATGCGGGCTCATCGGGATCGGATGCGCACGGATACCGCTGAATCCCGCGTCCGCATACATCCCGCTCAATTCGCTGTAGGTGTAGGCATCCCCATCCGCGGTGGTCGTCAACATCGTCAGGCTGAAGGCCGCAGGCATCGGCGGCGAGACCCTGTCCTCGTTGGGAACAAACTCCAGCGTCGCCGCCTTCCCGCCCGGCTTCAGCGAAGCCTTCACCTTCTTCAGCAGGCCCACGCATGTCGGCTTGTCGAAGTGGTGCAGGAAGTTTGTCAGCAGCACCGTGTCGTACGGGCCGCCAAATTCCACATCGAATGCGCTGCCCGGCAGCATCGTATAGCGATCGTGCACGCCCGCCTTCTCCGCATTCTTCAACGCCACGCGCAGCACCGGCGCCCAATCCAGGCCCGTCACATGCGCCTGCTTGTTCTGCTTCGCAATCTCGATACCAAACAGTCCATGTCCGGCCGCGATATCCAGCACCTTCATCGGCCCTACATGATCTTCCAGAACCACCGCGCCCAGCGGCCCGGCCATTGGTCCCATCATCGGCGCCATCTTCTCGGCAAACTCCACCCACACCGGATTCTCCGGTTCCACGGTGCCCGCGCCTTCCAGCGACGTGCGCCCCGCCCGCACCACATCTGCAAGGTGGGCCAGCGGCTCAGTCACCTCCGGCCGCGAAAGAAAATGCGCCACTGAAGCCATGCACGCCGGCGATTGCGGATCGAGAAACACCGCGCTCGAAGGCGTGTGATGATAACGGCCTTCGCTCTTGGTCAACACGCCGTTGATCACCAGAAAATCGCACAAAATGCGGATGCCCCGCTCTGACGCCGCGCAATGCCGCGCAATCGAGGACACATCGCCCGGCCCCTTGCCCACGGCTCGGAACACATCCAGTTCAATCGCGGCCTTCAACGCCGCTGTGCGCTGGTGCGCCTGCACCATCTCAAACACAAGCCCCGGATTCGGGGCTTCGCTATGATCCGCCATCACCGACCTCCATGTCGTACCGTGCTCAGGGTGAAGGCTTCAATGGGGAATCAGCATCCGTCGTCCCGTGGCCGGTGCGCCGAGTCTATCACCGGCACGCAAATACTGGATAATCCTGCCTTTGCAACCTGAAGGCGACCTTGCGGCCGCCCACTCAAACCCAGCCCGGCAAATGTGTCCCGAGACACGGAGGGGCGAGCACCCGTGGCGTAAACTATCATTCGGAATCGTGGTTTGGCTGTCCTGTACGTCCCACGCGGGCCCATGTCTTAATTCGAGGAAAGAATGTCTAGATTCTCGCTTTTATCCCTGTTTCTTTTGCTTCCGGCTCCTGCCTTTGCCAAGCCCTATCCGCTCCCCTGCAGAGAAGTTTGGAGTGCCGTGACCGACACGCTGGGTAACATGGGAAATTACAGGATCATCGGGACCGACAACGAGCAGATGAGGGCATCCTTCATCGTCTTCGGCGCACTGTATCCAGGAGTCCACGCCGTTTTTTTGAAGCCCAAGGGCAACGGCTGTGAACTAGAAGTCAAAATGGGTTTTACTGGCAACGATGACGAAGGCGCTCTCAGAAACCGCGTCAACCGTACACTCAAACGGAAAGCAACCAAGCCGGCTCCGCCCCCACTCTCCTCCGGAGGCAGCAAATAACTGGAACAGCAAATTATTGGAGCGGGGGCTGCAGGGCCTTATTGTCCGCTTGCGTCTCTGGCCAAGGTCGATACTTCTGCACGCCGCTTCTGCCGCAGCACCCGCTGTGCCGCCCGCGCTGAAGGATCTTCGCCCGCCTCAAAGAAAATCGGCATGCCATGTTCGTCGCGGTAGCGCGACATGAACTGCATCGAGCCGTCCTTCTTCTTTGCCGTCTGCTTGGCTGTGCGCCGTAGTTCGAGCACCACAAACCCCAGCAGCGGAACTGCTGCGATGAGAAATCCCAGAGTCACCGCCCCGGGAAGGGGGCCGGCCCACAGGAAATTCGCCACGAAAGACACCATCACCGATCGACCTCACTTCAAATTGCTCTGAACACCCCTTGCGACATCGAAGGGCCTCTTGGCTTGCGCTTCCACGGAGAATCGGATTCGAGATCCCCCAACCCAGAACCCGACCCTGCACGGAAGCGCATCTCTGTTTTCTCGCGTTTCCCCTCCTCGCACAATGCGCCTTTTGTCCTTATCCCTGCCGCCACGGTAATCCGCAGCAGGTCACCGCCGCGTAAACTTCCGGTGGTGCGATGTATCCCCCTGCGCCCACCACCCACCCGCTATCATCAAGGCAGCGAACGGCGAGACGGCCCCAAGCATGCCAGAACCGATCCCCATCTTCATCTCCGCAGGCGAGGCCAGCGGCGAAGCCTACGGCGCGCTGCTTCTTGCTTCTCTGCAAAAGAAGCTTCAGGCTCAGGGGCACAGTGTGCGCTTTATGGGGATGGGCGGCGAGCGCATGGTGGCCGCCGGCCTCGACCGCATCGTCCGCGCCGAAGACATGGCCGTCATGGGCATCACCGAGGTCGTCCGCCACCTTCCCCGCATTTACCGCGAATTCCGCCGCCTCAAACATGCCATTCAACAGCGCCGCCCCGCCCTCGCCATCCTGATCGATTTCCCCGACATCCACTTCAAGCTCGCCAAAGAGCTGCACCGCCTCGGCGTCCCCGTTCTCTTCTTCGTCAGCCCGCAACTCTGGGCATGGAAAAAGCACCGCATCAAGCTCGTCCAGAAGTACGTCGACCGCATGCTCGTCATCTTTCCGTTCGAAGAAACGTTCTATCGCGATCGCGGCGTCCAAGCCGAGTTCGTCGGCCACCCCCTCGCCGATCTGCCCCTGCCCAACATGAGCCGCGACTATTTCGCGATGAGCAACTACCTGAATTCTGCCGACACCTGGATCGCCCTGCTACCCGGCAGCCGCGCCAAGGAAATCCGCGACAACCTCCCCGAGATGCTCGCCGCCGCCCGCTTACTCGCCGAACACGCTGCCCAAAAGTCCGCCCCCCAGCTCGAGTTCCTTCTCCCTCTCGCCCCGACCCTCAACCCCGAACACCGCCACATGGTCAACCAGATCATCCTGGAGCATGGCAAAGATCTAACCGTCCGCGTCATCGTCGACGACAACGCTGGGTCTTTCTCGGATGGCGCCGAAGGCGCGTCTGGCCGCACCGCAGGTGCCCGCGCAGCACTCTTGCACGCCCGCGCTTCCATCGTGGCCAGCGGAACCGCTACCGTCGAGGCCGCACTCATCGGCAACCCTTTCGTTGTGGTCTACCGCGTCTCGCCCCTCACCTACGCCATCGCCAAACGCGTTGTTACCGTCCTCCATGTCGCCATGGCCAACCTGATCGCCGGCAAACGGGTCGTCCCCGAGCTCATTCAGAACGACTTCACAGCCGCAAATATCGTCCAACAGTTAGAGCCACTGCTACCCGACGGCCCACCCCGGCAGTCCATGATGCAGGAGCTCCAGCGCATACGCGCGCTGCTCAGCACACGCCCGGGCCGCCAGGGAGAAGCACACGGCGCGATCGACAGGGTAGCCGCCGTCGCCCTCGAGGTTCTCGGCGTCGCTTCCCCTGTTGCCCAATCCGTGCCATCCTGAACCGAGCCGTCGTTGTCGAAAATGACCGAGACAAGAAAAAACGATATGTCCTTGCGAAAGCTCAAAATCAAACTGACCAGATTGACCCAGTCTCCCCGTTCGCCGCGCTTTCTTCTGCGCGCGCTCCCGCTGTTCGCCGCCATCGTCCTGGCCACTCACCTGCCTGCCCAGCGGTCGGAGCGCCCCACCCTCGACATCACCGGCTACGTCATCGATGCCGAGCTCGACACCTCCACGCATCACATCGCGGCCAAGGCCCAGGTCACCTTTACCGCGCCTGAAAGCGCAGACGAGGTCAGCTTCGGCTTTCATCCGGCCCTCAAAGTCACCAAAATCACTGACGAGGCCGGCAAGCTTCTCACCGGCGAGCGCCTCGCCGACGGAACCATCCGCGTCACGCCTTCCAAGCCATTCGCCGCGGGCCAGCCCTCCCATTGGACATTCGAATACGAAGGCGTCATCACCGGCAACGAAGACGGCCCGGTTGAAGGCCTCAAGCTGGCCGCTATTCAGGAACCCATTACCTACCTGCTCTACGCTGCGCGCTGGTTCCCCACCACCGGCTTCATGACCGACCGCTTCACTGCCCAGCTCCACATCAAAGTGCCGCAGGGGATGAAGGTCTTCGCCAGCGGCATCGAGGGCACGCCCAAATCCGTCACCCTCGCCAATGGCAAGCCCGGCGACGAGTTCGACTTCAACTGGGATAAGCCTGGCTTCCCCGGTACCGTCATCGCCGGCCGCTACCTTGGCCCCTTCACGGCTGGACCCGGCAACATCAAGGTCTACCTCACCGTCAGCCACCAGACCGCTGGCAACCAGGTGGCTGAAACCGCTGCGAAGGAATACGACTTCTTCACCGACAGCTTCGGAGCCCCCGAAACCCCGCACCTCAACGTCGTTGAAATGCCCGACGACACTCTTCCCGCTGCCTGGGCTCCCGAGCTGGCCGGTATCATGGGCTCCCGCATCGCCGACAAGTCCGGCGTCCGCCTCCTTGCCAACACCATCGCCCACCAGTGGTGGGGCTCCGAGGTCAGCCCGAAAACCCTCAACGATGCGTGGATCACCAACGGCATGGCCCGCTACGGCGAGCTGATGTATCTCGAAGAAGACAGCGGCCACGGCGCGCTGCACAACGCCCTCCAGGATGTCTCCGCCGGCGCGCTCGCCTATGACACCGTGCCCCTCTCCAGCGCTGGCCCGTCAGAATCCTTTTTCGCCCGAGTTCCAGTCCATGACCCTCGAAAAGGGCGCCATGATCTTCCACATGCTCCGCGGCGAAATCGGCGACAAAGCCTTCCTCGCAACCTTCAAAGGCGCCCTGAGCCAGTACACTGACAAGCCCATCCGCGCCAGCGACTTCGAAAAGGTGGCCGAAGCACAGAGCCAGCAGCAGCTCACGGCCTTCTTCGCGCAATGGATCGACGGCACCGGCGCACCCACCTTCAACGACAAGTACACCGTCTACCGCCTCGGCAATAACAAGGGCTTCCGCACCATCGGCTACATCGACCAGGACCTCGACCTCTTCCGTATGCCCGTCGACATCCGCGTCGAAACCGACGGCAAGACCGTGAACCAGAAAGTCGACGTCGTCGGCACCGACTCCCAGTTCGTCGTCGACACCTTCGGCCGCCCGCGCCACATCAACATCGATCCCGGCGACTGGGTGCTCAAGTCCTCGCCCGACCTTCAGGTCCGCGTCGCCATCCTCAAAGGCCAGCAGCTCGTCGCTCAGGGCGACCTCACCGGCGCCCTCGCCGAATACCAGAAGGCTCTGACCGCCAATCCGCAAAGCTCTCTTGCCAGCTACCGCATCGGCGAGCTGCTCTTTACCCAGCGCAACTACCAGGCCAGCGTCAACTCCTTCCGCGACGCCCTGCGCGGCGACGGCGAGCCTGCCTGGACCGAGGTCTGGAGCCATATCGAGATCGGAAAAATCTTCGACATCACCGGCCAGCGCGACCGCGCCGTCAACGAGTATCGCCTCGCCGTCCAGACCAACGACAACACCCAGGGCGGCGTCAACGAAGCCCGCATGCTCCTGCAGAAGCCGTACAAACGCCCCGACGCCGAATAGGCCGACCGGACACAAGCTTCGATCCGCACCAGCATGGGTGAGGCTTCAGCCGACGGAGGGAGCGTGGGGCTTCAGCCCCGCGAGAGAGCCTGGTTTCAACAGGGCCTTTAGGCCCGGAACGAGCCGCACGAACCTGGGCGCCCCATGTCTCGATTCAAAGACGTGGGGAAACATGAACCTTCCCACAGACGGATTACCCCAAACGCAAAACGGCCAGCCCGCAGGCTGGCCGTCGCATCTCCAATTTCCTCTCTCTTAATTCGTCTCTGTCTGTCCGGGGTTCAAAACCTGGATCGTCACCGGCACAACCCCGACTTCAGTCATCCCGATCTTCTCCGCTGCTGCATACGACAGGTCAATCACCCGCCGCCCGTACAGAAGCCCTCGATCCGTGATCCGAACCACCACCGACTTGTGGTTCCTCGTGTTCATCACCTTTACCCGGGTCCCGAAGGGCAGCGTCGGGTGGCAGGCCGTCATGTCGTTCATGTTGTACACTTCGCCGCTCGCTGTTTGGCGCCCGTTGAAAACTCCGCCATACCAGGATGCAAAGCCGTGCATCATTTTGACGGGGGTGGATTGCGCCTTCACCACGGGGGTGGGGCTCAGAACCGGCGCTGCTGGGGGAGCCATGGCCGCCGGTCGGGACAGAACAGCATCGGCTTGCACGGTCCGAACCGGAACGGTCAGAACCACACCCGCCAGCGCTATGCAGGAAGCTCCCACCAGCAACCAAAACTGGACAGGATCTTTCCGGTTCGCGTTGTTCGCGTTTTGTCTCATAAGCATCCGTCCATTTTACTAGTTCGACACTAGTAACCTCAACCATTGAAAAGATTTACAACGGGAGATCCAAGGACAGAAATGGGTCGGGATTGCCGATTTTCTACCGCTAAAGCCCTACCCAGTAAAGACTTGCAAAATGCACCAAAAATGGTGCAGATGAATCGTGCCGGACTGTGAGACTCCGTATCGGGAAATCTCGGAATTTTGCGCCTTTTTCGGGTCCAGAATCCCCCGAAAGCAGGCTCCCTCACTCCGACCGCGCAAGGCTATCATGCCCGCCGGTTCACCGTACAGAAACATTTCCCTCCTGCCGACCGCCTTTTTCCACATATTCCGGCTCACCCTCTATGACCGCAAAACCCACTACGTCCCTGGACCATCACGAATCTCCACCGCTTTGCAGATTATTTCCGCCACCCTGCTAGCGTTAAATCTGAAGCGGACCCCCTGCAGTCAGCAAGAACAGGGGTGCCCCAGGGTCTCGATTTTGAGACCTGGGAAAACTGGAAGCGTCCCAGCCACTCCGGAAATCCGCAGGAACATGAGCGGAGGCAGCGTGGGACTTTAGCCCCACGAAAAAAAGCGCCTCTGACAATGTGAGGGCCTTTAGGCCCGGAGCATTGACGTTGCTTCAATCATCGCCACCCACATCGGGTGGCTTTTCCTTTTGAGGAGGAACACATGCAACTCAGCACAGCCGGCCTCGACCTGATCAAACGGTCCGAGGGCTTTCGCAGCAAAACCTATCTCGACATTGCCGGCCACCCGACCATCGGCTACGGTCATTGCCTTGAACACAACGAGTGCTACCCCAGCGGCATCGGCGAAACCGAAGCCAGCGTCATCCTCCTCTGGGACGTGCGCGAGGCCGAGCAGGCCATCTCCCGCCTCGTCCGCGTTGAGCTCACCCAGGGTCAGTTCGACGCCCTCGTCGACTTCACCTTCAACCTCGGCTCCAGCCGCCTCGCCGGCTCAACCCTTCTGCATGCCCTGAATACCGGACACTACGATCTCGCCGCAACCGAACTGCTGCGATGGGATCACGCCGGCGAGCATGAAGTCGCAGCCCTGAAAGCCCGCCGCGCAGCAGAGTTCCGCCTCTGGACCGGCAAAGAAGCAAAACGGGAAGCAGCCTGACCTACCCACGCACCTGCAGCCAAGCTTCGATCGGCAAGAAAATGGGTGCCCCAGGTCTCGACCTTGAGACCTGGGAAAACTGGATGTTTCCCAGCCCACTCTCGAAATCAGCAACGAACATGGGACGAGGAAAGGGCCAGGCCTTCACAGCTCCCTTACTTCCAGCCGCTCCCCCGCCGCCAGATACCCCTTGCGCCGGAACCAGTCCTCCATCGCCGTCTGCAGCCGGTCCAGCGGAACCCGATTCCCGGCCTCCAGCAACCCATCGCCCGCCGGCAGCGTGTCGTCGAAGATCGCATCGTTGGTGAAGTTGCGCATGGCGAAGTTGTCGATCCACTTCACGGGACAAGCATGCCGTTCTCCGGCGGAATCTACCCTCTCGACTGACATCTTCCGCGCAAACATGAATTCAACTCTCCAGCGACGCTTTCAGTTGAGCTTCTTCCCAGCCGACGGCGCATCCTTGCCCTGCTGCGTCTCCACACGGAATCGCTTGTAATCGAAATCGCGCTCCACAAAATGCTGGCGCATATTCTTCACCAGCAGCACGCGGGCCAGAAACGTCCCCTCGCCGCCCGTCGGCAGCCATAACTCACCATTGACTTGCGACTGGTCGAACCGGAAATTCGAGCCCTTCTGGATATTCGCAAACAGCCCGCCCAGCACGTGGAAGTTGTCGACGAAACTCACTTCGAGGTGCGCCACTTGCCGATCGGCCTCATCAATCCAGATCGTCCCTTGCAGCTTCTTCGACGCATCTTCGGCTATACCGTGCGTCTTGGCATCCTTCCGGCCTACAAAGTCGAATACAACAGCCGCCCGACCCCTGAACAGCATCCGCCGCTCGTTGCGCACATCCATGATCTCCAGCAAACGGCTCACGCTGATCGACGGCCCCTCCAGCGGCTGACCCGGCGGAGTCTTCTCGGCCTTCTCCACCATCTTCGTCACCCGCTCGGTTTCTTTCTGCTCGTCGTGCTCGCCCAACGGCTTGCCATCTTTCTTTACCAGCCGCTGCACAACGTGACCGTTGACGAAGAAGTTCTCGTGTTCCTGCGCCTCGGTCTTCTTCACTTGTCCGTTGGCGTCGATATCCTGCGTCGTCTCGATCGAACTGTAGGTGTACGACTCGCGCAGCTTGTCCAGCTCCCGCTGGTGCGCCTGCACCTGCTGCATCAGCTGCCGAATGTCCGGCAACGGCGCTTGCGACCCACCCGTTTGCCCACCCGCCGCCAGCGCCCCCGGCACAAGCAACGCCGCACAAACCAGCACGCGCATCGGCTTCCACCCGCCGCCAGACCGGCCGGGTTGTGCCACCTGCATCCTTCCCCTCATTGCCCGTTTGCACCAGGTAGGAATCAAAAAAGTCTCGGCCGCGATACCTTTGCGGCATTCATTCTTCTCAGCGTCATGCTATACCGTTACAATCAGCCCTTTTCGCCGGGGCACGGAAGGAATGACCACTATGTTTCGCTTGATCATTCACTGGATCCTTACCGCAATCGCTTTGCTGCTGGTATCGCGCATCGTGCCCGGGTTCTTCGTCACCGGGATGCAGTCCGCGCTGATCGCCGCCGTTGTCATCGGGTTCCTCAACGCAACCCTCGGCGCCGCGCTCAAGTTCATCACGTTTCCCTTCGTCCTGCTCACCTTCGGCCTCTTCCTTCTGGTCATCAACGCGGGCATGATTCTGCTGGCCTCCCACATCGTCGGCGGCTTCTACGTCTACGGATGGACGCCTGCGTTCTGGGGCGCTGCCGTACTCTCCCTCATCGGCCTGATCATTCGCGCCTTCGCCCAGGAATAAACTCGGGCGGCGCAGGTCCTCACTGCGCCGCCGGCTTCGCCACAACCGCCTTGCCCGCAGTCTTCTTCTTGACGTCCGGCCGCCTCTTCGCCATCCCTGCCGTCTCCCCACCTGCAGCCTTTACGGCAGTCGGCACCGGATGCTTCAACGTCGGCCCGTCCAGAGTCTTCGGCGTCCGCATGGCATTCGCGCTCGAGAATCCGCTTCCAACATGCGGCAGCGCCACCGGAATCTCCCGCGGCTGTACGTGCTGGTACACCCCCCAGCTGCCCCCAGCCACCACGCACACAATCGCCGCCGCCGCCGCATTCCGCACCCAAGTCGAGTGCAGGGTGTTCTGCAGCCAGTTGCGGCGCGCGCCGAGAGGCCAATCCAAAAGAGTAGCCGCCTTCGCTTGGGCAGGCGCGCGATCCAGTGCCGTCTTCACGCGCGTCTCCAGACCCTCCGGCGCGGGCAGCCCAGCGATCAGGCGCAGCGTGCTTTCAACTTCCTCCATTGAGGAATGACTTCCTTGAGCAGCGTTTTCAGATTGCGGCTTCATCGCACACTCCTCGCGTGATCGAGCAGCTCAGCCATCAGGTTGCGCGCCCGAAACAAACGTGACCGGACACTCGATTCGGTGATCCCCAGAACCGCCGCGATCTCCACGCTGGTCAGCTCCTCGAACGCCGAAAGCATCATTACTTCGCGCTCTTTCGTGGGTAGCTTCTCGACGCAGGCCAGCACGTGCGCATGATGCTGCGCGGCAGCCGCACGCTGTTCTGCGCTTAGCCCGTGCGACGGCAACACCCGCGCCAGCTCGGCCACGTCGTCCGTCTCGGGACGCGTCTTCGCCCGCCGCTTGCGGTCCAGCACAATGTTCCACACGATGCGAATCAACCAGACACGGTGATCGCGGATTTCACCCAGGGTTTCCTTGTGCCGCAGCACGCGCAGAAACGTTTCCTGCA
Source organism: uncultured Acidobacteriaceae bacterium (assembly GCA_963760475.1). Classification (GTDB taxonomy): domain Bacteria; phylum Acidobacteriota; class Terriglobia; order Terriglobales; family Acidobacteriaceae; genus Telmatobacter. The sequence goes on along the minus strand of CAVXDG010000010.1, from coordinate 362,111 downwards.
CGGCATCTTCGGCATCCGAGGCGTTGCGCACAATCGAGAACGCGACCCGATAAAGGGTCGACGCGTATTGATCGACCAGGACCTCGACTGCTTCCTCTGCCACTTGGCCGCAAGCCTCGCTCTTGACGACGCTGGGTGCGCTGTCCATCCAACCTGCGAATACGGATTGGCTTGCGCTCATATCAACGAGGAGACGCAAACCGCGGGGAAAACGCTCAAACGGGCCAAACCTGACCCCCAACCGGCTCTCGACCCGGTCCACGCCCTGCCCGAATCCAGACCAGTCCACAGTCCGGATCCAGCCGACCTCAGGCCGTTATTGTCCGGTAAGCTTCTGCGCGGCAATTGAACCGGCAGCGCCGTCCTTGTCGCTGTCCTTCACCTTGGCCCACAAAACCCGCGCCATGTCGCGCTTGCCCTGGGCCACGTACAGGTCTGCCAGGTCAAGCTGCGCCACTCCGGCCGACACCGTCACCGACGGCTTGGCGGCGATCGCGTTGTACAAATCGATGGCCTGGGTGTCGCGATTGGTCTGGTGATACAAACCCGCGAGCGCCAGCTTGGCAAGATTCGCAAGGTTGCGGTCCCACGCGTCCGCAGCCGACTTCAGCTCCGACTCCGCGGGCCCGTTCTGCCCCAGCTCGGCATAGGTGACACCGGCAAAGTAGTGCGCCTTGGCCCCTGCCCCCAGCCAGCCATACTGCTGCGCCACCGCCACAAACTGCTGGTTGGCGGCCTTCGAGCGCTCCGCCGCCGTGGTGTACACACCTGTCTGCGCCGGCGCCCCGGGCGGCAGCAGCGGAGCACCATAGGTATCCACCGCCGCACCCAGCGCCGTATTCGCAGCCGTCGTGCGCATCCCGACAAAAACTCCAGCTCCCGCTGCCACAAGCACAAGAACCACAGCCACAACCACCACGCGCACCGCGCCGGAACGATGGCCGCTCAGCCAGGTCACACCGCTTTGGGTGGCCTGGGCAAATTTATCGCCCTTCAGGGCATGACGAGTCTGTGTATCCACTGGGTTTTTGACGTCCTTCGTCGATTGACTTGCAGGCGGGTCCGTACAGGAGAGAGGCACAGCCACTGCAACCCTCCTAGTCTAACAGCGCGCAAAGTGGAGCGTCCACCCGAGGGGGTGGATCAGACCCTGCATGCCTCGTGCCCATTCCCTGCCACAACTGCCGAACCGGTGATCGCGGTCCGCGCCCCCTGCCGTTTCTCAACGCCCCTTCGCATCCTTCCCCCGCAGAGCCCGAATCCGCTCCAGAGCACTCGACAGCGTCGGCCCCTCGTTCAACGCATGCCGGCCTTTCATAATCACCAGGTCGAGATAATCAATCACCGGCATCCCGCGAATCTCCGCCTCGCGGCGCATCTCGTCCGTCACGTCCACTGAAACCTGCATGGCGCGGCTCGCCTCTCACGGGATTCATCGGCGGAATCGCGCGAACAACGAAGTTGTCCTTCCTCCGGACACCCACGCCCTCTTGCCCTCCGCCCTCGCGGAACGATACCCTAGCACCATGTACGAAGATTTCCACGTCACCGACCGCTGGAGCGGCGAAGACCTGCCCTGCAAGTGGAAGGCAAACATTGTGGCCATCGCCACTCGCCACGCCGATGCCGTCGACGTGCGCTACGACGTGAACGGCCGCCCCATGTGGATCGCCCTGCCCTGCACCGCCTGGGTGGAGCAGAAGAAACGCACCGGCATGGTCATCACCGACCAGCTGGCCGCCCAGATCGCCGGCCGCTACCTCAAGCAGATCATCGAAGAGGGCTACGACGCGCGACGCGAAATGTACACCATGAGCGTCCCTGAAGTCCTCGAACATCTCGACGCGGTCGTCGCCGAAGCCAAAGCCCAAGGCGGCATCCCCGCCCTCCCCGCCGGCGTCTGATTGAAGGGACCAGGGCCTAGGAACCAGGCAGTAGGAATAGAGCTGTTCAAGGTTTCAGGTTTCAGTTTCCAGCTCCAAGTCCTGAGCCCCGAGTTCTAGCTTCCAAGGTTCACAATCCCCGCCCCTTCGCCGACGCAGAATGCCGCCCGCCTCGATGCGCCTTCCTATTCCCTGCTTTATATCTATCCCCTCCTCGCGCCGCTGGAGTATTCTTCTCCGGGCGCCCAAGCTCCTCCCCCCACTGGAGTCTGCTTGCCGGCCCGGCGCTGCCCGGCAACAACGATTTGCATCGAAACAAATCAAGGAGGGGAATATGGGAGCAGGACACGGATTAATTGCCTGGATCATCATTGGGTTGATCGCGGGCTGGCTTACCGGAAAACTGATGAAGGGCTCCGGCTTTGGGTTTTTCATGGACATGATCGTCGGCCTGGTCGGCGCGCTGGTCGGCGGGTTTCTGTCGAGCCACCTCGGCTTCGGCGGAGTCGGCGAGCACGGCCTGATCTTCAGCATCCTGATCGCGACCGTCGGAGCCGTGCTGCTCACATGGCTGCTGCGCCTGGTCACAGGCAAACGCACCGCGGAACTCTGAGTGCACATTCCCGGCTCAATGCTGCCCGAGAATCCAGCTCGAAGCCAGAAAGATGCATAAACGCAAAAAGACCCTGCCGTTGTGGCAGGGCCTTTTTGTCTGAATTATTGCCGGCGATCACCTAATCTCCCACACAGTCTCCCGTGCAGTACCATCGGCCCAGCGAGGCTTAACTTCCGTGTTCGGGATGGGAACGGGTGATCCCTCGCAGTATGGTCACCGGCAAAGTCAAGAGGCATCGAGTTCCTTCGCTTGCGCTCAGGATTTCGGCTCAAGGCATGCGCCTTGAACTCGCCTCAACTTGGATGGCGCTTGGCGGGTTGGTTTGCCCGCAGCCAGCCGCGACGTCTGGTTTGTCCCGGATGGTTTCGCCCGGGCCGTGCAGGAACGCGGTGGCAATCTGGCGCCACAAGAATTCTATGGAAGCAGTTTTGCAACAAAATTGATTGGGGTCGTACAAGGCTTATCAAAGAATGTCCGCGGAATTACTTACTGCGCGGAGTTAATTCTATGGACAAGCCGAACGGGCGATTAGTACTGGTAAGCTGCGCGCATTGCTGCGTTTCCACCTCCAGCCTATCAACCAGGTCGTCTTCCTGGGCCCTTCAGGGAGATCTCATCTTGGAGCGTGCTTCCCGCTTATATGCATTCAGCGGTTATCACAACCGAACTTCGCTACCCAGCCGTGCCCTTGGCAGGACAACTGGAACACAAGAGGTTCGTCCATCCCGGTCCTCTCGTACTAAGGACAGCCCTCCTCAAATCTCCTACGCCCACAGCAGATAGGGACCGAACTGTCTCGCGACGTTCTGAACCCAGCTCACGTACCGCTTTAATAGGCGAACAGCCTAACCCTTGGAACCTTCTACAGCTCCAGGATGCGATGAGCCGACATCGAGGTGCCAAACCATTGCGTCGATATGAACTCTTGGCAATGATCAGCCTGTTATCCCCGGCGTACCTTTTATCCGTTGAGCGATGGCCCTTCCATACAGAACCACCGGATCACTAAGGCCTGCTTTCGCACCTGCTCGACTTGTAGGTCTCACAGTTAACCACTCTTATGCCTTTGCACTCGACGGCTGATTTCCAAACAGCCTGAGAGTAGCTTCGCGCGCCTCCGTTACAATTTAGGAGGCGACCGCCCCAGTCAAACTACCCGCCTAACTATGTCCCTCTCCCGGATCACGGGAGTAGGTTAGAATCACAGCACTCGCAGGATGGTATCTCACCGTTGGCTCCTCCGAATCCGAGAACCCGGAATCAAAGCCTCCCATCTATCCTGCGCAGCGAGAACCGTAACTCATAGTTAAGGTGTAGTAAAGGTGCACGGGGTCTTTCCGTCTAGCTGCGGGTAACCGGCATCTTCACCGGTACTACAAGTTCGCCGAGCAACTCGTTAAGACAGTCGTACGATCGTTACGCCATTCGTGCAGGTCGGAACTTACCCGACAAGGAATTTCGCTACCTTAGGACCGTTATAGTTACGGCCGCCGTTCACCGGGGCTTCAATTCAAAGCTTCGCTTGCGCTAACCTCTCCTTTTAACCTTCCGGCACCGGGCAGGCGTCAGCCCCTATACGTCGTTTTCGACTTAGCAGAGACCTGTGTTTTTGTTAAACAGTCGCCGTACGCGCTTCACTGCGGCCCACCAGAGGTGGGCGCTCCTTCTCCCGAAGTTACGGAGCCAATTTGCCGAGTTCCTTAACGAGCCTTCACTCGAGCGCCTTTGGATATTCTCCTCGTCTACCTGTGTCGGTTTGGGGTACGGTTCCCTTTGTTCTCCTTAGAGGTTTTTCTTGGCAGCGTGGAATCAGCATCGTAAGCCCCATTCGGAACTGTGCTACGCCTCACTGTTAATGACCCAACGGATTTGCCTATCGGATCCAGCTTACGCGCAGCAACCGCTATAGCCATAGAGCGGCATGCTTATCCTTCTGCGTCACCCCATCGTGTTAACGAACATTGGGAGGAACGGAATATTAACCGTCTGTCCATCGTCTACGCCTTTCGGCCTCGACTTAGGGACCGCCTAACCCTGAGCGGATTAACCTTCCTCAGGAAACCTTAGACTTTCGGCGCGGAGGGTTCTCACCTCCGTTATCGCTACTTATGCCGGCAGGGTCTCTTCGCAACGCTCCACCAGTCTTCTCAGTCTGGCTTCGCCGCTGTTGAGAATGCTCTCCTACCACGCACACCCTAAAGTGTGCATCCGCTGCTTCGGTGTACAGTTTTAGCCCCGTTGTATTGTCGGCACCGGACCGCTTGACCAGTGAGCTATTACGCTTTCTTTAAAGGATGGCTGCTTCTAAGCCAACCTCCTGGCTGTCTGAGCGTTCCGACTTCCTTTCCCACTTAACTGTAACTTGGGGACCTTAGCAGGCGGTCTGGGCTGTTTCCCTCTCGACGATGAGGCTTAGCCCCCACCGTCTGACTCCCGGATATGTTGTCGCTGGCATTCGCAGTTTGGTTGGATTCAGTAAGCCGGAAAGCCCCCTAGTCCATCCATCTCTCTACCACCAACGCAATTCATCCGAGGCTAGCCCTAAAGCTATTTCGGAGAGAACGAGCTATCACGGAATTTGATTAGCCTTTCACCCCTACCCACAGCTCATCCGAGCTTTTTTCAACAAACACCGGTTCGGTCCTCCAGTGGGTGTTACCCCACCTTCAACCTGGCCATGGGTAGATCATCCCGCTTCGCGTCTATTCCTGCCAACTGAACGCCCTGTTCAGACTCGCTTTCGCTTCGGCTCGCTTACGCTTAACCTTGCTGACAAGAATAACTAGCCGGCTCATTATGCAATAGGCACGCGGTCAGGCATTCCCCTTGCGGGGCATAGCCCTCCCACTGCTTGTAGGCACACGGTTTCAGGTACTTTGCACTCCCCTCGACGGGGTTCTTTTCGCCTTTCCCTCACGGTACTGGTTCACTATCGGTCAGAGACTAGTATTTAGCCTTACGGGATGGTCCCCGTAGATTCAAGCAGGGTTTCACGTGCCCCGCCTTACTCAGGTATCCGCTTCGAGTCTGGACTACTTTCGCCTACGCGCCTGTCACGCTCTATGGATCTTCTTTCCAGAAGATTCAGCTAGAAGCCAGATTGGTAACTCTACTGTTGCGGACCCTACAACCCCCGAAGCACCGAAATGCTACGGGTTTGGGCTGTTCCGAGTTCGCTCGCCACTACTATCGGAATCGAGGTTTCTTTCTTTTCCTTCAGGTACTGAGATGGTTCACTTCCCTGAGTTCGCTCTAGCCCACCTATGTATTCAGTGGGTAGTTCCTAGGGTTTGCCTAGGAGGGTTTCCCCATTCGGAAATCTCCGGTTATAACGCCTGTGTGCGGCTCACCGAAGCTTATCGCAGCTTGCCACGTCCTTCATCGCCTGTCTCTGCCAAGGCATCCACCGTGCGCCCTTAGTAGCTTGACCATAGAATTAACTCCAGCGCAGGGAGCCGAATCGCTTCGGTCCTGTTCAGAGATAACCTATTTCTCCGCCTCTGAGTGCGACAACGCTTTGCTCACGCAAATCGCTTCGCATCTCCTAAAGACACTCTTGATAATTGAACACTTTGCCTGAGTGAGTAACTTGCACTCACCCATTGCTTGTGCTCGGCCTTGTATGTAAACGCCTTTGGAATCTTGCTCCGGCTCACGCGCCTCGCGGCGGGTCAGTCGGGTCTCCAAATGCGTTACCCAATCAATTTTGTTGTCAAACATCCAAACCTTGTCCCTGTGACGGAAAAAGGCCAGCCCTGAGGCTGTTGAAACCTGCCGGAAACAATCAATCTCGCGATTGACTCATCCCGCCTGCTTCCAGATCGACGTCAACCAATCAACCGATGGCGACAATCTTGAAGCAGCCCATGAGAATTTGGTGGAGCTGAACGGGATCGAACCGTTGACCCCCTGCTTGCAAAGCAGGTGCTCTCCCAACTGAGCTACAGCCCCACGTACGGGCAACTGCGGCCGAGATGGTGGGCCTGGGTAGATTCGAACTACCGACCTCACCCTTATCAGGGGTGCGCTCTAACCAACTGAGCTACAGGCCCAATCGTTGGCCGGCTTCCCCGCCGAGAAAAAGCTCGGCGGCTCCTACATTCCCATGAATACCAAAAGGGGTTTCGAGGACAAAGGTTGAACATGCTGGGCAGCTACGCCGCCCATGACCATCGTGAAAATATCGAACAGGAAAAGAAGGCTTGTATCGAGATCCCGAAACGGCCGTCAGGTAACGGCACAACGGGTTAGATGGACCAGAGACATTCTCTGCTTCTCAGCAGTCCGCTTTCGCGGAAGGAATGCCTTGCCATCTGCTTCTCTTTTAGAAAGGAGGTGATCCAGCCGCAGGTTCTCCTACGGCTACCTTGTTACGACTTCACCCCAATCATGAATTACACCTTGGACGGCTGCCCCCTTGCGGTTGGCTCACCGGCTTCTAGTGCAACCCACTTTCGTGATGTGACGGGCGGTGTGTACAAGGCCCGGGAACGTATTCACCGCGGCGTTCTGATCCGCGATTACTAGCGATTCCAGCTTCATGTAGTCGAGTTGCAGACTACAATCCGAACTGAGGCCGGCTTTTTCCGATTAGCTCCCCCTCACGGGTTTGCGACGGTTTGTACCGGCCATTGTAGCACGTGTGTAGCCCTGGACATAAAGGCCATGAGGACTTGACGTCATCCCCACCTTCCTCCCCGTTATCCGAGGCGGTTTCGTCAGAGTGCTCAACTAAATGGTAGCAACTGAAGATAAGGGTTGCGCTCGTTGCGGGACTTAACCCAACATCTCACGACACGAGCTGACGACAGCCATGCAGCACCTATATTGCGGCCCCTTGCGGGGAAGGAATATTTCTACTCCGGTCCACAACATTTCGAGCCCAGGTAAGGTTCTTCGCGTTGCGTCGAATTAAACCACATGCTCCACCGCTTGTGCGGGCCCCCGTCAATTCCTTTGAGTTTCAGCCTTGCGACCGTACTCCCCAGGCGGATCGCTTAACGCGTTAGCTACGGCACGGCGGGATTGGGTACCCGTCACACCAAGCGATCATCGTTTAGGGCTAGGACTACCAGGGTATCTAATCCTGTTTGCTCCCCTAGCTTTCGTGCATCAGCGTCAGTTATGGTCCAGTGAGCCGCTTTCGCCACAGGTGTTCCTTCCGATATCTACGCATTTCACCGCTACACCGGAAATTCCACTCACCTCTCCCACACTCAAGCCCGGCAGTTTCCCTTGCAGGCTCCGAGTTGAGCCCGGAGATTTCACAAGAGACTTACCAAACCGCCTACGCACCCTTTACGCCCAATAATTCCGAACAACGCTTGCCCCCCTCGTATTACCGCGGCTGCTGGCACGAAGTTAGCCGGGGCTTCTTCTTCCGGTACCGTCATAATCGTCCCGATCGAAAGGAGTTTACGTCCCGAAGGACTTCATCCTCCACGCGGCGTTGCTGCGTCAGGGTTTCCCCCATTGCGCAAAATTCCCCACTGCTGCCTCCCGTAGGAGTCTGGACCGTGTTTCAGTTCCAGTGTGTCCGTGCGCCCTCTCAGGCCGGATACCGATCACAGTCTTGGTGGGCCATTACCCCGCCAACTAACTAATCGGCCGCGACCCCCTCCTGAAGCGAATTGCTCCTTTGACCCGTAGGTGTTATGCGGTATTAGCTAAGGTTTCCCTCAGTTATCCCCCACTCCAGGGTAGGTTAGTCACGTGTTACTCACCCGTGCGCCACTTTACTCAGGTATTGCTACCCTTTCTCGTTCGACTTGCATGTGTTAGGCACGCCGCCAGCGTTGATTCTGAGCCAGGATCAAACTCTCGTTTGAAACCTGATGTCAATCCATCCCCGACGGAGGTCGGATCAGGATCGACGGCACCTGCGCATCTCCTGCCCGGATCGCTCCGAAAAGAGGGTGCACGCAGATGCTCTTACCTTGTGAGAATGATCAAGCCAAACCTGATCGGTTCTCACGACTGGCATGTTCAACCTAGTTGTCAAAGATCCGTGAGAGCGGTCCGCCTAAGCGGTGCCCTTGGGATCGAGGTCTGCTCTTGCGAGCAGCTGTCCTCGAACTTATTGCGCTGCTGACTTTTTCGCTTGATTGCGTCCGCCAGCATTTTTGCGCGAACTTTTCGAAGTTATCTAACTTCCCCCATCCTGTCAAGCTCAAACCGGGTTAACTCCCTCGGTTCCACTCTTGACGTCCCGGACGGGCACGCGCATGCGCAAAATATCAAAGAACGACCAGCACTAATGGCTTGCGCCGCTAAGGCGCGCGAAAGGATTATCCTCTCGGGTCATGCAATGGCTTGTTCTCTGCGGGATTCCCTACAGGGATCAGAGCTGCGTTTGACCGCTGCCTCAATCTGACCCTACGAACCAGCTTCCCACTTCCCTCACAGGGCAGGCCCAAAGGCCACCGGGAGGCTCCACTGCTCAAAACTGCAACTTTTTGAGAGTAGCACATGCCACTCAAGTATGCAACTCGCAACCGGCACAACAAATCCACCGAATGCGACTCGTTGAGAATAGCAACCCCGGTCCGGAAACACAAGCGGCCTGGCCTGTGGAAACCTCGCAATACCTGTGGGAAAGCACTTCGTGCCGCACTCGAAGAGACCCCGCCCATCGCGGCCAATGCTCACACCCGCCGATCGCGGAGAAGCTGACCTGGAACCTCCTCGATCCGGCGTCCCGGCTGGCCGAGTCGGACCCCGAAGCGCGAAGGTACCCCCCAATGGTACGAAGGTGCTATCCCCGACAAAAGATTGCGGCGTACAGTGTTGGGATGAAAGCCGATGCAACGGGTCTCCAACGGGCATTGGACAACCATGAGTTCTACCCTGCGTTTCAGCCCATCGTTGAATTAAGAACCGGGCAACTCACAGGTTTCGAGCTCCTTGCCCGCTGGCAGCATGCAACACCCGACGAATTTATCCCGTGGATTGAGGCCGCCGGACTGAGCAGCCGGCTCACCCAGACCTTGCTCGACCAGGCATTCACCTCTGCTGCGCTTGTCGATAGTTCCCTCAATCTCTCCTGCAACCTCTCCCCTATCCAGCTGCAGGATACAAGCATCCCCGCGCTGATCGCCGCCTGCGCGGAACACGGGCATTTCCCGCTCAATCGCCTCACCATCGAAGTCACTGAGAGCGCCTTGTTGAAGGACCTGCCCTGCGCCCGCGCCATTGCCAACGAGCTCAAGGAGCTGGGCTGCCGCCTCGCGCTCGACGACTTCGGCACCGGCTATTCCAGCCTCCTCCATCTCCAGTCCCTTCCCTTCGACAAGCTCAAGGTCGACCGCAGCTTTGTCAGCTCCATGACCGAGATCCGCGAAAGCCGAAAAATCGTGGCTGCCGTCGTGGGCCTAGGCCAGAGCCTGGGCCTCGCCACCGTCGCTGAAGGCATCGAGACCCCCGCCCAGGCCAGCATGCTCCTCTGGCTCGGCTGCGATCTCGGCCAAGGCTGGCTCTACGGCAAACCGGCTCCGGCAAGCGAAATCCCCCGCCTGCTCGCGGCGCCCGCGCGAACCTTCCTCTCCGCCATGCCTCTCGCCCCCGATGGCAGCTCCCTCGTGGGCCTCGATTCCTTGCCCGCACAGCGCCTCGGGCAGATTCAGGCCATCTACGACGGCGCACCCGTCGGCCTCTGTTTTCTCGACCGCAAAATGCGCTACGTCAGCCTCAACCGCCAGCTCGCCGAGATGAATGGCGCGCCTGTCCGCGCCCACCTCGGGAAAACCGTGGCCGAGATCATTCCCCATGTTTTTCCGCTTGTGGAACCCTTTATCACCCGCGCCATGCATGGCGAACCTGTCCTCGGTGTCGAAGTGCAGAAGTCCGCTCGCGAGGGACAGGAACCGGAAACGATTCTCTGCTCCTACCAGCCGACGCGCGATGAAGCCGGCGAGATCCTCGGCGTTTCCGTCGCCGTCATGGATATCACCGGGCCCAAGCGCACTGAAAAAGCCCTGCACGAAAGCCTCAGCCATTTTCGCCATCTGCTCGAGCTCGGCCCCCATGTGCCATGGGTCCTCAACGACAAGGGAGAAGTCATTGAAGCTAGCTCCCGCTGGCAGGACTTCACCGGGCAGCCCCTCGCACAGGCCATGGGCAACGGTTGGATGAGCATGCTCCATCCCGACGACGTCATTCCTACCCAGCAAGCCATCCAGCTCTGCCTCACCGAGGGAGAACCGATCGATGTGCACTACCGCGTTCGACGACTCGATGGCGACTGGATTCTCATGCGCTCCCGCGGATCGGCGCGCATCGACGCCACAGGTAAAATCCTGGGCATCTACGGTGTGGTCGAAGACGCCACGCATCTGCCACAACAGGCAAGCCGCAACGAGTGGGAATCCTGCGCCGCCGAATAACTGGCTGACCTCAGCCCACTGACCACCGTTTACTGTTTACTGTTTGGAAATAATCCCCAGATCCGTCAGCCCATTCACAAAGAACTGCATCGCCAGCGCCACCAGCAGCAAGCCCATAATGCGCACCAGGATACGAATCCCTGTCTCCCCCAGCACCGAGCGGATCCGCCCCGCACCCGCCAAAACCCAGTAGCTCACCAGGCACGTCACCCCGACCGACCCCAGAATCGCACCCATCTGCCAATGCCAGAACGACGGCACCGTCCCCACCAGCACCATCACCGATGAAATGGCCCCCGGCCCCGCCAGCATCGGAATGCCCAACGGCACAATGCCCGCATCTTCCTTGGCCGCGCCCTCTTCGGTATCGCCCAGCGCCTCCTGCGTCGCCGAGCGCTTCGCCTCCAGCATGTCCAGACCAATCAGCAGCAGAATCAGCCCGCCGGCAATCTCAAACGCCGGCAGCGTGATCCCGAACATCTTGAAAATCAGCTGCCCGGCCAGCGCAAAACTGGTCAGCACGATAAAGCAGGTCAGCGCCGCCTTCCGCGCCATCCGCTTCCGCCGCGCCTCATCGGCACTCCCCGTAATCGCTATAAACGAAGGGATCGCCGCGAACGGGTCGACCAGAAAAAAGATGGAGCTCAGCGCCAGCACCGAAAAACGCACAATCGGCGCATGACTCAGCTCGTTCAACGCAATCGCAGCAGGGTTCGTCCAGGACATACTCAAAAGCACAATAGATTAGAGCCTAACTCACCCGCTTTTGATTCAAGACGCGTCCCTTCACTCCATCTCAATCCGCACGAACACGGGTGCCCCATCCAAGCTCCGCTGGGAAAACAACAAACCTCTCCCAGCGCCTGTCGTCCTGACCTTTCGGAGGGAGCAGGGGCCTTCAGGCCCCTGAATCACGCCGCTAAAAATGGCCGGGCTTTAGCCCCGGCATGCCCTCAGAAAGCCCAGCCTTGAGAACGTCGAACGGCCACTTTGCAGATAATTACCCCTTCCTCGCGCACACTGGGATCAACACCAAAATCCAGCAACCAAAGGAAAGCATCCCGATGTCCAACGCATCGCAAACCGCACCAGGCAACACCGCCGTCGCACAATGCTGCGAAATCATGGAACGCACCTACCTCGATATCCTCGCGCCTTGCAACAAGAGGGCCGGCGAGTCCGAGGACGAATGCAGGTCCCGTGCCGTCGATGCCGCCGCACGCGCCTATGCCGAGGCTATGCCCCCGCTCACCGGTCCTGACAACATCCGCGATTTCATCGCCTGCGTCGCCAAGGGTATGCTCCTCGAAGTCTTCACGGGTTCCCAGCCGACCTGCCTTCTCTACGCCGCGCAAGTCGCCAGCACTGCCGCCCAGCGCCGTGCCTCCCGAGCGCAGCCTGCTTAAAGACAAGAGGTACTGTCAGGGATGTGCCCGGTCCGTACCCGTACCCCCCTCCCCCCCCCGGTGCTGCCTCATTTCCGGTGCAAAACCACGCACGCGCCTTTGCGAGGGCGCTTTTGGCAAAGGTGCTTTTCGGAAGAAGCTTTTCGGGAAGGAGCTCTTGGGAGAGAGCTTTTGGGGGAGAGCTTTTGGGGGAGGGAGCAGGGGCCTTCAGGCCCCTGAATCAAGCGTAGAAAACGAGGAGGCTTTAGCCCCGGAGAACCGAAGCATCCATCCGCACGAACATGGGGAAGCACGAAGGGATCTGCTTCTGCGCTTTATGCCCTAAACCAGCGAAAGAATCGCTTCATGCCCATGCGCGTCCTCAACCGGAGCATTGCCCTCGCGCACCACGAGCCGCGTCGCACAACCGGCCTCGCGGGCCGCATCCAGCTCGCGCACCACATCTGAGAAAAACGTGACATCGCCGGCCGCGGCATCCAGTTGCGCCGCTATCGCCGCATAGCTCGCCGTCTCCCCCTTCGCGCCCGTTCGCGTGTCGAAGTAACCCGCAATCCGCCCCGTCAGGTCGCCATAGATCGAATGCCGAAACAGAAGCTGCTGCGCTTCAACCGATCCAGAAGAATAGATCGCTACCTTTCCCTCCTGCGCCCACAGCGCAAAAGCCTCGGGCACGTCCGGGAAAAGGGTCCCTTGCAACTCGCCGCTTTCAAAACCGGCCTTCCATATCTTTCCCTGTAGCGATTTGAGCGCAGTCGATTTGCGATCTTCGTCCATCAGCCAGAGAAGATAGGTCCGCGCATAGAGCTCGTTCCGTATCTCAACGCCAAAGGTCGGGCTGTCTTCGCGCGTCTCCGCACGGTTCTCTTCCGCAAGCAGACGCAAGTCCGCCTGGACTGCGGCGCTCGCCAGATTCTGCTTCAGATAATCGCCAAGATGCGTGCGCGCGTACGGAAATAACTGTCCCGTCGTCAGCGTCATCGGCGCAACTGTGCCCTCGACATCCAGCAGATAAACGCGGGATTGCGCGCTCATCGTTTTTGGCCGAGAGCCTGGCCGGGCCCCAAGGCGGTCTGCACGCGCTGCCCCAGATACGCCGGCCCGAAGCAGAGCGGCTGATACGCCGTGTCCACGCCCGAGCCGGTGTAATGCGGCGTCCAGCCGGAGGTTGCCTGAAACCAGCGAATCGCACGAATCCTGCGGTCTTCGCACAGCGTGAACCAGTGCCTTGTCCCGCGCGGCACACGCAGCATGTCGCCGGGACCAACTTCGACTGAAGCAACACTCTCATCCAAAACGAGAAAAAAAATGCCGCGGCCAGAGAGAATGAAGCGCACCTCGTCTTCGTCGTGCGTGTGCTCCTTGTCGAACCTGGCCAGCATCTCTTCAAGGTTCGGCGTCGCCGGATTCACGTCAATCACATCGGCAGTCACGTAGCTGCCCCGCCTTTTCATCTCCTCGATCTCCACCGCATAGGCACCCAGCACCGCGTCGGCGCAGCTGTCCGGGGGCACCCGGTCCAGGCTCCAACGCTCATATTCGATCCCCAGCGGCCTCAGCGCCGCCTGAATCTCAGCCTCGCCATCCATCTGTCGCTCGGGCGATTGATCAGGAAATCGAAGAACAGCCATATAAACTCCACAAAAACAAACCTGAATCACAAACTACGCAATGTTCTGCAACGTGCACAACCTCATGTGCCACCCAACACAATTGTTCCACGTGGAACAATTGCGCTCGATCCCAACCCTCTTTGCGCGAAGCGGGCTGCCTGGACGGCAGGTCCATTGTTCCACGTGGAACAATTTCGTGCCTCAATGAGTGCTCGTTAAACGGCGGCCTTCGACCTCGAACAGAAACTCAAGCGCTTCCAAATGCCGGCGCGCTTCGGCGACCGAATTGCCCCAAGTATAGAGCCCATGCCGACTCAATAAAACGCCATGCGCCCGCGGATTCTGCCGCAAAACCTGCGTCAACCGGTCCGCGAGAACCACATAATCCTGCGTGTTCGCAAGGATCGGGACCTGCTCGCGATGCTCGTGCGTCGTTACGCCCGACAGGCCCTTGAGCAGCTCGTATCCCTCCAGCAAAACATAGCCGGTCGGCGCAAACATGCCGGAAAGAAGCGTATTCCAGATCGTATGCACATGCAGAATGGCGCGCGCCTCAGGCCGCTCGCTGTAAATCACGGTGTGCAGGCCCGTCTCCGCCGAAGGCTTACCCCGCCCGGCAACCGCGCGTCCTTCCATGTCAATTTCCAGCAGGTCATCGGGCGCAAGCGTGCCTTTGTCCAATCCCGTGGAAGTGATGAAAATACTGCCGCCCGCGCGCACGCTGAAGTTGCCGCTGGTAGCCGGCACCCAACCGCGCCCGGCGCACCACCGCGCTGCGGCGCATAATGCCGCTATTTCCGGACCCGTTGCATCGGCGTCTGCGCCTGTAGAGGAAGCCATCGATGTGCAGTGTATCAATTGATTCGCGCACAAGCTCAGTCGTCAACGGCGGAGCGCGGCACCGGGCACGCGTGCCTCGCCCTACAATAATGGCTTGCTGACTGAAGCCCAACGCGAACAGGTGGATGTGGTGCTGGTGTCGCCGCGCAATCCGCTGAATATCGGGGCGGCGGCGCGCGCGATGGCCAATTTCGGCTTCACGCGGCTCACGGTGGTCGCACCCTTTGAAGCACACTGGCGCGAGGCCAAGTCTGCCGTCGGCGCGCCGGACCTGCTCAAAAACGCGAGAGAGACTGCAACACTGGCCGAAGCCGTTGCCTCATGCATTTTCGTTGCGGGCACCGGCACACTGCAGCACCGTAAGCCGGAGCAAGTGGTCGTCTGTCTTACGGACGTGCCGTCTTTGATGGGCGACGCATTACACCTGGATGGCCGTCTTGCAGATGGGCGTATGGCATTGGTCTTCGGGCCGGAGAAGCACGGTCTTACACGCGAAGATTTGTCTTACTGCCATTGCCTGGTGGAAATACCGACGGACCCGCGCCAGCCCTCGATGAACCTCGGGCAGGCGGTCGCGGTGTGCCTGTACGAACTCGCGCGACCGGCGCAGAGCCTCGCCGATGTGCGCAGTCGGGGCGTTGCAAATCGGTCAGAGGAGGCATCGCCGGACGCCGCGTCCGGCACGCTCGACCGGCTTGTTGAAGCGATTGAAGAGACGATGCGCGCGGCGGACTACTCCCCGCAGATCATGGAAGCGGCGAACCGGCACGATCTTCGCCTGGTCGTACGTCGTCTGCATTGGACGGAGGCGGACGTTCGGCGCGCGCTGGGGATCTTTCGGCGCATTCTCTGGCGGCTGAAGCGCCCGAAGTCCACAACACCTCAGTAACCCATGTTCACCTGATTCCAATGCGGCGGTTTCGCCGGCGCCTGATAAAGTTTTGGACAAGGTCATCCCCCATGAAGTGCTTCCCTGCCGTCCTGCGGAACCGGTCTCGCCGCGCGTCCTTTCTGTCTCTAGGCGTGGTTTCTTTGGGCTGCGCTTTCGCGGTCGCGCAGGCGCCAGCCGACACGCAGCAGCAACCGGCCGCGAACGCACCGGCACAATCTCCTGCCGAAGCCACGGCTCCTGCCAGCAACCCGCAACAGCCCGAGACACCGGCAGCAACGACGGCCAGTCCCGCGCAATCGACCCAGACTCCGCCAGCGTCCGCGCCCGCACAGCCCGCAGAATCGACACCGCCCGCTGTTTCAGCACCTGCGACAGGCGGCACTACGCAGACTGCTGCGCCGAATGCAGGGTCGAGTGCGGCACCGAGCGCAACCTCGGCCGATACCGGCGAGGCCAAGGGCGCGATCACCGAAGAGGAAGTGAAGCAGCTTGTGGCGGGCAAGACGCTCTATCTGCGCGACGGCTATCTCGACAACTCGCTCAGCTTCGATGAGCACGGCAAGCTGACCGGGCACTCGCCGCAGGGCTCGTACACGCTGAGCCTGATCCAGATCGACAAGGTGCATCTGTCGAAACACAAGGTGGAGCTGACCGGCATTCGCTATGGTCTGCACTTTCTGGGCGCACGCCCCGATGAGGATCCAACCAAAGCTGTGGACAAGGTGCGGATCACGCCGAAGAAGAAGATAGTGAAGATCACGATCGACCGCGAGTTAGTGGTCACTCCCAAAAAGAAGAAGAAAGACAAGAATGCACCCGCGCCCAAGGACGCAGCGGGAACCACACCCGGAAACGGATCCAATGCTCCGAGCGATGCCGATGAAGCGAAGGCGGAGATGAACGCGGCGCCCGAAGCTGAGCGGCCGGCGGATGCGGGCAGTGTGACCACGACGACCTCTCCCGCGCATGCTGCGCGACTGTTGCGCGAGGCCATCGACCATATATTTGCGCCGGGACTAGACGATCGCATGATTGCAACGCTGCCGAGTTTCTGGAAGCTGTATTACCAGGCCGTGGCCAACCAGGCCGACTACCGTCCGACGGACCCAAGCATCTTTCGCCAGGGCAGCGTGGATCAGAAGGCGAAGCTGCTGTCGCCGCTCGAAGCGCCGTCGAATGAATACGCGCAGGCCAATGGCGTGGCCGGCATGGCGCTGTACCACGCGGTGATCGGTGCAGACGGCAAGCCGCAGGAGATCGTTGTCGGACGGCCGATTGGATTCGGCCTGGACGAAAGTGCCGCCGATACAATTCGCAAGGCAAGCTTTCAGCCTGCGACGAAGGATGGCAAGCCTGTTCCTGTGTTGCTGGACGTTGTGGTCCAGTTCCGCATTTATTCGAAACGAACGAATCAGCCAGCCAAGCCCGACGCGGAGTCGGCCGATGCCGGGCCGAAGCTTCCCGGGCCGTACAGTGTGATCCATCCGTGAGCCAAAATTTTCTGAAGTTGATGCGCAGCGGCGACCTGGCCGCAGTGACCAGCGCGCTTGAAAACGATCCCACGCTGGCCGAGTACCGGGATGCACAAGGCGTCTCTTCGGTGCTGTGGGCGGTATATACAGGGCATACGGCGATTCGCGATCTGCTGCTGAAGACGCGGGCGCAGAGCGGGAAAGCGCTGGACGTGTTTGAAGCGGCAGCCACCGGGGATGAGGCGCGGTTGCACGCGATACTCGGCGCCGATGAGGCCGCAGCGCAGACGATGAGCGGGGACGGATGGACGGCACTGCATCTTGCGGCCGCGTTCGGGACGCCCATGTCGGCGGCGGCACTGATTTTTCGCGGCGCGCGGGTGGACGCGGTCTCGAAGAATCCGCAACGCAACCAGCCGCTGCATGCGGCGCTTGCACTGGGGCGGAACGCGTCGACGATCGAATTACTGCTGGCGCATGGAGCGGACGCGAACGCGGTGCAGACGGCAGGGTACACAGCGATTTTTTCGGCGGCGACCGCCAACCGCAAGGACCTGGCGGAGCTGCTGGTCACGCACGGAGCCGATCCGAAACACGTGAACGAGCAGGGCAAAACGCCGGCAGATTTTGCGCGGGAGCGGGGGCACACAGAGCTGGCGGCTTGGCTTGATGGGAGTGCGGGCTGAGTTCGGGCTTACGCTGAGGCGCGGGCGAGCAACGGAAACGCGCCTGGATTGTCCTACGGACGTCTTACGCATCTCTTACGCCGGTAAGACATGTGAGACAAACGTAAGACAGCCCCTGCCAGAGCCGGAATCGAGTAAGACATACCTCTTTCCTCAAGTCGGCTGTCCGACAAACTGTCTTACAACCAAGGTTGCTCAGTCGGGTCGCAGCTTCTGGCTGTGTTTTGATCGAAGAGGCGACGCTTGAAGATCTGCGCCTTTTCCGATTGCATCGAATGACAGTGCTCGTCTGGACAATTTCCCTGGTCAGTATCCTGTGCATGCTTCTGCGTCCTCGCAAGATTGGCGAGGCGTGGTGGGTGTGCGGGGGAGCGATCCTGTTGGTGGTCACCGGGCTGCTTCCGCTGAAAGCGGCGGGGCATGCGGTTGCCCAGGGGCTCGACGTTTATCTCTTTCTGACCGGCATGATGATTCTGGCGGAGGTAGCGCGCGAGGAAGGCGTCTTTGAGTGGGCGGCCGGAGTGGCCGCGAGCCATGCGCGGCATTCGTCGGCGCGGCTTTTTTTGCTGGTGTATGGCGTGGGCGTGGCGGTGACGGCGCTACTTTCGAACGACGCGACCGCCGTGGTGCTGACCCCGGCGGTGCTGGCCGCGGTGCGCCGGGCGCGCGTCGAGCCGAAACCCTACCTGCTGGCGTGTGCGCTGGTGGCGAATGCGGCCAGCTTTGTTTTCCCCATCTCGAATCCGGCCAACCTGGTGGTTTTCGGGCGCGGTATCCCGCCGCTGCTCGACTGGCTGAAGGTCTTTTTTCTGCCTTCGCTGGCGTCGATCGCAGTGACTTTCCTGTGTCTGCGCTGGCTGGCGCGCCGCGATCTTGCACGGCGCATCGAAGGCAATGTGGAACCGGCGCCGCTGACGACCGAGGGTCGGTTGGCGCTAGCGGGTCTGTTGCTCGCGTCCGCGGCACTGATGGTGTCGTCGGCGCTGGGGCTTCCGCTGGGAGCGCCGACATGCTGCGCGGCTGTGGTGGCGCTGGCGGTGGTCGCGGTGCGCAATCGGCGTATCGTGCCGCGCGTAGCGCGTGGGATCGCCTGGTCTGTGCTGCCGCTGGTGGCGGGGCTGTTTGTGATTGTGGAAGCCCTCGAAGGGGCGGGCCTGCTGCGCCTAGGTGTGGATGGGTTGGAGAGACTGGCGCGGGAGCCGGGATGGATGGGGTCCGGCGCCTCCGCATTTACGGTTGCGCTAGCCTCGAACGGCATGAACAATTTGCCGGTGGGCCTGATGGCTGGGTCCGCGGTGCGCAACGCGCATTTGCCGGGGATGATGGCGCACGCAGTGATGCTTGGAGTGGACCTGGGACCGAATCTCTCCGTCACGGGATCATTGGCTACGATTCTTTGGCTGATCGCGCTGCGGC
Source organism: uncultured Acidobacteriaceae bacterium (assembly GCA_963760475.1). Lineage (GTDB taxonomy): Bacteria > Acidobacteriota > Terriglobia > Terriglobales > Acidobacteriaceae > Telmatobacter. Next base: position 342,909 of record CAVXDG010000010.1, on the reverse strand, counting down.
GAGAGGGCGTCGAGATTACGGCCTTGGAGTTTTTGAAGGTGGGCCTTGTGGCGATGCCGCTGGCGCTGCTGGCGAGCCTGCTGGTGTTGCGGGGTTGAGAGCGGTCAAAGTTCGTTTGGTTGCGCACCACATCCGACGGCCGCAAGAGGATGCCAATTTTCTCCGGGGCTGAAGCCCAAAACCGTCTCGCTTGATTCAGGGGCCTTGAAGGTCCCTGCTCCCTCCCAGAGTCAGATCTCGTTTCCCGTCTTTGCAAAAGCGAGACATGCGGCACCCATGGTCGTGCGGATCGATCAGGCGGCTGGTTCTGGGGGCGGCTCCCAGAGCTCGACACGGTTGCCTTCGGGATCGATGATCCAGGCGAAGCGCCCGTAGGCATGATCGTCGCGTTTGGGATCGATAGAGACGCCGGCGGCGACAAGGTCGGTAAGCAGCGCGTCAAGATTATCGACGCGCAGGTTGAGCATGGCTTGCTGGGTACCGGGGCCGAAGTAGGCTGTGTCGTGCGGGAAATGCGCGAATACAGTCATGCCGGCTGCGCCGGGGCCGTCGAAGAAAAGGGACGTCTTGTCGGCCCTCGAGATGCCAAAGTGCCGCTCGTACCAAGCGGATAGTGCCTGCGGGTCCCGAGCCCTGAAGAAGATTCCACCTACACCGACGGCTTGCGCCATGTCTACTCTCCCTGCCTGATCAGATCCTGGAGTTTCGGTTTATGTTTGGCTTCGCGCCCGGTGCGCGGCTGGTCCGCGACAATGCGCGACGGCTTGGGCTGGCCCACACGTTCGCGGGCATTGGCTTTGACTGCCTTGGTGGCTGAGAATTTCGCCGGCTTGCGTTTCGGCATGGCAAGGAAGAGTATGGAATAGTTTGAGCGCAAACGGAAGGCCCACGGCCATGATTGAGATGGCGTTTTTGATGCGTGGGTAACGAAGAGCCGGCGCTGGAGAAGATCGCGAATCGATGGAAGAGCGGGATTTTTTTAACGAAACGACCGAGGCGCGGACACACACGGTGACGTGTCCGAAATGTGGGCAGGCAGGCGAGTACAAAGTGACGTGGGTGGTGCGTCGCAAGAAAGCGCAGCTGCCGCGCAATGCCGATGAACGGGATCGGGCGCGGTTTGCGAAGGCGCAGTCGTACATGGTGCGGCGCGACGATAAGCTTTCGTGCGCGAATGTGCGGTGCCGTAAGCCGTTCGAGATTACGTCGCTGCAGTCGCTGGCCTTTTTGACGGAGTAGGCGAAGGGCGGTGCGGCGAAGGGCTTTTTGGATTGCATGCCTGGGGGCTTGCCCGTTGTGCCGACCTTCGCGAGCTTGGAATCTGTTTCGATGCCGTCAATAGATCCATAGCCGGTGCAGCGCCGTTGGGCGGTCCGGCTGGCCGGAAAACGCCTGCATGTGATTGAATCGATGTGTAGCGGTCCAAAAATGCCAGTGGGCCGTCTGGAGATCGAGAATGGCGAATTCCCTGCTTCCCCCCGAAGAACAGAACCTGACGCCCGACCAGGTAGAAGCGCTGGACAAGCGGCGCGACCTGGGGCACACGTTCCTGGTGATTGCCGGGCAGTTTGCGGTGATAGCGACGGTGCTGCTGCTGTGGGTGGGGCAGGACCTGACCTACTCGCCGGGCTGGGCGCACCCGATGGCGTATTACTTCGCGCTTGCGCTGTGCCTTATTGCGGGATTTGGGCATGACGGGGCTGGTTTTGCGCCGGGGCACGCCGCGGCTTGATTAGGCGGTTCTGTGGCGCGGTGCATGCGCGCCTGAAACGGTATAGCCTAGGAACTGCCGATGGCCGCTGCTTCCTCCATTGCTTCTCCTCCCACCACGGCTGACCGATAGCCACGGTCGTGTCATCCACGATCTGCGCGTTTCGATCACAGACCGCTGCAACTACAAGTGCGTCTACTGCCGGACAGGCGAGGTTGGGGCGCAGTATCCCGAACTGGACATTGAAGAATATCTGCGTCTGATCCGGCTATTTGTGGATCTGGGCATCGAGAAGGTGCGTCTGACGGGCGGCGAGCCTCTGCTGCGGCGCGGGCTTGCTGGATCTGATTCGGGAGCTGGCGCAGCTGCGAACGCTGTGGCGGCGAACCGCTGGACCTGGCGCTGACCACCAACGGGCATCTGCTGGAAGGCATGGCAGGGCCGCTGAAGAATGCCGGGCTGCAGCGCGTAACGGTGAGCATGGATGCTGTGGATGCAGCAGTCTTTGAGCGGATCACGCGGGTGCCGGGAAGCTTTGACAAGGTGCTGCGCGGAGTGCGGGCTGCGCGAGAGACCGGCCTGACGCCGCTGAAGATCAACTGCGTGCTGCTGCGCGGGTTTCAACGACGACCAGATCGAGGCATTTGCACATTTTGCCCGCGCGGAAGACGTGGTAGTGCGCTTTATCGAGTTCATGCCGCTGGAAGAAGGGCGGTTGTGGTCGCCGGAAATTGTTGTGCCGATGGCAGAGATTGTGGAGCGGATTGGCCGCGTGATGCCGCTGCGCCCGCTGCCGGCGCGAGAGGCGAGCGAGACGGCGCGCCGCTACACCTTCGAGGACGGACGCGGCGAAATCGGCATTATTGCGCCGGTAACGCAAGCCTTTTGCGGGGCGTGCAGCCGGGTGCGGCTCACATCGGACGGCAAGATCAGGACCTGCCTTTTCTCGCAGATTGAGCACGACATCTATGGGCACATGCGCGCGGGCGAAAGCGACGAGGAGCTGCGGGAGTACATCGGGCGCACGGTGCAGGGCAAGGAGGCGCGCCATCATATTGGCGAGCCCGGCTTTCTCAAGCCATCCCGTTCGATGGTGCATATCGGCGGATAGGCTGCCCGGACTAAAAAAACCATCGTCATAACCGGAGCACAATTCCCTCCATTGGCACGCCCCAGCGTGTGACAGAATTCAAATCAAGGGCAGATTGGGAAACAGCATGCACGTTGAGCGTTCGGGTCTGCGCGCCGGTGGCTTTGACCCGAGGATGCCGCTTGGCCTGCTTTCTTCCAGAATCTGCGCGGCGGACGAGCCCTCGATGACGAACGCGACAGAAAAACGGATTCCGATCGACGACCTGCTGGTGTTTCATCAGCTGGCGCGCTCGCTCACGTCGAGCTTCGACCTGGACACGATTCTGCGCACGATTCTCGAGCACATGGAGCGTTTCATCCAGGCCGACCTGTGGAGCCTGGTGATGCTCGATGAAACGCGGCAGGACCTGTATTACGCGATTGCGGCGGGGGGCGAGGAGGCATCTCTGCGCGATCTGCGGGTAAAGCTCGGGCGAGGGCGTTGCCGGCTGGGTGGTGGAGCACGGAGAGACGCTTATCGTTCCCGAGAACGAGGACGATCCGCGCCTGAGCCAGGAAGGCGCGGCGGGACCTTCGAAGCTGCGCTCGGTGATTGCGCTGCCGCTGCGCGGACGCAAGCGCACGCAGGGCGCAATTGAGATTTTCAACCCGCGCGCCGATCAGCTGACGGACTACACGATCGCGTTTCTGCATATCCTGGCGGACCACGCGGCCATCGCGATTGAAAACGCACGCGACGTGGCGCGGATTCAGCAGCTCACGATCACCGACGATACGACCGGCCTCTACAATGTGCGGCACCTGTACGACGTGTTGGGAAAAGAGCTGGAGCGCTGCAGCCGCCTGCATCTTCCGGTAAGCCTCGCCTTTCTTGACCTCGACCGGTTCAAGCAGGTGAACGATGCGCATGGGCACCTGGTGGGGAGCGAACTGCTGTCGCGCGCCGGGCAAAGGCTGCAGGAGTTGTGCCGGCCGCAGGATTTGTGCTTTCGCTATGGGGGCGATGAATTTGTGGTGGTCATGCCGGAGACGGGGCGCGCCGACGCCTATGACCTTGCAACGGCCACACATCAGAAACTCACGACCACCAAGTTCCGCGTGAACGGCAGCCTGCAGCTCTCAGTGAGCGCGAGCGTGGGGCTGGCGACGGCGCCGGCCGATGGGTCGACGATTCACACCATCATTGGCGCGGCCGATGCGCGGATGTATGAAGTGAAGACGGATGGGCGCGGGCGGGTGCACGGAGATTAGGCTCGTCAAAGCTCTGACAAGGTGACTATGCGGCCAATGATATTCGACAGAAAAGTGACGGCCGCCGGGGCTAAAGCCCTCACAAGAAATGAACCGTATTCAGGGGCCTGAAGGCCCCTGCTCCCTCCACACTGCACGCTGATTAAATTTCCTGCGTGCAAGAGACCGAGAAGCGGATCCTTCGCCCCGCTTACCCCATCGCTTCGCGACGGGGCCCCAAACGCGCGGGTTCTCAGGATGACACCTCATCGGGAAGTGGATAGCTGAGGACGACAGGTGGCTTCGTGTTGGAGGTTTGTCGGTTTCCCACCCTTTCCGCAGAAGAAAGCGGAGAGGTTGGGGCACGGGTTGCGGGACTCGGCTATTGCTCTTCGGGTTCGTTGCCCTGCTTCTCGGCAAGCCGCTCCAACTGACTCCGCCAGTCTAGAGAATCAATAAAAGCGCGCGACTCACGCCAGCCTGGCTCGACGATCACGTGCAATTCGAGATAGACGCGGGTGCCGAGCAGCGACTCAATCTGCATGCGGGCGCGGGTGCCGATCTCCTTCAGCTTGGATCCGCCCTTGCCAATCAGGATTGCCTTCTGGCCATCGCGCTCGCAGTAGATGGCGGCGGCGATGCGGGTGAGCGGCAGCCTGGCCGGGGCCTGGCCTTTCTTGCGAGGCGGCGCGGGGGGTTCGGCCTCTTCAAGCGCTCGATGACAACCGCCGCGGCGTAGGGGACCTCTTCGCCGGTTTCAACGAGGATGCTTTCGCGAATCAGCTCGGCGACCATGAAGCGCAGGGGCTGATCGGTGTATTGGTCCTTGGGGTAGTAGCGCTCGCCGGTGGGAAGGGCGTCGACGATTTTGCGCAGGAGAATGTCGAGGCCGTCGCGCTTGCGGGCGCTGACGGGGATGATCTCGGCGAAGTTGAATTGGCGTGGTGAGCGAATCGATGAGCGGCAAGCAATACGTCCTTGTGCGACGAGATCGATTTTGGTGAGCACGAGAAAGACGGGGCAGTCGAGCTTGCGGACGAGGCCGAAGAGAAATTCGTCTTCGCTGGCCCAGGCTTCGGTGCGATTGTGTTTGTGGGGATTCGGCCGGTTCCCAGGTCCGGATTCGGATCCTTCGGCGAGCTCCGGACAGGCTCTGACTCGAGGCTTGACTCGGACCGGGATCATCGGCGGGCTTCCGGCTGCTTCAAGTTGCACGCGGCGGGTGGCGTCGACGAGCACCAGAACGAGGTCGCGCGCTTCGAGGGCTTCGTAGACTTCCTGCAGCATGCGGCGGTCGAGCTGCGATGCCGGGTTTGTGGACGCCGGGCGTATCGACGAAGACGATTTGCGCGGCGGGATGCTGTCTTTTGCGCGCGGGAACTTCGACCACACCGGCGATGCGGTTGCGGGTGGTCTGCGGCTTGGCGCGTGACGATGGCTACCTTTTCGCCGGTGAGGGCGTTGAGCAGCGTGCTTTTGCCCGACGTTGGGCCGGCCGAGAATGGCGACAAATCCCGATTTCAAAGAAGCGTATTGCTCCTGCACTCAGTTATCCGGCATTTCAGCAGCCGGGCATGACTGGAGGATGCTGAGGGTAAGCTGGTGCTGCTATCGTGTTGTGCTGGAGGAAATACGTGACTCGAAATACGCTCAACCTGCGCGGCTTTGCAATGCTGACGATCGCTGCGACAATTCTGCTTGCTTCGCCTGCCGCATCCGTCGCCGCTTTGATGCCGCAAGATGCTGCCCCGGATGTGCCCGCGGCGCCGAAGCTGGAGTTTGTTTTTGAGGAGTACGTGACGCTGGACAAGGCGGTCCCCGTGGGCGATACGGCGTTTGGCCATCGCACCATCATCCCCATCACCGGCGGCACAGTCACGGGCCCGAAATTCAACGGCAAGATTTTGCCGGGCGGATGGGACTGGCAGCTTCATCTGCCCAACGGCTGCGCATCGCTTGCCGCCAATTACATGATTCAGGCAAACGATGGCACGATCGTCAACGTTTCGAATAAAGGTGTGCTGTGCGGACCGCCGCGTGCGAACTCGTATTGGACGCCGACCTTTGAAGCGCCGGTTGGCGCGTACGAGTGGATGACGAGCGGCACGTTTATCGACGTTCTGACGGGCGCGGAGAACTGCCGGAGCATCCGGCGGTGCGCATCCGTTTCTACCAGGTGAAGTAGCCGTTGTTCAGGCCGGAAAGCGAACGAGACTTGCTGCCGATTATGCGGTAAACCATGCCGAGATGGTTTCATGCCAAGCGCGATATGATCTAGGCGATCATCAAGCGCCCCTGCTGTCACGAGGCCTGCGCGGCGGTTTCGACGTGCGGGCGGGAAGACGCGGAGGCGTTCGACGCGGCGATCGGTGGAGACGACGATTTCGATGCGCAGGCCGATGGGTCGAGCATGACGACTTCGCCGGCGCAGCGGGATGCGGCCTTCGATCTCGCTGACCAGGCCGCCGAGGGTGGTGGCTTCGTATCTCGCCGTCGATGTCGACAGGCTCGCCGAAGAGATCGGCGAGCTGATCGACGGGGAAGCTGCCGGGCACGAGCCAGGACGCCGTCGGGCTCGCGCTGCGGTTCCTCGATGGGCGTGTCGGTTTCGTGCTCGTCGCGGATGTTGCCGACGATCTGCTCGAGCAGATCTTCGATGGTGACCAGGCCGGCGACGCCGCCGTACTCGTCGATGACGATGCGCATGTGCTGTTTTTCGCGCTGCATCTCGCGCAGCAGCTCGTAGCCGCGCTTGGTTTCAGGTACGAAGGCGGCGGGGCGCTCGAATGCTCGGCGACGGTGCGGGTGCGGGCTTCGTCGTCGGCGATCTGCAGCAGGTCGTGCGCGAAGGCGATGCCGGTGATGTTGTCGAGCGTGCCGGAGTAGACGGGCACGCGCGAGAAGTTGTGCTCGCGCAGCTGCTCGAGGAACTGCTCGAGGGTGATGGACTCCGGGCACGGCGAAGATCTGCGGGCGCGGCGTCATGACCTCGCGCACCAGCTTGTCGCCGAACTCGACAGCGGAGCGGACCAGATCGCGGTCGCTCTCTTCGAGGATGCCTTCTTCCTCGCCGGCTTCGAGAAGCGCTTCGACATCGCCGGCGGGCTCTTCTTCTGGGCTGGGCTGGGCTCGGCCAGCGAGGCGACGGAGAAGAAGAAGCGGACGAAGACGGTGATGGGCGTGATGAGCCAGAGCAGCAGTCGGATAGGCCAGAGGAGGCGGACCGCCCAGGGGCCTCGGGTGCGTTGAAGAGCAGCGACGGAAAAACCTGGTTGCAGAAGACGACGACGAGGACCACGCCGAGGACGGCCTGCGCGATCTCAGCGTAGGTGGGGCGAGCCGCGAGCGGAGCGCGATCGAAGAGGACAGCGCCGAAGACAAGCGCGATGAGCGCCGAGAGCGAGTTGCTGGAGGACGGCGGCGGAGAGCGCGGCGTGCTCGCGGCTGAGGCCGAGATGCGGCTCGACTTTCTCTTCCCAGGCGTCGAGATTGTCCTGCACCTCGCGGGAAAGAATCTTGCCGAACTCGGAGTAGACGCGGCTGATGTAGGAGGCCAGCGTTTCGACGGCGGCGGCAGGAAGAGCAGGAGGATGGCGAGGAGGCTCATCGTGTCCTCCTTGGTGCGGAGCAGAGGCTGGGTCGGGTTCGTGCTTTCCCACCCTTGCTGCGCAAGGATGGGGCACCACCTGCGGCGGGGCCACTTTTCGCACGAGTTTGGCTGAGCGCGTTCGATGAGGCCCTGGGGCAGGCCAAGCTGGGCGCGGAGAAGACGTTCGCGGCGGGCCATCTGGCCGGAGTCGGTTTCGTGATCGTAGCCGGCGAGGTGGAGCAGGCCGTGCAGGATGAGGACCTTGATTTCGGTGGAGAGAGAGTGGCCTTGTTCCGCTGCCTGGCGGCGCGCGGTGGGGACGCTGATGGCCAGGTCGCCGGCAATTTTTTCTTGTTTTTGGATGAAGGCGTCGGCGGGAAAGGAGAGGACGTCGGTCGGCTTGTTTTTGCCACGGAAGCGGCGGTTGAGGCTGCGGATGGCCTTGTCGGTGGTGAGCAGGACGGTGACCTGGCCGCGCAGACGGACGGCGGCCTGGGCATCTGTGAGAAAGCGGGCGAGGGTGCGTGGGGATGGGATGGTTGCTGGCGCAGATTTGGTACGTACGGCAGGCGCGGTACGTTGTCCAGCCGAAGTGGTCTTCGGGGCGGGGAGTTGGTCCAGATCTGGGTCGAGAAGGATCATCGTGCGCGGAGCCGCAAGGGGCGCGGCTCCGGTTCACCTTCAATTTTACGCGATGGGTGAATTCATTGCGGTTTGGCAGCCTGCGCGGGTTGGGTAGTCGGCTCAACGGGGATGTTTTCGCCGAGGGCAAGGGGCAAGTCCTGCTGCTGCGGTTTGGCTGACTCGTAGGCGCGGACGATGCGCTGCACGAGGGCGTGGCGGACGACGTCGCCGTCTTCGAAGTGGCAGAAGTGAATGCCCTCGACGCCATCGAGCACGTTGATGGCATCGACCAGGCCGGACTTGCGCGGGTTGGGCAGGTCGATCTGGGTGATGTCGCCGGTGATGACGGCCTTGGAGTTGTTGCCGAGGCGGGTGAGGAACATCTTCATCTGCTCGATGGTGGTGTTCTGGGCCTCGTCCATGATGATGAAGGCGTCGTTGAGGGTGCGGCCGCGCATGAAGGCCAGCGGCGCGACTTCGATGACGTTTTTCTCGAGCATCTTGTCGACGCTGCTCGGGTTCGAGCAGGTCGTAGAGCGCGTCGTAGAGCGGGCGGAGGTAGGGATCGACTTTCTCCTGGAGGGTGCCGGGGAGGAAGCCGAGGCGCTCGCCGGCTTCGACGGCGGGGCGGACGAGGACGATGCGGCTGACCTTTTTGGCATTCATGGCGGCGACGGCCATGGCGACGGCGAGATAGGTTTTGCCGGTGCCGGCGGGGCCGACGCCGAAGACCATGTCGTTCTGCTCGATGGCCTCGACGTACTTGCGCTGATTGATGGAGCGCGGCTGCACGGATGCGCTTGACGCCGGCGCCGAGCGCTGCTTGCCGGAGTCGGCGAGCGCACGCAGGGTGGTGGCCGGGTCGGCGACGACCAGGCGCAGCATGCCATTGAGTTCGCCGTTGTGGGGATTGATGCCCTGCTTGCGAAGGGCCTCGAAGTCCTGAAAAATGCGCTGGACTCGAGCCACCGATTCTTCTGGCCCTTCCACGTGGACGGCGTCGGATCGCAGATCGATCCGTACGCCGAGTGAATCCTCCATCAGCCTGAGGTTTTCATCGCGGGTCCCGAACAGGGGCTCAAGATTCGGTGTGATCTCCAGATCAGCGTTCAGAGTGCCTCCGGGGCTGCCCTGTGGGGCAGCAACTGTGAATTAGATTCGATTACGAAATTCATCGGCAGGTTGGCGCAGAAATTTCTTGTGAAATAAGTAAATGGTTTGTTTGAGGGGGGGACATGGGCACGCGCCTGACCAGTGCTGGTCTCGAACCGTACCGTATTGGCGAGAGCGGCCAAGTGGGGTGTATGGGGAGAGAGTAGCGCCGGTCCCTCGCGGCGTCAATCCCACGCCCATAAAGATTCGGGAAAATAGTGACGTGCGGGGTACGAGATCGGCAAGCCAAGCGCAAATCCTTTGCAGCAATCCTTTGCAACCAGGAGGTTTATATCCGGCCAGGACCCGCCTAAGTCCGCACTTCAGCGGCAGCCCGGCTGTTGCGCGGGAACTCGGAGGTTTTCGGCGGTGTCTAAACCGGAAGGTCTTCGGAGGGACTTCGATCCGGGGAGTGAGGAGGAACTGTCTATGGCAACCGAGAATGGCGATGTTGCAGGTCAACTACGGGACGAAATCAATGTGACACCGTTGATCGACGTGCTGCTGGTGCTGCTGATCATCTTCATGGTGATTGCGCCGGTAATGCCTCATGGCCTGGATGCGGCGCTTCCGCATCCTTCCATGAACACGAATCCAGGCTCCGACACGCCCGTCGTGGTCCAGATCCTGCGTGCCCGCGATGGAGTCCTAAGCTACAAAATCGATCAGGAGAATGTGAGCATCGATGAGCTTGGGAGTCGCCTGAGCGGCCTCTTTTCGGTTCGGGCGAAGAGGGTTCTGTATATCCAAGGGGATGACGCTCTCGATTTCGCTACTGTTGCCCGTGTCATGGATATCGGAAAGGGCGCGGGGGCGGGCCGCGTTGGATTGCTGACTTCGAAGGACCGGCTATGAGCAACATTGATATGCCTGTTGGTGAAAGAGTAATTGCCGGTTAGAGGGTCAACCTATCGTTACTCCACACCTGAGTCCTGAACGGGTCCAGCGCAGTCAATATCGGTAGGACTCAAAATCACTCAAGGGAAAAGCTATGAAAACAGTTCAGCTTCAATCTCCAGCCGGTCTTTCCAATTTGCGAATTGTCGATGTGGACGACCCGGGAGAGCCAGGCAACAATGAGGTTCGGGTGAAGCTGCAGGCCAGTTCGTTGAATGGCCATGACCACAATGTCGCTATTGGAGTGCTACCGGTGCAGGACGGCAGGATCATCCTGACAGACGGTGCTGGCGTAATCGAAGCGAAAGGCAAAGACGTCAAAGAATTCGCCGTCGGTGATCGCGTAATCTCCACCTTCTTTCCTGACTGGCGGAATGGCGATGCGCTTTCGGCTGGTTTTGGGAGAACGCCTGGAGACGGTCTCGACGGCTATGCGGCGGAGGTTGTGGTCCGCCCTGCCACCTGGTTCACTTACGGACCCAACCTGTGGAGCCCGATCGAGGGAGCTACTTTGCCCACGGCGGGTCTCACAGCTTGGCGCGGTCTTGTCACCGAAGGAGAACTTCGAGCCGGACAATCTGTGCTGATCCTGGGTACTGGAGGTGTATCGGTCTTTGCTCTGCAACTCGCCAAACAATTAGGTGCGAAGGTTGTCATCACATCTTCTTCGGATGAGAAGTTGGAACGTGCTCGTGCGCTCGGAGCCGATTTCGGTGTGAACTACCGCAAGAACAGCAACTGGGCCGACGAGGTGATTGAAGTGACTGCTGGCCGGGGCGTCGATCTCACGCTGGAGACGAGTGGCCCTGGGACTCTGCCTCAATCGATCAAGGCAACCCGCATAGGCGGACGAATCATTCTGATCGGCGTACTTACCGGCATCAGCGGGTCGATCCCTACGGTGGCGATTATGAGCAAGCATCAAAGGATTCAAGGGATCACAGTCGGCAGCCATCGCCATCAGATTGAAATGGTCGCAGCACTGAACAAGATGGACTTTCGCCCGACTATCGATGCTACTTATCCGCTGGAAAGAATCGCAGACGCATTTCTGCTCCAGAAAAGTGGGCACCATTTCGGCAAGATTTGCTTAACAATCTGACCTTTGGTTTTTCTACACATGATCCCTCTCCATCGCGGACCGACGACCGTCTTTTTGTCGATACCGGGAGGGTCGTGGCCAATCCGGAAGTAACTCTGTTTTGGAGCTACTCCCCGGTCGGGCGGTAAGTCAGGAAAATTCAAGAGACGGTCTTGAACCGTTGCGCAGTCTAGCCTTTCGCATCCGGTGCCTTCGGCTGCCACAGTTCGATGGGATTGCCCTCGGGGTCGTTGAGGCGGGCGAACCGGCCGTTGGGGTAGGACTGCGGGTCGACCTTGACCGCGATGCCCGCAGCCTGGAGTTGTGCCGCCATTTTGTCGAGATCCCGCACCCGGAAGTTCACCATCCACGACTTGCTGAGGTCTCCGAAGTAGCCGGTAGTTTCCTTGAAGGGCGTGAGAAGGGTGGGGCCGGCCTCTTGCTGCCAGACGGGATCCTGAAAACTCGTCGGGGTGAGCGAGATGCCCAGGTGCTGCTGGTACCAGAGGCCCAATGCCTTGGGATCGTGCGCCCGGAAGAACAAGCCGCCAATCCCCATCACCTTCTCCATCTCCGTGCCTGCAGAGGTGCCATCGTGGACCGTAACTCCCGCAGGAGGGGAGACCTTTGGCGGTGTGGCTGTCTGAGCATCGAGTTGATTCCGGCTCCAGAGGAAGCTCGACCCGAAAACAAAGGACAGCGTTCGAAGCAGTTGGCGTCTTTGAAAAGGCATCCCATCCCCTCCTGTTGAGCGGCGCAGCACGATTTACGATAGCTGCTCAAAATGGGTTTCAGGTAAAGGAAAGATGAACTGTGGGGAGGGCGGGCCGATCCGTCTTTTGGCGAGAATCAGAGATTCTTGACCGCCCGATCTTCGCCGGGGCGCGCGATCTTCGCTGGAAACCAGAGACAACCGCCGACGTTGACCCCCAGCCCGGTTTCCCGTAGACTATGAAATTGCGAGGGATGCAGCTTGAGTTGCATTTCCACCCGCATCATCCAGCCCTTGAGACGCGCGGTCACTTGCTTTCGGGGCCAAAAGATTAAGGAACAACCATGGCAAATCATGTTTCGTCGCTGAAGCGCGCCCGTCAGACCGTCACCCGCACCGAAGTGAACCGCGCCAACCGCACCCGCGTCCGCGGAAGCCTGCGCCTGCTGCGCGAGGCCCTGGTGAAGGGCGACAAGAAGGCCGCACAGGCACAATACAGCGCCACCGTCTCTCTGCTCGACAAGAGCGTGCAGAAGGGCGTGTTGCACTCGAACACCGTTTCCCGGTACAAGAGCCGCCTGAACGCGCGGTTGAAGACGCTGGTTCTGTCGACGGCGACGCCGGCTGCTGCGAAGACCAAGTAAGATAGGCCCGCGGTGGGTTGAAGATCGGAACGGCCGGGAGCGATCCCGGCCGTTTTCGTGTTTGTGGCGGTGGAGGGTCATGTGTGGCCGGACGGTCTGCGCTTGCGGCGGCTCCATCCGCCGAGATCGAGCGCCACAGCCATGCACGCGCTCCGCAACTCGTCGGCAAGTTTGCGGTCGTCGATGGTACGCGCGACGATCATGCCGCCGATCGACAGGGCCGCTATAGCCTGCGCAGTGCCGCGACGCCGCCGGTTATTTCGGACCGTGCTCCGTTCCAAGATGCTGACCATCGCCTTGAACACGGTTTCAAAGGCGCGCTTCGCCTTTTCGCCACTGCGGGCGACGTCTGTCGGCAATGCGACCATGGGGCACGAATTCTCTATATCCTCAAAATGCTGGCGGGAGAGATAAGCGCGGACGACCTGAGCGCCGGCCTGGGTCGATGCGAGATCGACATGCACGCCGTCCCAGCAGTTCTTCCACTCCGGGTCCGTGAAGAAGCAGCCCAGGGCCTCCGCATACAGATCGCTCTTGCTTTCGAAGTAGCTGTAAAACCCGCCGTGTGTGAGCCCCGCCCCGGCCATGATCTGAGAGAGCGAGACATTCTCAAAGCCGTGTCGATTGAAAAGCCTGCGTGCGCTTTCGACGATCTTTTTCTTGACAGCCGACCGATGACCTGCGGGATAGGCCATGAATTTCTCCTTCGCTCATTTGAGAATTCAAGCATGCCTGAAATGGTGGACTCCCCGAAATATGTTCTTGAACATATTTCGTCCCGCTGTTCTTCTCGGATGGTGATTCAATTTGTGCGAGGCGGAGAGGCGATATGTTCGAACTGGTGAATGCGGAAATACCTGCATATCGGGATGGGAGGCGGCGGGCCATTGCGGCCATTGCGATGACGCTGGGCGGATTGGCCACGAAGACAACCATCGCGACAGCGCAAGCCGGGGATGAGATTTCTCATTCGGCAGAATCCATCCACCAGGAAGTCCCATTCAAGGCAAGCCGGAAGCGCGTCTACGAAGCACTCACCGATACCGCGCAGTTCGAAAAGGTAATCGAATTGAGCGGTTCGAAGCAGAACGCGGCCCTGGGCAACAAGCCGACTGAAATCAGCAAAGAGGTGGGAGGAGCGTTTGTCCTCTTCGGCGGACACATCTTCGGCAGGCACATCGAACTGACGCCTCATGCGCGCATCGTGCAGGCCTGGCGCGTGGCGGATTGGGAGCCTGGAGTCTACTCGATTGCCAAATTCGAGTTGATCGAGGATGGAGCCGGGACCAAAATCGTGTTTGATCACTCAGGTTTTCCCAAAGGACTGGGCCAGCATCTGGCCATCGGTTGGAGAGGCCACTATTGGGAACCGCTCGCGAAATTCTTGGCGTAGATTCGGCTGGCCCAGACCGATCCTCGGCGCTCGCTGTTTGGCCTCGACAGCCCGATCTCACACAGTGGAGGCCGCGTAGGACAGCTCAACAAAGCCATTTCTGTACGCGGCGACATTTTTCAGAGTCCACCTCGTCTCCGCCTCGGAATCACCGAACAGACGGAGTCCGTCGCCCAGGAGGACAGGGGCGACAGTCAACTTGATTTCATCGACCAGGCCGAGGGAGAGAAATCGCTGCGATGCGGCGGCTCCGCCGACGAGCCAGATGTTCCGATAGCGGGGAGCGAGCTTTTCCCTAACGAGTGTGGTGAGGTCGCCCGAGTAAAACTCGACGCTTTTCTTGGTCGAGGACAATTCCCTGTTCGTCAGGACTACGGTGGGGGTTTCGCCATACGGCCAGCCCAGTTGGAGTGCGTGTTCATAGGTGTGGGAACCGAGCACATAGCAGTCGATCGCTTTGACGAAGGCCGCGATTTCTTCTTCCGAAACGGAGACGCCGGCCTCGTAGACGCTTCCGGGAGCATCGAGCCAGGAGACGCTGTTGTCTTTCCGCGCAATGAAGCCATCGAGGCTTGCTACGACGTGCAGGGTCACTTTTGATCCTGCTGAATTTGCTTGGTTCGACACTCTTCCTCCTGGGTCAGGCCTTTTCGTCTGTGCTTTCCCATGTCTCAGAATCGAGACATGGGGCACCCATTTTCGTGCCTATTAGGATTCCCGCACAGCGCATTGCGGGGCGCGTCAGTTGAGCCGTTCGAAGATTCCTGCTGCGCCCATGCCTCCACCGACGCACATCGTCACCATGCCGTAGCGGGCCTTCCGGCCTCTCATCTCTTGGAGGAGTGTTGCCGTTAACTTAGCGCCGGTGCAGCCCAGCGGATGGCCGAGGGCGATGGCGCCGCCGTTGACGTTGACCTTCTCTGGATCGAGGCCAAGCTCACGGATGATCGCGAGGGATTGAGAGGCGAAGGCCTCGTTCAGTTCGATCAGGTCGATGTCGTTGAGCGAGAGGCCGGCCAGCTTGAGCACCTTGGGGATCGCGAAGATGGGACCAACGCCCATTTCCTCTGGCAGGCAGCCGGTAACGGCGTAGGCCACAAGGCGGGCCAGGGGCTGGAGACCCAACTCCCTCGCGCGGGCCGCGTCCATGAGAACTGCAGCAGCCGCGCCATCGGATGTTTGCGAGGAGTTGCCGGCGGTGACGGTGCCCTGCGCGTGAAAGACCGGCTTGAGGGCGGCGAGAGCGGCGGCCGATGTGTCGGCACGCGGGCCTTCGTCGGCGGCGAAGCTCGATTCTGTTATGAGTGGCTTGCCCGCCTTCGTGCCGGGAACCGCACTGGAGATTTTGACAGGGATCAATTCTTCGTCGAATTTGTGCGCGGCCTGCGCGGCGAGGGCTTTTTGATGGCTGGCGAGAGCGAAGGCGTCCTGGTCTTCGCGGGAGATGTTGTAGTGGCGGGCGACGCGTTCGGCGGTGAGGCCCATGGTGAGGAGGGACGCCGGGTAATTTTCCGCGAGCCATGGATTAGGGCTGGGCTTGGCGCCGCCCATGGGGATCATGCTCATGGATTCGACGCCACCGGCGAGAACGACGCGGCTTGTTCCGGTGCGAATGCGCATGTCAGCCTGGGCAATGGCTTCGAGGCCGGAGGCGCAGAGCCGGTTGACCGTGACGCCGGGAATCTCAACGGGAAGCTGGGCGCGTAAGGCAGCGAAGCGAGCGATGTTGAAGCCTTGCTCGGCCTCGGGCTGCGCGCAGCCGAGGATCACGTCGTCGATTTCGCTTTTGTCCAGCTGAGGGACCCGCTCCAAAGTTCCGCTCAATGCAATTGCGGCCAGATCGTCGGGACGCGTGGTGGCGAGGGCGCCTTTGGGGGCGCGGCCGACGGGAGTGCGAACGGCGCTGACGAGAACGGCTTCGGGCATGGGAGGCTACTCCAGGTGTCAGTGGTCAGTGGTTCATTTGTGAGTTGAGATTCGTGCTTTCCCACCCTAGCGAAGCTAGGATGGGGCACCCATTTTCGTGCTGTTTGACGCCTCGCAAAAAAGGCTATGACGTTCGTGCTTTCCCTGGTCCCCAAAGGCTAGGGACCAGGGGCACCCGCGGTCGTGCTGATTGAAATCTCGCAAAAAAAGCAGCTTGCGGGGTTCGTGCTTTCCCTGGTCTCACCACCCCAGCGACGAAGACCTGTCGCCGGGGACCCGGGGCAAAGGCGAGGGACCAGGGGCACCCAATTTCGTATTGGATCGAGCATCCCAAGAGCCGCTTTTTTGCGCTGAATCAAATCTTCCAAGCACCCAGCTTTCATACGCGATGAGGCGCCACAACCCAGGACGAGATTATTCTGGCAGGTCGACCAGCGTCCACCTGTCGCCGGTATAGAAGTGAAAGGCGGTGCGGTGATTGATAACCGAGTCGGCAAGAGCGTCGTGATCGAGCTTCGGGGGCCTGGGTTCCATACCGGCCTGGGCTTGATGCACGCGTGCCGGGGACGCAGGGTCGATGGCCCAGTTGAAACCAAGCACGCCGCTGAGGTCATGAATCTGGAGGTGCTCGTTTTCCGGCGCCGTGGCGAGGATCATGGGATGCTCCGGCGCGCTGGCGAAGAAGATCATGAGGGCGACATTGCCTTTGACCGAACAGAGCACGGCCCAGTCGACCGAGCCAGGGTTTTCCAACGCGGCGTGCACAACATTCTCGGGATGGCGCGCTGCATAGGTCTGCGGGACGAGGCAGCCGCGGCGATCGAGGAGATCGGCGATGGCCGGAGGCAGGTCAGGAAAGGAGCTGGGGGGCAGGCGGTGAATCACGTAATCGGAAGTGCGGCCCTCTCTTGCAAGGTGGCCCGTTTCGGTGAGCCTGGATACGCCTCCCAATCCTGACTCCTGGGGACAGGCGGCGGCCGCACCCATCGCAAGCAGTGCTGCGGCCATCCCGATGCGTGCCTTGCGCTTCATCCCTCGCCTAGTTTCTCAGCGGCTTGCCGGTTTTGAGGGTAAAGGCGATGCGCTCCTGGGTTTTGCGTTCGCCGCAGAGCGAGAGAAAGGCTTCGCGCTCGAGATCGAGCAGATACTGCTCGCTGACGAGTGTGCCGGCGGTGATGCGGCCGCCGCAGAGGATGTAGGCAGCCCAGCGGGCGACTTTCTGGTCGTGCTCGGAGGCGTAGCCGGCCTCGCCCATCAGGAAGATGCCGGTTTCGAGCGTGGCCGAGCGCGGCAGTGCCGGGCGCGGGAATCTGCGTGCGCGGCTGCGGCGCGGCGTAGCCGGCTGCGGCGAGCGCGGCGGCCTGCGCCTTTGGCGTCGAGCAGCAGGCGTTCGCGGTTCAGGGTGATGCGATCGGCGGGGGCGAGCAGGCCGAAGGCAGCGCGCCTCGGCGGCGGAGGTGGAGACCTTGGCCATGGCGATGGTTTCGAGCGCGCGCTTGAGCGCGTCGGCGACTTCGGCGGATTGCGCAAAGCGCGAGGGCGGGTCTTTGGGATCGGGCGGCGCGAGCGCGGCGGCTGCGTCGAGGGCGCGCAGCAGCATCTCCTTTGTGCCGCCGCCGCCGGGGATGAGGCCGACGCCGGCCTCGACGAGGCCGATGTAGGTTTCGGCGTGGGGCTGGCGGCGCGCGGCGTGCAGGCAGATCTCCGCGCCGCCGCCGAGGGTGAGGCCGAAGGGCGCGACGACGACGGGACGCGGGCAGAACTTGATGGCCGCGGTCATCTGCTGGAAGGCGCGAATGGCGCGGTCGACCTCGTCCCACTCGCCCTCCTGCGCGGCCAGCAGAAGCTGCATCAGGTTGGCGCCGACGCTGAAGTTGTCGCGGTCGCCGGTGATGACGAAAGCCGGCGAAGTCGCGGACCGCATCGGAGTCCGGGTTGAGAACGGAGGAGATGAAGGAGAGCACGTCGCCGCCGATGGCGTTCTTGAGCGAGTGCAGCTCGATGCAGCCGATGCCGTCGCCGAGGTCGACGAGCGATGCGCCGGCATTGGTGCGGACGACGCCGTGCGACGCGGCGGAAATCGGCGACGCGGGCGTGGCCGGGCTGCGGCGGAACGGGCTCCCATGCGCCGGTGGCCGGGTTGAAGCACTGCGGGCCGTCGGGCGAGTACCAGGAGACCTGTGCCGCGGATGATCGAGCAGCGCTTCGACACGGCGCGGCTGACGGGGAGCCGCAGCGCCTTCATGCGGGCGACGGTCTCGCGCACGCCGGCCGCATCCCACATTTCAAAGGGGCCGAGCTCCCAGTTGAAGCCGGCGCGCATGGCTGCGTCGATGGAGGGAGCGTCGTCGGCGACTTCGCCGATGCGGTCGGCGGCGTAGTTCCAGAGCGAGGAGAGAAATGGCCAGAGAAAGGCGCGGCTTTGTCTTTCGCGGGATCGTTGGCGAGCAGCAGGCGCAGGCGCTCGTCGACGGTGGCGGCGTTCTTCGCCATCTCGAGCGAGGGCAGTGCAGGCTTTGGCGGCGGGGCGGTACTCGAACGTGTTGAGATCGAGGACGAGGCGCTCGTCTTTTCCATCTGCGCCGCGGGATTTTCTTGTAGAAGCCCTGGCCGGATCTTGTCGCCGAGCCAGCCGCGCTTGACCAGTCTCGTCGAGAATCTCGAGAGAATCTGCCGGGCATGACGCCCTGCGGGAAAGTTGGCGGCGACGTGGGCGAGGATGTCGATGCCGACCATGTCGGCGAGGCGAAAGGTGCCGGTGCGCGGCCAGCCGATGGCGGGGCCGGTGAGCGCGTCGACCTCTTCGATGGTGAGGCCCTGCTCGAGCATCAGGTTGGCGGCCGTGAACATGACGGCGATGCCGATGCGATTGGCGATGAAGTTGGGCGTGTCGTGGCGAAGACGACCTGCTTGCCGAGAATGCGATCGGCGAAGGCGGCGAAGGCGCGACGACCGCGCGGGATCGCTCTCGGCGGTGGGAATGACTTCAAGCAAGCGCATGTAGCGCGGCGGATTGAAGAAGTGCGTTCCGAAGAATCGATCGCGATTTGCCGCTGAGGCCGGCGGCGATCTTGCGCAATGGGCAGTCCGGAAGTGTTGGTGGTGAGGATGGCGTGCGGAGCCGAGGTGGGGCAGAACGCGGGCGAGCAGCGCGGTTTTGATTTCGAGATTCTCGGCGACGGCTTCAATGACCCAGTCGCAGTGGGCGAGCTTGGGCAGATCGTCGTCGAAGTTGCCGGGGGTGATGAGCGCGGCCTGCGACGGCTCATAGAAGGCCGCGGGCTTGGTTTTGGCGAGAGCAGCGATTGCGGCTGTGGCCAGCGCGGCTGCGCGGTCCGTCGCCTGGCAGGAACCATGTCGAGCAGAAGGACGGGGATGCCGGCGTTGGCCAGATGTGCGGCGATGCGCGAGCCCATGGTTCCTGCGCCAAGCACGGCGGCGCGGCGAACGAGCAAGCGGTTGAGCAGCCAGGCCGATGGATACGGCGGGAGCAGTCGTGCTCATGGGGATTCTCCTCGGGCGGGTTCAACAAGAAGGTCGCGATCTCGCCCCGAGGATACGGAAGGGCGAGTGCGGGGTCAAATCCGCGCGGCAGCGTTGCACGTAGAGAGCACTTCGTTTCACCGTGCCCAGCGGCGCGCTGAGCGGAACGTGCGGTATGCCTAAGCTGCGGAACTCGGGGATGCGTCCCTCCGCAATGACTCCTCTCAAGCACAAGTACCTGGGAGACTGCCGCCGCGCTGGTGCTGGCGGCCTTAGCGGCTGCGTGCGCCGTGTGGTGGTCCTCGGCGACAGCCGGCCCGCGCCGGAGGAGATTGAACGCGCACGCGCGTCGAAGCTGGCCTGATTCGGGCCGCCTTGTGGACGGCATGCTGCTCGATGTTCGCGAGTTCCGCAGAAGGAAGGCCGGGACGTTGACGATGCTGGAGTACAGCTACCGGATCGGCGGCGTGGACATACGAGTGTTCCCAGGACATTACACGATGGCTCGATGTGGTGGACCCAGCCGAAGTGCGCGCGGGATTTCCCTGTTCCGTGCGCTATCTGCCGGCAGCCCGCAGAACAGCATTGTGGTAGCAGAAGGTGGTCAGGTCTGCGCGAGCGCACTGCCGGAGCTGTCGGACCTGCACGGACGTTCCGCTGCGCGCTCGCGCCCCGAGCATTCACACAGCAAATTGAAGCTGCCGGCGAGACTGGCGCGGACCTCTGTCCCAAGTTACACTGAGGCTATGCATGTCCACGCGGCGCCCGCGGGACCGGGCGCGAAACGGACACAATCCGTACTGCGCATCTCGCTGGTGGCCACGCTGGCCTACGTGGTCGTCACATTCGTTGCCGGACTGCGGGCTCACTCCCTGGCGCTGCTCTCAGAGGCGGGACACAACGTCTCAGACTTTCTGGCCCTGCTGCTGAGCTTTGTCGCAGTCTATTTCCAGTCGCGTCCGGCAGACCGATTCCAAGACCTTCGGGTATCAGCGCGCGGGAGTGCTGGCGGCCTTCATCAATGCGGCGACGCTGATCGTGATTTCGCTGCTGGATCGGCGTCGAAGCAATCCACCGGCTCGAGCGCGCCGGTCACGGTGCAGCCCAAGCTGATGATGATCGTGGCGGCGGCCGGCGTGGTAATGAACGGCGTAATTGCTGCGCTGCTGTGGGGTGTGGCCCGCGACGTGAACCTGCGCAGCGCCTTTCTGCACATGGCCGGAGACACGCTTTCGACGGCAGCGGTGATCGCCGGCGGCGTGGGCATCCTGCTTACGGGCCAGAACTGGATCGATCCGGTGCTGTCGCTGCTGATTGCCGCGTTCATCTTCTGGTCGAGCATCGGCATCGTGCGCGAGACGCTGAATATCCTGCTCGAGGGCACGCCGCGCGGTGTTTCGCTGAGCGAGATTCGCTCAAGCATGGAAGCGGTTGAGGGCGTGGTGAATGTGCACGATCTGCACGTCTGGTGCCTTGGATCGCACTCCAGCGCCCTGGCCTGCCACGTGACCATTGCCGACATTCCGCCGTCGGAGAGCGCCTGCATTCTGGTGAAACTCAACCATGTTCTGCGTGAGCATTTTCAGATCAGCCACACGACGGTGCAGTTTGAGCACAGCGGCTGCGAAGAGCTGGAGGGTTGCGTAGTCCCGATGGAAGAGATGGCAACGCAGCGGAGCACCACAGCCACCACGGGCACTCGCACTACAGAATCGCGACAGGAGGCTCTCTTGGCTTTGAGTCGCGGATCGACGTTGCTCGCCCCGGTTGCTCTTGTGTCTTGCTTTATCTCTCGGTTCCGGACACCTCATGCCGAGCGGCAACAGATGCGCCGCCCGCGGTGACGGCGGCGCAGTTGCAGGCGCTGGCGGGCGAATACACCGATCCCGCTTGAGCCCGACACGCCGCTAAGTTTTTACGTGGAGCACGGCAAACTGATTGAAGAATCGGATCGCCATGTGCCGACCGAACTGACGCCGGTTTCAGCGACTGAATTCAGCCAGCCGGATGCGAAGGCCAAGATCGACTTCATGCTGGACGCGAACGGCCGCGGCGCGAGCCTGACTTTCTCGTCCCTGCTGGATCACAAATATGTGCGAACCGGTGAGCCTGCGCATCATCTTTTCCACGACTATCAGCGAACCGAAGCGATGATCGCGATGCGCGACGGCGTGAAGCTGCACGCAGTGATTCTGAAGCCGGCGGATATCGCAACGCCGCTGCCGATCCTGATGCAGCGCACGCCGTACGGGGTGGATGAGACAACGCGGGCATCGTTCTCAGCGCAACGGCCGGAGCTGGCGCGCGAGGGATACATCTACGTCGCCGAAGACATTCGCGGGCGTTACAAGAGCGAGGGAACGTTTGTGATGAGCCGGCCGTTACTCGACGGTGGGCACGAACGCGGGACGGATCACAGCAATCCAAAGGCGATCGACGAGAGTACGGACAGCTATGACACCGTGGATTGGCTGATCAAGAACGTCCAGGGCAACAACGGACGCGTGGGCGTGGTGGGGACCAGCTATCCCGGTTTTCTGGCTATCGCGGCCGGCATCGACCCGCACCCCGCGGTGAAGGCGATTTCGCCGCAAGCTCCGATGATCGACGTGTGGATGGGCGATGATTTTTTTCACAACGGAGCGTTCCGGCAAACCTACGGGTACGACTATGTGAAGGGCCTGGAATCGAACAAGGAGCGGGCAGACGTCGACTACGGGAAGGATAAGGATGGCAAGCCGCGCGATGGCTACGACTATTTTCTTGAGCGCGGAAACTTCGCCAGGGACGTGAAGCGTTCGGGCTCAAAGCTTCTTCCGACGTGGAAGCTGTTTCTTGAACATCCCGCATATGACACGGTGTGGTCGTCGCGCGGGGTGGAACACCATTTAGATTCCGTGACCGTGCCGACGCTGAGCGTGGGTGGTTACTACGACCAGGAAGACATGTGGGGGCCGCAGGAGGAGTACGCGAAACTGGAGCCCCAAGACACGAAGCACGAAAACTTTCTTGCACTGGGGCCGTGGCGGCATGGGTCGTGGGCGCTGTCGTCGCGCCACCTGGGAAACCTCGATTACGGGGAGTCGATCGGGAATGAGTTTCGCGCGCAGATTGAAGCGAAGTTTTTCGGCCACTATCTGAAGGACGAGCCGGGGTTCGATCTTGAAGACACGGCCAGTTTTCAGACTGGATCGAACACGTGGAAGCGCTACGCGCATTTTCCGCCGGTGGAGTCGAAGCCTACGGCGCTCTATCTCGGCGGGGGCGGCTTGTTGAGCTGGAATGCGGCGACGACTGCGGCAACAACGAGCTATGAGAGCGACCCGGCAACTCCGATTCCCTACCGGCACAGGCCGATCCAGCCCACGTACTCCGACGGTTCGCAGTGGTACTACTGGCTGACGGAAGATCAACGCTTTGTGACCGATCGCAAGGACCTGGCGGTATGGAAGCTGCCGACGCTGACCGAAGGACCTGATGGTAACAGGCGAAGTTGTGGCAGACATTTTTGCGGCGACCACGGGTACCGACAACGACTTGGTGGTGAAACTGATCGACCAGTATCCGGACGACGATGCCGACCCGAAAATGCGCGGCTACCAGCTGATGACCAACGCGGAGATCTTCCGCGGGCGCTATCTAACGAGCTTTGAAAAGCCGGACAGCGATCTCCGCCGGCGCGGTGCGCGAATACAAGTTCAACCTGCACGACGTGGACCATGTCTTCAAGGCCGGACACACGGTGATGGTGGAGATCCAGAGCACGTGGTTCCCGCTCTACGACCGCAACCCGCAGACGTTTGTGCCCAACATCATGAAGGCCAAGCCGGGGGACTACAAGAAGGCTACGATCACGGTATACGAAGACCCGGAGCACGCTTCGCACCTTGAAGTGCCGGTGATGTAAAGGGTTCCGATCGGGCACTCCCCGTTCGCGACCGATGAATGCGAACCGGAGCTCCGCCTTGTTGCAGATTTGAATCCTCCAGGCCGCAAACTTCATCTGAAAAACCGATTCGCGTTAGAATAGTGGTGTGGCGATGAACCTCCACCAGCCGATCCCGGCACTTCTCTAGCGGCGCCCGCCGCCAAGCTCTTTCTGCGCCTCATCCCCCGATTCGAAATAACTAATGCAATAGTCCGCGCCGGGTTGCGCGCGTGAGCAAAGTGGAGCCTGAAATGATCGATCGTCTGGAACAAATGGAACATCGCTATGACGAGTTGCAGTCGCAGCTCGCGCTTCCCGAGGTAACGAGCGACCACGAACGTTACACGAAGACCGCGAAGGCCGCGCGGGAGATCGAGACGCCGGTAGAGAAGTTTCGCGAGCTGAAGCAAGTGCGGCAGGGTCTTGCCGAAGCGCGTGCCATGTTGACTGAGACCGACGCCGAGATGCGCGCCATGGCCGCGGAAGAGATTGCTGCGCTGGAGCCGCGCGCGGCAGCCATTGAAGAAGAACTGCGGCTACTGCTTCTGCCCAAGGATCCGAACGACGAGAAGAACGTGATCCTCGAAATTCGTGCCGGCACGGGCGGCGACGAGGCCTCGCTTGTTTGCTGCGGAAGTTTTCCGCATGTACACGCGCTTCGCTGAGCAGCATCGCTGGAAGGTAGAGGTGCTGTCGCTGTCGGAGTCGGGCGTGGGCGGATACAAGGAAGTAATCGCGATTATCGAAGGGGCCCGCGTTTACTCGCAGATGAAGTGGGAGAGCGGCGTGCACCGGGTGCAGCGCGTGCCGGCAACGGAGACGCAAGGGCGTGTGCACACGTCGGCAATCACGGTGGCAGTGCTTCCCGAAGCGGAAGAAGTGGACGTCAAGATCGAGGCCAAGGACATCCGCATCGATACGTTCTGCTCGTCGGGACCGGGGGGACAGTCGGTGAATACGACGTACTCCGCGGTGCGGATTACGCACATTCCTACGAATACCGTGGTCAGCTGCCAGGACGAGAAGTCGCAGATCAAGAATCGCGAAAAGGGAATGCGGGTGCTGCGCTCGCGGCTGTACGAACAGGAGATGGAGAAGCAGAATGCCGAGCTGGCCCAGGCACGCAAGCAGCAGGTGGGCAGCGGTGACCGCAGCGAGAAGATTCGCACCTACAACTTTCCGCAGAATCGGCTCACCGATCATCGCATCGGCTTGACGCTGCATCAGCTCGACCTGGTGATGGAAGGACGGCTGCAGCCGATTGTGGACGCGCTGATGGCGCACTACCAGGCAGAGCAGTTGAAGGCAGACAGCCAGGCGGCCTGATGACGCTGCGCGAAGCTGGCTGGAGCACGGCACGGCGCAGTTGAGCACGGGGCCTCATGCAGAGAAGGCGCGCCGCGATGCGGAGTTGCTTCTGCTGCATCATGTCGGCAAGGATCGCGCCTGGCTTCTTAGCCATTCCAGCGATGAGTTTGGAGGCTGCAGGGCGGCGGGCTACGCGGCGCTGGTAGATCGCCGCGCCAAGGGCGAGCCCATCCAGTACATCCTGGGCGAGTGCGAATTTTATGGGCTGCCGTTTCGGGTCACGCCCGATGTGTTGATTCCGCGGCCAGAGACCGAACATCTGGTCGAGAAAGCGATTGCACTGGCAGGTTCATTTGCGATGCCTCGCATCGTGGACGTGGGAACGGGTTCGGGGGCGATTGCCGTTGCGCTCGCCCATCATCTGCCTAAGGCCCACATCACGGGGGTGGATTTGTCGGAGGCGGCATTGGCGGTTGCGCGAGAGAACGCCGAACGCAACCTCATTGCCGAGCCCATTCATTTTCTTCAAGGCAATCTGCTGGAACCGGTCGCTGGAGAACGGTTCGACCTAGTGGTGTCGAATCCGCCCTATGTTCCCGCTGCTGACCGTGCGTCGCTCTCCGTCGAGGTCCGCGATTACGAGCCGGCGCTTGCGTTGTTTGCGGGGGACGATGGGCTGGACGTCTATCGAAGGCTGATGCCCGCGGCGTATGCGGGACTCTCTGTCGGCGGACATGTTGTTCTTGAGATCGGGTATGGACAGGCGGAGGCAGTCGGCAGTCTGCTTCGCTCGGCTGGATTCGAAGACCTTGAATTCACGCCGGACCTGCAGGGAATTGCCCGTGTCGCGTCGGCGCGCCGACTCTGACCGAGCGAAGCAGGGAAATCACAAGAAATCTGCGGATTCGAGCGCGCTCCAATCTGTCGTCTCTCCACACCGCTGATTTATTCTTCTCATCGAAAGGATTTGTTCTCATGCCCGCATCGAAAGGTTACGCCGCGTCCGACGCACAGTCGCCGCTTGCACCATTTGGTTTCACCCGCCGCGAGCCCGGCGCAACCGAGATTGTTGTTGACATTCTCTACTGCGGGGTCTGCCACTCTGACCTGCACATGGCGCGCAACGAATGGGGCCAGTCAATCTATCCCCTGGTCCCCGGCCACGAGATTGTCGGGCCGGTGACGGCTGTCGGCAAGAACGGTGAACGAAGTTCAAGACAGGCGAGTCGCGGCCATCGGCGTGATTGTCGACTCGTGCCGTCACTGTCGCTCCGTGCAACAAAGGCGAAGAGCATTTCTGCGATGAAGGCGCCACGCTGACCTATGCCAACAAGGATCGCGTCGACGGGTCGATCACCATGGGCGGCTACTCCAACAACTATGTCGTGGACGAGCGCTTTGCGCACACCGTGCCTGCGAACCTGGATCTGGCCGCGGTTGCGCCGCTGCTTTGCGCCGGCATCACGACCTACTCGCCGCTGCGCCACTGGAAGGTAGGGCCCGGGCAAGAAGGTGGGCATCGTCGGCCTGGGCGGGCTCGGGCACATGGGCTTGAAGTTTGCGCATGCCTTCGGCGCGCACGTCGGTGCAGCTGACCACCTCGCTCAAGAAGAAGGAAGACGCGCTGAAGCTGGGCGCCAACGAAGTGGTTCTCTCAACCGATGCCAGACGCGATGAAGGCGCAGGCGAGCTCATTCGACTTCATTCTCGACACGGCCTCGGCTCCGCACGATCTGGAGCCGTATCTCAGCCTGCTGAAGCAGGACGGGACGATCACGCTCGTCGGTCTGCCGGAGAAGCCTCCCACGGTGAGCGTGTTCAGCCTGATCACGAAGCGCGCCTCGATTGCGGGCTCGATGATTGGCGGCATGCCGGAGACGCAGCAGATGCTGGACTACTGCGGCGAAAAGAACATCGTCGCGGACGTCGAAGTGATTCCGATCCAGAAGATCAACGAAGCGTTTGAGCGCATGCTGAAGCAGGATGTGAAGTATCGCTTCGTGATCGACATGAGTTCGCTGAAGTAGGCGCACAAAGATGCTTCCAGGAGCGGGATGAATCCAGTTTTCCCAGGTCTCGACCACCCCAGTGACGAAGTCCTGACGCTGGGGACCTCGGGCTAGACGATTCGGCATCAAAAGACGTCGGGATAGGTTCGTTGCTTTCCCAGGTCTGAAAATCCAGACCCGGGGCACCCATGGTCGTGCGGATTGCGGCATCGAAAAGATTTTCCCGGAACGATTGCATCGCACGACAAGTTCCCGGCACGCCTCGCCTGCTTGACATGAACTCCGCCCGGTCTTTATGGTTGCGCAAGTCGAATCGCCGCAACCTGAGACTCCATGAAGCGTGCCCTCCTGACTGACAGCCACTTTCTGATTCCCCTCGCCGTGTTCTGCATTGGGCTCGGCTTGCTCATTTCTTTGCATTGAAAGACCGAATGAGCGACGCCGCGAAGACGCATCCACCCGCAACCTTCGAAACAGCACATGGGCTGGGAGTTCTGTGCGGTCTGGGCGCGGGTGTGTGGCTGGGCGCTGCGGAGGCTCCCACAAAACTTGTGAACACGGGGCTTTCTCCGTATGCCATTTCGCTGTGCATGGTGGCCGGGGTTTTTACGGCGCGGTGGACGCTGCCCACCTTGTTCAAAGGCACGCGGCAAGTGTTTGCCGATCTCTCCGAGCACAGGCATTTGATTCCGATCGCAATCCTCGCGGGCATGTTGTGGGCGGTGGCTAACACCCTCACCGTCTTCGCAATTCGCGATGTGGGCTTGTCGATCGCGTTTCCGTTGTGGAACACAAATTCCCTGATCGGCATCTTCTGGGGGCGTGTGCTGTTTGGCGAGTTGAAGGGCGCGAGTGGCAGAAACGTGGCGAAGGTCGTAGTGGGTGCGCTGGCCATTGTGGCCGCCGCGGTGATGCTGGGCTTCAGCACGATCGAAAGCAGCGGCCCGCATGCAGACAGAGCGGTGGCCGGGGTGATTGCCGCGACGGGCGCGAGCTTGCTATGGGGAACGATGTACATTCCCTATCGCAAGGCGTATCTCAGCGGCATGAACCCGCTCTCGTTTGTCACCGTGTTCACGGTTGGAGAGCTGGGCGCGGTTCTGGCGCTGGCTTTCGCCCTGGACCGCAAGGCCACGGAGGCCGTTTTCTTTTCACCCCAGGTAAGGCCCATGCTTTTCTGGCTGTTTCTAGGCGGGTTTGTCTGGGTAATCGGCGACATCTTTCAGCAGTACGCAACGAAGTATCTCGGCATTGGGCGCGGCATTCCGCTCTCGAACACCAACCAGCTGTGGGGGCTGGCGTGGGGCGCCCTGGTGTTTGGTGAACTGGCCCACGCGGACGCGGCCCATCGGCTGCTGGTGGTGACGGGCTCGATCGTCATGATCATGGGCGCGCTGGCCGTGAGCACAGCCATTGCAACAGAGCGCGAGCATGCCTCAACGCAGGAGGCGCTGCTGCGCGAATGCGATCGCTACGATCTGGAGTACGGGCGCGTCCTGAGCTCGTTCAGCGGCGTGGGGCGCAACGACGGGCAGTTTCACCGGGACTGGTGGGACTACGCCATTCTCTTGTGCGCGGTGGGTGTCTTCGTCGTCCTTGGGCTGCAGGCAGGTGTGCCCGCGCTCGCGATCAACCGAACCTGGACGGCAATCCTGAGCGTGGTTCTGATCGTGACCGCCGTGGCATGCGCGTGGAGACTCTGGAAGGGGACTCGCTTCGCCTAGCAACCATCCACTGGCAACCGTACAATGGATCGCATGAACGAGCTGTCGCTGGTCGATCTGGTGGGCGTGGGGCTGAACGCGACAGACACCCTGATCCATCTTGCGCAGTATCCTGAGCGCGGTTCCAAAGTTGAATATACGCACACCTCGATTTTGCCGGGCGGCCAGACTGCGTCGGCGGTGATTGCCTGCCAGACGTGGGGACTGACGACCCGCTACGTGGGCAAGCTGGGCGACGATGACGCGGCCCGGTTGCATCGCCAGGAGTTTGCGCGGGCGGGGGTCGAAGCGCAGATTATCAGCGTTCCGGATGCGGCCAGCCCGCAGTCGTTGATTGTGGTGGACGGGGGCGGAGAGCGGACCGTGCTTTGCCGCCGCGATGAAAAACTTCTTCTGCGGCCGCAGGATCTGAATCGCGCATGGATTGAGAAGGCGCGGGCGTTGCTGGTGGATGGTTTTGAGACTGCGGCGGCGACGCAGGCAGCATGCTGGGCACACGACGCAGGCATTCCCGTGGTGGCCGATCTCGATGAGACGTACGCCGGCGTCGAGGAGCTTGCGGCAAGAGTTGACTACCTGGTTGTAAGCAGAGACTTCCCTGAACGTCTGACCGGCGAGCGCAACCTGGAGCAGGCCTTGCGGAAGATGAGAAACCGGTACGGATGCGCAGTGACCGCGGCGACACTGGGGCACGAAGGCGTGCTGGCGTGGGATGGCAGCCGGTTCCATTTGCGGCCCGCCTATTGCGTGAACGTGGCCGATACGACCGGGGCGGGCGATGTATTCCACGCGGGGTTCATCTACGGACTGCTGCAGGGCTGGCCGCTGGCGCGACAGCTGGATTTTGCATGCGCGGCCGCAGCGCTGAACTGCACGGCGACCGGCGCGCGCGGAGGGATCGGGCCCATTGAAGGTATCGAGAGGCTGATGGCCACGGTGTCGCGGTATGCGACGGCGCCGGTGGCGGATTGAGTTTCTTTTTTGATTGAAGCTTGATTCAAGGCCGGATTAGGGTTCCCGCTTTCCGGCTCCCAACACGGGGACCTGGGGCACCCATTTTCGTACTGATCGCTGCTTTGAATCTGAACATCTGTGCCGGAGGACATGCTGAATGACCAGAACGAAAAGCCGCTGCCATTGGGCGGAGGGCGATCCGCTGATGCAGACGTATCACGACGAAGAGTGGGGTGTGCCGGAGTTCGACGGCCGGGCGCTGTGGGAGACGTTGATGCTGGAGGGCTTTCAGGCGGGGCTGTCCTGGATCACGGTACTGCGGAAGCGTGGCGCGTTTCGCAAGGCGTTTCGCAATTTCGATCCCAAGGTTGTGGCGCGGTTCGGCGAGAAGGAGACCGCGAAGATGCTGGAGAATCCCGGCATCATTCGCAGCCGGGCCAAGATTGAGGCGACGATTGGCGGCGCGCGGGTGTATCTCGATATGGAGCAGAGCGGGCTCGCGTTCTCCGATTTTGCATGGCAGTTTGTGAACGGGAAGCCGATACAAAATAAAGGCCCGGTGCCGGCGAGCACGCCCCTGTCTGAGACGATTTCGAAAGAGCTGAAGCGGCGCGGCTTCAAGTTTGTGGGCCCGACGATTGTGTATGCGTGGATGCAGGCGGTGGGGCTGGTAAATGATCATGCCGCCGATTGCTTTCGGCGTGGACCGTGCGCGCGGGTGCGTCGGGGTCGTGTCTGAAATGCGCCCTTGTAAGAATAGCTGCGGTTAATTTGGATTCGTGCTCTCCCACCCTTGCGCAAAAGCGCGCAAGGATGGGGCACCCATTTCCGTGCTGCCCGCTCTCCTGCAGCTGCGCCAAGACGAGTAAGCGCCGATTTCCGTGCCGATGGAAACTCTGGTTGCCGAAATGGCGGTACCGGCTTAGACTTCCTCCTGCAATTGAAATCGTTTTCAGGAGTGCACCCTATGCGCATTACCGTTTCGCTTCCGCTTGTTGCGCTTGTCTTGAGTCTCGCCGCCTTTGCGCCGCAGGCGCGGTCAGCCCCACCGCAGGTGGCGCAGACGCCGCCGATGGGGTGGAACAGCTGGAACTATTTTGCCGAGAAGGTTGACGACAAGGGCGTACGTGCTGCTGCCGATCAGCTTGTGGCGTCGGGGATGAAGGATGCCGGCTACATCTACGTAAACATCGACGACACGTGGGAGGGTGAGCGCGACGCCAGCGGGGTGCTGCACACGAACTCCAAATTCCCTGACATGAAGGCGCTCGCGGATTACGTCCACTCGAAAGGACTGAAGATCGGCATTTATTCCGGGCCGGGGACGAAGACCTGCGGAGGGTATGCGGCATCGCTGG
Organism: uncultured Acidobacteriaceae bacterium; assembly: GCA_963760475.1. Taxonomy (GTDB): domain Bacteria; phylum Acidobacteriota; class Terriglobia; order Terriglobales; family Acidobacteriaceae; genus Telmatobacter. The sequence continues at coordinate 312,094 of CAVXDG010000010.1, read as the reverse complement.
GGCACGAAGAGCAGGATGCGAAGATGTACGCGGAGTGGGGCATCGATTACCTGAAATACGACATGTGCAGCTTCATCCCTGACGTCATGATGAAACAGGCACCCAACGACAAGGCGGCGCAGATGCGCATCATGCATGCGGCCTACGTGAAGATGGGCAAGGCGCTGGAGGCGACGGGACGGCCAATTGTGTTCTCACTTTGCCAATACGGGTGGGATGCGGTGTGGGAGTGGGCGCCCGCGCTGGGCGGCAACCTGTGGCGCACAACGGGAGACATCGATCCGCACTGGGACCGCATGTACACGATTCTGGAGCAGCAGGCAGGGCTCGAAAAGTATGCGGGGCCGGGGCACTGGAACGATCCAGACATGCTGGAGGTGGGCAACGGCAAGCTTTCGATGGATGAGAATCGCGCGCACTTTTCGATGTGGGCAATGCTGGCCGCTCCTCTGCTGGCCGGCAACGATCTGATCAACATGAAACCCGAGATCAAGGCGATTCTGACCAACCGCGATGTGATTGCGCTCGATCAGGACTCGCTGGGCAAGCAGGCCTCGCGTGTTTCCAGCGAAGGCGAGGTGGAGGTGTGGGCAAAGCCGCTGGCTGGTGGCGCGCTGGCCGTGGCGGTGTTGAATGCCGGCGATAACCGCTACTCGACGCACCCCTTCCATCTGGACCTGGCAAAGCTCGGCTTGCACGGCGCGCAGCAGGCGAAGGATCTGTGGACAGGCAAAGACGTTCAGCTGACCCAGAACGTGCCGCTCGAGATTGCCGGCCACGATGTATTGCTGGTACGCATCGCGCAGCCGAAGTGAGAAGAACAGGGACTAGGGAGGGACTCGCGCGCGCTCATTCGGCGCGCGCGAGGCAGACGGCGAACCAGCCGCGGCGATCGTTCCAGGTCATGTTGGGAGTGAAGCCGGCTCGTGCAAGCAGGTCTTCGGCCTGACCGGGCTGGTACTTGTAGCTGTTCTCGGTGTGGATGCACTCGCTGCGGCGGAAGTCGACTTCCATGTCGAGGGCGTTGATGCGCACGGTTTGCGCCCGCTGACTCATCAGATGCATTTCCATCCGCGAGGCCGAGGCGTTCCACACGACGTGATGCGTGAAGGCGGTCGGTTCGAAGTCCGCACCCAGCTCGCGATTGATCCGGACCAGCATGTTCCGGTTGAATGCGGCAGTCACGCCCTGGGCGTCGTCATAGGCGGCGAGTAAAGCATCGGGGCTCTTCACGAGATCGACGCCCAGCAGCAGAGCGTCGCCCAGTCTGAGCGCCGCACGCACTCGTCGCAGCACCTGCGCAGCTTCTTCCGGTTCAAAGTTGCCGATGCTTGACCCGATGTACAAGACCAGATGCCGTTCGTCTGCGGCTGGATAATCGAGGGCAAACGATTCGGTGTAATCCATTACCTGCGGAGCCACCATCACCTGGGGAAGCTCCTGTTCGAGGCGTTCCTGAGCGTCGGCCAAGGCAGTGGCCGAAACATCCACGGGCTCATAGATGACGGGGCCCTGGCGCCGGACTGCCGCGGCGAGCAACAGGCGGGTCTTGTCGGCCGAGCCGGCGCCCAGCTCGGCGATCCGCAGCCGATTTCCAGCCGCCGCCCGGGCAATCATGGCGCCGGCGTCGGCGGCAAAGATGGAGCGCTCGGTACGGGTCAGATAGTACTCAGGAAGCTCGGTGATCTGGTCGAAGAGCCGCGAGCCCGCCTCGTCATAGAAGAGCCAGGGAGGGAGCCGCTTGGGGGTCGACGCGAGTCCATCGCGAACCGCCAAGGCGACCCGTTCTGAGATGCGCGCTTCTGCCAGGGGAAGAGTCGTTATCGCCATGTTCTGCTTTTGGATGCGAAAGAGCTTGCTACGGTTACGAATTTGCGAGGCGAATTCCAGAGAATTGCCAGCGCGTTTCCGGTGAGAAAAAGTTCCGATAGGAAGCCCGAATGTGCGCGGCCGGCGTAATGCACGATCCGCCGCGCAAAACCATTTGGCCGCTCATGAATTTTCCATTGTATTCGCCGAGGGAACCGGGCAGCGGTTGAAAACCCGGATAACCAAGGTAGGCGCTCGCCGTCCACTCCCAACAATCTCCCCACTGCTGCGCAGGGCCTTGATCTTGGAGGAGATTTGTGGCGGGGGAAGAAGCGGCCGGCGTTGGAACGAGGTTTCCGGAGTCGAGGAGATTGCCTCCGATGGGATGGCCTTCGGCGGCGGCTTCCCATTCAAATTCAGTGGGGAGGCGCAAGCCGGCCCAGCGCGCGTAGGCATCCGCCTCGAAAAAGCTGACCTGGCCGACGGGTGCCGAAGCCATGGCGCTGAGGGTCCGCTCGCCGCGCAGGGTGAAAATCGTCCATGCGTCGTCGGCCTGGGACCAGTAGAGGGGACATCGCCAGCCGTTTTCCTGCACGGCATCCCAGCCGGCTGAGAGCCAAAGCTCCGGGCGTTTATAGCCTTCGTCGGCCATGAATTCGGCGTACTCCCCGCAGGTGACGAGGCGGTCGGCGAGCGAGTAGGGATCGAGCCAGACCCGATGACGGGGCGACTCGTTGTCGAAGGCGAAGCCGTCGCCTTGGTGGCCGGCCTCGACAAGCCCGCCCGGAAATCCGGTGAAACGAAGAGGGCGTGCAGGAGAAGACGGCGCGTGTGGAGCCGGGTCGTCCAGATAAGCGGGCCGCAGCGGATTTGTGAAAAAAGCGTGCAGAATATCGGTGAGCAAAAGCTCCTGGTGTTGCTCTTCATGGTTCGCGCCGAGTTCCGCACGCTGCAACACTTCGGGAGGCGGATCGCCCGCAAGCAGCCGCTCCATCGCCTGATCCACGTGGGCGCGATAGCGCAGGATTTCGTCGAGCGCCGGCCGCGAAAACGACGCTCGAAGGCGCTTTTCAGGAAACGCGGCAAAACTTTGGTAATAACTATTGAAAAGCCACGCAAAGTCAGGATTAAACACCAGATAGCCGGGAACAAAGTCGCGCAGGATAAACGACTCGAAAAACCAGGTCGTGTGTGCCAGATGCCATTTGACCGGGGAAGCATCCGGGGACGACTGCACCATCATGTCTTCGGGCGTGAGGGGCGCGACAATGGCGAGGGTGCGTTGGCGCGTAGCCGCAAATCGCGCGGCAATCTCAATGCCTGGTACTGGGCTGGTGGCTGGCGATGAAAGCGCTCTCACAGGTTTCCTCTCGTCTTCCGATGAGTCTAAAGCTTTGTCCGATGCCGGAATTTCACATCGCGGCAATCATCTGCGGCTTTTGCGCATCTCACGGTGCAATTGAGTGTCGCGCGTCACGGCTTTTCGAGTGTACCAATGCGATACCAAGCAAGGCCGACCCTTCCGTTTCGGTCGTCCCAGGGACCGCTTCACAAATCTCGCTTCTGTCATGTGGCGGAATACTCAAAAAGGTGCTCTAATTCCCCACGGACGATCCTCAAGATTTGTCGCCCCCGTTTCCTTCTTGAGGAGGGAATATGAGCAGTTTCGCAAAAAGCCGCTGGCTGCCGGCCGTTAGCACAGCCTTCTTCGCCGCGTCTCTGATGGGATCCGCTCAGAGTTCGACTTCTGAGTTTGCCACCGCCCGTCCAACGCTCGAATCATCCGTTCCCTCTGTTTCACAACCGACTCCAGAAGCCGTTGGCGACTCCCTGATGGCGCATCGTCGTTACCAGGCTGCCATCGGGTCGTACAAGCAGAGCCCGCAAATCTCGGCGGAAGTGTGGAACAAGATGGGAATTGCCTATCAGATGATGTTCAACCTGCAGGACGCGACGCGATGTTACCAGGAGTCTCTTCGGCTGGAGCCGAAAAACGTCAATGTTTTGAATAACCTTGGCACCGTCTATGACTCAATGAAGCAGTACAAGCAAGCGGTCAAGATGTATCACAAGGCGCTCAAGGTTGATGCCAAATCCGCCCTGGTACTCAAGAATCTCGGCACCGATCTGCTGGCACAGCACCAATACAAAAAGGGCTGGGAAGTGTATAAGCAGGCACTCGTCGTCGATCCGCAGATCTTCGATCACACCAGCGGCCCGAGGATTGAGAATCCAGCTTCAATTCAGGACCGTGGCGCCATGAACTACTACATGGCCAAGGGCTGTGTGCGCGCCGGCAAAAACGATCGAGCCATCGAATACCTGCGCCAGGCCCTCAACGAAGGATTCACGAACGCCAAGAAGATTGCGGCCGACCAGGAATTTGCCGGGCTTCGCGGGATGGCGGCCTACGATCAGCTGATCGCCGAGCAGAAGGCGCAATAGCCGCGGCGGGCAGGCTTTCCGGTCCTTCTCGTGTGAGCGGTGCCTTCGGATACCAAATCACAGGGCCAGCGGAGAACTTCTGCGCTGGCGTCGTCCTAGGACGCATTGCCTTCGTCTACCCTTACATGGGTGCCGCTCGCCTCGCTCGCGGACCACGGGAGCATGGATGAAAGCTCGTTTGATCTCCTTGTTGTTTCTTGCCGCCGCGCTCATTCCCTCGTACGGGCTTGTCCAGGCGCAGGATCCGCAGCCAGGTCCCGGAGGCCGCGAGCAGGGCGAGCGCGGCGGTCGCGGCGGCATGATGGGCATGGGCCGCGGCACGATTGGTACGGTAACCGAGACGGCGGCGGATCACTTCACCGTCAAGACTGAGCTCGGAGAGATCTATACCGTCTTTTTCAGCGTGAATACGCGCATCCTCAAGCAGCCTGCCGGAGCCCCGCGGCGCGGCCAGGGAGACGGGGCCGGCGAAGGAGCCGAGAGGACCCCTCCGCAGACCATTAAGCCTGGAGAAATCAAGATCGGTGACGTCATCGCGGCCAGCGGGGAGGCAGACTCCACAGCAAAGACGGTGGGCGCAGTGTTCATCATGCTCATCGATCCGGAGCGCGCCAAAGAGATGCGCGCGATGGAGGCCAGCTATGGCAAAACCTGGCTGGCGGGCCGCGTAACCGCAATCGACGAAGCGAAGGTCACGCTCCAGGGCGGTCCAAAAAACGAGACGCGCAGCTTTGTCGCCGATGAAGGTACCACTTTCCGCAAGCGGCGCGATCCCATCACTCTAGGCGATGTGCAGGTGGGCGACATGGTGCGCGTGGAAGGCGCGGCCAAGGATGGTGGCTTTGTAGCAACTACGGTTGTGGTGATGGGGCCCCCACCGAATGGCCCGCGGGGTCAGGGGAATGGTCCTCTCCAGCAACCTGGCCCGGCAACCGGACCTCCGCAGTAGGCGCACTAACCTGGATTTCACTGCCGAAGTTTTCTCGGCTCTCTTATCGCGGTGTCCTACGCCTTCTGCCTGCTCTACTCTTCCGGTTCGCCGTCTGAGACCAGCCTTTCATCCACCCGCGCTACCCCTCGTCTGAAACCCCGCGCGTTTTTTCCCGGTCCGTTCTACCTTCCAGTTGAGCAAGAAGAACTGAAAGGAATCGGCTCCGATGAATACATCCGACGCCCTCGTTCGTGTCGAAGAAGTTACGCGCAGGTTTCCCCTGGACCACAACGCAGTGACGGCGCTGGACCACACCAGCCTTTCGGTTGCTACCGGCGAGTTTCTGGCGATTGCCGGGCCAAGCGGCAGCGGCAAATCGACCCTGCTGAACCTGATTGGCTGCATCGACAAACCCACATCCGGACGGATTCTGATCGACGGCGTCGATACAGGCACCTTGAGCCCGGCCCGCACCACGCAGCTGCGCCGCGAGAAGATCGGATTCGTGTTTCAGACGTTCAATCTGATTCCCGTCTTCACGGCGGCGGAAAACGTGGAGTTTCCTCTACTTGTGCAAGGGCTGAGCGCGAGCGAACGGCGTGCACGAGTAGCCGAAGCGCTGGAGAGCGTCGGCCTTGCATCGCGTGCGCAACACCGACCCGATCTGCTCTCGGGCGGGGAGCGCCAGCGGGTCGCGGTAGCGCGGGCAATTGTCGGCCGGCCTGCGCTGGTATTGGCCGATGAACCGACGGCAAATCTGGACACGCGGAATGCGACGCAGTTGATTGAGTTGATGCGCGATCTGAACGGCCGCCTTGGCCTCACGTTTATTTTTTCAACCCACGACCAGCGCCTGCTGGAACACACCCCGCGCATTGTCAGCCTGACGGACGGGCGTGTGGTATCCGACAGTCACGCCGAAGGAGATAGCCATGGGCAAGTTCTTGCTGCTCGCGTTTCGTAACGTTTTTCGCAATCGCCGCCGCACGGTGATGACGCTCTTAATGGTCGGCGGCGGTGTCGCCGGCCTGCTGATGGTGGGCGGATTCTTCGCCTTCATGTTTCGTGGCCTGCGCGAAAGCACCATCCGCACCGGACTCGGGCACATCCAGATTTTTACCGCCGAGCACTTTCAACGCGATGAGGTCCACGTACTGGACACGGGCATCAGTGATTGGCGGAAGGTGGCAGCCTCGGTACGCTCGGGCGATCACGTGCGGGGAGTAGCGCCACGGATTGAGTTTTACGGCATGCTCTCGAACGGCGTGAAGTCGTCTGTCTTCATGGGCAGCGCGGTCGAGCCCGATGTAGAGCAGTCGATGGGCTTCAGCCCGCGCCTGACGTCGGGGCGGGACTTGAGCGCCAATCCCAACGGCGAAGTTGAGGCGCTCATCGGCACCGGCGTGGCGCGCTCGATGAGCGTGAAGGTCGGCGACGGGTTGACGATTCTCGCGGTAACGGCCGACGGCGCGCTGAATGGCATCGACGTGCAAATCGCCGGCATTGTCAACACAGGCTTCAAAGATCTGGACGATCGCTACCTGAGGATCACGCTTCCCTCAGCGCAGCGGCTGCTGCAAACCGATCGCGTCACTAACCTGGTGGTCGGTCTGGATGAAACGGAAAATACGGACAAGGTGGCGGCCTGGCTACTTCCCAGGTTGAACGGCCCCTCGCAACCGATGGCGATCCGCAAATGGATCGACCTCGCCGCCTACTACAACCAGGTGAAGACACTGTTCAGCGGCATCTTCCTCTTTCTCGGCATCATCGTGTTCTTCATGGTGCTGATGTCGAGTGTGAACACGCTGTTGATGGCCATGTTCGAACGAACCCGCGAGATCGGAACGATGCTGGCCATGGGCACGCCGCGTGCATGGATAGTGGCGTTATTTATGGCGGAGGCAACGCTGACCGGCCTGTTCGGGGCCGTGGTGGGCGTGATCGGCGGCAATCTGCTGGGGGTGGCCCTCAACGCATCGGGAATCCACCTGCCGCCGCCTCCCGGAACGGATGTACCTATGGCCTTCCGTGTGCTTCATGTGCCCGCGTTGATGGTCGGCTCTTCTGTGCTGGTGGTTGTTTCGCTCGCGCTTGCATCGATCCTGCCTGCGATTCGCGCATCGCGGCTGCAAATTGCGGAGGCGCTCGCCCATGTCTAGAGTCAATTGCATCCTTCGTTCGTTTCTTCTGCTCTTTCTGCTGGGATTTCTCATCACCTGCGCCGTTGTCTGCCATGCGGCGCCGGCACCCGACGCGGAAGCGCTGCTCAAGCGGTCCGACCTGTATCGCAATGGGTGGCCCGCTTACGTTGTCCACGTGAAGATCACGGACTATGAAGCGGGCAAGTCCGACGAGGAGCATCTTTACGAGGTCTCGCAGAAGGGTTCAGACAAGACCTACGTCGAGTTCATGAGCCCGCGCGAGAAGGGCCGCCACTTGCTCATGGTGGGCGACGACATGTGGGTGTATCTACCCGACACCAGCCGCCCGGTCCGCATCACGCCACTGGAGCGGCTCACCGGCGACGCCTCCAATGGGGACGTGGCGCGGACAAACTATGCAATCGACTATGCGCCTGTGTATCTGCGCAATGAGAAAGTCGGCGCGGTGGATTGCAACGTGCTCGAGCTGACCGCGAAGCGCAAAGGCGCCACCTATCAGCGGATTCTCTATTGGCTGCGCACTGAAGACGCGCGCCCAGTGCGTGCGGAGTTTTATCTGACCTCGGGCAAGCACGTGAAATCAGCCTCATTCGATGAGTACGAGAACTTTGGCGGCAAGCTGCTGCTGCACAAACTCACGCTGTTCGACGAGATCCGGCATAACTCCCACAGCGTTCTCGAATACTCAGACGCGACGCAACGCAGCCTTCCGGACAAGCTCTTTTACCAAGGCCGCGCAGACAGGTTCTGATCATGAGGCACCAAAGGCTGATGCTGGCAGGACTGATGCTTGCGACCACCGTTGCCAGTGCATGCGGCGCAGCAGGGCAAGACACACCGGCCAAAGAGAGCACGCTCACGACGCGGTATTCCGTCTCGGCGATCGATGACGCGACGTTCTACAGCGACCTGCGTGAGCCGCTGCCAACGGTGCTGAACCAAGTGCTGGTTGAGCCGTCGTTTGGTCTCCGCTATCGCCAGCGATTCACGTTTTCAAGCAGCCTGGTTGGCGTTGCTCGCACCTACACCGACAACGCATCGCAGGTGCGAGTGAAGGAGTTGTACGCCGGCGTTTCTGCCGGTGACTTCGATTTCACGGCCGGTCGCAAGATGGTGCGGTGGGGCACTGGGTATGCGTTCACTGTGGCAGGAGTTTTGGATCCGCCGCGTAATGCGACCGATCCGGGAGATCGGTTGAGTCTGAACCAGGGGCGCGACATGGTGAAGGCGGACTACGTCCGTGGCCCGCACGCCTTCACGGTGGCGTGGTCAAGCGCGGCACTCGCGCCGGCCAACGTCGACCTGCACGATACAACCGCGTTCCGGTATAACGTTCTGGTGCACGGATTCGACACTTCACTGATTGCGGGGCACGATCGCGGTTCCGATTCGTTCGGGGGGCTCACGTTTACGCGCGTTGTGGGGCAGGCCTGGGAGATCCATGGAGAAGGCATGTGGCGCGAACAGGCCGCAGCCTTGCTGGGCGCGAAGTACGTCACGCGCTCCGGCGTTACGCTCATCGGCGAATACGAGACACAACCCAACACGGGATATTATCGCGGCATGTCTCTTTCTCCTCTCGCGGGCCGGCAGCACTACGCCTTCTTCAACGTGGGCAAGAGCCGTTTGCGCGAGCGTCCGGGATGGAAAGAATGGGACGTCTCGGGCTCGGTGGTTGCGAATCTCAACGATCGCAGTTCGGCGTTCGTGGTCGACGTGAATCGCTGGTTCGGGAATCATTTTTCGTCGTATGTGCACCTTGAGGTTCCGCGCGGAGACAAGACAACGGTCTATGGCGCGGCGCCTTATTCAACCGCGACTTCGCTCGGAGTGCGATTCCAGCTATGATCCGAGTCCCGAACGGCCCGCCAGACGCTTCGCGCGAAACCCCGGAAGGGTTTTTCCGCTGGACAAAGTCTTTTCTGAAGGGCATCTGGTTTGTGCCGGCGCTCGCCGTCCTGGTCGTCATTCTCTTTGTCGTTTTTGAACATACGCGACTCACGGACGTGGGCCGCAAGTTTTTCGCGGCGCTCACCTATTCCGCTCTGATCGGCATCCCGTGCTCGTTTGTGCTGAATTGGATTGGGTATCGATTTACGGGGCGCTTTCCTCGCCTCATCGTGCTGATGAACGTGTCGGCACTTCTCGCGATGGCCACCTTGGGCACCCTTGCCGGTGGACTGGTCTTTCAGGTTGTCGGGCTTGTGCCTCGTCGTTTGTATTGGGCGGAGTTCTCGGGGTCTTACCCGATTGCGACCCTGGTTGCTCTGATCTTCGGGCTCAGCATTTCATCGTTTGAGACCATGCGGCACAAACTTCAATCGGCGACCCTCGCGCTGCGCACCCAGCAGATGGAACACGAACGAGCAAACAAGCTGCTGGTTGAAGCCCGCCTTTCGTCGCTCGAGTCGCGGATCCACCCGCACTTCCTGTTCAACACTCTCAATTCCATTGCCGCCTTGATTCCTTCCGATCCGAAACGCGCCGAGGATACGGTAGGCAAACTGGCATCGCTTCTGCGCTTCTCTTTGAATGCGAACCACAGCAGTCTTGTCCCCTTGTCGCAGGAGATCAAGGTGGTGCGCGATTATCTGGAGATCGAGTCGACGCGCTTTGGTCCGCGACTGCGCTATCAGATCACAGTGCCGGAGTCGCTTGGTGGAGTCAGGGTGCCTCCACTGGCGCTGCAGTCTCTTGTCGAGAACAGCGTGAAGCACGTTGCGGCGCAGCGCATTGAAGGAGCAGGCATCGAAGTTTCCGCATCGACAGTGAATGGACGCGTTCACCTCGAAGTTGTCGACGACGGTCCGGGATTTTCTCTGGCGTCTATCTCGCCGGAGCACGGCCTCGGGAATCTCTCCGCACGGCTCCAGCTTTTGTTCAATGACCAGGGTCAGTTAGACGTGACACGGGAAAACGGGAAGACCGTTGCACGAATCTCGTTCCCCGCGGAGGTGTAGTGGCCGTGGAGAAGATGCGCGCCTACCTTATGGACGATGAGCCGCTGGCTACAGAACGGCTGCAGCGCTTGCTGGCCGATTTTCCCGCGATCGAGGTTGCGGCGACGGCAACAGATCCCACGCGTGCCGTGGAGTTTCTCAACAGCGCGGCGGGAGCAGCGATCGACGTTCTGTTCCTCGACATCCAGATGCCCGGGATGAACGGCTTCGACCTCTTGTCGCGACTTGACCGGCAACCCTTCGTGATCTTCACCACGGCGTACGACCAGCATGCGCTGCGCGCGTTTGAAGTCAACACCATCGACTATCTGCTGAAGCCAATCGAGACCGAGCAGTTACAGCGAGCGCTTGGGAAGCTGGGAAAGCTGCGGCCGCCGATCAAACCGCAATGGCAGCAAAGCGCTGAGCTTCCGGCGATGCTGCGCGAGTTGGCGGTGTCGTTACAGAAGGGGAAGATCGGGTATCCAAATCGCATCGCGTCTCGCGTTGGAGAGCGGATTTCGTTTCTGCCGCTCGACGACGTGACCCACTTCATCGCGCAGGACAAGCTGACTTACGCGGTCGTCAACGGGCGCAGCCATTGCGTGGATCAGACGATTGCCGACCTTGAGCGCAGGCTCGACCCGGCAAAGTTTCTGCGCATCCATCGCGGCGCCCTGGTAAATGTCGACTGGGTACACGAAGTGAATTCGTGGTTCGCCGGCAAAGTGGTGCTGACGCTGAAGGACTCGCCACATACGCAGCTCACAGTGGCGCGCGATCGAGTGCGCAGTGTGAAGGAGCGGCTCGGGATCTGACCAGGTTTCAGGGATCAGGATCAGGCGGGTTCAGACGTCACGAAATGCCGGATTATCCCCCCATGAACATGCCGCCGTTCACGTCGAGCACGTGACCGGTGATGTAAGCAGCCGCATCGGACGCGAGGAATGCGACCGACTGCGCGATCTCAGTATCGGTGCCGGCGCGGCCAAGGGGAATCTGCACCATCATGACCGCGCGCTGCTTCTCATCGAGCACGGCCGTCATCGGCGTTTCAATGTAGCCCGGCGCAACGGCGTTCACGGTCACATTGCGCGAGGCAACCTCGCGCGCCAGCGAACGCGTAAAGCCGATGAGTCCAGCTTTTGAGGCGCCGTAGTTGACCTGGCCAGCCTGGCCGGTGCGCCCCACCACGCTGGTGATGTTGACGATTCGTCCCCACCGATTGCGGAGCATGGCCGGCAGCAATGCCTGCGTCAGCAGAAATGCGCCGGTAAGGTTGGTGCCCAGCACATCGTCCCAGTCAGCACGTTTCATGCGCATCATCAAGCCGTCGCGCGTGATGCCGGCGTTGTTCACCAGGATTTCGACCTTGCCGTAGCGGTCGAGAATTGCTTTCGCGCCGTTCTTGATGGATTCTTCGCTGGCCACGTCCAGGGCAAAGGCTGCTGCCTGGCCGCCTGCCGCGGTAATCTCCGCCGCCACTGCGGCGAGTTTCGCTTCGTTGCGCGCCGCCAATGCCACCGTCGCCCCGGTCTTGGCTAATTCGATCGCGCATGCGCGTCCAATCCCCTGGCTGGCTCCAGTGACCAGCGCAATCCTGCCCTGCAAATCCGCCATCGAACCTTCTTTCGTCTGCACGGCGGAGCGAAGACGCGCCGTACTGTTCCGAAGGTCATTATAGGGACCGCGGCCCGCGTCGAGCAGGAACGGGGATCGGGGGTACTGCGTTGGATCGGCCGAAACGACTCTGCACCGCGATGCCTCTTAGGCCGAGGGCATGACTTGCGCGGGAACACGCTCGCGACGGCGCGCGGGGACGGCCAGTTCCAGCGGCCAAACGTAGACGGCCAGGCGGCGGGAATAATGCAGCACCGGCGCCTGGTGCTGCAGCTCAATCCCAAGGGAGGCCGGCAGATCGTTCTGCTCGATATCGGCCGCGGCATCCTCGAGCGGCCACGAAACGTGGTGGATATTGGCGCGCACCAGTTCGCCCGTGGGGTTCTGCGAGAACAGGCAATAGCGTTCAGTCAGGAAGTATTCCAGGGTGCCACTGCGCATCTCGGCGAGCTTACGCGTCGGGCCGAGGCCGCGGTACCGCGCCTTGAAGATCACTGGTTTGTTGGTGAGACGGCGCCGGCTGTAAAACGTGAACTCCCGTTCCGATTGCGATTCGATACGCATCTCAGCCCAGTAATACGGCAGGTGATAAAAACTGCGTGCCACCATGACCGCCAGCAGGTTGGAGGCATCCAGGGAAAAGAAATAGACGCCGGGAGTCCCGGTGCGATGGTCGCGCACATAGGTTCGGAGGTTGAGCTCGGGGAAACTGCGCGCACCGGGGACTGAAGGAACGCCGCGGACCTTGATGCGGTCCATCCAGAACGGCACCACGCCCAGCCACGCTGACCCATCAAAGGTATCCAAATGGAGCCCCTGGGGCAGCAATGCGGCCAATTGGGAGGGCTGGACTCGCCAATGGGCGAAGAGGAGGTCGTTCCAGCGCTGGGTCATTGCCCAGCGTCCGGGCGGCAATGGCCGAGGCCGCTGCGACGTGCGCACCTTGATCTCCATGCCCGTTGCTCCTGGCTATTGGACGCCGTCCCGGCGGTCTGGGATGCAAGACGCACCCGCGCCTGCCGGGGCATTCCAGTTTGATTCGCACGGAGCAGAACGTCAAGCGGGCCCCTCCCCAACAGACATGTCCGTCTTTACCCCGACGCGCCCTGCCTGGGATCCGCCTAATGCCGTATTCTGGTCGCGAGACCCCCGAATGTCCAGTGAATCTTTTTCGCCCGCCGGCGCCCGCAACCAAACCGAAGTCTTTGCCGTTCATGGCGCCGATCCTGAAGTGCTGGCCTATGCGATGGCCAAGTATTCCCGCTCCGCTCTCTCGATGCGCGAATCGCTGACCGAGATCAGCGCGCAGCGTGCCGAGCAGTTTCTCAACACGTTTTATTTTCAATACGGCCACCGATCGATTGCCGACCTGGCACACATCGCCTTCGCGGTGGAAAGGCTGAGCCTGCTGGCCGCCATTGTGCTGGTGGACGAGCAGCGCTGGGATGGGCAGGAACGCTCGACGCGCTATCAGAACTTCATGAAATCGGGCTGGTATTTTCCTGATTTTGGAGGAGATACGGGGTCGGCGCAGCTTTACGCAGAAACAGTTCAGAACCTGTTTGCGGTGTATCAGCGGACCACGGCCGCGGTGCAGGAGGCCTTGCGCCACCGGGTCACCCGCCCCGAGGCCGTGAAGCCCGATGCGTACGAGCGAACCCTGAAGGCGCGGGCGTTTGACGTAGCGCGCTACCTGCTCCCTCTGGCGACCAACACCTCCCTGGGGCAGATCGTGAATGCCCGGACACTGGAAACGCAGGTTTCACGCCTGCTCTCGCACCCCATGGCCGAGGTGCGCGACCTGGGCAACAGGCTCCGCGACGCTGCAACAGGGCCCGCGTGGAACGTGAACGCGCAGGCCGGCGCGGCGTTTGTGGAGAAGCTTGCGTCCACGCCCGAGCTGGCCGCCGAGGCCGCCAATTTGCTCACGCGCGAGGTGCGCACCGCTCCTACGTTGGTGAAGTATGCAGAGCCGAATTCGTACTTGCTCGAAACCCGGAAAGAGCTGAAACAAGCAGCACGAGAAATGCTCAAGGGTGTCTCCCCCGCGGCGTCGCCCGTGGTTGACCTGGTGGAACGCACCGAGACGCTGGAAGTGGAGTTGGCGGCGACGCTGATCTACTGGGTGAGCGACCATCCCTATCGGCAGGTGCGCGACCTGGTGGCTGGGCTGCCGGAGAGCCGCATCACCGAGGTCATTGAGCTGGGGCTGCGCCATCGCGGACGCCACGACGAAGCTCTGCGCGCGTTCCACTGCGGTGCGGCGCTGCGGTTCGACATTCTGATGGACATCGGCGGCTTCCGCGACATGCATCGGCATCGTCGCTGCGTGCAGATCCAGCAAGGCTTCACCGCCGCACATGGCTATGAGACGCCCATGGTGGGCGACCTGGGCGCGGATGTGAACCTGCTGGCCGAAGCCGGCGCTCTCGAGGATTACCAAGCCGCTGCTGAAGCCGCGCACAAGGCAAGCTTTCAGATTGCCGCAGGGTCTGCGCCGGAAGCCGCCGTGTCGGCACTTTATCTATTGCCGCTGGCTACGCGTGTGCGTTGTTTATTCAAGATGGATTTTGCCGAAGCGCAGTACATCAGCGAGCTGCGGTCGGCGCCCGCCGGGCACTTCAGCTATCGCCGTGTGGCGTGGGAGATGTTTCTCGCGATGCAGAGGCAGCACCCGACGCTGGCGAAGCACATGCGGGTGACGGATTTTACGCAGCCGATCGATTTGCTGCAGCGATAAAGACTCGCCGTTCAGGGTAGGTTCGTTGCTTTCCCGCCTAAGTGGAGATGGGGCACCCGGCGTTAGTTTTCGACCGATGCCTGCTGCGGTTCGGCCGGTGTGCGGCGCAGAGACGCGGCCGTTAACTGATCGGCGTTGCGCAGTCCTGGAAACAGCACCGTCCATATCCCCGCAACCACAAGCGAGCCGAGCCCGCCGAGCACAGTGGCGCGGACTGCGCCCAGCCAGTGCGCAGTGAGGCCGCTTTCAAATTCGCCCAGTTCATTCGACGCTCCGATGAATAGCGAGTTGACGGCGCTGACGCGGCCGCGCATCTCGGGCGGGGTGGCCAACTGCAACAGCGACCCGCGAATGATGACGCTGATCGTGTCGGCTGCGCCGCTGACGGCAAGCGCGGCCAGCGAAAGCCACAGGTTGTGCGAGAGGCCGAAGATCACTGTCGCCGCTCCGAAGATGGCCACACACACAAACAGGCGCTTGCCGGCGTGGCGGCTGATGGGGAAGCGCGCCATGACCAGCGACATCGTGAGCGCTCCAATGGCCGGCGCGGCGCGCAAGAGGCCCAGGCCGCGCGGGCCGGTGTGCAGAATCTCGTGCGCGAAGATGGGCATGAGCGCAACCGCGCCCCCCAGCAGCACAACAAACAGATCCAGCGAAAACGAGCCGAGCAGCAGCGGCATGCTACCCACATACTTGAAGCCGGCCAGGATTACCTGCAGTGAGATGTCGCGGTGCTCCATGCGCCCGGGCCGCACATGCAGGCTGCCCACCAGCACCAGAAACCAAACGAGTGTTGCGAGGGTAAAGACATAGACGATGCCGGCGCCGTCGAGGTGCGTGCCGGGCATCCAGCGCAGGAGAGGAAGCGTGAAGAGCAACCCGCCAAGAGCTGGTCCGGTGACGTTGGCGAATTGAAAGATGGCGCCGCCCCAGGTGACCGCGTTGACAAAGTGCTGTTCCGGCACTAGGTGCGGAATGAGCGCGGAGCTCGCCGGGCCGGAGAAGGCGCGACACGTTCCGACCACGAAGAGGACTGCATAGATGGCGAGCACATTCGTCACGCCGTTGCGCGCAATGGTGACAAGAGCGAGTGTGCAAAGCACCTGGACCGCATAACAGATGAGGATGACGTGGCGGCGATCGAAGCGATCGGCGATATGACCGGCGGGCAGAAGAAAAAGCAATCCCGGAAGAAAGAGCGCGAGGCCCGTGTAGCCAAGATCGAGCGCGCTATGCGTAATGGAGTAAACCTGCCACGCCACGGCAACCGCTTGAGCTTCTGCGCCCAGAATCACGCCGGCACGCGCCATCTGGTAGCGCCTGAAGTCGCGAAAGGCGAAGGCCTCCAGACCTCGTCGGTTAGGTTTTGCAGATGGGGAAGCCATCGGGTACTTCTAGGGTATCGTGCCCGGGTTTCCTGTACGACGCAGCCGCCAGGGTGCGATGCGCTTCGACCCAATTGACCCCGCGATAACTTCCAGAATCAAAAGCGCTTCGAGCAAATTGCGCTGCGGTAGCTGTTGACTTGCCAGCGATTCATTGTTAGCGTCACATACATGAGTCTTGGCTCCAGAGCGATGCGGACCGCGGTTTGTTGCGCGCTGCGCCGGTCGTGTGGATGAGCTAAGCAACGCTTCATCGTTTCACCCGCGACCGCGCATCAGCTCTGCTGACGCGGTTTTTTGTTTTGTCCGCCTTCCAATCGATCAAGGTCAAATGAATTTCATTCTTTCCAATGCGCCGCTACCCAACCCCGCCGCCCGGCGGATTGGCTGTTGTTGCAGCCGCTGACCCGCTTCTCCACTTCCCTCTCATCCTGCGCGATGCAACTTCCCCTCAGCCCCGATTGCGCATGTTCGTAGTCCAGAAGAGCCAAGCGCTGGAAAAACCAGACGCCGATCACCGATACCAGTTCATCGCAGTCCCCTTCAGGAGAAACCCGTGACACTTGGATTTAGACTCTCTCGCTTCGTCGCCACTCTGCTCTTCGCAGGCGCCCTTGTGGCCCAGGCGCAGGTTGTTGGCGCTAACCTTGGCGGCACGGTGCACGATTCGAGCGGCGCCGCCGTCTCCGACGCAACCGTACTTGTGCGCCAGATAGAGACGGGAGCGACCCGCACGTTGACTACAGACTCCGAAGGACGCTTCTTCGCCCCATCGGTGCCTGTGGGCGGTTTCACGGTTTCAGTGGCGCACGATGGTTTTGAGACGCTGCAGCAGACTGGCATCCAGATGGCAGTGGGCCAGAGTCTCCAGCTGAACCTCGTCCTCGGCGTTGCGAAGGTGCAGCAACAAGTGGTGGTTGTCGATTCCGGAGAAACGGTGAATACGACGACGCAGCAGACCGCCGGGCTGATTGATGAGCGCCAGGTGAAGGAACTGCCGTTGAACGGCCGCAGCTATGACGAGTTACTCACGCTCAATCCTGCTACCGTGAATTACACCAACGAGCGCTCCGGCGGCATCGGCACATCCAATTCGTCGGTAGGCAATATGTTTGCCGTGAGTGGACACCGGCCGCAGGACAATCTCTTCCTGCTGAACGGCATTGAGTACACGGGCTCGTCGCTGATCAACGTGACGCCGGGGGGCACCAGTGGCCAGTTGCTGGGCGTCGATGCGGTTCGTGAGTTCAACGTGGTTTCGGATACCTACGGCGCAACCTACGGCAAGCGCGATGGCGCACAGGTGAGCATCGTGACCACCTCGGGCACCAATCAACTGCATGGTACGGCATTCGAATTCCTTCGCAACAGCGTGCTCGATGCGCGCAATTATTTTGATCAGGGATCAATTCCTGAATTTCAGCGAAATCAGTTCGGCGGCTCGTTGGGCGGTCCCATTCGCACCAACAAACTTTTTCTCTTTGGGAACTATGAAGGGTTTCGCCAGAACTGGGGCCTGAGCGCGGTAACGCTGGTGCCCGACAACCAGGCGCGCCAGGGGTACTTGCCCAACGCTGCCGGCGTGGAGAAGTTCGTCGGTGTGAATGCGGCGGTGGCCCCGCTGCTGGATCTGTGGCCGGTGCAGAACGGGCCTGAGCTGCTGAGCAATGGAAACCCGAGCGGCATCGCCGAGGCATTCAGCCATCCAAAGCAGAAAATTCGCGAAGACTTCGGCACCACGCGCTTTGACGATAATCTCAGCGGGAAGGACCTGCTGTTTGCGGTGTACACCGTCGATGACAGTACTGCCGACACACCTTCTGCGAATCCTCTGAGCTATGTGAACGAGAGCCTGCGCGAGCAAGTGGCGAGCGTGCAGGAGCAGCATGTATTTTCGCCGGCGCTGCTGAACACGGCGCGGGTCGGCTACTCGCGGGCCAGCTATTTCTTCACCGGGTATTCGCCGGTTTCGCTTCCCGGGTGGGTCACCGGCAAACCCATCGGCGTGATCGTCATCAGCGGCAGCACAGCGTCGAACGGCGCTTCGGCGATCTCGCAGGCCGGCTTGAACGTGGGCAGCAACAACTCCGCCACGCGCAACCTGTTTACGTGGGACGACCACGTCTACTGGTCGCACAAGAAGCATCAGATTGAGGCCGGCGTGTGGCTGCAGCGCATCCAGTCCAACGATCTTCTGGCGCAGTATCAGTACGGACAGGCATCGTTCAGCACGTTGCAGACGTTTCTGCAGGGGACCGTGAAGACCTTCACGGTGGTTCCCTCGCCGACGGAGCTGGGCTGGCGGTCGCTGGAGGGTGCAGGGTTTGTGGAAGACACCATCAAGCTGACGCCGCGACTCGAGGTGCGTGCAGGTTTCCGCTCCGAATCGACCAATGGCTGGAACGAAGCGCAGAGTCGTGCGGCCAACTATGCGATCGTCAACGGCGTCTTGCAGACCAATCCTGTGGTGGGAGGTTCGGCCCTCACGAAGAATCGTGCAGTGTTTCTGCCCCAGCCGCGTGCGGGATTTGCGTTCGACGTGTGGGGCAACGGGAAGACGGCGGTGCGGGGCGGCGTTGGGCTCTACCACGGTCTGCTCGACACGCTCGACTACCGCCTGGACCAGACGGCCCCGTTCAACACGGCTGAGTCGATCTCGAACATCGCGGTTTCAAAGCTCACGATCACGCCGGGGACGCCTCCGCCGGCAGGCACCAAGGTTTCGCCCAGCAACGTGCAGCCCGACATCGATACGCCGGCGGTGCTCACCTGGAGCCTGCGCGTCGAGCAGCAGATTGCGCCGCGCACATCGCTGACTGTGGGCTACGTGGGCTCGCACAGCTATCACCAGATCCTTTCAGAAGACATGAACGAGCCGGTCCCGACCTATGAGGCCAACGGCACGATCTTCTATCCTACGGGCGCAACCAACGCGAACCCTGCGCTCGCCAACACAACCTCGTGGGTGTCGCAGGGCACAGGGGTCTATAACTCGCTGATCGTCGATGTGCGCCGCTCGTTTGGAAACGGCTTCCAGTTCCGCGGCAATTACACGTACGCGAAGAACCTCGACGACGGGTCGGCGTGGAACACCAGCGTCAGCGGCAACACACCGGCGTTTGTCGAATTCCCCCTGAACCCGAAACTCGATTGGGGTCCGGCAGCGACCGATGTCCGCCATGCCGCCTCGATCAACGGCAGCTATGAATTGCCCTTCGGGAAGAGCCGGCGCTTTCTGAATCACGCATCCGGTCCGGTGAACTTTATCGTCGATGGATGGACCGCCAGCGGAATCGTCACGGTGCAGACGGGATTTCCGTTTACGCCGCAGCTCGGCTACAACCCCACCGGCAATGGCGACACGCGCAACCCAGTGCGGCCGAATTGGAATCCAGCCTTTACGGGGAGTCTGTATCCGCACACGCCGGGCCAGTACTTTAATCCAGCCGCGTTTCTACCGCCGGCCACCGGCACGTATGGCAATGTTTCGCGCGATGTGCTTACAGGGCCGGGCCTGACCGAAGTTGATTTCTCTGCCACGCGCAATGCGCACATCACCGAACGGCTTGGATTGCAGTTCCGGGCGGAATTCTTCAACATTCTCAACCACACAAATTTCTCAACGCCGAATGAGGTGGTCTACACCTCGGCGACGTCGGGTATTTCTCCAACGGCGGGCGTGATCACGGCAACCTCGACCACCTCGCGACAGATTCAGTTCGGCGCCAAGCTGCAGTTCTAAGCAACGCCAACTGGTTCGAGAGCCGCTTCCCGGGTGGCAAACGGCACGCGGTCCTGCTTGCAGATCGATCGCAGAGCAGACCGTGCCGTCATCAAGCCGGAGGGCAGTCCACCTCCCGGCATCACCCACTGACCCACCATGATGAAGTTCTCGAGCCCCGGCAGCGTGTTGCGCAGGGGCTTGAATCCCATACCGGGCGCCAGCAACCACCCCTCCATACTTCCCTTCCAGTTGCCGGTATAGCGAATCACCGTTGCCGGGGTAGACACATCGACCACCTCGATCGCTTCGCGTATCTGGGGCACTCTTTTTTCGAGGATGCCGATCACCGATTCCGACAAACGCCGCTTCTCCGCGCAATAACGATGCGGATCTCTCTTTTGCAGTTCGGTCCAGAACTCAAAGTTGCAGGTGGGCAGGAAGCACGTCACGGCCGTCTTGCCCGCAGGTGCAAAAGTTGGATCGAAGTGGAAGAAGCGAATCCCGACCTGATTGAGATAGGTTCCTTCATCCACCTTGAGTGGGGCATCGAGCATCAGAGTCAGGAGCGAGGGCTGTTGCCGCAGATCCATGGCCACGCCCAGCGAGACTTGCGCATAGGACGGGAACGTTGCGCTGGATTGGTAGAACTTCGCGAGCGCAGCGTCCTGATACTTGCCGCCAAGAAGCTTGTGAATTGTCGTGTAGCCGTCGGCTGCAGAAACGACCCAGTCCGCATCGATGGATTCGCCGGTTACCAGCTCGACGCCTACGGCTTTGTTTTGCTCGACCAGGATGCGCCCAACTTTGGCGCCGCAACGGATCCGGCCGCCCAGGTCGGCAAGTTTTTTGGCGATTCCGCGGATGATTGACTGAGCGCCCCCGACGGCATAGCCAGCGTTTCCTGTATTCCTCCAGGCCAGCGAGAACACGAGCGCAATCGCGGCGAGGTTGCCCATTGCGCCGCCGCCAAAGAACGTGCGGATCAGCGGATCGGAAAACAGCTCGCCGTAATCCCTGCCACTGATGTTCGAGAGCTTGTGCATGAGGGGCAGGCAGGTGGCATCGTGCAGCAGCGCGCCTCCGTTTTCAAACAATCCGCAGCCAGGATCGGGCATGCGGAAGTTGCCGAGGCGGCGAACCGCATTGGTGAAGCGCAGAATCTGCGCCTTGTCCTGCGGGGCACGCCGCAGAAGCTCCGCTTCGAGGCGGTCGACGTCTGCATAGATGTGCAGGCAATCGCCACTCTCGGTTTCAATCCGCGTGAACTCGACGGGATCGACAATCTGCAACCCGCCCAAGTCCACAACTTCGAGCCACTGCGCGTTCATCTCCCCGCCGGACTTCGATCCAAGCAGCCAGTGCAAACAGGTTTCGAACGTGTATTGGCCCCGGTTCCAGCTCATGGCAAGACCGCCGGGCATGCTGTGCATCTCGAGAACCTCGGCGTTGTAGCCGCATTTCTGTGCGTACACTGCCGTGCAGAGACCGGCGATGCCGCCGCCGATAATCACCATTTTGCGCTGATGCTGCGCCATGTTCATGGACCTCGATTCGAGGCAGGCGGCGTGCGGCCGGATGCCCTCTTATTCGCACCTTCCAACCAATCCTGAAGCCGGCGATGCTGTTCTGATGGATGGGTGCCGGTGTATTGCGGGCCGCGGCAGAGGATTTCTGGCGCGCAGATTAGGCTTGTTACCCCGTTTTCGCTGTGAGGAGAGACACAGGGCGAGGTTCACAACCGGCCGTCCGGTATCCTGTGACTTGCACTCACAAGCTCAGATACGCACTGCGCCCGGAGCGCGAGCCGCTGCTGCGGTGGCCTTGTGCGGCGTCTGCGCCTTTCTCGAGCTCTACTGCACGCAGCCTCTGCTGCCGATGCTGGCGCACATATTCCACGCCTCCAAGACCGGCGTCGGGATGACGGTCTCCGCGGCGACGCTTGGGGTGGCCATCTCCGCACCCGTTTTTGGCGCACTTACTGAACGGCTTCCGCGCAAGCGTGTGATCGTGGGTTCGCTTTTGGGGATTTCAATTCCCACGCTGCTGGCTGCCACATCCACTTCGCTCGCGCAACTGATCTTCTGGCGCTTTCTGCAAGGCATAGCCGTGCCCGGCGTGATTGCCGTACTTGTGACCTACATCGGTGAAGAATGGCCGGCGGAAAAGGTCGCCCTCATCATCAGCTTCTACGTCAGCGGAACCGCGCTTGGAGGGTTCATTGGCCGCGTCTCTGCCGGTATTCTTGCCGACCGGTTCGGCTGGCGCGTGAGCTTTCTTGCGCTCGGGGGCCTGGCGCTGGCCGGGGCGGGAGCCGTCGCCCTATGGCTGCCGCATGGGCGCAATCGCACCAAGCCGCAGCACCGGCTCGATGCGCTTCCCTCTTTTCCGTATCAGGTGCAAGAACTCTTTCGCAGCCGACGCCTCATCGCAACTTTCGCGGTCGGCTTCAACGTGCTTTTTTCGCTTGTCGGCGTTTTCACGTGGATCACTTTCTATCTCAGCGCCGCGCCATTTCATCTTTCGACGACCGCATTGAGCTCGCTGTTTTTCGTGTATCTCGTCGGACTTGTGGTAACACCCGCCGGAGGCTATCTCATCACGCGCGTCGGTCTGCGAGCAGGCATCGGCGGAGCCATCGCGTGCTCCATCGCAGGGGTGTTGCTCACGCTCGCATCGTCGCTGCCCATCGTCATCCTCGGCCTGGCCATGCTTTCAAGCGGCGTCTTTGTGGCCCAGACCGCATCGCAGAGCCACCTGCGCGTCGCGGCTCCAGCCGGAGCGCGCGTCACCGCGGCGGGAATCTATATCACCTTCTACTATCTCGGCGGGACTGCGGCGGGTGTCGTTCCCGGAGCATTCTGGGCTCTTGGCAAATGGCCCGCCTGCGTGGCGTTCATCGTTGTCATGCAGCTCATCGCGCTCACCATCGCCTTCATTGGCTGGCGCGTGCCCTCGGCCGGCGCCATCGCTGCATAAGACGATCCGCTTTTTCCCTGAACCCCAACACCACAATTTAGAATCTAAGTCTTCGTAGGCAAAACCCGTTGAAATTATTGAATACTGTCTTTCTGGCGGTTGATTCGATGCAGCCGGAAAAGATACATCTTTTCCTGACCCAACACTCTTAGGGTTGCCAGAACAAAGGAGCCGTTTTTGGCTGACGCAACATCCCTGACACCGGCCACCGCGTCACCGCGCGCCGTGACCGTCACGAACCCGACTCCGGTCGATCAGGCGGCCTGGAAGCCGCGCGTGAACCCCTGGTTGATCGCGATGACCGTGGCGCTTGCCGCGTTCATGGAGGTGCTCGACACATCGATCGCCAACGTGGCCCTGCCGCACATTGCCGGCTCGCTCGGCGCCAGCACCGACGAAGGAACCTGGGTGCTGACCAGCTACCTGGTCGCCAACGCCATCGTGCTCCCTCTCGGCGGATGGGCCTCAAACGTGATGGGCCGCCGCAACTTCTTCGTCGCCTGCATTACCATCTTCACCATCTCGAGCTTCCTTTGCGGAGCAGCGCCGTCGCTGCCCTTGCTGCTTGTTTTCCGCATTCTTCAGGGTGCGGGGGGCGGCGGCATGCAGCCCATGGCGCAGGCCATTATGGCTGACTCATTCGAGCCCCACAAACGCGGACAGGCCTTCGCGCTCTACGGCCTTGTCGCAGTGCTGGCACCCTCCATCGGGCCCACGCTCGGCGGCTGGATTACGGACAACTTCACCTGGCGCTGGATCTTTTTCATTAACATTCCGGTCGGAATCCTGGCCTTCATCCTGGTGACGCGCATGGTGGATGATCCGCCATGGATCAAGCCGGACCGCTCGTTGCTGCGCAAGATGGATTATCTGGGTCTCAGCTTCCTGACCCTTGCCATGGGCGGGCTGCAGATCATGCTCGACAAGGGCGAGGAAAACGACTGGTTTTCGTCCCCCTTCATCTGCTTCTTCGGCGTGATGTTTGTCCTCGGCATGGCGGGCCTCTTTTACTGGGAGTGGAACCATAAGGCGCCGCTGATCAACATCAAGCTTTTCCGCTATAAGAATTTTGCGATTTGTTGTCTGCTCATGATGCTGGTAGGCGGCGTGCTCAACTCGAGCACGGTGCTGCAGCCGCAGTTTATGCAGCAGCTGCTTGGATGGACTGCCACCACCTCAGGACTTGCTCTTACCGCGGGAGGCTTCACGCTGGTCCTCGTGATGCCCCTGGCGGGGTTTGCAACAGGGAAGGTGGCCGCGCGCTGGCTCGCCGTGCTGGGCTTCACGCTGTTCTTCTTCACCTACCGCTACGCTGCCGCCGTCACCAATCTCGACATGACCTTTGCCGCCTCCTCGTGGCTACGCGTGATCCAGATGCTGCCGCTGCCCTTCTGTTTCATCTCCATCACCAATGCCGCCTATGTGGGCATGCCCAAGGAGCAAAGCAACCAGGTCGCGGGCCTGATCAATTTTGCGCGCAACATTGGCGGCAGTATCCTGATCGCCCTCACCAACGCCCAGGTGACCAGCCGCGCCATGTGGCACCAGCAGCATTTGCAGAGCACGATGACTTCAGCCAGCAGCGGCTTCCAGCAGCACTCGCAGGCGCTCACCGGCTTTTTCAAAGGCACCTTTGGCGGACCCAATAGCCAGAGCATGGCCCTCGCCAGTATTTATAACCAGCTCAATCTGCAAGCGCAGGCGCAAGGCTACCAGGACGTCTACATGGAGCTGTCGTGGATGTCGCTGGGCCTGATTCTGATTGCGTTTCTGCTCAGCAAGAACAAGCCGGGGCAAGGTGCGGGCGGCGGCGCCGCAATGCACTAAGGCGCGCCGATGCGCGTGGGTTCCCGCCGTGCTCCGGGATCCTGTTTGCCTGCGCTTTGGCTGGCCAGCCTGCCCAGCAACTGGGTTTCATCGCTGGGGGCGTGCGGGGAGGGCTGTCAAAGTTTTTGCCGCAGAATCGAAAACGCCAGAGACCTTGCGGCCTCTGGCGCTCTCCGGATGTCCTGATAGCTCATCGGTTCAAGCATCGTCCCTTCAGCCTCGTGACGCGGGATGCTGGGTTGCCCCAGTTCCTGCTTCTTCCGGCTCAACCTGTAATGCGTCTCCGGGTTTCCCCGTACGCCGCATCCGTGGGCTGCATCGGCGATCGCCGTTTCGAGTTACCCCGAAGCGCGATCCTTGGGCTGTGACCGGCGATGGATTTTCGAGGCGACTCGAATCTCGCATCCTTCGGCATCGCTGGTGCGTGAAGTTCCAGGTTGCCCCGGTTCCCCGCGCGATTCGCGGTGCCTGCGATGCAGGCCTCGGGTTTCCCCGCGTCCCGCACCTTCCGGCTTTTACCGGCGATCAACCCTCGAGGCGACCCAAGGATTGAATGCTTCGGCGGTGCCGAGAAGCCGTTTCCGGGTTGCCCCGTACAGCGGCACTTCGGTATCGCCGACGACCAGTGCCCGGGTCTCCCCGGTACTGCATCTTCCGGCACCAGCTGATGAACCCTCCCGAGTTGCCCCGGTTCGTTCACCCTCCGGTTTCGCCAGAGAGAATTTCCGGGTCACCCCGAATCTTCTTTGGTCTCTGACTCCTCCGACGGTCCTAGCCCCAGTTCGCCCTGGCGCTTCGGTCCTTCGGCGGTGCCGAGGAACAAATCCCCGGTTCGCCCCGGTTCTCTGTTCTTCAGCGTGGCCGTCTATGTTTCCTCGGGTTGCCCCGATTCGCATCTACGGCTGGGTCGATGATGAATCCCGTTTGTTCTCGAACTTTGCATCCTCGGCTTGCGCCGCGGATGAATCTTCAAGTTCAGTCAGGCTTTGCAGTCTTGCCGGAAAGCGATGATGTTTCAATTTCTTCCGGGTCTTCGCTATCGGCAAGCCGACCACGAACTCCCGTTGTCCATTAACCCTTCACCGTTGACCGACCCGAACTGCTGTCCAACTCCCTACAGGGTCACCAACTGAAAGAGACTTTGCTCCTACTCGATCTGTGGAAGCAAGTGTAAATCTCGGGTTAATTTGTGGATATCACCATGCATGGTGCATTCATTTGCAAACCCTTCATTTATGTGCGGAAAATGCACGAAGAGTGCAGCATTTATGTGGGTATTTCGTTGCATGAATCGGCGAAATCTTCTGCAAACGGCGGGAGAATTTCGCGCACTTCGGTGATTGACTCGTTAGTTATTAACGAGGGGGGGGGTGGGGTGGGCCCCCGGGGCCTGAGCCCAATTACCCCCGTAGTCGGCGTGCGACGGCGAGAAGCTGCGCCAAACTTAGTGTGCACGAATGCTGCCTAATTTTGCGCAAACGGGACCGTGATGGGCCTTCCTCGACGGAAGATCCCGCCTCACGGCCTCTATGACTTCTCTTTCTCGGTTCGCTGACGGGCTACGAGTCGCTGAGCGGATAACTCGGATTGAAGGGGAAGATGAGCTCGTCTTGCGACGGCACCGGCTTGCCGTTCACCGTCGCGGGCTGGAAGCGCCAGGTTTTGACGGTGTCGAGAACAATCTGGTCCAGCTTGTTACCGATGCCCTTCACGAGGGTCTCGCGGGTCACCTGGCCGAGCGCGTCGAGGTCGACATCGACCACGATCTTTGCTTCGGAAGCGGGCAGCAGCGAACGGTCGCTGACCGGCGGGCGCGGCGCGTAGGTTGGGAACGCAGGGTGCACGTCGTCGTTGTCGCTGCCGTTCCCGCTGAGCGCCTGGCCTGCTCCGTCGCCGGTGTGCGGCGTTTTGGGCGCGCCGCCGCCGGTGGTTCTCGGGTGATCTTCTTCGACGGGCAGAACGGTTTTGTGCGATGCTTCGAGATCGCGCGTGGGCGTCCGCGTGTGGGCAGAGAAATCGGAAGCGGGAAGCGGAACATGCACTGCATGGGAACCGCCTGCGACCTCAAGCAATGCCAGTGTCTGGATTGGAGCCGGGGCGACCGTCTGCCTGCGTACCAGGCTGCCCAGCAGCACTGTAAGCGCAAGAAGGCTCACATGCAGGGTGAGCGAGAGCAGGACGGAGGAGAGGCGGCGTTTGGCCGGGCTGGTCGGATTCGGTTCGGTTGGGGAATACATAGGACCTCTCCCTGTGCGCGCTTCGTCCGGTGAGCTGATTTTCGCACAGGTCGGGGTTTCCAAAGCTTTATCGTGACGACTGGCAGGCGCTCCAAGTCTCGCCTGCTAAGGATGTGGTGTTGACCTGGACGGCACGGGGACTGCGCAGGACGCTGGAAAGCATGGCCACGCCTTGCTCAGTGAATGCCAGTGGGCGATAGCGGCGTCCACCGCGGCTGTTTGAGGTCACAGTTTGTGACCTCAAAGAACATGAAGTCTTGGGGGAAGCGCTCAATGTTCCGCCTCACGGCCTGGTTTAGCGCTTTGGTGGCCACGCCGTACAACTCAGCCAAATCCGCATCGAGCATCAGATTCTGCCCGCGCATCGACAGGATGCGCTGTTCCACGCGCTCAGAAGGGACAACGGAACTTGAAGTCACAATTTGTGACTTCAAACGGGCCTTGGAACGCGCGGGCATCCTTGTACGGTAACGCAGGAGGACTGGAAGCGAAGTGTCTTCGGTCACGAAGACCTGCGGCAGCAATGACAGAGGCACGCATGGGTTCGTGCTTTCCCAGGTCTCAGAATCGAGACCTGGGGCACCCGGCTGAAGAATATGCTCGCAATTTATATCTAATTGGATATAATGATTCGATGAAGCCGATCCGGTTTCTCGGAGAGGTTCCCAATGAGGAAGCAAAGGTGAAAACATACGCCAGCGTGTGGGATGCGCTCGCGGATAGTCCAGCAGAGGCAGCGAATCTTCGCTTGCGTTCGGCTCTCATGCAGCAAATCGCTGCATTGGTGGAGCGGAAGGGGTGGACGCAGGCTGAAGCAGCGGCGCGCTGCGGCGTGACGCAGCCACGGATCAACGACCTGCTGCGCGGGCGGATCGCGCGCTTCTCGCTGGACGCGCTGGTGAACCTTGCGGCTGCGCTCGGACGAAAGGTGACGCTGAAGCTGGAGGATGCTGCGTGAACGGCCAACTCGTTCGGCTTCGCTCGGGGCAGCAATGACAGAGGCACGCATGGGTTCGTGCTTTCCCACCCAAGCAAAGCTTGGATGGGGCACCCATTTCCGTGCTGATCGATGCGTCGCAAAGAGCAGTTCAGGCAGTCACGAGTAATTTGGCTGCGGGGTTCTTGGCGAACATCTGCTTAATACCTCTGATCGCTTGCCGCGTGCGCTCTTCGTTTTCGATCAGGGAGAAGCGGACGTGGCCGTCGCCGTAGTCGCCGAAGCCGATGCCGGGGCTTACGGCTACCTTGGCTTCGTTGAGCAGGATCTTCGAAAACTCAAGCGAGCCGAGGTGGCGGTAGGGTTCGGGGATCTGCGCCCAGACGAACATGGTGGCCTTGGGCGAGGGGACGATCCAGCCGGCCTTGTTGAGTCCTTCGATGAGGACGTCGCGGCGGCGCTGGTAGTTGTCGCGAATTTCTGCCACGCACTCCTGCGGGCCCTCCAAAGCGAGAATGCTCGCGACCTGGATGGGCGTGAAGGTGCCGTAGTCGAAGTAGCTTTTCAGGCGGGCGAGGGCGTTGACCAGGACCGGGTTGCCGACCATGAAGCCGACGCGCCAGCCGGGCATGTTGTAGGACTTTGAAAGTGTAAAGAACTCCACCGCTACATCTTTCGCTCCGGGCACTTCGAGGACGCTGGGGGGCTTGTAGCCGTCGAAGCCGAGGTCGGCGTAGGCGAGGTCGTGGATGAGGTGGAAGCCGTGCTGGCGGGCGAGCTCGACGAGGCGCGCGAGGAAGGGCAGGTCGACGCATTGCGTTGTCGGGTTCGACGGGAAGTTCACGATGAGCGCTTTGGGGCGCGGCACCATGCGCGGAATCAGGTCTTCCAACTGGGCGAGGAAGGAATCGCAATCGACGATGGGGACGGAGACGACGTGGGCACCGGCAATGACGGGTCCGTAGATGTGAATGGGGTAGCTGGGATTGGGCACGAGCACGGTGTCGCGGGAATCGAGGATGGCGAGGCAGAGGTGGGCGATGCCCTCCTTCGAGCCGATGGTGACGATGGCCTCGGTGTCGGGGTTGAGGTCGACGTTGTAACGCGTCTTGTACCAGTTGCAGATGGCCTTGCGCAGGCGCGGGAGGCCCTTGGAAACGGAATAGCGATGGGTGACCGGCTTCTGAATCGCCTCAATCATCTTGTCGACGATGTGCTTGGGAGTGGCGCCGTCGGGGTTGCCCATGCCGAAGTCGATGATGTCTTCGCCGCGGCGGCGGGCGTTGACCTTCATTTCGCCGGTGATGTTGAAGACGTACGGCGGCAGGCGCTGAATGCGGGAGAACTCTTCCATGATGACTCCAGTATGCCACCCCATCGACGAGGACCTGTCGATGGGGACCCCGGCAGTGAACAGTGGACAGTGAACAATGGACAGTGAGCAGAACCCCGGGAGTAATCGCGGGGGAACAGAAGCAACCGAGCGCCGATCAGTGAATGCTTTCCCGGTCAGCTTCGCGATTCTGAATTGTGGGATGAGTTGGAACGGATCTAGGCGGCCGGAGCCGCAGCACGGGCTGCGCGCGCGATGGCGGGGCGGGAGGCGGGCTTGTGGGCCGGATGCATGGGGAAATTATAGCGGGTGAATGGCGGATGAGCGAGGGAGTGGGGACCAGGACTAAAAAAACCGTGCTTCTGATGATTGCGTTCGATTACCCAGACGCTGAAGCGCGGGGCTAATTCACGTTGCGCCACTACGAGCTTGAGGTGCAGAGGTTCAATCCGCTGCGTCTGCGGTGCTGGTGTGAGACCTGCACGCTCGCCCCCTTCAGGGCACAGGTTTGCTGAGCGAACGCGCAATCCCGTTGCATCTATGGCGCAGGTTTAAGGTCGCGAAAGATAAGGCCTGCGGTTGCTGGAGGAGCCTTACTTGCTCGCCAGGGCCGGCTGGGTCTCAGTGCCCTTCAGGCGTTGGACAAGGACGGGCACGCCAAAGGCGAGACCAGCCACAATGCCTGTCGAGAGCAGGTCGTTGCGATAGAACGGCAGGCCGGCGATGAAGCATTCACCCAGACCCGCGAGCGAGCGAGGGTACATCGTGCCGCCAGCCCAGACGGCGTAGTTCGAAACGACAAAGAACGCGGTGGGCCCGAGAAGGACGCCTGCGGCCACGCGAAGGAAAGAGGTGCGGGCATGCAGCAGAATCCAGCCGAGAGCCATGGCCATGGCGTACCAGGCCCACGTGGTGACGTATGCCTGCCAGCGGAAGGAGTAGCTGTAGATCTGCGTGGTGAGGAAGTAGTCCGTGGCCATGAGAACGGCCAGGGGCGCGAGCATCTCACGCCAGGAACGCCGTGCGCCGAAGAATAACAAAGCGCCGCCGATGGCGGTGAAGTTGAACCAGCCGGCGGAATGGGGATAAGCAGCCAGCAGGAGGCGGCTCAGGATAGCCAGGGCAATGAGGAGATAAGCGGGCACAAACGCCTCCGGAGTGGGTTGCCTGAGGTGGACCCCAGGGCAGGAGAAGCAACACATCCATTCTGACGGGTTGAGGGGGCTGGGTCAACCTGCGAAGTTGAGAGAACGGACCGAATCGCCATTCTACGTTCTCCAGCGCACGATCTTTGGTACACGGCGGCTAGGACGCTTCGTTGTGGGAGCGGGCTTTCTTCCTGTGTCCGCGCGGATGCGGGCGGCTCTTGCCTGTCGAGGCAGCCTTGAGAGTGGCCGAGTGGCCGTGATGCCGGTGGAGGACCGCGGGCCGGAGCGAAGCGCCGACGAGATGCTCGGCGGTGGCGGGGCTGTCGTCATACGCGGGGTCAAGCATGGCGATGACGGCGATAGCGCGGGTGCGATAGAGACGGGCCCACTGAGTCTGCATCAGGGTGTGCTGCACCGACCGCCAGTAATCGCGATCGGAAGCGAGCGTGTCGGACGCAGTGTCCAAGTCCTGAGCGGATGTGGCGGCCTGCGCAGATGCGGGGGCGCCCTCGTTCACCAGGGAAAGAAAGTCGTCGAAGCGGACCAGGTTGACGCCGATTTGATAGACGAGCTGGCTGACGGCCATCTGCTGCGGGCCGGTCATGCGATCGAAGTTGCGGCAGTAGGCGCGGGCGTTGTAGATGGCCTGTACGGCGGAGATGCGCAGGAGGAGGGTCGCCTCTTCATCGGTAATTTGCGGGGCCAGGGCCGGGATGTGCTGGCGGAACCTTCTCTTCTTCCACTTCGCCAAGCGATCTGCATACTGGTCGAGGATGGCCTGCAGGCGGTCGGAATCGAGGCCGGCGGCTTGCCACAGGTCGGCAGACGAGGGCTCGAGGAACAGATGCGGATTGAGCAGGTCGTTCTGGGGATGCTGGCGTTCGGGCAGATCGAGCGTGAAACCGGCACCGATGAGAGGGCGGCTGGTCTTGGGGTCGGGATAGGCGGCGAGAACCCATCCTTCGTGTCTCTTGTCGCGCAGGGTGTCCATCAGACTGGCGAGGTCGAACTTGACGTCGGAGTCTTTGAAGCCGCGGAGAATCTGGACGGCAGGCGAAGCTGTCTCGGGCGCGATGGTCTGCGATGGTGTGGTTGAAGGCGGGAGCAGTGTTTGATCGGCAAGGGGCGCGGCCACGCCCTGCCCGTCTTGACTGGATGCGGGGCCCAACGCTTCTCCGGCGGCCTGACCTGACGCCCGCGCACAGAGCAGGGCGGAGAGAGCAAGGACGAGCTGCGGGGCGACTACGCGCATGGCAAAAGGGGTGCTGCTTTCAGGATATCTTCGCATGAGAATGACGGATGAGGGCGCAGAAGGCAATGCCCCAAGAGCGGAATTGGGCCGAAAAAGTAATTGCCGGATTCTCATTTCAGATTCGCGGCTTGGCGGCGGTGCGCGCGGTGCGCTATTTTTGCACGCGGCTGCCCATACCTTCGGCTGCTTCGTCGCGGTTGTCGACGATGTAGGTCCATCCGCCTAGAGGAGAGGACCCGGTGGATTTGCCGGTACCGCGAAACGCATAGGCAAAACGGAGATCGGAAAATTCGACAGTAGTCCAAGTGCGTCCGGGCACGAGCTGCGGGGGATCGGCGCCAGGCTCGGGGTATTGGCCGATGTCGCGCACCACGGCCCATGAGCCCCAATCGAGATAGACCTGGCCGAGGTAGGTGCGCTTGGCGGCTTCGACGGCGGGCGTGTGGGTGGGCTTGTAGAGGACATCGCGGGGAGCCTCGCTGTCGATGGTGCCGGCGTGGGTGTTGACTTCGGCGGTCTGAAAATACTGCGGGGTTTCGAGAATGGCGTGCCAGCGAAATGGATTGACGGGATAGGGCTCAACGGCGAGCCGACTGATGGGCGTCGATGTCACTTGCGTGTTCTGGAGCATGGCTTCGGCCTGGGCGTGCTCGGCCCATCGCCAGCACCAGACGACAACCATGCCGCAGAGCGCGAAGATGGCCCAGCCGCGACCGCGGAATTGGGTGCGGCGGGCGCCGATTTCCCGATCTGTCAGCGAAAACAGCGCGGGAAAGATCAAGGCAGAGAGAAGCAGCGCCCACAGCACCGGTTCGGCGATAAAGACGAAGCTGCCCGCATACCAGCGCGGATTGAAGGGGAAGAAGGGACGGACGCCGTAGTTATTGGTCCAGTCGAGAAGGATGTGGGAGGAGGCGGCGACGAAGGCAGCGAAGTAAACCCATCCCCATCGGACTTGCTGGGTTGTCGCCGTTGGCGGTTTTGTGTTTTGGACGAGGGCGGCGTCGCGTCGACGATTGCGGCTCGCGCGCCATCGATCAAAAAGCCATGCAACGCCGGTGGCGGCGGCGGCGACGAAGGGGACAGCGATGAAGGTGTGGGTAATGCCGCGATGGTGCTGAAGCTCCGCAACAGGGCCGGCAAAGCCCCAGACGATGTCGAGGTCGGCGGCCTCGGCCGCGAGCGTCGCAGCCATTGTGGCATACGCTGTTTTGCGATTGAAGCCGGCGCGGCCAATGCAGGCGCCGGTAAGAAAGTGCGTGATAGGTTCCATAGCGGGCTGAAGACATGGTATAGGGCGCCGCGGGCCGAGGCGGGAGAGGCAGAGAAACAGAGAAGCAGTGAAGCTGGCGACCCTATAATCCCGCCATGGGCGAGAAGAAGCCGTCGGACAAAGTGATACGGCGCGTGGTGGAGTTGCGCGCGGAATTGCGCCGGCATGAGCACCTGTATTACGTGATGGACGCGCCTGCGATTTCAGATGCGGCGTACGACGCGTTGATGAACGAGTTGAAGCAGCTCGAGGCAGAGCACCCGGAACTGTTGACGTCCGACTCGCCGACGCAACGGGTGGGGGGGAAGCCCGCCGAGGGGTTCCAAAAGGTGAAGCACTCGCGGTCGATGCTGAGCCTGGACAATGCGTACAGCGAAGAGGAATTGGCGGATTGGGACCGGCGCGTGCATGAGCTGGCAGGCAGTTTGCCAGTGGAGTACACGACGGAGCTGAAGCTGGATGGGTTGAGCGTGGCGCTGAAGTACGGACCTGCGGCGGACGGAGGCGCGACGCTGCTGACCGGTGTGACGCGCGGCGATGGGCAGGTGGGCGAAGATGTCACGACCAATGTCCGGACCATTCGCAGCGTACCGATTTCTATAGCTGCCGATTCGCTAAAGAGAGCCCGCGTGCCGCAGGCATTTGAGGTGCGGGGCGAAGTGGTGATGCCGGAGAAGGCCTTCGTGCGCACGAATGAAGAGCGGGAGCGCGAGGGATTGCCGGCGTTTGTGAATCCGCGCAACTCGGCTGCGGGCACGGTGCGCACGCTGGACCCGAGTATTGTGGCGCGACGCGGGCTGGTGTTCTTTGCGTATTTTCTGCTGATCGATGGCGAGTACTTTGCTGCAGGGCAGACGGCGACGCTCGATGCCTTGACGGCGTTGGGCTTCCGCGTGAATCCGCACCGCGGGCGCGTGCACACGGTGAAAGAGATGATGCAGTTCATCCACAACGCCGGGGAACAGCGCGACTCGCTGGGCTACGAGATTGACGGCGTGGTGCTGAAGGTGGATGGGCACGCGACGCAGCAGCGGCTGGGCTACACGGGGCGTGCTCCGCGGTGGGCCATTGCGTACAAATTTACTGCCGAGCAGGCCATCACGCAGATGCACGACATCCTGATCACAGTAGGACGGAGCGGCAAGCTGACGCCGACGGCGATGCTGAAGCCAGTGTTCGTGGGAGGTGTGACGATCAGCCGGGCGACGCTGCACAATGCCGACTGGATCGAGCGCATGGGCCTGCGCATCGGCGACTGGGTGAAGGTGGAACGCGGCGGCGACGTGATTCCCAAGGTGGCGGCGATCGTGGAAGACGCTGAACATCCGCGTGGGACGCATCGTTTCGTATTTCCGGTGAAGTGCCCGGAATGTGGAAACGATGTAGTACGCGAGGAGGGCGAGGCGGATTACCGCTGCGTGAACGTGGACTGCCCTGCCCTGCTGCGGGGCACGCTGGAGCACTGGGGCAGCCGCGGAGTAATGAATATCGAGGGGCTGGGCGAGGCGTCGGTGGCGGAATTGCTGGAGAAAAAGCTCGTGAGGAGCGTCGCCGATGTGTACTGGCTTGACGCCGACAAGCTGGCCCTCCTCCAGAAGAAGGTGACTCGGAAAAAGAAGAACGGGGAGGAGGAGACCAAACTCGAACGGTTGCTTGGCCCAACCGAAGTTACAAAGCTCTTGAAACAGATTGATCACTCAAGGCATGCGGGCTTGGCCCGGGTTCTGATGGGCTTGAGCATTCGATTTGTTGGTGAGCGTACGGCAGAGCTGCTCGCGCGGGAGTTCGGGGCAATGGAGGATATCAGACATGCGCCGGATCAGAAGCTTGAGCGCGTGGAGGAAGTAGGACCGCGCATCGCGCGCGCTATCACAGACTTCTTTGCGCGGCCGGCGAATCAAGATTTGATCGATAAGCTCACAAGCGCCGGCGTCGTGATGACAGCGGAAAGGATTCAGCGCACGACCCAGCTGGAGGGGCTGACGTTTGTGCTGACCGGCACGCTTCCGCATCTTTCAAGGGAGGAAGCGAAGGCGATGATCGAGGCGGCGGGCGGGAAGGTCTCTGGGTCGGTGAGCAAGAAGACGAGCTACGTGGTTGCGGGGGAGGAAGCGGGCTCGAAGCTGGAGAAGGCGCAGGCGCTAAAGGTTCCGGTGCTGGATGAAGCGGGGTTACTAAATCGGCTAGGACGGAAACCCCCCGAGAACTCGGGAGATAATGAGATTCTGGTTCCTAAACCCTTTACCCCGTCGCAAGGAGATGGGTAGTCATGGATTTCGTCGTTGTTGATGTCGAAACAGCGAACGCAGATTTAGCAAGCATTTGCCAGATAGGGATTGCTTCCTTCTCCAACGGCGAACTGGCTGACACTTGGGTTTCGCTTGTAAATCCGGAAGACTATTTCAGCGCTATCAATGTATCAATCCATGGCATCGATGATTATCAGGTAAGAGACGCTCCAACCTGGACGGGAATACTTCCGTTTGTGGCTGCTCGATTGGCCGGAAGAACAGCAGTTTGTCATACCCCATTTGATCGTCTCGCCTTGGCGCGTGCGTGCTGCCGCTTCAATGTGAACGAATGCCAATGCACATGGCTCGATTCGGCGAGAGTGGTCAGAAGGGCGTGGCCGGAATTCTCCAAATCCGGCTATGGCCTCTCCAACGTGGCAGCGCATTTTGGCATCGTTTACAAGGCGCATGATGCACTTGAAGATGCCCGATGTGCGGGATTACTTCTGCTCAGAGCTATCGCTGAGACGGGCCTGACCGTTGACCAGTGGCTTGTTCGCGTGACGCAGCCAATCGGATCAGTGGGGCACGAACACAGCCACGGAATCAGCAGAGAAGGAAATCCAGATGGTGACCTATTTGGAGAGGTTCTAGTTTTTACAGGATCACTTTCTATTTCCCGCAGTGATGCCGCAGATTGCGCTGCTGCATCTGGATGCCGAGTAGATTCCGGCGTCACAAAGCACACCACGATCCTCGTGGTTGGCGACCAGGACGTGCGTAAATTGGCAGGACACGAGAAGAGCTCAAAGCACCTGAAAGCAGAGCAGCTCATCTCGAAAGGCCAGTCAATTCGAATCCTTGGCGAAAGCGACTTTCTGCGGATCGCACCAAGACCTTCGACTTTATCTGCGAATCTCAATCCCTGCTCTTAGGCGATGGAGCGGCGGTTGCGTGGGTTGCGTTGTTCACGCTTCTGTTCGCGTTTCCAGGCTTCGGCGCGCCAGGCGCGGGAGTTGAAGCTGGGTGTCTCAGCGATTTCGTGTCCGCTGGCGGAGGTCGCCAGGGATGAAATGCAGAGGGTTGACTGCACGCGAGTCGAAGAATCATCGCCGTCGTTGTACGACAAGGGCATGGGCAGGGTGGGGCGTCCGGGCAGAGGATGAGCCGTTGACGACGTGAGACTGGTGTCTGTGCAGACGCCGGGCGCGAGCATTTTCTCGGCGACGATTTCGGAAGCATCGCTGGCGATGTTGGCGGGAGCGGCAAGCGTGCGAGCCATGAAGTCGTCGACGAGCTTATGCAGGCAGGTTTGCCCGCAGAGGTGCTTCGACTTGGCGTTGTTGCGAGCGTGGGAGCTCCAACCGCTGATGCGGAGCTCAGCGCCATGCTCGTACACGACGAACCAATGGTTCGTCTGCTGCTTGTCTCTTCCGCAGATGTCGCACGAGATTGCCTGGCGAATCACCGGACCCCGTTCCTCCAGGCGAGATTGCCTACCCCCATTACATCGGGGATTTGCAGGTGGGACGGAGCGGAAGGGCGGGAAGAATCCGAGGAAAAAGCCAAATCGGGAGATCGGACAAAACGATTCCTGAAACGGAAAGGTCCTTAAAAAAAAGCGACGCGTTGGGTCGCGGTCTCGCGGTCGCATCGACTTCGCGGTTATTGACGCGGGGCGAAGTATCCCTTGCGGGCGCGGACGGTGTAGCGGCGATCGTAGACAGTAGAGATAGATGGGCCGGAATGCGCCGTCGGCTTTGAAAGTCCGCGGGAACGTACGTCAGCGCGTACTGGCTGCGCAGCTCTTCCTCAATATTTTTGAAGCTGTTCGACATCTCTTCGACCGAGGGCGGGAAGAAGACTTCGCCGCCGGTATCTTCGGCCATCTGGGTGAGCACCTGGTCGCCTTTGCCGCGGCTGGGGGTCCAGTTGGTGCTGATGGCGTAGATGATGGTCTCGGCGCGCTGGCACATCTTGATGGCTTCGTCGGGATGGACGCGGCTCTGGTTGTCGTCGCCGTCGGAGATGAGGATCATGGCCTTGCGCACGGGCTCCTGGCCGCGCTCAGAGAGCAGTTTGTCGCGGCAGGCGGTGTAGACCGCGTCAAAGAGCGCGGTGCCGCCGCCGGGGCGCATGCGGTTGATGCCGGCCTCGAGGGCGTCGAGGTTGTTGGTCCAATCCTGCTCGACGGTCGGCGTAACGTCGAAGCCCATGACGAAGGCGCGGTCGCTCCTGGCCTTGAGGATGTTGAGCAGGAACTCGGTGGCCGACTGCTGCTCGAACTGAAAACGCGTGCGGATGGAGGTGCTGGCGTCGATGACAATGCCGACGCGCAGGGGCAGATTGATCTGCTGGCGGAAGGAAGTGACGTTCTCCGGGGCGCTGCTGATCGTCGAGCAGGGCAAAGTCGCTTGAGCTGGAGATTGGGAATGTAGTGGCCGTGCTTGTCGGTCACCGTAAAGATGAGGTTGACCTCGTTGGTGAAGACGCGAATGGTCTGGTCGGGCGTTCCGGCATCGGGAGTTCCAGCATTGGGAGCGCCGCTTGCGGCGGGAGCCGCGGGCGGTTGAGCGGGAGCAGCGGCCCCGGAAGGTTGTTGCGCGACAGACGCGGGAGAATTGGCGGGGACGGCGGGGGTCTGCGCCGCTTGCTGCGCGGCCTGGGCGGGTTCCGCCAGACGAACGGCAGGAAGCCAGAGGGAGAGACGACCGCAGAAGCCTGCTCCGCCTGGCAGCCAGCGAGACCGATTCCAAAAACAGCCGCGGCAAAAGCCAGGCCGAGCAACTTTTGATTCATATCTTCCTTATTCTACCAATCCCACATTATGTGCAAGTTACCGACGGGTTGCGTGGCAGTATCGGTTCAGGTTCATGAGTTGCTTTCAAGGCGGACCAGAAACTCCTCCAAGCTCCTGCGGCAGCTTTGCCTCAAGGTTCAGGAGTTTGCCCGTGGAGGGGTGCTCGAATTCGAGCTTGGCGGCGTGGAGGAAGTTGCGGCCGAGTCTTAGCTTCCGTGGCTTCCTGCTTGCGGGGGATGTTCTGCTCCGTAATCTGGCCTGACGCGCCGTAGAGGGTATCGCCGACGACGGGATGTCCAATGGATGCCATGTGCACGCGAATCTGGTGGGTGCGGCCGGTCTCGATGCGCACCTGGACCAGGGTGAATTTGCCGAAGCGGGTTGAGATGCGGCGCACCACGTCATAGTGAGAGACGGCGGAGCGGGCATTTTCGGTAGGCCGCGTGGTCATGCGGGTGCGGCGGATCGGGTCGCGGGCCACAGAGGCATTGATGGTGCCCTTGGGGCGCTCGACGGCGCCGTGGACGAGCGCGACGTAGGTTTTGCTGATTTTGCGGCTGGAAAAGAGGCGGCCCAGCGCGGCGTGGGCGGTGTCGTTTTTGGCGACGACGATGAGGCCGCTGGTGTCTTTATCGAGTCGGTGCACGATGCCGGGGCGCAGATCGCCGCCGGTGGAAGACAGGGCGCGAAAGCGGTGGAGCAGGGCGTTGACCAGGGTTCCGCGGTTGCGCTCGTCGTCGTTTGCGCCGGAGCCGGCGTGGACCATCATTCCCGCGGGCTTGTTGACGACGGCCAGGTCGACATCCTCGTAGACAACATCGAGCGCGATGTCTTCAGCCACGGCTTTGAGGGGAGCGGGATGCGGATCACCGGTGATGACGATCTGCTCGCCACCGCGCAGCTTGAAGGAAGCTTTGGGATGCGCGCCGTCCAGGAGCACGTCGCCCTGCTCCAGCAGCAGCTGCACGCGCGAGCGGCTGACCGGCGCAAGCGCGGCGGTAAGAAACTGGTCGAGTCTTTGACCGGCTGATTCCTCAGGAACAAGGAGGGTGCGCACGTCACTCATGGGGGACCTCGAGATTGCCCGGGAAGGGGACGGGCGCGGCGGGCTTTCTGCGCTCACGCAGAAGAACAGCTCCGGTAAGGACGAAGAGAACGGAGGCGATTTGCGGGCCGTTGAGCGCGCCGTTCAAGAGAGAGCCGCGCCCTTCAGGATCGCGAAAGAATTCGGTAAAAAAGATGGCGCCGCCCAGGGCGAGGAGTGCGATGCCGCCGCTGTCACCGGCTTGACGCTGATGCGGCATCCAGAGCCAGAGGGCGACGGCGATGGCGAGAAAGGAGACTGCGGCGTAGGCCTGGACGGGATGAACGGGAACGAAGAGCGGCGTGCCGCTCCAGCGGGCGGCAAAGGGATGGGTGTAGACGATGGCCCAGGGCACGGCGGTTTCAGTGCCGTAGCCGGATCCGGAAAGGAGCGCGCCGAGTTGTTCGCAGGCGAGGGCAAGGGCGAGGGGCGCAGCGAGGGCATCGAGCGTGGGACGCAAGGATAGATGCTGCGTGTGAGCGTACGGAACGGCAGCCGCAAGGCCGAAGACGGCGCCGATGCCCGCAAGCAAAGGATGGTGGACCATGGCCAGGCCGAGAAGCCAGGCTGGATGCGTGCGCACGACGGTCCAGTTGAGCACAATGAGCAGCAGCGCGCGACCCGACGAGTGCTACGAAGAGCGAGAGGATGCAGAGGTTCCAAAGCTGATTTGGATTGACGCCGGCGAGGTGTGCGGTGCGCATGAGAAGGCCGAGGGCAAGCAAAACGCCGAGCGCGGCCAGCACGCCATAGGTTGGAACAACGAGTGGACCGATGTGGAAGAGGACGGGATACACGTGAGAGAAGGATATCTTCTCAGGCAGGAGAGTAGAAAACCGACCCACTGGGCCGTGCGTGATGCGCTGGTGAACCCGTCCTAAGACGGTGGAGCTCTCCGCGGTTCATTAGGCATTCCGGACTGGCGGACACGGCACACAGAACCGTTAGTCGAGTCGAGCCCCTGTTCAATGAATGTTGGTTCATCCAGCGTTGACCACCCACCTGCTTTGCAGGCCGGTTTCTATTGCGGATAGTAGGAGCAGTTGAGAAGAATTGCAAGTCTTGTGTGGGGTAACTAAGGTGTGATACGTTTTCGGCCCTTCTCGTTTTGGGAACGCGATTACTGATAAGCGGGATCACGGAAGGCCGCACGGAACCTCGAAGAGTGCGCTTCAAAATCAGCCGGTTTTGCGTTCCTCTTCGAGAACTTCATCGAGCATGCCGCGCAGGGTCAGCGCGCGGGAGTGTCCCTCGCTCAGCTCCAAGCCGCCGGCCCGCGCGAGCTCGTCGGCAAGATTGAGCGCAGCCAGCACAGCGACGCGCAGCGAATCGACGGTGCGGCCTTGTGCGGCGACAGTGCGCATTCGGGAGTCAACGATCGCGGCCAGGCGATGGATGTGCGCAGGGTTCTGGCCGGTGAGGTGGTAGGCCTGATCGTAGATGGAGACGGTGGTGTATCCGGGAGGCGCGGTCGCGCTGCTTTTTGCCATGCATCACCTCAGAGTTCGAGAGCGTCGAGTTGGGTAAGCAGCCGTTCGACGCGCTGGCGCACCTGATCGCGTTCGGTACGCAGGGAGCGGATTTCCTGTTTCATCTGGTCGACGACCGGGTTTTGTTCGGAGAGCAGGGCTTCAGCGCGTGCAGCGCGCTCTTCAGCAGCGGCGCGCCCCTGGCGCTCGCGCTTGACGAGTTCAACGGCGCGCACTACACGCTCTTCAAGTGCGGAAAAATCATCGGCGCTGAGCGTCAATGCTGGGGGCTCGGGACTCTCGGACTGGAGGACGTCTTGCGCCGGCTGCCGTCCTTCGACAACCTCGTTTTCAATGAGCGTCTGGGACATCAAAATACCTCCGCGCATGCGCGCTTCGTGCAAGTATACGGCAAAATTCGTGAGGTGGAAGCTGCTCGCAAGAGGCCATGAACCCGGCGAAATACGGGGCTCGCGCGGCTCCAAATGGCTTGGATGCGAGCGCGTTAGAGAGTGTCCACGCTCTACACCGCGCACGCGATGACGCGCAGCGGGTGTGGATAACGAGGGCGAAATTAGCCGCGCAAACGAGCGCCTGCCTGCGCGGTCGCGTCCACGATCTGAGCCTGGAAGGACTGCAGCTCTTCGTCGCGCAGGGTGCGATCGGATGCCTGAAATGTGACGCCGAGGAGCAGGGAGTACTCGTGCGCGCCGAGTTTTGTGTCGCGAAAGACTTCGCGGACGCGCCACTCGACGAGCTCGGGTATGTGGAGAGACGCGAGTGCCTGATCGATCCGCTCCCATGCAATGCTCTCGTCAACGACGAGAGAGAAGTCGCGACGCACGGGCTGGAAGCGCGAGATGCTCGCGCGCCGCGGGCTTGCGCAAGGGCAGCTTGTAGAGGCGGTCGAGATAGAGTTCGCCGAGGAGCACCGTATCTTTGAGCTTGCGCGCGACGGCCTCGGCTGGGATGCAACTGGCCAAACCAGCCGACGGTGATGCCATCCGCCATGACGCGCGCGGAGCGATAGGGATGGAGCCATGCGGGCATGAGTCCGGCGTCGGGCGGAAAGCGATCGAAGTAGACGGTGCGGATCTGGAAGCGCGCGAGGACTTGCTCGACGACGCCCTTTGAGGTCGTGAAAGTCGAGGGCGCGCGGCGTGGAGCGCGGATCTGCTCCGGCAGCGCGCCGGCGGCGCCGAAGACGAGTGCGGGGCGCTCGTCGACTTTTTCCGTGGAGCCGCTGAAGACGGTGCCGAGTTCGAAGAGGCGCACGTCGCTGACGTCGCGATGAAGATTGCCGGCGATCATGGCGAGCATGCCGGGAACAAGCGAGGGGCGCATCACGCCGGCTTCTTCGCTGAGCGGGTTGCCGAGCGGCACGACCTGTCCGGGTTGCGGCGCGGTGAGCGCGGCGTCGGCTGCGGAACAGAAGGTGCTGGCGATGGCTTCATGAAAGCCGGCGGCAAGCAGTGTGCGGCGGACAGTGACTTCGGCTTCGGCCCACGGCAAGGCCTGCACGCCTTCACCGAAGGCAGGCAGCGTGTTGGCGAAACCGTTGTAGCCATAGACGCGCGCGACTTCTTCGATGAGATCGATTTCGCGCTCGAGATCGAGACGCCAGCT
Organism: uncultured Acidobacteriaceae bacterium; assembly: GCA_963760475.1. Classification (GTDB taxonomy): domain Bacteria; phylum Acidobacteriota; class Terriglobia; order Terriglobales; family Acidobacteriaceae; genus Telmatobacter. Next base: position 270,143 of record CAVXDG010000010.1, on the reverse strand, counting down.
GGGCAGCGTGATGTTCCACACGGCGTTGCCCGTGGAGGCGAGCGTGCAGCCAAGCGCGGTCAGGACGCTTTCGACGGTAGCGGCAGTGATGCCCTCTTTGTCGACGGTGGTGCCGAGGAGGCGATGCACTTCGCTGAGCGCAAGGCTGATGGGCTTGCGGTGCGCGGTGCGGGCTTCGAGTGCGGGGACGCGCACGTCGACGAGGTCGCCTTCGATGAAGCCGCCGTTGGCGAGCAGGATGCTGCTGACGATGGCCGAGGCGACCGGAGCGGCGTTGAAGTCAGCGCCGCGCTCGAAGCGATGGCTGGCGTCGGTGTGCAGGCCGTGACGGCGCGCGGTGCGGCGCACGGCCATGGGCTCGAACCATGCGGCTTCGACGAGGACGTTCTTCGTCGCCGGGCGTGATCATCGTGTCCCAGCCGCCCATGACGCCGGCGAGGCCAAGGGGTTTGGCGTGATCGGCAACGATCGAGATCTTCGGGATCGAGCGTTCGCTCGACGCCGTCGAGAGTCTTGAGCTTTTCGCCTTTGCGGGCGCGGCGCACGACGATGCCGCCTTCAATCTTGTCCAAGTCGAAGGCGTGCGTGGGCTGGCCCATGGCGAGCCATGCGAAGTTGGTGGCATCGACGGCGTTGGAGATTTTCTTCTGTTCGAGAAGGCCGAAGTAGGTGGAGATTTCGGCTCCTGGGAACCAGTCGCGGGAGTCGCCGATGGTGATGCCGCGGAGAACGCGCGCGGTGAAGCGGCCGCAGGCGTCCTGGGCTTCGATGGTCACGGAGAACTGCTGCGCGGAGGGCTGAAGGTTTTGGAAGCAGATACCTGCAGGGGTTCCAGCTGAACGCCGTAGATGGCGGCTGCTTCGCGGGCGATGCCGTAGTGGTTCATGGCGTCGACGCGGTTGGTGGTGATGTCCATCTCGAAGAGCGAGCCGTTGCCGGGGCCAAGATCGAAGATGCCTTCGACGGCGATGCCGCGGAGAGTCAGGTCCTCGGCGAGCTGGGTGTCAGAGACGGGGAGTCTGGGCAGATAACTGCGAAGCCATTTGGTGAGGATCTTCATGCGAGCACCAGGAGCAAGCGTGCGCTGCGCGCACATTCGCAAGTTAGCAAGTTAGCGGACCGGAGGCTAATCATCTACTTGTCCAAGACTCCTAACAATCCATTGATGAGCTTCGCGGTATCGATGGTCAAACGAAGCAGCCTATCAAGCGATTCACGGCTCATGAAGCCCAGGTCCTTCGCCAGTTCAAGTTGAGTTTGGACTTCGTAAAGCGAGCCGCGGGCCATTCCCAACGAGTTTCTCAATTGCGGATCGGTCAGTCGTCCATGGCCTTCAGCAATGTTGCTTGGGACCGAGACCGCAGCCCGCCTTAGCTGCATGCGCAGACCAAATACTTCGGTCTTCGGGAACTTTTCTGTGATTTCATAAACAGCCCGCGCTAATTCCATTGCTTTCTGCCAGACGATTGAGTCCCGATAATGACGAGTGCGTGCCAAGACTTTGTTGAACTCCAGAACTCAAGCGAACCAGCTAACTTGCTAACTCGCCAATGTGCGCGCCGCTAACTCCGCATCTCATGCAAACTGCCCCAGGAAGCGCATATCGCCGGCGTAGAACTGGCCGATTTCGCTGATGCCGTACTTCATCATGGCGATGCGCTCGACGCCCATGCCGAAGGCGAAGCCGGATGATTTTTTTCGGGTCGTAGGCCGGCTGCTTTTCCGCAGCGAAGGCGAAGACGGCGGGGTCGACCATGCCGCAGCCGAGAAGTTCAATCCAGCCGGAGTGCTTGCACTTGCGGCAGCCCTTGCCGCCGCAGAAAATGCAACTGATCTGCACGTCGGCGCTGGGCTCGGTGAACGGAAAGAACGACGGGAAGAAGCGGGTTTTGACCGCTGAGCCGAAGAGGGCCTTCATGGCGTGATCGAGCGTGCCCTTGAGGTCGGAGAAGGTGATGTTGGTGTCGACGCAGAGGCCTTCGACCTGATGGAAGATGGGCGAGTGGGTCGCGTCCTGCGCGTCGTTGCGGTGGACCTTGCCGGGGATCACGATGCGGACGGGGGGCGGCTGCTGCTCCATGGTGCGCATCTGTACCGGAGAAGTGTGAGTGCGCAGGAGGAGGCGGTCGCGGAGGGGGCGACGGTCTTGATGCGCGATCACCAGCGTGTCCTGTGTGTCACGCGCGGGGTGGCCGGGGGGGAAGTTCATGGACTCGAAGTTGTAGAAGTCGGTTTCGACCTCGGGGCCGACGCCGACCGAGTAGCCGAGGGCCGCGAAGACCGAGACGATTTCATTGAGTGTGCGGGTGATGGGGTGTTCGGCGCCAGTGAGGCGGCGTGAGCCGGGCAGAGAGATGTCGATGGACTCGGCGGCAAGAGCGGCGGCGGTCGGCCCCGTGCCCACGGCGGATTCGAGCAGGCTCTCGACGAGGTCTTTGAGGACCTTGAAGCGCTCGCCGACGGACTTCTTGGCGGTCAGGCGGCGCGGCTTTAAGCCAGCCATCGGAGACGTCTTTGAGGAGGCCCTGCTTGCGGCCGAGCCAACGCAGGCGGAAGACTTCTGCATCGGATTCGTTGGAAACGAAAGTGGCATCGACACGAGCGCGGTTCTCAAGCGCGGCGAAGGCGCTGTCGAGGGCATCGTCGTCGAAAGCCGACAGTGTTGGAAATGTTTCGGTGGTCATTGCGTAACGTTCAGGATAAACCACCCCTGCGTGGGGCCGGAGGGTGAAGGCGAGGCTACGGCGGAGAGGAACACTTGTGCATACGTGGCGAATGCGACATGACCTTTCACGGACTCCTCATCCCTCCGCAACATTCGGCTGCTACCAATCACGAAGCAGCGGATGGTGGCCTCTATATCATCCGGTGCGCACGATCAAATCCCCTACACGCTGGAGGTTTTATGTCCCGTTCCACCCGTTTTAGTCTTCTCGCCGGGCTCGCCCTGGTGACTGCCCTGACCTGCCGCATCGCGCCCGCCGAGGATCATGACCAGGACGATCGTCAGATCAAGCATGTTTTCGTGATCGCCCTGGAGAACCACAACTGGACACAACCGACGACGGTGACCGGCGGAATCCAACCTGTCTACCAGAATCCTAACGCGCCGTTTATCAACAGCCTTGTGAACGGCTCGGCGACAACTTATGTGGATGGACACCTGGTGAATATCAGCCAGCATGTGGCATACGCCTCGAACTATCACAACGTTCTGGCGACGCAGGGCGGGAGCAATCCGCACATTCACCCGTCGGAGCCGAACTATCTTTGGGCGGAGGCGGGGACGAACTTCGGCATCGCGAACGACGACGACCCGTACAAGGACAATCCGCCGAACGCGCAGACCACGACGCAGCATTTGAGCGGCCTGCTGCAGCGTGCCGGGCACAGCTGGAAGTCGTATCAGGAAGATATCGACCTCGCGTCGGCAAATGGGAAGCTGATCAACCTTCCGTTGCCGGAAAGCCAGTGGACGTCGCCGCTGGTGAGCGCTTCGGGCCTCTTCGATCCGTCGAGCCCGCTGAATGCCTACAATGCGACGCTGCAGTACAACTACGCGGTCAAACATAATCCCATGGCATTTTTCGCGGACACCAATGGCGGGAACAACACCACGACGTCGAATCCGCTGGCACATCACTATGCGCCGCTGCAGCAGCTGCCCTTTGATCTGGCCCACGATAACGTGGCCGAGTACAACTGGATTACGCCGGACCAGTACAACGACCAACACAGCGGGCTTACTGGCGGGATTGCCGGTGTCACGGGCGACGGGGGAATGATCCGGGCCGGCGACAATGCAGTGGCGCGGCTTGTACCGCTGATCATGCGCTCAAAGGCCTACAAAGATGGCGGCGTCATCGTCTTGTGGTGGGACGAAAGCGAAGCCACCGGCGAGACCGGCGACAACGCGGACGACTTCAACCACACGATTGGCGAGATTGTGATTTCGAATCTTGCGCACGCGAATGAAGGCGGACTGCCCTATGCGAGCCCGCTGAACTACACGCACTCGTCGGACCTGCGCACGCTGCAGGAGATTTTCCACGTGCGGGCCACGGGCGGATCGTCGCCGTACCTGGGCGATGCCGTCAATGCAACTGACCTGTCGGATCTGTTCGAGCCGGGCGTAATTCCTTCGCGACCGTAGCATTGCATGCGGCGCAAGCAAAAGCCCCGGATCGCTCCGGGGCTTTTCGCTTGTGTCCAACAATCCCAACGACGAAGAACGGCCGTTTGGGGACCCCAGTCCGGGTAGTTGTCAGGCTGCTTTCTTTTCAGCAGCGAGAGCGGCCTTGGCCTGCTCGGCGAGCTTGGTAAAGCCTGCAGCGTCGTGGACGGCGATGTCGGCGAGGATCTTGCGATCGAGCTCGACGCCGGCCTTTTTCAATCCATTGATCAGCTGCGAGTAGCTCGTGCCGTTGAGCTTGGCTGCGGCGGAGATGCGCACGATCCACAGGGAGCGGAACTGGCGCTTCTTCTGGCGGCGGCCACTGTAGGCGAACTTGAGTCCGCGCTCGACGGCTTCCTGGGCTGCCTGGTAGAGCTTGGATTTGGTAAGGAAGTAACCGCTGGCGCGATCGAGAATCTTTTTGCGGCGGTCGTTGCGTTTGGTACTGCGTTTTACGCGAGGCATCTCTAGTGTTCTCCGTTTGTGTTGCGTAGGTTTGGCGGCTGGAGGCAGGAGGGCCGATAGGGTCGGCCTGTAACCTCTTCACTCGCTCTGCGAGCCTGAACTTCTCACCGATGCGAACGCTTTTCGCAAACCGGTGGTGGGCAACTTTTTCTTAGCCCATCTGCATTTGTGGCACGAACCCAATCCAAGGTCCGCCCCACGCAGTGGTCAGGCGTAGGGAATCATGCGCGCGACCTTCTTGTAGTCGCCATCGGAAACGATTACGCTCTTGCCGAGCTTGCGTTTCACTTTGGGAGACTTGGAAGAAAGCATGTGCCGCGTCTTCGTCTGGTGCCGGACGATTTTGCCGGTGCCAGTTTTTTTGAAGCGCTTGGCCGCGCCCTTATGGGTTTTCAACTTGGGCATTGTTTTTCTCAATCTGGGCGAAACTGGTATATCCGCCTCAAAGTCCACAGGCGCAGGGACTTCCCCGCGTCCATTGACGCTTCCACAAGTATACCGCAAGGCCGGTTTTGGCGCTATTTTGGCGCCCGTTTCGTCTATTCGAAGCGGTAAAGCCGCACTTTCTCGATGCCCAGGTGGCGGGAGTCGAAGCGCCAGCCCTTGCCCTGATCATTTTCGTCGCCATTGAGTCGGCGGCCGGGTGTCCAGGCACCTTCTTCGCTGAATGTGCCTTCATCGACTGAGGCAATACCGACCTGTCGGCCGGAGCGCGGCGTGAAGGCGACGCGGAAGCCTTTGCCGGCTCCGGTGAACTCGTCGGGGCCAGTGGCGAGAACCAGGCCATAGCCGGTTTCAGAGTGGCTACCGAAGATTTCGTCGAGCGTGACATGCAGGGTGTAGCCGCCCATGGTGAAGTCGACGGAGGGGTGGCTGTGATCGAGGACAAAACCATGCACGGTGCCGTCGGCCTGGTGTGCGGCGATCATCGGCGACAGTCGCGCCAGGAGCAAGTAACTCGCGGCGAGTTCGCCCTTGGGATCGATTTCGCTCTCAATGGCGAAGGGCGAGAAACCGAAGCCTGCCTCTTGACCGAGGGCGTAAAAGACGTTGGCCGCTCCGGCAGCGCCGCCGCGGGTTTCGGGCATGAAGAGTGGATTGCCGTCGCGGTGATAGCGCTGAGACCAGAGGGTGAAGTTCGGATCGTAGAGATCGGGAGAGTAGAAATCGATGGCCGAGCCAGCCGCTCTCCAAACATCGACAACCCAAGGCTCGGGACCACCGCTCGGGTAGTCGCCGGGGGTAGAGTTGTCGCCGGCAAGCCAGGTGTTGACGTACATCGGAATGTCGTAGACAGCTTTGCCGCGCGCGGTGACGGCCTGAATAAAGCGCGCGTAATGCCAGGCCATGAAGATTTCGTCTGCCGATGTGGAGTCGCCAAAGACCTCGACCCAGGTGCCGGAGAGTTTGTCGCCGTTGGCGTCCCAGAGCGTGCGAAGCGAGGGATAGAGGGCGTCGCGATGAGCCTGCAGGTAGCGGGTCAATTCGGCGGGCACGGGTGAGGTAAACGCGCGGTTGGCGGCGGCGGAGTGATCCCGCGTATCGCCGAGGACGCCGACTTCGTTTTCGATTTGCATCATCAGCACGGTGCGATCGCGGTTGTCGACATCCTTGATGTGCTGCGTGAGCGCGGCGAAGGCACGGGTATCGGCTTCCTGTGTGGCGGCGCCCTGGGGGCTGAGGATTTCAACCTCAGCGCCATTCTCGACGACGCGTGGAAAGCGGCGCGTATCCTGCTTGACCCAGACCGGCGCGTAGCTGGACATGCCGTTCTTCCACGAGGCGAGCCAGAGAAAGACGATGCGCAGATGGTCGTGGCGGGCCTGATCGAGCAAACCGTCGACGAGAGAAAAGTCGTACTTCCCTTCTGCAGGCTCGACGAGTTCCCAGCTGAGGGGGGTGACGACAGTGTTGAGGTTCATTGAAGCCAGCGCGGGCCACAGGGGCTTCATATAATCCAGGCTCGACGAAGTGGAGTTATGCAATTCGCCACCGAGGATGAGGAACGCCCTCCCGTCCACGATGAGTTGGGTGGCTGCGCCGCGTTTCTCAAGGTGTGGTGCGGCGTTTTGTTGCGCCCGAAGTGGGTGAATGGCGAGGGTGGCAAGCAGCAGAGAGATTGACAACGAACCGAAGTGGAATCGCATAACGGAAGGGAGTCTAGCACGGCCGCGACGATGGGATTGTGAGGAGGGGACGGAACTGAGATCGGTAGGTTTTGGCCTAGACTAGAGAAGTGGGCTCTTCGTTTCACATTGAGAACTTTGGGTGCCGGGCGGCGCGGGCCGATGGCGAGGCGATCGCGAGCCGCCTGCAGCGTCTTGGAGCGGCCTGGTCAGAAGACGCTGAGGCCGCCGATGTGGTGGTTGTGAACACGTGCAGCGTGACGGCGGAGGCGGATCGGGCGGCACGGGCGTTCATCCGCCGCACGCACCGGCTCAACCCGGAGGCGCGAATTGTGGCAACTGGCTGCTATGCGCAACGCGCGCCGGAGGAACTGGCGCGGCTGGATGGGGTGGCGGCGGTGATCGGCAACAGCCACAAGGCGCTGGCGCCGGAGATCGTGCTCGGACTTGCGCAGGGCGTCGACGGCAGGGCCTCGCGGACGGATTGGGTAAGCGCTGCATCGCTGCTGGCGGGCTCTGGACAAATGAACAGCCCGGCGCTGGTGCTGGCCGATGAGAGCTTCGCTCATTCCTTTCTCGAAGAGGCGCAGGTAGTGCCGGGTGCACAGACGCGGCCGAATCTGAAGATCCAGGAGGGCTGCGGGAATCGCTGTTCGTTCTGCGTGATTCCGCAGACGCGGGGTTCGTCGCGGAGTCTGCCTGCCGCCGCTGTGATGGGGCAGGTGGAGGGATTTGTTGCGGCTGGTGGCGTGGAGTTGGTGCTGTCAGGGATCAACCTGGGCCGTTGGGGACGGGATTTTTCGGTCGCGGATGGAGGCATTCGAGGGATTGGCTCTCCCACCCTTTCGGCAGAAGGAATCCGAAAGGATGGGGCACGGAATTCGGAGAAGACGCCTTGTTCGCTGTCTGGACTGGTGCGGCGGATTTTGGAGGAGACGGCGTTGCCGCGGTTGCGCCTGAGCTCGATTGAGCCGATGGATTGGGATGCGGAGCTGATCGGGCTGATGGCGGAGTTTGGCGGAGCTTCTTTGGGCCGGGGCCGTGCGACTCGGCTGGCGCGACATGCGCATCTGCCGCTGCAATCGGGGTCGGACGCGGTGTTGCGACGGATGCATCGGCGCTATCGGCCGTGGCACTACGTGGAGAAAGTTGAGGCTCTGCTGCGGGCCGCCGGGCCGGAGCTGACGCTGGGCGCGGACGTGATGGTGGGCTTTCCGGGTGAAACCGATGGAGAGTTTGAGGAGACGCTGGCGCTTGTGCGGACGCTGCCGTTCGGGTATCTGCACCTGTTTCCGTTTTCGCCGCGGCCGGCGACGCGGGCATGGGCATTGCATGCGGCGGCTCCTGTTGCTGCTGGGGCTGTGGCGGAGCGCATGGCGGAGTTGCGGGCGCTGGCGGCGGAGAAGACAAGAGCGCATCGCAGAAGGTTTGTGGAACTGGAACTGGACGCGTTGACGCTGCATACACCGGAAACAATGGCGCGCGAGGGTCGGACGGCGGCGCTGACGGAGAATTTTCTACCGGTGGAGCTGGAGGGAGATTTCGAAGCCAATCGGCAGGTGCGGGTGCGGGTCTTTGGGCTGAATGCGGAGGGCGCGCTGCGCGCGGCGATTGCGGGCGAATTGGCGGTGGGAGATGCGTCCGGTTCGCGTGTCGCCGTTCTGTTGGCGGGGCATCCGATGAAGGTGGTTTTAGCCGGATAGAGCCGTTTGTTCTGGACTGGGACGATCGGAATCGGGGCCAAAACCGGACCCAGGAAGCGGGCTGAGAGGAGCGAACCAATGCTATACTCAGGGTGCGTTCGCGTGCTGATTTGGCGGCCTTGTGGGCCCGGAAGAAAGACGCGGACAGCTAGTGGAGGAGAACCATCGCACTCGATAAACGCTCGGCCAAGTCTTTCATCCGCATCAACGATCGGATTCGCGCACGCGAGATTCGCGTCATCGATGAAAACGGCGAACAACTTGGCATCCTGCCCCCTTTTGAAGCTCTGAAGATCGCCCGCGAGCGCGGGCTCGATCTGGTAGAGGTTTCGCCTACCGCGGTTCCACCGGTTTGCCGCATTCAGGACTATGGCCGCTTTCTCTACGAGAAGGAAAAGAGCGAGCGCGCCGCCCGCAAGAAGCAGAAGGTCATCACCCTCAAGGAAGTCAAGTTCTCGGTCACGGTGGATGAGCACGATTACCAGACCAAGAAGAACCAGGCCGTACGCTTTTTGAACGAAGGCGACAAGGTGAAGGCAAGCCTGCGCTTCCGCGGTCGCCAGATGGCGCACCGCGAGCTGGGCTACGACATCATCAACCGCCTGATTCAGGACATTGGCGAAGCCGGTATCGGTGGAGTTTATGCCGCGCATGGAAGGCACGATTCTGCACGCGATTCTGGCGCCCTCGAAGAAAGATGCGCCGAAGCCGAAGCCCGCACAGCAGACGCAGCCTGCTCCCGCCGCGCCAAGGCCGCCGGTACAGCAGGTGCAGTAGAACCTGGGTATAAGTTGACAGAGGCCGCTCTTGTGAGCGGCCTTTCTGTTGCACGCCGCTCCAGTACAAACCGCGGAGCCGGTTGTGTATTCTGGGCGCATGCATTCTTCCCTTGCCCGTCTTTCTCTCCTTTCAATTGCGTGCGTGCTGTCGGGTTTGTTTGCGACGAGCGGACTTGAAGCCGAGTCGGCGCCGGCCGCGCACTTCCCTACGACCGACGATCTGCGCCATCTGAAATCGATGGGCGGTCCGCAGCTTTCGCCGGACGGCAAGCAGGCGCTGGTAACCGTGACCGACGCGACGGCCGATGGCGGGAAGGCGCATGTGTGGATGGTGCCGACGAGCGGCGCGGAGAAGGCGCGGCAGCTGACTTTTTCTCCGCCGGCCGACAAGCGGGGCGAGCGCAATGCGCAATGGGCGCCGGATGGGTCGGCGATCTTCTTTCTGGCGCATCGAGGCGAGCACACGCAGCTGTTTCGGCTGGACCTGCGCGGCGGCGAAGCGGCGCCGTACGAGCTGAAGATTGTGCCGGCGGTGGATGAGTCGAAAGAGAAGAATGCGATTCCTCCGCCGGGCGCCGACAAGAAAGATGCGAAGAAGGACGAGAAGAAATCCGAGGAGAAGCCTGCGAGCGATGCGGCGAAGAAAGATGCTGCGTCGGATCAGGTGACGCTGGAGCCCTCGGGCTATGCGCTGTCGCTGGATGGCAAGTGGCTGGCGGTGTGGGCGCGCGATCCAGAGACACCGGGCGAGAAGAAGCAGAAGGACGCGAAGGCCGATGCCGTGTGGGTGAATCACGAGAAACATGGCACGCGGCTCTACCTGGCGGCGCTGAAGGGCGATGGGACGATCGATGGAGGACTCAAGGTGGTAGCGATTGCGCCGGACGTGCACGGAGCCGTTTGGTCGCCGGATGCGGATCGCTTGCTGGTGGTGACCGAGCCGCCCAATGATTTGTCTGACCTGGGACCTGCGAGCGAGGCATGGATTGTGGATGCGGCTACGCCGGAGAAGGCGGCGAAGGTCGACGCGATTCCGGCCACAGTGGGCGGCGGGACATTCAGCAACTGATGGAAAAGAGATTGTGTTCAGCGCGGCTACGCCGGAGGACGCGCCGCCGGGCTACGACGAGTTGTTTGCTTTGCGTGCGGGCGATGCCGGTGCGAAGCCGGTGCGCTTGTCGGCGGGATTCGCGGGGCAACTGAATGCGTCGGCATTGTTCTTCGGGCAGGATGGTTCGCTCATCGCACAGGCGGGCATTGGCACGCGGGCCTCGGCGGTGCGCATAGGGTTGGACGGCAAGCGCGGCGTGGCGCCGATCGACCTGGGCTCGCCGGTGATTTCGGGGCTGGATACCAATCGCGCGCAGAGCGGGTGGCTGTGGCTGGCGGAGAGCGGGGGGCAGGCGCAGAAACTCTGCTTCGCACAGCACCTGGGCGAGGCGTGCATTGCGCTGCCGGTTGCGGATCTGGCTCCGTCGGGACTGCGCTCGGTGGAGCCGCAGCGGGTGGAGTGGAAGAGCGACGGGTTCACGATTGAGGGCCTCTTGTATTTGCCGCCGGATACCGGATCAGCGAAGGCTCCCCTGGTGGTGGACGTACATGGCGGGCCGTTTGGATCGTTTGAGAATCGCAACGATGCGTTCGTGGCATTTCTCGTAGGGCATGGATGGGCAGTGCTCAGGCCGAATCCGCGCGGGTCTTCAAATTATGGCGTGAAGTTTGCGGCGGCGAACAAGAACGACCTGGGCGGCGGCGACTATCGCGACATCATGGCGGGCGTAGATGCCGTGCTTGCGAAGTATCCGCTGGACGCGGCCAAGATGGCGCTGATGGGCTACAGCTACGGCGGCGAGATGGCGGCGTTTGTGGAGGGCAAGACGGACCGCTTTAAGGCAGTGATCAGCGCGGCGCCGGTGATCGACCAGTTCAGCGAATACGGGACGGAACGCGGCTCGTGGTACGACCGGTGGTATTTCGGCAAGCCGTGGGAGCATCTCGAAGATGCGTGGCGGCAGAGCCCGCTGGCCGGTGCGGCGAAAGCCAAGACACCGTTTCTACTGCTGCAGGGCGAGAGCGACACCACCGATCCGCTGGGCCAGTCGGAGGAGATGTATCGCGCGCTGCGACAGGAGGGTGTGCCGGTGGAACTGGTGACGTATCCCCGCGAGGATCATGGGCCGCTGGCTGGCGGGATGTATGGAAGGCCGTCGCCGGAGCCATGGCATGGGTACGATGCGCGGCAGCGGGTGGTTGAATTCCTGAACAAGGCGTTTGGCACGGAGACAGCGACACAGTAGGCGGATTCGCTCGATTCTTCGCTTCTCTCAGAAGAACGCGAGACGGGCGAGGTTCGTGCTTTCCCAGGTCTGAGAATCCAGACCTGGGGCACCCATGGTCGTGCTGATCGAGGTTTCGCGAGAAGCAGATCCTTCGCCCCGCTTACCGCAACCGCACTGGTCGTGCGACCGGGGCCCCAAACGCGCGGGTTTTCAGGATGACAGGACTACGAAAGAACGCAACCGAAGGCCCGATAAGCTGAAATTCGGGTTTCGCTATACTTAGAAGAGAACGAGCGCAGCGTCTTCGTTCTCTCCCCCTGCATGGAAAGTTCAACGATCGAGAGTGGAAACAAGCCTGACGCGCACGCGTCGCGCGCGGATGTGCGGCACATTCTCGGGTATGTTCACTTCACATTCATTTGCTACCTGGCGATTGGGTTGCCACTCGCGGTTTTGCCGGCGTATGTGCATCTGCGCATGGGCTATCACGCCTCGCTGGCCGGACTGGTGATCAGCATCCAGTACATTGCAACGTTTTTGAGCCGGCCGTGGGCGGGGCGCATCAGCGATCGCTCAGGCGCGAAGATTTCAGTACTGTGGGGCATGGCGGCGTGCACGCTGAGCGGCTTGCTGCTGCTGGGCGCGGCTGCGTTACATCGCAACCCGGCGTGGTTGAGCTTGACGAGCCTGCTGGCCAGCCGGCTGGTGCTGGGCGTGGGCGAGAGCCTGGGATCGACGGGCGCCACGCTGTGGGGCATTACATCTGTGGGCCAGGAACACACGGCCAAGGTGATTTCATTTAACGGCGTGGCAACGTATGGGGCCCTGGCGCTGGGCGCGCCGCTGGGCGTAGTGATGGAACAGCAGTGGGGCCTGACGTCGATTGGACTGCTGACGGTGGTGGCATGCGGCGCAAGCCTCCTGTTTGCGAGCCGCAAGAAGCCCGTGCCCGTGGTGCATGGAGAGCATCTGCCGTTTCGCGATGTGCTGGGACGCGTGACTCCACATGGGATGGGACTGGCGCTGGGCGGCGTGGGCTACAGCGTGCTGGCCACGTTTGTGACGCTGTTTTACGCGAGCCGGAATTGGAATGGCGCTGCGCTGTGCCTGACGGGTTTCGGCGTGGCGTTTATGGCGGCGCGGCTTCTCTTCATACGCGCCATCAGCCGCTTCGGCGGATTTCCGGTGGGCATTACATGTCTCGCGGTGGAGTCGGTGGGCGTGCTGCTGCTGTGGCGCTCGGTTTCGCCGTGGATGGCGCTGGGCGGTGCGGCGCTGGCGGGCTTCGGCTTTTCGCTGGTGTTTCCCGCGCTGGGCGTGGAGGCGGTGCGGCGCGTGCCGGAACGGAGCCGCGGCACCGCCCTCAGCGTGTACACGGTATTTGCGGATGTGTCGTTCTTCCTGGTGGGGCCGATTGCCGGCGCGCTGATTGGCACGTTCGGCTATGCCAGCGTGTTCCTGTTCGCGCTGGTGTGCGTGCTGACGTCACTGGGGATCACGCTGATGCTGGCTTCGGCGGCCCGAACAGCCTCTAGCTCCTAGCCTCTGGCTTGGCGGCTTGGTGCGGTCGAGGGGGTACCCAGGGTTCGTGCGAGCCGATTTCTCGCGCCGGCAGAAACAAGAACGGCCATCCCGAAGGATGGCCGTTCTTGCACTGCTGCTTAGGAGAAAGCTTAGCGTTCGCTCTTCCAGTTGATGAGATCGCCAAGGGTGGTGGTTGAGCTGGAGACGGGCGCCTTGTGGGCTTTCTCCTTGTAGTGCTCGACCTGAGCGCGGCTGGCTTCGTGGCCGGATACGCGCAGGCTGAGTCCCACCTTCTTCTCTTCCACGTTGATCTTGATGATCTTGAAGTCGTGCTCCTCGCCCTGCTCGAGCTTGGCGGCAGTGCCGTCGTCGCTCGACTGCCTCGGAGACGTGGCAGAGGCCTTCGACGCCCTCGGCAATTTCGACGAATGCGCCGAACTGCGCGGTGCGCAGCACCTTGCCGTGGACCACGTCGCCGACGCGATGCGCGGCGAAGAAGCTCTCCCAGACATCGGGCTGGAGCTGCTTGATGCCGAGCGAGAGGCGGCGGTTCTGCGGCTCGACGCCGAGAACGACTGCCTTGACCTTTTCGCCCTTCTTCACGACTTCAGAGGGATGCTTGACGCGCTTGGTCCAGCTCAGGTTGGAGACGTGCACCAGGCCGTCGATGCCGTCTTCGATCTCGATGAAGGCGCCGAAGTCGGTAAGGTTGCGGACGCGGCCTTCGACGACGGTGCCGGCCGGATAGCGCTCGGTGAGGTGCTCCCAGGGATTCTCGAGGAGCTGCTTCATGCCGAGCGAGATGCGGCGGTCGGCCGGGTTGACGCTGAGGACGACGGTGTCGACCTCGTCGCCGGGCTTGACCAGCTTGGAGGGGTGCTTGAGGCGCTTGGACCAGGTCATCTCAGAGAGGTGAACCAGGCCTTCGATGCCCTGCTCGAGCTCGACGAACGCACCGTAGTCGGTGACAGAGAGAACGCGGCCGTGGACGTGTGCGCCGACCGGATAGCGCTCCGTGGCATCGAGCCACGGATCGGGCGTGAGCTGCTTGAAGCCGAGCGAGACGCGCTGCTTGTCTTTGTCGAACTTGAGCACCTTGACCTGAATCTCGTCGCCGACGTTGACCAGATCGCGGGGGTGCGTGAGGCGTCCCCAGCTCATGTCGGTGATGTGGAGCAGGCCGTCGATGCCGCCGAGGTCGACGAACGCGCCGTAGTCGGTGAGGTTCTTGACGGTGCCGGTGAGGATCGCGCCTTCATCGAGGTGCTCGAGGGTGGTGGAGCGCTTGGCGTTCTGCTCTTCCTCGAGGATCTCCTTGCGGCTGACGACGACGTTGCCGCGCTTCTTGTTCAGCTTGATGACGCGGACTTCGATCTGCTGGCCGAGGTAGCCGTCGAGATTGCGCACGGGGCGAATCTCAAGCTGCGAGCCGGGCAGGAATGCCTTCATGCCGATGTCGACGGTGAGGCCGCCCTTGACGCGGCTGACCACGGTGCCGATGACGGGGGTCTTCTCGTTGGCGGCTTTCTCGATGGTGTCCCACACGCGGAGGCGCTGCGCCTTCTCGTAGCTGACGAGGTAGCCGCCTTCGGGCTCCTCGCGCTCGATGACCACTTCGATCGCGTCGCCGGGCTGGAACTTGACGGCGCCGGTGTGGTCGACGACCTGCTCGAGGGAACGAGGCCCTCGGACTTGAGGCCGACGTCGACGACGAGGTGCTTCTCAGTCTGCTTGATGACGGTGCCGGTGACGACCTTGTCGCCATAGGCTTCGACGGCAGCCGCTTCGGCGGCCTGCTCGCGCTCAAAGGCTTCGAGAGCGGCGGAAAAATCATCCATGGATTCCGGGGCGTGCTCGTGCGCTTTTTCAGTCAGGGGTGCGGCAGCGTGCTGGGCTGCGGGAGAGAGGGTGGCATCGGCGTCCAGCGCGGGTGAAACGAGTGCTTCGGCGGCTTCGGGGTTGGACGTGGATTCGGGCAACGGCTGTTCAAGCTCCGTCGCAGGGTCAAGGGTTGGAGTTTCGAATTCGGTGTTCAGGGTTATGCTCTCGGGTTCTGGATTGAGGACGTTTGCCATCGCTGCTGCTCCGGGATTCATTACGCCCGGCGATGAACGAGTCTCGCCTGGGCTGACGCCAAGTTACGCGGCAAGCTTCTACCGCAGGCGCCTAGTGGCCTTTCCTTTAGACCGCGCGTGCGAGCAAAGGGATTCAGAACGAGACAGCCGTCCGGGCCGGCAGTGCCGGAGGTGGGAGCGACTCGTCTCCGCAGGAATCACCAGGCGCGCGACGGCTGGCTGGAGGTCGGCCGCAGCTCACTGATGGAATCCACACACAGGAGCTACGACTCAAGTTTAGCAACCTCGTCTTTCCCGCGTCAATGCAATGGTTTGGCGCAAAGCCTGTATCCGTGGGGGCGACACGAAAATTTTACAAAGAAAACAACCGCAGCGGGTGATAAGCGATGGTTGGGAAAGGTCGCGGGCGGTATCTAGTCTGGTTTACGCCCAAACTCGGTTTTCATCCTCTTTCCACCGGCGGCTGGCCAGAAAGGGGGCCGGGGGGGGGCGAGTCCGGTGAAGGGGAATTGCCCTCTATACTGATTGCCAACGCCGGAGCAGACGCCGGCAGAGTCGGCGGAATTCTTAATTTCTATGGATCAGCTCTGGACACCCTGGCGGTACTCGTACGTGACAACCTCGGATGGGGCGCCGCGCCCCGGCATCCCAACGCAACTCGCGGCCTGGCCGGGGGACACGGGGTGTGTGTTCTGCAACCTGGTAAAGGCCGTGGACTACGCCGTGGAACGGGGCATGCCCGCCGAGGAAGCGGAGCTGGCAGCGGGCCTGGTAGTGCGCGGGAAACATTGCTACATCTGCCTGAACGCGTATCCCTACACGTCAGGCCACGTGATGGTTGTGCCCTACGCGCATCTCGACCGGCTGGCGGGGATGACGGGCGAGGGCGCGCACGAGATGATGGACTTGGCACGCGCGACCGAACGGGTGCTGGAGGATCTGTATCGGCCTCATGGATTGAATTTCGGGATGAATCTGGGCAAGGCGGCGGGAGCGGGGGTCGCCGGACATCTGCATCTGCACGCGCTGCCGCGGTGGGCGGGGGATACGAATTTCATGACGACGGTGGGCGAGACGCGGGTGCTTCCTGAGGATTTGGCGACGACGTGGAAGCGGATGCGGGAAGGGTTTGGGAAGGAGCGGAGGTAACAGGCAAGTGGCGCTCCCCACGGGTTCGCAAGTCAGCATAAAGCGAGGCCGCGGACCAGGGAGTACGGCGCCAGCGAGGTTTCCACAGCCAAACCCCACTCTCCCGAGACCTATCGGCACTTCCGGCAGATACTTTAGCCGATATTTCGTAGAGCCCTGCCCAAAGTTATCTTCCGGCCCGTTTCCGCAAAAATCCGCGAAAAGCAAGCCCCTCAGTAACCTACCGAGCGAATCCGTTGGTGAGCCGTGGGCCACAAAAGCGTTAGAGCATGGCCACTAGGGGCCATTGTTCTTCGTTCCGGGAAGCGGTACTTAGTAAGGAGGGCCCCATCGCGGCGAGGGACGGTCCGGTATGCACCATCACGGAAAAAGCGAGCACGCCTCACGAACCATCGTGGCAGCGATGGCGGCGCTCGGCATGGTGGCAGGGTTTGTGCTGGGCTCGCTGCTTGCCATCCCTCTGGCTGAATTTCATTTGAAACAGTACCTCTCGCGCGTCGCGACGCAGGAAGCTGCTTCGGTAAAAGAGGCGCGGGACCTTCTGGCGGTTCTGCAGCACTCCTCTTATGCGTCCTGTTCCGATGCCGAGCTTGGCTACTTTCGCGAGCTGGTATTTCGTTCGGCGTACCTCAAAGATGTTGGACGGATGCAGAGGGGAGCGATCGAGTGTTCTGCCACTGCGGGCCGGCCCGGGCGTGGGATGAGTGAACTCTCTCCGGGGACGACAGCAGAAGATGGCACGATCGCATACACGAATCTTGTTCCGCTCCGCGATGAGAGTTTGAAGCGGGTGGGATTTCAGCTGGGCAGTTCCTTTGTTGTCTTTGGTTCGCAATTGCCGGTCATCGAAGGGTCTCTGCCGATTCATCTGGCAATGAGCGCGAGAAGCGCCGGCGGGTACGGAAACGCGGGCAGCGACGTGATCCATCAGGGAGGCGCGCTGGTTGCGACGCACTGTTCCTCCGCTCTACCGACTTGCGTCACGGCGACAGTAACCGCGGATGAAGCGCGGCAAGGCGAGATGGCCGCGATCGCGGGCACAGCATTCTCAGGTTGCATCGCGGGCGCGCTCCTCGGAGTGCTGATGAGCGCTGTGCGCCGCCGCCACATTTCGATGGAACACCAGCTGCGGCGGGCTATTGCGGAAGACAAGTTGCAGGTGGTCTATCAGCCTATCGTTAACCTGGTAGATGGAAAGATCGTGGGAGCCGAGGCGCTGGCGCGCTGGAAGGATCGCGATGGGAGAGCGATCAGCCCCGATATCTTCATCAAGGTTGCGGAACAATACGGCTTTGTGGGCTCGATCACGAGTCTGGTTTTTCGGCGCGCGCTGAAGGAGTTCCAGGAGGTGCTGACCAAGCTTCCGGATTTCCGGCTGGACATTAACGTGACGGCATCGGACTTAAGCGATCCCGCATTTTTGCCGATGCTGGATGAGGCCATCAACCAGAACAAAGTGCCGCCCAGCAGCGTGGTGATTGAAGTGACGGAGAGCTCGACCGCCAATCAGGAAGTGGCCATGGAATCGCTTCGTCTTCTTCGCCGGAGAGGCCACAGCATCTACATCGACGATTTCGGGACCGGCTATTCGAGCCTCTCCTATCTGACGTACTTGTCGATCGACAAGATCAAGATCGACAAGTCTTTCATACGGGCGATAGGGACGAACGGTCCGGCGCTGGCCATTGTTCCGCCGATCATGGCGATGGCGGGTTCGCTGAATCTCGGCGTGGTGGTGGAAGGCGTGGAGACGGAGCAGCAGGCTCTCTACTTCGCGATGTACGACCAGACTGTGCTTGGCCAGGGATTCCTGTACGGCGAGGCGATGCCTGCGGAACAGTTTCTAGAGCTGGTAGCGCCGAAGCTGGCGCGGGCCCCGGTTCAGGTTGAGGCGGAGACCGAGCGGCGTTTTGCCCATGCGGCCTTGAGAGCAAGCGTGGCGTAGGGGGCTTGCCAACTGGCGCGCTGCGCGCATGAGCGAATCAGCAAGTCAGCGCGATCGGCGTTGGACAGAAGAGCCTTGCTTTCCTCTTCTTCCCTTCGCTAGGATGGACCGCCGGCGCGAATGGGCTGCGTCAAGACGGAAACGGAAAATGTGACGCGCGGTGGCCAATCGACTCGGCAGAGAGAGCTCCCTGATGAAGAAACTTCTTGGAATTTGCGCAGCCCTGGTGCTGACGCTGAGTACAACAACGGCGTTCGCGGCAACTGACGTAACGGGCACGTGGACGGGCACGGTGCAGACGCCAAATGGGGACATGCAGATCACCTTCAACCTGAAGCAGGATGGCGCGAAGCTGACAGGGAAGGTGCAGACGCCGATGGGCGACCCAGCGGAGATTTCAAACGGCAAGGTGGATGGCGACAAAGTCTATTGGGAAACCAGCTTCAATGGCGCGACCATGAAGCACGACGGCACGGCAAACGGGGATGAGATGAAGATCGCCGTGAAACCCAGCGATGGAAGTTTTCCAGATATGGAAATGACTCTGAAACGGGCGCCCAAGCAGCCGTAACCGCTACTTGAGATCGGGAAGAGTGTCTTCAGCTTCGGCGGAGAGGGCGAGTTCTTCCTGATCCACATTCGCTCGATCGAGCAGGTTCTTCGGGATCGATTTCGTCGTACGAATACCAAGCTTCTTGAGCAATTCCACCTGTTTGATCAGGTTTCCTGACCCCTCGGAGAGCTTGTTCATCGCATTCTTGTAGCTCAAATCGGTCCGACGCAGGCTGTCGCCAATCGCATCCATGTCCGTGACGAAGCCGGCAAATTTTTCGTAAAGCCGGCTGCCGCGCTCCATCACTTCGCGCACGCTGCGTGCCTGTCGCTCCTGCTGCCAGAGCACGTTGACGATGCGGATGACGTAGAGCAGCGTGGTGGGCCCGACGAGCAGGATGCCCTGCTTGTAGGCATCGGCCCAGAGCTCGGAGTCGGACTGCAGAGCCATGAGGAACGCAGGCTCGACGGGAATAAACATGACAACAAAGTCCGGCGCCTCGAGCTCGGGCAGGCGATGGTAGCCGGCCTTGGCGAGATTGGCGATGTGGCCGCGCACGCTGGCGAGATGCAGCTTGAGCGCAGCCTTGCGGTCTTCGTCGCTGGTGGCGTTGACGCAGTCGGTGTAGGCGGTGAGCGAGACCTTGGAGTCGATGACGAGGTTGCGGCCGCCGGGCAAGAGCAGGATGACGTCGGTGCGCACGGAGCGGGGGCGCTCGCCGGCTTCGTCTTCGACGCCGGCAAAGGACTGCTGGAAGGAGTACTGCTCGCCTTCACAAAGGCCGGCCTTTTCGAGCAGGTCGCGCAAGATGAACTCGCCCCAGTCGCCCTGGGCCTTGGCCGAGCCACGGAGTGCCGTGGTAAGGTTGCGCGCATCGTCTGAGAGCTGCTGATTGAGGCCGTTCAGCGTGCCAATGAGGGTTTCAAGCTTCGTCACGCCGGTTTTGGAGTCGGACTGCGCCTGTTCCACCTTGTCGCGGAACTCCTTGATCTGGTCGCGGAGGGGCGCGAGCAACGTGCCCAGCTCTTTCTGGCTGCCTTCGGAGAAGGTCTTTGATTTTTGTTCGAGGATGTTGGCTGCGAGCGCTTCAAATTGGTGGGCGAGCGACTGCTTCGCGGTTTCCAGCAGCGCGATCTTCTCGGCCATGTTCTGGCGTTCGTTGGTCAAATCGGCTTCGAGCTGGCTGATGCGAGCGGCCTGGTCGCGGGTGATGGAGTGGCTGGTTTCGAGGTCGCGGCGCGTGGCATCCCGCTCGGCAGTGAGGCGGCCGATGGTGCCGGCACGCTCGACGGCAACGGACTCGAAGCCGGCGCGGGCGGCGGACTCAGCCTGCACAGCAGCAAGCTGGCTCTGGACGGCGGCAAGGGCGGCGGTAGCTTCGCGGTTGCGCTGGTCGAGCAGGGCCTTCTCTGAGTTGGCGGCGCGGGTGCGCATCCAGTAGCCCAGGAGAGTTCCGGCAAGAAGGGCGATTGCAGCGATGGCGGCCTGCGGCATGCGGGACGAAACCTCTTCGCCTAATGTACGCCTTTTCGATGTGCAATTCCGGGGGGAAACCTGGGTTGGTCTTGCTGGAGTTGAGGCCTGCTCTTGCCTTTCCCAGATCACCGCCCACCTGAGACGCCGAGGTGGTATTCTTGCGCGTCGTCTGAAGAGCACGAGGAGAGTGACGTGAGAAGAGGCATCTTACTGGCAATCGGGGGATTGGCACTATTGGCCGGGTGTGGAACGCAGGATACGGCTCCAGGAATCCCCACTAAGCCCAAGTGGCCGGGGCCCGCATACCGTCTTGCGCTGGGAGCGCAGGCAGCGAAACCGAACCCGGCGGGAATCGCGCTTCCTGAGATCAAGTTCACGGCGAATCCTGAGGCGCTGGAACGGAGAGCCAGCCTCGTGGTGCGATTTGATACTTCTGGAGTGAAAAAGGCCGAGCAGCAAATGGACCAGGTGACGGTTGGTCCCTTCGATATCTCGGGCACGGTTGGCGCACTTCCCGCGGACAACATCGATCTGGCGGACAAGGGGCTGGCGCGGCTGTTGGGAGCCTATTGCATGAACGGCAAGGTGAAGATCTCGGTCGTGCTTGTGCGGTCTTCGCTTGCCCCGCAGGCTACGGATGCCGAGATCAACCAGAAGCGGCTGTCGGACTGGCTGCCGATCGAGGCTGTTTTCAAGAACCCGCACCCGAAGTGCTAGCCCATTCCCGCAGAAGGGCCGATCCGGATGCGCGATTTCCGTCCTGCATCTCGGAGTTCCTGGGTCCTGGAGAGAAGGGATTCAAAAGGCGCGGGGGCGGTTCGTATTCCCCGTCCTGACGCGGCTTTACATGCTTTGGGCAGCCCGGTAGACTTGGAGTTTCGGGGCCATGCGCCGGATTTTGGGCGCGGTGGTTGTATTCGTGTGCCGGAGCCGCTATTGTAGGCTGGCGGAAGCGTGACACGGCAGAGCCCGGAGAGCATCCGAAGTTCCGAACAAAAACGAGGAGAATCAGGCATGGCTGTTGAAGAGAAAGTGAAGCAGATCATCGTCGAGCAGCTGCAGGTGGACGAAGCAGAAGTCACCCCGGGCGCGAGCTTTCAGGAAGACCTGGGGGCCGATTCGCTGGACGTGGTCGAGCTTGTAATGCAGTTCGAAGAGGCATTCGACCTCGAGATTCCGGACGAGGATGCGGAGAAGATCAAGACCGTCAAGGACGCGATCGACTACATAGAGAAGAACGCGAAAGGCAAGTAACTGGTGAATCGTCGAGTAGTCATCACCGGCCTCGGGCTGGTATGCGGTGTGGGCAATACCGCGCCCGAGGTGTGGCGACAGTTGCTGTCTGGGGCGAGCGGTATGGCGCCCATTCAGGGCTTCGATACAACGGGATTTCCCGTCACCTTTGCCGCCGAGGTAAAAAACTTCGATCCGCTGAATTTTGTGGAGAAGAAGGAAGCGCGCAAGATGGGGCGCTTCATCCACTTTGCCTTCGCAGCGACCCACGAAGCCATGACCCAGTCAGGCCTCAAGATAACGCCGGAGATCGGCGATCGGGTGGGTGTGTTTATCGGCTCGGGGATCGGCGGATTCGAAATCATCGAGCGGGAACACTCCAACCTGCTGGCGGGCGGCCCGCGCAAGATCTCGCCCTTCTTTATTCCCGCGGTGATTGTGAACATGGCGGCGGGGCAACTGAGCATCCGCTACGGCGCCAAGGGGCCGATTTCGGCCACGGCGACGGCGTGCGCCACCAGCGCCAACTCCATTGGCGACTCGGTGCGCATGATTCTGCACGGCGATGCGGACGTAATGATTGCCGGTGGCGCCGAGGCATCCGTGACCCCGCTTTCGGTGGGCGGATTTGCGGCCATGCGGGCGCTCTCGACACGCAACGACGAACCGACGCGGGCGAGCCGGCCGTTCGACAAAGATCGCGACGGATTCGTGATCGGCGAAGGCGCCGGGGATGCTGATCCTGGAAGAGCTGGAGTTTGCGAAAGCGCGCGGCGCGAAGATTCTGGCCGAAGTGATTGGCTACGGGATGAGCGCCGATGCGTACCACATGACAGGGCATTGCTCCCGAGGGCCAGGGCGCGCAACGCAGCATGCGGGCAGCGCTGAAAGATGCAGGCCTTCAGCCGGAAGAGGTGGGCTACGTGAATGCGCACGCCACATCGACGCCGGCGGGGGACGGCAATGAGTCTCTCGCGATCGAGAAGGTGTTTGGCGAGCATGCGCTGAGCGGCACGCTGAAGGTGAGCGGCACGAAGTCGATGACCGGGCACCTGCTGGGCGGCGCGGGCGGACTGGAGGCCGGCATTACGGTGCTGGCGCTGCAAAACCAGATGCTGCCGCCAACTGCGAATCTCGATGTGGCCGATCCGGAGTGCCGCCTGGACTACGTACCGAACAAGCCGGTAACGCACAGTTTCGACGTGGCGCTGTCGAACTCGTTTGGGTTTGGCGGGATCAATGCCACGCTGATCTTTCGGCGGTGGACGGAGTAAAAGTCAGGGGTCAGAGATCAGGGGTCAGAAAACAAGAACGGCGCGCATCTTTAGGATGCGCGCCGTTTTTGTTTTTGAGATGCACGAAGCGATTTCAGAGAGAACGTTAGCTCATGGCGATCGCTGCGCCTGCGCCTATTAGGACGAAAACTACCCACCAGGCGAAGACCGCGATGTAGCCAGAGCCGCGCTTGACGCCTGCCACAATGGCCGTGCCCATACCGAGCAGCACAAGTGTCCAGATGGTGGTGAAGTCGATCGAACTTGCCAGCGAGTAAAGCGCCGCGTTGGTATCGAGCGGATTGAGGAAGGCTCCGAGGTTCGTAGGCGCGTAATTTTTGATGTTGAAAGACTCCGGAGCCACGCCAGCAAAGATGACAACGATTCCCAGCAGAACTTTGATGAGGCCCGGCAATCCTGCGTACATCCAGACAGTGAAGATGCTGCCGAAAGTGGCTTTCCCGCCGAAGAGGAAGTTGATCGTGGCCCAGAGGCCGAGCGAGCCTACGGCGAGGATGGCCAGGACGAGCAGCGGATTTCCAATGAAAATGCCCTCGGTGATGCCGAGCGATATCTTCATGGTCATCTCACGCTGTTCAGGGTGCTGGGTCAGGTTCTCTTCCTGTTTAGCATTGAGATGGATCTGGTTCTCGACCACCTGCTGCATGCCGATTCTCGAGGCAACGACGCCGAAGAGAATGTAACCAACCAGAGCGAAGATGATGAACGGCATCCACCAGCTCTTGTTGCCACGCTTAATATCGGCGAAGGTTTTGGATGGTGCGGTGAAGATGTTGGCTACGCGCTGCCACTGGGTGAGACCGGGCGTTTGCCCGGCTACCGGTTGAACCTCAGGATCACTCATGATTCCGCCTCTCGGGGAGACTAACAGGTTGACGCTCGTAAGTTAGGACCGGGGGAGACTGCGAGCGGTTGCATTTTCCAGCGAAATATACGAGCGCTTGCATCTGCCGGTTCCACGCGTACATGCGTCCGCCCGCGATTGTACCCTTGATGGCGCGAGGAGAGAAATCGATTTTCTGTGTAGCCGGGAGAATGGCGGAGCTAGGCGGGGTGAGCCGGCAGGTCGGCCTGAGAGTCCGCGCCATCGTCCGGAGGAGCCACGGTGTGCGGGACGGGCTTATGAGCCGGCCCGGCGCCGATGTAGCTCTTATAGACCGTGATGTGGAAGCAGGACTGGCGGAACTCTTCTTCGACGTCGATTTTGCCCTGGTTCTGGAGGGCATCGAGGCGGTTGCGCATCCAGTAGAGCTCGGTGCGGGTGAGACCGCGCTTGGCGATGTCGATGGTGGCGCCGGTGAGATGAGGGCTGGCAACGTCGCCGACTGCAGGAGCAGCATTTCCATTAGTGCGCATCAGGCGCTTCTGGTAGGCGACCGTGCGAACGGCCGAGCTGACCTCGAAAGCGTGGCTGAACTGCGCTTGATGCGCGCGCGCCAGGTCGGTGAGAAACGCGGCGGTCCAGGGCCGGCAATAGCGCCGGTCCTCTGGCAAACTCGGATTCACCGACAAACCGGCAGACTCAGGCACGCGCACGAGCTGGCCATTGGCGATGCGGGCCCGGAGGTCGGCATCATCTTCAATGCGTTCGAGGTTGTCGGCGTTGGTCTTCTCGTTCTGGCGGATCAGCGATTCAAGCGAACCACGCAGGGGCGCCATGGCCACGATGCGTGCGTTGCCGAAGGGATTGGCGGGCACCCGAAGCGCGGCCTGCTGTGTGGGAGCCTCGGCTGCAGCGATGCGGTTGGCGGCTTCCTGCGGCGTGTTGGTATTGGTGTCAGAGGCGTCGGAGACTTCAGACTCGGCGAGCGAGGCGTGCGGGGCGGGAACGAAGGCGCGGGTCGCAGAGGTAGAACGGTGCTGTGCCATCCAGCGATAGCGGTGGATGGGCATGTGGGCGCGCACGACCCTGGGCTGACGACGAAGGCTTCTACGCGACGAGGCGGAAGACCGGCTTACGCTGTGCCGTGATGCCGCATGAGCCCGCGCCGACGACGCATGCCTATGCGTTGCCTGGGCGGCAGGCGCCCTGCGATACGCACGAGCTTGCAGCGCTGGGGCGCAGGGAGTGGAGGCCAGGAAAACGGCGGCCAGAACGAGAGTGAATGTGTATCGCACCTGCAGGAGCGTGCGGAGATTCGAGAGCACTACTAGTGTAAGACGCATGAGTAAGAGATTCGAGTACTGGAAAAGGTACGAGCTCGTCCGATAAGTCCAGGTTCAGTTTACCGCAGGATAGGATGCGGAGGACCGAAACCGGAGCAGATGCTGAAACTAATGGTGCACGTTGAAGATGTGAGGCAAGAAGATGCCAGCATTGCGTGCGCCCCGCTACAATGGGCGGCGTTCCAGACAGACAGGAGTCCTCGCTATCGTGACGAACAAGAGATGGGTGTTGGCGTCCGTCGTTCTATTGCTCGTTGTGCAAGCTGTACAGACGATTTACGTGGTACACCGTGAATCGCTGACATTTGACGAAGCAAATCACATGTTCGCCGGATACATGATGGGGCACGCGGGCGACTACGGTTTGAACCCGGAGCATCCGCCGCTGGTGAAGCTGCTGGCGGCGTTGCCGCTCTTCGGGCGCGATTATTGGCTTCCGCCGCTCAAGGACAGGAACTTCAAGGTAGAGGCCTACATGGACGGGCGTGACTGGCTGGCGCGCAATGATGGCGCGAGTCAGAACATGGTCTTCAGGATGCGCATGGCCACGCTTATTCTGGCGCTGGCGCTCTCGCTGGTCGTGTTCCTTGCGACGCGCGAGTTCTTCGGCACGATGGCGGGACTGGCGGCGCTGGCGCTGGTCAGCTTCGATCCCAATGTACTGGCGCACTCGGCGCTGGTAACAACCGACGTCGGCGTATCGCTTTTCTTTCTTGCTTCGATCTACACGTTCTATCGCTATGTCAAGGAGCCAACCATGGCGCGGCTGGCGCTGGCGGGCGTGGTTGCGGGCTTGCTGCTGGCCACCAAGCACTCCGGCGTTCTGCTGGCGCCGATGTTGCTGATGCTGATTGTGTGGGAGGTTGCGTCTACGCCCAGAAAGACGCGGGGACAAACCGAGCTTCGGCTCACGGGAGCTTTTGCGGCGATCGTAATCATTGCCGTCGTGGTGCTGTGGGGGTTTTATGGGTTCCGCTACGCTGCGCGACCGGCGGGGCTGACGCTGAATCCGTCGCTAGCCGAGGATTTGAAGGCCTTGAGTCCGTTCAATGCAGCGGCAATCGCGGCCATCGCGCATTTGCATTTGCTGCCGGAGTCTTACCTGATCGGGCTGGTGGACGTGAAGATCATGGCGCAGTTCTACCCCACGTTTGTGCTGGGTAAAGTGCACGCTCATGGCGTGTGGTGGTACTTCCCTCTCGTGATTGCCGTGAAGACGACGCTGGGACTGCTGGCACTGCTTGCGCTGACGTTCTTCGCGCTTGCCACGGGCAAGCTGCGCAAGGGGCGCGAAGTGGTTTACCTGGTTGTGCCGGCGCTGTTCTACCTGATTGTTGCCATTGCGGCGGGCATGGATATTGGCGCGCGGCACATTCTGCCGGTGGATGTGCTGGCGTTTGTTTTGGCCGGAGGCGGCCTGGCGGCGTTGGCAACACAAAGCCGGAATTGGAAGTGGGGCGCGCTGGGATTGGTCGCGGCGCACGCGGTGTCGTCGCTGTGTGTGTTCCCGAACTACATGGCGTACGCGAATGAGGCGTGGGGCGGGCCAACGAACGTACACAACCTGTTCAGCGATGCCAACGTGGACTGGGCGCAGCAGCTGATCCAGGTGAAGGCGTGGCAAGACCGGCATCCCGGCGAGGAATGCTGGTTTGCTTACTTTGCATATCCGGAGATTGACCCGCAGACCTACGGAATCACGTGCCACCATCTACCAAACACAGACACGTTCTGGCTGGGAGGGGCGGAGGCGATCGCACCCACCGTTACAGGTAACGTGCTGATCAGCGCTGGGGACCTGAGCGGCTGCGAGGCGCCGACGGGGCGAGTGAATCCGTATGGCCCCTTCCAATCAATGAAGCCGGCCGAGACGATCGACTACAGTGTGTACGTGTATCGAGGGACGTTTGATATGCGCCAGGCCGCGGCGCTGGCGCGGGCCCAAAACTCCGCTCACCTGCTTTGGAAGGGAGATGCGGCGCACGCACTGGTATTGGCGCGCGAAGCAGTGGCCATCGACCCGGAGGAGATGCAGAGCCAGACGGCGCTGGGCGACAGCGCGGCGGCAATGGGCGAGAAAGATGAGGCACGCAAGGCCTGGCAGACAGCACTGGACATGGCCCGGCAATTGGAGCCAGAAGCGCAGCCCAGTTATGTGCCCGATCTGGAGGCGAAGCTGGGCAAGCTGTAGCGGGAGCCAGAGGACTTAGTCTTGAGTGGACTTCTGCGCGTCGACGGAGCGGAGCACCTCGACATCGAGCAGATCCTGCTGCCGACCGCTCGCGAGTTTGTTCCGAATCAGATCTTCGCGCGAGATGACGTTGACCGGGGTGTCCCCGTCGATTGCGCCTTCGATACGATTGGCCCACGCCTCGTCGAACACCACGCCGTCAATGTTCTGCAGAATGTCGATCCGATCGGGAGGCTGGCCAATCTGGAACGCCGACCCATCGGCAAAGTCTGCCGGGCTCATGTTTGCAAGCGGAGCACCGAAGTCGACCAGCGCTTTGAAGACCGCCGCCGCGTTCTCAGGGCTCGATTGAACGAACAGATCGAGGTCCTTGGTTGCGCGCGGCTCAGCATAAACACCAAAAGCATGTCCGCCGATGACGAGATACCTAACTGCGTTCGCGTTGAACGCGCGCAGGAGATCCTTCAGGTCTTTTGCCAACATGAGCCGACGCTCCTTTGACCGCCGCTGCGAACGCATATGCCGATTCGCTCAACTCACACACGGCGACGAGTCGTTCTCCAACAGAACGGCTCTGCCAGTAACGGTAGGTTTCGCGCTGCTGCTCGTCCTTCCCCGCGCCATGAGGGTCGGTGATGCGGCGGATCGTTTTGTCCATCATCCTGAACCTCTACTGCAGCAGCGTGGGCTCGTCGTCTTTGGCTATTTCCTCGGGCGGAATGATGACGGCGGCGGCTACCTTGTCGTCGTCTTCGAGGTTGAGCAGCCGGACGCCTTGCGTGGCGCGGCCTGCAGCGCGAATCGTCTTGGTATCGATGCGAATGATCTTGCCGAACTGGCTGATGACCACGAGCTCGGAGTTGTCGTCGACAAGCTGAATCGTGTTGACCTTGCCGATGCGCTCGGTGACGGCCATATTTTTGACGCCCTTGCCTCCGCGGGTTTGCAGGCGGTATTCCTCGACATTGGTGCGCTTGCCAAAGCCGTTTTCAGTGACGGCGAGGATGCGGTAGGCGCCCTCTTCGTGTTCCTTGGGGGTGACGGCGACACCGACGACATAATCATTCTTGGCGAGATCGATCCCGCGGACGCCGAAGGCCGGACGGCCCATGGAACGGACGTCGCATTCATCGAAGCGAATGGCCATGCCCAGATGGGTGGCCAGGAAGACGATCTGATTGCCGTCTGTTATGCGGGCGGCCATCAACTCATCCTCTTTGTCGATGCCGATGGCGATGATGCCGCGGGCCATGACGTTGGAGAAATCCTTGAGCGGTGTTTTCTTGACTGTGCCGTTGCGGGTGGCGAAGAAGATGAACTTGCCTTCTTCTTCGAGATCGCGAATGGCCATGATGGCGCGAACATTTTCACCGGGCTGCAGGTTGAGCAGGCTTTGCATGCTTTTGCCCTTGCCGGCGGCGCTGACGTCGGGAATCTCGTAGACCTTGAGCCAGTAGACGCGACCGGTGCTGGTGAAGCAGAGCAGGAAGGCGTGGGTGGAATCGATGATGAGCTGCGAAACAAAATCTTCTTCGCGCGTCTTCATGCCGGTACGGCCGGTGCCGCCGCGGCGCTGCTGGCGATAGATGGAAATAGGCGTCCGCTTGAGGTAGCCCTGATGGCTGACGGTGACGGCGACCTGCTCGTCGGCAATGAGGTCTTCCAGTTGAAGTTCGGCGGACTCATCGATGATCTGCGTGCGGCGCGCATCGCCGTAGCGGTCGCGAACGTCTTCGAGCTCCTTGACAATGACGGCGCGGAGTTTTTTGTCGCTGCCGAGAATCTCTTCGTACTCGGCGATCTTGGCCCGGATTTCTTCCAGTTCTTTGAGGATCTCGTCAACCGAGAGTTGGGTCAGGCGATAGAGCTGCAATTCGAGGATCGCGTCGACCTGCCGGAGCGTGAGGCCGCGCTCCTCGCTGGCGAGGCGCTGGCGATCGAGATTGATAACAATCTCAGTGCCCTTCCCCCAGGTGTAGAGGTTTTCGCGAGCTTCAACGCGTGACCGCGATGCGCGGATGATGCGGATAACGGTATCGAGATTGTCGAGAGCAATCTTGTAGCCTTCCAAGATGTGCTCACGCTCGCGAGCCTTGCGCAGCAGGTAGACGGTGCGGCGCTGCACCACGTCGATGCGGTGGTTGATGAAGGTGCGGATGGCTTCGTCGAGCGGAAATTCCTTGGGCTGGCCGTTGAGCACAGCCAGGAAGATCATGGAGAAGCTCTCCTGCATCTGGGTGTGCTTGTAGAGCTGGTTCAGCACGATCTCAGGCTGGGCGCCGCGCTTGAGCTCGATGACGATGCGCATGCCGTCGCGATCGCTTTCGTCGCGCACGTCGCCGATCTCGTCAATGATTTTCTCGTTGACCAGTTCGGCAATGCGCTCGATGAGCTTGGACTTGTTGACCTGGTAGGGGATCTCGGTGACGATGATCGACTGGCGTTCTTTGGTGAGGTTTTCGGTCGCCACCTTGGCGCGCATCATGAAGCGGCCGCGGCCGGTCTTATAGGCATTGACGATGCCGCTTTTGCCGTACAGGAAGCCGCCGGTGGGGAAATCCGGTCCCTGCACATGCTTGAGCACTTCGGCAAGGCCGTAGGTGGGGTGTTTGACGAGATCGATGGTAGCGTTGACTACTTCGGTGAGATTGTGGGGCGGAATGTTGGTGGCCATGCCGACGGCAATTCCATTGGAGCCGTTGACGATGAGGTTGGGAATGCGCGCGGGCAAAACAGTGGGTTCGTGTGTGGACTCGTCGTAGTTCGGAGTGAAGTCGACGGTCTCCATATCGATGTCGGCAAGGAGTTCGCCGGAGATGCGATCCATGCGGCACTCGGTGTAGCGCATGGCGGCAGGCGGGTCGCCATCGACAGAGCCGAAGTTGCCTTGGCCATCAACGAGTGGGTAGCGCAGCGAAAAGGGCTGCGCCATACGCACCAGCGTGTCGTAAATGGCGGAGTCTCCGTGAGGGTGATAGACGCCCATGCACTGGCCGACAACCTTGGCGCACTTGGTGTACTTTTTGTTGTACTGCAGTCCCATCTCGTTCATGGTGTAGAGCACGCGGCGATGGACGGGCTTCAATCCGTCGCGGGCATCGGGGAGCGCGCGGCCGATGATGACCGACATCGAGTAGTCGAGATACGACCGGCGCATCTCGTCTTCGATGTTGATGGGGATGTGGCTTGGATTGCTGGGCGGCTTGCCGCCATCGAGGGGGAGTTGCGGATTCTGATCGTCTGCCATAGGGGTTCTGGGGGGCCCGCGAAGGTGGGACTGAAGGATGCGCTACGGTGCTGCGGGCTCAAACCTTATTTTACCCCTTAGGAGGGGTCAGAAACAAGGCGTCCTGTGGGAAATAAGTCGTTACTTTGCTTTTATTTACGAGACAAGAGCACCGGACACCCGGAGACGCAGGAAAGCTTAGGCGGCGCGGCGCGATTTCGGCTTGGATTTAGGGCCGGATTTTGGATTCTTTTTGACCGACTTGCGGGCTTCGCTTTCGCCTAATCCGGCCAGGATGACGGGAGGCCGGTCGGGAAATTCGACGATCAATGATAACTTGCCGCCCACCGCCTCAACGTACCCCCGCAGCGTAGACAGGTAGAGATCGGTGCGCTTCTCGATGCGCGAGACGCCCTCCTGGCCGATTTTGAGTTTCTTTGAAAGCCGGGCCTGGGTGAGTTTGCGCAGGCGGCGCAATTCGCGCAGGTGGAGTTCTTCGGCAATCAGCTCGGCTGTGCGTTGTTTGACCCACAGACGGGTTTCTTCCGATTCGCCGGCAAGTACTTGCTCGTATGCAATGGCCATCATTCTTTTCTTCCCTTTGCGAGTGCCGTCTGGTGCGAATCGAAGCGGCGCTCGGCCAACTCAATCAAATTCCTGTAGAACCTATCCTTCGATACGCCAGATTTATCGCCGCCAATGAGAAGGATCGCGCGCCGCTTCGCGTCGAAAGCAAAAGCGATACGCCAGGCACCGTCGTCGGCACGGAAGCGAAGCTCCTTCAAATTTGCGTGTTTTGATCCTTTCAGCGTATCGACATGTGGCCGGCCTAATTGTGGGCCAAACTTCGTCAGCAACTCGACCAGAACGTAGGCCTGCCGGCGGACGACCTCGGAAAACTGCTTGAACTCGGGCAAGAATTCCTCGTGGAATTCAACTTCCCACTTCTTTTGCTCCAATGCCATGATTGTCTTCCTGAATTAAGCTAGGCGACCTTTCAGTCCCCGCGCGATGTCTCTCATCACGTTTGCTTGTTTTCAGGGCAACGAGGTTGAAACGGGGCTCGACCCGACCTGATTGCAAACCGAACAGCGCATGTCGCGCTGCGTTGGTTCCGTCATGCCTCGCGGCTGCTGCTTTCCATCAATCAGCGGATCTCAAGATCTCGCAAGAGATGACCACGTCAGTATGCTTCTAAAGACCTAATGTCGTCAACAGCATTTTTTATGCCGCAAAACCAGAGGCTAAGGAGAATTACGGCCAGCTTTTAAGACACTGCCGCGTGATCAGATCAAACCGGGCAGGCTCAGAACGCAGAAAACCGCTTGCAGGGCCACGATGGCTGCGCCGGCAGCGAGGGCTAAGCGGCTGTGCGGGCTCTCGTAGGCGTCCGCAAAGACGCCGCCGATGAAGGTGAGGAGAAACGGCAGAGCCCACAACGACGGAGTTGCGGGGATTCCGGTGGTCACAAGCCCAAGCAGTATCAGGGCGCAAAGCAACGGAGTTGTGTTGCCGAAGTAGCGCGAGCGGCGTACGCCGATGTAGAGGAGAGCGGCCGATGCGGCGGCCAGGGTCATGCCGGCGTTCGAGAGAGTGGAGAAGAAGCGTCGCGCCGGATCGATTGAGAACCAGAGGAATCCGGAGGCGGAGCGAAAGATGTAGCTGAATGCGTCGGGCGAGGCGTTATAGCAGAGGAAGACGAATACCAGCGCGCCGGCCGAGGCGATGAGGACGATGGGCAGCACCTGGCTGCGGCGGCCTTCGGCAACCCAGAGCATCAGCACCAGCCCGAGCAACCCGGCAATGGGCAGCGCGGCAATATGCGCGGCGGCCGCTACACCGAGGATAGCGGTGAGGAGCACTATGCGCGGCTTCCACTTGCGGCGCGGCCCCTGCATGGCGTGGGCGACGCCGATGCAGGTGTAGACGGCGCCATAGACCCCGAGAGCCGCCAGGATCTCCGGTGAAGGGGACACACAAGCCTTCAGGATCGGGGGAGAAAAGCAGTAGAGGGCGAGGGCGGTATAGCCTCCGAAGTTGCCGTAGAGGCGACGGGTGACCCACCATAGTCCGGCACCGAGCATGCACCCGGCGGCGAGAAAGGGCAGGCGCAGCAACAGCAGGATGTGGGTCAGCTGGTGGCGCAGTTCCCAGGGACTGAGGGCAAGGGACGAGCCGGATTGAACAACGCGGTCTTCGGGCTTGCGGAAGATGTCGAGGGCGCGTTCGGCCAGAAGGTTAAGCGTGAGGGGCAGGCCCGCCAGGCGGTAGGAGAGGATACCGTCGCGGATGTTGCCGCAGGTGGTGAAGTAACCGGCCAGGGGTGAGGGCTTCTCCCAGGTTTCGCGGCCACAGCGCGCGTACTGATAGTCGCGGTCCGACAGCGTCTGGCGGCTTGTAATCCAGAGTCCCTGTGCGAGGAAGAGCAGCAGGCAACCGGCAGCGACGCGTTGCGGCAGGTTGAATCGGAAACGTCGGAGACGGGCGAACCGGTGGGTCATCGAGAAACAGAGAAGGACTTTCCTAGTCTAAATCGCAGCAGCGGATCGCCTGAAAGACGAGGAAGCCGCCCCGGAGGGCGGCTTCGAAGACGTCGAAACCTGTTCTCGACTATGCTGCTTCAGCGGGTCACGTTGAAGTAGGTTTTGCCGAGAGCTGTTGTGCCGTCGGGATTCCGGTAGACGGCGGTGATGGTGGTACGGCCAGGGGCGAGGGTCGAAACGAGCCCGGAGGCTTTGTCGATGGTGGCCACTTCGTTGTCGGTTGAGACCCAGGATGTCTGGCTGGTGACGTCGATGGACTCGCCGTCGCCGGTTTTCCCGATGGCTTTGAACTGCACGGTCCCGGAAGCGTCTTTGCCTGCTGGGACGAGAGAAAGCGTTCTGACTCCGCCAGCCGGTGTTGGCGGGGTAATGGTGAACGCTGCAGAACCCACAATGTCGCCGTGGAACCCGGGCGCGGCCGCGTTGATTGCTCCGTTGCCAGATCCATACCCCGTCACCGTGGCGATCCCTGTGGCACTGTTGACCACGACGAACTGCGGCCACGAACTGGTCCAGGTGACCTGATTGGTGATGTCCTTGGTGACCGCTGCATGACCGGGCCGCGTGTACGAACCAATCGCCGTGAAGGCTATATAAAGTCCGGTGGTCATCGATGTGGTGACGGCAGCGGGGCTGACGGTGATCGAGGTGAGCGACGGATTCACACTGCAACTGGTCAGTGGAATCAAGGCGCCGCCGATCAACATGGCACCGACCCACGACGAACGAACACGCATAATGGTCTCCTGGCGTTTCCGCCCGGCCGGCCTCGGCGAACTCCAAGGTCGAGCCGCGTACATCCTTTAATCGGCATCTACGACGAGGCTTTTGAACCCCTGTGCCGGGTAAACAAAACCTGAATAAATACCTGGTCTGCGAGCCAACGCAGGTCGCAAACTCCTGCCTAAGTTAGTGTTCGGGCCTCTGGCGCACACCTATATGTGCTCCTCCAAGGCCTGCCAGAACTACAGAAATCCTCTTGTGAGGTGGCGCAATCATAAGGCATGTGAAGGAGGCGAATCAATAACAAACTTGGGTCATTTAGGTCGCGAAGTTACGCGCGTAACGAAGAGACTGCCAATAACTTGCGTGAATTTTGACGGGGCATGAAAGGGACGATGGCAGGCAGAGGAAGAAGATCAGCCAGCTCCGCTACGAGGTTGTGCACTGAAGCCGTTTGGCCCTGAAGAGCGGCAGAGGCTACACTGCCGACAGCATGACGCGCACTCGAGACGATGCACCCGACCGGCTGGTGAGCGCCGCACGCGCCGAAGAAGAGCAGGGCTTTGAGCTGAAACTTCGGCCGCGGTGGCTGCGTGAGTTCATCGGCCAGAGCAAGGCGAAAGAACAGCTGGCCATCGCCCTCGAAGCGGCAAAGTCGCGCGGCGAAGCGCTGGACCATGTGCTGCTCTTCGGGCCGCCGGGGCTGGGCAAGACGACGCTGGCTACGATTATTGCGAACGAACTTGACGTGGCATTCCAGCAGACTTCAGGGCCGGCGCTGCAGATCCAGGGAGATTTGACGGCGATCCTGACCAACCTGCGCGAGAAGCAGGTGCTCTTTCTTGACGAGATCCATCGCATGCAGCCGGTGCTGGAAGAAAAGCTCTACACGGCCCTCGAAGACTACAAGCTCGACATCATCATCGGGCAGGGCCCGGCGGCGCGCACCCATGTGATGGAGATCAGGCCGTTTACCTTTGTGGGCGCGACGACGCGGCCGGGGCTGCTGAGTTCGCCACTGCGCTCGCGCTTCGGCATTCTGCTGCGCCTGGAGTTCTATACCGAGGAGGAGTTGCGCTTTATCGTGGAGCGCTCAGCCGAAGTGATGGGTGTGCCGATCGACGCCGATGGAGCGGCGGAGATTGCGCTGCGCTCACGCGGAACGCCGCGCATTGCCAACCGCTTGTTGCGGCGGGTGCGCGATTACGCCCAGGTGCGCGGTACCGGCAGCATTGACCGGGCCACGGCCAACGCCGCCCTGACTCTGCTCGAAGTGGACGCGCACGGATTCGATGACATCGATCGGAAGCTCTTGCTGGCGATTATCCAAAAATACGATGGAGGGCCGGTGGGCCTCAGCACACTGGCAGCGACGCTGGCGGAAGAGGAAGACGCGCTGGAAGAGGTTTACGAGCCTTTTCTGATTCAGATTGGATTTCTGGACCGGACTCCGCGCGGCCGGGTGGCGACGCGACTGGCATACGAGCACTTCGGGCTGCCGATGCATCAAAGACAACCGGGACTGTTTTAAAGAGCAGCGGAGTTAGCGGGGTTAGCGAAGCCATCGTTGTTCGGGTTGGTGCTAACTCCGCCGGCACGTCGCGAAGCGACGGCTAACTCCGCTGACACAGCTCAGGAGGGTTGAATGGCACTGACTGAATCAACAATGGAGATGGAGTTAGGAGTGGCGGCGCCGGATTTTGCGCTGATTGACGTGCTGAGCGGCAAGACGGTGCGGCGCGATGATTTTCGGGGGCAAAAGGCACTCCTGGTGATGTTCATCTGCGCACACTGCCCGTATGTGAAGCATATCGAGAAGGGATTGGCTGCGCTGGGCATGGACTACGACGGCGAGCTCGTGAGCATGGTCGCGATCAGCAGCAACGATGCGGACAATTATCCGGACGACAATCCGGCGGGTTTGAAGCAGCAAGCCGCGCGGCTGGGTTTCCGGTTCCCTTACCTGCACGACGAGACGCAGCAGGTGGCCAAGGATTTTAGAGCGGCCTGCACGCCGGACTTCTTCCTCTTCGACAAGGATTTCAAGCTTGTGTACCGCGGCGAGTTTGACAGCAGCCGCCCCGGAAACACGGTCCCTGTGACCGGCGAGAGCCTGCGGAATGCGATTGACATGGTGCTGGCGGGCAAGACGCCGGACGCGGACCAACGGCCTTCGATTGGTTGCAATATCAAATGGAAGGCGTGAAGAGCGAGTTCGCGGAGTTAGCCGTCGATTCACGACGTGTTAGCGGAGTTAGGACAGGCGCCCGGAGCGTCAGCCAACTCCGCTTTAGAGCGACAGCCCTTTCAGATACTCGCGGAACTGCGGTCCGAGATCAGAGCGTTTCAGCGCGAACTCAACGGTGGCCTGCAGCATGCCGAACTTGTCGCCCGCGTCGTAGCGCTTGCCTTCGAAAGGTGTAGCCGAAGACTTTTTCTTCCTTGAGCAGGCCCTTGATGCCGTCGGTGAGCTGAATTTCGCCGCCCGCGCCGGGGGTTGTTTCTTCGAGCAGTTCGAAGATGCGGGGCGTGAGCACATAGCGGCCGATGATGGCCTGCTTGGACGGCGCGTCTTCGAGCTTCGGCTTTTCAACCATGCCCGTGCAGTTGTAGATCCGCGGATTTTCAGGGTCGGGTGAACCGGCCAGCACGCCGTAGGAGGAGATGGCCGGCCCTTCGACGGTCTGCGTCGCCAGCACCGAACCACCGCGTTCATCGAACACATCAATCATCTGCTTTAGGCAAGGCGGGTCGGCATCGATCACGTCGTCGGGCAGGATAACGGCGAAGGCCTCGTCACCGACGAGCTCTTTGGCGCAAAGCACGGCGTGCCCCAGGCCCAGAGGCTCTTTCTGGCGCACGTAACTGATGCGGGCCAGGGTCGCGACGTTGCGCGAAACGGCGAGCAGCTCTTTCTTCCCGCGGCGCTCGAGGGTGGCGTCGAGTTCGAAGCTATGGTCGAAGTGGTCTTCCATAGCGCCTTTGCCGCGGCCGGTAACGATGATGATGTGCTCGATCCCCGAGGCGATCGCTTCTTCAACGCCGTATTGGATGATCGGCTTGTCGACCAGCGCCAGCATCTCCTTGGGAATAACTTTAGTGGCCGGCAAAAAGCGAGTGCCAAGGCCGCCCGCGGGGAAGACTGCTTTCCGTACATCCTGACTCATGTGCTCTCCCGTTCTCTAAAGACTAGAACGCAATCCGCGCCAAAATGCCTGCACCATGCATGGATGGTAATTGTGCCTGGCGGCATCGATTGAAGAATCTGAGCTAACTCCCGGTTACTTGCGTTTGTTCACAGCGTCGGCGAATCGTCGCCGAGCAGGGCCTTCCGGACAATCTTGACAGGAGGAAAACCCTGGCCAAGAAACTCGTTGTGGAACTGTTCGAGGGAGAAGTTCGCGCCCTGCTTTTTCTTGAGATCTTCACGAAGCTTCATAATCTCGAGCTTGCCCAGCGTGTAGTAGAGATAAGTGGGATCTGCCGTGCCGCGCTTGGCTTCAACCAGTGCCGACTCCTTTGATTGATAGCCCTCTTTCTGAAAAAACGTCACGGCCTCGTCGAAACTCATCTTGCCTGTATGCATTTCGATGCCGACGATGAAGCGGGCGTTGCGCAGGAGAGCGTCCTGGAGCTGGCCGAGGCGCAGGAATTTTGCCTCGCGCTCGTCTTTCGCACCTTGCCCGGGTCGTCCGTAGCCCTCGTCGAGCATCATCTGCTCGCAGTAATGCGCCCAGCCTTCCACGTTGGTGGTCGCGCCCAGCAGTTTACGCACCCGGCTCGGCGCCTGGGGCACCCAGAGGAACTGCACATAGTGGCCGGGATAGGCCTCGTGCACGGCCGTCGAGATAACGGTGCCGATGTTGAAGGAGTGCATGAAACCCTCGACCTCCGCAGGCGTCATGG
This sequence comes from uncultured Acidobacteriaceae bacterium, assembly GCA_963760475.1. Lineage (GTDB taxonomy): Bacteria > Acidobacteriota > Terriglobia > Terriglobales > Acidobacteriaceae > Telmatobacter. The sequence continues at coordinate 232,612 of CAVXDG010000010.1, read as the reverse complement.
CGGGATCGGGAAGGGTGACGTTGAAATAGGCTTCGGTCGCGTGCCTCTCAAAGGGCCCCGGCGTATCCATGGACGCGAACGTGGTGGCGCGCATGAAGGGCGGGGTTTCCTCGACGATGGGGCGAATGTCAGAGGGGATGGTGACGATGTGGTGCTCGCGAATGAATCCGATGAGACTGTCGAAGGTCGCAGTGAAGGCAGGAATCAATTTGTCTGGCGCGGGATGCATGCCGCCGAGTTCTTCGAGGACAGCGCGCGGATCCTTGCCGGGCTCGAGTTCTTTAGCGACCTGGTTGAAGTGCGCCTGGTTCTTGCGCATGTCGGCCCAGCCGATTTCAAGCAGCTGGTCAAGCGGCATGTCAACCATTTCGTCGTACTGGAGTTTCCTGGAGAAGGTGTCGGCGCCGATGCGGAAGTCGCCGTTGGAGAGCGGCAGCAGGTCGGAGTTCAGCCAATCGAGATAGCTCTTCAGTGATGCGACGACCTGGGCATTGGTGTGCGCGAACTCTTCGTTCAAGGCTGCATCCGTGGCATCGGCAAAGGCAGCGGGGACATCGTGCTGGAAAAAGCGGATGATGCCCGGGAGCTGCTCGATGGCGATCTCGGTATAGATGCGCGGTGGGTTCTTGAGGTTGATGCGCGCATTCTCGAGCAACTTCGGGATTTGACGCTCACGCCCAACCAGAGAGCGGAGGCGGTCGTCGGGCGAGGCATACTTGCGCTCCATGATGCTGAACGCGCCGTTGGTCAGGAGCGTGGAGTAGTAGTCGGGGTCCTTCTCCCAAAAACGAATGGTCTGCAACGTGAGCAGGGTGGAGCGGATGTTTCCAAGCACCATGTCGCAATCGCCACGTGTCGAGAGGTCGAAGGATGCTTTGTGGCGCATTTCTTCGAAGCGCCGCTCGAACTTCTCGAGAACAGCAATCTGCTCGTGGATGGCTGCCTGACTGGGATCTTCGAGCTTCGTATCGTACTGGTGATAGCCAGCGAGGGTTCCCTGAGTGGGTTGATACGGAAAATAGGCCTGATCGAAGTACTCATCCGAGGCGTGCACGAAGACCTTCTTCCAATAGATTTCAGAGAGTTTCTCTTTTTCGGAGTGGGCGGCAACTGAGGAGGACATGCAGGCTCCAAGGGCGAGCAGTGCGACGAGTTTTTTCACATTCCCTCTTGGGTTTCTAGACGTACCTATACGTTAACCGGCGATGGTGCAAGGTTGGCAAGCAACTCACGAATCTCAAGCAGAACTTCGTCGGGCCGCGCGCTGCTGAGCGGATACTTCAGAACTCCCTGGGGAGTGAACTGGGCGCCACGCTTGGCATTGCGCGCGACCAGGCGCATCAGATGCTGCGGATCGATGGGAGCATTCTCAGTAAACCGGATCTGTAACTCGCTGCGACGGCGATCGATTTGGGCCACGCCCATCCGCTCGCACTCGAGGCGCAGCGCGGCGGCCTCAAGTAGATAGACGGTCGAATCGGGCAGCGAGCCGTAGCGGTCTTCCATCTCAGCGCGGAGATCGGCGACGGCTTTCTCCGAGGCAGCGCTTGCAATCTTTTTGTAGAGTCGCAGCCGCTGGTTTTCTTCGGCGACATAGCTCTCGTCAATGCGCAGCGCGATGCCGAGATTGAGCTGGGTGGAGGGACGTTCGTCGGAGCCTTCGCCCTTCATCTCCTTCACGGCGGCCTCAAGCATGGAGGTGTAGAGTTCGAAGCCGACAGCTTCAATGTGTCCGCTTTGTTCACCGCCCAGCATGTTCCCGGCGCCGCGCAATTCGAGATCGAGAGCGGCGATCTTGAAGCCCGCGCCCAGATCGCTGAACTCTTTAAGGGCCGCGAGACGACGGCGCGCAACCTGGCTCAGTTCCTGCTCGTTGGGAATGAGCAGGTAGGCATACGCGCGGCGATTGGAACGGCCGACACGCCCGCGCAGTTGATAAAGCTCGCTTAGACCATGCCGATCTGCACGATTGATGAGCATCGTATTTGCGAGAGGAATGTCGAGGCCGTTCTCAATGATGGTGGTAGCCACGAGCACGTCGTACTCATGGTTCATGAAGGCGAGCATGACGCGCTCCAGCTCGGTTTCGCCCATTTGGCCGTGGCCGACGATGACGCGCGCCGAGGGGACGAGTTCCTGGATGCGGGAGGCAATTTCATAGATCGACTCGACGCGGTTGTGCACGAAGTAAACCTGGCCGCCGCGCTCCATTTCGAGTTCGACCGCGGAGCGCACAAGCTTCTCGTCGAACTTGGCAACAACGGTTTGAATGGCCATGCGGTCTTTTGGGGGCGTTTCAATCACGCTCATATCGCGCAGGCCCACGAGCGACATGTGCAGGGTACGAGGGATGGGAGTGGCCGACATGGCTAGCACGTCGATCTGCTTGCGCATTTGCTTCAAGCGCTCTTTGTGGCGCACGCCGAAGCGCTGCTCCTCGTCGACGATGAGAAGGCCGAGGTCCTGGAACTTGATGTCTTTGGAGAGCACGCGATGAGTGCCAATGAGGATGTCGACTTTGCCAGCTTCAACACGCTCGAGAATCACTTTCTGCTCTTTGGGCGAGCGGAAGCGCGAAAGCATCTCGACATGAATCGGAAACTGCGCGAAACGGCGCTTGAAGGTCTCGAAGTGCTGGAAGCAAAGAACCGTGGTGGGCGTGAGAACCGCGACCTGCTTGCCGTCTTGCACGGCCTTGAACGCGGCGCGCATAGCAACCTCGGTTTTGCCGTAGCCCACATCGCCGCAGAGCAGGCGGTCCATGGGCGTTGTGGCTTCCATGTCGTGCTTGATGGCCGCGATGGCGGTGAGCTGGTCTTCGGTCTCGTTGTAGTCGAAGGAGTCTTCGAACTCGCGCTGGAACTCGTTATCGGGGGAGAAGGCTATGCCGGCGGCAGTGTGGCGCTCAGCATAGAGCTTGAGCAGCTCGCCGGCCATGTCCTGCATGGCCTTGCGGACGCGCGCCTTGGTTTTGCCCCACTGCTGGGAGCCGAGCCTGTTGAGCACGGGCGCAGGACCCGTGTCGGTCGAACGATACTTCTGGATCAGGTCGAGGCGCGTGAGCGGGACGTAGAGCTTGGCCTGCTCGGCGAATTCGAGAATCATAAACTCGACAGCGAGCCCGTCCTGCACGATTTCTTTGAGGCCCTGATACTGCGCAATGCCGTGCTCGACGTGGACGACGTAATCGCCGACGGCGAGGTCGCGAAAATCGGAGACGAACGCCGCGGTCTTCGATTTTTTGGGTTCCGGGCGCGCAAGAATGTCGGCTTCGTCAGAGAGATCGTTGGCTCCGAAGACGATGAGATTGGCTTCGGGAAAGCTGACACCGCTGGCGATCTGGGTGCGCACGATGACGGGAACGCGGAGGTCGCCGGCCAGATAGCTGGCCTCGTCGAACATGGTGTCGTTGGTGGGGCTCGACGGGCGGCTGCCGAGGCGATAGGGAATCTGATACTCGCGCATGACGGTTGCCATGCGTTCGACATCACCCTGCGTGGGCACGGCGAGGACGATGCGCTGCTCGGAGGCCATGAGATTGCGGAGCTGCTCGGTGAGCGCGGGGATGGAGCCGTGAAAGCGCAGCGTGGGTCGCGAATTGAGCGCGATCTCGCCAAGCGTGTGGTCGTCGTCGAGTACGTCGACGGCGCCAAGCTGATCGAGATCGAGCCCGGGATGTGAAGTGAGCAGAGCTTGCAGAACCTCGGGGCGCAGATAAATATCTTCGGGACGGATTAGCGAGCCGATGCCGCTGCGCTCGTGGCGCTGCTCAACCTTGTTCCACCAGCGATCGATCTGATTGCGCACCATGGCCGGCTCGTCGACGAAGAGGACGCATTTGGGCAGGAGCTTGAGCAGGTGACTCTCTGCGCCTGCGACGCAACTGAAAAACTCCCAGCCGGGAAAGACGCTGACGCCGCCGGCCGCAGCCATTTCAGCGGCAAGCGCCTCGTCTTCGCCGGAGCCTTCGATCGCGACGCGCTGGCGGCTGAGGCGTGCGTTCACAGCAGCGAGCAAGCGCTCGGTCACAGGTGTTTCAGTCAGCGGCAAGATCTGGGCTTCATCGAGGCCGGCCTGCGACCGCTGGGTCTCGGGATCGAATTTGCGGATGGTATCGATTTCGTCGCCGAAGAACTCGATGCGCACGGGGCGATCCGACTCGGGCGAATAGACGTCGAGGATACCGCCGCGGCGCGTGAACTGGCCGGGCATCTCGACTAAATCCATCTGCGTGTAGCCCACGCTGGCCAGGTGCGCGGTGAGGACTTCGACGTCGACCTCTTCGCTGCGCCGCAGCGTGACCGCGAGGCTCGCGTAGTATTCGCGATCGAAGAGCTTGAGCGCGGCGGCCTCGGCGGGCGCGATGAGGATCGAGACAGCGCCGGTGGCCAGCTTGAACAATGCGGCGGCGCGCTGCTCCTGAACGTCTGGATGCGGCGAAAGGTTTTCAAAGGGAAGAACGTCGTGGGCGGGGAGACGGACGACGCGGTCGGGATCGATGGCGCCGGTAAGCTCGCAACCGGCACGAAGCACCGGCTCGAGGGCTTCGGCGGCCTTGTTGTCGGCGACCACGAGAATGACGGGCTGGCGAGCGGCGCGAGCCAGAAGCGGCAGATAGAGAGAGCGTGCTGTCGCGGTCAATCCAGACACACGTCGCCGGCCCGTACCGAGGTTGAGGTGCCTCTGTACGCGATCGAAGGCGGAGGAGTGCTCCAGCTCCGCGAAGATTTCGCGGACAAACGGGAGGATCATGAGTCTCCAGTTTACCAGCGCGGCTGCGCGTCGAGCGAAGGGCGCAGGAGGCACGGGTTTGCAGCAATGAGTGTCGCTCGGCTGGGAAGGCGCGGAGGTCTAGAAGTTATCGCTCGGCAGCATTTGTTGGTGCAAGATGCGTACGACTAGGATCCCGCCGGTTTCGATGAGATAGAACACCACGTGACTTTCTATCTCAAACCTTCGTGTCAAGCTCCGGCCTCGCGCCGTGCCAGGCCATGCTTCCTGCGGACACGATCGAAGACACCAGGCTTAGCAACGCCGCTGGCCAATCCGGTGTCGATGGCTGCCCGCAACGCTGACAATTTTACCTTTTGCTCCAATTCGTCCCGTTCGAGCAGGCGCAACGCTGCGCGCATAACCTCGCTCGCATTCGCGTAAAGGCCGGAGCCTACCTTCTTCGCGACCAAGCGATCCAATTCCGGAGTCAGGTTGATGTTACGGGTTGGCATGGCTCGCCTCCACTGGCAGGATAATGCAATTGGCAAGCTTTGCCAATTCTCAAGACGACTGCCACACGCCTGTCAACGCTTGCGCAGGCGAACGGATTCCCAGCTGCCGTCGCTGGCCCAGCCGCCGTCGACGCAGAGGGTATGGCCGTTGATGAAGCTGCTTTCGACGGGGTCAGCGAGAAAGGCGATGGCGCGGGCAATATCGCCCGGCGTGGCAAAGCGGCCCATGGGGACGCGGCCGGTGATGTCGGCGTCGGTATAGCCGCCACCAGCCTGGTCGGCGACGTCCATCTCGGTCTTGACCCAGCCGGGACAGACGGCGTTGACACGGACGCCGCGACCGCCCCACTCCGCAGCGAGGGTACGGGTAAGGCCGACAAGCCCATGCTTCGAGGTGTTGTAGGCGGCGCGGTCGGCCACAGCGAGGAGGCCGGCGACAGAGGCAACATTGACGATGGAGCCCGAACCCGCGTGCAGCATCTGTTTGCCGAAGACCTGACAGAGTAGGAACGGCGCAACCAGATTAACTTCGAGGACGCGGCGGTAATCGGCGAAACTGGTTTCTTCCGCGGGAGCGATCAGGCTGATGCCGGCGTTGTTGACCAGCACATCGACCCGGCCAAAGCGATCGAGGACGCGCCGCGCAAACTCGGCGACCGTGGCTTCATCGGCAATATCGCCGGCGAATCCAAATGCGGCGCCTCCCTTGGCTTCAATTGCAGCGAGGGTTGCTGCCGGCTCGCGCAGATCGACGATGGCCACTTTGTAGCCGCGCTCAGCGAGCAGTTCAGAGGTGCGGCGGCCGATACCCTGGGCACCCCCTGTGATCAGGGCGACGCGCGATTGATTGCTCATGGTTTCTTTCTCCATTTAGTGCGGCCGGCCCGGCAGCACGAAGTGTTCTGCGCAACGCGGCTCATAGGAGTCGCCCGCCATCATGATGGGGCTGTCGTAGGGCGCGGGCTTGCCCTCGATGAGGCGCTGCGAATAGAGCGCGCGATTGCCGCAGGAGCAGTAGGCCATGCACTCCGTCACACTACCGCCGTACGCATTCACCAGCCAATGAAGATTCAGCATCTCGCCGAAGGGAATCGCACGGAAGTCGAGATCGAGGCCGGCCACCAGGACGTCATGACCGGCTTCGAGCAAATGCTTCGTGAACAAAAAGAGCTCGTCGACAAACTGGCCTTCATCGATCGCAATGCATTCGACGCGCTTGCCGATGCGGGTTTCCAGTTCATCGATTGCCGGAAGGACTTCCCACGGGTTGCGCGCGTTGAATTCGAGGGCTTCCATTTTCGAATGACCGTTGGGATTGCGGCTCTCGATGACACCGGGACCGCCCTTGGTATCGTCGCTCGGCTTGAGCAGCTGGACACACTGATGCGCGTAGTGGCGGCGCATTTCAGCGCGGCGCAACAGCTCCGCCGTTTTGTTGCTGCGCATTGGGCCCAGCAGCAATTCAATCTTGCCCGCCATCGCAGGTCCTCCACTTCCCCGCTATGCTATTGGCCGCCCAGCGCTTTGGTAAACGAGTAAAAAAAGTCGAGCGATTTCCAGTACGAATCGACGGGTAGCCGCTCGTCCTGGCCGTGGGCACGCTCGTCGTCGCGTTCAAGGGCAGCGGCCGAGTAGCCATAACAGGGGATGCCGGCCTGGGCGAAATAGATGGAGTCGCTGGCGCCATTCTCCATCACCGGTGTGACGGGCGTTCCCGGCCAGATCTGCTGCGTGATCCGCGTAAGGGGATCGAAGACTTCTTTGATGGGCGCGGGCGGCGCGATGGCTTTGCGCTCCGGAGCTGTGTCGGAGACCACGCCGGCATCCGAAACATATTTCACGATCAACTTCGGATCGGCGAACAGGGCGATCAATTGACGGCGAATCTCTTCTAGCGAATGACCCGGGAAGATACGGCAATTCACATTGGCTTGCGCGGTCTGTGGCAGCGCATTGTTGGCGTGGCCGCCGGAGAGGCGCGTGGCCACGCAGGTGGTCCTGAAGTTGGAATTGAAGCTGGGTTCAGCGCTCAGGCGTGCCGCTGCGGCCTGGTCAGGAGGGTTCTCCAGAATTGCGCGCATGTCTGTAGAGGTCGGGCCCGTCTCGCGCTTGGATAGATTCTCAAAGTAGGTGCGCGTCACTTCATTCAGCTCGAAGGGAAACGAGAAGCTGGCGAGTTTATTGAGAGCGGTGGTCAGCTCGTAGATGGCGTTATCGGGGCGCGGCAGCGAGCTGTGGCCGCCACGATCGAGCGCCGTGACCTGGAAATCGGCAGTAGACCTTCTCAGTGGCTTCGACGTCGGCAACGACGGTCTTCCCGTTATCGAGTTCCACACCGCCCGAATCGGGGTTGATGACGTACGCTGCATCGACCAGGTCGCGGTGTTTCTCCACGAGCCAAGCCGCGCCGTTGAACTTGCCACCTTCTTCATCGGCGGTCAAGGCGAGAATGAGGTCGCGACGCGGCTTATAGCCTTCGCGATGAAGGCGCAGAAAAGTGGCAACGAGCACGGCGTCGGAGTCCTTCATGTCCTGTGTGCCGCGCCCGTAGTAGTAGCCGTCCCGCTCGACAAACTGGAAGGGATCGGTGTGCCAGTCGGAGCGCAGCGCCTGCACCACGTCGAGGTGGCAGAGGAAGAGGACTGGCTTTTCTGTCGGCGTGCCGGCGGCGCGAAAATGGACGACCAGGTTCTGCTTGCGGAGGTCGGGGCCAAGCAAGCGCACGTCGCCGGCCGGGAATCCCGCATCGAGAAAGCGCTTCTGCATGGCAGCCGCGGCCGTTGTGACATTGCCGGCGGGGGTATCGGTGGTGTTGATTTCGATGAGCTGCTTGAAAATATCGTGCGCCTCGGCGCGATCGGCAGCAGACGCAGAGGGCAAGGAAGACTGCGCTGCGAGTGCCGAAATAAGGCTGAGGGCTCCCAGGAGCGTTGTCAGTCGAAGCAGTGAAGATTGGAGGCGCATGTGCGCATTGTAAAGGCGCAGAGGTTGGAGTGGAGTCAAAGCGTGGTTTGCGCTGGGCAGTAAATCGTTCTATCTTGGTGCGGCCACAACTTTGAGGTGTTTCGATGAAGTCCAGAATGATTCCAGTTGGTTTTCTAGCCGCTTTCGCCATCGCCGTTTTCACGATCGTTGCGTCGGGTCAGTCGACGCCGGAGCGCCCGAAGATTACGGGAATTTCGCATCTGGCTGTCTACGCGACGGACCCCGTTGCCACCGGGCGCTACTACACCGACATTGTTGGAGCCGTGCCACAGAAAGACCCCGAGAACCCGCAGGGCGCGCGTTATGCCTTGAGCGCGACGCAGTTCATCGAGGTTTTGCCGTTGCCGGCCGGCGCGGGCATCAGCCGCATGGATCACGCTGGATTGAATACCAACGATGCGGAAGAGATGCGCAAGTACCTGGCGGCGAAAGGCTGGAAGACGCCGGCCAAGGTGACGAAGGGCTCCGACGGGAGCAAGTGGTTCGAGGTGCTCGATCCCGAGGGCAACAAAATTCAGTTCGTACAGCCTTCGCCGACGGCGAAGGTGGACGCACCGAATGCTTTCGGCCACCACATCATTCACGTTGGCTTCCTGGTGCGCGATCGCGCCAAGGAAGACACGTTCTACCGCGCGCTGCTTGGATTCAGGCCCTACTGGTTTGGCGGGATGACCGACACGAGAATCGAATGGGTAAGCCAGCAGACGCCCGATAGCCATGACTGGGTGGAGTACATGCTGGCTGCCGATCCCGACAAGGTGACGCAGCACCAGCTCGGCGTGATGGATCATGTTGCGATCGGTGAAGTGTCGGTCTTTGATACGTTCAAAGTGCTGACGGCGAGCAACCGCCTTGGCGCGACGCACGATGCAGCGCCGAAGATCGGCAAAGACGGCAAGGGACAGTTCAACCTGTACGACCCCGATGGAACGCGGCTGGAGCTGATGAACCTGCACGCAACGGAAAAGCCTTGCTGCTCTGAGTTCACGGCAGAAGATCCCGCGGAGTAGCGAGCGGCGGAATCCGTAGCAAGCAGGTTGGCGTAGTCGACCGCCCAGCGCCACGACAACGCGAAGGTTTTCGAATGGATTGAGATGCGCCTTCGACACGGCAGGGATGAGCCTCGCCTGCTTCACCCGCGCTAGAATCGTAACTAATCATGCTTGCCGCTGCGCTTTCGCCTGAGGTTCTGGCCAAGTACGAGCCTGTGATCGGGCTCGAGGTTCATGTACAGTTGCTGACCGCGACCAAGGCGTTCTGCGGTTGCGCGAATCAGTTTGGCTGCGGAGCCCAACACGAATGTCTGCCCGGTGTGCCTGGGCCTGCCCGGGCGCGCTGCCGGTGCTGAACGCGCAGGCCGTGGAGTTTGCCACGCTGGCCTCGCTGGCGCTGCACTGCGAGGTGCATGAGACGATCGATCTTCGCGCGCAAGAACTACTTTTATCCCGACTCTGCCCAAGGGCTATCAGATTTCGCAGTTCGACAAGCCGATTGCGGAGCACGGCTGGATCGACGTGCCCGACCGCCGATGGCGACGATGAAGCGCATCGGCATCACGCGGCTGCACATGGAAGAGGACGCCGGCAAGAGCCTGCACGACGGGTTTTCCGACTCGGCGACGCGCACCTATCTCGACCTGAACCGCTGCGGAACGCCGCTGGTGGAGATTGTGAGCGAGCCCGATCTGCGCACGCCGGACGAGGCCTTCGAGTACCTGACGCGGCTCAAGGAGATTCTGCTGTACACGGGCGTCTCCGACTGCAACATGGAAGAGGGCTCGCTGCGCTGCGATGCCAACGTCAGCGTGCAGGTTAAGAGGCGCGGAGAAGTTTCGGCACCAAGGTGGAAGTGAAAAACGTGAACAGCTTCCGCTTTATTCGCGCGGCGCTGGAGTACGAGATCGAGCGACAGATCGAAGTGATCGAGGCGGGCGGGCGCGTGGTGCAGGAGTCGCGGCTGTGGAATGCGAACGAAGGCCGCACCTACTCGATGCGCTCGAAGGAGCAGGCGCACGACTACCGGTACTTTCCTGAGCCGGATCTGCCGCCGCTGATTGTTTCGAGCGGAGTTTCTGGAACGCAAGAGAGCAGAGCTGCCGGAGCTGCCCGAGGCGCGGCGGGCGCGCATGATTGCGGAGTATGAGCTGAACGAGCAGGACGCGCACACGCTGACCGCCTCGCGCGAGTTTGCCGATCGTTTCGAGGCGGCGGCGAAGACGGCGAAGAATCCGCGCCGTGTGGCCAACCTGCTGCTGAGCGAACTAGGCGGGCGCCTGAAGGCGCTGGACCTCGAGCTGGAGCAGTCGCCGGTATCGATGGCGGGCGTTGTGATGGCGGCCGATCTGCTGGATGAAGACAAGATCAGCTCGAAGCAATTGAAGCAGCTCCTCGATATTTGCTTTGAGAAGGGCGAGGACTTCGCTGTCGTCTACGAGCGCGAAAAGCCGCAGCAGATTACCGATGTGTCGGCGATCGAGACGATGATCGACGAAGTGATTGCCGCGAACCCGAAGCAGGTGGAGCAGTATCGCGCGGGCAAGAAGACCGTGGCGGCTTCTTTGTAGGCCAGGTGATGAAAGCCTCGAAGGGTCAGGCCAACCCGGCGTTGCTGAACGAGCTGGTGACGAAGAAGCTGGAGAGCTGAGGAGCAGGCTAGAGATCAGGCGCTGTTCCGGTCACTTCATCTTCAGCTCAGTTTCGAATTCCTTACGTGCGTCCCACGAGCTCACCGTCTTCACGGCAGACTTGCGGCTGTCTTTCTCCGCCCAAAGGTCATAGTCCTCCGCCATGTTCACTTGTGCGAAGTGGAAGCGGCCGTCCTGCGCCGAGGTGTAGCTGCGGATGGCCTTGGTCTTCTGATTTTTGAGAAAGACGGTTGCGCCGACCACAGGCGCAGAGTCGCCGCCCACAACCGCCCCAGAGACGTTGCGCTGGCCCAGATTCTGGGCGCGCATTTCCGAGACGATGCCAAAGCGAGCGGCCGGCACTATTCCGGCGGCCAGGGTCACTGCAAACACCGCGACAGCCCATCGAATGCGAAGCAATTTACTCCTCCTCTTCTCCCTCGAGAAGCTCTTCGTCTTCCTCATCGTAGCCCTCGTCCACCTTGCTCAACTCCAGCGGCTCGACACCGACTACCTCGTACTCTGAGCCACACTCTTCACAGGCAACGACGTCTCCCTCTTCCAGTTCTTCTATTTCGACATCAAGATCATTTTCGCATTCAGGGCAGCTAGGCATCGCAGCCTCCTTTCGTTCGTCCTCTAGCCGGTAAGAGAATGGCTTTCGCCAAATGACTCCGCTAGTTTTAGGGAGCAACCCTCCCAAGGTCAAGTGGCTCTTCTTCGGCGCTGTGCGGGACTCCCATTGCGGAGCATATACCATCGACGGACCTTGGATGCGTGCTGCCTCCGGCGGATTCATTGATTCATTCCCAGGCCTCCTGTCGCCCACCTATCTCAATGGACAGACGCAAAAGATGGGCGAGAGTTTCGTTGCAGACGAGGAGTTTCTTTTTTTCGATTGGGCCCAGCCTCAACCGATTTATTGCCAGCCCACATGACACCCGCGTGTTCAACGGGTTAACCTGATGCATACCATGGCTAGGATTGGCGCTACACCGTTCGCATTCCCCGACTTCAGCGGTGCAACGCGCCGCCTTGTTCTGGTGAACCTGGCCGCGTACTTTGCCCTGACCCTGGGGGGATTTGTTGCGCCGGCTGTTGCCGGCAGCGCTGCGCGATGGCTGGCGCTGATGCCCGAGGTCTTTCTGCACGGCGCGCTCTGGCAGCCATTGACGTACAGCCTGGTGCATACGGGGCTGATTGGAACACTGTTCGAGTTGCTGTCGCTATGGTTTCTGGCCGGCTTCCTCGAACCGTATCACGGCGACAACTGGCTGATGGGCCTCTACGCAGCCTCGGTCTTGGGCACAGCGGCAGGCGCGTTATTGCTGTATGCCGGGGGCGCGGCGCTCGGCCATCCAGTGGAACAGATCCCTCTCTTCGGCTGCTTCGGCGCCATCTTCGGCATGTTGGTGGCCATCGGCTATCTTTATGGCGATGTCCAGTTCATGCTCCTGTTTGTCATCGGCATCAAGGCACGCTATCTCGCGGTCATTTACGGCCTCATCTGCATTGCAATGCTCTTTGGGCAGCAGAAGATCTATGCATTCGCCCAGCTGGGCGGTGCGCTTCTGGGCCTGATCTATGTGCGGGCAATGCCGCGGCGCGGAGTCACGTCCCTGCTGAGCGAACGGTGGTACGGCCTGCGCAACGGCTACTATCGGTGGAAGCGCCGTCGCGCAGCGCGCAAGTTCGAGGTCTATATGCGCTCGCAGGGGCGGACAGTCCGGTTCGATGGGCAGGGCCGGCAGATCAATGAAGATCGCGACGACAAGAGCAAGTGGAATTGAACCGCAGGTAACCTTCCGGTTCAATTCCGAGAGGGCCATCAATCGGGTTCCGCTCTCCGCAAATCGTCGCCTCTTCCGCATATTAACTTGTTTTATTTCCTACGCATACGACCTATAAACGACCTAAGAATGCCGCACATCTCAGGCGGAAGAATCCCCGAACCCACACTTAGGTAATAGGATCACCTCCCCAAAAGACGCATTGAACGCTCTTGAAGTAACTCGCAGACTAAAAGGGCTGTACGATCTTTCCCAGAATTTGCGAGGCGGGGCGTGAAGGCAACATCCAGGATGTTCACACTATTGTTGCTCTCCATGTTCTCCCTGATTGGGCTGAGCGTGGTGGGTTCCTGGGAAGTAGATCGCTTTATGCAGCCTTCGGCGGGCAACTCTTTCACAACCCAAGCAAACGCTTCGTATCAGAGAGTCCGCAATTGGATCGCGATCGTCGAGGGCCTCTCTCTTCTGGCATGCGCCGGACTCGCGCGATCCGGCTTTCGCCTGCGCAGCCAGGCGAGGCGAGAGGAGTCGCAGCGGGCCGCGCTCGCGCGATCCGTTGAAGACCGCAGCCTCGAATTGCGCCGGGAAGTGGACGAGCGGCGCCACGTGGAAGATTTGCATCGGGGCCAGAGACGCATTCTGGAGATGCTGACCGAACCGAACGATCTGGCACCTGAAGAGATCCTGCAGTACCTGGCGGAGACCGTTGCGTCGCGCAATGAGGACTGGGAATGCGCTGTGCACCTGATGGACCGCCGCGGCAAACTGCTGCAGCTCGCTGCATCCTCTGGGGTCACGGATCCACTGAAGGCCTACTTAAGGGCGGTGGGCACAGAGTATGGCGACAGCCCCGAATGCCAGGCCGGCGCGTCCGGCGAAACCCACATCGTTGAAGATCTGGACGAGATCGACCTTTCCTGGTGCGCGGCACTTACCGCCGCCGGCATCTTCTCGGCATGGTCCATGCCATTCGGTGCCAATGGATCGGGCCGGCTTGCCGGCACTCTAACTGTCTATTCGAGGTCGCGCTCCAAGCCGAGCGTCTACGAACTGGAAATGTCGGAAGCCTCCTCGAAGCTGGCCGCATTGATTCTCGAGCATCGCCGTTTGCGGTCCGAGTTGATTCATAACGCCTACGTGGATGCGTTGACCGGACTGCCGAATCGGCGGGCGGGCGTGCAGGCCATCGATGAGGCGATCACCAGGGCTGCCAGCCACAACGGATCGGTGGCCGTGCTGTGGGTCGATGTGAACCGCTTCAAGCGGGTCAACGATCAGTTTGGGCATGAAGCGGGCGACCATGTTCTGCAGACCATTGCCGAGCGCATTCGCCGCAGCCCGATCAACACCGGCACGGCGGCGCGTGTGGGAGAAGATGAGTTTCTGGTTGTGATTCCCGGAACCGAAGACTCGATTGACAGCGTCGAGATTGCGCGCCGCCTGGGCGGGGCCATCTCCAAGCCAATCTATGTTGGCTCCACGAGGATTACGGTCTCGACGTGCATTGGCATCTGCAGCTACCCGCAAGACGGAGCGACGGCCGACATTCTGGAGCGCAATGCCGATTTCGCCATGTCGCGTGCCAAATCGACAGGGGAAAGCTACTGCGTCTTTTCTTCGGCGATGAGCGCCGAGGCAAACGAAGCGATGGAGATCGAAGAAGCGCTCGGCGTTGCACTCGAAAAGAACTACCTCCGCCTCGTCTACCAGCCGCTGTATGCGGCCGACGGCTCTCTGACGGGCTTTGAAGCGCTGTTGCGGTTCCGTCATCCGCGGCTTGGCGACATCTCTCCCGCGCGCTTTATTCCGGTTGCGGAAGATACGCGGCTCATTCTCCCGATCGGCAATTGGGTGCTGCGCGAGGCCTGCCGACAGCTCAAGGAATGGAACGACAACGGTCTGCCCCACGTGCGCATGGCTGTGAACATCTCGGCGCTGCAGTTTGCGCGCGATGATTTCGCCGACTCCGTAGCCCGCACCTTCTCCACGTGCGGCGTGGATCCGGAGGACCTCATCCTCGAGCTGACTGAATCGGTGGTGATGGAAGACTACGCGTCGGTGGTGAGCCAGATGAATCTGCTGCGCCAGTGCGGCGTGCACATCGCCATGGACGATTTCGGCACCGGATACTCCTCGCTCAGCTACATTCACCGCATTCCGGTGGACATCATCAAGGTTGACCGGTCATTCGTGGATCGCCTGACGGAACCGGGGGGAACGCGCCCCATCGTGGAAGCCGTGATTGCGATGGCCAAACACCTGGGCCTGAATGTGGTGGCCGAAGGCGTGGAGACTACAGAGCAACATCAAATCCTGCTGCAGGCAGGATGCCAGGGATTTCAGGGGTACTTGTTTGCGCGGCCACTGCCTCCGGAAGAGGCCGAGAGCTGCCTGCGAGGGAGCCTCACCGCAGACTTCTTCAAGCCAGCAGCGCTGGAATCAGGAGACGACCTTGCCGTTGCATAACCAGATTCGAAGCATCATCAGCGGCAGGCTACGTGGCCTCGTCCGCTCCGACGGCGCATCGCATCCTCAGCCCGCACAGACCGAACCAGCCGTATCCAGCGAGCGTTCCGGCTCCCGGCTGCAACTCGATCCATCGTTTCGCAAGGTGAGCATGGTTGGCGCCTTCCAATCGAGTCTCCGCCGCGGCGGCAGTCTCTCGCGGTAGGACAAACGGCATCTGATCCGGGACTCCGGACCCATGCGCGCGGCGCGATACAATCCACTCTTGAATGACGACGAAACTTGCCTTTCTCTTTCCCGGACAGGGATCGCAGGCCGTGGGTATGGGCCGCGCGCTGGCCGAGCGCTTTCCAGTTGCGGCGCGCACCTTTGCAGAAGCCGATGAGGCCTGCGGCTCTTCGCTTTCAAAGCTCTGCTTCGAAGGTCCTGACGATGATCTGAAGCTCACCGAGAACACGCAGCCGGCGATTCTTACCGTCAGCGTGGCGGCTTATCGTGTACTTGCAGAGCATGGAGTCGATGCCTCTCTTGCTGCGGGACATTCGCTGGGCGAGTGGTCGGCGCATGTTGCGGCCGGCACGCTCGAGTTCGCCGATGCCGTGCGTGCCGTGAAGGCGCGCGGACGCGCGATGCAGCAGGCCGTCCCCGCGGGCCAGGGGGCGATGGCAGCGGTGCTCTCGCTTGACGCGGCACAGGTAGCCGAAGCGTGCGCGGAAGCGGCACAGGAGACTGGCCTGATTGTCGCGGCGGCGAATCTGAACTCGCCTGGGCAGACCGTCATCTCCGGCGCCTTGGCAGCGGTGGAACGGGCTTCAGCGATTGCGAAGGCCAAAGGCGCGCGCCGCGCAGTCATGCTCCCCGTGAGCGCACCATTTCACTGCGCCCTGATGCAACCGGCGCAGGAAGAAGTGACGCGCGTGCTGGCATCGCTGACGCTGAGCGAACCACGCATTCCGGTGGCGGCCAACGTGACCGGGGGCTTAGTAACGACGGCCGAAGCCGCGCGGGATGCACTGATTCGCCAGGTGACGGGCACCGTGCGCTGGGTGGATTGTGTGCAGGCGCTCGTCGCCGCGGGTGCGACAGCGTTTATCGAGGTTGGTCCCGGCAAGGTGCTCGGCGGCTTGATGCGCCAGATCGATCCCGCGCAAAAGGCTCTCAACGTGGAAGACACGGCGAGTCTGGAGAAGACCCTGGCAGAGTTGCAAACTATTTCGAACTGAAGATCGCGCCGGACGGGGCTACGGACCGAGATAGAGCTCGACGGGCGAGAATCCCAGCGTGTGCATTCTGGGATCGTAGTTCAGAAAGAGAGCCTTGCTCTTGAGTCCGTTGATGGGGATGCCCAGGATCAGGACGTTGCCCGAAATGCGCGCGGCCACAATCTTGTGGCTCTTGATCGCTCCGTAGTCATTGCCGGAACTGGTGGGGCTCCAATCCTGCTCGAAGCGGCTGAAGGAATAGGCGCTATGCTCTGCAGCGTGCTGCTGCCAGTCGGGATCGTGCGTCCAGACGCGCGTAGGCCTTCTGGCCAGATCGTTCTGCTCTACCGCGCTCGAGAAAGTGATTGGCGGTCATGCCTGCCGCGAAAATGCGTCCACCCAGTTCCACGGCCAGTCCACAGGCATGCCCGGACACCAGCCAACTGCCGATAAACAGCACCACCAGCAAGCCGACGGCGCTGTAGAACATGGTTTGATTACGGCGATCGCGGGCGGCATCGAAGACGGGAGCATCGAGCAGAGTCATCGCATTCCTTCCTCGGCAGTGAACAGTGCACAGTGTACAGCGAAAGACGTTTGGACGAAGGCCGGACCTTCGAAGCCAGGTGCCTCTGTCAGGTTAGACACCGGGAGGCGTCGAACTGTTCCCTCCGTGGCCCCTCGTCAGTTCCCTGTCCACTGTGCACTGCCCATTGTTCACTGATCTATTCCCTGCTGTAGGTCGTGCGGCTCTTTTCCGCGTGGCGTTCAAGGGCCAGCTCGATCAAGCCGCGTGATCAGGTCGGTGTAGCCGATGCCCGTGGCCTCCCAAAGCTTGGGATACATGCTGATCTGTGTGAAGCCGGGCAGGGTGTTGACTTCGTTCAGATAGATGCGGCGTTTGCCGTCGGGCTCCATCAGGAAATCGACGCGCGCCAGGCCGGCGAGATCGCAGGCGCGAAAGGCTTCGACGGCCATGGCGCGAATCTGTTTTGACTCCGCGCGCGTGAGCCTTGCGGGGATGACGGGGACCGAGCCTTCAGACAGATACTTGGCCTCGTAGTCGTAGAACTCCTTGCCGGGAATGATTTCGCCGACGACGCTGGCCTTGGGGTCGTCGTTGCCGAGCACCGCCACTTCGAGCTCGCGCGCCTTTGATTTCTTGCCGCCCACACCCTGCTCGACGACAAGCTTGCGATCGTATTTGGCGGCGAGGTCGAGCGCGGGGCCAAGTTCCTTGCGGTCGTGCGCCTTGCTGATGCCGACCGACGAGCCGAGATTGGCCGGCTTCACGAAGACCGGATAGCGTGAGCGCTCTCTCAACTTGGGCTATCGCCTTGCGCGGCGACTTCTCCCACTCCGCGCGCAGCAGCGTGACGTGCTTCACGATGGGCAGACCGGCCTGGGCGAAGAGGCGCTTCATCACGTCCTTGTCCATGCCGGCGGAGGAGCCGAGCACGCCGGAGCCGACATAGGCGATGCCGGCCAGTTCGAACAGTCCCTGGATGGTGCCGTCTTCGCCGAAAGTCCCGTGAAGCACCGGGAAGACGACGTCGATGGCTTTGCCTTCGGGGCCTTGCGGGCCGGGCATGGGCGCCAGCAGCGTGGGCATGCCCTCCTGCAGGAGCTTCGCGCCGGGCGTAGCTTCGGGATCGCCCGCCCGCAGTTTTTTTCTTTGCATTGGACCGGACCCGTCGGCCGAAGCGGGCAAAGCATTCGCACCGGGTGCGCCGCCCTCGAGGAGATGTTGCGCGTCGCCGGCGCCGAGCCAGCGGCCCTCTTTGGTGATGCCGATGGGCACCACATCGAATTTTTTGCGATCGATTGCCTTCAAGATGGAAGCGGCCGAGAGCAGCGAAACTTCATGCTCGCCGCTGCGCCCGCCAAACAAAATGCCGACACGAAGTTTTTTTGCCATTGCTCCTGCAATCACCCGATGGGAAAAGAAGAACCTGAAATCAGTGTAGAGCCCACTTCGCCTCGCTTAGCGCTAGAGTATCTTCTTGCCAAACGCCGAGCAGGCCAGTTCGACGGCGAGGTCGGCGGTGCGGTTGTGCTCGTCGATCACCGGATTCACTTCGACGATCTCGAAGCTGACCATGCGACCGTGATCGGCCAGAATCTCCATGGCCAGGTGCGCCTCGCGATAGGTCGCGCCGCCGCGCACCGGAGTGCCGACGCCGGGCGCATCCTCGGGGTCGATCCAGTCCATGTCGAGCGACACATGATAGCCAGTCGTCCCGTGGCCGGCGGCGCGCAACGCTTCTTCCATCACCGCGCGCATGCCGCGCTCGTCGATATCGCGCATGGTGAAGACCTCGGTGACACCGGCGCGGCGAATGTTCTCGCGTTCCGCGGCGTCGATATCGCGAATCCCGATCAGCACCGTGTTCTCCGGGGCGATCTTGGGCGCGTAGCCGAAGATGTGGCTGAGCGGTTCCGGGCCCAGGCCAAGCAGCGAGGCGAGCGGCATGCCGTGCACGTTGCCGGAGGGCGAGGTATCCGGGGTGTTGATGTCGGTGTGCGCATCGATCCAGAGGACGCCGATCTTCTGATTCTGCCGGCGGTAGAACTCCGCCACGCCGGAGACCGATCCGGCCGCGAGCGAGTGGTCGCCGCCCAGCACCAGCGGGGTGCGGCCTTCCTCCAGCGTTTTGACAACTGCTTCAGCGGTGCGCGTGCAGGTGTCGGCAATCTGCTTCAGGTAGCGGGCATGGGGATCCCCGAATCCCAGTGTCTCGGCAATCTCGACGCGGATGTTGCCGCCGTCGGTCACGTGGTGACCAAGCGCTTCGAGGCGTGCTTCGAGACCCGCGACGCGCATGGCCGAGGGGCCCATGTCGACGCCGCGGCGGCTCGCACCCAAATCGAGAGGTACCCCAAGTACCCTAATGCGGCGGGGGGGCTGCGCTTGCGTGCCGCTGGGCAACGGAGCAGGAGTAACTTTTGTGGATTCTGTCGGATGATTTGTCATGCCTTCAATCACTTTGCGGGTGGAATTGCCGGTCTGCGCGCTTTGCCCTCTCTCAGGTGCAACCGAAGGGCATCCAACCTCGGCGGCAAATGGTTACTGCGGGCATCCATACTCGTCATGCCCTAAAAGGGCTATTAGATCATTTTTCTTTCAGAGTAAGATGAAGATGTAACAATCTAAAGGAATTCAGCCCATTCTTAGGCCCAGTTGACCCTGCCTTGCACGGGGGCCTAGCGCAAGGTACATGGGGAAGGATCGACGCATGATGGACGCTGAGAGCACCAGGCTGCATGGGGCAGTCGCTGGCGCTTTCTCCAGGGGAAAGGTGATTGCCGCAGCTGTCTTGGCGGTGCTGTGCGTCTCGTCGGCGAGCGCGCAACCGCTGGCCTCTGTGCACGCGATCCGCGCCCTGTCCAACACCGAGGCAGACAAAGCGCTGGCCGTCGATTTCCACGCGACCGTCACCTACGTGCGCAGTTATCAGCGCGCCTTGTTTGTCCAGGATGGCGATGCCGCTCTATTCGTCGACTGGGGAACAGAGAACCTGCTTGAGCCTGGCGATCGCGTCGAGATCGTAGGGACAACGAAGGCAGAATTTCGCACGATCGTGGTGGCCAAGAGTGTGACCCTGGAGCATCACGGAACTCCACCGCCGCCCACACCTGCAACGTTCGATCAACTGATTCGGGGCGATATGGACGCGCGCCTGGTCACGGTGTCCGCAACCGTTCGCGATGCCGATACCGTGGTGAACCAGTCAGTGCGCAGCACCCTGATGCAACTGCACACCGACGGTGGCGAAATCGATGCGGCCGTGGATGTGGATAACCAGGAGGTTCTTGGTTCGCTGCTCGATGCGGATGTTCAGATTACGGGCGCGGCCTCGGGACGTTTCGACGCCAAAATGCAGCAGACCGGGATCGTTCTTCACGTCGGCTCGATGGACGGCATCAAGGTTCTGCGCCGCGCGGCGGCCAGTCCGTGGGATATGCCCATCACGCCGATGGACCAGATTCTCGCGAGCTATCACGTCACCAACTCCAGCAAGCGCGTCCGGGTTCATGGAACCATCACCTATTACCGGCCCGGTTCAGCGGCCGTTCTGCAGGAGGGCGACAAGAGTCTGTGGCTGATTACGACGTCGATCGCTCCGCTGCACGTTGGCAACGCAGCTGACGCGACTGGATTTCCCGATCTGCACGACGGCCTGCTGGTGCTGGACAGCGCCGAGATCCAGGACAGCGGAAAAGCTGCGTCAATCGCACCCAAGCCCGTGACGTGGGACCAGCTGGCGACCAGCAGGGACCTGTTCGATCTGGTGACCATCGAAGGCGACGTCGTGGCCGAGGTGCGGGGTGCGGCCCAGGACGAGTACGTGCTCAGGTCGAATGGCGACCTCTTCTCCGCAATCTACAAGCATCCCGCCTCGGACGGGAGCGATTCGGAAACGCCTTTGCCCATGAAGCACGTGGCGCCCGGATCGAGAGTGCGGATTACGGGCGTCTGCTTTACCAATGCCACCAGCCCGCTCGAGGCGCGCGTGCCATTCGACATTCTGCTGCGCTCCCCAGACGATATTGCTGTGGTGGCTGCCGCGCCGTGGTTTACCGTCGGCACCCTGGCGAAGATCGCCGGGCTGCTGTTCATCGTGGTGCTGGCTGTGAGTATCTGGGTGTGGCTTCTGCGCAGGAGAGTGCGGCAGCAAACCGCCGCCATCACGGTGCAGAGCGAAGCCGACGCGGAGCAGCAGCGCCGCATCGCACAACTGGAACAGCGGCGCAGCCGCGTGCTGGAAGACATCAACAGCTCGCGCCCCCTGGGCGACGTCGTGGAACACATCATCGAGATGGTGTCGTACATGCTCAACGGTGCCCCGTGCTGGTGCCAGGTAACCGAGGGCCCCCTGCTCGGCCACCCTCCTGCGAAAAAGACGGGGTTCCGCATCATCAGCCGCGAGATCCACTCCCGTACAGGTTTGGTACTGGGAATGCTTTATGCCGCCCTGGAATCGATGGACGCAAACGAAAAAGAGGAAGAGGAAGCGCTCACCGCTGGAGTCCGGCTCGCGACGCTGTCGATTGAGACGCGCAAGCTCTACAGCGACCTTGTCCATCGCTCGGAGTTTGACCTGCTGACCGATATGTACAATCGCTTTTCCCTGGATCACCATTTGCTCGAAATGATCGACAAAGCCAAGGAGACGGGCTCCAGTTTCGGCTTGATCTACGTCGACCTGGATGACTTCAAGCTGGTGAACGACATGTACGGACACCATATCGGCGACCTGTATCTCCAGGAGGTTTCGCGGCGCATGAAGCGGCAACTGAGGACAGGCGACGTGCTGGGACGCCTGGGCGGAGACGAATTTGCCGCGCTGGTGACTGTGGTACGCGGACGCATCGACGTCGAAGAGATTGCGCAGCGGCTGGAACGCTGTTTCGATGCACCCTTTGCGCTGGAGGGATACCACCTGAATGGCGCGGCTAGCGTGGGTATGGCGATTTACCCGGTCGACGGAACGACCTCCGACAGCCTGCTTACCGCTGCCGACGCGGCCATGTACTCAGCGAAGAACAGCAAGCGCACCACGGGCAGACTCTCCACACGCCGGAGCGGCTAGAACTCGTTTCGGAGCACAAGTAGACTCTTTGAGGGCAGTGAAAGCTGGCTTTTTCTCGATGAAAAGCCACTTGACCGTGTACTCTCGGCCTGCACCCATTCCGAAACGGCTATCGCGTTGGACGCGCTAAGCCTCCAGTCCACGCGGCATTCGACCAGTTTCGTGACGCCGGCGCAATCTGATCGGCTATAACCCTTTAGTTTTATCTCGGCATCTGAATCTGTTGATCTTCTACAGGCCTCGTGCCGATAATTTCGTATGGGGTTCGGGCCAGAATGCGGGTCGGTGCGCGCTCGACAATGGACGATTGCGCGGATAGCGCCGGCGTTGCTCTTAGTTTCCGCAATGTGCGCGGGACGGGCGTGGTCTGCGCCAGAGACTCTCACCACCCTTAGCGCCATTCATCAACTCACCAATGCAGAGGCCAGTGAAGCCGTTCCGGTTGCCTTTGAGGCTACCGTCACCTACTTTCGCGAATACGAGAAAACGCTCTTCGTTCAAGACGGCGACAACGCGATCTACGTACAAGCTGACTTCAAGATGAAACTCGAACCCGGGGATCGGATTCTGGTTCGCGGCTTCACTCGTGACAGCTTCAGGCCGATCGTGGTTGGCGAGAGCATTACCTTCCTTCATCACGGCGTGCTGCCGCAACCGCTCGAGGCCGAATTCACGCCCTTGATTCAGGCGAAGTTGGACTGTCACTACGTCACGGTTCGCGGTCGAGTGATCTCAGCGGTTCCGGCACTGAGTTCGGGCCATCGCACTACGCGCCTCCAGATCTCCATGCACAAGGGGACCGTTGGCGCCACGGTGGACAGAGGTACGGTTGCGCGTCTCAGCGATCTGATCGGCGCGCAGGTCGCCATCTCCGGTGCGGAGGCCGGGACGTTCGACGGCAAGATGCAGCAAACCGGCATCCTTCTTCACGTCAATTCGTTTGACGATGTACGGATTCTGCACAAAGCTCCCGTCGATCCGTGGTCTATCCCGCTCACGCCCATGGACGAGGTGCTGAACACCTCCGATGTCGATGACCATTCCCCGCCGGTTCACGTAGCCGGCATCATTACCTACTTCCAGCCAGGCCAGATGGCGGTGCTCCAGGAAGGCAATCGCAGCATTCGCGTGATGACCCGGAGCCTTGAGCCGCTCAACGTGGGCGATCGCGCCGAGGCCATCGGGGAGCCCTCCGTCGACAATAGCTTTCAGGTTCTCCAGTGGGGCGATTTTCGGACCGTCGGGGGCGGAGAGGCTCCCGTAAATCCGGTCCTCGTGAACTGGGACCAGTTGGCTTCGGGGCGCCATGCTTTTGACCTGGTGTCGATCGAGGGAACAGTGGTCACCCAGGTCCGTGAGCATGCGCGCGACCTCTACATCATCGCCGCCGATGGTCACCTTTTCTCCGCAAACGTGCGGTTCCCGATCCAGACCGATGCGATCGCGAGCAAGGCACCTCCGCCCATGCATTTGATCCCGACCGGAAGCACGGTTCGGGTGACGGGTGTTGTGATGCACGACGACGCCAACCCTTTCAACGGTCCAATGGCCTTTGCCATTCTTCTGCGCTCGTCCGCCGACGTGGTCGTGCTGGCGCGCCCGTCGTGGCTGAACGTGCAGAACCTGATCATGATCGTCGGAGGGTTGCTCATTCTGGTGGCTGCGGGCACCGCATGGGTCTTGCTGCTACGCCGCAAGGTGCACGAACAGACCACCGAACTTGCGGCGCAGAAGGAGGCCGAAGCCGTCCTGGAACGTAAACGCAGCCGCATTCTCGAAGACATCAACGGCACGGTGCCTCTGGAAGAGATTCTGCAGCAGATCACGGAGTTTGCGGCATTCCGTCTTGATGGCGCACCCTGCTGGTGCGAGGTCGGCGACGGCATCCGGTTTGGAGACTTCGCGACCGATACCGCCGGCCTGAACATCATTCGCCAGGAAATCCCCTCACGCTCCGGCCCCTTGCATGGGCACCTTCTTGCCGCAATCGCCCCCGAAGCGCCTTGTACGGTTCATGCCCAGGAAGCGATGGCGATGGGCGCGTGGCTTGCGACCCTGGCCATCGAGACGCGAGGCCTTTACTCCGACCTGGTCCATCGCTCGGAGTTCGACTTGCTCACCGACGTTTTCAACCGCTTCTCGTTCGAGCGGCGCGTCGACTCTCTGATTGAAACAGCGCGCCAGTCTTCAGCTCACTTCGGGCTGGTTTATATCGACCTGGATGACTTCAAGCAAGTGAACGATCAGTACGGCCACCGGGCTGGAGACCAGTTCCTGCAACAGACAGCACTGCGCATGAAGCGGCAGCTTCGGCCGTCCGACATGCTGGCACGGCTGGGCGGCGACGAATTTGCCGTCCTCCTGCCCAACGTTCGCGGCCCCAAAGATGTCGAGGAAGTCGCCTCGCGTCTGCAACGCTGTTTTGAGGATCCGCTCCCAGTCGACGGCTACATGCTGCGCGGCTCGGTCAGCATCGGCTCGGCCCTGTATCCAGACGACGGGTCGACGAAGGACAATCTGCTGAGCGCGGCCGATGCAGCGATGTATGTCGAAAAGAAGATCAAGAAGGAATCCGGACAGAGTCTCTACCGCCGCTAGAGCAGTCTCGGAATACGCGTAGACTCTTTGAGGGTAATGCGACGTGGCTTTTCTTGATGAAACGCCACTCGACCGTATACTTTCGGTCTACACCAATTCCGAAACTTCGAGCGCGCAATTCAGCAAAGAAGAAAAGGCCCGGCATGAAAATGCCGGGCCTTTCTGTTGAATGCAGTCGCCTGCATAACGATCCTGGGTGCTGCCAGCCGAAGGCCGCTGCACCACCGCAGTGGTTACTCGGCTGCCATTTCTTCGGCTTCGCCTTCCTGGCGCATAAGCTCCAGTTCGCGCTCGGCCGCTTCGATTTCAGCAGAAACCTCCTGCTGGACCCGGGCTGCCGCTTCTTCCAGCTCCGGAGAGAGCTGTACGTTGCGGTAGTACTCGAGGCCCGTGCCAGCCGGGATGAGGCGTCCGACAATGACGTTCTCCTTCAGGCCGCGCAGGTTGTCGATTGCGCCGTTGATGCTGGCTTCAGTGAGCACGCGCGTGGTCTCCTGGAAGCTGGCCGCGGAGATGAAGCTGTCGGTCGAGAGCGAAGCCTTGGTGATGCCAAGCAGCAGCGGACGCCCGATCGCCGGACGGCCTCCATTGCTGAGCACGCGCTCGTTCTCTTCATTGAAGCGGAACCGATCGACCTGCTGTTCGAGCAGGAAGTTGGTGTCGCCCACTTCATCGATCCTCACCCAACGAAGCATCTGACGAACGATCACTTCGATGTGCTTGTCGGAGATGGCCACGCCCTGGAGACGGTAGACCTCCTGGATTTCGTTGACCAGGTAAGACTGCAGTTCCTTCTCGCCGAGGACGGCAAGAATGTCATGCGGGTTCAGCGGTCCATCCATCAGAGGATCGCCGGCGCGCAGACGCTCGCCTTCCTGCACGTTGACGTGAATGCCACGCGGAACCGAGTATTCCTTCTCCTCGCCGCTATCGGCCGTGACGTAGATCTTGCGCTGTCCCTTGGCCACTTCGCCGAAGCGAACCACACCATCGATCTCGCTGATGATGGCCGTCTCGCGCGGTTTGCGGGCTTCGAACAGCTCGACCACGCGGGGCAGACCGCCGGTGATGTCCTTGGTACGCGTCGACTCCTTCGGAATCTTCGCAAGCACATCGCCAGGACCCACTTCATCGCCATCCTGAATCATCAAGTGAGCGCCGCGCGGCAGCAGGTAGCGCTTGCTCGCCTTGGCGTTCTTGACAACAAAGGTGGGCTGACGTTTTTCATCTGGAGCATCGGCTACCACCCAACGCGAGAGGCCGGTCACTTCATCGACTTCTTCGTTGAGCGTGATGCCCTCCTGCAGGTCCTTGAACTGCACGGTGCCGCCAATTTCAGTGAGGATGGAGTAGGTGTACGGATCCCACTCGGCCAGGAGTTCGCCGAGCTTCACCCCGGCACCGTCCTTGACGCGAAGGCGTGCACCATAAACCACCTGGTAGCGTTCTTTCTCGCGGCCACGGTCATCCACGATAGCAACCGATCCTGAGCGGTTCATCGCCACCAGCGTGCCGTCTTTGCTTTCCACGGTGCTGAGATTGATGAAGCGCACGAAGCCGTTGTTCTTAGCATCGAGGCGCGACTTGTCGGCCACGCGGCTGGCCGTGCCGCCTACGTGGAAGGTACGCATGGTGAGCTGCGTTCCCGGCTCGCCGATGGATTGCGCTGCGATGACGCCGCAGGTTTCGCCCAGCTCGACCATGCGGCCCGAACCCAGGTTACGCCCGTAGCACAGCGCGCAGACGCCGCGCCGCGATTCGCAGGTCAGCACCGAGCGGATCTTGACGCGCTCGACACCCGCACCTTGAATCGCAGAAGCGATGTCTTCATCGATCTGCTGGTTCACTTCGATCACGACATTGCCGTCGTAGTCCTTGATGCGCTCGAGCGAAACGCGGCCGATGATGCGATCGCGCAGGGGCTCGATGATCTCGCCGGACTCGACAATCGAGCCGACATAAATCCCCTCAGAGGTCCCGCAATCGAACTCGGTCACAATCACGTCCTGCGCCACGTCGACCAGGCGGCGGGTCAGGTAGCCCGAGTCGGCCGTCTTCAGCGCCGTATCCGCCAGACCCTTACGTGCGCCGTGCGTCGAAATGAAGTACTCGAGCACCGTGAGACCCTCACGGAAGTTCGCGGTGATCGGGGTCTCGATGACCTCGCCGGAAGGCTTGGCCATCAATCCGCGCATACCCGACAGCTGACGAATCTGCTGCTTCGAACCACGAGCGCCCGAGTCGGCCATGATGTAGATCGGGTTCATGGCGCCTTCATCATCCGCGCGCTTCATGTTGCCGAACATCTCGTCGGCCACCTGATCGGTGACCGCAGACCACATCTGGATGACCTTGTTGGCGCGTTCGCCGTTGGTGATGGCGCCGTCCATATATTGCTTCTGGACTTCGATCACCTTTTTGTCGGCGGCGTCGACGGTGGTGTACTTGCTGGCCGGAATGACCATGTCGTCCAGGCCGACGGAGAGACCAGACTTGGTGGCATAGTTGAAGCCCAGCGACTTGATGCGATCGAGCATCCGCACCGTAACTTCAAGGCCAAGATTCTGGTTGCAATAGTTGACCAGCTGGCCGATGCCCTTCTTCTTGAGCAGGCCATTGATGAAGGGCATGCCCGGCGGCAGAGCGTCGTTCAGAATCACGCGGCCCACCGTCGTCGAGAGGTACTCCTTGTTGAAGTCGACCGGGTCGGTGTGCGTCAAGTCCTGATCGTCGTAGGCCGTGGTCATGTCGAGAACCTTGCCGGTGTAGCGCAGACGAATCGGGGTCAGCGTCTCGACTTCCTTGGCTTCGAGCGCCATCAGGATCTCTTCGGTATTCGAGAACGTGCGGCCTTCGCCGACTCCACCCTTCTTGGCCTTGGTCAGGTAGTAGAGACCGAGCACCATATCCTGCGTCGGCACCGTGATCGGCTGACCCGATGCGGGCGAGAGAATGTTGTGCGAAGCAAGCATCAGCACGCTGGCTTCAATCTGCGCCTCAGGCGACAGCGGAATATGCACGGCCATCTGATCGCCATCGAAGTCGGCGTTAAAAGCGGTGCAGACCAGCGGATGAATCTTGATGGCCTTGCCTTCTACCAGCACCGGCTCGAAGGCTTGAATGCCCAGGCGGTGCAGGGTTGGAGCGCGGTTCAGCAGCACCGGGTGATCCTTGATCACTTCCTCAAGGATGTCCCAGACCACCGGCTCCTGCATCTCCACCATTTCTTTTGCCTGCTTGATGGTGGTGCAGTGGCCTGTCTGCTCGAGGCGGTGATAGATGAACGGCTTGAAAAGTTCGAGCGCCATCTTCTTCGGCAAACCGCACTGGTGAAGCTTGAGCTCGGGGCCTACGACGATGACCGAACGGCCGGAATAGTCGACTCTCTTGCCGAGCAGGTTCTGGCGGAAGCGGCCCTGCTTGCCCTTGAGGGTATCGCTGAGTGACTTCAACGGACGGTTGTTGGCGCCACGCAGCACGCGGCCACGGCGGCCGTTGTCAAACAGCGCGTCCACAGCTTCCTGAAGCATGCGTTTTTCGTTGCGCACGATGACTTCTGGCGCGTGCAGGTCCATCAGCTTCTTCAACCGGTTGTTGCGGTTGATGACGCGGCGATAGAGATCGTTCAGATCCGACGTGGCGAAGCGGCCGCCATCCAGCGGCACCAGGGGACGCAGCTCTGGGGGAATGACCGGCAGCACATCCAGAATCATCCACTGCGGCTTGTTGCTCGACTTGCGGAAAGCCTCAACAACCTTGAGCCGCTTGGCGAACTTGATCTTCTTTTGCGCGGAGGTTTCGGTCTTCATGCGCTCGCGCAGCTCGATGCCGAGCTCGTCGATCTGGACGCGCTTGAGCAGTTCTTTGATAGCCTCGGCGCCCATCATGGCCTTGAAGCCGGAGGGACGGTACTGCTGGTCGAGCTCGCGATACTTGTTCTCGTCCTTGATGATCTCGCGCTCTTTTACGGGCGCGTCGCCGGGATCGACCACGACATACGATTCGAAGTAGAGAATGCTCTCGAGGTCGCGGAGCGAAATGTCGAGCAGGTGCCCGATGCGTGAGGGCAGGCCCTTGAAGAACCAGACGTGGGAACAAGGAGAGGCCAGTTCAATGTGGCCCATGCGCTCGCGGCGCACCTTGCTCACCGTCACTTCGACGCCGCACTTGTCGCAGATCACGCCGCGGTGCTTCATGCGCTTGTACTTGCCGCACAGGCACTCCCAGTCCGTTACGGGGCCAAAGATGCGCGCGCAGAAAAGGCCGTCGCGTTCCGGCTTGAAGGTGCGGTAGTTGATGGTTTCAGGCTTGGTGACCTCACCATGCGACCAGCTGCGGATCTTCTCGGGTGAAGCGAGCATGATGCGGATGGCATCGAAATCGGTAATCGGGCTGGTGAGTTCAAACGGGTTCGAACGGAACAAGGCGACCCTCCTTGGCAGGCCCTCAGGACCCTGCCGCGGTATCTCCCGGGATTCTTTAGCGGGTTCTTCCTTCCCGGGAAGCGGCGGTTACCGCTTTCAAGAAGAACCCTAAACACAGTGATCAGGGGTCAGTGATCAGTCGTCAGCCCTTGCGGCTTCAGTGAATTGCGCATCTTGGAGTCGGGCGCAATCAAACTGATCACTGACAACTGAACACTGACAACTGCTCTTAATCTGCTACTGCTGCAACTTCAGGCACGGGCACTTTCTTAATCAGGTCCGCGCGCTTGATCAACTCGACGTCGAGGCACAGCGACTGCAATTCACGAATTAGAACGTTGAACGACTCGGGCACGCCCGGCTCGATCGCCGCCTCGCCCTTGACGATGGCCTCGTAGATCTTGGTACGGCCATACACGTCGTCGGACTTTGCGGTAAGCAGTTCCTGCAGGATGTACGCGGCGCCGTATGCTTCCAGGGCCCACACTTCCATCTCGCCGAAACGCTGCCCGCCGAACTGCGCCTTGCCGCCCAGCGGCTGCTGGGTGATGAGCGAGTACGGCCCGATGGAACGCGCGTGAATCTTGTCGTCCACCAGGTGCGACAGTTTGAGCATGTAGATGTAGCCCACCGTGACTGGCTGCTCGAACTGATCGCCCGTCATGCCGTCGAAGAGCGCCGTCTTACCGGAAGATGGCAGGCCGGCCGAAGCCAGCAGCGCCTTGATCTCCTCTTCCTTGGCGCCGTCGAATACATTGGTCCCGAACCAGATGCCGCGCTCCATACCGGCAGCAACGCGCAACAGCATCTCATCATCCAGTTCAAGCAGCTGCCGCAGTGTCGCGGTTCCGGCAAACTCCTTCTTCATCGTTTCGCGGATGAAGTTGGCGTCGCTGTTGACCTTGACCAGCGCGGCAATCTTCTTGCCGAGCTCGGCAGCGGCCCAGCCCAGATGCGTTTCCAGAATCTGGCCGACGTTCATACGAGAAGGCACGCCGAGCGGGTTGAGCACGATCTCGACCGGGGTGCCATCGGGCAGATACGGCATGTCTTCTTCGGGAAGAATGCGCGCGATCACGCCCTTGTTGCCGTGTCGGCCGGCCATCTTGTCGCCCACCGAAAGCTTGCGCTTCATGGCGACATAGACCTTGACCAGCTTGATTACGCCCGGAGGGAGTTCGTCGCCCTTCTGCAGCTTGGAGATCTTCTCGTTGGTGATCTTGCGCAGCACTTCGATCTGGCGCGAGGTCATCTCCTCGATCTCATCGATCTGCTCGTTGACGCGGGGATCCTTGTCGGCGTAGCGGATGCGCTTGAGGTTCTTGGTCGAGATGCGCTCGATCGTTTCGCGGTCAACCATGGCGCCCTTGGTCAACAGGCGCTTGTTGGTCCGCTCGTCGTGCAGATCGGCCAGCACTTCCTTGTTGCCGAGAATCGCTTCGAGACGCTTCAGCCGCTCGTCGGTCAAAATGCGGATCTCGTCGCCGAGATTCTTCTCGAGCTTGGCGATGTACTCGCCTTCGATCTGCTTGGCGCGCTCGTCCTTTTCCTGACCCTTGCGGGAGAAGATGCGGACATCGACCACCGTGCCTTCAATACCCGGAGGGCAGGTGAGCGAAGCGTCGCGCACATCGCCGGCCTTTTCGCCGAAGATGGCACGGAGCAGCTTCTCTTCCGGCGTGAGCTGGGTTTCACCCTTCGGCGTAACCTTGCCGACCAGGATGTCGCCGTGGCCGATCTGGGCGCCGATGCGGATCACGCCGCTCTCGTCGAGATCGCGCAATGCATGCTCGCTGACGTTGGGAATGTCGCGCGTGATTTCTTCGGGGCCGAGCTTCGTGTCGCGGGCCTCGATTTCGAATTCCTCGATGTGCACCGAGGTGTAGTAGTCCTCGCGCACCAGCTTTTCGCTGATGAGGATCGCGTCTTCGAAGTTGTAGCCGCGCCACGGCATGAAGGCCACCAGCACGTTGCGGCCGAGCGCGAGCTCGCCCTGCTCGGTGCAAGGACCGTCGGCAATGACCTGACCCTTGAGAACTCGTTCACCTTCGCGCACCACCGGCTTCTGGTTGATGCAGGTGTTCTGGTTGGAGCGCTTGAATTTGATCAGCGTGTAGATGTCGGAGCCCACCTCGCGCGACAGCTGCGTGGGATGGTGTTCGCCTTCGACGCGCACGATGATGCGCTCGGAGTCGACCGAGTCCACGATGCCGTTGCGCTTGGCCAGCACCACGGCGCCGGAATCGCGCGCCGTCACACCTTCCATGCCGGTGCCCACCAGCGGCGCTTCAGCCACCAGCAGCGGCACAGACTGGCGCTGCATGTTGGCGCCCATCAGCGCGCGGTTGGCGTCATCGTGCTCGAGGAAGGGCACCAGCGACGCGGCCACCGAAACGAGCTGCTTCGGCGATACGTCGATGTAGTCGACCTCGGCGCGATTCACGAGAACAAAGTTGCCCTGCCGGCGCGCATTCACGAGGTCTTCCGTAATCTGGCCTTCCTCGTTGAACTCGATGTTGGCCTGCGCGATGGTGTGCTTGTCCTCTTCCCATGCCGAAAGGTAGAAGCTGAAGGGAATGTGGTCGATCTGGCGCTTGCCCGCCTTCTTGAGCGAGGCATTCAGCTTGTAGGCTTCTTCCTTCTCGATGTGGTCGCCCACGCGCAGTCCGCTTTCGCCCGCGTTGGTAATTTCGACGTAGTCGAGAATGCGCGCATCCTTCACCTTGCGATACGGCGACTCGATAAAGCCGTATTCATTGATCCGCGCAAAGCAGCTCAGCGAGCTGATCAGGCCGATGTTCGGACCTTCCGGCGTTTCGATTGGACAGATGCGGCCGTAGTGCGTCGTGTGCACGTCGCGGACTTCGAAGCCTGCGCGCTCGCGCGACAAACCACCCGGCCCAAGAGCCGACAGGCGGCGCTTGTGGGTGATCTCCGACAGCGGATTGGTCTGATCCATGAACTGCGACAGCTGCGACGATCCGAAGAACTCGCGAATCGCGGCCATCACCGGCTTGGCGTTAATCAGGTCGTGCGGCATGGCCGTGTTCAGTTCCTGATACACGCTCATCTTTTCCTTGATGGCGCGTTCCATGCGGACCAGGCCGATGCGGAACTGGTTCTCCATCAGTTCGCCGACGGCACGCACACGGCGGTTACCGAGATGATCGATGTCGTCGACCATGCCGATGTTCTTGCGCAACTTGAGCAGATAACG
The DNA here is from genome assembly GCA_963760475.1 of uncultured Acidobacteriaceae bacterium. Lineage (GTDB taxonomy): Bacteria > Acidobacteriota > Terriglobia > Terriglobales > Acidobacteriaceae > Telmatobacter. The sequence continues at coordinate 200,488 of CAVXDG010000010.1, read as the reverse complement.
AATGGTTGCGTAGAAATCTTCGGGCGTCAGAGTGCGATGGTCGAGATGCGTCGCGTCCTGGTTATCGTAGAGCTTGATGTTGAACTTCAAGCGGCCCACGCGCGAAAAGTCATACTTGCGCGCATCGAAGAACATGCCTTCGAACAGCGCCGTAGCTGTATCGAGGGTCGGCGGATCGCCCGGACGCAGCTTGCGGTAGATCTCGATCAGCGCTTCTTCCGGCTTGTGCACGGAATCGCGCTTGAGGGTGTTGGTGATGATGTTGCCGACATCGTCGCGCTCGGGGAAGAAGACCTCGATTGACGTTGCGCCGCTGGAGATCACCTTGTGCAGGCGATCGGCGGTGAGCTCCACATTGGCTTCAACGATCACTTCGCCGGTGTTGGTATCGACCACGTCGGCAGCGGTCAGCGCGCCATCGATTTCGGCCGTTTCCACGTCGACCTTCTCAATGCCTGCCGCGCGTAGCGCCTTCAGCGTGTGCGCCGTGACCTTGCGGCCGGAGTGCGCAATCTCTTCGCCCTTGTGCAGAACAGCATGCGCGGGCTTGGCGCCGAGCAGGTGCGTTGTCCCCTCGGTCTTGACTGCCCACTGCAGCTTTCCGTCGGCGACATGGATGCGATCGACGGTATAGAACGTCTTGAGAATCTCTTCGTCCGAACGCAGACCGAGAGCGCGCAGGAAGATCGTGCCCAGGAACTTGCGCTTGCGGTCGATGCGGACATAAAGGGTGTTCTTCTGGTCGTACTCGAACTCGACCCACGATCCGCGATACGGAATGATCTTGCCCAGGAAGTAGGTGCGGTTGTTCGCGGTCTCAAAGAAGACGCCGGGCGAGCGGTGCAGCTGCGACACGATCACGCGCTCGGTGCCGTTCACGATGAACGTGCCGTTGGGCGTCATCAGCGGGATGTCCCCAAAGAAGACTTCCTGCTCCTTGATGTCGCGGATGGTCTTGTTGCCGGTCTCCGCATCCTTGTCGTAAATGGTGAGGCGCACCGTGACCTTGAGCGGCGCCGAGAACGTCATGCCGCGCTCTTCGCACTCCTGCTGGTCGTATTTCAGTTGCAGGCCCACCGGGTCGCCGCACTTGTTGCAGAAGTCGGGCGTGTTCTTGTTATAGGTGCCGCACTTCTGGCAGAGCACGTCGCCGGGCAGGAACGGATCAGTGATCACCATGGCGCCGCAATTAACGCAGGCGGTGCGCAGGTGATGCAGGCCTTTCAAGTGGCCGCATTTGCACTCCCAGTTGCCGATCGCGTAGTCAACAAAGTCGAGTTGCGAGATGCCGCGAAAATCCGTGATAGGAAATACCGACACAAATACCGACTGCAGGCCCGAATCATCGCGCTCGTTGGGCAGCTTGTCCATCTGCAGAAAACGCTCGTAGGAGCGGCGCTGCACTTCAATCAGGTTGGGAATCTGGGTTGCGGTTGGGATCTTGGAAAAATCGAGCCGGCTGCGAATCGCGCGCTTCTCGTTAGGCATGCATCACTCCTGAGGCTCATCACACCGGTCCGCCTTAGCGCGGAACCGGGCCAGCACCCGAGTCTCGGGGCGCCGGCAAATTAGGTCAGAAAACCGAATGTCTGGACTGGCATAGCTCGAAGCCAATCCACCGGAACCTTCACGCGGCCTGATACCAGCCGCCATCCTTCCGGTTAATTCCCCATGCCAAGCGTTCACAGCGGAGTGGGTGCTGACGAAAGCGCGCGCGATTGCCGCTTTGGAGGTGCGTGCGCTAGACTGCGCACAATCGAAGAAGCAGGCGTGCAGGTGGTCAATTTGGTACACCCTGCACGGATTTTGGTAGATTTTGCCGAAGAAGGCCCTATCTGCCGTAGATGAGAGACACAAAAGGCTCGTAAGGACGCAATTCCCTACGAGCGCGGCTTGTGGCCTGTGCCCCCATCCGAATTCTTTTGCCTGTACTCGCCGATCCCAAAGCTCGCTTCTGCCGCTCGCCCGCCAGCCTACTCGCCATCGTCAATGGAAACCCGCCTATCCCATTGACACAAGAGCACTTGAATCCTTGCATCTGGCCTCGCTGAAGTGCTTGGCACCGCTTCAGCCGCCAAATGCATACGTGCCCTGTTGAATGTCCTTAAGACGCGCCGACCATTTCCCACCTACCGCCGAGAAAAGCCGAAAGAAGACGGGAGGACGCGCATCGATTATGGTAGCGCGTCCTGCTCCGTCTTGCAAGTTTCATGCCAACTACTTGATTTCGACGGTGGCGACGCCTTCAAACTTCTTCTTGATGGCCTCGGCCTCGTCCTTGGTCGCGCTTTCCTTCAACGCCTTGGGGGCGCCATCGACCAGGTCCTTGGCTTCCTTCAGGCCGAGCGAAGTCACTTCGCGAACAGCCTTGATGGTGTTGATTTTGTTGGCGCCGGCATCCTTGAGAATGACCTGGAACTCGGTCTTCTCTTCGGCTACCGGAGCTGCTGCCGCACCGCCGCCGCCCGCTACCGCAACCGGAGCCGCCGCGGCCGCCGAAACGCCAAGCTTCTCTTCGAGGGTCTTTACCAGGGCCGCTGCATCGAGCAGGCTCAGGCTAACGATTTCTTCAACTAACTCTGGACGAACCGCCATGTCTTTTCTCCATTCAATCCGTTTCAAATTGATATTCACGGCCGCAAACTCAAACGGGAAGTTTCCGATGCGCCAGACCCGCGCACTTCACGCCTGCTTCACTGCCAAACCCCTCGGAACCTCTATGCGGCTCCGGCAAACTTTTCTTTTTCGACGCCCTGGTTCAAAACAACGGCCAAATCCCTGCCGGTGGCGTTGATGACCGTCGCCAACCGCTGCGCGGGAGCGTTGATGAGATACAGAAGCTTGGCAAAAATCTCATCCTTGCCCGGCAAGGTTGCCAGCGCCTTGACTTCCTCGATGGTGAGCAGCTTGCCATCGACAATGCCCAGCTTGAACTGAAACTCCGCGTTGTCGCTGACCCACTTTGAAAAGCCTTTGGCCAGCGCCACCGGGTCGCCCGAGGTGAACGCCACAGCGCTCACGCCCTTCAGGCCCTTGAGCGCGCCTTCAAGCGGGGTGCCCTGGCTCGAAATCGCGGCCAGCTTGTTCTTCACCACGCGGTACTTGCCGCCGGACTCGCGGACCACCTTGCGCAGCGCAAAATCCTGGGCCACAGTCAGCTTGGCAAAGGTGCCGATAATCGCTGTCGTTGAGCCTTCCAGCTCCTTGGCCAGCAGCTTCACCTTCTCGGTTTTCTTCGATCTTGAAATTGCCATTGTGTGCTCCGCACAGTGATCAGCCGTCAGTGATCAGTTGTCAGTAGCTCCGACAACTCGATCTTTTTTCTTGACCCAGATCCCTGTCATCGCCCTTGCGGGCGCCCTGTTCCAAATCTTGTCCCCGGACCCCTCGGGCCGGGCTCAATGCCAGCTGACCCACAGCATCAACTGACCACTGAAAACTGGCCTCTTAGTGCTTGCCCGCCGCGTCGGCCACAGCCGAATCCAGCGGAACCCCCGGGCCCATCGTCGAGCTCAGCGTGACGCTCTTGATGTACTTGCCCTTGGCCGCCGAAGGCTTCGCGCGCACAATCGAGGTGATCACCGTGGTCGTGTTATCGATCAGCTTTTGCGGATCGAAACTCAACTTGCCCACCGGCACATGCACCAGGCTCGTCTTGTCGGCGCGAAACTCCACCTTACCGGCCTTGATCTCTTTCACTGCCGCCGCCACGTCCTGCGTCACCGTACCCGTCTTGGGGTTCGGCATCAGGCCCTTGGGACCGAGCACCTTGCCCAGACGGCCAACCACCTTCATCATGTCCGGGGTCGCGATCAATGCGTCGAAATCGGTCCAATTCTCTTTCTGGATCTTCTCGACCATCTCTTCACCGCCCACAAAGTCCGCGCCTGCTTCCAGCGCTTCCTTCTGGCGATCACCCGTGGCGATCACGGCAACCGTTTTGGTTTTGCCCAGTCCGTGCGGAAGAACCACCGTGCCGCGCACCATCTGATCGGCGTGACGCGTGTCGACACCCAACCGCAGGGTAAGGTCGACCGTTTCATCGAACTTTGCGTACTTGACCTGCTTGAGCAGGCTCACAGCTTCGGGCAGCGGATACGCCGGCTTGACAACAGCGGCGCGCGCCTTCGCAATATTCTTGCTGGATTTAGCCATTCATTCCTCGTCTCCCACCGCTTTTGCCAGCCCCGTTTGCTTGGGGAACCCCTTCAATTCAGTGGCACCCATCCGAAGGTCTGCCACCCCGCAGGGATTCAAAAGCCGTGGTGCTATTGACAGCCCGGAAGACACTTCCGGACACATCTATGCAGCATAAAGGATTGGCAGCGCAATTGCAACTGGGGCCGCCACGGTCTCCTATCTCCGCTCGCCCTAGGCGCCGTCATCAAAGTCCGGTACGTTTTCGGATGAGCAGGAGATACATCGTCCCTACGGGACTCGAACCATTTGTTCTGCCTGCACTCCCCACGCCAAGGCGCGGGGCTAAATTCCACTGCGCCTCCGGCGCGTACGCGGCACGCCTCTGGCTGTAAGCCACTCACGCCAAAGCAACTCGAAGGGTGGAAGCTTACGGGACAGACCATCACCAAGATACCTAAGCCTGCCATCTTCGCCTTGCGCGCAACTCGCCCTATCCAACCCGCGCGCCCAGCATCTAACAAGAAGTTGAAAGCCCGAGGCCACGCTGGCCGGAACACGCGGCTCACCGGGTATGGAGGAGTTGAATGAAAGCATCACGTTTTGCTGTACTGGCAGCGGCCGCAACGCTCTCCGTGGCCGCTCCAGCGTTCCCCGCGGTTCAGGGCCAGGGGCAGGCCATCGTGACCCTGATGCCCAAGGGGAGCGAGTTCGCGGCAATCCAGCCGCAGAATCTCGAGTTGAAGATCGATGGCAAGCAGTCCAATATCACGCGCCTGGTGCCTGCCAAGGGAACGAACAGCCCGCTCGAGCTCGTGATTCTGGTCGACGGGTCCGCACGCTCTTCGCTGGGCACGCAATTCGGTGAAATCGGCGACTTCGTCAAAGAGATGCCGAACAGCGCCAAGGTTGCCATCGCCTACATGGAGAACGGCCGAGCGGTCATGACGGGGCCCCTCTCTTCAGATCCGACCGCGGTCCTGCAAGGTTTGCATCTGCCCGGCGGCGGCTCCGGCACCAGCGCCAGCCCCTACTTCTGCCTGTCGGACCTGGCCAAGAACTGGCCGTCCCAGGATGCCAGCGCGCGCCGCGAAGTCGTGGTGATCACCGACGGCGTCGACTACTACAACCTGCGCTTCGATCCCAACGACCCCTATGTGCAGGCCGCTATCAACGACTCGATCCGTTCCGGCCTTGTCGTTTACTCCTTTTACTGGATGAACCGCGGCAGCGTCGATCGCTCAGAGTACGAGAACAACGCAGGACAGAGCCTGCTCTCCGAGCTGACCCAGGCCACCGGCGGCTATAGCTACTGGCAGGGGAGTGGCGACCCCGTCTCCTTCGGGTCGTTCTTCAAAGACTTGCGCCAGCGTTTTCAGAATCAGTACAAAATCGGTTTCACGTCGAAACTGAAGGGTAAGCCGGAGCTGCAGCGCTTCAGCCTGAAGATGAAGGGAGCAGAGGCCAAGGTCTATGCGCCGCAGCAGGTGTTCGTCACCCGCGCGGGAACCGCAGGGGGCGAATAACCAGTCGCCCGCCCGCGTGTCTGAGTCTGCCGCTCACGACAAAAGGGGCCTGCCACTCGGCCGATCCCCCTTCTTCTCGCGGGCCGCGCCTGGCTTCAAGACGCCGGCGAGCCCAGCATATTTAATAGTTCCCTCGGGTGGATCGGCTTGGCGATCACCTCGAAGCTACGCCCTTGGGCGGTAGCTCGCTCCAGCAGATCGGCCGTGGAAGCCTGACCCGAGAACAGGATCACCCTGCAGCCGGGCAGAATCTCCGAGACTTGTATCGCCACGTCAACACCGGAAACGCCGCGCATGATCACGTCGGTGAGCAGTACGTTCGGAGCGAATGCCCCTGCCTCTTGGATTGCGGCTTCTCCGCTGTACACAGCTCTTGCATCGTATCCACTCGCATTCAGGATTTGCGCCAGGGTGTTTGCGATGATCGTCTCGTCGTCGACGATAAGCACACGCTGCCCTCGATGATCGTTCAGCACGGTCGATCCTCAAATCGCGGTTGGATTGGGTTCTTGGCCTTAGGATATCTGACGGTACAGCGAAGCTCGCTTCCTTCAACGGCGGGAAACATCAGATTTCAAATCCACTTTCAATGGCGCGAACAGAATCGTTCGTGGCGTGTCATCAGGATTGACCATCATCGCGCGACAGCGTTGTGTAGCGTGGAGTCAACGCCAGCCCCCCTCAATCCGCAAGCACTTCCTCAAATCTTCCCCGCCGGCAAAGAGCCGAGAGGGATCTCGGCTCTTTCACTCGGTTTGGGAGGAAAGTCGCGTGGATCGCGGAGGCAAACTTACCTTGCGGCGTCGCGGGTCAAGACGTGAAAACTGCTAGTTGCGGCTCCGCAACTTCGAGAGCAGGCGCAGAATCTCGAGGTAGAGCCAAACCAGCGTGACCATGATGCCGAAGGCGCCGTACCACTCCATGTACTTGGGAGCGCCGTACGATGCGCCCTGCTCGATGAAGTCGAAATCGAGCACCAGGTTCAGCGCGGCGATCCCCACCACAACCAGGCTGAACACGATCCCCATGGGCCCAGCGCCGTTGATGGCCAGAAACTGTACGTGGAAGAAGCCAAGGATCATCTCGGCCAGATAAAAGAGCATAATGCCGCCGGTCGCGGCCACAATGCCCAGGCGCAGCTTGTCGGTGACCTTGATGATGCCCGAGGTATAGGCCATCAACAGCACAAACAGGGTGCCAAAGGTGAGCCCGACCGCCTGAAAGGCGATGCCCGGATAGCGCAGCTCGAAGATGGCCGAGAGTCCGCCCAGTACCAGCCCTTCCAACAGCGCATAGAGCGGCGCCGTCACCGGCGACCAGTCCTTCTTAAACACCGTCACCATCGCCATGACGAAGCCGCCGAAGGCTCCCAGCATCAGCCAGGGCGCGACGTCGGCCATGTCCCGCGACTGCATGAAGAGGTGCCAGACCCAGGCCGCCGTGGCCATCGCGCACACCAGCAGAATGCCGGTCTTGTGAACCGTTCCGCTGACCGACATGCGATTCGCGGCATCGACCAGACCGCCGTACCCGGCACCGGGCAGATTCTGGAAGGTCTTGCTGCCAAGGGCTGGATTGGATGTCTTCATCAAGGGCATAGAAATCTCTCCATTGCGATGGTGCCAACTGCCCCTTAGACGTTCCAGCAGGGGCCCGGGTCGCTCTCTCCATTCTAAAGGATGAGTTACTCTGCTGTTCGCGGGCGCCGTGCCGCTCGAAAAGGGTCAAGACTGTCCTCACTTGAACCGCCGGCGGCCCGCCGTATAGTTTGTGAATACCGGCTCGGACCGCCCGACTGTTACGAATTCTGCATACCCCACTTGAAACGAGGAATATGAGAACCTCCCGGCTTGTCTTGCTTTGCGCCTTTGTCGTCTTGTGTTCCGCAATCCGCCCCGTGCACGCACAGGAACTGAACGCCAACTACGATCGCGACCCCAATCAGCCGATCGATCAGCACTACACCGATCAGGTTCAGAAGTACACCACCGACAAGTCCTTCATCTCCCCGCTCGTCAATTATCTGCCTGCTTCGAAAACTGTCCCCACGCCAGAGAAGGTGCTGGGCGATGTCTCTGGCGCGCCCGACATGCTGCCCTACGCAGAGGATGTCTACAAATACTTCCGCATGCTCGAAGCCGCAAGCCCGCGGGTAAAGGTCTTCACCATCGGTCATACGGAGGAAGGCCGAGAAATGATCGCAGTGGCCATTGCCGATCCGGCATTGTTGGCGGGCGCAAAGGAGAATGACGCGCGCCTGGCCCAGCTTGCCGATCCGCGGACAATCGGATCAGACGACGCCAAAGCGCGCGCGCTCATCGACAAGTCGTACCCCGTGTACTACATCACCGGCACCATTCATTCGCCCGAAACCGGCGCACCCACGGCGCTGATGGAGATGGCCTATCGCCTGGCCGTCGACGATGCGCCGTACATCAAATACATCCGCTCGCACATGATTGTGCTCATCACGCCGGTGGTTGAAGTGGATGGCCGCGACCGCATGGTGGACCTCTATCGCTGGCACAAGGCGCACCCCCATGAGATGGCTCCGCACCTGCTGTACTGGGGCCACTACGTGGCGCACGACAACAATCGCGATGCGATGGGTATGACGCTCGACCTGACGCGCAATGTGCTCGACACCTACCTCAAGTGGCACGCGCAGGTTTTGCACGACCTGCATGAATCCGTTCCCTTCCTCTACGACAACACCGTCGGCGATGGCCCCTATAACGCATGGGTTGACCCAACCCTGGCCGACGAGTGGGCCGAGCTCGGCTGGAACAACGTGGCGCAAATGCAGAGCTTCGGCATGCCCGGCGTCTTTACCCACGGCGATTTCGACACCTGGAGCCCCGGCTACCTGATGTTTCTCGCCGCCATGCATAACGGCATCAGCAGGCTTTATGAAACCTTCGGCAACGGGGGCGCCGACACTGAAAAGCGCATCCTCGATCCCGAAGAATACTCACGCACCTGGTACCGGCAGAATCCTCCGCTTCCCATCGTCACCTGGTCGCAGCGCGACAACAATAACTACGAACAGACAGCGCTGCTGACCACGATCTCCTACTTCGCGCAGCACACCCACCACTTCCTCGAGAACTACTACGCCAAGAGCAAGCGCAGCGTCGAGAAGCCCCAGCTCGAAGGCCCCGCCGCCTACGTTATTCCCCCAGACGCTGCGCAAAGCAATCGCACCGTCGAATTACTCAAGGTCTTGCAGCGCCAGCACGTCGAAGTGCAGCAACTCACGGCCGCCGCTACGGCAACCGTTCCCGGCGAGAAGCGCGCAGACAAGCCGCACGAGCAAACCTTCGCCGCGGGTAGTGTCGTTATCCGAATGGACCAGCCCTATTCGCGCATCGCCGATGCGTTGCTTGATCACCAATTCTGGGCTCCCGACGATGAGCAGAAGCATCCGTATGACGACACGGGCTGGTCTTTCACTGACTTGTTCCACGTCAAAATCGCGCGCGTGCCGGATGCCGGAATTCTCAAGGCCGCAATGACGCCCCTGAGCGATCCCGCGTCTCTTGCCGGAAAACTCGATGGCGCAGGCTCACTTGTCGCCGTTGCCAACACCGGGCAGGTCTCGTTGCTTTCACTTGTCTACAAGCTGAAGAGCGCGAATGTTCAATCCCTCAAGATCGAAGTTACGGAGAAGCCTTTCGACGCCGCGGACAAGCACTTCGCCGCCGGGTCGTTGCTGATCTCCGGCGCGGCGGACGACCAGCTTGAAAGCGCGCTCCATGATCTTGCCCTCGACGGCACGCATCTCAGCGTCGTGCCCACGGTGGCGGCACACGCCGTGACCGTACCGCGCATTGCAATCATGCACACCTGGCTTGCCACGCAGACCGAGGGATGGTGGCGTTACGCCTTTGACGCGGAAGGTATTCCCTTCAGCTACATCAGCACCCAGACCGCCGCGAAGGAGGACGACCTTCGCTCGAAGTACGATGTCATCGTCTTTGCGCCGGTGAGCCGCGCGTCGGCAACCGATATCATCGATGGGCTGCCCTCGTGGAATAACCCGATGCCATGGCAAAAGTCAGACCTCACGCCAAACATCGGTCGCCTGGATTCCACTGCCGACATGCGCCCCGGCCTTGGCTACGACGGCCTCGCCCATCTCAAGAAATTTGTCGAGCAAGGCGGCCTTCTCATCACCTGTGAAGATACCGCACAGTTCGCCATCGACACCGGCCTCGCTCCCGGCGTGAGCCTTGCTGCGCGCGGCGATGCGCGCGTCGTCGGCACCGTGCTCAACAGCATTTTCGTGAACACCGAAAACCCCGTCGCCTTCGGCTTTGATAAGGACCTGCCTGTCATGAGCGCAAGTGGCATGGCATTCAACGTAAGCAACACACTCGGACGCGCCAGTGGCCGCATCCTGATGGATCCCTACACGGAGCGCCCAACCGGGCGGGGCACGGTTGAAGACAGCGACGCACCGCAGGGGCGCAAGATCGCCGAGGCGGAGCCTCTCGAGAAGCAACAGCCCTGGCAGCCCCGCAAGCTCAACGAAGAACAGACACGCAACAATCCCCTGGTGATTCCGGAGAATCTGCGCCCCGACGTGATCTTGCGGTTCGCCGAAAGCAAGGGCCTGTTGCTTGACGGCCTGCTAGACAAAGCGAGCTCCATCGCCGAGCATGCCGTGGTGGTGGACGCGCATCTGGGCACGGGCAACGTGTTGCTGTTCGGCAATAACCCCATCTACCGCGGCGAAACCATCGGTACTTATGGACTGGTGTTCAACGCGATTCTGAATTATGACCACCTGGCGAAGACGGCTGCGAAACCGGCGGACCAGAAATAGCGGGACGAGGGGACTCAGCTGACACACGGGGCGGGCACGATTTGGGCTTTTCGCCGTGCGGTCGGCTGTGTCATGCTTTGGGTCATGGGAAGCAAAGATAAAGGCAAGAAAGAAGCCAAGAAGGCGCCCAAGCCCAAGCCGAAACCCGAACCGGGCCGTAAGCGCGAGATGTTCACACCGGCTCCGCCGAAATAAGCAACGCCGGTTGTCGGCTGCCGCTGAAAGCAAGGCCCTCCTCATGCGGGAGGGCCTTCTTGCGTTCGAATCCTTCGCCTCAGTCACGTCCGGCTTTGTTGCCGTGTATATCTCGCGTGTTGACACTGCGTCTTTCATCTCGCAATTCATAAAAGGAACCGGAGGCTTCACGATGCCGCTCAGGTTTACCGCCATCTTCCTTGCCGCTCTGATTGCTTTCTCCGCCGCATCTGCTCAGGTCCAGACACCAGGACCCTCGAACGGAGACACGGTTCCAGATCAATCCGCGCTTCCTGCCGTCGTGCCTTCGGAAAGGCCGCCCATCGGTCTCGCGCTCGAAGGCGGAGGCGCACTCGGCCTCGCCCACATCGGCGTGCTCCAGTGGTTTGAAGAACATCATGTGCCGGTCGATCGCATCTCCGGAACCAGCATGGGCGCGCTCATTGGCGCACTGTATGCCACCGGCCATTCCCCAGATGCTCTCCGCTCTCTTGCTTTGAGCAGTGCCATCCAGGATGTTTTCACTTTCGAAAGTCCTTACGGTGCGGCAAGCTTTCGACGGCGCGAAGACCGGCGCGAGATTCCGCGGCTGCTCACCATCGGCCTCAAGAGCCGCTACGGCTTCCGCAATGCGCTGCTCGCCGATAGCGGACTCAACCAATTCCTCAGCCGCCAGTTCTTCGACTATAGTGATGGCACGCTCGACTACAACCAGCTCCCCATTCCCTTTCGCTGCATGGCCACCGATCTCAGCACTCTCCACGCGGTGGCCTTTGCTTCCGGTTCGCTGCCTCAGTCAATTCGCGCTTCGGTCTCGTTGCCGGGAGTCTTTTCGCCCGTGCAGGCGCGGAACGGCCACACGCTGGTCGATGGAGGGATTGTTGACAATCTTCCCACTGCAGTTCTGCGCGGCGAACTCCATGCCGGGGTCGTCATCGCCGTGCACCTCGAGCCCGGCTCCATCTCGGCGGCAGATACCGGCTCGATCGTGGGCGTTCTCAATCGCGCTTTCTCGGCCGGCATCGCCGTAAACGAAGAACAGTCCAGAAAGAGCGCAGACCTCGTGATCGACGTGCCAGTCAGCGGCTTTTCAGCCAACGAATATGACAAAGCTGCGGAGTTGATCAAGGCCGGGTACGACGCGGCCGAGCAGAATCGCGCGCCGCTGCTGCGTTACGCGCTCGACGATGCCGGATGGCAGGCCTACATGGATGCCCGCGATGCGCGGCGGCGTCCGGCGCCGGGGGTTCTGCGCGCGGTGCAGATCGAGGGAGGATCCGCCGGGGCCAGGCAGGAGGTCGAGCGCGATCTGAAGCGCTCCGAGGGCCAGCCGGCGTCATCGCCCGCCATTCTCTCAGGTCTCCGCGATGTCCAGGCCGACGGCCAATTCCAGGCAACCTACGAAACGTTCGCGGCGCGCGACGCAGACGGCTCCCCGGGATCGGGAATCCTCGTGCACCTGCGTGCTGAGCCGGGAGGGCCGCCCTTTTTGCTGGTGGGCCCGGATGTGGTGGCATCGACCTCAAACGTCACGCGCGAAAGCCTCGCAATGCTCTTTATCGATCAGGGTCTTGGTGGCTTCGGCTCAGAGTTTCGCGCCACCGCGCGCGTGGGCTACCTGACTGACGTGCGCGCCGAGTACTACCGGCTGCTCTCACCGCGCGGATACTTTCTTGAACCGCAAGCCGCGGTGCTGCGCCAGCCGGTCTACATCTGGGCCGGCCAGAAGCGTATCGCCGCGCGCTTTCAACAGAACTTCACCGCCGGCCTGTCAATGGGCCGCTCGTTTGCCAGTTCCATGCAGCTGGCGGCGCAATGGCAGGCCGAGGATACGCATTGGTCGCTCGATACGGGTGCGGATGGGACCGGCAATCTCCAGGGCACGGCGCAAACCGGCGCCCTGCGGTTTGTTCTGGACAAGGCCGCAATCGACGCGATCTCGCCCACGGGAACTCGCATGGCGCTGACGGTGGGGGCGCTCTTTCATGCCGTTGCCAGTGACAATGCGCCGCTCGTGCGAGCGTCCTTCTCGCATACCGATTCGCTGCCGGGGAACAACATCTTCGGCATCGGCGCGGACATCAACTCCTACCTGCGCGCCAACGTGGCCCAGCCGTTTCGCTTCACCCTCGGCGGCCCGCTGCGCCTTTCCGCATCGTCGTTCGAGGAGTACCGCGGCACCGATACCGTTCTTGCACGCGCCGGCTTGATGCATCGGCTCGCAGCCTTGCCGATTGGGATGGGGCAAGGGCTCTACGCCGCGGTTGGCTACGAGGCCGGCGAGGTGTGGTCGCCAGAAGAACGAACGTTCGTTCGACAGGACGGCACCGCGGCTTTTGTCGCCGCCACGCCTCTCGGCGTTATCACGCTGGGTGTTTCGGTTGGAGATGCCGGACGCCGCAAGGCTTTCTTCACCATCGGCCGCTGGTTCTGATGGCATGATCCCCAGAGCATCACTTCCGAGAGCGCGCAGCCTATCCGGGCATTTGCCAAATGCAAAGGCCCTCCGCGAAGGAGAGCCTTTGGGTACAGCCGAAAACATGAAACTATGCGACCACCTCAATGCCCATCGAGCGCGCCGTGCCCTTGATGCTCTTGATGGCCGACTCGACCGTGGCCGCGTTCAGATCGGGCATCTTCTGCGTGGCGATCTCGCGTACCTGCTTTTCGGTCACCTTGCCGATCTTCTCTTTGTTCGGCGTACCCGATCCCTTGGCGATGCCGGCTGCCTTCTTCAACAGGATGGCCGCGGGCGGCGTCTTGGTGACGAAGGTGAAGCTGCGATCCGCATAAGACCGTGATGACGACCGGGATGATCAGCCCGGCCATCTCCTTGTTCTGCGTGCGCGCGTTGAACTGCTTGCAGAACTCCATGATGTTGACCTGCGCCTGACCGAGCGCGGGGCCAACCGGGGGCGCGGGCGTTGCCTTGCCTGCTTCAATCTGCAGCTTGACGTACGTTGATACTTTCTTCGGAGGTGCCATGAGTGTTTCCTTCGGAAACCAGCTTCTAGCCTCTAGCCGCTAGCTACTAGCTCTCTGTCCTTCAATTGATTTTGACGTCGCAGCCATCTGCTTCGCCTCTAACTGGCGTCCGCTAGAAAGTAGCGCCAGCTAGAAGCTAGAGGCTAGAAGCTAGAGGCTGTTATTCAATCTTTTCCACTTTGCCGAACTCGAGTTCCACGGGGGTGGAGCGTCCGAAGATGGTCACCATGACCTTCAGCGTTTCGCGATCTTCGTTGATTTCATCCACTACGCCGTTAAAGTTGGCAAACGGTCCCTCGGTGATGCGGACCTGTTCGCTCTTTTCAAACTTGATCTTGAGCCGCGGCTTGTCCTTGCTGGTTTCGGACCGGAAGAGAATTCCACTCACTTCTTCCTCCGACAGCGCCACCGGCTTGTCGCCTGTACCCAGGAAGCCCGTCACCTTCGGCGTGTCTTTCAACACGTGCCACAGGTTGTTGTCGAGATCCATCTCGACCAGCACGTAACCGGGCAGAAACACGCGCTCCACCGTACGCTTCTTGCCGTTGACGATCTCCGTCACCGGCTCGGTGGGAATCATCACGCGGCCCACCTTGTCCTTGAGCCCGAAGGCCTGGATGCGGCTCTCGATCGACTCGCGCACCTTGCGCTCAAAGCCCGAATAGGCGTGCAGGATATACCACTTGAAGAGCGGATTACGCTCTGGCGCGGGTTGCGGCTGCTCGGGTGTCTCTATTTCTTCTGCCATTCTGTTCTCGATTCGCGGGAGCGCGTAGTTACTGCGCGCCGCCTGCCCGCGTCAGTAGCTCATGCAAAGCACGGTTGAAAATCAAATCCACCACAAAGAAGAACAACCCGAAAAGAAACACTGTGATGATCACAACCGAGGTTGTGGCCTGCACTTCTTTGCGGGTTGGCGCAACCACCTTGCGCATTTCCGCGCGCACATCGCTCAGAAAGCGGGTCGCATTGGCCCACACGCCCATGGCGCCCTCCGACACGTTCGAGAGCGGGCCAGGATGATCGCCCTTCTCTATTGCTGCTTTGCTCGCCATACTTCCATTCCTTCTAAACAGTTCTTAGTTCGCAGTTCATAGTTCACAGCTACTGTCTCGTCGCTCACTGTTCCCTATTTCCTACTCCCTATTCCCTGTTTCTCCCAATCTGGCAGGGGCGGAGGGATTCGAACCCCCAAGTTCGGTTTTGGAGACCGACAGTTTAACCGTTGAGCTTACGCCCCTAAAAGCAGCTGTTAGCTTCTAGCCTTTAGCTTCTAGCTGGCTCGCGGAAAAGTCGAGGGACTCAACTTACCGATGCAATCGCTAGGAGCTAGAAGCTAGCAGCTAGAGGCTGCCTTACTACTTCGATTCCTTGTGCGCCTGGTGCTTGCGGCAGCGATTACAAAACTTCGAGAACTCGAGACGGCCCGTGGTCGTCTTCTTGTTCTTCGTCGTCGAGTAGTTCCGCTCCTTGCACACCGTGCACTGCAATGTCACAATTTCCCGCATTTTGAACTCCTTCGGCGAAACAGTGAAAAAGAGAAACAGTGAAATTTCACCATTTTGATTGCTCTCTCTTTCGCTGCTTCTCTGCCTCTCTGTTTCTCTGTCTTACTTAATAATCTCGCTGATCGTGCCTGCGCCCACAGTGCGGCCGCCTTCGCGAATCGCGAAGCGCAGACCCTTCTCCATGGCCACCGGCGTAATCAACTCAATCTTCAACTGCACGTTGTCGCCCGGCATCACCATCTCCGTGCCTTCAGGCAGCTCCGCCACGCCCGTCACATCCGTCGTACGGAAGTAGAACTGCGGACGATAGCCCTTGAAGAACGGTGTATGACGGCCGCCTTCTTCCTTGCTCAACACGTAAATCTCGCCCTTGAAGTTGGTGTGCGGCGTAATCGATCCGGTCTTGGCCAGAACCATTCCCCGCTCCACATCTTCCTTCGCAATGCCGCGCAGAAGAAGTCCCGCATTGTCGCCCGCCAGGCCTTCATCCAGCTGCTTCTTGAACATCTCAACGCCCGTTACTACCGTCTTGCGCGTTTCGCGGAAGCCGACGATCTCTGTTTCCTCGCCAACCTTCACCTTGCCGCGCTCAATACGGCCCGTGACGACCGTCCCGCGTCCAGAGATCGAGAAAATGTCTTCGATCGGCATCAGGAAAGGCTGATCGATCGCGCGCGCAGGAAGCGGAACGTTCTTGTCCACCGCATCCATCAGCGCATCAATCTGCGCTTCCCACTTCGGCTCGCCGTTCAAGGCGCCCAAAGCAGATCCGCGAACCACCGGCACATCGTCGCCCGGGAACTGGTACTTCGACAACAGCTCGCGCACTTCCATCTCAACCAGGTCGGTCAGCTCTTCGTCTTCGACCGCGTCGCACTTGTTGAGGAACACCACGATGTACGGCACGCCTACCTGCCGGGCAAGAAGAACGTGCTCCTTGGTCTGCGGCATCGGACCGTCGGTCGCCGCAACCACCAGAATCGCCCCGTCCATCTGCGCCGCGCCCGTGATCATGTTCTTGATGTAGTCCGCGTGGCCCGGGCAATCGACGTGCGCATAGTGACGGTTGGCCGTCTCATACTCCACGTGTGCCGTCGCGATCGTGATACCGCGCTCCCGCTCTTCCGGCGCGTTGTCGATCGAGTCGAACGAACGGTACTGGTTCTTCGGGTTGTGCTTCTGCAATACCTTCGTGATCGCTGCCGTCAGCGTCGTCTTGCCGTGATCGATGTGCCCAATCGTTCCCACGTTCACGTGCGGCTTCGAACGGTCAAACTTTTCCTTCGCCATTGCAAACTCAATCCTTCCGTTGGACTTTGTACTCTTTGCCGCAGATCTTGACCCGCGGCACAAAACTCACCAAGCCTAACCTCAATAATAGGCGTAGGCCTTCAAATACCTCTGCCGCAACTCCTGCGGCACTCTCTCCACCAACCGCAGATACCGCTCGCGCGTCAAAGCCTGATCGGAGACCGGCAGGGCCGCATACAGCGCCGAAGCCTCTTTGCCCAGAAAACCCTTCTGCAGAACCGCGGCATAATCGCGAATCCGCAGCTTGGCCTTGGTCACGCGATTGAGCAAAACCTCAACGTCGCGTACATCGAAGGCCGCATCAAACAGCGAGTGCAGCTTCGCATATCCCTTTTCGTCCTGCACCGGGATGGCCGACTGTTCGAACATTTCTTTCCTGGCCTCGGACAAACTTCTCAACTCTTTCGAACTCTGCTCTTCAAACTCTGGAGCGGGAGACCGGGATCGAACCGGCGACCAACAGCTTGGAAGGCTGTGACTCTACCACTGAGTTACTCCCGCAAAACAGTTCGTAGTTCACAGTTCTTAGTTCACAGCGAAGTTCCCCGGGCCCGCCAAATCGCGTTCGCTACGCCGGCCAAAAACTAAGAACTGTGAACTACGCACCGTTAACTGCAATTTCTGGAGCTGATGACCAGGATTGAACTGGTGACCTCTCCCTTACCAAGGGAGTGCTCTACCAACTGAGCTACATCAGCCCTTCAAACTCTCTGGGCCAGAACTTGCGCCCTTTTCCCCTCCACGGCGAATCTTGTCCGCCTGCAGGGCTACTACCGTTCTCAACGCCAGCCCGCCCAGAATAATCAGCGGAACCAGTCTCAACTCGACCGGCTTGCCCATCACCAGCACTTTGCCGGCGCCCATGGTGAACCAAGCCAGCGCAGCTAATGCCGCGTACAACACAAGTGCTACCGGGAACCGCCCTGCCAGGTCTGAGCCCGACCGCTTCAACGCTTCGCGATGCGAATCTGCGCCCATTCCCGACCAATTCCAGTTCCAACCATCCAAGTGGTGCACAGGGGAGGATTCGAACCTCCGTAGCTCCAAAGAGCGGCAGATTTACAGTCTGCTGCCATTAACCGCTCGGCCACCTGTGCCCAACCAAACCCCAGCCACTCAACCTGCTGCCGGGGACCGCTCGAAAGAACTTTCCAGCCTCCAGAAACCCCGCCTCAAAACCGGCTTCAACGCATACTGCCCCACCCGGAGAAGGTCCGGCTTGTGGGAGCATGCACCTCAGTGGGATCACCGCGGAGGACAGATCCAGCGCTTCAAAATCGTGCGCCGGCCAAAACGTTGCTGCCGCTCCGCCCGGTCACTTCATTCCTTCAGTGGAGCTGGCGAAGGGATTTGAACCCCCGACCCTCTGATTACAAATCAGATGCTCTACCAGCTGAGCTACGCCAGCCCAAAGACGCTTCCCATCCAAACGGAACCGCCCTCGCCACCCGGAATTCGATCCCGGAAACGGTGATTTGCGCAGGCACACTCCTGCTCCGCGCATACCACGGCACAGTCTCAAAGGTTAGCATAGGACGGCGGGTGGAGCAAACCGCCTCGCTGTCCCCCATCCCCCTTCGTTTTCGACAATTTGGCTTGACTTTGCTGCACGCGCGCGGGAACCTTCTTTCACAGTCGATTCCCGCACTTGAGGAAGAATTCAATGAACCCAAAGAGGACTTTCGCTGCCTGCTCGGCGGCGCTTCTGCTGCTGTTTGCGGCCCAGGCCGTGCCAACCTCAGCCCAGGATGCCCCCAAACGCAGGCCGCGGGTCGCCGTGCTCGACTTCGATTACGGCACCGTGCAGACCGCCTCCGCCGCACTCTTCGGAACCAACATCGACGTCGGCAAGGGCATCGTCGACCTGCTGGTCACGGATCTCGTGAAGGACGGCACCTACTCCGTCATCGAGCGCAAGGCCCTCGACAAGATCCTCGCCGAACAGAATTTCTCCAACTCCGACCGTGCCGACCCCACCAGCGCCGCGAAGATCGGCAAGCTCCTGGGTGTAGACGCCATTATTGAAGGCAGTATCACCGAATTCGGCAACGAAACCAAGAAAACCAACATTGGGGGAGGCGGCGGCAACTGGCACGGCTTCGGTGTGGGCGGCTTCGGCCACTCCAACTCCAAGGCCAACGTGGCCATCACGGCGCGCGTCATCAACATCGATACCGGCGAAATTCTGGCAGCCGCGGACGGCAACGGCCAGTCGGCCCGCTCCAGCACATCGATGCTGGGCGGCGGGGGCAACTGGCACGGCTTCGGCGGCGGCAATGCCGACTTCGGCTCCTCGGACTTCCAGCAGACCATCATCGGCGAAGCCACCAAGACTGCCGTCGATCAGCTGTCGACCAACCTCGTCGCCGAGGCTTCGCGGGTCGGGGTGCGTACGGTCGTGGTTGAAGGCCTCGTCGCCGCGGTTGACGGAGGCCAGGTAATTCTCAACGTGGGCGGCAACGCGGGCGTCAAGGTTGGCGACCAGTTGCAAGTGGTGCGCGTCACCAAGGAGATCAAGGATCCCACGACGGGCAACGTTCTGCGCCGCCTCACCACAACGGTCGGCACAGTCCGGGCCACAGACGTCGATCCGGTGTCGGCGATTTGCACTCCTGTCTCCGGCTCGGACTTCAAGGCCGGCGACCGCGTCAAGACTGTCACGCAGTAGCGGTCACTCGAATTAGTAAAAGCGCCCGCCGCGAGATTCGCGGCGGGCGCTTTGTGTGTGCATGAGCTCTTTGCGCACCGCGTTACTTCAGATTTCGCGGGCCCAATCATACCGGGCATGCATCACGGTCTCTCGCTATTGCAGGTGCTATAGTTTGGCGCCGTGGGGTGGAGATGAGAAAGCTTTTCGCAATTCTTCTTTGTTTTGTTTTTCCAATGACTGCGTTCGCAGGCGACAACGGGTACAAGATCGGCTACGACGGTGGGTCGCTGCAAAACGCCAAGGCTGGAACCGAGATGAAGCTGTATATCGACGGCAGCAACGTTCGGATCATGAAGGACAAAGCAGAAATCGCACTCATTCCTGCCGCTGCGATCACCGAGATCAGCTATGGGCAAGATGTTCACAGGCGTATCGGGGCTGCGATTGGTATCGGCATCTTCACGCTAGGCATCGGGGCTCTGATGGCGCTCACAAAGTCAAAGAAGCACTTCATCGGCCTTACATGGGACGACGCGGGCAAGAAGGGTGGTCTCGCATTTCAGGCGGACAAGAGCGACTATCGTGGATTGCTGGCAGGGCTCGAGGGAATCTCCGGAAAGAAAGCGGTCGACTCGGACACCATGACGGTGAAGAACTAGCCTGAACCGCCCCGTCCGCTATGCTTGATAGAGAGGAGCCCGCCCGCCGGACCGGCTCCTCCCGCACTTATGCATAGACGCACGCGTCGCACGCTGTTGATCGTGGCCGGAGTCGTACTGCTGCTGGCCGTTGCCATCTTTCTGCGCTCCAAAGCCCCGCCGGAAGCAGCGCGCCTGCTGCCCGAGTCCGACGGCATCCTCTACGTCAACTTCACGCCCTTTCGCACCTTCTTCCACAAACAGATCAAGCCGCCTTCGCGCGTCCCCGAGTATCAGCAGTTCGTCGACGCCACCGGCATCGACTGGGAGCGCGACCTCGACCAGGTCGCCATCGGCCTGCATCGCATGCCCGATCCCAACGGACCCAACGGACCCGTCGCCTATTCCATGGTTCTGGTGGGGAAGTTGACCGGCGCACGGCTCAATACCTGGTTCGAAACGCATGCCACCGCGCGCGAAAGCTACGCCGGCCACACCATCTACAGCATCCCGTCTGAAAACCGCACCGTGCGCGTGGCCCAGATCGGCTACGACATGCTGGCCGTCAGCAACTACCCCACAACTGAGAAGATCCACTCCATCATCGACCGCCATCGCGCCGCAGCGCTGCCCTTCGCCGGCTCGTCGCTGCTCGCCAATCATTTTCACGAAGTGCCGCTGCTGTCGCTGGCCTGGGGCGTGGGCCAGATCGGCCTCCCCTTCTCAGAGAGCGGGACAATTCACATCTTCGGCCTTTCTCTTCCGCTCCAGGATGGCGCCACCATCATCGCCAGCGTGACCCCAACCCTTCCCCTCGCCGGCGCCCTGCGCGTGCGCATCGAAGAGATCGCCCCCACTGCGCAGGATGCCGAAAGCCAGGCCGAGTCATTGAACCTGCTCTTGTCCATGGCCCGCAGCATCACCGTGCCGCTCGGCGAGAACGGGCCCAACAACGCTCTGCGTGAGGCGCTCAAGACTGCGCAGGTGGCGCAAAAGCGCGACCGCGTCGTCGTGACCGCGAACCTTACCCCTTCCCTTCTGAACCGTGTCGCGTCAAGCCTCAGTGGCCCCGCTTCGCCTGAGGCTCAAGCCGCACACGCCCCCTCGCAATAGTCTGCAATGGCTTCCTGCGCGGGTAGAAATTTGAACCCTGCGCAAACTCCAAGCGCACCTTGTTTGCCGGTTCGGAAAAACGCATCAAATTGCAATGAGCTGCGTCTCTACTTTGACGGTTTCGTTTTCACTCTCGTGTTGAGCTGTAGCGCCGATCGCCTGCTGCTTCACCCAGCCAATTCCTAGCGAGGTCTTATGAGACTTACCTTCCGCACGCTGCTTTCGCTCGCCGCACTTCTGCTCGTGTCTTGTGTCTCCGCGTTCGCCGCCGACGATACGAGTCACCCTGCCCTCACCGGCCAGGCCGCGTTTACCGACGCACTGCACGAGTCGCCCGGAACCCGCCGCCACGTCACAGTGGCCGACCTGCCGGGGCCCGCACCCGAACAATCGGTCGACAACGGGCCGAGTGTGGGCGCGCGCCCCGCCAACGCCTGGCCCATTGCGCCCAAGGGCTTCAAGGTCGATCTGTATACGACCGGCCTCGATAATCCGCGACTGCTGCGCTTCGCGCCCAACGGAGACCTCTTCCTCGCCGAAAGCGGGACAGGAAAAATCAAGGTCTTTCGCGGCATCGGGGCCGATGGCAAGCCTCAACAAACTTCAGTGTTTGCCGAAGGCCTGCGTCTCCCCTTCGGCATCGCCTTTTATCCCGCAGGACCAAATCCGCAATGGATTTATATCGGCGAGACCGATTCCATCGTGCGCATCCCTTACAAAAATGGCGATCTCAAAGCGAGCGCCGCCCCTCAACAAATCGCGGAACTCCCCGGCGGTGGCCATCTGCGCGGAGGCGGACACTGGACCCGCGACGTCGTCTTCTCAAAAGACGGCAGCAAGCTTTTCGCCTCCGTTGGCTCGCACTCCAACGTGGACGACACCGACACCCACCCCGAAGAATTTCATCGCGCCGATGTGCTGGAATTCACGCCCGAGGGCAAATTCCTGAAGGTCTACGCGTGGGGCCTGCGCAACTGCGTGGGCGAAGCCATCAATCCCCTCACCGGCGAGCTCTGGTGCTCCACCAACGAGCGCGACGGCCTGGGAAACAACCTCGTGCCTGACTACGTGACGCACGTGCAGGAGAGCGGCTTCTACGGCTGGCCGTGGTACTACATGGGCGGGGCCAAGGGAGGCGTGCAGGATCCGCGCCATGCGGGCAAGCACCCCGAGTTGCAATCCAAGGTGCTCACCCCCGACATCCTGTTGAACCCACATTTTGCTTCACTCGAAATGCTCTTCTACACCGGCTCGCAGTTTCCCGCCGAGTTCAAGGGCGACGGTTTCGCCTGCGAACACGGCTCGTGGAATCGCGCCCAGCGCTCCGGCTACGAGTGCGTGCGCCTGCCGATCCGCAACGGCCATGCCACGGGCGAGTACGAAGACTTCCTCACTGGCTTTGTTCTTCCCGATGGCACCGTCTGGGGCCGACCCGTCGGCATAGCGCAGGCTCCCGATGGCTCGCTCTTTGTAAGCGACGACGGCTCGCGCACCATCTGGCGCGTTAGCTACGTGGGTCACTAGCCGGGCGGGCAACGGTGCTGCGGACGAAGCGCTGATGAGCGAACAGGCACGACGAGCGAGTTCCTACCGCTTCAGCCCCAGCGCCTCCACCGTCTCGGGATCGACGACCGACTTGCCGCTTGCATCCTTCACGGCCACGCCAAAGCCGTTGTGATAATCCCACATGGCCCAGCCGATGCCGTCGGCCTCAAGCGCGGTGCGCACATCGCGCAGCCACGCCACGCGTGACGCCGGCGGCGTCACTTCACGATACGCGCCAAATTCATTGCAGATCAGCGGCACGTTGTTCGACCGCCCCCAATCCGCAGCCTCATCGATCAGGAGACGGATGCGGTGCGCATCCCAGCGATCGAGCCAGTAATTCTCGAGCCTGAAGCGATCGGCAGGATCGGGAACTTGTTTCACAAGCTCGGCCATTGAGCTTTCCGTTGGCGGGTAGGGAATGCCGTGCTCGTAGATCCAGTAGGGCGCGCCCCACCCGGCCCCCTGGTGCGTAAATTCGTGCGGATCGTAAAAATGGAAGTTGTAGATCACGTTGCCGTCGGGCAGCGGATGCTGCGTCAGCAGATCGATGATGTCGGAATAATTTGGCCCGGTCGCGATGATCGTGTGCCTCGGCGCGACCTCGCGAATGGCTGCGGCCACGCGCGCCTGGATACCCGCCCAGCGATACGGATCATTTTCCTCCGGCTCGTTCATGATCTCGAAGAAAACGCGCTCGGGATCGCGATTAGCATAGTGCGCCGCCAGGTTACGCCACAGCTCGGCGAGATGGTCGACCGACGTGTTGCTGCTGCGAATCCCTTGCTTGTAGGGGCCTTCGGGATGCAGATCGACTTGCACCGCCATGCCGTTGGCAAGAATCGTGTCGAGTGCGCGATCGAGCCGGCCCATGAATTCTGCGTTTAGACCATCCGCCCCGCGCGGATACTGCTCGAGAGGCGTGGCGTCGATGCTCAGGCGCACGTTGTCGAATCCCAGCTTCGCAATGAGAGCAATATCTTCCGGCGTGGTTTCCGTGTCGGTGTGATGCGCAGAATAGTCCGGCGCATTCTGCGAGAACCAGTGCGAAACATTGATACCGCGCTTGAGATGATGAGCGCGCGCAAAGGCAATTTTGAGTTCGGCGGAGCGATCCTGCGCAGCGGCAGGCAGCACCAACAGGAGAGCAGCAATCAGGCAATGGATGAGAGCACGCACGGCGATATCTCCTCTAGCAGTCAGAAACTGACCGAGGCAACGATATCACCACTGCATGGATCGGACTCTGCGATGAAAGAAAAGCGGCCCCCAAAAGGAGCCGCCTCGGTATTTCTGAAAGATCGCCGCCTACTTGCTGGCGATCGCAGCAGGAGAACTGTTGAACTCTGCCTGCTCGTAGGTTGTACGCAGATATTTGTGCGGATTGACCGGCACATTGTGCACCCGCACCTCGTAGTGGAGATGCGGTCCGGTCGCCCGGCCCGACTGCCCGACGTAACCGATAATCTGACCGCGCGTCACATGCTGCCCGGCAAGAACGGCGATGCCAGAAAGGTGGCCGTACACGGTGCGCAGATCGTGGCCGTGATCGAGGACGATTTCCTTACCGTAGCCTGCGCCCATCGCCGCACTGCTCACCTCGCCGTCGCCGGTCGCCCGCACAGGGGTTCCATAGGGCGCGTCGATATCGATGCCGGAGTGGAAAGCGCCTTCTCCGTTGAACGGATCTTCGCGTTGACCAAAACTCGAGGCCACGCGGCCTTCAATGGGCCATAGGGAAGGTGCGTCGGCAAACTGTGTCCAGTCGCCCGTCGAGTTGGGCGTCAAACCACCTTCAAGGGCGCGGGTCACGCGGCCCGACATGGCCTGTTCGCGCAGCGCATAAAACTGGTCAATCGACTGCCTGACCGCCTGCTGATTCACGTCGTCGCTCAGGGCAAGACTTTGCGGAGTCGGCGACGCGGCGGGATTGGCAATGGAGCGGACGGCACTCATTTTGTTCTGCCGCAGCCCATAGAGCGTTGTCACTTCGCTGGCGAGTGCGCCCAGAGAAGCTACCTGCACGTCGCGATCATGCGCGATCTGTGCCATCTCTTTGTAGTTTTTCCGGAGGGTCTCGCGCTCCGCGCGCAGCTGATTAAAGCTCTCGGTCTTGAGCAGCATGCGGGTGTAAGAGCCGGCAAGCCCAACAATCGTGAAGGCGCCAACGAGAGCAGCCGCTACAAATCCGTACACGTAATGCAGGGGCAGCGGAATCTTCCGAACCCGGCCCTCTTCATCTCGGGCAACAAAAAGAATGTAATAGCGTTTCCGCAGCATAACCTTCTCTCATTCCCGCATACGGGGATGGCTGCAATTCGCCACATACCAATCGAACAGCGAAATGGCGTTGGTCTCATGGGGGAGCCCGCGAAACCGGTTGAAAGGCCCCTGCGTGGGTGCGCTTTCTAAGACGTTCACGTCAGGCTAACAAACGCGTCCGGGCAGGGTCAACGAAATCAATAGGAAAACCCCTTCTGAATGCTCCAACAGTCTCTTGTCCAACCACTCCTTTGGTTTGTTCCTGCGCGGTGATGCGGCCCATTGTCCTATGCTCTTAGGGATGCGCAAGCTCCCGACATCTCCAGAGGCTTACGCCCCACCGGGGGAGCGAGCACCCGGGGAACGAGTGCTGATCGAACGCATTCGCAGCCGTGGAAGTCGCAAAGCCTTCGCAGGACTGGCGTTAGGCATTGGAGACGACTGTGCCCTGCTGAGGACCAGGCCCCGGGAGCAAATCGCGGTCACGACCGATCTCTCGCTCGCCGGGCGTCATTTCAACTTAGATTGGCATCCGCCCGAAGTGGTTGGTCACCGGTGCCTTGCGCGCGGCCTCAGTGACCTGGCCGCCATGGGAGCCCGTCCACTGGCAGCCTTTCTTTCCTTAGGCTTACCGGCGGAATTAACGCGTGCACGGGGGCGTAAACCGGCGTGGATCGACCGCTTCTACGAGGGATTTATGGCGCTGGCTGCCGCGCACAATACACCCCTGGCAGGCGGCGACCTGGCCGAAGCGCGGTTTGCCGTCGCAGACATCGTTCTAGTGGGGGCGGTGCCCAGGAATCGGGCGCTGCTGCGTTCCGGGGCCAAAGCCGGCGATCTGCTCTACGTGACGGGAACCCTGGGTGGCGCGGCAGCTGGCTTGGACGCGCTAAAGCACCTTGCGAAATCTCGCCCAGGATCCCGCCCTTTAGCAATCCCAAAGGATCTCGAGCCTCTGCTTGCTGCGCATCTCCATCCGCAACCGCGCCTTGCAACGGGCCTCAGTCTGCAGCGCCGAGGCCTGGCCAGTGCCGCGATCGATCTGAGCGACGGCCTTTCGATCGATCTCGCACACCTGTGTGAGGAATCCGGGGTAGCGGCTGAAGTGGACGCAACCAAACTCCCCCTGGCCCCGGGCACGACGTTGACGCAGGCTCTGCATGGCGGCGAGGACTACGAACTGCTGTTTGCCGCGCCCACCGGAGCGCATGTTCCGCGCACCATCGCCGGGGTAGCCGTGACCCGGATTGGCCGGTTCAAACGGCGCCGGTCCGGTGAGCCGCGAGTGTCGATCCGCACCGCGCGCGGGCTCGAACCGCTTCCACCGCGCGGGTGGGAACACTTCGACTAGCAACCCACGCACCAGCTCGCGAGAAACACGGCACACCCCGGCGATCAGTAGCCCACGGTGAACTGCTGCCGCACGTGCTTTGACTGCTCCAGCTCATCCACGAGAGCAACGGCATAGTCCTCGGCCGAGATGCGGCTCTCTCCCTTGGCGTCGGAGACGAGGCTGGTGCCCCCGAGACGAAACTTCCCGGTGCGTTCCCCGGGCTGAATGAAGGCTGCCGGGCTGAAATAGCTCCAGTCGAGGTTGGATTCTTTGAGAACCGGGATCACGTCGCGATGCGCGATTGCAATACCTTTCCACGACGCTGGAAAGTCTGGGGCGTCGACCAGCTGCACACCAGGCGCTACCTCGAGGCTGCCCGCGCCGCCCACCACGATGACGCGCTTTACGCCCGCGGCCGCGAGTCCCGCCAGCAGGGCTCGAGTTGCCAACACCACCGAGAGAGGATCGTCCTGCGGCGGCGCATAAGCGCTGACCACGGCGTCGGCGCCCTTTGCGATCGCTGCCACTCCGGTTGCGTCCGACACATCGCCCTTGACCGCCGCGACGCCCTGCGCCGCTATCTTTTCCGGACGGCGCGCGACGGCGGTAACCGCGTGGCCCCGTTGCACCAGTTCCTGCAGAACCCGCGATCCGATCATCCCCGAGGCGCCAAACAGTACTACTTTCATGTTCTCTCTCCCAGACAATCAGATGTGCGGGACGCAAGAAAGGAGCAGAATGCGTGTTCCGGCTTGACGAGTTCCAACAGAAGCACCGTCTGCCTGTAACTCTCCCCTCGATTTCGCATGAACTGCGGCTATCATCAGGAGGTCATGGATAACGGAAAGATTCGCGTACGGTTTGCCCCATCTCCGACCGGACTGCTGCATGTGGGCAACGCGCGAACGGCGCTCTACAACTGGTTGTTTGCGCGCCGCACGGGTGGTGCCTTTGTCCTCCGCATCGAAGATACGGATATCGAGCGATCGAGCCCGCGCTATGAGAGGCAGCTGGTCGAGGACTTGAAGTGGCTGGGACTCGATTGGGATGAAGGGCCGAATCAAGTGGGCACCAAGGGCCCTGGCAAAGGGGAGTTCGGGCCCTACCGCCAGTCCGATCGCCTGCAGATTTATGCGGAACACGCGGCCAGGTTATTGGGCGAGGGCAAGGCCTACCGCTGCTTTTGCTCGGTCGAAGAGCTGGAGGCGGAACGCAAGGCTCTTCTCGAAAACCGGCTGCCCCAGGTGTACTCCGGGCGCTGCCGCAACCTGACTCCCAAGGTAATCAAGCGCAATCTCGCTGCGAACATGTCCTTCTCGATACGGCTCAAGATCGGCGAAGAGCCTCTGCGCTTCAACGACTTGGTGCGCGGACCGGTGGAGTTTCAAACGGAAGCGGTGAGCGATCCCGTTCTTGTCCGATCGGGCACCGAGGCGCAGCCGGGGGTTCCGGTATACAACTACGTGGTCACCGTGGACGACGCATTGATGGGGATTACGCATGTGATTCGCGGCGACGACCACATTTCGAACACGCCGCGGCAGGTCGCGATCTATGGAGCTTTCGGCTGGCAGGTACCGGTGTTTGCGCACCTCTCCACCATTCTCGGCGCCGATCGCGAGCGGCTCTCGAAGCGCCACGGCGCCACGTCAATCGCCACCTTTCGCGAGATGGGATATCTCTCTGAAGCGCTGGTGAATTATCTCGCCATGCTGGGCTGGGGCGCCGAAGACGGTAAGACCGAAATCTTCACACTGCAGGAGATGGTTCAGCAGTTCTCGATCGAGCGCGTGACGCCTTCACCGGCCGTTTTCGATTTTGACAAACTGAACTCGCTCAACCGCCACTACCTCAAACTCGCTTCACCGGTGCGCCTCGCAGCGTTGGCGTGGGAGTACTTCGGTGGCCTGCTGCCGGAGAAGGACGAAGCGAGCGACGAGGTTCTCGTCTGGTTTGTCCGGTTGCTGGAGATGTTTGTGCCCAGCGTCGATCATCTTGACCGGCTGACGGCGAAGGCGCTTTTCATTTTCGGGTTCGACCCGGATGTGGCCCGCGCGCGCGACGAAAATGCGGCTCTTATGACCACCGACTCCGCGCGGATCGTGCTGGCGGAGTTGGCCGGCCGCGTTCGAGCCCACAGCCTGCCGGTCACGCCGGAGATCTTCAAGCAGTGGATGGAAGAGATCAAAGTGGCAACCGGCGTAAACGGAACAGACCTCCTTCACCCGGTGCGCATCGCACTGACCGGAACGCATTCCGGCCCCGACCTCGACAAGCTGGTCTCCGTGATCGAGCAGGGAGCCGCACTGGGCCTGGGCGTGCCGACCGTGCGGCAGCGGGTAGAGCGCTTCGTCGGTGTCTGATGTGAATGCACCCATCCCCGCAATCCAGATCGTCCTGAGCTTCGCACATCGCTGGCATGCCGACGTGCTTGCAGCACGGCCTCTCATCCTGCCTTCGCGACACTTCGTCTACCCTCGCGAAGTGGAAGAGGTGGAGCGCGGTGCGCTCGAGTTGCTGGTGCGGCCTGATACTGCCGGCGCGCAGCCCTTTCTCGCGACGTGTGCCCTGGGCTTTCGCGATCCAGCAGCTCCGACGGGCCTATGGTCAACTCCAAAACCAGAAGAACTCTGCGCGGTGGCCGGAGGCTACGCCTACCTGATCGACAGCACAACGCCGGAGCAGTTCACGATGATTCCCTATCGGCCCGTTCTTGAAGTGCGTGCGCTGCGCGAAGCAGGTCTCCTGCTGTTCGTGGGGCATCGAAGCATTCTGGCGTGGGGCGCGCATGGCCAGGTGTGGGAAACCGCAAAGCTTTCCGACGAGGGCGTGACGATCATCGATTGCGACGGAGGAGTGTTGCGCGGAACGGGCTGGGAGATGATGTCGGACCGGGAGATCGCCTTCCGCCTGGATCTACTTACCGGCTTGCCGATTGCCTGAGAAGGCTCGATCCTTTTAGCCGGCAGCCGCGATCTGGTCGCGCCGCGCCATCATCGTGCCATACGCTTTGTACACGCCTTCAAACACTGAATCCCAGCTTGCCGTGAGTGCGTAGGCGCGTGCCGCCTCGCGCATGGCAGCATGCCTTGGCGGGTCGGCGA
Organism: uncultured Acidobacteriaceae bacterium; assembly: GCA_963760475.1. Classification (GTDB taxonomy): domain Bacteria; phylum Acidobacteriota; class Terriglobia; order Terriglobales; family Acidobacteriaceae; genus Telmatobacter. The sequence continues at coordinate 171,353 of CAVXDG010000010.1, read as the reverse complement.
GGATGCCGGCAACCGCCGCAGCGAATTCCGCGTCGGGCACAATGCGGCCTGTCTCGCCGTCGCGCACAATCGTGCAAGGGCCGCCATCGGGCGTCACGACCGCAGGCACGCCGCTGGCCAGCGCCTCCAGCACCACGTTGCCGAAGGTGTCGGTGTGCGAGGGAAAGACGAAGAGGTCCATGTTGGCGTAGGCCTCTGAAAGCGCTTCGCCGCGCAACACGCCGGTAAACTCCGCACGCAGCAATCGCTCGCGCAGCCACACTTCGTCGCCGCCATGGCCCACGATCAGGAAGCGGAAGCTCTGATGCCCCCTTTGCTCCAGTTCGTCCTGCACCTCAACCAGGCCGGCAATATTCTTCTCCACCGAAAGACGCCCAACGAATCCGAGAACATGATCGCGATCGTCCGACTGCCCGATTGCGTTTTGAGGGATGGAAAAGTTCAGCATCGACACCGCGCGGCATCAGGAAACAAGGGCGTTCCGTCATCTGTTCGAGCTTGCGGCAAAGCTCCGGATTGGGCGCGAACAGAACCTTCGCGACCGAGTAGAACTTGGCAGCGGCCGCCATGGCCAGATCTTCGATCGTTTGTCCGGTGGCCGCGGACTGACGCGGGGGCAGCAGGCGCAGCAACCACTCGGAGCGACGCGCCGCGTACTCATGCACGTTGGTGTGCCAGCTTGCGGCAAGCGGCAAACCAAGGTGATGCGCCAGCCCCGCGCCCAGCATGCCAACTTCGCTCGGCCCGGTAATGTGAATCAGGTCAGGCTTGAAGCGCTCCAGCACCTCGCCAATGAGCGGAATGTGGCGCAGAAATGCAGGATCGAAGCGCAGATCCTTTTCGAGGGCGAAAGAGAGAAAGCCGCGCGGCAGCTCCAGGGTCCACACATTGCCGTCTTCCGAGAATGGCCTGGGTGCGGTCGCCGGCGCGCACGCACAGAAAGGGCAGGTTGCGCCGCCGCGCAAATGCCTCAAAGTGGCGGCTGGTATGCGCGACCCCATTCACTTCATGAAAGGAGTCGGGAAAGTACGCCACGCGCGGCACAGAAGCGGTCATCGATTGCTCAGCTGGAACTAGCGTCAATCCTACAGCGATCGAGCGCTGGATTTACCCGTCGTGCTCGCCCAGCGCCAGACGCAGCTGGTTTGAATCGCTCCACGCCAGCCGCAAGCTGCCGGAAACCGGTCCCCTGCCGAGCATCTGCACCATCGCGATCGTCCAGCCGATCGGCCGAGGCGCACGTCCTTTCGGCCACAGTTCGCTCAGCGGACGAACCACGCCGTTGCGCATCTGGATGATAGACGCGCTCATCCCAGGTGCGCGAGCCTTGCGGAAATTCCGGGTAGTTGCGAATCGCGTCCATCGTCGATTGCAGAATGCGATGCTTCCACGGCTCGGCATACTGCGGGCATGAAAAGCACGTTGCTCTTCTTCTGACGGCGAATCTCGTGGACAAACTCGGTAAAGCTGGTGGCATTGGTCAGGTTGATGTTGGCGTTGGGCTCGACGCCATGCCGATCGCCGCCGCTGATGAGCAGCATGTTCCACTTGCGCGGCGAGTCGCCGCACAGCGCGATTCTCGTCCCAGTGGCGCAGCCCGTTCAGCTCCAGCGCGTGCAGCCAGGCGCCGTTCTTCTGGAGAAACTCGTTCACCAGGAATTGGTGCTTCTCCTTGCCCAATCAGGTACAGGTCCCACATGGGATGGTTGAAGACCACCAGCACATTCGGCTCCTGATGGAGCGCGGCAAGAATCTCGGTCAGCCCTTTGTCGCTTGGGTCCGCGGTGAAATCCGAGAACACCGTCATCCACTCTGCGGCGCGGGCGCTGGGCAGATTGTGAATGCCAAGATGAAACGACTGAACGCCACCGTAGGGCGCGCTCCACTCGACCGACACCGGAATGCGGCGCGCGCTGGGCACCGTGCGCAGCAGCATAGGCGCCTTGATGTTGTCGTGGTCGGAGATCGACACCATGGGCGCGATATCGAGACCCTCGATCTGCCTGCTTTCTAGATCAAACGCCAGCTTGGGTGTCATGGGCGGCGTCCAGTAGCTGCGCGCGTAATCGATGCGGACCCCGTGCATGGCCTGCGACCGTCGCTCCAGACGCGACAGCAGCGGACGAATCCAGGGATACTGGTTGCCGAGGTTGGCCAGAAAATCCAGGGTCTCCTGGGACTGATTGGTGTGGCTGTGCAGCGATACTCCCGAGCGAAAGCCGCTGGCAGCCTTTCGGTCGCGCCACAGGTAACTGATGGTCGAGTTGGCCACGTCCCCTCCTACCTCGCGATCGGATTGGAGCCTTTACGGACCAGTATCCGACGGATGCCGTCAATAGCGCGTTAAGAGAGTGCGAATGGGGCTTCAATTAGGGCAAGACTCAACTCAGTAACCAGAAACCTCGGTAAAGCCCGGCAATTGCCGGCAATAACCGAAGGCGAACGCACCCCAAAGAGTGCTTTTGTGCGGGTTTGTCGTTGGAGGAACCTGTCCCAAGATGGGGCGGAAGTGGCCTCCCGACCGCTCTCTGGGGGGCCTCAGTCGCTCATCTTGGACATCTCAGGTCCCAGAAAATCCTCGAGCGTCGCGCCCTGCATCAGCTCCTGCGAAAGCGCTTCGTGAGAAGCATGCTCGGCGGCTGCCTCGGGAATCAGATAGTTTTCGGTCAACCCTTTGCGCAGCATTTCGAAGGCCTGCTCGGGCGTATCGGCAAACTGGAAGAGCTCGATGTCCTTGGGCGAGATGGCGCCCGTATCGACCAGCACGTCGAGGTTGAAGACCTTCTTCCAATACTCCGAGCCGTAGATCACGACCGTGATCTTCTTGGCCATCTTCTGGGTCTGCGACAGAGTGAGAATCTCGAACATCTCGTCGAGCGTTCCGAAGCCGCCGGGAAAGACCACCAGCGCCTTCGCGAGATAGGCGAACCACAGCTTGCGCATGAAGAAGTAGTGGAACTCGAAGTTGAGCGCCGGCGTGATGTACGGGTTGGGGAACTGCTCGAAGGGCAGGCTGATGTTCATGCCGATGGTCTTGCCGCCGGCCTCGTACGCGCCGCGATTGGCCGCTTCCATGATGCCGGGGCCGCCGCCCGAGGTGACGACGAAGCGATGGCGGCGCGAGGGAATCGTCTTGGCCCACGAGGTGAGCATGTGCGCCAGGCGGCGCGCGTCCTCGTAGTAGCGAGCCATCTCGACTGCGGCCACGGCGCGCTTGCGCTGCAGATCGGTGGCCTTGCCCGCGGCAATCTCCGGTGGCGCTGGCCGGCTGCTCCTCGCTGGGCGCGGGCTGCGTCGAGCCGGTGTTCTCGAGCAGCTCGAGTTCATGATCGGCTTCTTCGCGGCCGCGAAAGCGCGCCGAGCCGAAGAAGACCACCGTGTCCTGGATGCGCTCGCGGCGGAAGCGCGCCAGCGGCTCCATGAACTCCGACACGATGCGGATGAGGCGGCCATCGGGGCTGTTGAGGAATGCTAGAATTCTCGTAGGCCAGCGGAGCACGGTCCAGCGGCGGCGGCGCGCCATTGCCGGGCAGCTTGGCTACCGGTGTGGCGGCCGCTTCGCCTGCATTGGGTGTGCCAGATCCGGCCGGCTGTTGGCGCTCCGGCGATGCGTTGGCTTTTGGCTGCGCTGTGGGCGCGCTGTCCCGCGGCGGCTGCTGAGAGCTGGCTTTGCCTGGGTTCGATGTTTTGCGATTCTGATCGCTCATGGGCTTACCTGTTTCTAAACTCGAGTGCATCCTTGAGCGCGATCCACAGATTCAACAAGCCCAGTCCCGAAACGATTCCGCGAACCGCGCCATTAGCAGCGTAGATCGAGAGCGTCGGAAACTGGACGAAGAGCGGATTCTGGTCCCAGAACAAAGGAGACCACGGCGCATAAGCAACAGCCAATCCAATATAGATGCGCAAAATTACGCGCAGGAAAAGTTCTGCCCGCACCAGCCATCGCGGAATACGTTGTGCGGGATGAGGGGCGGCCGGTTCAGCAGGCGCGCTCCCTTGTATGGAACCAGGATCAGGAGCCGGGCTCGCGGGCAACGGAGGCGATATCAAATCCGGCTGCTGAGACATTCGTCGCTAAGTCGTTCGGCTTGCTGCGGCCTATGCAGTGGACTGCAAGCAGGGGCCGTATTCAAACGGTAACACAGCCAAGACATGGCCGAAGGCCCTGGCGACGGTTGTGCGCGACCAAAGAGAAACGGTCGTAATCGGAGTGCGCAGCCGGGTTATTCTGAGGGGAATCTATGACGCGCTTGGTCTACGGCATTGTGCTCGCTGCGCTTGGCGGCTCTTCCCTTTTTCTTTCGACTTACTCCACCGGCCAGGAAGGCTCGCACGTGCTCGCGTACAAAGACGAGCAGCCTGTGCGTGCGACCCACGGGATGGTGGTCACCGTCCATCACCTTGCGTCGGACGCCGGCCTCGACATACTGCGCGCAGGCGGCAATGCGGTGGACGCGGCCGTCGCGACCGGTTTCGCGCTGGCCGTTGTCCATCCCTCGGCGGGCAACCTGGGCGGTGGAGGCTTTCTGCTGCTGCGCACGCATGATGGTCAGATCGACCTTCATCGACTACCGCGAGAAAGCGCCTCTGGCCGCCACCGAGACCATGTACCAGGACGCCAAAGGCAATGTCCTTCCTGACACTGACCTGCGTTCCAGCATCATCGGGTATCGCTCCATCGCCACGCCCGGCTCGGTGGCAGGGCTAGTCTATGCCGAGCGCACCTACGGAAAGCTCGGCCTGGCGCGCGTGATGGCCCCCGCAATCAAATTGGCCCGCGAGGGGTTTGTGCTGTCCGCTGAGGAAGCCCGCGAGCTCTCCGACACAGACCTCGCGAAGTTCGCGGACTCGAAGCGCATCTTTCAGCGCGACGGGCAGCTCTACAAAGCCGGCGAAGTTTTCAAACAGCCGGAGCTTGCCCAGACCCTCCAACGCATCGCCACAAATCCAGACGATTTCTATCACGGCAAGTTGGCCGAGCAGCTCATCGGCGAATTGAAAAAAGGCGGAGCACTGCTCACACTGGACGACCTTGCCCAGTACACCGTGGTTGAACGCAAGCCGGTGATCGGAACGTTCCACAACTACACCATCATCAGTGCCCCGCCGCCATCATCCGGCGGAGCCGTGCTCGTGAGCGCCCTCAATATTCTGGAGAGCTACGACCTGGCACGCCTTGGCGATCGCACCGCAGCGTCGATCCATTTAATTACCGAGGCCTATCGGCGCGCGTACATGGACCGCTCCGACTATCTGGGCGATCCGGATTACAACAACATTCCCGTAGATCAACTGACGGCGAAGAAATATGCAGAGGCATGGCGCGCCGGCATGGATTTGAACAAGGCGACGCCGAGCGCGTCACTGCAAAGACCTGCTGGCTTCCTGCCCCCCGCTCCCACCACTGCCGGGCAGCGTCGCACCGAGTCGCCAGACACGACACACTACTCAGTAGTGGACGGCGAGGGCAACGCGGTTTCGGTCACCACCACGTTGAACGACAGCTTCGGATCGCATGTCACCGCCGGATCGCTCGGCTTCCTGCTCAACGACGAGATGGATGACTTCGCCGCGAAGATGGGCGTGCCCAATATGTTCGGACTCGTTCAGGGTCCGGCAAACGCCATCGCGCCAGGCAAGCGGCCATTGAGCTCAATGACGCCGACGATTGTCCTTGAGGATGGCCGCCTGCGCTACGTGCTGGGATCGCCGGGCGGAGCGCGCATCATCACAACCGTGGCCAATATCTTCCTGTCTGCAACCGAAGGCGGCCTCAACATCCAGCAGGCGGTCGATGCTCCGCGCTTCCATCATCAGTTCCAGCCCGACAAGCTGTATCTCGAGCCCGGGTTCAGCGAGGGCACGCTCAACGATCTGCGCGCCATGGGCTACACCCTGGCAATGCGAGATGGTCACTGGTCAAACGGAGAGTGCATCGCCGTCGATCCAAAAACCGGTGCGCTGCAGGGCGGCCAGGACCACCGTAGCCACTACGGCAAAGCCGCCGGATATTAAGGCCGATATTAAGGTGTGTCGACGGAGAGAGCCGGCATCGCGCTCGACTCCACCTCCACGCCTTCAGGCTCAGAAGGCGCCGTTGGCAGGAAGACGGAGAAGGCTGTTCCGCTGGCGTGAGAGCGCTGCCGGCTCCATACGTGGACTGTGCCTCCATGCCGCTCCACAAGTTGCGCAACCACCCACAAGCCCAGCCCCGTGCCTGTCTCCGGTTTGGTGGTAAAGAAAGGCTCAAAGACCTGGCGCAGAGTTGCGCGATCCATTCCCGTACCGGAGTCGCAGATGGTGACGCGCATGCCTTCGACCTCGCGATTGCGCCAGTTGCGCGACGGCCGCAGCCGGACCACGATCTTTCCCGGGCGTGGCATGGCCTCGATGGCGTTGGCCACCAGGTTGGCGAAAATCTGCTGTGCCTCGCTCGGCATGCAGGCGATGGCAACTTCATTGGTCGAACGGATTTCGAACGAGCTTCCCGCCGCCAGCAGCCTTCCCCGAAAAAGCGCGGCCACACCGTCGATGATTTCCGACAGCATCGTGATCTTCGGCGTGCCCTGCTGGCGGTGGAACTTCAAGGTGGACTGGGTGATCAGCGAAACACGTAGAAGTTCATCGAAAGCGTTGCGTGCGTGCGCCTGCGCTTCCTCAAGCGTGCCGCTCATCGTAATCAGATAAAGAAGGTTGGTCACGGCTTCAAGCGGGTTGTTGATTTCATGCGCGACCGATGCCGCCAGCCGGCCCGCGACGGCAAGCTTCTCGGCCCGCACCATCGCCTCTTCCGCAACCTTGCGGTGGGTCACATCGGTGATCACGCCCATGATCCAACTGATCCGGCCTTCGGTATCCCGCAAGCAGCGTCCTTGCGATTCAACCCAGCGCACCGTACCTTCTGGCCGCACCACGCGAAACTGCTTGCTGATTTCGCCGCCCGTCTCAAGAACCCGTGCCATGTCTGCCTGCATGTCGGCCAAGTCGTCCGCATGAATCGCGTTAAAGAAGATTTCATTCCGCGGCTCAACCGAGCCCGGCGGATAACCGATGATCCTGAAAACTTCATCGGACCAGTGGATCGCATCCCGCTGCAAGTCCCATGTCCACAGGCCCATGCCACTGGCGCGTAAGGCAATCTGCAAAGCCGTATCGCGATCGCGCAAAGCTTCACCCGAACGGACGCGCTCTTCGGCCATCTGCCGCTGTGCCTGCTCCAGAAGCAGGCTCTTCTTCAGATCCTGCGCCCTCAATTCGGCCCGCTGCTCGGCCCACCGGCGGATCATCACGCCCAGCAAAGTCGACAAGACAAGAAAAAGCGAGAGCCGCAGCTCCTCTTCCGCAAAGCCCGTGGAGAAGTGAAATTGCTCCTTGGTCAGCAGGAGATCGATCAACGTCACATCGACAATGGCGCACCCGAAACTGCCCGCCATCCCGAAAAACCACGCACTCAAAACAACCGTGGGAAAGGCAAGCAACAAGGGAAAAGCATGCAGTGTGGGAATGGCATATGTGACGCCAACCGATACCGACGCCGTGGCGCATCCGAGCAATGTACGGACCGGCCATGGGAGATGATCGATCGCGCTCGCACTGGGAATCTTCACTGCCCTCCTCGAGACGCCAAACGGTTGCGCAACGCACTCAAAGAGCGCGTTGGCGAGTGAGCGAAGCCATCTTGCCATGGTGCGAGACGCGCAGCCAGGTCTCTCCGGGAATGAATCAAACGGAGACCGGCGGGGGGTCGCAGTGTCGGTAGCATAGGAAAATTGGACCGCGCTGTCCAGTCAATTTGACCTCTGCAGGTCGACTAGACGGTTACTACCCGCACCAAAGCTATAACAGCACGTTGCAGGTAACTCATTGGAAAGATGCGACAATGAGGGCAAGGATCCGGATTCTGCAGCCGCCTGATCCGGTGCAGGGAATGTCTTTCCACCATGCTCAAAGTCTTATCAACGCATTTATTCCTGAATCAGCGCCTCCACCCGGGCCTGCTCGAAATCGCCGTGCGCGGAGGTGCCCAGGGCATCGAGGTCTTTGCCGCGCGCCAGCACTTCGACTACACCAGTCGCGAGCATGTCGGTGAGTTGGCTGCATGGTTCGCCTCCAATCCGGTTGAGCCTTACTCGATGCATGCGCCGCTCTTTCCCGATCGGGAGATGGGACGCGCCGGGGCGCCGGCCGTGAATGTGCTGCATCCTGAAAAGTCGCGCCGCATCGATGCGATGGATGAGATCAAGCGAGCGCTCGAAGCCGCGGAGCGGATCCCCTTCAAGAACCTGGTGGTGCATCTTGGCGAGAATACCGATCGGTGGTCCCCGCGGAGCATTGAATACGGGATGACCGCCCTCGAGCACCTGGGCGCCTTCGCCCGACCTCTGGGCGTTCGCCTGCTGGTAGAAAACCTGGTCAGCGATGCCTCGACGCCGGAGCACCTGCTGACGATTCTCGACATGGGCCACCTGCAGAACGTCTCGGTGTGCCTCGACCTGGGCCACGCGCACATTGAGCCAGGAACAATAGAAGCGATCGCAACCCTCGGCAATCGCATCGCGTCGGTGCATGCGCACGACAATCACGGCACAAAAGACGAGCACCTGTGGCCCGGGGACGGCACCATTGATTGGCCGGCGACAGCAAAGGCTCTACAGCAGCTGACTTCCGCGCCCGCCCTGGTTTTGGAGATCGGCCACGCGCTCAATGACCTGCCCGCCGCCGTGCCCGAGCGGATGCGGAAGACCTACGCTCTTTTCTAAGTCTCTGTCCACACTGCGCGTTCTTCGGTGGCGCGATGCCTGCCGGCGCGGTCGTGGTCCCTCCTTGCGGCAATATCACTGAGGTAATGGCGCAGCCCGCGATTCGCCTCGAATCTACTTGAAGACACCCGCACCGGCCTGCTCCTCTTAGAGAAGTCCATATTCCGGGCCCCCCTTCCGAGACGGGTCCAACCTGCGCCCCTGTTTGGCGGCGACTCTCTTCACCCCGATCTTTTCCGCGTTTCAAGCACTGGAGCAAAGAACCATGCAAAGTCGGGCGTTTGTCGTCATCCTGGGAATTGCGGTCTTTCTCGCCGGGTGCGGTTCTTTCCACGTCAACACCACCGGCACAGGATCGACCAGCAAGCTGGCGATTACAACAACCGCGCTGGCGGCAGCGACGACGGGAACAGCCTATAGCGCAACCGTTGCAGCCACGGGTGGAACGGCGCCATACACTTTCAGCGCAACTGGACTGCCGAGCGGCCTCTCGATCAATACAACCTCGGGCACAATCACGGGCACGCCTGCACAGAGCGCCGTGGGCACCGCATCTGTTGTGGTCAAAGTGCAAGATGCAAGCCTGCCCCAGCAGACCGCAACGGCAACCCTGAGCCTGACAGTGAGCACCGCGCAGACAAACACACTGAGCATCGTAACAACATCTCTGCCGAACGGAGCCATCGGAACAGCCTATAGCGCAACGGTTGCGGCAACGGGTGGAACGACACCGTACGCCTTCAGCGCAACCGGCTTGCCAGGCGGCCTTTCGATCAACGCGACCTCAGGCGCAATCACGGGCACGCCTGCTCAAGCAGGCACTGCGTCTGTTGCGATCAAAGTCACGGACGCGAGCCTGCCCCAGCAGACAGCGACCGCGACACTGAGCCTCACGGTGAACGCGGCACAATCCAATACGCTCACCATCACCACAACGTCGCTGCCTTCGGGAACCGTGGGCGCGTCCTACAGCGCAACAGTGGCAGCAACCGGCGGCACAAAGCCCTACGCCTTCAGCGCAACCGGGTTGCCAACCGGATTCACGATCAACACCACATCTGGAACGATTACCGGCAATCCCACCAACGCGGATGTGGGGCCAACGACTGTGACCGTCACAGTGACCGACGCAACGCAACCGACGGCGCAGACGGCATCGGCAAATTTGACATTAACCATCGATCCCGCCGGAACCGGTTCGGCCTGCAGCCAGATGAGCACGGGCGACAATGCGAGCCTCAACGGATTTGTTCCGTTCCCTGCAACAAGCGCGTGGAACACAGACATTTCGCAGGCCCCGCTCGATCCAAACAATACGGCGATCACCACGGCCTCGGGATTTGCCGGAGTTCACCTGCATCACGATTGGTCGTCGGTCGCAGGCGGCAACTACGGGATCCCCTACGTCGTGGTCGACTCGAGCACCACGCCGCTGGTCCCCATCAACGTGCTTGATTACGCAAGCGAGAGCGACGTCGCGCAGGCGCCTTATCCCATCACCGCACCCATCGAAGGCGCACCCGCCGATTGCAGCGGGTGGCCGGATACCTACGTCGGCGATTCGCACGTCCTGGTGCTCGACCGCAACCGCTGCATGCTCTACGAGACCTTCAACACGCATCGCTGCAGTGGAGCATGGAACTCGTCGTCGGAAACCATCTGGGATATGCAGAACTACGAGCAGCGTCCGTGGGGATGGACCTCGGCCGACGCCGCCGGCCTGCCCATCTTTCCCGGACTCGTGCGCTACGACGAAGTAGCAGCGGGCGCCATCAATCACGCCATCCGCTTCACGTTGCCCCACACCAAGAACGACGCCAACGGCGGCTACTTTGTTGAGCCGGCAAGTCACGCCGCGGGAACCGACTATGGTGTGAGCAACGTGATGGGCATGCGCATCCGTCTGAAGGCCAGCTTCGACATATCTGGATACTCGGCGGCGAACCAGGTGATCCTGACCGCGATGAAGAGGTATGGCATGATCCTCGCCGACAATGGCAGCTACTTCTACTTCCAGGGCGTGCCCGATCCACGCTGGGACGACAACGACCTGCACAATCTCGACTCGATTCAATCGTTGAACTTCGAAGTGGTGCAGATGACGCCGACCTATCCGGGATACGACGACAACTCTGCCCCAACCGGCGCGCCTCCGACGATCAGCGCCTTCGCGGCCTCGCCGGCCTCAGTCACCGCGGGAACCCCGGTCACGCTGACCTGGACCACGACCAACGACTCGTATGACTTCATTGACGTGCTCGGCGGCGTGCGCGGCGGCAGCGTGTCAGTAACTCCGGCGGCAACGACCACCTACACACTGAACGCAACCAATCAATACGGGCGGGCAACCAAAGCAGTCACGGTGACGGTGCACTAGACACTCTGTTTCTCTGTTTACCTTTTTATCTGTCTCTCTGTTTCTCTGTCTTTAACAGATTCGCGGCAGCTGCTCGCCAATCTGGGTCGGGATCACGCGATTCGCGCCCATCGCGGTCCGCGCCACCAGCATCCGCGGATGCTGCGTCGTAACATGGCCAATCTGCGCGGCGTTGCGGCCAAGCGGATGCGCGCGCAGCACTTCGAGCACCTGGGCCGCCGCTTCGGGCGCGACGAAAAAAACCGCCTTGCCTTCATTGGCGACATACACCGGATCAAGCCCAAGAAGCTCGCAGGCCGACTGCACCTCGGGCCGGACCGGGATGGCGGCTTCTTCGATAGCGATGCCCACGCCGGAGGCAATTGCGATTTCATTCAGTGTGGACGCGAGCCCCCCGCGCGTGGGATCGCGCATGGTGTGAACGGCCTCTCCGGCCACATTGAGCACCTCGGCGATCATGCCGTTCAGCGCTGCGCAATCCGAACGAATCTGGCTCTCGAACTCCAGCCCTTCGCGCACGCTCATGATCGCCATCCCGTGGTCGCCGATCATTCCCGAAACAAGCACCGCGTCGCCAGGCATTGTATGCAGCGGATTTACAGAAATCCCGGGCCGCAAGACACCGACGCCGGCGGTATTGATGTAGCAGCCATCGCCGTGGCCACGCTCCACAACCTTGGTATCCCCCGTGACAATGCGGACGCCCGCAATCTCTGCGGCTTCTGCCATCGCGCGCACGATCGCGGCAAGCTGCGCCAGCGGAAATCCCTCTTCGAGAATGAAGCTTGCACTCAAAAATTTAGGCTCGGCGCCGGAGACGGCCAGGTCGTTCACCGTCCCATTCACCGCGAGTTCGCCAATGGAGCCCCCCGGGAAAAACAGCGGCTGCACAACAAACGAGTCGGTGCTCATGGCGATCTTTCCCGAGCCGAGATCGAGCACCGCAGCGTCACCCAGGTTCTCCAGCGCGGGATTGCGGAACGCCGGCAGAAACAAGTGCTCGACCAGCTCGTTGCCCAGTTTGCCACCCCCGCCGTGGCCCATCACGATCGTGGGGTAATCGCGCAGTGGCAGAGGACACGACCAATTCGAAAAATCGGGCACGCCGTTCTCAGACACGGGCTGCTCCTGAAACGGCACCACCAGCACTTGCCAGCTCTTGCGCCGAAAGGAATCGCCCGTAGTTGTAATAGGCAGCGCATGCGCCTTCGCTCGAGACCATGGTGGCGCCCAGCGGCCGGCGAGGCGTGCATTCCTTTCCAAAGGCCGGGCAGTCGGCAGGCTTCAGTGCGCCACGCAATACATCGCCCGCGTGGCACAGGGGAGACTCCACGGTGCGAATGCCGGAAATCTGGAAGCGCTCTTCGGCGTCGAAGGCGCGATAGGCCGCGCTGAGCCGCCAGCCGCTCTTGGGAATCACACCAATGCCACGCCAGGCGCGATCCGTCACTTCAAAAACCTCCGCCAGCATCTTCTGTGCTTCGATGTTCCCTTCAAAAGACACAATGCGTTCGTACGCATTCTCCACGCGATGTTCGCCGCGCTCCAGTTGCAGCACGGCGCGACGAATCCCATCGAGCAGGTCGAGCGGCTCAAAACCGGTAACCACAATGGGTATGCCAAACTTCTCTGCGAGCGGCGGATACTCCCAGAAACCCATTACGCTGCACACATGGCCGGCTGCGAGAAATGCCTGCACTTGATTTCCTGGCGAGCTCATGATGGCCTCAATCGCCGGCGGAACCAGCACATGCGAAACCAGCAATGAGAAATTCTTGATGCCGCGCCGCTTGGCCACGTGCACGCTCATCGCATTGGCAGGCGCAGTCGTCTCAAAGCCCACACCGAAAAATACAACCTGCTTGTCAGGATTCTTGACGGCAAGATCAATCGCGTCCAATGGCGAATACACCACGCGCACATCGCCGCCCGCGCCCTTCACCTGAAATAGATCGCCCTCCGTGCCGGGCACGCGCAGCATGTCGCCAAAGCTGCAAAAGATCACGCCCGGCTGCGCGGCAATCGCCAGCGCCTTGTCAATCAGTTCAAGCGGCGTGACGCACACCGGACAGCCCGGCCCATGCACCATCTCGATACCGGCGGGCAGCATCTGGTCGATGCCGTTCCTGATGATGGAGTGCGTCTGACCGCCGCACACCTCCATAATCTTCCAGGGGCGCGTGGTCACCTGCGCAATCTCGCGCGCCATGCGCTGGGCAATCTCGCCATTCCGAAATTCGGTAAGGTACTTCATTCGTCGCCTTCGGTCGGTGCCGATTGTTTATCTTCGATAACGAAACGTTGGGTGCCCCCGGTCCCTAGCCTTTGGGGACCGGGGAACGAAAGTATCAATTCTTCGGACCAGTTTCTAACGAACAACTTCCATCTGGACACGACGACTGCGGTGCCGCCGCGGCCCGCGCAAAGTGCTCTTCTTCGTCCGCCAGCTCCTCGTCCAACACGCCCATGGCGCGGAAATCCTCCAGCGTCTTTTGGGCCGTTTCCTCATCAATTTTAGAAAGCGCAAAGCCCACGTGGACAATGGTGTAGTCTCCGACCTCGAGCTCGGGCACGTAGTCCAGGCAGACGCGCTTCACCACCCCGCCGAAGTTGACGCGCCCCACGCGCAAACCGGCTTCCTCTGTAATTTCCTCGACACGTCCTGGAATCGCGAGACACATGGCAACTCTCTTATACGCTGTTGGCAAAGGGCTGGGGTGTGATTTAAATCACCGAGGCCTCTTCCGGGCTTAACCGCGCTTTTTCTGCTCGTTTTCCGTCACCCGCGCCTTCACGATCTTCTTCACCAACGCCGCGGGCAGCGGTTTATCCACGGGGAACTGCAGCGTGCCCTTCGACGTGCGATAGTCCGTCAGTTCGTCCTTCATTGCATCGATCAGCGAAGCCTGCATCGGAAAGAGGCTGCAGTGATTCTTGAAGGCCGCATACCCAACCAGAGCGCCGTTGTAGCGAAACGCGGGAATCCCATAGCTCAGGCCCTCGGTCGTCTCCGTTGGAACCACCGAGCGGATCGTCGCGCGAACCTTCAGGAGCGTCGTGCGCGCTGGCTCTGGCACTTTGGCCAGATAGGCTTCGACACCCTCAGCCCCGTCTTTGAGTTGTGCGGTTGCCAGCTTCGTCGTTTTCATCGTGCGCCCTTCTCCGGTCGAGTCGTCTGCTGCAAACTCGTTACCACTTCCCACCGGTCCCATTCTCTACGATCCGCGCCTTAACGATCTTCTTCACCAGGGCCGCCGGCAGAGGCCTGTCGTGGGGGAAGCGCACGATGGTATCAGCGGTCTCGTAGTCCCGGAGCTCTTCCGCAAAGGCCTGGATGACAGGGCGGCTCATGGTGGCGAAAGTGCAGTGAGTGACAAAGGCGGCGAACCCCACGAGCTGTCCCTTGTATTGATAGGCTGGAATCCGATAGACGATGGTCTCGACTGCCTCAGGTGGAAGCACCGACACAATAGCGGCTCGAATCTTGCCCAGTGTGCTACGGGCAGGCTCGGGAACACCGGCCAGGTACTCATCCACGGTGCGCGCCAGCGGGCCTGCCTTTCCCGCCGGGACCGTTTTGATGGACTTCGCGCTCTTCACTTCCGCTCCCCGGCACACAGGGGCAGATTAAACGCAGCCAACCCAGCCTGCAAATCAAGACAAGTCACACTCGCGCTGTCCGCTGCTCGGCCAGGTAGTCAAGCCACTCCTTCATCCCGGCCCCGGTCTTGGCCGAGGTCTCGAAGATGCGAATATCGGGGCGGATCGCACGGATATTCTTGAGCGCCGCATCGCGGTCGAAGGCGCAAGGTTCGGCGAGATCGATCTTGGTGATGATGGCGGCATCGGCCGAGTTGAACAGCGTCGGATACTTCAGCGGCTTGTCCTCGCCCTCCGTCACGCTCAGTAGCGCAATGCGAATCTTCTCGCCCAGGTCGTAGCTCGACGGGCACACGAGATTGCCGACATTCTCAATAAACAAATAGTCGAGTCCGGCCAGGTCCCAGCCGCCCAGGTGCTTCGACACCATCTCGGCTTCGAGGTGGCAGATGCCATGCGTATTGATCTGGCGAACCGGCGCGCCACTCGACGCAAGCCGCCGCGCATCGTTGTCCGTTTCGAGATCGCCCACCAGGGCGGCAACGCGCGCGCCCTGCGCCAGCAGCTCTTTCAATGTCCGCTCAAGAAACGCCGTCTTCCCCGTGCCGGGACTGGAGACAAGATTCAGCACCAGCACGCCAGAGCTCGTGAACTGCTGGCGCAGTCCTCGCGCCAGTTCGTCATTCTTCTTCAGGATTCCCTGCCGCAGCTCAACAATGCGCGTGGTCATGGAGTAACTTTTTCCTCGGCTTCTTCAATCTCGATAGAATCGATTTCCAGTTCCCTGCCCTGGCGCAAATCGGTGACCGGCTCGTCGCAACGCGGGCAGCGAAAGCTCTGCAGGCTCGGCAGCTCAGCGTCCGCGCCGCACGCCGCACAGTGCACAAGGACGGGCAGCATGTGCACCACAAGCTTCGACCCTTCAAGCGCCGTGCCGTCGGTCGCAATCCCGTAGCAGAACTGAAGCGAGTCTTCGAGCACCGCAGAAAGCACGCCGACACGGAGGCGAACCTCCTTCACGCGCGCTCCCGGATACGCGACCAGGGACTCGGTCACCGAGTCGACGATGCTCGCAACAATGGAGAGCTCATGCATGCCAGCTCGATTTTACGCCGCGCCCAGGGCCGTTGTTTGTGCCCGGCTGCACTCAGAAAAACGATCAAATCCGCATCGGGCCCGCATTGTAAGATGGCGTTGGAGATCGCCCTTTTCCCCATGTCCCACACGCTGACCCACAAACCGCATACCGCGTCGCGCCTGGCCCTCAGCGAGCTAGCGCCCGGTGCAATGCAGTCTGAAATTCGCGCCATGACCACGGAGTGCGACCGCATCGGCGGCATCAACCTGGCCCAGGGTGTTTGCGACACGCCGGTGCCCGCACCCGTTGAAGCCGAGGCCCACGCCGCAATCCATGCTGGCCACAACATCTACACAAGGCTCGACGGCATTACTCGCCTGCGCAATGCGATCGCAGCCAAGCAGCAGCGCGATTACGGGCTCACCTACGACCCGGAGACCGAAATCCTGGTGGCCAGCGGCGCCACCGGCGGTCTGCATGCCGCGGCGATGGCCCTGCTCAATCCGGGCGACGAGGTGCTGCTGTTTGAGCCGTTCTATGGCTATCACGTGGCCACCCTGAAGTCGATGCGCGTGAAGCCCGTGCTGGTTCCGCTGGCATCGCCTGACTGGGCCCTCGACACCGATGCCCTGCACGCAGCCATCACCCCGAAGACCCGCGCTATCCTCCTCAACACCCCGGCGAATCCCAGCGGAAAGGTTTTCAATCGCGCCGAAATTGAAGCGATCTGCGCCGTCTGCAAGACCCACGACCTGTTCCTGTTCACCGACGAAATCTACGAGTACTTTGTCTACGACGGAGCCCAACATATTTGCCCGGCCACGCTCGATGGCATGCGCGAGAGGACCATTGTGATGTCGGGCTTCTCCAAAACCTTCAGCGTCACCGGCTGGCGCCTCGGCTATGTGTGCGCCGACGCGAAGTGGATGGCCGCAATGGCGTATTTCCACGACCTGACGTATGTGTGCGCGCCATCTGCCTTTCAACATGGCGCCGCGGCCGGCCTCGAGCAGTTGCCCCCCGACTTCTACACCCAACTTGCCGCCGATCATCAGTCCAAGCGTGAGCGGATTGTCGCGGCGCTGCGCGAGGCAGGCATGGAGCCGAGCGTGCCCGCGGGCGCGTATTACGTGCTCGCCAGGGCAACCCATGTGCCGGGCGCCACGTCGGCCGCAAAGGCGCGACATCTGCTCGCCAAGACGGGCGTTGCCGCAGTGGCCGGGTCGGCCTTCTTCAGCCCGGGGCGCGCCGAAGACCTGCTGCGCTTCTGCTTTGCCAAAAAGGATGCCGAGCTGGACGACGCCTGCGCGCGCCTCAAGGCCTATCGCGCCTGAGGACCTGCCGTCCAGGCAATAGCTTCGCGAGGCGCCTGAAAGTGTAAGCATCATCCGGCATAGCCCGGGGCCTTGATGGTGAGGGGCCCCTCAATAGGAGTCCGCACGCAGTGCCTTGTGCCGGCAGAGGGCAATCTCCCGCGCCGTAGGTGCAATGTTTGTTAGCCCCGCGCTTCAGCGTGGGGATGGCTCGCCAACAATGCATGCGGAGTCCCGAAGGGACGGCGCTCCTGCTCCTCGCCATCGCATTGCCGCCCCAACAATGGCTCCATCCCACGAAATCCACTTTGCAGACCCGTTTCCCAGAGGCCTGACGGAGTCGCCTGGCTGGTATCCTTCAGACTTCCCGCAGTGTGCAAACGCGGGTTCAACCTCAAATAAATGGAGGCAGCATTGGGACCTCTCTTTCCGGAACGGAAGCCGACTGGCGAAGGAATTCTGCCGTCGCAGGAGATCATCGATCTGGTGGAAACCGGAAAGGTTGCCGCGGACGATGAAGTGACGGAGGACCAGATTCAGCCTTCGAGCCTGGACCTGCGCCTTGGGCACGAGGCGTACCGGCTGCGCGCCAGCTTTCTTCCCGGCAAGTCGACCACCCTGCTGAACCAGGCACGAGCCAATGGAATGTTGGTTGAGACAATCGACATTAGGAATGGCGCCATCCTGCAACCAAATGCCATCTACGTACTTCCCCTGATGGAGCGGCTGAATTTACCCGCCGATGTGTACGGCATCGCGAACCCCAAAAGCTCGACGGGGCGATTGGACATTTTTACGCGCATGATTCCCGAGTTCGGCGGCGAATTTGAGCGCGTGCCCCGCGGATACAATGGCGGCGTCTACATCGAAGTGGTCTCGCAGACCTTCCCCATCCTGGTGCGCGCCGGAATGCGGCTCAACCAGATTCGCTTCGGGCGCGGACGCAGAACGGCAGTCGGCGAAGATCGCCTCAAGCTCCTCGGCCAGAAAGATGGGCTGATCTTTCCCGATGAGGACACGAGCCAGGCCACCGTAGACCGCGGGCTGCGCCTGACCGTGGACCTCGAAGGAAGCGGTTCGGGAATCGTGGGGTATCGCGCCAAGAAGACCGTGCAGCCGATCGACCTTGGGTTGCTGAATCACTACGACGTCGACGATTTCTGGACGCCTATCTACAAGGGCGAAGAATGCATCCTCGCACCGGGCGAGTTCTACATCCTGGCCTCGAAGCAGCGGGTCCGCATTCCCCCCGACCTCGCAGCGGAAATGTTGCCCTACGACGTTTCTACCCAGGAGTTCCGCGTGCACTACGCCGGCTTCTTCGATCCTGGCTTTGGCTACGGCCAGAACGGCGAGATCCCCGGCACCCGCGCTGTGCTTGAAGTGCGCGCCAATGAGATGCCGATCCTGCTCGAGGACGATCAGTTCGTGGGTCGGCTCAACTACTACCACATGGCTGCGAAGCCGGAGAAGGTGTACGGCGGCTCCATCGGATCGAACTACCAGCAACAAGGCCTCGCCCTCAGCAAGCAATTCAAGCGCGATCAGTTTGCGTCGGGCGGCACCGCACGTGCGCCAGAGTGCGCCGCTGCTCGGTAGACCTACCGCGCTCCAGTGATCGAATCTGCACGACCATGGGTGCCCCGGGTCTCGATTCTGAGACCTGGGAAAACTGGATGCGTCCCTGCCCACTCCAGAAACCAGCACGCCCCCCCGGGCGTCCCAGAAAACTTGCCTCCGGCGCAGAGGCCCCACTTCTCTAGTCGGCGCGAAGCGCCTCCACCGGATCAATGGACGCAGCCCGCCGTGCCGGCAGATAGCTCGCCACCATCGCGGCCGCAATCAGCACCAGTGGGATCGCCATGTACGTCACCGGATCAAGCGGGCTGATGCCGAACAGCAGCGACTTCATCGACTGCGTGAGCACCGCCGCTGCGCACAGTCCTACAGCCACACCCACACCGGTAAGCACCAGCGCCGACCGCACAAACATCCACTTGAGCTCGCTCTTTTGCGCGCCCAGCGCAAGCCGAATCCCAATCTCGCGCGTCCTCTGCGACACGGTGTACGAGATCACGCCGTAGATCCCCAGCACCCCCAGCACCAGGGCCATCGACCCCGCAATCGCCAGCATCACCAGTGTGAAGGACGTCCGCGCCAGCGACTTCGAATAAATCTCCTGCATGGTGCGCGGCAAAGCCACTGGCAGGCTCGCGTTCACTTGCCCCACGGCTTGCTCGATTTCCCTAAGCAAGCTCTCGCTTCCCGCGCGGTTGGTGCGAAGGACAAAGGCGGCAAACTGCGGGCCATCAACCTGTGGAGTCTGCGTGTAGGGATCAGGTCGCAGGATCGGCCAATACACAGTCGCAGGAGCATCGTGATCCACGCCGTGCTGGCGAACATCCTCCACCACGCCATTCACCTCGATCCAGGGCTTTTTCTCGAACTCGCGCACGTGCTTGCCCACTGCGGCTGCAGCCGACCCCCAGTATTGGCGCGCAAATCCCTCTGAGACCATCACTCCCGGATGCAGTTCGTAGAGGTCGCTCCAGGTAAAATCGCGGCCCGCGACAATGCGTGTGCCAATAGCATTGAAGTAGCCGGGCGCAACGTAGTTAAAGAGGTAGAGCGGTGGCTCCGCGCCCTCGTAGGTCTTGCCTTCCACCAGCACCTGGTCCCAGTTGGGATCGTTGTTGTCCATCGGCACGGCGGCGGCAAAGCCAACCGCGGTGACGCCGGAGATCGCGCGCAGCTTGTCAGCAATCGCGCTCTGCATGTGGGTCACCGTCACTGCATCCGAAACCAGCGAGCCCGGAATGAAGACCTGCATCGTTTCAACATGCTTCGAATCGGTGAAGCCGGGTTGAACGCTGCGCAACTGCGCAAAGGTGCGAATCATTAACAGCGCGCTCACCAACAGAACCAGCGCCATCGCCACCTGGGCCACTACCAGCACGCAGCGCGCGCGCTGGCGTTCGCGGCTGCTGCTGGCCGTCCGGGTCGCGCCGGTATACAGAGTGCGGATGCGCGCGCCGGCATATTTCAGCGCCGGAATCGCGCCCAGAAACAGCCCGGCAAAAATCGAAAGCAGCAGCGTGAAGAGAAGGGAGCGCGCGTCGAGAGAGATTTCGTTAAGCCGCGGAAGATCGGCGGGGCCAAGGTAAACAAGAAGACGCAGCCCCCCATAAGCGACGCCTACTGCAAGCACGCCCCCAATCAAACCGAGCACAAGGCTCTCAAACAGAAGCTCACGCACAATGCGCCCGCGGCCTGCGCCAAGGGCAGCGCGGATCGAGAGCTCCTGCTGCCGTGCTTCTGCGCGGACAAGCAGCAGATTCGCCACGTTGGTGCAGGCGATCAGCATCACCAGGCCAATCGTGGCCATCACCACCCAGAGCACCTTGCTCACGTCGCCAATAATCTCCTGCTTCAACGAGCGAAACGCCGGCCTAATGCGCCAATGCTCATACCAGTGCGGATTTGTGCCGGGACCATTCGTCCAGGAGTCCATCCAGACCGGGAGAAGCCGCGCGATATCTCCGTCCGCCTGCGCAATTGAGACGCCGGGCTTCAGGCGTCCCACTCCCGCGAAGGCGAAAGGCGCAAGTGTTTGATGGGCGCGATCGAACGGCAGCGGAAGAAGAATGTCGAAGTCCTGATCGACCATGTGGAATCCCCGCGGCATCACTCCGACAATCTGGCGCGGCAACGCATCCACCTGCATCACCCGGCCAATCGCTGAGCGGTCGCCGCCGAACCGGCGCTGCCAGTATCCATAACTGAGGATGACGGTGCGCGACCCATGCGGATCCTGATCCCCCTGCATAAACCAGCGCCCCAGCATCGGCGGCACCGCAAGGGCTTCCAGGACACCGCCACTCACCAGCGCGGTCTGCACCTCTTCGGGCTGCGCGATCCCGGTCACGTTGGCGTTTTGCGTGCCCCACACACCAAGCGACTGGAACGTCGCGTTGTGATCTGAAAACGTGAGATACATCGACGGCGAAATCGGCAGGCCCGTCGCAAAGCTGCCCAGCCCACCCGCTCCCGGCGCATCAAGGTGCAGCGAGATCAGCCGGTTCGACTCCGGATACGCCAGCGGCTTCAGGATGACCGAGTTGACCACGCTGAACACAGCCGTATTCGCGCCGATGCCAATCGCCAAAGTCAGCAGCACAGTCATCGTGAACCCGGGCGACTTGCGCAGCCGACGCAGCACGAACTTCAAATCGGCAAGCAGGGATTCAAGTGCAGGCCACTGCCACGCCTCGCGACTCTTCTGCTCCACCAATCCGACATTGCCGAATTCACGGCGCGCCGCCTGTTCGGCCTGCGCACGCGGCATGCCTCCAGCCATCAACTCATCTACCCGCTCCTCCACATGCTCCTGGATCGAGACGGAAAGATCGTCGTAGCGGCGGCGGCGATTGAACATCTGCGACAGTCGAAACATAAGACTCTCCTTGACTACACTTGCGGACTGCCATTGCGAATCATTTGCAGACTGCCATTCTGGAGCATTTGCTTACCCCCATTCCGGAGGGAGCAGGGGGCTTCAGCCCCCTGAAAAGAGGCCCAGACAAAATGGCCTTTAGGCCCGGTTCAGGGCGCCGCGTATTGGCCTGAACAATTCGCAAAAAACTAACCCCGCGCAGCCACCTACGCCTTGGCAACGGCGAGCACGCGGGTGATGCCGGCGAACATCTTTTCGAAACTCGAAACTTCCTGCTCCAGGCGGCTGAGCCCGGCAGCGGTCACGCGATAAATGCGCGTCGGCCGTCCCTTGGCCGAGATCCCCGCTTCAGCCTCCAGCAGCCCTTCCCGCAGCAGCCGCTGCAGAGCCGGGTAGAGCGAGCCCTCCTCAACTTCGAGCAGGTCTTCTGAGACTTGTTTGATGTATTTGGCCAGCGCGTACCCATGCATGGGCCGAAAGCGGAGCGATTGCAGGATCATCAGTTCAAGGGCGCCCGGAAAGAGGTCGCGGCGATCAGGATCTTTGACCATGGCCTGAGACTAGGGCTAGATACCTATTCTGTAAATAGGTATTCGCCACAAATGCTTAAAGCACCCGAATCAGTGGGTTCCCCCGGCCCCTCGGCTTTGGGGACCGGGGAAAGCTGGGCGCCCCCCCAGAAGGAGCACCCGTAAGGGTCGGCGGGACCGGTTGCGCAGATCCCGCGCCAGAGGCGCAGCGTTTGTTAGCCCCGCGCTTCGGCGTGGGGAGAGCGGTCCCATCTATTCCGCGCCGAGTCCCGTAGGGACGGCGCTCGGGCCCTGCCGTCATGGGATGGCCCGACGCCGGCTCCCGCAAAACCCTGAGGACAAAATGACAATTGCCTGACAACCACTGCCCCGTAGGGGCCTAAGGTGGGTCGATACGTTGGCGCGCCGGACGACACGCCGGACACGCCAGCGCATTTCCTTCCGCGTTTCGACCACTTCCGGGTCTCCGCTTATGTTTGGGCCGAGCGGAACCACCCGCAAGTGGTCTTTTTTTTGGGGACCTGCCGTCCAGGCAGCCGCTTCGCGTGGCTTGTGCGCAGCCACAACATTTTCGCTATTTATTCGCTATAATTGATGCTGTGTTCTGCACATCCGCACCAGTACTGGTGCATAATCGGTCAGACCGGACCTTGCTATTCTAAACTTCGTAGGAGCGAATCATGCCCAGGGGCGAACTGCTCAAGAAGTTGTTTCATAGCTACTCCCGGGGCGACGACAAAGCGTTCCAGCTAATTGCGGGCGAGATCATCAGGGATGAAGAGTCCAAGAACAACCGAGTTCTTGCAAATGCGCTACGCCGCAATTTGAGCCCCGGCAACAAATCGCAAGAACGCCCCCTCGGTGACAGCGCGAATCAGTCCGCGAATTCGGCCAGGAGGCTTACAGTAGTCCCGTTTGAGCGAGAAAAGCAGCTTCCTCTCGTTGAGATCATCCGGCCCGAACGTCACGCTACTGACTTAATTCTTGACCGAGGAAATCAAAACTTGTTCGTCTCGTTGCTGCACGAATTTCGTCAACGGGACACCCTCGGGGCACACGGTTTGAGGCCCCGCTCGCGTTTACTTTTTTGCGGACCGCCCGGATGCGGAAAGACTCTTAGTGCAGAGGTATTTGCCAATGAGGCAAATCTGCCACTTTTGGCCGTCAGTATGGATGTGCTTGTGTCTTCTCTTCTTGGAGAGACCGCCTCCAACTTACGAAAGATATTCGATTACGCGGCGACTCAGCCCGTCGTGCTCTTACTGGACGAATTTGATGCAATTGCGCGTCTACGTGATGATGAAACGCTCAACGGCGAATTACGCCGGGTTGTGAATACTTTGCTAACGCTTATCGAGAAATTCAGGGGGCTCGGCTTCGTTATCGCGGCGACAAACCACGAACGACAACTAGATCCGGCGATCTGGAGGCGGTTTGACGAAGTCGTATTCTTTGAAAAACCGACCGAAAGAGAGACCATTCGCCTGCTCGACCTAAAGTTTCGAAACTTTGGGAGGGAATTCGAATCGCGTGACGTTACTCAATTCTTGAAGGACTACTCTCACGCGGAAATCGAAAACGTCTGTCTTAATGCCATTCGGCGCGCCGTACTAAGCAAACAGACGAGGGTCACAAAGCGCCTCCTCTTGCGGTGCATTGCGCAGGAAAACAGGAGAAGGAGTCTTTCTCGATCTCATCAGGTGTAAGGGTGGAAAGTAATGGCTGAATTGCCGCATCTAATTCTGCCGCGCGCCGAAGTCGATCTTGACCGCCGAAAGCGCCCTGGATTTGGGCAGACCGTTACAAGAGACCCGAGTCAACAGTTTGAGCGTATTCGAAGAGCCGTGGACGAAGCTCTAGAAGCCCATGTCCAGCTGCGATCAAACATCGTCGATCCGGCACTCATTGTGCGAGTTCGGACTACCAATTTGGTCCCAGAAGATGAATGGATTCGAGCTGGTCTGACCGTGCTGGGTCACGACGACAATGATTCGGTTGTTCTTTTCTCGAGCGATGAAGAGCTTACAGCGTTCCGTACGAGACTTCGTGCATACAGCGAAGGCATACCGGTTGGACAGAAAAATCCTAGCTACAGTACATTGATTGGTTCAATCGAGGAACTGCGGCAGGTCGAACCGCATGACCGGATCGGCGGTGCTCTTAGGGATGAAGGTTTCGAGTCAATCGAATCGTTCGCGGAAGACCAAGAATTCACCCTCGATGCTGAGTTGTGGGACGTTGGTACACAGCTAGAACGTGTCGCGCAGGCCGAGGCACTTAGTCGGCAAATCGCAGACAGGGGTGGGGAGGTGACCGATCAGTATGTTGGGCATTCGTTCACCGCTTTTCGGATTGTCGGGTCTGGGCGATTCATTCGATGGCTTCTGACGCTCCCCCTTCTTCGCGAAATTGATTTGCCTCCTGAAGTCGACTCCGATGCCGGGGGATTGCTTGAAACCACGATCATGAACCTCGGCGAGGTCGAAGCGCCAGACGAAGACGCTCCATTGATTGGAATCTTGGATTCTGGAGTAAACGACGCCCATCCTTTGCTCGCGAATGTGGTTGTCGATCGGCTTAGCGCACCGGCCTCTTTGGGCGTCAGCGATGGGTGGGGGCACGGATCCAAAATGAGCGGCATCGCCGCCTACGGCGATGTCCGAGCGTGCTTGGAAGTCGGGGTATTCCAATCTCCCGCGCGGATAATAAGCGGAAAGGTTGTCAATGACGAGGGCAGGTTTCCGGACAGACGTCTCATCCCGTCCCAAATGGATGAGATTGTGCGCGCTTTGCATGATCGAGGTTGCCGCATCTTCAACGTGTCACTTGGTGATCGGCGAAAGTGCTACGCAGGTGGAAAAGTCGGGATGTGGACGGCGATCCTTGATGAACTTGCTCGTGAGCTAGATATCCTTTTCATCATTGCTTCCGGGAATTATGTGCATGAACCAACGAACGGACAGGCCGAAGAACATCTGCTGAATTATCCTCGATACCTCCTGACGCCAATGAGCCGCATTTTCGAGCCTGGCACTGCCGCAAATGCTCTGACAGTTGGTGCCGTTGCTGGCGTCGCGGCGGTACCGCCATGGTTGGTAGGGGATGTTGGCCTCCGCCCAATCGCCGGTGCTGGTGAGCCTGCCCCATTTACCCGCTGCGGACCGGGCGTTAATGGTGCTCGGAAACCTGACCTGTGTGACGATGGTGGAAACCTGCTGTTCGATGGAATTACTCAAAGTGTAGTGCGACGGGCTGAAAGCGAAGTTTTTACGACCCATTCAAGGTATCTAGAGCGCCTATTCACCACGGAACGCGGCACATCCTGCGCCGCGCCTCTGGTCGCGCATAAAGCAGCTCTGGTCCTGCAGACGTTCCCTCATGCAAGTGCAAACTTGATCCGCGCGCTCTTGGTCAACTCAGCAGCCTTACCCGAGGCCTCCGCTCGTCGATTACAGCCATTCGGAGAGAGTGCCGTAGCCCAGTTGTGCGGTCATGGCATTGCGAACCCTGTAACGGCAACCACATCGGATGTAAATAGGGTCGTGTTATACGCAGATGCAACAATCGCGATGGACCGATTCTATGTTTATGAGATCCCTATTCCAGCAGAATTCGCCGAGACTTCGGGGACTCGTCGAATCCGGGTTACGCTAGCATTTGATGCTCCTACTCGGCATAGTCGGGCTGCGTATCTCGGCGTCGGAATGTCTTTCCGCCTAGTACGTGGTCGAACACTCGAAGAGGTAATAGGACACTTTCGAAAGCGCAGCGCAGAACAAGATGGCTCTGTCCCTGAGTTAGAGGGAAAGTACAACTGCAAAATGGAGCCGGGACCGACCGAGCGAGAACACGGAACCCTCCAAAGCGCAGTTTTCACGATGAAAAGGAATCCAGCCTCCGAGTACGGTGAAACCTACTATCTGGTAATTCGCTGCGAACGCAGATGGTTCGCAGAAGAATTTGCGAATCAACGCTTTGCGGTTGTGGTTGAATTGGCGCATTCGGCGGACATCCGCTTGTACGAGCGGATTCGGGAGCGAGTGGGAATCCGCGTTCGCGTCTAAGTTCGCGTACGATAACGATCTCAACCGATACTGGACGGTGGACTGTCACGATTCCGCGCACCCTTGCAGATCATTTCCCACCGATGGAGCACAATCGAAAGGTGAGAGGTGCGCGCAGCGCGCGTCTTTTCGATTCTCCTTCACGGGGTACCCCACCCCCCCCCCTCGTTAATAACTAGGGAGTCAATCACCACGGTGCACAAAAATGCCCGGCGCGTTGCAGAAAATTACGCCGGCTTGTGCCTGCGCCGCTGGCGCTGAAAAGCGCGCAGTGTAGAACAGACCAGCGTAATTCTGCGCAAATCCCCCTCAACATATGTATCCACCAACACAATTGTTCCACGTGGAACAATTTGGAAGCGTGGAACAATCGAAGCGAGCGTTGCCACGCGAAGCGATCGTCTGGACGACCAGTCCTACTTCAGCGCGGATTGAATCGCGAGGTTGATGCCAATCATCAGGACCGCGGACGCGGGGATCAGCAGCAATGCCTTCTTCAGCCGCCGCGGATCGGGTCCGGCGATCGCTCCGATGATGCGCGAGCTCACGGCCAATCCAGCCCAGCCGCACGTGATCGCAAAGCCAATCGCCGTTCCCGTCATCTGCGGGAACGCTGTGCCCACAATCGCCAGCGTCGTCGGAAACACCGGAGCCATCGCGAGTCCCGCAAGAAACACGAGGACCGCAGCAACCGCAGGCTTATTGGTCCGCAGCATCAGAAACGTCGTCACGGCCATGGCGACGGAAGCCGCAAGCATGACCGTCGCAGCGGGCACATGGATCAGAATGGGCGAGACGCCGACGCGGCCCGTGAGCAGGCCAAGCGCGAATCCCAGCGACAGAATGTTGAGCGCCTTTGACTCGGGAATGCCCTGCGCGATGAGATGGCGCGGAAGCCAGTTCCACACGCCGACTTCGCAGCCGACATAAAGGAAGAGAAATATCCCGCTCAGCAGCAGCAAAGGCCGTCCGAGAATCGGCCCGACTCCAGCGAGAACGAAAGCGGCGTTGCCCGCAGGCGCAGGCATCGGCGTGATGGCGTGAACGGCAAGCGTGACCAGCGCGACAGCGGCGATGGCGTAGCAGAGACGGAACGAGTCGCGCTTGAAGAGATTGGCGGAGAGGAAGGGCGTGGCGAGTCCGCCGAGGCCGAAGAAGAGGTTCACGAGGTTGAGGGCTGTGGCGCGGTGCTCGGGGCTCGCCGCGGAGGAGAGCGCATTGGCGCCTGTAACCACGATGCCTCCGCCGACGCCGAGCAGAAACAACAGCGCGACGATGGAAGCAAAGCCGCGCGCGCGGGGCAACGCGAAGAGTGCGACGGCAATCGCGATGAGCCCGAGCAGGAGGCCGATCTTGTCGCCCTGCGTATCGAGCAGCGGGCCGACGCAGAGCGAGGCGATCATGAGGCCGAGCGCCTGGGCGAACGCGATGGTGCCGTTTTGCGCAGGCGTGAGATGGAAGCGCTCCGACAGGTCAGGCAGGATCGTGCCGAGCATGGCGGCAGTCATGCCGTAGACGAAGATGGCCAGGATGGCGGCAAAGATCAGCACGTGCCGAGGGTCCTTTCAGAAGACTGGGGAAGGATACGGCATGCGGAATGTTGCGGGCTATGCAGGCTGCTTTGCCGGTCGAAGGATAAGGAAGACGCTGAGCAGGACGAGGGCGGATCCAACGAGGGTGCGCGTGGTGACAGGTTCGCCGGCGAGGAAATAACCGAGAGCCACGGCAACGATGGGATTGACGTAGGCATAGCTGGAGATGCGCGAGGCGGGCATGTGCCCCAGCAGCCAGACATACGCGGTGAAGGCCACCAACGATCCAAAGACAATGAGGTAGAGCAGGGCTCCGGCAGCGCGCAGCGAGATGTGCGGGAAGGGATGCATTTCGCCGATGGCTGCGGAGAGGAGAAGCAGTCCGGCGCCGCCGAGCATCATGGTGGCGCCGGCGGTGAGGGGTCGCGCCTTCGGCATGTCGAGCGACCGATTAAAGATCGATCCCAGCGCCCAGCATGCGGAGCCGGCAAGCACGGCAACGCAGGGGATGAGCGCAAAAGTGTGTCCATCGCCGCGCAATAGAAGGATGGCCACGCCGGCAAAGCCCATCAGCGTCGAGAGAACCGTAGAGACATGAAAGTGTTTCTGGCGGAGGATGAGGATTTCAAGAATAAGCGTGAGGATGGGAATGGTGGCCGCCAGCACGGAGACGATGCCGGAGGGCACATATTTTTCGGCCCAGAAGAGCGGGCCGTATTCGGCGACGAACATGACGAGTGCAGTGATGGCGAGGTTGCGCCACTGGATCGGCGTGGGCCGGGCGTATCCGCGGAGGCGCATGAAGGCATAGAGCACGATGCCGGCGGTAAAGAAGCGCGCGCCGGCAGCAAAGAGCGGGGGCAGCTCTTCGACGGCGATGCGGATGGCGAGGAAGGTGGTTCCCCAGAGGAAGTAGATGGCGAAGAAGGAGGCGATGACGCGCAGGCGGAACGAGCCAGAGGGGGGGAGGGCGGCCGGGTCGGTAACCACTGAATCGCTCATCGGTAGTTATCACTTTACAAGCGGGCTAGTAACCAGTCAAGATACTTTGAGAGGTTAGCGAACGGGATGCAGCAGGGGTCACAGAAGCGCACGTTTCAGTTGATTGCGGGAGACCCATCTCTGGATCTGGTGAATACGCTGGACTGGCGGTTTCGCGAATCGGGGACGGAAGAGCTGCTCAACGGCTACGACGACGTGCTGCGCTTCGCGGAACAGGGGAGTGTACTCTCGCTGAAACAGGCGAGGGCGCTGCGGCGTGGAACGACTGCCTACGCAGGAAGCCATGTTGTGGAGCAGGTGAGAGGACTGCGTGAGGCGCTGTCGGACCTTCTCTACGCCGGGCTGGACGGTATGGACTCCTCCGCCGCATCGCTGAAGACCCTGGAGCGGCTTTTGCGCGAGGCGCGGGAGAGGACGCGGCTGGTGCGCGAGGGAGCGCGGCTCAAGTGGGATTGGGGAGGCGCAGAGGCGAGGCCGGAGTTTCCGCTGTGGCTGCTAACGCGCGCGGCTTCGCGATTGCTGCTTTCAGAGAACGTGCAGCAGGTGCGCGCCTGCGCCAACCCTGGGTGCCGATGGCTGTTTCTGGACACGAGCAAGAACCACACGCGTCGCTGGTGCGATATGAAGGTGTGCGGGAACCGGATGAAGGCGCGGCGCTTCAAGGCGGCGCATCGGGATGCATAGGCCTTTGAGACCGGGCCTGAAGGCCGCAATATGCGCCTGTCCTATTCGTGGGGCTGAAGCCCCACGCTCCCTCCGTATTCCTTCGCATCCGCAAACAGAGTTCGACAATGCAAGGGATGTGGTCCGTTAGACTGAGAGGCGATGCGATCGCGCGCGAAATGGGCATGGTTGGCGCTGGTGGGCGCAATGGCGGTGGTACTGGCCGGATGCGGGACGCCGGGCGCGCCGCTGCCACCGTCGTTGAACCTGCCGGACCGGGTGACGGATTTGAGCGCGTCGCGCGCGGGCAACCGGGTTTCGCTGAGCTGGACAATGCCGCGGCGCAATACAGACAAGCTGATTTTGAAAGAGGAGACGGCTGTGCGTGTGTGCCGGGCGGAGGGCGCTGGCACGTGCACGGACGCGGGGACGTTGATGGTGGCGCCGGGGGCGGACGCGACATGGAGCGAGACGCTGCCGACGGCTCTGGCTGAGGGGAGTCCGCGGGCACTGAGCTATTTTGTCGAGCTGAAGAACAGGAAAGGACGGTCAGCGGGGTTATCGAATGCGGTGTTGGTGCTTGCGGGCGCGGCGCCGCGGCCGGTGGAAGGGCTGACGGTGGAGATGCGGAAGTCGGGGGTGGTGCTGCATTGGAATGTTGAGGAGCCGGATGCAGCAGTTCGGCTGCAGCGGACGCTATTGACGGCCCCGGCGACGAAGAAGAGCGAAGGATTACTGGCTCCGGAAGCGGAGCCAGTGGAGCAAGGACTTCTGATCGAAGAGGCGGCCCAGGGGCAGGCATTGGACAAGAGTGTCCACTTTGGCGAGACGTACGTGTTTCGCGCGCAGCGTGTGCGCCGCGTGACGGTGGATGGACAGCCATTGGAACTGGACGGTGATCTTTCAGCACCGGTGCGCGTGGAGGCGAAGGACGTGTTTCCACCCGCAGTGCCAACAGGATTGGTGGCCGTAGCCACGCGTGGCGGGAACGGGCACGCAGCGGCGATCGACCTGAGCTGGGAGCCGGATTCGGAAGAAAATGTGGCTGGGTACGTGGTGTATCGGCGGGAGGGTGATGGGGCATGGGAACGAATTTCGCCGGCGCAGCTTGTGGTGGGACCGGCGTTTCATGATGCGCAGGCGGAACCGGGGCAGACCTATCGTTATGCGGTGAGCGCGGTGGACGCAGGCGGGCACGAGAGCGCGCGGTCGGCAGAGATTGAGCAGGGCCTGCCGCATCCATGATCTTTTGGGGCCCCTTGGCCTTTTGGACGGAGAACCATGAGGTTTTGCGATGAAGTATTGCCGGTTTGATTTTGAGGGACACGCCCACTATGGGGTGGTGGAGGAGCGCGAGGGGGAATTGTGGATTGTGGATCTGGCCGAGGCAGCGGAAGAGGATGTCGCGTACAAGCTGGCGCATGCAAGAGTGACCTCATGGAGCTTTGACTTTGAGCCCATGCCGTTGAAGGAAGCAAAGCTGCTTTCGCCAGTGACGCCGTCGAAGATCATCTGCGTGGGGCGGAACTATCGCGACCATGCAAAGGAATTGGGAAATGAGGTTCCGGTGGAGCCCTTGCTGTTCTGGAAGCCGCCTTCGTCGCTTCTGGCGCCGGGCGGCGTGGTGCGGATGCCAGCACAATCAGAGCGCGTGGATTTTGAGGGCGAGTTGGCGCTGGTGATTGGGAAGCGGATGAGCAAGCTGAAGTCTAGGGCAGAATGGCGCGGCTATATCCGCGGGTACACACTGGCCAACGATGTGACGGCGCGCGATCTGCAGAAGAAGGACGGTCAGTGGACGCGGGCCA
Organism: uncultured Acidobacteriaceae bacterium; assembly: GCA_963760475.1. Taxonomy (GTDB): domain Bacteria; phylum Acidobacteriota; class Terriglobia; order Terriglobales; family Acidobacteriaceae; genus Telmatobacter. The sequence goes on along the minus strand of CAVXDG010000010.1, from coordinate 140,171 downwards.
AGGGGTTCGACACGTTTTGCCCCGTGGGACCGTTTGTGAGTGATGAGCTCGATCCGGAGGCAGGCCTGACGCTGGAGACGCGGGTCAATGGCGAAGTGCGTCAGCATGGGTCGACGAAGGACTTCATTTTTGCGATTCCCGAACTGCTGGCGTATATCACGGCAGCGATTACGCTTGAGCCGGGGGACCTGGTGCTGACGGGGACGCCTGCGGGGGTGGGTCCGCTGCAGGCGGGCGATCGGGTGGAGGTGGCGTTGCAGGGGCTGGGTGTGCTGACGAATTTATTTGTGGCGGATGCAAGTTGATTCCACGTGAAATGCAACCAAGCGCGCGGCGGTGAATCCAAGAAAGAGCGGTAGACTGGATCGAAAGCAGCGCGCGGTCTGCCGCACGCAGTGCCTTCCCTAGGAGGAATGATGGCGCAGAGTTTGCTGGAGCAGTTGCGAAGGGTCACGACGGTGGTGGCCGATACCGGGGACATCGAGGCGATGGAGAAGTTCAAGCCGACCGATGCGACAACCAACCCTTCGCTGATTACAACGGCTGCGCAGATGCCGCAGTACCAGCCCATTGTGGATGAAGTGCTGAAGGAAGCGCGCAACGAGCTGGGCGAAAGCGCGACGGACCAGGATGTAGCCAACCTGGCGTTCAAGCGGCTGGCAGTGGCGTTCGGCAAAAAGATCCTGGCGATCGTGCCGGGACGCGTGTCGACCGAAGTGGACGCGCGGCTTTCATACGATACGCACGCGACGATCGAGCAGGCGCGCGAGATCATCGGGCAGTACGATGCGGCCGGCGTGAAGCGCGAGCATGTGCTGATCAAGATTGCATCGACATGGGAAGGCATCCGCGCGGCCGAGGTGCTGGAGCGCGAAGGCATCCACTGCAACCTGACGCTGCTGTTTGGGATTGCACCAGGCGATTGCGTGCGCTGAAGCCGGGGTGACGCTGATTTCGCCGTTCGTGGGACGCATTCTGGATTGGTACAAGAAGGACACGGGCAAGGATTTTCACGGCGCTGACGATCCGGGCGTGCAGTCTGTGACCAAGATCTACGACTACTTCAAGAAATTCGGCTACAAGACGGTCGTGATGGGCGCGAGCTTCCGCAACATCGGCGAGATCGAAGAACTGGCTGGATGCGATCTGCTGACGATTTCTCCGCAGCTGCTGGGAGAGCTGGAATCGACGCAAGGTGAATTGCCGCGGAAGCTTGATCCAGAGAAGGCGAAGACACTGGCGATTGAGAAGATCACGATCGACAAGGCGACATTCGATCGCATGCATGAGCAGGATCGCATGGCGCACGACAAACTGAAGGAAGGCATAGAAGGCTTTTCAGCTGCGCTGGAGAAGCTGGAAGGGCTGCTTGCGAATCGGCTGGCGGCATTGGAGTCGCGGACGCCGACGACGGCTTAACGGCAAACGACGAACGGCAGGATGAAGAGGGCGGTCCAAAACGGGCCGCCCTTTCTATTTCTGTATGCGGCGCAGGTTCCTCCACGATGTCTGGAGTGACGTGTGGCATTGGCAACCGCGACATTCCCGATAGACTCGGTGTTACACCTAATGTGAGTTTGAAGCCTTTTAAGGGTGGAAGAATCCTGAGAAGGTTCAGCGGAGTCGGGGCAGATGCTCTGGAATGCGCAGTTTGCATCGAGCGGCCTGATCCGGGAGTGGGGATTCGATGGAGGTGCGTATGCAAACCGAAGCTCATCCGCTCGAATCGTTTTTCTACCAGGCAGTACGAGCGAGTTTTGTCGATCAGCTCGGGCTGAACGATCCGGAGCTTGTTGACTACGTGGCGCATCTGCTTTGCGAATTCTCTGACTCGAACAAATTCCACGGGCTGAAAGATGCGAACGGGCATCGCGTGGAGACTGTGGTCGAGATGCTGCGCGCGGCCGATCCTGTATACGGCACGGCGGGCTCGTTTGACGAGGAGCGCCGGGTGCGCAAGTACATTGGCGATTACGCGCTGTTCACGACGGGGATGGATCTGGACGTGATGGAGTCTGCGCCGCACTATCAAGCGGATCGTGCCGCTGCCGATGAGTTGATCAAGATCGGCAAGGAGAGCTACTTGATCGTGAGCCATTTCGATGTGTTCGAGTACGAGAAGGAAGCGCCGCTGTTTGCGCGGCTTGCAGAGAGCCTGGATCGCTGTGTGCTGGGGCTTGCGCTGATCCGCGAACAGGTTCGGGAGCGGGCGGATCGATAGATTTTCGCGGGAGTTCGGCGCACGCGCGCTGCTTCTGCCGCGAAAGTTGTACTCGAATGCGCAATCTCTTTGCAGTCTCGGCCGGGCATTGCCAAGAGATTTCAGCGGGGTCTTGGCAAACGCAACATTTCGGTTAAGCTCTTGTCAAAGCAATGTAAACAGGCAGTGGCTGGCTTCCCCCCGCTCTGCACGTGCGATGCAGCCAATGCCCAAAGAGCAAGACTGGCTGCGCGTGCGCAGGCCCAGAGCATTTTCGAACGCACGACAAGTGCCGATACAGATAAGAACGAACTGGAATTCTTATCCGTTGTTGATTCGAGATTGCGACAGGAGGCGTGTATGGAGGAGCAGGCACATCCATTGGAACCCTTCTTTCACCAGGCTGTGCGCAACAGCTATGAGGGGAAGCTGGGGTTGCACGATCCAGACGTGACGAGTTATGTGGCTCACCTTCTGTGTGAGTTCTCGCAGGCCGACAAGCTTTACCAAGTGCGCGATGCGATGGGGCGCCCGATTGAGGAGCTGCAAGAGCTGCTGGTGGCGTCGGACCCGGTGCATGGCACGGCAGCGTCGTTCGATGCTGAGCGCGCGCTGCGCAAATACATTGGCGACTATGCGCTGTTTGTGAGCGGCATGTATCCGGAGGCGGTGGTGCCGGGCCGGAGACACCGCGGTGCACGCCCGAGTTTGCCCGAGTTGATTCGCGCAGGCAAGGAAAGCTATTTCATTGTGAGCCAGTTCAACCTGTTCGAGTACGAGCAGGAAGCTCCGCTGTTCGGGCGGCTGGCGGACTCGTTTGAGCGGTGCATTCTGGGGTTGGGGTTGGTGCGGGAGGAATTGCACCGGCGCAAGGCGTTGCCGCCTCCGAAGGTGAATTGAACCCGATCGAGCAAGATTGAGGTTCGTGCTTTCCCACCCTTTCCGCAGAAGAAATCGGAAAGGACGGGGCACGGGCGCCTGCGGTGGGGCCAACCACGCGGCGAAGGTGGTGGGTTCGCTGGCACCCCAACGACGAGGACCGGCCGTTGGGGACCCCGCTTTCCACCCGGTCTATTCTGACCAGACCGCAAGAACATTTCCTGCACCATCGCTGAAGTGGAACCGGCGGCCGCCGGGAAACGCGAAGGTTGCTACGGCGATTTCACCGCCGGCAGCGAGAACTGCCTGTTCGGTGAGCTTCAGATCCTGAGAGTAGAGAACGATGAGGGGGGCGGCGGGGTTGGGCGCACTTTGACCCGGTTCGCCGCGGCGGAATCCGCCATCGACGCCGGCGCTTGCTTTGTCGAAACTGATGTAGTCGGGGCCGAAGCTCTGGAAGTTCCAGCCGAAGGCCCTTTCGTAAAAGCTCTGGCTCTTCTGCACATCGGTTGTGGTGAATTCGATGTAGTTGATGCCGTGGTGCTGAGCGGGTTGAGTCATGGCTCTCTCCTGTGCGTTGAGATGCGTGAAGGCGAGGGAGAGACGGCTGCGTGAGACGATCAGCGACACAGGCACACTTCTCCCGGAGTGCTCCGATACGCCTCCATCCACGATCCCTCAGAAGCGGGAGAGTGCAGGTAGAGTCCGCTTATGTTCGTTCAAGCGCGCGGACTGCCGAGGTACGAGGAAAAGGTAGCAAAGAGGCGCGGGGATTGCAATGCGGATCGAGGATCCCTGGGATCGGACCATCCGTGGTGCGTGGCTGCCCCACCCCTGCTACGCAAGGATGGGCAGCCTGGTTCGCGCGGATTGAAGTTGAAGAAAGCTAGAGGATGTAGCGGCTGAGGTCCTGGTTCTTCACGATGGTGGCGACCATCAGCTTGACGTAGTCGGCGGTGATGGTGAAGACCTTCTCGGGGCCGGAGGCGGTCATGCGCTCCATATAGGGCAGCGGAGTGGAGGACTCGCTTTTGATGACCTCGGAGAGAGCAGTGGCCTGTTCTCCTTCGGGTGCGCGGCGGGCAACGTCGGGGGCGAGGAAGCTGACGTCTTCGAGCACCTTCTCCATGATGGTGTGCAGGCGGCGGGCGCCGATGTTCTCTGTCGCTTCATTGACGCGGAAGGCGAACTCGGCCATTTCGCGCAGAGCCTCGGGCTGGAACTCGAGGCGAACGCCTTCAGTCTCAAGCAGGGCGGTGTACTGCTTGGTGAGCGACGACTTGGGCTCAGTGAGGATGCGGAGGAAGTCTTCGACGGTGAGGGACTGCAGTTCGACGCGCAGCGGGAAGCGGCCCTGGAGCTCGGGGATGAGGTCGCTGGGCTTGGAGACGTGGAAGGCGCCGGCGGCGATGAAGAGGATGTGGTCGGTCCGCACCATACCGTAGCGGGTGTTAACGGTAGTGCCTTCAACGATGGGGAGGATGTCGCGCTGCACGCCTTCGCGCGAAACGTCGGGGCCGTGGGAGCCTTCGCGACCGGCGATCTTGTCGATCTCGTCGAGGAAGATGATGCCGCTGGATTCGACGCGCTCGGTGGCGACGCGGTTGACCTGGTCCATGTCGATGAGGCGGCCTTCTTCTTCCTGGACGAGGTAGTCGAAGGCGTCCGCGACCCGCATTTTGCGTTTCTTGGTGCCGCCGCCGAAGATGTTGGGCAGCATGTCTTTGAGGTTCATCTCCATGTCTTCGAGGTTTTGATTGGAGATGATGCCGAACTGGGGCGTGCCGCGATCGCGGACGTCGAGCTCGACCATGCGGTCGTCGAGCTTGCCTTCGCGGAATTGCTGGCGGAGTTTTTCTCGGGAACGCTGGTGGCTGTCGTTGCCGGGCAGCAGAGGCGGGCCGTCAGGCGCGACAGGCGCAGGGGGCGCGGGCGGAAGGAGGACGTCGAGGAGGCGCTCTTCGGCGTTCATCTCGGCGCGGTCTTCGACTTCTTCGAGGCGCTCTTCGCGGACCATGTCGATGGCGATTTCGACCAGGTCGCGGATCATGGATTCGACGTCGCGGCCGACGTAGCCGACCTCGGTAAACTTGGAGGCTTCGACCTTGAGGAAGGGCGAGTTGGTGAGCTTGGCGAGGCGGCGCGCGATCTCGGTTTTGCCGACGCCGGTGGGCCCAATCATGATGATGTTCTTGGGCATGATGTCGTCGGCGAGGTCGGGCGGAAGCTTCTGGCGGCGCTGGCGGTTGCGCAGCGCGATGGCGACGGCGCGCTTGGCGGCCTTCTGACCGACGACGTGCTTGTCGAGCTCGGCGACGATTTCGCGGGGGGTCAGCTCGTCGAGTGCGAGGTCTTGTTCTTCGGCGGATGCGGGCAGGTAAATGGCCATTCTTTTCTTCTTCAGGAACTAGCTCTTTAATTCTTCGAAGGTGACGCGGTCATTGGTATAGATGCAGATGTCGCCGGCAATCTTCATTGCTTTTTCGGCGATCTCGCGGGCGCCGAGCTCGGTGTTGTCCATGAGGGCGCGGGCGGCAGCGGTGGCGTAGCTGCCGCCGGAGCCGATGGCGGCGATGGGCTCGTCGGGATCGATGACGTCGCCAGAGCCGGATATGAGAAAGGTCTGGCCGGCGTCGGCGACGACGAGCAGGGCTTCGAGGTTGCGCAGCATCTTGTCGGTCCGCCAGTCCTTGGCGAGCTCGACGGCGGCGCGGTTGAGGTTGCCGGCGTACTGCTCGAGCTTGGTCTCGAAGCGGGCGAAGAGCGAGAAGGCGTCGGCGGTGGAACCAGCGAAGCCGGCGAGGATCTTGTCCTGATAGAGGCGGCGAATCTTTTTGGCGGAATGCTTGAGCACGTGATCGCCGAGGGTGACCTGGCCATCGGCGGCCATGACGACCAAGCCATTGCGGCGCACACAGATGACGGTGGTGGAGCGAATGCGGGGACGTTTGGGGGTTGCGATCTTGCTCTCCTGAACCAAGGAAAAACCTCTGGCCATGCGGGTTTCCGGGTTGACTGGAAGCCGCAAGGCGCAGTTCCCAGTATAGGGCAAGGGAGTGGGTGGGGCAGGTAGACCTGCCCATTGGAGTTCGTGGTTTCCCAGGTCTCAGAAGCGAGAGCTGGGGCACCCATTTTCGTGCGGATTTCGAGACGGCTCGGACACATCCAGTTTTCCCGGGTCCCCAAAGGCGAGGGTCCCCGGGGCACCCATTTCTGTGGAGAGATTGAAGCATCCCGAGAAGCAGATCCTTCGCCCCGCTCACCCCACAATCGATTGCATCGCTTGCGGGGCCCCAGGCACGCGGGTTCTCAGGATGACAAGTCAGGTTGGGTGGGATAAGAAGTCAGGTTGGGCCGGGGCGCCCATTTCTTTGGGGATTTCAGCAGTGCAAAACTATTATTTTTCCCAGATGACGCGGCCGGAGCGAATGACCATTTGGACGCGGGCGAAATTGGTGAGGTCCAGGGCCGGATCGGCAGAGAGGATGGTGAGGTCGGCGAGTTTGCCGGTGGTGACGGTTCCCTTGGCGTTGGAGACACCCATGCGCGCAGCTGGGTTGGTGGTAAGCATGGCGAGGACGTCTTTCCAATCGAGGGCGCTCTTGCCGAGCTCCACGAATTCCCGGTCGGTGGAGTAATCGGTCATGTAGCCGACGTCGGTGCCGAAGATGAGTTGGCCGCCGAGGGCATGGAAGCGGCTCACTTCGTCACAGATGGGTTCCATGTAGTGCAAGTCCGTGGTGACGGTGGTGGTGAACATCTTGAGGGTCGGGATCATGGCCATGTTTTTTCGGACGGCGGCGGCGAGCAGGGCGTCATCAACGCCACGGGTGTCGTCGGCGGCGTGCGCCAGCACATCGACGCCGCTATCGATGGCAACGCGGATGCCGGCGAGATTGGAAGGGTGGGCGAAGACGAGTTTGCCATTGAGATGGCTCTCGTCGGCCGCAGCGCTGGCGATGGGGAGGGGCATGGGCAGGACCTGGCCACGCTGGACCCAGGATCCGGTGAAGAGCTTGGTAATGTCAGCGCCGGAGGCGATGTTGCGGCGGACGATGCGGCGGGCAGCGTCAGGGGTGGCGGGTTGCGGCAACATGGCGATGAGCCAAGCAGGCGAGTTTTCTTTGATGTAGAAAGGAATGCCGTTGGGCGGATAGAGGCGGTGTCCGGAGGAGTAGATGTAGGGGCCTTTGAGCTGGACGTGTTCGATGCGGCGGCGGATGGCGAAGGTGTCGGCGGGGTCGGAGCCGGTATCGATCACGGTAGTGAAGCCGCGGCTGAGGAACATGTCGGCGAGCTGTGCGTTGAGCAGGTCATCCGACTTCCACTCGGCGAGGTTCCACTTGGGCTCGGTGAAGTGGACGTGGGCATTCCAGAAGCCGGCCGTAACGACGCAATGGTCGCAAGGCAGGAGGGTGGCGCCAGGCGGGATAGCGACCTGGGGGCCGACGGCAGCAATGAGGCCGTCTCGGATGACAACGGTGCCGTCGTCGATGGGGGGATTGCTGGGGGAGGTGTAGATGCGCGCGTGCTGGAGGACGAGTGTCTGGTGGGCGAGCCGGAGCGGCGGGTGCGAGCCGTGGCGCGGAAAGATCTCGAGGACCCAGAAGGCGCCGCATGCAACGACGAAGAGAGCGAGAAGCAAAAAAAGGAAACGAAACGTCCAGCGGCGCATGGCGACCTCACCCGTCTCAACCATATACGCAAGGAGTACACCGATGGTTCGTCCCAGAAGCAGGCGTTTGACGGCATCGGTCGGGTTTGACGGTTCCGGTCTGGAACAATAGGTTGGAAGAGTGCGGAGCCGAGCCATGGCTCCGAAGGAGTGGGAATGCAGAGCAAAACCTTTTCCCGATTTTGGGGAGTGTTTCTGGCGGTAGCGATGGCTGCAACGGCAGGGCGAGGAGCCCTGGGCCAGGATCTCCACCCCACGGACGGAGACCTGTCCGCGGGGACCCCGGTTCTACACCCCACGGACGGAGACCTGTCCGCGGGGACCCCGGTTCTACACCCCACGGACGGAGACCTGTCCGCGGGGACCCCGGATCTGAAGAGCTTTGAGCAGAAGATCACGACCAAGGTGCTGCCCAACGGGCTGACGCTGATCATCTGCGAGCGGCCGGAGGCGCCGGTCTTCAGCTACACCACGTTTATCGATGCCGGCGACGTGAACGACCCCTCCGGCGAGAGCGGCCTGGCGCACATGTTCGAGCACCTGGCCTTCAAGGGGACGAGCCAGATCGGCACCACGGACTACGCGGCCGAGAAGGTGGCGCTGGCCAAGGTGGAAGCGGCCAACGACGCCTACGAGGCCGAGTATCTGAAGCCCGTGGGCCGCGACCCGCAGAAGCTGGCCGAGCTGAAGAAGGCCTTTGTCGACGCGCAGGCCGAGGCGGACAAGTACGTCATCCCCAACCAGTTCACCGAAGTGGCGGAGCGCAACGGCGCGGACGGCTTGAATGCGGAGACCGGCCTGGACGAGACGAAGTACTTCTGGTCGATGCCGGAGAACCGGCTGGAGCTGTGGGCGTGGCTGGAGAGCGAGCCGGCTGGCGGATACGGTTCCGCGCGAGTTCTACAAGGAGCGCGACGTGGTGATGGAAGAGCGGCGCATGCGCACCGACTCCAACCCCGATCGGGCGGCTGGTCGAGCAGTTTCTGGCCACCGCCTACGTGGCGCACAACTACGGCCGCAGCGGCATCGGCTGGCCGAGCGAGGTGAGCCAGATCACGGCCACCGAGGCCATGGCCTTCCACAAGAAGTACTACGTGGGCTCGAACATCGTGGTGGCGGTGGTGGGCGATGTGAAGGCAGCGGAAGTCGATGCCGATGCTGGAGAAGTACTTCAGCAAGGTTCCCGGCGGGCCGAAGCCGGAAGACATGACGACCGTCGAGCCGAAGCAGTTTGCGGAGAAGTCGGTGGTCATTCGCGAGCAGACGCAGCCGTTCTACATCGAGGGCTATCACCGGCCGAGCTATCGCGACCCGGACGATGCGGTCTACGACGCGATCCAGGACATCATGTCGAATGGGCGCGTCTCGCGGCTCTATCGCAGCCTGGTGCGCGACCAGCAGATTGCGGCCGAGGCGGAGGGCTTCAGCCCCTTTCCCGGCGACAAGTATCCCAGCCTGTTTGCGTTCTACGCAGTTCCGCTTGCCCGGGCACACGCCGGACCGAGATGCGCGACGCGATCCACAAAGAGATTGACAAGCTGAAGACGGCCGATGTGACCGACGCGGAGCTGGAGATGTACAAGACACGCGCGCGCGCCGACCTGCTGCGCGGCCTGGCCGACAACCAGGGGCTGGCCAACGCGCTGGCGGAGTACCAGACGCGCTACGGCGACTGGCGCGAACTGTTCCTGCAACTGGACCAGGTGGACAAGGTGACCAAGGCCGATATCCGGCGCGTGGCCAACCAGGTGTTTGTTGCGGCGAACCGAACCAGCGGCGGAGATCGAGACCGAGGCTCCTGCGAACAACGCAAAAGCGGGAGGCGCGGAATGAGCGGCAGAGATCAGAAGTCGGGAGTCAGGGATCAGAAAAGAGTGAACAGTGGACAGTTGATTGGGCTGGCCATCGTGGGGGGGCTTTCACTTGGTATGCTCGCGCCGTTCGCGGCGAGGGCACAGCAGAGCAAGCCGTGGGAGAAGATTCCGATTCCGCCGCTGCATGCGTTTCAAGCCGCAGCAGCCGAAGCGGATCGAGCTGAAGAACGGCATCGTGCTGTTTCTGCAGGAGGATCATGAGCTGCCGTTTGTGTCTGGATCGGTGCTGATTCCGGGCGGATCGCGCGACGAGGACGCGGCCAAGACGGGGATGATTGACCTCTACGGGCAGGCCTGGCGCACCAGCGGCACCGAGAAGCTGGACGGCGACGCGATGGACGATCTGCTGGAGGCCAAGGCGGCGCACATCGAGACGGCGGGCGACGTGGATTCGACGGCGCTGTCGTGGGATTCGCTGAAGGGCGACTCCGACCAGGTGTTCGCGCTGGCGATGGACCTGCTGTTTCATCCGAAGTTCAACGAGGAGAAGCTGCAACTGGCGCAACAGCAGGAAGCCACGGGCATTGTGCGGCGCAACGACGACGAGAGCGAGATTGCCGACCGCGAAGCAGCCAAGCTGGTGTACGGGCCGGACAGCCCTTACACGCGGCAGCCGGAGTTGGCGACGATTGGGAAAGTGACGCTGGCCGATCTGAAGGCGTGGCACGACCGCACATTGAAAGGCAAGCTGATTGTCGCGATCAGCGGCGACTTTGATCCGGCAGCCATGGAGGCCAAGCTGCGGGCGACGTTTGAGCCGCTGCCCAAGGTGAGGCCCCTGCCCGCACATCACGAGGTGTTTCACGATCCAAGCCAGACTCTCTACTTCATCAACAAGGAGGACGTGAACCAGTCGAACATTGAAATCGTGGGACTGGGCACAGACCGGCACAATCCGGATGTACCGGCGCTGGCGGTGATGAACGAAATTCTTGGCGGCGGATTTGGGAGCCGGCTCTTCCAGAAGGTGCGTACGGAGCTTGGGCTTGCGTATGCAGTGGGCGGCGGGCTGAGCTTCGGCTACGACCATCCTGGAACGTTCAGGGTGATGGTGCTGACCAAGAGCGCGTCGACGGTGGACGCAACCAAGGCAGCGCTGACCGAGATTGCCGGCGCGAACGAGAGGCCCTTCACCGACGAGGAGTTGAAGCGGGCCAAGGACAACATTCTGAACTCGTTCCTGTTCCGCTACGACACGCGCGACAAGGTGCTGGCGGAGAGCGAGCGGCTGGAATTCTATGGATATCCTGCCAATTACCTGGAAACGTACAAGACGGCGTTGGAGAAAGTGACGCTGGCCGACGTGAACGGGGCGGCTAAGAAGTACGTGCATCCGGACAAACTTGCCGTTCTGGTGGTGGGCAACGGGCCGGAGATAAAGCCGGGGCTGGACGAACTGAAGTTGGGCACGGCTCACCCGATTGACATCACGATTCCGCAGCCGCAGCAGCCGGGCGGGCAGGAGAACAAGCAGTGAGCAAGAAGCAAGCGGCCAGCCAGGCAAATGACGCCGAGCTGGCTGTAGTGATCATGGCTGCGGGCAAAGGGACCCGGCTGAAATCGCGACGACCCAAGGTACTGCACGAAGTAGGCGGCAAGCCGCTGCTGAGTCACGTGATTGCCGCGGCCAGCCGGGTTGTGGATCCGCAGCATATCTTTACTGTGATTGGCCACGAGGCGGAACGTGTGCGGATTGCGGTTGCGGATCTGGGGACGCAGTTTGTGGAGCAGGCAGAACAGCGGGGGACGGGACACGCGATCCAGACGACGCTAGGCGCGGTGGCGGGCTACGACAATGTGCTGGTGCTCTCAGGCGATGTGCCGCTGATTCAGACGGAAACCATTGAGCGGCTGTGGCGCTTCCATCAGAAGCAAGCCGCCGCGATGACAATTCTGACGGCGTCGCCGGAGAATCCCAGGGGCTATGGACGGATTGTGCGGCGCAGCCCAGGGTCGGCGGAAGTGGAAGCGATTGTCGAGCAGGAAGCGTTGACGCCCCAGCAAGAATCGCTGCGGGAGATCAATACGGGAATTTATGCCTTCAAGACTTCAGTCCTGGAGGCGCATCTGGGGAAATTGAAAGCGAATAATCCCAAGGGCGAGCTGTATCTGACGGACATGGCGGGTGTTCTGCGCGCGGCGGGGGAGCGAGTGGCCGCAGTGGAGGTCGAGGATGCCGCCGAGGTGCTTGGGGCGAACACCATTGCCGAGCTGGTGGCATTGGACGCTACGATGCGCATGGCGACGGCGAACCGGCTGATGGCGGCGGGAGTGACGATCTTCCGACCTGAGACATGCGTAATTGACGCCGCAGTGGAGATTGAGCCGGACGCTGTGATCGAGCCGTTTGTGCAGCTGCTGGGACGGACGCGGGTGGGCGCAGAGACGACGATCCGTTCATATTCCGTAATCGAAAACTGCACGGTCGGGGCGCACGTAATCATCCGGCAGAGTTGCGTGCTGGCCGACAGCTCGGTGGCAGATGGGTCGGATATCGGACCCTTTGCGCGGCTACGGCCAGGGTGCGAGATTGGCGCCAATGTGCATATTGGCAACTTCGTCGAGGTGAAGAAATCGAAGCTGCATGAGGGTGTGAAGGCGGGACACCTGGCGTACCTTGGGGACTCCGAGATCGGGGCCAGGACAAATATCGGGGCGGGCGTGATTACCTGCAACTACGACGGGGTCCAGAAGCACAAGACGCGGATCGGCCAAGATGCTTTTGTGGGCAGCGACTCCACGCTGGTGGCGCCGGTGAACCTTGAAGATGGCGCCTATGTCGGTGCGGGATCGTGCATCACGAAAGATGTGCCGGCAGGAGCCCTGGCAGTGTCCCGGGCAAGGCAGATGACCAAAGAGGGATGGGTGGCGGCGCGGCGAGCCCGGGCGAAGGCACCTGTGCGGAACTGAGCGCCCGGTTTTCGAATGGCTCGCGCGCGTTCCGCAGGCTGCCGGCCCGTCGTTTTCTGAACGGCAACCTTGTTTTCCAGCTGGGAAGTCCATACGACTTTTGTGTGGTGCGGATGAACTGGACAGTCCTGATCCAATTGATTTAGCAATTTGATACTTTCGATCGAAAAGCTTGCGCTGGGCCGGTGGGTAGCGTAATTTCGACCTACGTCAATAGAAAAGAGCGGCAGGCACGACAGGATTTCGAGTGACCGGCCAAATCCGCCGTCGAGTACCAATCCCTGAGTCCGGATGGGCTTCTTCAGTTTTCTTTGAACGAGCTATGATCGTGCCATGATCCATAGGCATAGTCTTTTTCTCGACTGCACCGGCCTGTTCAGTCGGCTCCGATCGTTTTGCAGTGCCGATGGACGAAGGATGGCCGGGACGTAGGAGTGGAATGGGATTTGCATCGAACCTGGCAAACCTAGGTAGAACGGCCCCAGCAATGCCTGCGCCAACCAACTCGAAGGACCAGGAGAGCGTGCGACCGCGCAGGCCAGCCCGTGTTCTGGTTGTGGACGATGAAGCTCCGGTACGTTCCATGATCGGCGCAACGCTGCAGCGCCAGGGTTACGACGTGCAGTTGGCGGTGAGCGGTTCGCAGGCCGTAGAGATGCTGGTAAAGGGTCCATACGACCTGGTTCTGACCGACATTGTGATGCAGGACGGAAACGGGATTGCGCTTCTGGAGCGGATCCACGCGGACCAGCCGCAACTGCCCGTGGTGATGGTGAGTGCGATTCACGACATCAGCGTAGCGATCGACTCGATGCGCCGCGGCGCTTATGACTACCTCCTGAAGCCGTTCGAGCGCGAACACCTGGTGGCTACCGTCCAAAGAGCGCTGGACCATCGGCAGGCGCTGCAGGAGAGCCACAACTACCAGCAAAACCTGGAACAGGTGGTGCGGGCGCGCACCGAAATGCTGCGCCAGGCGATGGAAGACCTGGAGCACTCCTATGACGTAACGCTGGAGGCGCTGGGCGATGCGCTGGATCTGAAAGACTCGGAAACCGAGGGGCACTCGAAACGGGTGACAGCCTACACGATTGCGCTGGCGCGGGCGATGGGGATTGCGCCTGTCGACATCAAGATTATTGCGCGCGGCGCGTTTCTGCATGACATTGGGAAGATGGCGATCCCCGACGAGATTTTGCGCAAGCCGGGGCGGCTGACAGCGGAAGAAGAGCAGGTTATGCGGGATCACTGCACGCGGGGTTACCACATCCTGCGCAAGATTCCCTTCCTGAGCGAGGCAGCGGCGATCGTCTACACGCACCAGGAGCACTATGACGGCAACGGGTATCCGAGCCGGCTACGTGGAAATGAGATTCCGATCGGGGCGCGAATTTTTGCAGTTGCGGATGCGATGGACGCGATCACGAGCGACAGGCCGTACCGCAAGGCGCGGAGTTTTGACGATGCGCGACAGGAGATCCTGCGCTGTTCAGGGACACAGTTCGATCCCAATGTGGTTGAAGTGTTCTTGAAGATACCGAACGAGCTGTGGCACGAATTGCGCGCCGAAATCAACGGCGAGAACCGGCAATTTTCGACGTTCGATTTTTCGGGGACGTCGGCCAGGCCTGGGGAATAGAGCCGGGAGAGTCTGCCGTAGCTTGGCAATAACGGCGTTCCTTAGAGAACGCCTATTTCGGGACGGACAGGGCCGGCTGCACAAACAGATCTCTCGATATAGTCGCACAGCATATGCCCGCAGAGGATATGCCCTTCCTGAATCCGAGGTGTTTCAGTTGAGGGGATCTGAAGAGTTTCGTGAGCAATTTCGTTCAAGATGCCATTTCTCAGACCCGTCATCGCGACAGTGAATGCTCCCATTTTCCGGCCGATTTCCAAAGCCAGGCAGACATTCCTGCTACTGCCGGACGTTGAAATGCCAACGACCACATCCCCAGGACTGCACAGAGCTTCTACCTGGCGTGCAAACACTTGCTCATAGCCAAAATCATTGCCAATCGCTGTAAGCACCGAAGTATTGGTCGAGAGCGCTAGAGAGGGCAAAGCACGTCGATTCTGAAGGAATCTGCCGACAAGTTCTGCCGCCAGATGCTGGGCATCCGCTGCGCTCCCGCCGTTTCCACACCAGAGGATTTTCTTGCCGTCTAAAATCGCCTGGCTCATCCGCTCGGCTATACGTTGAAGAAGCGGGATCTCTGATTGGAGGAGTTCAATCGCTTTCAGATGCTCGTCGATTGACTTCGCGAAAACAGCGGAGAAATCCTGCATCTCGCCTTTGTTCATAAAGAGCACCTTTGACTCATATGATAGCAATACACCAACAGATAGAGGCCATCGATTCTTCCGCGGAAGAACACGTCTAATCCGCTCTCAAGACTCCCGTGGCGAGCAGCTCACGATAGACAGATTCAATTCCTGTGCGCAGCGAAATACGAGCTTTCCACCCGAGTTCGCTCATGCGACTCACGTCGAGCAGCTTTTGGGGTGTTCCCTCGGGCTTGGACAGATCGAAAGTCATCTTGCCTTTGAATCCGACGATCTCTCGAATTGTTTCGGCCAGTTTGGCAATCTTAAGATCTTCGCCACAACCAACGTTGAACAAAGGAGCCTGCATTTCAGAATTTGTAACGGCGTTCAATCGATCGTCTGGAAGGTTCATCAGAAACACGCAGGCATCCGCCATGTCCTCACTGTGGAGGAATTCGCGACGCGGGGCGCCGGTTCCCCAAACTACGACTTCCGCTGAGCCGTTGATCTTCGCTTCGTGCATCTTGCGCAGCAAGGCGGGAAGAACGTGCGAAGTTGACAAGTCGTAGTTGTCGTTGGGGCCGTAGAGATTTGTCGGCATCGCGGCGATATATTGGGTCTTGTACTGCCTATTGAAAGCCCAGCATGTCTCAATGCCGGCAATCTTGGCGACTGCATAAGGCCGATTAGTTGGCTCAAGAGGACCAGTCAGCATGTATTCTTCGCGGATTGGTTGCGGACAATCGCGCGGATAAATACAGCTCGAACCGAGAAAGAGCAGACGTTTGACGCTGTACTTGTAAGCAGCTTGGATGACATTGGTCTGGATGGCGAGGTTGTCGACGATGAATTCCGCGGGGTAGGTATTGTTGGCGAGAATGCCACCGACTTTGGCCGCGGCGAGGAATACATACTCTGGGCGCTCTTGCTCGAAAAAACGATCCACGGCCGCCTGATCCGTGAGATCGAGTTCGGAATGCGAACGGGTGATAATGCTTTGGCATCCATCGCGGATGAGCCTTTGCATGATGGCCGAGCCCGCGAGTCCACGGTGTCCGGCCACATAGACCCGTGCTCCGGGAAGGGGAGGGCTACTCGTTGTACTCATACGCATCGAATCCGTGTTGTTTGACCAGCTGGTCCCGCTTTGCGAGGACCAAGTCACCCTCAATCATTTCCTTGACCAGATGCTCGAAGCTAACTGTCGGCTTCCATCCCAAGCGTTTGTGTGCATAGGAAGGGTCACCCAGTAGAGTCTCTACCTCAGTAGGCCGGAAATATCTTGGGTCAACAGCGACGATAGTTGCACCTCGCTGGTCGACTGCGATTTCTTCTATGCCCGTCCCGTGCCAACTGAGATTGATACCGATGATCGAGGCAGCCAAAGTCACGAACTCCTTGACGCTATGCTGAATCCCCGTAGCGATGACGAAATCCTCCGGTGCTTCCTGCTGCAGCATCCGCCATTGCATCTCCACATAATCCCGTGCGTGGCCCCAATCGCGCAGGGAATCCAGATTTCCCAGATACAGCTTGTCCTGTAGCCCCAACTTGATTCGAGCGAGCGCCCGAGTGATCTTACGTGTCACGAAGGTTTCGCCTCGAACGGGGGACTCATGATTGAAGAGGATTCCGTTGCACGCATAGATCCCATAGGCTTCGCGGTAGTTCACCGTGATCCAGAATGCATACAGTTTGGCGACCGCGTACGGCGAACGCGGGTAAAACGGGGTCTTCTCAGTTTGGGGAACTTGCTGGACGAGGCCATACAACTCGGAGGTAGAAGCCTGATAGAAGCGCGTTTGCTTTTCTAAGCCGAGAATCCTGACAGCCTCCAGCATGCGAAGGGTCCCCAATCCATCGACGTTGCCCGTGTACTCGGGCTGTTCGAACGAGACTTTGACGTGGCTCTGTGCGCCGAGGTTGTAGATTTCGTCGGGCTGGACCTTTTGGATTACACGCAGGAGGCTGCAGGAGTCAGAGAGATCTCCATAGTGAAGGACGAAACGTCCGTCTCCGACATGCGGGTCCTGGTAGAGATGGTCGATGCGATCGGTGTTGAGTAACGAGCTGCGCCGTTTGATGCCGTGGACCTCGTAGCCTTTGCTGAGCAGAAGTTCGGCCAAATAGGCCCCGTCTTGTCCGGTGATGCCGGTGATCAAAGCTACCTTTGCCAAAATAGTCCTTGCGATCGGTTGGGGTTTCGCTAATCTGCTCCCAATCATACCTAAAGCGCCAGTCTGCTTGATCTGCGCCTTCAAATTTAGTATCCGTTCGAGACAAGCACGCTTGTTGACGCTTTGGGGTTTCTTGGATCGACTCCAGAACGCGCATATCTAGAATGCGCACAAAGAGCGCTCATCGGTCTCTACAACGAATAACCGATCAGGGACTGTCGAGAAAACTGGTGGAGGCAGAGAGAGTCATCCCACTCTTCCATGGAATAACTCATTAACTATCAATATTTTCTAAGACATGTGAATTTACACAGGGTCCCAAAATCTATTATCAGGGAACAAAAGATCGAGTTGGCAAAAAATCACCTTCCCGCTCGCGATTTTATGCACTCTTACAAATCGAGTACAAAAAATCGAAGCCGCAACGGGTTTCTTCTCCGCTCAGTGTAGAGGATCTGTGCATTTATTCGGAGATCCTCCGCAGCATCGAATATCTGACCAAGCAGGATACGATACCCGCCTTATCCTTGGGCTCGATCCTGTTTTGCTCAGCATCTTTGGCCCTCATCTCCGGCAACTCCCGAACCAGAAGCGCCGACGCCCTGCTGAGGACCGCGATGCCTAGGCCACGAAGATACGCAGAGCCGTATGCTCACCGGCATCACATGAACGCAACTCTATCCGCATTAAGCAAGGCCGGGACGGGAAACATCATCCGCGTCCTGCGCGGCAATGTGATGGTGTTCATCCTGACCAGCATACGGCCTCAGCGATAGTTGAAGAACGGATGCGGATTCGGCTGAAATCCAGCAGCTGCGCGAGCTTTGAACTGTAGAATGAATAGAAGGAAGTGCAGATTCCTGAACTGGTACAGGTTGATGGCCACTGACACAACAACCGCCGAAAAGCAGGCACGAGCAGTCTCATCCGCTGAGACGCGCGCATCAGGAATAGAGAAGAGAGAGGTCGACGAGATTTCTCTGATCGAAGTTCTCACCGTTCTGGCGGAACGAAAACTCATCGTCATTTGGACCACCGGCATTTTTGCGATCTTGGCGTTGATCATTTCGCTCATTTTGCCAAAGAGCTACACCGCAACCGTGACCCTATTGCCTCCCCAGCAAAGCTCTTCGGTAGGTGCGGCTCTAACATCTCAACTCGGAAACCTTGGGGGCATGGCTGCTTTAGCAGGAAGTACTTTGGGTCTGAAGAATCCCAACGACATGTATGTCGCCATGCTCAGGAGCCGGACTATCGAAGATGCAATGGTCAACAAGTTCGGCCTGATGAAGGAATTTCATGAGCGCTATCTTTCTGATGCCCGCCGAGATTTTGAAGCGAGTGCAAAAGTCGACGGAAATGCGAAAGACGGGCTGATTCACATCTCAGTGAAAGACAGTGACGCTAATCGCGCTGCCGAACTGGCCAATGGATATGTCGATCAATTCCGAAACCTGTCAGAACATCTCGCGATCACAGAGGCATCACAACGAAGGCTGTTCTTCGAACGCCAACTGGAGCAGGCCAAGAACAATCTCGCTGACGCCGAAGAGTCGCTGAAGGAAACGCAACTGAAGACGGGACTAATTCAGCTTGATAGCCAGGCGCGTGCACTCATTGAGGCGGCTGCTTCGCTAAGAGCGCAGGTCGCAGCGAAAGAAGTGGAGATCCAGTCGATGCAGACCTATGCCACCGCCGCGAATGCGCAGCTTCTTCAAACCCAACAAGAATTGGCCGGCCTGCGGGTGCAACTGGCCAAACTAGGTGGCTCTGAGATTGGTTCCGATGGCAGCCTGATTGTGCCCAACGGGAGAGTGCCTGAAGCTGGGCTTGAATATCTCCGCAAACTGCGAGACGTGAAGTATTACGAAACGATCTTTGACATCTTGGCACGTCAATTCGAACTTGCCAAACTAGATGAGGCAAAGCAGGGAGCGATGATTCAGGTTATCGATGCCGCGGTTCCTCCTGATCGCCGCTCATCTCCAAAACGCGCGCTGATTGTCGTTGGGGCGACTGTGGCAGCCTTTTTCCTGGGAGTACTCGTGGCCCTGGTCATAGCCGGGTACGAAAAAATGCGGAGCGATTCCGAGACGGATGGCAAACTGAGGCTTCTACGCAATGCCCTGTCTTTTAGAAGGCCGGCAAGCGGTGAGTCGTCCGCCAGCATCTGAAGTGCACAATCGACCATTATTCTCAATCTGAGGTCAAGATTATAACGGGCGCCAGTCAAGGATCGAGATTGACCGAAAACGACGTTTCACCAACAGGTGGCACAAACGAGAAACCTCCTCTTGTCTCTATCGTCATAGCAACCTATAACGTCGCCCATGCTCTCGAACTAACCATCGCGAGTGTTCTTAAACAGACATTCACAGCGTACGAGTTAGTGGTCACAGACGGCGCATCCAAGGATAGAACGGTCGACCTGCTCACCTCACTCGATCCGCGCTTGGTGCGCTGGATAAGTGAGCCGGATCGGGGGATATACGATGCCTTCAACAAGGCCTGCAAATTGGTCAGGGGTGAGTGGGTACTCTTTTTAGGCGCTGGCGACCTGCTTGCGGACGAGGATGTCTTCGCTCGCTTCGCGCTGGTGGCGGCCAGCGTCGACCAAAGCACGGAAATCATCTACGGGAAGGTTCAGGTCACTGATCCTGACTACAACAACATCGAACTCTTGAACCATCCGTGGTCCGAGATGGCGGGTAGATGGCGCGGAGGCAGGCCGATGATACCGCATCATCAGGGCGTCTTCCATCGAAGGGCCTTACTTTCCGGCGACAGTCCATTCGATACCGCCTATCCATTGGCGGCAGACAGCAAGGTGGTCTTTCGGAGTATGGCGCGCGTCGCGCCGGTTTTTATGAATTCTGTCGTCGCCTTTGCGCCGGAAGGCGGGATGACCACGAACTTTCGCAATTTTCTGAGAATCGCAACGGAGATCGTCCGAGTCAACCAAGAGCTGAAACACGGCCGCTATATTCTCCAGGGAATCTACTACTGCAAGATTCTGGGCACTTATCTGGCATATCGCATAGGCGGAGAGAAGCTTGCACGCATCTCGATAGCAGCCTACCGCAGACTGCGAGGCCCAAAAGGTCCCCGTGCACGCTCTCGCGATTGACGAAATGCGAAGCGGGCGTTTTGTCGACTTCAGCAATCATCAACTGGGCAGAGCCGCGAATACTCTCGCAACCATCCCGCCAGCCAGAGAGCCCGTCGCAATCGCTGTCCTTCATTTCTGCATCGATTGAATTGGAGCTTGAATAACTGAGGAAGTTCTGTGTACTCCGAGAGCTTAGTTCCCTGCCCGATCCGTTTCCTCTGGACCGGAAATCTACCCTGCGATCCTCTCTTCTCGCAAACTCCGACGTCCGACGACGTGATCTTCAAAGCCGAGAAGATACCACAATCCCATTGCTGACAGTTTTCCAGTAAGGGCTTGTCTAATCAAAGCCCACGGTAACACGATAATACCAATTAGCATCCTCACGAGGTCTCTCGTTCTTCCCGCGTGTAGAACTGTTATGCCGCTCGCCAGCAAAGTATTTGATACCTCTCTAATGTCGGGAAGATAGATGTGTGAATTGTCATCGCAGAATTGCAGCGTCCCCTCTGCGGCCGAAGGTAACGACAAGCTCCGTAGCGATGGAAAGGCTATCCATATATATCCTCCCGGCTTGAGTTTTCGGCAAAGCGCGGTCAGAATTGACATAGGGTTGTGCATATGTTCAATTACATGATGAAGAACAACAAAGTCATAGTCGCCGTCAGGAATCGAGTCATACCCTGAACCGTCCGCTCCGACCAGAAAGAAGCGATTCATCGCGGCATCGTCATGCTCGTCAATGTTGTACCGTTGGATATCCACACCAGTATAGTCACAATCCGGAAACCAATGTCTCGTGACGGAGGGTGAATTGTTCCCGCAGCCTACATCTAGAATCCGGGGGTTAGGCATGGATAGCCTGCGTCGAGCGTAACTTAGTTTTGTCGGACAGACGAACTTTACAATTCGCATCTGGAATGCCCCCGATCAATCTTGCCGTACTTACGAAGCTGGCCAACCATCCACGCTCCGCGCAGGGAATGCCAGGATGTTTCTGAGAAATCAAGACTGCCAGCAAAATCCTAAGGGATTTAGTTGGATTCGGTCAAGGTCCGGATAAGTACATCTCTGAACACGCACACGAGACCGAATGCCATGACTCTTCCTAACCGGTGGCCGCCTCTCTTGATTCTGTACGAAGGGAGAAAAGCCAGGAACAAGAACCGTGCCAGCCCTTTGAGCCCACGGCACAACTGCAGCTCATAGAGATCGTGAGGACCTCGCCGCCACAAGCACATCGATTGTCGCGTCCAAGAATCCGGAAAATCACTATCAGTGGGTAAACCCAGGCTCTACACGTCCGGAAAGAACAGTCTGGGAAACAGACTTCGCCAGCTGTAGCTCCCTCCCAATCCTCGATCCCATGAGAATCAGGACAATCTGGATAAACGGGTTCATCTCGAACATGACGTTCGTCATCGAGAAGCAGATGAAGACGATCGGCAAGAGCTTATCTTCGAAATGGCGGAGAGATGAAAGAATGAACGCCAGCAGAACCAGAGAAGAAAAGATGCCCATGTTGTAAAGGGTTTCTACAAGCGTGTTATCGGGAATAATGGCGTCTGCGAAGCCCGAGGTGAGGGCCTGCGATGTTGCGATGCCCATACCGCCCCCAAAGAGATAGAGATTCCAGTCGGATAACGCTGTCTTGAGAATGTCGACTCGGGAGAACAGAGAGATGTAGAAGCCTTCACCTCTTCCCGTAACTACGCCAATGTTGATGACAAGAAGTGTGCCCGCTACTAGGATCAAGGTGGCATAGATGGGATACATGAAGAGCTTGTGTCGGAACCGCTTTGGCATTTGGATCAGACAATAGAGCAAGAATGCCAAAAGTCCAGCACTGCTGTTAGAGACCACTAAGGACAGGATCGATGCAATACATACAATGCGGCTGTGATACTGGCGGCCCAAATGGTACAAGATCAGCGCAAAGGCAGACGCGGTCGATGGATTGACGAATAGTCCAGGGCTGCGGTGTTCTCCATACACTGAGTAGCCGACATCCGTCACCAATTGAAGCGCCTGCAGTGCAATATGGAGAACGAAAACTACTCGCAAGGCTCTATACAACCTAAACTCATTGATTTCGTGAAAGAGTGCACCGATGTAGAGAAAGAGGATCGTCCAATATCCCCTTACGCCCATGAGAATGACGTCAGCCGGAAGATACGTGATCGAGTGGATCGATTCGATCACGACCAGCACCAGGAATACGTTCGCGAGAAAAAGGGGCGGCTCAGCCAGATGCGCGCGCAGGATGGCCGTTGGATTGTGGTGAGCAATGCAAGACCCAAAGACAGCACGAGAAACAAGTCCTTGATCGCTTTGATATAAAGGGGAGTCAGAACTTCGGAGCTCGTCCGAAGCTGGCGCTGCATCAATGCGACGAGTTCAAAGGAATTGTTCAGCGGCACCAGCAAGACAAACCCTACAACGAGATGCATGAACAGGCTTGTATACCGACGAATCACCGGACTCTGCATCACGAATTGACGTTCGAGTACGGGCTGAGTTTGCGCAGTCATCGGCATCACTTTGAATTTGCGACGGTGGGCGCGCCATAGGCACCGTTCGGGTTCATCTGAGTTGAGGCAGTGCTGTCTCTGCCCGATCCAAGTCTTCCGGCACTCCAATGTCGAGGAAACAGCCGGCGTAGGGAAACGCCGCGGGCCGAATTTCCGCCACAAGAGGCACCATCACATCCTCTTCGAAGGAGAAACGTGTGGGCAACGAAGCCGGCCACGGGAAATCGCTAGAAAGGACGTACGTGCCAGCATTGATCCAACTGGGACCAAACTTGCCCTTTTCTGCGAAGCCGATCACCTTCCCATCTTGGATTATCACTCCTCCGTAGCGCGCTGCATCATCGACATACGTAACAGCGATTGTCATTATGCTGCGTTCGATTCTGTGCTTTTTGACCATCCCCGCCAAATCCACGTCTACGTAAGTATCGCCGTTCATCACCAGTACTGAAGGCTCTTGGACCTCTCTCATCGCGTGTCGGATTGCCCCTCCGGTGCCGAGAGGAGATTGTTCGATTGCAAACTTAATCTGTATTCCGCGATAGTCGAGAGGTATTCGATCGAGAATGATTTGCCGCAGGTGGCCGACGGAAAGAATTACCCGACTCGCGCCAGCCGCAACAAGCCTGTCGAGAAGGAATTCAAGGAATGGCCGACCTGCTATCGGCGCCATCGCCTTTGGCAGGTCCGTCAAACGCGAACGCAAGCGCGTTCCAAATCCTCCGGCAAGGATGATAGCTTCCATTCAAGTCCCCGATTCAACCCATTTTTCTGCGCCTATCGCGTCCGCTCCGACCGTTATTAATCCGGCACCTACTTCACCTTCCACGCCTGCGCGCCAACTCCAGTAAAGTGGCATCCGTACACGATGCCGGAGTCTTCAAAATCTTGCAGCTCGGAGGCGACTTTGTCCTTTCGCATCGGATCAGTGAGAAACATCATGAAGCCTCCGCCGCCAGCGCCGGAAATTCTTGCGCAATAGGCACCCGCAGTGAGAGCCTTTTCGTAGAGGATCTCGATCTTTTCGCTGACGATTCGGCTCGCCATGCGCTTCTTTGCCCCCCAGCTCTTGCGCAGGACGTCGTGGAGAAGTTGAAAGTCTCCTCGTAGCAATGCCTCCTTCATCCGCAGAGCCTCCTGCTTGATTTCATGCATGGCTTCGATTGCTTCAGAATTTCGTGTCGTAACGTTCCGCGCCTGTTCCGCGATAATAGAAGCCGATACACGCGAAGCGCCAGAGTAAAAGAGGAGAAGAGACGCCTCTAATTCTGAAATGACGCTCTCCTTAATGCGCAGTGGATTCACGAGCACTCGCCCGTTCTGACCGAACTCCATGAAGTTGAAACCGCCAAAGGCGGCAGCGTATTGATCCTGCCGTCCTCCTTGCAGCCCCGCTGTTTCCCGCTCGATCACGTACGCAGTCTGCGCGAGATCATAATCGTCGATGGGGTAGCTTAGCCACTCAGCATAGGCCTTCAATGCTGCAACAACGAGAGTCGAAGATCCACCCAATCCTGACCCTGCGGGCACGTCCACACGCGTCGTGAGTTGCAGGCTCAATGGACGCCCGGCATTGAATCTCTCCACTGCGTAATTATGGACAAACTTCAATAGATCCAGACAGTCATCGGGTTGGATCTCCCGGCTGGCAGGATATTCGGCCATCAAGGACTGGTCGCATGAAATGAACCGGACAAAACCGTCATTGTTCGATTCTATGGAAGCATACGCGTAAAGCCCAATGGTGGCGTTCAGAATGGCTCCGCCGAATTCGTCACAATATGGAGATACATCCGTGCCGCCGCCCGCCAAACCAAGTCGCAGCGGCGCGCGCGATCGAATTAACATCTGAATCCCTCTGCACACGTCGAATTTGAGTATACGTGACGCTCAATCAAGGCCTGCTCTAAGCACATCGGTCTTAACACTCGTTGGATCAATGCAAACCTCAGTGAGTTCGATCCTGTTTCTCGCAATCCGATCGGCATCCCTAATCCAACCCCATTTATTGAAATATGCAATCGCGGAACGCACGTGAAGACTGAGCAAGTGAGCACTCCTATAAGAACCTTTAGTGTGTCCGTGAGTAACAGTGAGCCAGGGCCAGAATAGCAGGCGGGATATGGACCCCGCACGACGGCACAGATCCACATCTTCCATGTAAAGGAAGAATCGTTCATCGAATCCGCCGACGGCATCGAGGATGGAGCGGCGTGCAAACATAAAGCAACCTGAGAGAACGGGGACATACGCAGCTCGGGAATAGTCGAGAAACTTCATCTCATATTGGTCCATCCGATCGCGAAATAACCGATTCCATTGGCGAGAACCGAAGCGGCGCAGAAAAAGGTCAACCGGTGACGGTATCAACTTACACAGATACTGCATTGAGCCATCGGGGTAAAGAATACGTGGCATCACCACACCAACTTCTGGAAGTGCGTCCATCACATTTGCTAATTCCACGAGAGCACCGGATTTGAAGGACACGTCAGGATTAACGATGAGATGATATGGCGATGCGGAAGCGAGGGAGCGAAATGCAATGTTGTGGCCTGTCCCAAAGCCGCGATTCCGATCCGGACTGATGCATCGGGCACCGAGTCGATTGGCAAATGCGCACGCCTCTTCGGATCTGCCGTTGTCGACAACTACCCATTCTGACAGGGCCGGATCTCCGGCGAGCGCCTCAAATAGGTTACGTACGTCGCCGACGGCGTGATTGTAAAGGACGATGCTAGCGGTCAGTGGCTTCGACAAGACGGCACCATAGATAGGTCAAGAACGGCAAATACTCCATCTCGACAAGTAGTGAACGCGAACCGAAAGGGCCTTCGAGCAATTCAGACTCATTTTTATCACTTTCGCGAAATCCTCCTGACTTCGTCGACGCGCCTCTCTACGAAGCGTTCCACCTGCGCCATACGTCCTGCGAAATTCTGGCGCTGGCGTATGAACTCTGCCGCTCGCTGACCCATACGTCTGGCTTCCACCTGATCTTGTAGAAGTTGGATTGTGTAGGCCGCCAGCTGATCGGCGCCCTCGGCCACTTGATAGTGCACCCCATGGATCCCACCAACACCTTCTTCCCCCACAGAAGTCGTAACCACGGGCAGCCCCGCTGCCATGCACTCGAGCGTCTTGACTTTGATGCCAGCGCCCTGCCGCAGGGGCAATAGGGCTACACTCATACGCTCCATTAAGCTTTGAATATCCTCAACAAAACCGGTGATCCGAATATCCGTTCGATCCGAAAACTCCTTCGCTAGTACTTCACCGTGATTCCCGGCTATATAAAGCTTTGCATGGGGAACTGCGTGCCTGATTTTTGGCAAGACTTCAATGGCGGCCCAACGGGCTGCGTCAATGTTTTCTGCCCGATTCATCGCGCCCCAGTACAGGAGCGCACCTGGCTCGGGCTCTAGACGAACTCCCTCGCCAGCTCCTGAAACCCATGGATCAATCACAAGAGCGGTCGCATGGGGCTGCATATCCAGCAGAAGCTTCTTGTCCTTCTCGCTGGGTACGAGCACACAATCGAGCTTCTCGAACGCTTGCTGCTCCCATGATCGCATTCGATCAGCTTCAATGCGGAGCAGGATTCGGGCCAAACGAGTTCTTGCTGTCTCCATGCGCCTTGACCAGTTTTGTGTGACGATGTCGTGAGCATTGCCAACGGTTACCAAGGATTTGGGCAAGCAGCGAGCGTATTGGAACATCGCCGTATGGTCGAGCACCACCGAGTCGAAATCGAGGTCGCCAAGTAGATGGTGCAAATCGTTCCGATAGCGCCGAGAGTTTCTCGCCGCAATGGCCAACGGAAGGGTGGGAGCCGACAACGCTCCCAAAAGCCTGTCGCGATTGTCGATCGGAATCATCTTCCATGAGCGGAATATCTCCAAGTCGTCCTTGTGGAAACCGGCGAGTCCCTCCCTTGTCGAGAACGCGAGGAGGTGCAACTCATTGCGTTCTGCGAGGAATTTGCACACATGAAAGCTCGTCTTGGCCGCTGCATGCCTCACCGAAGGAGATGGAACATGTCCGGCAGCCACCAGGATCTTCATACGGTATAGTCTATTTTACTGGATGTAAGACCCCTTTCGGTTGGCTCCACCGCGGACTGGACGATGCTAAACTCAATTGATCGAATTCCAAATAGAAACCGCTGCGTTCACTCGGCTTGAGGGCGTGGCAAGGTCATCCCCTGAGGTCACTTCATGCGCCAATTTTCGCTCCTGACCTTGTTGGCCTTGCTCGCTGGAATTTCAGGGATGGTTGGCTGTGGATTTCAGGTGAATTGCCATGTTCCCCCGTCAATCAGTGGGCAGCCATCGAACCAGTTGGCAGTCACGGGGCAATCGGCTCTATTTGTGGTCGCGGCTTCAGGTTTTGCTCCTCTCACTTATCAGTGGATGAAAAATGGGGAGACGATCCCGGGAGCAACGCAGTCTTCTTTCTTGACGCCGGCGGTTCAGCCTGGAGATTCCGGCGCGACGTTCTCGGTCATCGTCTCCAATAAATTCGGAACGGCAACGAGCAGCGCTGCAACCTTATCGGTGAGTGCCTCAATCGGCACCAATACATTCTTTGTCGGGCCCGACGGGAACAACTCCAATCCCGGGACCATGGATCAACCGTTTTTGACGATTCAGCGCTGCACTACGAGCGTACCCAGCGGATCAACCTGTGCGATAAGGGCCGGGACATATCGTGAGACCGTAACACCCAACTCGGGGGTTACCATTTTGGCTTTCAACCACGAGGCGGTCGTAGTAGACGGTTCCGATCCAGTCGGTGGATGGACTCTCTATCAAGGATCTACCTATAAGACAAACGTCAATCTCAAAACGGATGATACAAATCAGATCTTTGTTGGAAGGGACATGATGACTGAGGCAAGGTGGCCCAACGGGAACGATTTGTTCCATGTGAACTGGGCTACGGCGAACGCGGGCACAGATCGGGACCACATCAGTGACCCAACTCTTCCGTCAATCAACTGGACAGGCGCAAAGATTCACCTTTGGAGCGGCAACGATCCTTTTGGACACGAAACTGGCACGGTCGCGGCGTCAGCGACAGGCCAACTTACAATTAACGTGGAAATTGGCACCTGCACCGCGATCTGTCCTCAGCCTGGCGGCTTGTACTATCTATTTGGCACGCTGAGTGCGCTGGATGTCGAGCGTGAATGGTTCTACGACTCCACCTCGCGTGTCTTGTATTTCATGGCGCCCGGAAGAGTCGATCCGGACACCCTCGATGTTCGTTATAAAAGCCGCCAATATGGGTTCGACCTGCGCGGCAAGTCCAATGTGACAATCCGCGACATCAAACTTTTTGCCTGCACCATAGTGATGGACCAGGCAAGCTCGGACAATACGCTCGACTCAATCGACGCTCAATACGTCTCGCATTTTAGCTCTCTTCCCCCTGCCCCAGACGATTCAGGGGACGGCAATTTCAGCACACTCCTAGTACATGAAGCCGATTCAGGGATCGTGATTAGCGGTAGCGGAAATAGGCTGCAGAACAGCACTATTTCCTTTAGTGCGGGTGCGGGGATCGCACTTGAAGGCAGCAATAACGTGATTACCAATAACCTAATACAGAACATCGACTATATAGGAGATTATGATTCTGGGATCGACCTAGACGGAAACGGCAATACGATTCAATACAACACAATTCACGACGTGGGCCGTCAAGCAATTCTTCTGAATGGTCCTCGGAACCAAAACATAAGTTATAACAACCTCTATAACGCGATGCGACTGAGTCGAGACGGCGGACAGATCTATGCCTGCTGCAGTCAAACCGCATCTGGAACGAGAATTCATCACAATTGGATCCACGATACTGCCCCGAATCTTAAGCTGGGCGCTTCTTCTTTGGCTATGTCCGGAATCGTGATTGACAATAACAGCAGTGGTTTCGAAATCGATCAAAACATCCTTTGGAATAATTCCAGGGCAAACATATTAATTAACGGATTGGGTTCTGGACCGACGAACAACAATTTTGTCCACAACAATAGCGTTCCAGACGATTCAAAGGATGGACGTATCTGGATTACGAGCAGCACAGCCTGTGCGACCCGTATCATCGATAATCGAGTGCTAACCGGTGTCGGTCATGAGCCTACAAGGTCGCCCTGCACCGTGCTCAACAATAGCGCCCACGCTTCAGGAGCTACAGAGATGCAGCCAAATACTCCAATTGGCTGCAATTTTGATGGTTGTTCATCGAGTCCACCTCCCGCCATTCTGAATGATGGCACATTTTATCCCTGTCCATATCTTGGCTCCATTGCGAGTGGATCGACTGAACAAGCATGCATCCGGCCTCTTTTTATCAATGGGATCCGGCGCAGCGGTTTGTGAAGGTCTAGCTTCACTCCCCGGTCAGGCTTGCCCTTGCCAGCGGTCAGTCTTTTCTAAGGTTCTATGTACGATCGCAAGATAAGTCTGAGCGAATGCCTTTAGCCGCAAGGGTACTGACCCTCTTGCCCGAAGCTGAAAATCCGTATCTGCACTCTTGTCGAATCTGTCTGCGCTAGCTGCCATGAATTCGGCTAGAGCTTCGGGGTCATCGGCTGAAAAGTACAGGCCTCGTTCCGGAGCCTGCTCCTTGTGGACGGGAATGTCAGATAGGATGACTTGTTTACCTGTTGACTTGGCCTCTTCAACGCTAGTGCTCCATCCTTCAAACTTGGAGGGGTTGATGAGCGCGATTGCGTCACGGAGAAGACCTCCAAGGTGTTCGAATGGGATCTGCCCGAGCACTCTGAAGGAATCCTCAACATTTAAGTCCTTGGCATACTGAATGAGGGAAGAGAAGAACGCGGGATTACGGTGGTCCTTTGGCGAACCGGTGGCGAGTACGAGCGCCGACCTGCATCGCTTCTTAAGGATCTGGAGGGCTGTGATCACGACTCTGTGGTTCTTATGCGCCCAGAATTGATTCGGGAGAATGAAATACGGCTCCTTGAAGCTGTAAATCCGCCGAAGTTCTGTAAGGCTTGTGCAATCGGACAGGGGTATCGGATTAGCCACAAACCGGAGGAGTTCTGCTTTATGAGCAAATTGTGGCGAGAACGCTCGCAGGTCAGCTCCCGCGCACTCGCTACTTACGATCACTTTGTCATACCATGCACAGATTTCTGCGTATTCTCGATCGCGCCGAGCCCGTTCCTCAGCCGTAAAGAACTCGGGCAAATGGACATGTTGGAAATCCGGGATCCATCCGATGGTCTTGATGGTGGACTGATTCCCCAGCGAAACTGAATGAGAAAGAACAGAGATTCCCTGACGCTGCAAATCGTGGATCAGCACTAAGTCTTTCTTGGCCACTTTGGCAAATACCTTTCTCGTTAGCCAAAAAGGCGACTTCCGATCAAGGGTGCGAGTGGTGACAATCTGTGTCCCAGGAAAGTCGGCGGAAATGCTGAGTTGACGTGTTCCGGCAAAGATAATAGGCGTGATCTCGTTCTGAGAGAGAGTAGAGATGGCCGCGAGCAGGTTGCGCAGATAGTTCTTTCCGCCAAGCCAAGGATCCGTCGGAAGCACAAACCCAATGCGCGTGTTTTGGCTCACGGCTTGCTCTTCCACCAGGTTGCGTACTCAGCGATGCCTTCCATCAGAGATAGTTTTGGACTCCAACCCCATGCTTTGGCCGCATTGATGTTCGCTACATACTGACTCGGGTCGCCTTCTCTCCTCGCGCCAGAAAATTCGATTTCTAACTTCGTCCCTGAGAAACTCCACACAAGATGTGCGAGCAGCTCTCTAACGCTGGTGCCAACACCACTCCCACCGTTAACAATTGGGCATGCAATGCTTGCATGCTCCACCGCGGTGACGAGGAGCTCTGCCGCATCCTGAATATGCAACCAATCGCGTACTTCAGAGCCTGTTCCCATGAATGTGCGATCCCCTTTGGCGAAGGTGCAACACGCATCCCAGAGCAACTGTTTTCTCAGTCCGCAGCCGTAAAGGGAGAAGAGGCGCACGATGGCAGCGGGCACGCCAAACTGCTTGGCGTATGAATTGACCATAAGTTCTGCCATCAGTTTATGGACGCCATACTGCGAAATAGGCTGGGTTCGACATTCTTCACCAATGGGTACTTCTTTCGCGTTACCATACACGCTGGCACTGGAAGGATAAACTACCCGACAAGATGGATTAGTTTGACGAATTGACTCGAGAACATGTGCGGTAGTAACGACTGTGCGCTCAAAGTCGGCTATTGGATAAGCCGTGGAAAAAGAAACCAGGCCACCACCGGCACAATGGATAATCGCCTCCGAAATCTCGACGTATCCCCGCAACGCATCCAAGGTCAGGTCACAGGATCTCCACTGACTCAATCCCCACTTTTCCCAATCGTTGCGCGACCATTCACCGTGCCCGATACCAATGACTCGATAACCACGATGCGATGATAACAGCGCCACATTTCGACCCAAAAAACCGTTTGCACCAGTCACAAGTATCGTAGATGCCTGCATCAAGAAACCTCTACAAGAGGAAGGTCTTTAAGAATTGTCTCTTCTGCTGTTCTGCTCGCGAAGGTCAGCACACCTGCTGCATCTCGGCACTCACGGAATTGCAGCTGAACATATCCTTGAGCAGGCGCGAGCTCCGGTAGTTCGCTTGGCCGTAATTCGTTCTTGACAAAGAATGCGTTGTTCCCTGCTGTGTTTGATCCCACAAAGGCATATCCCTTGCGCTTTCCGAGAAGACAAAGTGCTGCAAGAGATGCGCCATAGTAGATAGTCGAGTAATGCTTGACGGATCTGACAAAGGAGCGATCGTAAGGGACGGTGACGGCGCGCTCCGGTCCAAAGCGCGAATTGTATTCCATAACTACGATGCTTGGGTCGACAGCGTTAATGGCTTCCCACACCCAGTAATCATTGCCATCAATGTCGATCGAGAGCAGGCCGATTTCGCCCGCGATACCATTCTGGCGAATCAGGTCGTTGATATTCTCCCTGGTGATGAACGCGCATTGCGCCTTCAGGTTGTAGCGCCAGTAGATATCGTCTTGTCGGATGGAATCGATGTTTTTCGAGCTCCCATCAATCACCAGGCCAGCCCAGTTTCCGTTCATCAGCAGGAATCGAGTGTTGCACTCTGTGTAGTTCTCGACGCCAAACTCAACGAACACCTTCTTTGAGATTGGCACGTGGCGAAGAAGATGCTGCAGGATACCGTCTTCTCCCCACTGAGAAAAAACACGGAATTCTGAACCGCGAATATCTGCAGCCGGTAGATCCCGCACCTGGCGATTCTCAATTCTGCCGAGGGCTTCTTGTATCTTTTTCGAGCGCTCCTCGATGGAGCGAAGATTTGCGACGGCTCGACTGATTACTGAAAACAACATCTGGGTTCCTTTGGGGGCGCCACTTGATCCTGGTTTGAATTGTACCGGCACTACCCGGAGGATCACTCCACCGGAACCCCGCGGTCATTGGAAGTGTGCCTCCCATCAAAACACGCGCGCCAGAAAGATCTCGTGAATCCGCTACGGGTTTGCGACTCCAATCTGCCGAGCCGGGGAACCGACGACGATTGCATACGCTTCAATACTCTTGGTCACGAACGAACCGGCTCCGATCACGGCGCCACGCCCGATCGTCACGCCTTTGAGAATTGTGCAGTTGAATCCGATCCACACATCGTCTTCAACCACGATGGGAGCCGAGGGCACATCATCAAGTACAGGCGGATGACCTGAGGAGAAGATCTGGTTAAAGTGAACATATCGGGCGGCCGCGGAAAGAGAGTGTGAGTTGCAGTCATGGATATTCACGCCGTGCGAAATCAAGACTCTATCACCAACCGTGATAGAGTCTGCAGACCAGATACGGCTACCCTCTCCGATAAAGCAATTGTCACCTATACTTATCTTTCCGCCATGCCCAAATACGAGAAGTTGACCACATATATGGCTTTGGCGGCCTATCTGAATCACATCTTTCCGCTCCTGGTTGTTCCAGATGCGACTTCCTGGGTGCAAGCAGGCTCCATCACCTACCAGACAGAGCTTCTTCATGTAATGCTGTTCGACGCTCTCCGCCAACCGGCCGGGCGTCCGAACGATCCTAAGCGCAATTCTTAGTGGAAGACTTACTCTCATTGTCAACCAATGTCCGATAGAACGTTCTTCATCTCTCGAATGCAGGCATCATGTGCACGCTCAGATGGCTTACTGCGTTGTTTGCGACTTCAATCTCGATATGACCAAGTGAAATGTTCTTAGGAACCGTCGAAAAACCGAGAAATAAGTCTGGGTCTGAATTCGACGATCAGCGCTGCGAAGGGGGAAAAAACCTGACGGATGTCTAAGAGGGAAGCTAATCGTTTCACTCGGAGGGGTCAGCCGACTATCGGCGGTCATTGTGTGTGTTCCAGCAATGCCGAAGCCTATATTAGTGACCAGATTGACTCGCGGGATGACTGTAAGCGTATTGTTCTTCAAGTGGCAGTAGAGCCATTGAAAATCCCAGGCACTTGGACCCTTTCTTTGATGCATCAAATCGAAGATGTTCTCCCAGTATGCGATGGCTTTTCGATCATCGAATACTTCAGACAACATTTGTTCGGCTTTAAGAGCGGGCCAGTCTTCTATGTATCTGTCAAACTTTTGCCATTCAGAACTCCAGGTAGCCCATCCCCAATTGCCGCCCAGTTGTGAGAAGAAATAGCTCGCATCGGTCTTGACATATTTGGAAACGAGATTAGTGCCGGAAATGGAAGTGACTCTATCGTCTTCACGATATCTCTCCAGTAATTCGGCACAGAACCGAAAAAAGGACAAGTCGGGCAGGCAGTCGTCCTCCAGAATGATCGCCTCCTCCGCCAGCGAGAACACCCAATTTAGGCCTGAAATCATTCGCTCCTGGCAGCCAAGATTGGTATCGGAAAAGTTCGTAACCACTTCGCAAGGCCAGTCAACCTGTCTGGCGATATGGCGCACTTCTTGGCAGAGTTCGGCTTCACCTGCCCGGTTCATCCGGGGGCCATCGGCGATCAAAAAGAGCCTCGTCGGTCGTGCTTTCTTGATTGCCTCGAAAACCCGCCGTGTGGTGTCGGGTCTCCTGAAGATGAAAAGCGCCACTGGTGTCTGCAAAGCGTTCGTCTGCATGGTAGATGGGTTCTGAGGAACAGCTTATAATAGTCTAGCGCAACCGATCAAAAGAGCGATACGAATGCAGAGACTGGCTGCCAAGCGGCCCACGAATTGCTCATTTCACCTTTTGGGAAGGCTTTGCTGAGTTGGATAAAAGAAGGCTAGGAACTGCTCCAACTCGTTGCTCCGTGTTCGTTCATCCGCTTGATCGACGCGCGGCCTCAGGTTTCTGATCATGGCCTACGTTACTGAGTTCGTTCGAGCCAAGCTCGCTGGCCGTCGGAACCTGAAAGCTGTTCTCGGGAACAGCTCATGGATTTTCTTTGACAAGATTCTCAGGATGGGCGTCGGTTTAGTTGTCGGAGTTTGGGTCGCGCGTTATCTCAAGCCTGAAGGGTTTGGTCTCTTAAACTATGCCATCGCTTTTACTTCGCTCTTCGGTGCTATAGCGACCTTCGGAATGGACGGCATCGTTGTACGTGAACTGGTGAAAGAAGCAGGGCACCGGGATGAAGTCCTGGGGACTGCATTCGCGCTGCGCTTGGCAAGCGGAGCACTCACTTTCTGCATTGTGCTTGCCGCCATCTCGATTCTGCGTCGTGGAGAGCCACTCGCTATCCTCGTGGTAGGTCTCTCGGCAGCCCAATTCATCTTCCAGTCTCTCAACGTGATCGATCTGTATTTTCAGTCCAAGGTCGAGTCAAGATTCACTGTCTACGCGACCAACAGCGCTTTTCTCACAATGGCGTTGCTCAGGGTCCTCTTGATTTTGAACAGGGCTTCGCTCCTTGCTTTTGCTTGGGCCGCCCTGGCAGAGATCGCATTGGGGTGCCTGCTGTTGGTTGTGATGTACAGGGTGAATGGCCTAACCGTCTGGAACTGGCGCTTCAGGACCGATCTGATGCGGAGGATTCTTGCCGACAGTTGGCCGCTGGTTCTGAGCGGCATTTCCATCATGATCGCGATGCGGGTCGATCAGGTTATGATTGGTCAGATGCTGAACGACAAGCAGGTTGGCATCTATTCAGCAGCAACGAGAATCAGTGAGATCTGGTATTTCATCCCGGTTGGGATCGCTGGCTCTGCCTTCCCACTACTGATCGAGGGCAAGAAGCAGGATGAGAATCTCTATTACACGAGATTACAAAAACTCTACAACGTGCTCACCATGCTCTCCGTATCGATCGCCCTGGTGATGACTTTTCTGTCTGGGCCGGTCGTGCATCTCCTCTATGGATCTACGTATGGCGGGGCCTCGAGCGTACTGAGCGTTCTGATTTGGAGCGGCGTGCCAATGGCTATCGGGTGCGCCTGGTCGAACTGGATGCTGCTTGAGAACCGCACAAAGATGATGTTCACTTTCCAAGTGATCGCTGCGGTGATCAATTTGATCATGAATCTCATTCTGATTCCCCATTTCGGAATTCTCGGCTCCGCCTACGCCACGCTCATCTCATACTGGTCATGGGTCGTCGTGCTCTGCCCAATGGTCAAATCGCAACACAAGGCACTGGCAATGATTGCCAAGTCGCTTTTTCCTTTTCCTCTGCGTCGTTGAGAAGTAAGTCAGTTTGGGAAGGAATCTCGATCCTAGCCCGCACACTGAAGGTGCGAATTAGGACTCTCATATAACAACAGAGAGAACGAACCGTCGATATGGATGTAATTTTTGCTTCCAATACGAGCTACGTAGAGCACCTCGGCGTGGCAATCTGTTCGCTCCTCGATCACAATCGTCAAGAGCACATCCGTGTTTTTGTGATCAATGAAGATATCGAACCGGAGACATGGAAACGACTGCAGACCATTACCTCGCAATACGCCTCCGACTTAGTTGACGTGAAGATCTCGGATCGAGATATCGCTGACCTCGCTACGCCTCACCACCTTACACGTGAGACCTATTATCGTCTTTTTATCCCAGAGAAGCTTCGGCTTTCGAAAGCGCTGTATTTGGATGCTGACATCGTAGTAAATGGGGCAATTCGAGAACTTTATGACATCGATCTAGATGATTACTACCTCGCCGCAGCGAACACGCCCGGATTCGTTGCACACCCCGATTTGGGAATGTCTAATGGAGCTAGATACTTCAATGCCGGTGTGATGCTCATCAACTTAGACAAGTGGCGCTCTCAACATGTCAAGGAACGGGTCATCGACGTCGTACGGCAGAAGCCTTGGGCAATTCAGTTCGCCGACCAGTGCGGCCTGAATTCAGTAGTGAACGGTCAATGGAAGGAGATTCATCCTAAATTCAACGTGCAGAGTTTTTACTTCGAAATTGGGATTGGACCCTACGCTTCGTCCTTCCCGCCAGGAGACTTGGCCCTTGCCATAGAAAAACCGATTATCATTCACTATTCTGGTTCAGCAAAACCTTGGCATTTTGGCTATCGCCATCCCTATCGAGTGACCTATTGGAGGAATTTGCGGAGGACGCCTTTTAGCCATTGGTTTTCGAAGGATATCTCTATCGCAAAAATCGTGAAAGCATGCATTCCAAGGTGGACCAAAGAATCGGTCACAAGTGCATTCGCGTCAGCGAAAAATAGCAAATAGCCTTCAAGATCTGTATATCTCGATGAGGAGATGGAGGAAATGCGCGGGGCATAAACACCTCAAACGGGAACTCTGGAGCAGAGCGCGGTCTTGAATCCAATTCAGCTATGAATCAAATAGGAACTTACAGGTCTAGCTCGGTAGAAAGTCATCGGACCGCACGAATCAAGAGCCTTGGGGGAATGAAGAAATCAGGCGGGGCAAGCCTTGTGTCTCCCAGATCCACGCCGTGCGAAGAATCGACTCCAAATCAAATTGAGGCGTCCA
The DNA here is from genome assembly GCA_963760475.1 of uncultured Acidobacteriaceae bacterium. Taxonomy (GTDB): domain Bacteria; phylum Acidobacteriota; class Terriglobia; order Terriglobales; family Acidobacteriaceae; genus Telmatobacter. Next base: position 103,580 of record CAVXDG010000010.1, on the reverse strand, counting down.
TTGAAGGATTCTTGCGGCCATGGTTCCATCGGCAAAAAGCACGGGGGGATCTCCTTGCCGACGGCGTCCAAACTGATGAGGAACATCTAGCCCGGTGACATTCTTCAATGCGGATATCAGATCGCCTATCGAGGTTCCTTTGCCCGTACCGAGATTAAGAGAGATAGACTGGCCACCTCCGGCAAGATAGTCAAGCGCCTTCACGTGGGCTAATCCGAGGTCGGATACGTGGATGTAGTCTCGAACGCAGGTCCCATCGTCGGTAGGCAAGTCATTGCCAAAGATGACGAGCGGCGGGCCTATCCCCAGGGTGGCCCGTATCGCGAGGGGAATCAAGTGCGGCTCTGGATCATGAAATTCGCCAATGCCGCCAGCAATGTGAGCCCCAGCCGCGTTGAAGTAGCGGAGACAAACGGAACGCAGGCCATGCGAGTCGCGGTAGGCTGAGAGGGCATGCTCCAAAAACAACTTGGTCACCCCATAGGGATTAATAGGCTCTCTGGGGAAGAACTCTGCAATTGGAAGTTGGTGCGGGGTGCCATACACCGCACATGTTGATGAAAGAACAAAGAACCGAACATGGCTGGCCAAAATCGCGTCGAGTAGTACCAGCGCGGATTCGACATTGTTGTGGAAATACTTGCGTGGATTCTTAATTGACTCCCCAACATAGGCAGATGCGGCAAAATGCATCACCGCATCAACGCCCTCAAGAGATTTCATGACGAGCTGATAGTCAGCTATGTTGCCGACAATCAAAGGAAAACCCGAGGCGAACTCTCGGTGTCCCGTCGATAGGTCGTCATAGATGACTACATCATGGCCAGCTGCCAACAATTCTCTCACTGCGTGCGAGCCAACATACCCTGCGCCGCCCGTAACCAAGACCTTCATTAGCTGGCACTCCAAGTTAAAGGGCTATCGCTCTGCGGGTTAGGCAACGAGATGCGCATTAACGGATGACGCGCAGGTTGAGAAGAGGGGTTAATAATCCTCGCGAGTTGCGCTTGATGCGAAGGTCGCGACTCTCTGCGAGTGCGCGGCGTGTCTTTGTGAGAAGCAGTTTGCGCGTAAAAAGGACGAAGGAGCGCAGGGGGGGGATACTCCTGAGAGTTGATCGCAGCTTTGCCAAGCCTGTCAGGCCCGAGTTTTTGAGCTGGTCGGAAGTTACAGGTTGCTGATTCCAAAAGCGGACGTAATCACTTTGCTGAGGCACAAAATCTCGATCAATTTGACCTATTCTCCTGGCCTGCACCATCATGTGCGTACCAAACTTCGAGGTAAGATTGATTCGGGTTTGTACGGCGTCTGGATCAGGGACTCGAAAAAAAACTGAGCGCGGAATATCTTCCCAAATGAGGCATTCCTCAGTTTTATAGCCGTTATCGGGACAGAAGAAGCGGTAGAAAAGCTCTGGGGAAAACTGATAAAAACCGTGACCGCAAAAATTGTTCGTCTGCGTGAGAGAGATAAACCATCCACCGGGTCGGACCATCTGTGCGGCGTTCTGCAGACTGGTGGGGAGATCGAAGATGTGCTCGAGCGTTCCACCATCCAGAATTAGATCGAAGGAGTCAATCAGGCTATCTGGAATTGGCTTGTTCATGTCGTGCAGTATCTGCGCACCCTCAAAGTCGCTAAAGTCAATTGCGCTGATCTTCTCAGCCCCAAGCAGACGAAAGAATTCCTCGGCGTATTCGGTCGAAGGATCTCGAAGTTTGCGCGCTAGATCGACGGATACGTCATAGCCAGTTCTGCGCAAAAGAGACACAAGCACGTCGCGATCTCCGAGAAGCCGCTGGCGTCCGAGAGTGGCCATGTTTTTGAAAGACACGCCGCTCTTGTGTGCCCTAATCAGAAGCTGGCCATAATTAAGATCGATTCCCATGGTTGAATAGGGGTCTGCTCATCTAGAAATGAGGATCACAACTCGTGATCCTCGAAGATCGCGCATCCGCGACTCTTGATTCAAGCGGAAGGGCTGGCTCCATCTCGGCCCGTAGTGAAGTGACCGATAGAGCGCTTATTGACTTCTCCCGCATCATATCCTAACTGAGCCGGAATCTGGGACCGGAAGTATTGACAGCAGCGCCGCTCGTTGTAAACCGACACCATGGTGAAAAGCGAGCCTATGTAACAAAGTAACAAAATAGCCAGAGCTTCTGCCGCATTCAACGGCATAAGTTCATAGAATTAAATGAGATAGATTTGGTGGAGGCGGCGGGAGTCGAACCCGCGTCCGAAATCGCTGTCAGCCGGGAGAGTCCATGCTGTGTCCGATTCCGATTGGTTTCGCTTCACGGCGCTCAGAACGGACAAGATGCGCATGAAACTAGTCCGATGATCTTGCGGCTGCAACACGGACCGAGCAGCAACCGCCAGCCTACTGAATGACGTCTTGCTCGCAGCCCATAGGCGAAACCGCGAAAGACGGCAGCTTAGTTAATTAAGCTGCAAGTGCCAGATTATCGTTGGCAACTTTAGTTTTGCAGGCGATTACGGGTGCCCACACCCCGACATGCCTCCCATGCCGCAATCGATCCCGTCGAAACCGTGACGCCCCCATTTGACACCCCAGCGACGAAGACCTGTCGTCGGGGACCCCGGCTTAACGACGCCCAACCAAAGATTCGAGGGCAAACGCGGCCAGGTGCGAGCACGGGCCAACTGGCTCGTGCTGCATCTCCTATTTTACGTCAATTTCGATTTCAGCCGTTGCGGACTGCGGTGATACGGTGGCAAGATGCCTTGGCATCAGGGCTGAAAGGGAGGTCGGAAGTGGTGAAGCAAGTGGTGCGGCTGACGTTAACTTCACGATCAATGAAGGCAAACCTCGATGCGTTCAAGAGCATTGCACACGCGATGACAGAGGGCAGCAAAGCGGAGCCCGGCACGCTGGGCTATGAGTGGTTCTCGAGCGCGGATGGCAATCGATTCCGGCTGGTGGAGACCTATGTGAATGCCGGTGCCGTGGAGGCCCACTTTGTGGGACCCGTCGTGCAGGAGTGGGTTCCAAAACTTGCGGCGGTCTGCACAGTGGATGGATTCGAGATCTACGGCGACCCGGGACCGCAGGTGGCGAAGGCGGCCGGAGGGTTGGGTGCGGTCGTTTTCCAGTATTGGCACGGCATCGATCGGCTGATGCTTCGGACGCGACGCAGTTCTCTACTGCTTTTCGAGGTCGATGCTCTCGTACTCATGGCGGGCGATGCCGGCGCGGATCTCAGCGGGGGTCTTGCCGGCCTTGGTCAGGCGATAGGCGTAGAAGGCTTCCTGAGCGCAGGTGGAGCACTCGGTTCCATGCAAGCCCTCGTAGCAGCTACGCAGGCTGGTGTGGCCCAGGGCGCGATCGCAGCGGCAGTTGCAGGGCAACTGATAGATGACATTGCCAATTTTGACTGCCTGCTGATAGACGTGGACCTGCCAGGGATAGCGGAAGTTCTCACCGGTGAGTTTGGAGCCAGCGAGGATGGGCGGCAGGGCGCTGACTTTGAGAGGCGCGGCAGGGTGGTAAGCAGGAATCTCGTCAGCCGGGTTTGACCACTGCGCATAGCTGGCGGCGGTGAGGGCGAAGGCGGTTAAAGCAAAGGTCAGGCGATACGTTGTCCGGTTCATGACTGTTCGACTCCGAGAGACAGTTTAAGCCTAGCAGGGAGAGCAAAAAGGAAGAAGGCAGCGGAGCAGTTATTCGAAAGGTGTGAGCAATGCAGAGGGGTATTTTGGGCAAAAAAAGGCGGCACGAACGGTAAAAGCTGTTCGTGCCGGGAGGCCAGTGACGCAAACTACTTCCGGGTTGGAGAGTAAGCTCCTAACCGGAATATCTACACCTTACTATAGATTGAGAAGAATGCAAATACAATATTTGATATTTTCTCATGATGTGGGACGGTAGACATATCGACGTATTGTGCATCTAAGTGACGACGGGCGAGAGGTTTTTCAACCCGGCAGGGTATTGAACCGGGAGCTAAGCGGATGGCGAACGAGAGCGAGTCTAAGATGGCCGAATGTCACCGGCTAGACGGCGACTCCAGTAGAGGCTGGATGAGAGTGGGCTTTTTTGCGGTGGCTTCAGCGCTGGCGGGCGGACTGGCCGCGGCATGGTTCTACAGGAAGACGCTGGCGCGGCTACGCGAGGCGGAGGTCGAGACGACGGTTCCGCTGGGACAGGACGCGGGGAGCGATTGAGGAGTGAGGCGGTTGCCGACAGCCGAAGCCGCCTCACCCGCGAGAAGCTAGGGGAGCACTTCTCCGATGTAGACGCCGTAGGGACCCAGTTGGATCTGCTGAAGAGAAACGGGGTCGCGTGCGCCGGGGGTTTTCAGCAGGGTTTTCAGATTTGCGCCTGCCCCGTGCACAGACAGGCTGACCGACTGCGGCTCCGCCTTAAAGTTGACCGACACCACGACAGAGACCTGGTCGGGCCCTTTGCGCAGCCAGCTCAGGACGTTCGGGTTGTCGGCATCGAGCATGCTCTCGGAGCCCGTGGCGAAAGCGGGGTTAGTCTTCTTGAGGCGGATCAGGGTCTGGTACCAGGTGAAAAGGGAGTCCGGGCCAGCCTCTTCGGCCTTGACGTTGATGGTGGTCGAGTCGGCTGGGACGGGCAGCCACGGTTTGGCTGAATCGGTGGTGAAGCCAGCATTCGGCGCTGCGTCCCATTGCATGGGGGTGCGCTCGCCGTCTCGGCCTTTGTAGAAGGGCCAATAGGCGATGCCGACGGGGTCCTTCACGTCTTCCTTGCGTGCTGGCGGGGTGGTTTTCATGCCGATTTCGTCGCCGTAATAAAAGAGAGCGGCTCCACGGCTGGCGAAGAGCATGGTGGAGATAACGCGTTGAATGTCGGTGTCGTGGACCCCGTCACCATAGCGGGCATCGAGACGCGGGTTGTCGTGATTGTCGAAGACCAGGAGCGGGATGTTGCCGTTGATGCCCGTCTCCACATCATTTAGTTTGGCGCGGAACTGAGCTACATCGAGCTTGTTGATGAAGCCGACCTGTGTATCCATCGGCAGGTGGAATTCGGGCTTGCCTGGGGGTCCATACTGCTTGGCCAACTCTGCGATGTTGGGCAGATAGGTTTCGCCGATCAGCACACGCGTGCCGGGATACTTGGCCAGGTTGAAAGTGTCCGTGTAGGCGCGGAACTCCTGCATGACGTCGTGGGTGCCTGGCAGGTTGTTGGTGCGCGTATCGTTCAGTCGGGGCTTGCCAGTGGGATCGAGGACTGTCTTTCCGTCCTTGTCCAGCACCAGATCTTCGTCACGCATTTGCGGGTCTTCGAAGAGCGTAGTGATGGCGTCGAAGCGGAATCCGCCAACACCGCGCTTAAGCCAAAAGCCGACGATGTCTTTGAACGCCTTGTGGATCTTGGGGTTGTCCCAGTTCACGTCTGGCTGCTGAATATAGAACTTGTGGTAGTAGTACTGGCGCGTCTTCTCGTCCCACTGCCAAGCCGATCCTCCAAAGTCCGATTGCCAGTTATTCGGCACGTCGCCTTTGTCAGTTGCGGTTTGCCCCTTGCCGTCGTGCCACATATACCAGTCGCGGTAGGGGTTGGTGCGCGAGGAGCGTGATTCGAGGAACCACTTGTGCTTGTCGGAGGTGTGGTTCATCACCATGTCCATGAGGATGCGGATATGTCGTTTGTTGGCCTCGGCGACGAGGTGGTCGAAGTCGGCGAGGGTGCCGTATTGCGGATCGATATTTTCGTAATCGGAGATGTCGTAGCCGAAGTCAACCTGTGGCGACGGGTAGATGGGCGAGAGCCAGATGGCGTCGACGCCGAGTTCTTTGAGGTAGTCGAGGCGCTGGGTGATTCCGTTCAGATCGCCGATGCCGTCGCCATTTGAATCCTGGAAACTACGCGGGTAGATCTCATAGATCACGGCGTTCTTCCACCAGTCGCGCTCGCTGATTTTGGGTTGGGATTGCGCGGAGGCAACTTGTCCTGCCGCGAAGACCGCTGCGGCTGCGAACAGCATGGCCGCGGCGGGAACTGCGATGTTTCTGGTCCGGTGCATTGCGGTCTCCTCGTCCGAGGGCACGAACCAGAGGGCATGTCCGAGCCTGCAACACGCGACTGAAACCGCACCCTGCTTCGCTGCTCGTGGATTCGGCAGCGATTTGACGCAAGTCAAACTAACACATTTTGCAGGGCGATCGAGAGCGCCTTGCTCCGACGGCAATCGAGCGCCGTGTCTGTGTGGTTTTATGCTTTCCCGGGTCCCAAAAACGGGGCCGGGGCACCCAAGTTCAGAGGCTTAATTGCAAAATCGTGTGGACACGCTCCTAGTCGACCGCTGCGACGAGTGCGCCAAACGGGGCCAGCGCCACATGATCGAGCGGGATGGATTCCTCTTTTTGCCGAGGAGTGCTGACGAGCGGAGTGAGCTTGTTGCCGGCGATACCCATGGAGGAAAGGTGGAACGCCACGGTATGCGGATGCGCGCTCATATTCAACGCGACGAGGACGGTGCGGTTGGCTGAACGGCGAACAAAGGCAAAGACGTTGGGATCGTCGTTATTGATCGACTCCTGGGTGCCGTCGCGGAGCGCGGGATCGGATCGGCGCAGGGCGAGCAGGCGTTTGTAGGTGTTGAAGATGGAGTTGGGGTCTTTGCTTTCGGCGTCAACGTTATAGGTGGATGCAGACGAAGGGATGGGAAGCCACGGCTTGGCGTTGGCAGTGAAGCCGGCATCCGATGATGCGCTCCACTGCATGGGGGTGCGCTCGCCGTCGCGGCCTTTCTCTTTGGGCCAGCCGCGCTTGCCGATGGGATCATGCACGTCCTCGATGCGCGCGGGATCGGTAGTGCGCATGCCAAGCTCTTCGCCGTAGTACATCTGCGGCGTGCCGCGGGTGGCAAGTTCAAGGACGGCCATCAGCTTGGCGATCTGGTCGTTATGTTCGCCGTCGCCGTAGCGGTCCCACTGGCGCGGCTGATCGTGGTTGGAGAAGAAGAACTCGGGCTGGCCGTGGGCGGGATTGTTTTCGACCTGATTGAATAGATCGCGGAAACGCGACGCGGAGAGCTCGTTGACATCCGCGATTTGAAAGTCCATGGGCAGCTGCACTTCGTCACTGTTGCCGTACATCTTGGCAAGGGCCTGGATGTTGGGCTCGTCGGCTTCCGTCACAAGCACGGGGTTGTCGGGGTATTTGTCGACGACGCGGCGCAACTCCTTGAGGATGTCGTGCACTTGCGGCAGATCGTCGGTATAGAGATGCTTAATGTTGCGATCGCCATACGCATTGCGACCAGGCACATAAGGATCATCGTGGAGATTCGGGTCTTCGAACAGGCGCGAGACGGCGTCGATGCGGAAGCCGGCGACACCGCGCTTCATCCAGAAGTCCAACACACCGTACATCGCATCCTTGACTTCAGGATTGCGCCAATTCAGGTCGGGCTGCTGCACATAGAAATAGTGGTAGTAGTACTGGCGGGTCTTGTCGTCCCACTGCCAGGCCGAACCGCCAAACCACGATTGCCAGTTATTCGGCGGCTTACCTTTATCCGTTGCGGTCTGCGCCTTGCCGTCGTGCCAGACATACCAGTCGCGTTTGGGATTGGTGCGCGAGGAGTGCGACTCAAGGAACCAGGGATGCTGGTCGGAGGTGTGGTTGATCACGTAGTCCATCAGGACGCGGATGTCGCGTTTCTTGGCTTCGGCGACGAGATTGTCGAAGTCGGCCATGGTGCCGTAGGTCGGATCAATGGCGGTGTAGTCAGAGATGTCGTAGCCGTAGTCAACGCCGGGCGAGGGATACATAGGCGTGATCCAGATGGCGTCGATGCCGAGCTCATGGAGATAGTCGAGGCGCGCAGTGATGCCTTTGATATCCCCAATGCCGTCGCCGTCGGAGTCCTGGAAGCTGCGCGGATAGATCTCGTAAATAACGGCGTGACGCCACCATTCGGGACCGTCGGGCTGTTGGGTAGATTGTGAGGTGGGTGACGTCTGACCGATCGCGGCGAACGCGGCAGCCGCAAAAGACAGGGATATCGTGAGGCGTACGAACTTGCTGGTCCAGTGCATTGCGACTCCTTCGAGGGAGACGCCCGCGGGGGTCATCGTCCCTCGTTCCGCTGCTCGTTGAACCGGCAACGGTGTGAACACGCCAACGTATCACATGGGGCGAGGATTCGGCGATGGGTCGCTTTTCATTGCCGGGCATCCGGGTGTGGCGTCTTTCAAGTTTGGCTGGATAAGTCGGATGCGCCAAAAGCAGATTCTTCGCCCCGCTTACCCCATCGCAACGCGACGGGGCCCCGAACGCGCGGGTTCTCAGAATGACACGGTCTTCATTGAACGTATTCAGAAACTAGACTAGAGACTGGAACAAGGAAATCGCCAAACAGCCTCAGGGGCTAAAGCCCCCGCATTTTCTATCCGATTCGGCGCGACTAAAGTCGTGCCCTGTTACAAAATTGATTTATGTTCCAGACTTCGGATAAATCTCTCGCGTCTCCCAAGGCGGGCCACAGTGTTAGGTCGTCCGCAAGTCTGGAAGCCAATCTTCAGCTCTTCGCGTTCTGCGCGACCAGCATGGAGTTGAGAATCTCGTCGGAGACTTCGCGCACCGCGCCCGGCGAGTGCGTCAAGAACAGTGTGTTGGTCTTGTCGCTTTCGCCGATGCTTTTGAGGGTGTCGAAGTACTGGGTGACCAGGACCAGCTGCATGACGTCGCGCGACGTGGTGCCTTCGACGGCCTTCTGGAACTGCTCGATGGAGGACTGCAGGCCTTCGACGATAGCCTTGCGCTGGTTGGCAATTCCCTGCCCCTGCAGCGCCTTGCTTTCGGCCTCGGCTTCGGCTTTCTTGACGACGAGAATCTTGTCGGCCTCGCCACGGGCGCTGGCGGCAACCTGCTCACGCTGCGCAGCGTTGATGTCGTTCATAGCGGACTTGACCTTAGCATCGGGCACGATGTCGGTGACGAGAACGTTGACGATCTCATAGCCGAAGGCGGACATGTCCGAGTCGAGTTCCTGTTTCACGGCTAATGCGATGCTGGATTGCGAGGCGAAGACTTCATCGAGCGTCATGCTCGGAACGTGGCCGAGGATGACCTGTTCGACGTAGGACTTGATCTGCGCGACGGGATCGGAGAGCTTGTAGAACGCATCGAAAGCCTTTTCGGGGCGAACGCGGTTCTGCACGGAGATGGGGATGGTGACGAAGACGTTGTCCTTGGTCTTAGTCTCCATGGTGAGCGCGATCTGATTGACGCGGAGGCTGACGATGCCGGAAACGGTGTCGAAGTAGGGCACCTTCCAGTTGAGGCCCGGTTCAGCGACGCGCAAGAATTTTCCGAAGCGGGTGATGATGGCGACCTGCGCCGTGTTGACGGTGAAGAAACTGCCCAGGATGAGGGTGAGAAAAATCAGACCGCCAATTGCCAATGGGATCAGAAAAAGCGCGTCCATCGCTGCCTCCGGCACTAGGTGTGAGTAACAGCGAATTGTACAGGAGGCGATTTGAATCGAGTGTGGCGCCAGTTGCCGGCAGCTAGTCCGGTTGAATCGAAACCCATCTCAGGGGCTAAAGCCTCGTTCATTTCGCAGCCGATACGGCACGACTGAAGTCGTGCCGTGTTACAAAACACCACGTGAATTGTTTTTTTGGCCGAGGTGAGCGGAAGCCCGTACCCCTCAAGCCTGCACCCTTCACAACCTGACCCGCTGGCGGTTTGGTTGGATCGATGTGGAGATCTCTTAATGCTGCGCGGCGGGTGCGGCGGTCTGCGCCTGCGGTGACGGAAGCGCCTGCTGGTCGGGTCGTTGCGGGTGGGAATGGGGCATGCCTTTGACGTCGACGCCAAATTCAGGATTCTTGTAAGTTCCGGCAACGTGAATCGGGACTTCAGTGCCGGCGCCGTTCTTCTTAAAGAGGCCATCGGCAGGCTTGAGCAATAGCCCCTTCCACCCGCCGACCATCTTTGAGACGGTGGCTTGCAAGCGAGCCCGGCCCGTGAAGCCGAGGGCACCGCCGTCGAGGGTGTAGGTGCCCTTGAGCTCGATCTCGGCGCCGGGAACATCGAAGGCGAGGTCGGGCAACGTGATGACGCCGTCGGCCATCTGAAAGTCGCTCTGCATGGTGGAGCGAATGTCTTCATGGTTCGGGTTCTTTGCGTCGTGCGGGCGGCCCTGACCGCGCAGGCTGAGCTCCTCGATTCGGCTTTGCACCTTAGGGCTGGCGAATTGCGCCTGATCGAGGATGAATTTTCCTTTCAAGCCGAGGCGTTGGGGGACGGGCTCTTTGCCCGGTTGGATATGTAATGTCGACTTGACGACGAGGTCTCCTGTGAGGATGGGCGTAGCGTCATTGCTGGTGAGACGGAGAAAGTCCTCGATGCGGCCGCCGTTGATTTCGATATTGAGATCGATGTCGTGGCCGATGCTGTGGGCATCTGCGCTGTTGTTTGGAAAGGCGCGCACGACCTGTCCGCGGGCGACGATCTGCGAGTGCCCGAGGGTGGCGTTGACCGGGTCGAGGTGGGTGTCGCCGTTAGTGCCATCGACGATGGCGTGGAAGCGGGTGCGCAGATCCATCGTGTTGCCGAAGCGAGTGAGGCCAAAGTCCGGGGTGTGGGTCTCGCCGTCGACGGTGATATTGCGCAAGGTGCCGGCGTAGTCTCCGGTAGAGCTGAGAATGCCGGAAATACCTTTGAAGTCGCTGAGGTCGGCGTGATCGAACTGGTAGTGGCCGGCGACGGGCGATTCGCCCGGATCAGCGACCTGCCATGGACCGAAGATGCCCATTGCATGAATGGCGCCGACGGGTTTGGGATTGGTGAGCTCGGCCTCAAAGCGCATCGCTTTGTTGGGCTCGATGTCGCTGAGCTTGAGACGAGCGATATCGACTTCAAGGGGCCTCTTGCCGGGCTTGCTGGTCTCGAGGATCAGGGTGGCATCTTTGCACTCGACGTTTCCGAGTTGGAATCGAAGTCCCATACCGGTGGAGTCGTGCTGAGGCGCGGTCTCGTTGCTGCCGGAAGGGAGCGCGGCGCGCGTAAATTGCGAGCGGGGCGGGAGGTGGATGTTGAGGCCCTGTAGGCGAATCTCGCCAACATAAATCGGCCGATCGGGCTTGTAGCGCAGCGGCACATGGAAGCCGAAGGAGGCGAGGCTGATGAGCGGTTCGCCGGAAGAAACGGGGGAGTTGGGCTCGGCTATGTCGGCAACGCCGGCAGGAGGCCAGACGCGCAAGCCGTGTCCCTGCGCCCAGATGCCCCATTCGCCGCGCAAGCCGTTGCCGAGAGCTACATGAAAAGTGTCGAGCTCGACACGCGCGTGGAAGTGACTGGACAGGCCATCGACGATGCGAGAGCGCAGATAGGGCTCTGCCCTCCGTGCGGTAAGGATCGCTGAAACGGTTACGGCGCCGAGCACGAGGAATAGCGAGCCTGCGGTCCACCAGAGCCAGCGGTGTCTGCGTGCCAACGATCGATTCTGTTGCGCGAATTCCATCTTTTAGCTTGGATGCGCGCCTTGGGGGTCGCGCCCCTCCATTTTCTAATTAGACGCCGATGGCATAGACTTCAAGCTACGGATGCGCGACTCAATTGAACATCTCGCCAAGCTGCAGGCGGTTGACCTGGAGCGAGCCCGGCTGACGCAAAGCGCACGCGCGCTGCCGGCGGAGATTACGAAAGCGCAAGCGGCTCTTGTGGCGGCACAGCGGCAGGCAGCCGAGGCTTCAGATGCGCTGGCGCGCGAAGACTCGCTGCGCAATCGACTGGAACGCGAGATCGATGGGCACCGCCAGAAGGCGACACGCTACCGCGCCCAGCAGGATTCAGTGACCACGCCGGCGCAGGCCGCAGCGATTGAGCACGAAGTCTCTTTCGCGGAGAAAGAGATTGAGCGGTTGGAGACCGAGGAATTTGCCAGCCTGGAGCGGACCGAGTCGCAGGAAGCTGCGCTCTCGACGGCACGCGGCCTGGTAGAGGAATCGGCGGCGACGCTTGATACGACACGCGCCTGGGCGGCCGGGAAGCAGCAGGAGATAAACGCCGAGGTGGCGGTGCACGAGGCGGAGCGCATTCAGCTGCGAGCGCTGATTGAGCCGGAGTTGCTGACGCACTTCGATCGCATTGCGGCCAGCCGCGGCACTGGCCTGGCCCGCGCTGAGAATCAGCAATGCACCGGGTGCCGGATGGGTGTGCGTCCCCAGACCTGGAATCAATTGCGCGAGGGCGAACTGATGACCTGCGACAGCTGCGGGCGGCTGCTCTATTGGGACCCGGCGATTGCACCCGCAGCGAAGGCGCCGCAGGCCGAACAGCCAAAGGGTGACGGGCACGCGATTCGCCGGCCGCATCCAGCCGGAGCGTAACTGCGGTTTGTCTTCGGCGCCGGAACATCCCCCCTTGAGAAATTGAATCGGTTCAGAGACGAAGGAGCCGGGGTTGAAGCGAATCTGCGTGGACATGGACGAGGTGATGGCGGATACGCTGGCTGAGCACCTGCGCCGCTACAACCAGGCATTCGACGATGCGGTGACGGTGGACGATTTAGCCGGCAAGGGGTTGTGGGAGATTGCGCCCGTGGATCGGCAGGGGCAGCTGCGCGCGTTTCTCGATGCCGAGGATTTTTTTGAGGACCTGGCGCTGATGCCCGGAGCGCAAGAGGTGCTGAAGCAGCTCTGCACGCGGTTTGAGGTGTTCATCGCGACGCAGGCGATGACGGTGCCGAACTCGCTGGGGCCCAAGTATCGGTGGCTGCAGCGGCACTTCCCTTTCATTCCGCCGACGCACTATGTGTTTTGCGGGAACAAGAGCATTCTGCGGGCGGATTATCTGATCGACGATTTGCCGCGGAATCTGCAGCGGTTTGAGGGGACTGGGCTGCTTTACACCGCGCCGCATAATGTGACGGCGACTGGGTATATCCGTGTGGATGACTGGCAGCAGGTGGCCGCGTATTTTGCTGGGGTGGGGGAGTAAAAGCTCTTCGCACTTGCTACTTGAACCACAGGAATCACGAGCGCGCAAACACCAAGATCGGCTGGATGTCGTTCTTATCGGCGGCTCGAAGCGCTTCAATGTAGCTGCGCCGGAAGTCACCCGCCCGCACAATGTCAGCGGTTCCCCATGTGAACAGCGGCCGGGCCAGTCTCCGCACGACGACGTCTGCCATGAGCCGAGCATGGCGGCCGTTCCCGTTAGCGAAGGGATGAATACAAACGAGCTTATGGTGAAATCGCACTGCGAGTTCGTCCGGCTCGAAAGTCTGATGCTCTACCCAATAGCGCGCATCCCCCAGCAGAGCCGGTAGCGATTCGCGGATCTGATAGTGAGGAATGCCGATGTTCTTTTCCGTTATCCGGTATATGCCTGCCCATTTCCAGGTCTGATCGAACATGCGCAGATGCAGTTCCCTCACATACGCTTCTGAGAAGGGGTCCTTCCGATTCAAATTGCGTGGATCGAGCGCCCACGCAGCGGCCTCGAGGATGTTCTGGCGCTCCCACTCATTGAGATCTTCCTTCGTGGTGAGGTCAGGGATCAGGTCGTTCAGTTCTTCGGGAGAGAGCGGAGTGTTACCGTCCGCCGTTCCGAAGAGCGTCATTTGGCCGCACGCTTCCTGATGAGCCGTTGCGTTTCGGCTTCGACCGCCTCGTCGAGTTTGCCGGCCGCCTGATTTTCAAGCGCCATCGAATGCTCGACGCCGAGAACGCGGTCTTTCGCCTCGGCGCGCGCCCGGTTTTCGAGCAACTCCTGCAAACTGCGAGCGCGTGGGACAAGGGCATAGACCAAATCGCAGTCAAGCGCATTGGCCACGGCCCGCAAGCTTTTCAAAGTGATGCGGTCTTCGGCTTCCCCCTTCTCCAGTTGCAGGGGGAGTTGGCGGCTTGTCCCCAGGCTGCGTGCCAGTTCTCCCGAGGAGACGCCGAGAGCCTGCCGGATGCTGCGTATCCATCCCTTCGACGGACGGGGAACATTCCGCGCCGTACGGAATGGTTTCAAGACGCGATCCAGTTGTTTTTGGCGGAGATTTTTGAACTCGCTTCGCATGACAAGATAAATATAGTCAAAATACATCAATATGACAAGTTATTTATTGTCATATTTTACATAGAAGACTATTTATACATTGTCATCAGCAGGCGATTCCGGATGGATTTGTGCCTCACTGTTCCCTTTCACTCCGCCAACGCATTCTATGTTTTGCGGAGCAAGAGTATTCTGCGGGTCCATCGAGTCGATGCCTCGTCTACTGCCGGCCAGTCGGCGCTGGATGCGTTGAACCTGCTGGATGAGCCGGAGTCCCGGGTAGCGCGCGCGGCGCAGCCTGGCGCAGCAAGGTGACGGGCTGAACCGGCGGTGCCTGGTGCATGGTGACGATGAGCGCATCGGCCGGTTTTTTTCCGGCGCAGACATAGGAGTGGGGCGTGCTGGCGTCGAAGTAGACCGCGTCTCCGGGTTCGAGAGTGCATTGCTGCTCGCCGTGGCGCAGGTCGAGTTGGCCCTCAAGGACATAGAGAAACTCGAAGCCGGCGTGCATGTGGGCGCGCGCCTCATGATCCTTTTCCAAGGGAATGAACTGGGCGAAGTAGGGGTCCATGTGGCGGTCGGGGACCATGTAGCCAAGGCTTTCAAAAAAATAAGTCGGGTTGTCGACGCCGGTCTGGGGCAGGCGCACGCGCTCTTTGCGGCGGTGTACGCGAAACATGGCCTGGGGCTCACTTTCAAAAAAATAGGAGAGGTCCTTGGAGAAGACCATGGAGATCCGAGCCAGGTTGCGGAGCGTGGGCACGACGCGCCCGGTTTCAAGCTGCGAGAGGAAGCTGGCTGAGAGGCCGGTGTGTTTGCCGAGTTCGACCAGGCCCATGGATTTCTTGAGGCGCAAGCGCTTGATGCGCTCGCCGATGTGCTTTTCGGCGATAAAACGCTCTGTGGTCTCGGTGTCGACCTGCGATTTCTGCGTATTTTCGCTGCGAACCGTTGCCAGCTCCGTCATCAGCGACCCTCCCCGGGTACCCATTCAAAAATTGTTGTCCCAATCAAAATCAATTCTTATGGTACTAAACTCTTCAAAGCAGGGCAAACCGTGTCCAGTGCATTGAGAGCGCGGAGAAACGATCCTTATGGTTGTGAAGATGAGCAAAGGCAAGGATGGGGTTGTCGAGCAACCCGGGAAGATCGTGCTCAGCGGCGCGTCGGGGATGCTGGGAACGGCGCTGCTTGGGGCCTTGAGAGTGCGCGGAACGCCCCTTGTTCGGCTGGTCCGGACTCAAATACGGGGCGAGGCGACGGCTGAGTCCGGGCAATCAATGCTGCACTGGGACCCGGCTGCGACCCCAGCGATCGGGAATCCGGCGGCGCTGGAGGGATGCGCGGCGGCCGTGCATCTTTCCGGGGCGAGTGTGGCCGGGCACCGATGGACGCCAGCGTACAAGCAGGAAATCGCAGCGAGCCGGGTGGACTCAACGCGGGCATTGGTAACGGTGCTGGCCGGTTTGAAGCGGCCTCCGCGGACCCTGGTTATGGCGTCGGCTGTGGGCATTTATGGAGACAGAGGCGACGAGCTTCTGGACGAATCGTCGGCTCCGGGGACGGGCTTTTTGGCTGAGGTGTGCCAGCGCTGGGAAGAGGCTGCACTGCCGGCGGAGGAGGCCGGAATTCGCGTCGTGCATGCGCGGTTTGGAGTGGTGCTGGGCCGAGGTCCGGGGGCGCTCGAAAAGATGCTGCCGGTTTTCCGGCTGGGATTGGGCGGAAGGCTCGGTTCGGGACGGCAATGGATGAGCTGGATCAGCGTAGACGATGTGGTCGGCGCGATCCAGTTTGCGCTGGAGACGGAAGCGCTGGCGGGCGCGGTGAATTTTGTGTCGCCCAACCCGGTGACGAATGCGGAGTTCACGCGAGTGCTGGGGCGGGTGCTGCATCGGCCTGCGGTGCTGCCTGTACCGGCGTTTG
Source organism: uncultured Acidobacteriaceae bacterium (assembly GCA_963760475.1). Taxonomy (GTDB): domain Bacteria; phylum Acidobacteriota; class Terriglobia; order Terriglobales; family Acidobacteriaceae; genus Telmatobacter. The sequence goes on along the minus strand of CAVXDG010000010.1, from coordinate 87,655 downwards.
CGCTGCGGTTTGCGTTTGGAGAGATGGCAGACGAAGCTCTACTCGCCAGCGCGCTGGTCGCGCCGGCGAAGCTGATCGCGGCGGGGTTCCGGTTTGCTCACCACGGCCTTGAGGATGCACTGGCTTCGGCGTTGAAGTGAGGGCCGCGTACTCGATCCGCGAAGGACGGCTTAGGTTCGTGCTTTCCCTGGTCTCAAAATCGAGACCAGGGGCACCCAGTTTCCGTGCGGATTTCGGCTGCGCGAGAAGCAGATCCTTCGCCCCGCTTACCCCACTGCGTGGGGCCCCGGACGCGCGGGTTCTCAGGATGACAATTCCCCAACTTGAGCGACGTTATGCGGCGAGCCGCAGAGATGTCTACGATGGATTCGCCGACTACCGCTTGCCCTGGATCACGCGCTGATTGCCGCCGCTACTTTTTTTTTGATTGCGTCGGGCGGCGATTTCGTGCATTTCCTTGCCAATTTTCGACTGGTTGACGCCGAGTTGCAGCAGAAGATTGATCAGGTTGCTTGTTCCCCAATAGAGCGCGAGCCCCGAGGCGTAATGCCAGAGGAAGAAGCCCATGAAGATAGGCATGACGAAGGCCATCATCCGGCGCTGTGCGGGATCCATGCCGGGCGCCGGCGTGATGTATTGGGTAAGAAACATGGTGAGAATGATCAAGACCGGCAGCAGGTGCAACGGGTCCGGTGCGGAGAGATCGGTGAGCCAGAACCAGTGGGCCTGGCGCAGTTCGACCGCATATTGCAGCACACGGAAGTAGGCGAAGAAGAGCGGGATCTGGGGCAGCATGGGCAGACAGCCGCCATACATGTTCACGCCTTCGTCTTTGTAGAGTTGCATCATCTCAGAGTTCATTTCGGCCTTCTTGGGGTCGTTGATCTTGAGATGGGCATAGCGTTTTTTGAGAGCCTCAACCTTGGGCTGAATGCGCATCATCTTGAGCGAGGAGCGCATGGCCATGAAGCGGAAGGGCAGCATGACGATGGTGAAGGAGGCGGTAAAGATGATGATGGCCCAGCCCCAGCTGAACGCGCCCGAGCCGAGAGCATTATGCAGCCACAGAAGAGCGAAGTAGAGCGGCTTGGCGATGAAGGTCCACATGCCGTACTGAATGAGCGGCTCGAGGGTGGGACCGTTGAACTTGCCGTCGACGCCTGTGGCGTGAACGCTCTTCAGCACGTCGGTCTGCTTGGGTCCGACGAAGAGGCGGAGGTGTGCCTCGCCGGTGGTGTCGCCCATGGCCATGCCGAGGACGGGATGCGGCTTCTTCTGGCTGTTGGGATTGGTCAGATCGCTGGCCACGTCAACCGAGTTGTTCAAGGTGACGAGGGTCGCACCCTGCGGCACGACGGGGAGAAACGCGGCAGCGAAGTAAAGGTCGGTGATGGCCGCGTAATCGTAGGGCTGCTCGGCGGTTGCGCCTCCACTGACCTTCGCGGCGGCGGTCGTATCCTCCTTGTCGCCGATGGAGGTGGTGAGCTGCATCAGGGTAGGAATGGAGCTGCGCGTGGACGAGGCCGGCAGGAAGTCTTCCATGTCGCCGAGGCCGGCGGGCCATTCGATGAGGGAGCGCACAAGACCGCCGTTGCGGCGCACCTGGGAGTCGATGGTGACCACGTACGTCGAGTCGAAGTGAATGGTCTTGACGACATCGAGGCCACCTTGCGCGTAGCGGAAGGTGAGCGCATTGGGCGCGAGCAGGGTGCCCGTAGCCGAGGGCTCGTAAAGGGCCTGATTGAGTTGGGCGGTAAGGGAGGAATCGTAGGTGTAGAAAGACAGCGGAAGGCCGAAGCGCTCGGCGAGTTGCGGCTGAACGAGATCCAGCGGCTTGCCGGCGGTGTCGAAGTACCTCTTCAGAATCCAATGCTTGACCTGGGCGCCGCGATTGGTGAAGACGATGCGGAAGAGCTCATTCTCGACAACCGTTTCCGATTCGGCAACGGCAGCGACGGCCGGCGCGCCGGAGGCAGACGAAGACCCTGCCGCAGATACGGTTCCCCCTGCGGATTGCGTCTGGTTTGTGGCGACGGGATACGCCGCGGACCGCTGCTGCGTTTGCTGTGGGGACGGGGTCACATCCTGCTTGGGCTTAAAGTATTGAAAGGCCAGGAACAGAACGACCGCGAGAAACGAGAAGGTGATGAGGCTGCGGGAGTCACCACCGCTGCTGCTGCCGCCACCGCCGTGTCCTTGCGATTCCAGATTTGGGTTTTTAAATTCGGGCAAAGGAAACTTCCTGTCGTTGAGACGAGGCGCGGTTGAAGGCGCCTCTCTGTCTATGGTAACGGTTTATGCGGGAAAGGCGATGCTGTGGGGGGAACGGGGTCGAGTCCGCCACGGCAGAAGGGATGGCACCGGAGCAGCCGCCAGGCCGCGAGCGCGACACCGCGCAGAGGGCCGTGGGTGGCGATGGCGACTGACGCGTATTCGGAACAGGAGGGAATGAATCTGCAACCTCCGGGACTGAGCGAATGGAGGGCCGGCGAAAGCCAGCGATGGTAGAACGCGAGGAATGCGAGCAAGATGCGCGTCATTTAATTGGACCCGAGGCGGCCGGCTTGCGCACGGCTTCCGCTTTGGCCTGTGAAAGGATACGCACGACCTCGGCTTCGAGTTTCGCGAATTCCGCAGTGAGGACTGAGCGGCGTGGGTGAAGGATCAGATCGCAGCCGGCAGGAAGCATGTCGACGTGACGGCGCAGCGCTTCGCGCATGCGGCGCTTGATGCGATTGCGCTCGTGGGCTTTGCCGAGCACTTTGCCTGCGGTGAGTCCAACGCGGGGGCCAGCAACGGGTGCGGCTTGCGGCGCGAGAAACCAGGTCATAGAAGCAGATTGCCGTTTGCGGCTTGCGGCATACACGCGCTGATAGTCGGCATGCTTGCGCAGGCGTGCACCGACGAGCGGGCTAACAGGCCGCCGAGGGATGGAAGTGGCTCGATTCGAACTCACGTTGTGCGGGATGCTCATCGAAGCACCGGAGAAAGCTTGGGCCGCCTGGGAATCGGCGGCCGCGGAACTCCGGCCAGACCGGCGGGACACTGCTTAGCAATTGGAGAACCGCTCTAGTCGCGAAATCCGGGACTCACGGAAACACGCTTGCGGCCTGCCGCACGGCGGCGGCTAAGCACTGCGGCGCCGCTCTTGGTCTTCATGCGCGAGCGGAAGCCATGCTTCTTTACGCGGGCTCGGCGGTTAGGTTGAAATGTGCGCTTGGGCATCGAAATGCGCTCCTGATTCTAAAAGAAAATCTGTGCCATGGCGGCAAGTATCTAGTGTATCTCAGGTTGGGTCAGGAATCCAGTCGCGGAGGCGGCGCGCCGCTTTCGCGACTGCCGCTGGTCACCGGGGCACGCCAGGGGAACTTCTCGGCAAAACAATCGTCGAAACGCCTTGCGCTCCATCGCTCAACAGAGAGATTCGCATGCACGTCGCGACAATTTTTTCTGCTTTCACCGTCGATGGTGCAACTGAAAAGAGAATCGACAAACTATTGTGAATGGGGGATTGCAATGACCTCTGAATGTGCTACTATCGGGTCCGTTCAGGAAAGATTCCAAGCGTCCCACGGAACGAGAAATCATCTGTTGTCCCGATATGCAGGTCACGGGACTCAACACGCCGATCAGGCAGGTTTCAAAGAGCAACCCGACAGTGAGCGTGAGCTCGACTGACGAGAAACCTTTTGCCTAAATCGGGAAGATGAACCGTTGCGACTACACATAGGCGACGCAGGCAAGGACTCGGGATGGTATTCGCAATTTCGCCGGCTTCGGCACTCAACCCCTGGCTTCAGATTCTCGGGGCCCTCGAGAAAAAAGTCATTCGCCAGTCGTATGAGACCTGGCTCAAGCCCACACGGTACAGCCATTCGGCAGGCCGCACTCTTTATGTGCGCGTGCCATCGGCTGAGTTCCAACACATCGGCGACAAGTACAGCGACTTGATTCAGGAAGCGATCGACATCCATTCGCTTGAGTTCGACGACGTGGTTTTCGTGACTGCGAATGACGACCCGTCAGTTCCGCCGCAGCGCAAGGACGGCGGCTTTGGTCCGGTGCCCGCGCATGCGCCGACCGCGCCTCCGTCGTCGCCAAATCATTATCGCGCTCCGGAGCAGGCACGCTTCGACTGGTCTACGGCGGCGCAGCTGAACTCGCGCTACACCTTTGACAACTTCGTGATCGGCAACGGCAACCAGTTTGCGCGTGCTGCATCTCTGGCGGTGGCCGAGCGGCCTTCGCGCGCCTACAATCCTCTGTTCCTGTATGGCGGCGTCGGCATGGGCAAGACGCACCTGATGCATGCGATCGGCCATGAGGTGAAACGGCGTCAGCCGGTTGCCAATATCTGCTATGTCTCGGCAGAGAAGTTCACGAATGAAATGATCACGTCTCTGCGCAACGATCGCATGACGAGCTTTCGCGATCGCTTCCGCACGGTCGACGTGTTGCTGATTGACGACATCCAGTTCATCGCGCAGAAGGAACGGACGCAGGAAGAATTCTTCCATACCTTCAATGCGCTGCACGAGAGCATGCGGCAGATCGTGATCGCTTCAGATCGCCCGCCCAAGGAACTGGCCGAGATTGAAGACCGGTTGCGTTCGCGGTTTGAGTGGGGCTTGATCGCAGATATTCAGCCGCCGGATCTGGAAACGAAGGTCGCGATTCTGCAGAAGAAGGCAGAGACGGAGCAGGTGGTGCTGCCGACGGACGTGGCGCTGTTTATCGCGTCGAACGTGCGGACGAACGTGCGCGAACTGGAAGGCGCGCTGGTGCGGCTGATTGCCTGGTGCCAGCTGAACCGCATGGAGATCACGCTGGCCGCGACGCAGCAGTGCCTGAAGCAGTTTATCGACATGCAAGTTCGCAAGATCACCATCGAGGCGATACAGCGGGCGGTGGCAGAGCAGTTCGGCATGAAGGTGAGCGACCTGAAGCAGAAGAACAACTCGCGCAACGTGGTGGTGCCGCGACAGATTGCGATGTACCTGGCAAAGCAAATGACGGAAGCGAGCTTGCCTGAGATCGGACGCCAGTTCGGCAACAAACACCACACGACAGTGATGCATTCGATCGGCAAGATCGACGAGCTGCGGCGGACGGACAAGGACCTGCACAGGACGCTGAACAAGCTGCAGGAGTTGCTGAACGGCTGAGATATTCCTACTAAAGCAGAAGGCGCTTTCTCTCTCGAGAAAGCGCCTTCTGCTTTTTATAAGATAGGTACTACTTTATGAACTGCGCATTCTGCATTGCCATCTTCACGCGAAATCCTGTGAGAGCACTGCCACCGGCGATGGCGACAATGCGAGCGGCCGTGTGGTACCGCGTGTGTTCGAACCAGCGGGGGACGACGACGGACGAGTAGCTGAAGCCGAGTTCCCATGCCGTCATGGAGCCAAGGACGCCGACCCGGTTGTTGCTTCCAAAGAGGGTATTGAGCGGGTCACCCTCGTGGCCCTGGCTCAAGCCCATCTGGGTGGTGGTGGCGTCGGCCAGGAAGCCAAGCCGCTCGCCGGCCAGCACGAACTGTTCGGTTCGCCCGAGCTTCGAGCGATCTTCGTAAGAAAAGGGACCCCTGGGAGCAATGCTGTTTGCAGGCCAGGTGAGAATGCGAAGGGTCTTGTCCAGACGCGTGGGCTGCGGCGTGGGAGCCGATGGCTCGGTGAAGGCGGCTTCCTCAGCGCGCATCTGGGCGGCGCCCAAGAGTGCGCTTAGCACAAGAACAACAACTCGTGATTTCGACTTATTGCTCACAGATGATCCGCCCCCGGGAACAATGACGACCTCAGTTTCTCGTAACGTATTGCGCGCGGCCATACTACTTTGGCGGCCAACGGGGCCCACAAAAGTGATCGCATGGTGCACTCCTCGGTGCACGAATGGATACACCAATGGGGGATATCGGCAGGAAACGTCCGTTCAGCAGGCCAAATCCGTTGTAGACGGGGGGGTATCGGCGGGCGGGTTGGATCAGACCCATTACTTTGGTCGAGTCCGTCGCCCCACGAAAGTTCGGCAAAGTCGGGGGCGGCGGATCGTGCTCTGGTCGCACGACCGCGTTTAGCCGGGGAACCGGGTCAGGCTGAGGACGTTGCGATCGGGATCATGAAACCAGGCGATACGCGCGCCACTGGGTGAGGTCCAGATGCCGAGCGGATCGCCGTCGTTGAGGCCGGGATAGCGTAGAAACGCAACCCCCGCCGCGGTGAGACTCTTTGCAGTCTCTTCGATGTCGTCCACCTGCCAGCCCAGGACGGTAAATGGAGCGGGAGTGTGCTGATGGACAGTGGTCACGCGCAGCATGGTTCCCCTGGCATCGAATACGAGGGCGAAGGGCGAGTCGTCAGACACCAGCCGCAGCCCCAGGACGCCTTCATAGAAGGCACGCGCTTTCACCGGATCGATTGTGGCGGCGAAGGCGACGAGCTTGCTCTCACCCAGAATGGAACTCTTGGACATCATGAGCCTCCGTGGGTTGACCCGTTGAGATCGCCCTATTGTGCGTCGCCTCTCGACATCAAGTCCACAAACATTTTCTGGAAGCGTGGGTAGATCCAAATCGACCTGTGCGTGGACGAGGCGCACGCCGGTGGCCGGCTTAAGCTTTTCAGTCCACGTGAGCGTATCGCCATAAGTGGGACCGTGGCTCAGATCGACGTCCATGTAGAGTTGCTGCTCTTTGGTGATGAGCGTGGGATCGAGCCAGGCGCAAGCGGCGAGTTCGTCCCACAGGTAGTAGCGGTCCTGGCTCCAGGCGGCGATGTAACGCGCCGTGGGCGATTGCGATTTCGAAATTTCGATCGAGCATCTTTTGGGTAAAGGGCGCCTTGATGGAGACGTCCACCGTGGTGACGTCGATGCGCGGCCATGCGGCGCGGAGCACGATGTGCGCGGCTTCAGGATCGAACCAGAAGTTGAATTCGTGGCGCGGGCTGGTGGCGAACTCGGGATCGTCGGTTTGCGGGTTGAGGCTGCCGCCCATGAGGACGATGCCCTTGCGTGAGCGCGGCGAACTCCGGATCGATGGAGATGGCGAGCGCGATGTTGGTGAGCGGTCCGGCCGCGTAGATCGTGACCTGGTGCGGATGCGCGTGGACCTGGCGGATGAGGAAGTGGACCGCGTCTTCGTCGATGGGCTTGAGGCTGCGGCGCGCCTTCGGGCAGACGGCGGGATCTCGTAGGGGCCGTGGGCCTGGAGATCACGGCCGCCGTCAGCGGCGTGTCCCCTCGGGCGTCTCGACCATGCGTGCTGGTGGCCTTCGCCCCAGGCGCCGAGCCACACCACCTTGCCCACCAGAGCTTCGTGCAGTCGCGTCTCTTCTGCGTGCGGACGAGCGGGAACACTGCGCCCTTGCGCGACGGGCACGTCGGCGTGGCCGGTGAGCTCAAGCATGCGCAGGGTGTGCTGCGTTTCCTCGTCGCGCCAGGCGTTGCCCGTGACCATGGTGATGCCGAGCACCTCGACCTGCGGCGACTGCAGCAGCACCAGCATGGCCATCTGGTTCGAGCCGCCCGGGCCGGAGCCATCCTGATCGATGAGGACGAGGCGCTTTTGCGCAGGGCACACGGACGCCGACAGAGCGAAAAGGAACAGGAAGGCTGGGACTCTCATTGCGGGTATTGTGGCATACCCGTTGCGGCGCACCCGACGCGCGAAAGGCGCTATCGACGCCGCTCGAAACCTCGTGGTCGAACCGGCGCCGCGACCGGCAGATCAGTCTTGCCGGCGGGATAGACGGCGAGGAACCGATCCTGGCCTTCGCCGGAGCTGGCGGTTTCGACGCCTTCAAGGGTACTGAAACGACATGTGGAGCAGGCGCCGCTCGCGGCTGTTCATCGGCAGGAAACGCGTACGGAACGCCTGTCCTGAGCACCTTTTCAGCGGCAGTCTCGGCCGCCATGCGCAGTTCCTGCGCGCGCAGAGCCTTGAAGTTTCCGGCGTCGAAGCTCACCAGATCGTGCTCGCGCTGATCAAGCCGCAGCATCTGGGCGGCGATGGTTTCAAGCGCGCGCAAGCAGCTCGCCGTTGTGCTGGGTCACCAGCGGAACATCGGGCCCGCCGAGCTCAACGTATATCTGACGAGCCTCGAGTCCTTCGGGATCGCGCGCTCCATCGCCTGCCGTGATGCGGTATTTGAGGCGGAGGCCGCCGAGTTTGTTGAGATTGGCGAGGAACCCGGCGATTTTCTGGGCAGCTGCTTGCAGGTCGGCAATCGGCATAACGATCTAGTATCGCAGAGTCTGGCGACGTGTGGAAATTGGGTGAGTCCATTCTTGTCCCGCCGGCCTACTGAGGTGAGGCATGGTTGATGGATCCGGCAGTATGGCAGGCCAATGGGAGAATGGAACTATGTCACCGATTGAACCGATTGTGTTGAACGCCGCCGAAACGCGCGCGCTGGGGGCGCTGATGGAGAAAGAAATCACGACGCCGGATTATTATCCGCTCTCTGCTGAACGCGCTGATGAATGCCTGCAATCAGCGGTCGAATCGCGAGCCTGTGATGGATTTGAGCGAAGACGACGTACGCGATGCGCTGAACGGCCTGCAGGAGCATCGATTGGCCGGTTCGGCGCGCGGCGCCGACAGCCGCGTGACCAAATACGAGCACTGGCTTGGCGAGGCGTTCAATTTCAGTCGTGCTGAATCGGCTCTGCTTTGCGTGCTGTTGTTGCGCGGAGCACAGACACCGGGCGAGTTGCGCGGGCGGACTGAGCGCATGCACAAGTTTGAAGAGATTGGCGATGTGCTTGCCGGCCTTCAGAAGCTGATGGAGCGCGAGCCGCCGCTGGTGGCTATGCTGGCGCGACAGCCTGGCACAAAGGAGGCGCGCTACGCGCACCTGCTATTGGGCGAGGTGGCTGCGAGTGCTGCCGGAGATGCAACGCGGAACGATTCTCGATCCGAAACCAGTGGTGCGGAATTCGAAGAGCGTGTTGCGCAGCTGGAATCGGCAATGACCGAGCTGCGAAACGAATTGACCATGCTCAAGGAGAAGCTTGGGAGCCTGCTCGACTGACGCCATTCCGGGCTCGAGAAGTTCCTCGCTAGATCAGCTCGCAACCGGCAAACCAGTAGCCGATTTCAAAGGCGGCGGTTTCTTCGGCGTCGGAACCGTGGATGGCATTCTCCTGCAGCGAGCCGGCAAACTTTTTGCGGATTGTGCCTTCTTCGGCGTTGGCCGGATTGGTCGCGCCCATGAGCTTGCGCAGATCGGCGATGGCGTTTTCCTTCTCGAGAACCATCAGGAAGAGGGGGCCCGAGGACATGAAAGCGCAAAGGTCATTGAAGAACGGGCGCTGTGCGTGAACATGGTAAAAGCCCTTTGCCTGCTCCGCGGAGATGGACGCCTTTTTGATGGCGACCAGCTTGAACCCGGCCTTCTCGATTTCGGCCAGAATGGCCCCGGTGTGTCCTTTTTTTACGGCATCGGGCTTGACGATACTGAACGTGCGTTGTGGCACTCGAAATGCTCCTCAAGGGGCTAAGTGCCCCGACTCAATTGTAAAGGGGAGCCGGAGCGAGAAAAGAGAAGGCGGGAATCTGATAAAGTTGCGGCATGTTTCGCATCGGCCTCACCTCCAATTGCGCAATTCTACTCTTCGCGACGCTTTCTCCTTCTTGGGCGCGATGTCAATCGGCGGCAACCGCCGCACCGGCAACGCCTCAACTCCGCGTCTTCGATCCATCGTTGATCGACACGGCGGTTGACCCTTGCGACAACTTTTATCGTTACAGCTGCAACGGCTGGTTCAAGCGCAATCCTCTTCCGCCTGACCAGACGTCGTATGGGCGCTTTACCGAATTGTATGAGTTGAATCGGGTTCAGCTCCGGCAGATTCTCGAAGAGGCTTCTGTTTCATCGCCGACACGCACTCCGAATGAGCAGAAGATCGGCGACGAATACGCGAGCTGCATGGACACTGCTGCGATCGACAAGGCTGGGCTCGTGCCGCTGCAGTCTGAGATGGATGGGATCGCAGCCATCCATTCTCTCTCCGAGCTGCCGGCACTGGTGGGGCATCTGCAGACCGTCGGGGTGAATGCATTCTTCGGGATGGGATCGAGTCAGGATTTCGCGGATGCCGATTCGGTAATCAGCTTCTACGGAGCCGGTGGACTGGGGCTGCCGGAGCGCGATTACTACACGCGGATAGACGCGAAGTCAGTGGAGCAGCGTAAACAGTATGTGGAGCACGTGAGCAGGATTCTTGCCCTGGCCGGCGAGCCCGACGCGCAGGCGCGCAAGGATGCTGCCGCCGTGCTGGCCATCGAAACCCGGCTGGCCAAGGCTTCGCTCACGATTACAGAGCAACGCGACCCGCAGAATCTGAATCACCCGACCGACGTGGCGAGCTTCAGCAAGGAGCTGACGCGCTTTTCAATTGCAAACTATGTGGCGGCAACCCATGCGCCCAGCGCCGGCAAGATGAACGACACGGAGCCAAAGTTTTTTGCCGAGTTCAACGCATTGCTGGCCGATACGCCGCTGGAGCAGATCAAGGCTTATCTGCGCTGGCACCTTTTGCATGCCTACGCGGGCACCAGTCTGCCGACTGCATTCGACCAGGAGAGCTGGCATTTCTACTCGCACCTTTTGAACGGCGCGGAGAAGCAGCAGGAACGCTGGAAGCGATGCACCAGCCGAGTCGATCGCGAGATGGGTGAAGCGCTGGGGCAGGTGTATGTCGCGAAGTATTTCCCGCCCGAAGCGAAAGAGCACGCGCTGGAGATGACACTTGGCGATCGAACAAGCGATGGACAAGGACATCCAGAGTCTGGACTGGATGAGCGATCCGACCAAGGTAAAGGCAAAAGAAAAGCTGCACGCAGTAATGAATAAGATCGGGTATCCAGACAAGTGGCGGGACTACTCGAAGCTGAGTATTGTGCGCGGAGACACTCTGGGTAACGAAGCGCGTGTGGCCGAATTCGAAGAGGCGCGCGACTTGGCGAAAATCGGCAAGCCTGTCGACAAGAGCGAATGGATGATGTCGCCGCCAACCGTAAATGCATACTACGATCCGCAGCAGAACAATGTGAACTTTCCGGCCGGATATTTTCAGCCGCCGTTCTTCAGTGACAAGGAAGACGACGCCGCGAACTACGGCGACATGGGCTCGACCATTGGCCACGAGCTGACGCACGGGTTCGACGACGAGGGACGCCAGTTCGATAAGGACGGGAACCTGAAGGAATGGTGGACGAAGGACGACGAACAGAAGTTCACCGAGCGCGCCGACTGCGAAGTGAAGCAATACAACGCGATCGAGGCAGTGCCGGGCGTTCACTTGAACGGCAAGCTGACGCTGGGGGAAAATCTTGCCGACTTAGGCGGCTTGTGGCTGGCGTGGCTGGCGTGGCTCGACCAGGCGCAGGATGCGCATCTCGACATGACGGCCAAGACGGACGGCTACACGCCGGATCAACGCTTTTGGGTTGCATATGCGCAGCAGTGGTGTACCCAGACGCGACCCGAGCAGCTGCGCACACAGGCCCAGACGGATCCCCATTCACCGGATGAGTATCGGACCAATACGGTGCTGCAGGATCTGCCGGAGTTTGCGAAGAGCTTCAGCTGCAAGAAGACCGATAAGATGGTGAGCCCGAAGCCGTGCCGGGTGTGGTAACCACCTGCCGTGAGGCGGACGCGGGCTGACGACCGCCAACTGATGGATCAATTGAAAGGCCCACCGTCGCGGTGGGCCTTTGTTGTTGAGCTTGCGACTCGAGGCTAAAAGCTAGTTCTTGCCAATCACTTTCGCCAGCGTTGCGCCGATTTCGGCGGGCGAGACGACGACGTGAATACCGGCGGCGGTCATAGCCTTCATCTTGTCGGCGGCAGTTCCCTGCCCTCCGCTGATGATGGCTCCGGCGTGGCCCATGCGGCGGCCTGGAGGCGCGGTCTGTCCGGCGATGAATCCCACCACGGGCTTCTTGACGTGCTCTTTGACGTAGGCCGCGGCCGCTTCTTCGTTGGTGCCGCCGATCTCGCCGATCATGATGATGGCTTCGGTGCCGGGGTCTTCGTTGAGCAGGCGCAGCGCGTCGATGTGGGTGGTGCCGATGATGGGATCGCCACCGATGCCGATGGCAGTGGATTGGCCGATGCCGCGCTGCGTGAGTTGATGGACGGCTTCGTAAGTCAGCGTGCCCGAGCGCGAGACGATGCCGACGGAGCCTTCCTTGTGAATACGGCCCGGCATGATGCCTATCTTTGCTTTGCCAGGCGAGATGACGCCGGGACAGTTGGGCCCGATGAGGCGCGACGGGGAGGTCTTGAGTTTGGCCCAGACCTTCACCATGTCCAGGGTCGGAATACCTTCGGTGATGCAGACGATGAGCGGGATGCCCGCGTCTTCGGCCTCGAGAATTGCGTCGGCTGCAAACGGCGGCGGCACAAAGATCATGGTGGCGTTGGCGCCGGTTTTGGCGACGGCATCGGCGACAGTGTTGAAGACAGGCCAGCCTTCGTGGGTGGTTCCACCCTTGCCGGGCGTCACGCCTCCGACGACCTTGGTGCCGTATTCGGCGCAGCCTTTTGCGTGGAAGGTGCCTTCTTTGCCGGTGATTCCCTGAACGATAAGGCGAGTGTCGTTGTTGACCAAAACGGACATAAAAACAAGCTCCTAGCTGCTAGCTTCTAGCTCCTAGCTTTTCTTCGCAAGGGAGGCGATGAACGCTCCCAGCATCTTCGATGTCTCGATACAGAGAGCTTCCGAGCTGGCAAGCCTCTCTCCATCGCCGATCTTCAATCTCTTCGCCAGCAAAATCTGGGTATGAACTTCGTAGGTTGAACCCTGCGCGATGCACAGAAACTGCTTGAATTCTCCAGGTGTACCCCTGCCGCGCCCTTCTGCGATGTTGCTCGCGACCGAGATACTGGCGCGCCTCAGTTGAGATGTCAGTCCGTATAACTCTTCCTTCGGAAACGACTGCGTGAGTCGATAGACACACTCTGAAAATTCCATGGCCCGCTGCCACACCGTCAAATCCTGAAAAGCCTGCGCCACTGATGCACTCTCCCGGGGTCGGCCTTTGAGCTAGCAGCTAGAAGCTAGTGGCTAGAGGCCGCCTTTACGACTAACTCCGCGGCCTCTTTCATCGTTGCGCCCACCTGGAAATTCAAGCCGGAGTCTTTAAGGATCTGACGGCCTTCTTCCACGTTTGTGCCTTCGAGGCGCAGGACGATGGGAACTTTGACGTTGAGCTTCTTTGCTGCGGCTACGACGCCGGTGGCGAGCCGGTCAACGCGCAGAATGCCGCCGAAGATATTAATGAAGATCGCCTTCACATTCTCGTCGGAGAGCAGGATTTCGAAGGCGTGCTCGATCTGTTCCTGAGTTGCGCCACCGCCGACATCGAGGAAGTTTGCGGGGCTTCCGCCAGCGTATTGAATGATGTCCATCGTGGCCATGGCCAGGCCCGCGCCGTTGACCATACAGGCGATGGAGCCATCGAGCTTGATGTAGTTGAGTGCATACTTGCTGGCCTCAACTTCGAGCGGGTCTTCTTCAGCTGTATCCCTGAGTGCTTTAATGTCCGCGTGACGGAAGAGCGCGTTGTCGTCAAAATTGATCTTGGCGTCGAGCGCGAAAAGCTTGTCGTCCTTCGTGGTGATGAAGGGATTGATCTCAAGGAGAGAGGCGTCGGTGTCAACGAAGGCCTTATAGAGGCTCTGGAAGAACCCAACGGCCTGGTTGATCTGAGTGGATTTCAAACCGAGAGCGAAGGCTAGCTTGCGCGCCTGCCAGGCACCGAAGCCGACGGCGGGGTCGATGGATTCCTTATAGATAGCCTCAGGGGTCTTGGCGGCGACCTCTTCAATTTCCATGCCGCCGGCCTGCGAAGCCATAAAGACGAGTTTTCCGGTGGCGCGGTCGAGCACGATGCCGAGGTAAAGCTCGCGATCGATGGCAGCGGTCTCTTCGATCAGCAGGCGCTGGACCTTCTGCCCCAGCGGCCCAGTTTGATGCGTGATGAGTTGCATGCCGAGAATGCTTTTGGCGTGCAAGTCGGCATCCTCGCGGGTCCTGGCAACTTTGACGCCGCCGCCCTTGCCGCGGCCGCCGGCGTGAATCTGTGCCTTGACCACCACGCCTGTGGCGCCTTCAGAAAGCAGCTTGCGCGCTACGTCGTTGGCCTCTTCGAGCGTGTTGGCTACTTCGCCCTTGGGCACGGGCACGCCGTATTTAGCCAGGATTTCTTTCGCCTGATACTCGTGGATTTTCATCTTGGTTGGGACCGTCTGCCGGCTGCGGTTGGAGTCGCACACAAAATGAGCGCGGCCGGGCCAGCGGCAGCTTAAATACTATCTTGCGTACCGAAGGAGCGGCAAACCAGCGCAGAGGGCACGCTCTTCATTCTTGGCCGGCAATTACCATATTGAGAGATGAGCGTATTGAAGGATCATTTAAAGCTTCTGGCCGAGGACGGCACGGCATTGACGCGCGAGCAAGCGGCCGCGGTGCTCGGCGAAATTTTGTCGGGCGAAGCAAGCGAAGTGGAGGCGGCCGCGCTCCTGGCGGTGCTGGCGACGCGCGGCGAGCAGGCTCCGGAGCTGGCGGGGTTCGTGGAAGCGATGCGCGCGCGGGCAATTTCTGTTCCGCTGACTGACGAAGAACGCGCGGAGTTGGTGGATACCTGCGGCACGGGCGGCGGCGGTCCCCTCACCTTCAACATTTCAACGGGCGCGGCGCTGGTGGCGGCGGCGGCGGGCGCAAAGGTGGCCAAGCACGGGAATCGCGCGGTCACCTCGCAGGCTGGGTCGGCCGATGTGCTTGAAGCGCTGGGTGTGCCGATCGCGCTGGGTCCGGAGCTGGCAGCGGAATGCCTGCGGTCGACGGGCTTCATGTTTCTGTTTGCGCCGCTCTATCATCCGGCGATGAAGGCGGTTGCTCCGCTGCGGCGTGCGCTGGGCTTTCGCACCATCTTTAATCTTTGCGGACCACTGACCAATCCTGCAGGAGCGCGGGCGCAGGTGATCGGTGTGCTGGCGCCGAGCCGCGTGCTGCTGGTGGGGCGCACGCTGGCTGCGCTCGGAGCGAAAAGGGCATTTGTGGTGCATGGAACGGATGGCATCGACGAGCTGACCACGACGGGTGAGTCGGTTGTGGCACGAGTCGAAGAGGCGCCCGGAAGTGAAACAGCGGGGCTTCAAGACGGCGACAAGGACCCGTCGCCGGGGACCTCGACTCTTAAAGCTGCACGCATCACGCCGGAGATGGCGGGGTTGCCGCGCGCAACGCTGGATCAATTCGCCGGGGGTGACATCAAGACGAATGCGGCATTGCTCTATGACGTGCTGACAGGCATTCCGGGCGCGCGGCGGGACATCGTGCTGCTGAATGCGGCAGCGGCGCTAGTGGCGGCCGGATTGGTGGGCGATCTAAAAGAAGGTGTGGCGATGGGCGCGGAGGCGATTGATTCAGGCCAGGCTGCGGCGACGTTGGCAAAACTGCGGAGTTTTGGGGAGAAATACGCCAAATCAACCAATTGAGATGCGAAGTTCCTAACTGCGCTATTCCGAAATGTGGGGGTTCCCTCGCTTTCCCATGTCTCAAAAGCGAGACAGAGGGCACCCCTTTTCATCCTGACTTCAGCAGCGCAGCGTATTGCTACAGCGGGCGCGAGCCGCCGGTCATGAAGCGGGCAAGAGTCCACGACGCAAGCGAAAGGCCGAGGGCGATTGCGACCCATCCGACACTCTCGACGGGGGGCAGAGCCGAGAGTGAAAGATGAATTGGAGCGGGCGGGCCGCTGTGCGCTTGTGCCAGGGCCCGGCGTGTGAGTTCGAACGTGCTCCAACCGAAGACTGCGGCTGCAAGCGCGATTCCGGGCACTGCGCGCTTCCACGGAAACGGAATGGGCTGGGGCGCGGCGGCTTCTTCGCGAATATGGTCCATCACTGAGGCCGCGAACCCCGAGGAAGGGATAAGTTCTTCTTCGTTGGCGAGGATGCGGTCGAGCATTTCGTCGTTCATTTCATGCCTCCCTTCCAGTTGCAAGTTCCGCGGTGGTGGGTTCTTCGGCGAGGTGTGGGAATCTTTGTCGCAGCAATGCACGCGCTCGCGACAGCCGCGCCTTGATCGTTCCTTCAGGCAGGCCCAGGGTGCGCGCGGCAGTGCTCACATCCATTTCATGAAAGTAAAACAGGATGACCGGTTCGCGGTAGCGCAAGGGCAAGGCGAGGACGGCGCGTCGGACCGTTTCGTGGCGGCCTTTTTCTTCGAGGCCGCTGAGCTGGCCGGCAGGCGCGGGCGGCTCAAGAACGTCTTCGATCGGGAGGGTGACGGTTGGAAAGCGCTTCAGCTCACTCCGATAGACATTGGCCGCGAGCGCAAACAGCCAGGTGGAGAAGCTCGACTCCCTGCGCCAGCTGGCAAGGCCGCGCCATGCGCGCACAAAGGCCTCCTGAGCAAGTTCTTCGGCGCGAGATCTATCACGGCAATAGCGCCAGGCCATATTCACGAGCGGGCCTTGCCAGCGACGGACAATGGCTTCGAAGGCGGCGGTATCTCCTGCCAGAACGCGATTCACGCACGCAAGGTCGAGATCCGCCGGGCCGTCCATCGCGCTCCTGACGTGCGTGGTCAATTGCGGATTCTCCAAGCTGTGGGACCGGTACGTTGCGGGGACGGTTGCATTTTATTCTGAGCAGCTCCAATACGAGGCTCGGGAGGTTTGATCCGTACGCTTTTCACGGCGGACCGTTCTAAAATCGAGCCATGGCCTTTCCTATCCGAGTTTGCGCCATTTGCGGAGATGAATTCGAGCTGAAGCCGGACAAACCTGGCTTCGCGAACCGGTGCCCATCGTGCAGCGAGCCGGAAGAGGCCGACGCGCCCAGTTCCGGGCTCAGTAGCGGCGACGGCGAACTGAACGCTGCGCGCCGCAATGCGATGCGCGACATGCTTTACCGCAAAGAAAGCTGAAGAGCGCTCGCTCTGCAGGCATAAGTGCCTAACTGAACAAAATGCAACCGGATTGGTGTGCCTGCTGTCGTACCAAGCGCAAGGGGATGAAAACAGGCCCCGCGCGATCTGGAGGACGATATGGCGCATCTGGTAATGCTTCTTCTCGAGGACAAGGAAACTGTTGTGTTCGGCAACTACGGCATGTGGCTGTTTCTTTCAGTGGGCGCGGTAGCGCTGTTTTGCGTGTTCATTCCGCTGGTGACCTGGCTCGATAGCCGGCGCAAAGAGCGCGAGGCCTACTACAAGTCGGAGAATATCCGGCGCCTGGCGGAAGCTCCGGGCGATGCAGCCAAAACCGCTCTTGAACTTCTGCGCGAAGAAGATCGACTCACACGTCTCAAGACCATCGAAGGGCTAAAGGTCGGAGGTTTGATCACGCTCGGCGTGGGAGTGGCGGTGATTATTTTCTTGAGGTCGCTGATCGGAGGAGGGCCGGGCTCTCCGTATCTTTGTGGACTGATTCCCGCCATGGTGGGGGTAGCGATGCTGGTCTATGCGTTCTTTTTGGCTGCGCCGATCGACAAGTAGCGTATTTTGTCTGTCGATTCCCACTTTGTCCGAATCCTCGGCGGGATCGAGTGCATCTGTTTATTAATTGTTTAAACAGATATTTGGCCGACCATAGGTTTTGAGGCCACGCGCGGCCAGGACTAGGTGCTCCATGGCGAACAATTCTGCACGACAGCCTGCCCTGTTTCTGCCCCATGGCGGAGGGCCCTGCTTCTTTATGGATTGGACCTGGGGCCCAGCGGATACGTGGCACGCGACCCAGCGATTTCTCGAAGGCGTGGCGGCCACGCTGCCGGCTCCACCCAAGGCGTTGCTGGTGATCAGCGGGCATTGGGAGGAAGAGGTCTTCACGGTCAGCACGGCGCCCAAGCCCGAATTGATCTTCGACTACTCGGGGTTTCCGGAGCACACTTACCGGCTCACGTGGCCTGCGCCGGGAGATCCAGCGCTGGCGATGCGCGTTGCGGAATTGTTGAAACGGGGTGGCCTGCCCTCAGCGACAACGGCACGAGGCTTCGATCACGGCGTGTTTGTGCCGTTGAAGGTAGCTTTCCCCGAAGCGAAGATTCCGGTTGTCACGCTGTCGCTTGCGGCGTCGCTCGACCCGGCGAAGCATCTCGCGGCTGGCCGCGCGCTGGCTTCGCTGCGCGACGAGGGTGTTCTGATTGTGGGCAGCGGTATGAGCTTTCACAATCTCCGCGGCTATCTTCGCCCGGAAACGCCGGAGCGGGCGCAGGCATTCGACGAGTGGCTCACGCGCGCCGTCGAGTCGCGCAGCTCTGAGCGCGCCGCCCTGCTCACAGATTGGCGCCAGGCACCCTTTGCGGCCTACGCGCACCCACGGGAGGAGCATTTGATTCCGTTGATGGTGGCGGCTGGGGCGGGAGGCAATGCGCCCGGCAAACGGATCTTCTCCGATGCGCCGATGGGCGCAGCGATCAGCGCCTACCGTTTTGATGGCTGAGTCTTTTGACGGTTGAGTCCATGAGCCTGGGCGGGTCCGACAACCGTCAGTACAGGCCGTGGAGCAGAATGCCGAGGGCTGCACCGGAAAGAATGAGCCAGGTTGCGTTCACCTGAAAGCGCAGCAGGAGCACAGCGCTGACGGCCGCGATGGCGCAGGTCCAACCGTCAATCAGCGTGGCCTTGCCGAGCATCATGCCCACCTCGGCCATGAGCGCAACCGCGGCGACGTTGACTCCATCAATAAAGGAGGCGGCGAGCTTTGACCGGCGAATGCGGCTGGCGAGTGCGCCCACGGCCGCCGCGAGAAAGAACGATGGGACAAAGATGGCGACCGTAGCGACGACGGCGCCGGACCAGCCGCGCAACAGATAGCCGAGGAAGGTTGCGGTGGCGAAGACCGGTCCTGGGGTGACCTGACCGGCGGTGATGGCGTCGAGAAGTTGCTGCTCGGTGATCCAGTGAAGGCGATTGACGAGGTCGGTTCGGAGGAAGGCTAGGAGCACGTAGCCCGAGCCGAAGACGACCACGCCGAGCTTGAGAAACGTGAGGGCAATCGAGCCGAGAGAAGCGGCTCCGCCGAGTCCCGACGCGCCGGCAGCTCCAAATGATAGCCATGCCATCGCTTGCGCTGACGGGATGCGATTTGCGCTCCGGCTTCTTGTCAAGGCAATCGCCAGCAGCAGCCCCCCGGAAGCGAGCAGGATCGCGATAGGGGGCAACCCAAAAAATGCGGCGGCAAAGCAAGCGGCACCCAGCAAGACCAGAGCCCAGCCGCGGAGAGCCATGCGGCCGAGGCGCCAGACGGCCTGAGCAATAATGGCGACCATGACAGGCTTGGCTCCATAGAGCAGACCCTGGGCCTGCGGGAAGTGGCCGTAGCGCACATAGGCCCAGGCCAGCGCGAGGGTCGCGAGGAAGGCGGGAACGATGAAGCAGACACCGGCGATGAACAATCCCAACCATCCGCGACGCGTGAAGCCCAGCGCCATGGCAACCTGGGTGGAACTGGGACCGGGCAGCAGATTGCATCCCCCCACGAGGTCGAGGAACTGCTCGCGACTGAGCCAGTGGCGCCGCTCGACGGCTTCCTTCTCCATGAGAGCGATGTGGGCAGCGGGACCGCCGAAGCCAATGAGGCCCAGCTTGAGAAACAAACCAAGAATTTCACCCGGAGGCGTGGCGGATTTCGTGTTGGTCACATTTCTACCGCTGAAAGAGGCGTTTAGCGCTGCCCATGGTCAGGCCGCTGTCGAGCAGGATTGCGATGCAGCCCACGAGCATGCAGAGGTCGGTGCGCGCTTCATGCAGAAAGCTCAGCAAACCGTAGTGGCCGAGCTTCTGGGGCTCAAACAGACCGAAATGGTGCCCGAGCAGGATGGGCACCTTGGTTGTGAAGAGGGCGGTGAGGATCACGATGAGCAAAAGGACTGCGGCATCGCCTGCATAGACACCGAGCATCAGAGCCGCACCGGCCACGATTTCCACGACGCCGACGATGGGCGCCAGCAGATACGGGTAGGGCAGACCGATGTGCGCAAACCGACCCGCGCCCAATTCACCTGGAAGCACGAACTTGAGAAGACCCTCGGTAAAGAAGACCAGGCCGACGATCACGCGGACGAGGATCATAGGCAGGTTCTTGTGCATTGAGACTCTCCGGTCGGGGATGTGGATCAGAGCAGAAACCCCTGCGTCGCAAGAAGCATAACCCAGGACCGCCGTTGCGTTTAGAGCAGGGCTTCGATGGCGCCCGCGATCTTTGCCGGCGTCTTCGAGGGCGGAAAGCGCTGGACGACACCGCCGGCGCGGTTGATGAGGAACTTGGTGAAGTTCCACGTGATCCGCTGCGTTCCAAGAAAGCCGCGCTTCTGTTCTTTGAGAAATTGATACAGCGGGTGGGTCTTCGGCCCGTTCACTTCAATTTTTGCGAAGAGCGGAAATGTGATGCCGTAGTTCTTCGCGCAGAAATCTCCAATATGCCTGGCGTCGCCGGGTTCCTGGCGTCCGAATTGGTTGCAAGGAAAGCCGAGCACAGAGAAGCCGCGGTCGCGAAAGGCCCGGTAAAGCTCTTCGAGACCCGCGTACTGGGGCGTGAGGCCGCACTGGCTAGCCGTATTGACGATGAGCAGCACCTGACGCTGAAATGCGCTGAGCTCAACGACACGGCCATCGAGCAATGGCGCAGAAAAGGCGTAAATTCCCGCCGAGCGTTCTGTCATTTCTCTAAAAAACCCCTGTGCAGAGAGGATGTCATGTCGCGGGTGGCTGCGTCTAAGACCTGCAGAGGAATCAACAGAGGCTGGCGGCGGAAATAGGGTTCGGAAACGGGCCCTAACCCATTCGGCTCCGGTAGACTGAGGGAGTGGTAACGCGCCTGTTGCAGACGAGCGTCACCGGGGAGACACGCCCCGGAGAGCGCAGTCCAGGGACGTGGCGTACTGCGAAGTGAATCGGGGAAAGGCAAGATTTTTCGACGGATTGCCCGCGGCATGAGGTTTGGGCGGTGCGACCGCAGTCCAATATAATCAGTCTTTCTGCAAGCAGGACCAGATTTTACGCAATGAGGGTGTGCATATTCTTCCCGTGGAGTTTGAAATTGGACCGCACCAGAACGTGTGCTCGCCGCGAGGATCCAGCCCGGTGAAGATCAAGCACGCTTCCATCTTCCGCAGAGGGCGGATGTCTGTTCGCTTGGCGCGCATTTTGCTGGCTGGGCTGCTGGCTTTTTCGGCGGTTGCGGGCATGGCCCAGGGTTCGGAGACGATCGATCAGATTCGCGTCATCGGCAATCGGCGTATTCCCAAAGAGACCATCCTGGCACGGCTCTTCACGCATCCCAGCGATACGTACGATCCAATCTCGATCGAACGCGACTTCAATTCTCTCTGGAATACGGGATACTTCGAGGATCTCCGCATTGAGCGCGAAGACACGGAAAAAGGCATCATCCTGAACGTTTTCGTGCGCGAGCGTCCCACCATCCGCGAAATCAATTACAAGGGCAACAACTCGGTCAGTACGTCGGACATCCTGGATCGTTTTAAGAAGGAGAAGGTCGGCCTTTCGGTGGAAGGCCAGTTCGATCCGACCAAGATAGCCCGGGCCGAGGCAGTTTTGCGCGAACTTCTGGCGGAGCATGGCCACCAATTCGCGATTATCAAGCCGGAAGTGAAGACCATTCCTCCGGCGTCGGTTCAGGTCAACTTCAATATCAAAGAAGGCCCGGTGGTAAAGGTCGGAACGATTCAGTTCACCGGCAACGAGCACCTGAAGGGCCTTTATCTGCGCCGGGCGATGAAGAATCTGAAGCCGATCGGTATTCCCTACTCCATCGTTCTCGAAGACCTGTTTGCCAAGACCTACGACGCCTCAAAGCTTGAGGAGGATACCGAGCGCGTGCGCCAGGCTTACCGCGATAAGGGTTATGCGAACGCCGCGGTGGAACAGCCGCAGACGCAGATTCGCGACCAAGGCGGTCTGAACTGGTTTACCTTCCGGCCCCAACACGGCAAGCGGATCGACATCCTGATGCCGATTGAAGAGGGCGGGCGCTATCGGCTGGGAGGCATCACTTTCACCGGCAACAAAGCCGTGACCAACGAGAAAGCGCTGCGCGGCACCTTCGCGATCAAGGATGGCGACTGGTTCAACGCCACCATGGTCAGCAAGGGCCTCGAAAACCTGAAGAAGGCTTACGGCCAGCTGGGCTACATCAATTTCGGTGCGATTCCGAAACTCGCCACGGACGAACAGAAAAAGAGCGTGTCTCTGAGCATCGACATCGACGAAGGCAAACCCTTCTTCGTGTCGCGGATCGAGTTCCAGGGCAATACGATTACCCGCGATCGCGTGATTCGCCGCGAACTTCTGCTGGAAGAAGGACAGGTCTACAACTCGCAGCTTTGGGAGTACAGCCTACTGCGATTGAACCAGCTGGAGTATTTCGAACAGCTGCGGGTCGACCAGGATTCAGAGGCTCATCAGAATCCGGAAGCAGGCACGGTCGATCTCCTGCTGAAGGTGAAGGAGAAGGGGAAGAATTCAATTGGTTTGAACGGCGGGGTGAGTGGCCTGTCGGGTGCCTTTCTGGGTGTGAACTATCAAACCAACAACTTCCTCGGCCTGGGCGAGACGCTGAGCGTGCAAGGCAACCTGGGCAACGTGAGCCGGCAGTTCCTCTTCGGGTTCTCGCAGCCGTACATTCGGAACCGGCCGATCAATGTAGGCTTCCAGATCTTCAATAACAAGCAGGATTTCAACGCGGCGAAGAACTACCAGTCGACAACAGGTCAATCAGTCAACCTGAGTGCGGCCGAGCAGTCGCTGACGCAGAACTACAATCAGGCATCGACCGGCTTGAACTTCTCGGTCAGCTACCCTCTCAAGCGGCACGCCTTCCAGCGGCTGGGCTTCACGTACTCGCTCACCAAGTCGACAATCTCGGCATTCAGTACCGCATCGCAGACTTTCTTCCAGACGATTTCTTTCCGCTCGGGCATCCAGGGGACAAACGCGCTGGCCGGAATCATCAGCAGCTCGGCCTCATTCAGCTACATCTACAACACGGTCAACAATCCGCTGCGTCCCCGGTCGGGCAAGGAATACACGGCCGTGTTTCAGGTCGCAGGTCTGTACGGCAACGTGCGCTACATTTCGCCGCTGCTAGCGTATAAGAGTTTCCGGTCGATGCATTACCTGACCCCTTCGGCCAACGGGCGCAACGTGCTCGGCCTGCGTGCGCAGCTGAGTTATGTGCAGGGCTTCGGCGGCGATGTAGCTCCGCCGCAAAACCGCTTCTATACCGGCGGTGAGTCGGACCTGCGCGGCTTTGACATACGTGGCGCGACGCCTTACGGCTATGTTCCGAACCGGGTGACGGTGCAATTGACCAACCCGGATGGAAGCTGCGTACCGCGCGATCCTTCGAACCCGCAGCTGAACCAATGCATCCAGGTACCGATTCCGGTGTACGGCATCGCCTCGATCGGCGGCGACACCAGCCTCACGACCAATGCCGAGTACCGTATTCCGATTGCTGGACCCGTGACGTTCTCGTTCTTCGACGATTTCGGCCTGGATGTTGTGACCAATCGCGGCCAGCTGAAACAGAGCCCTGAAGGATTCGCCTCGCTGACTGCACCGCTCTATGGCTGCCCGGTCTTCAACAACGGAGCATGCCAGGGGGGTATCCCGGGGTCCCAGGTTGGATTCCAGAAAGACATTCGACCGGTATCCGGAACCAACCTGGTGCCGCGCATGTCCTTGGGCGGCGAACTGGGCGTCATCATGCCGGTTGTCAACGCGCCCTTCCGGCTGTACTTTGCCTATAATCCGTTGCGGCTGTTCGAACGTCCTTATTGCAATGACGTGAAACTGGGGGGCAAGGTGCAGAGCTGCTCGGCTGAATTGATTACGAGGGATCTGTTCCCCCCGGGCGGCGCAGGCGATTACACCTACCAGGAAGCGATCCAGGCCTACGGGGCACAGAATCTGTTCCGCGAGCCGCGGAAGACCTTCCGGCTGACTGTGTCGACCACGTTCTGAGTTACGCTTAGAAAAGGCGCATGAAAATGCGCCGAGAGTGGTTTCTTAAGGAGCATTAATCTGATGAAGACTCACGTTGTATTGACTGCTGTCCTGCTCTCCGGTTTTGCTTTGTGCACTGCAGCGCAGACGGCCGCGGCACCGGACGCATCCGCGGCGGATGGCCCCGCAAAGATTGCGGTCATTGCATTCCAGGCGGCGGTAACCCAGACCAACGAGTTTCAGCGCAACTTCGCCGATCTGCAAAAGAAGTTCGAGCCGAAGCGCGTCCAGCTCAAGACGTTGAGCGACGATATCACCGCCCTGCAGAAGCAACTGCAAACGCAGTCTGCCACTTTGAGCGATGCCGAGCGCGAGCGCCAGTCACGGACCATCAGTGACAAGCAGAAGCAGTTGCAGCGGGAGCAGGAAGACGACCAGAACGATTTCCAGCAGCAGATGCAGGATACGTTCAATGGTGTGGCATCCAAAGTGGGAGACGTTCTGATCGCCTACTCGCAACAGCACGGCTATACGCTGGTACTTGACGGAGGCGAGCAGCAGACTCAGATGGTTCTGTATGCGAGCCCGACAACCGATATCAGCAAGGCGATCCTGGACGCCTACAACGCGAAGTCGGGCGTGCCGGCGCCGACCGCGGGAGCAGCCACGACGGCCCCTGCGGCGAGGCCTCCCGTGCACCACGCGGCCCCCGCCAAGCCCTAGAATTGATCGCGGAGTGGAGACGGCAAGCAGCTCTTTTGAACGAGCTTTTAACCCAGTAGAAATACAAAGGCTCTCGATGCCGCCACATTCACCTGTGGCGGCATTTTGCTGTCGCAGCACCGGCGGCCAATCTCGCGCGTTTTGCCGTATAATCCATGCAGTTCCTGCTGATGTCTCCATCCGCGTCTTTTCCGTCCCTGCTCGGTTCTGAGCAGAGTTTCCCGAAAAGCGGGTCACCAGCAACAGTCTTGGTTGCTTGGGTGGTAGAAAGGCCGAGAGGTTTCACAGGAGGCACAGGTCTGTTTGCGCGTCCAAGCGCGAACAACGGAATTTTGAAGGAGTTTTCCAGTCGAATGAAGCTCTCGCTCGCACTTGCAATGACATTGGCCTCAGGTTTAGCCCTGAATGCTGCCGCCCAAGCACCAGCCGCCTCCACTGCCGCCGCGGCGCCGATCGCAACCGCGACCGCTCCTGCCGGACCGGCCAAGATCGCCGTCGTCGCGTTTCAGGTAGCAGTGGCGCAAACGAACGAAGGCCAGCGCAACTTTGCCGACCTGCAGAAGAAGTACGACCCGAAGCGCCAGCAGCTGAAGGCTCTGAGCGACGACGTCGACAACCTGACGAAGCAACTGCAAACGCAGGGCGACAAGTTGAGCGAGGCCGAACGGGCCAGCCGCGCCAAGACAATCGACGACAAGAAGAAGCAATTGCAGCGCGAAGCCGAAGACGCGCAAAACGACATGCAGCAGGAGATGCAGGAGCTATATAACGGCCTGGCCTCCAAGGTCTATGACGTTCTGGCCAACTACGCGCAACAGCACGGCTACACGCTGGTGCTTGATGTTGCACAGCAGCAGACTCCAGTTTTGTATGCGACCGAGTCGACCAACATCACGAAGGCCGTCATCGAGGCCTACAACGTGAAGTCGGGCGTGCCCGCGCCTCCGGCCGCTGCCGCTCCGGCACCCAAGGCACCGGGATCCCGCTAAAACAATTGTTTAGAAAAAGGCTCCGATTTGTCGGAGCCTTTTTCTTTCTTTCCAGCCGTGGTCTGGGCCCTGTGTCGAACGTTCAATTGGCGGCCAGGAATCGAGCTGGCCAGCTGTGGAAAAAACTGTGGATCGCTCCCTCCATTTTTCAGGAGAATCTGCGGTTTTTCCTCTTGCCAAGCCAGTGACAGTTCTGGTACAAGTCGCAAACCATCTATTTTGTTATAGAAGCGGTGCATCGCAAGCACAGCAACTGTGCTGCCTCAAAATCTCGTACAGCACACGGGTGCGGCGAGCTTTCCACAATTGAGCATGAATGGGATATGACTGACGTGATCGAGAAATTGGATAATTCCGGTCTATTTCTGCTGATCTTCGCCCACGCGCAGCACGGCTAAAAACGCCTCTTGGGGAATGTCGACTTTTCCGATCCGCTTCATACGCTTTTTGCCCTCTTTTTGCTTCTCGAGCAGCTTGCGTTTGCGGCTGATATCGCCCCCATAGCATTTGGCCAAAACATTCTTCCGTAGAGCACTCACCGTCTCACGCGCCACGACTTTGGCTCCGATCGCAGCCTGGATTGCGACCTCGAACTGCTGTCTGGGAATCAGCTCGCGCATCTTCGAAACCAGGGCTTTGCCGCGCTCGTAGGCGAAGTCGCGATGAACAATGATCGACAGTGCATCCACGGGCTCGCCGGAAACGAGGATATCCAGCTTCACCATGGGCGATTCCCATTCGCCGGCCAGCTGGTAGTCGAGCGAGGCGTATCCGCGCGAGATGGATTTGAGGCGGTCGTAGAAGTCGAGCACGATCTCGTTGAGCGGAAGCTCGTAGGTCAGCAGGACGCGCGTCGGCGTGACATATTCGAAATTGATTTGCCGGCCGCGCTTCTCTTCGACCAGCTTGAAGATTCCCCCGACATACTCTTCGTTAGTCAAGAATCTTCGCGGTAATGACGGGCTCGCGAATGGTGTCAATGTTGGTCGGTTCAGGCCAGCGCGACGGGTTATCGACTTCGAGCACTGAGCCGTCGGTGAGCGTGATGTGGTAGCGGACGCCGGGAGCGGTGGTGATCAGTTCCAGCTCGTACTCGCGCTCCAGGCGCTCCTGGATGATCTCCATGTGCAGCAGGCCAAGGAAACCGCAGCGAAAGCCGAAGCCCAAGGCGACCGAGCTTTCCGGCTCGAAGAAAAAAGAGGAGTCGTTGAGGCGCAGTTTTTCGAGCGCATCGCGCAGCAGTGTGTGCTCATGAGAATCGACGGTGTATAGGCCCGAGAAGACCATCGGCTTGATATCTTCGAAGCCCGGCAACTGCGACGAGGCCGGTCGCGCATCCTCGGTAACGGTGTCGCCGATTCGGGTATCGCCAACGTTTTTGATGGTTGCTGCAAAGAAGCCGACTTCGCCTGCGATGAGTTCCGCGATCTC
Organism: uncultured Acidobacteriaceae bacterium; assembly: GCA_963760475.1. Lineage (GTDB taxonomy): Bacteria > Acidobacteriota > Terriglobia > Terriglobales > Acidobacteriaceae > Telmatobacter. Next base: position 60,521 of record CAVXDG010000010.1, on the reverse strand, counting down.
GACAGGCTTGGGCATCAGAACACCCATCGATTCAACTTCGAAAGCCTTGCCGTTCGACATGAAACGAATGCGCTGGCCCTTGCGCATGGTTCCCTGCATCACGCGCACCAGCACTATGACACCGCGATAGGCGTCGAACCACGAATCGAAGACCAGAGCTTGCAAAGGCGCGGCAGGATCTCCTGTAGGCGGCGGGAGCCGGTGAACAATGGCCTCAAGCACCTCATTGACGCCCTGCCCAGTTTTTGCGCTCACTGGAATCGCATCGGTAGCATCCAGACCCACAGCCTGCTCAATAGCCTCCTGGGTCCGCGTGATGTCGGCCGAGGGCAGGTCGATTTTATTGATCACCGGAATGACTTCGAGGCCGTGATTGATGGCGAGATACGCGTTCGCCAACGTCTGGGCTTCCACGCCCTGGGTCGCATCAACCACAAGCAGCGCGCCCTCACAGGAGGCAAGCGAGCGCGAGACCTCGTAGCTGAAGTCAACATGACCAGGAGTGTCGATCAGATTCAGCTGATAGGTATTGCCATCCTGCGCTTTGTACATCATGCGCACGGCGTGAGCCTTGATGGTGATGCCTCGCTCACGTTCCAAGTCCATCGCGTCGAGGATCTGAGCCTGCATTTCGCGGCCGGTAACCGAGCCGGTGAACTCAAGCAGACGGTCGCTCAGCGTCGACTTGCCGTGGTCGATGTGGGCAATGATCGCGAAGTTACGGAGGAAGCGTGCATCCATGAGGGCCCGGGCCAGTTCTCCTCGTCCATGTGCTGTTTTGTTGAGTTGATTCGGCCCCATCGGCACGAAGTGAACCATTCAATGGCTCGGGCTTGGGCCTGGGCTTGGTTCTACAGCACGGAAGAACCGCGAAAAGCAATGGAGGCAAAGGCTCGAATGAGCGTGTCCGGCGCACCAGACCTCCATGGCATAGCTTATCATCGGCTAAAGGTCGCATCGCGCTCTGCTGTGGCCGTTGTTTTGATCTGCCCATGCATCAATTCTCGTATCGTTCCATTTCGTGCCTTGCCCTGGCCCTTGTGATGGCCGGTTGCACTCCCTCCCAGCAAGGCAAAGGCCCGCAGAGGATGCCCGCCAATTCCACCGCACCGGCACAGCCTGCGGTCGCTCATGAGCAATCGCACGGTACGCGCGCGCAGCAGCCGAAGACAATCGAAGAACAGCGTGTCGATGATCTGATCGCGCAGGTCGAAAAAGCGTATGCCGAAGGCCAAACCGACTATCGCCGGGGCGATTTGCTGGCGGCGAAGGCGGCGTTTGACCGCGCAGTGGACCTGATGCTGACGAGCGGCATCGATATCAAAGCCGAGCCGCAATTGCAGGACGAGTTCGATCGCGTTGTGGACGACGTGAACGGATTTGAGATGGAAGCACTGAAACAGGGCAACGGTTTCGCGCCAAAAGAAGAGCCTTCGCCCGCCGACGTGGCCAGCGATGTCACGTTTGCGGTCGATCCGAACATCGTGGCAAAGGCCAAGAGCGATCTGGCAACCACCAAGTCGGACCTTCCTCTCGTGGTGAACGACTACGTGGCCGCGTTCATCAATTTTTTTGCGAATACGCAGAAAGGACACAATACCCTTCTGCATTCGTTCCAGCGTTCCGGTCGCTATAAGGGGATGATCCAGCGCGTGATGGCCGAGGAAGGCGTTCCGCAGGATTTGATCTATCTGGCAGTAGCTGAATCGGGCTTTCAACCGCGCGCAACCAATCGGCGCTCGCGGGCAGGCGGTATGTGGCAGTTCATGCCGACGGGCAACTATGGCTTGGCACGCAACGGGTCGGTGGACGAGCGATTTGATCCGGAGAAGTCCACCCGCGCGTATGCCCGGTACATGAAGTTTCTCTACAATCAGCTGGGAGACTGGTATCTGGCCATGGCCGCGTATGACTGGGGCGCGGGCAACGTGCAACGCGCGGTGCAAAAAACCGGGTATGCGGATTTCTGGGAGCTTTACCGGCGCAACAACCTGCCCGGCGAGACCAAGAATTACGTCCCGGAGATTCTTGCGGCAATCATCATCGCAAACCATCCCACGCAATACGGATTTGATGAGATTACGCTTGACCCTCCCGTCGTTACGGATACGGTAACGATCAACTACTCGGTCGACCTGCGGTTAGTGTCTGACGTTGTGAGCGCTCCGATTGACGAATTGGAGGCACTGAACCCCAGCCTGCTCCGCATGACGACTCCGGCCGACACGACCTTCGACCTGCACCTGCCTGCGGGCGCGTCGTCGCTGTACCAGAAGAGGATCGAACAGATCCCTTTGAGCAAGCGCGACTCCTGGCGTTATCATCCGGTCACGCCCGACGATACGCTTGTTTCAGTGGCGCGCACGTATCGCGTAACGGCATCGGAGCTGGCGGCGGCCAACCAGTTGAAGGAGAGTGCGAGTCTGGACGGAATCGAGGCGCTGGTTGTTCCGGTGGCACCTGCCGCCGTACCTTCGCATGGCATCCTCTATACGACGCGACGGGGCGATACGCTGGTATCCATTGCGGACCGATTCGGCGTCTCGCTCGCTCAATTGCGGCGCTGGAACAATCTCACCGGATTCAAGGTAGCCCCGGGGCGGCGCCTTCGAGTGGCCGAACCGGCCCGGATCGTACGCACGCGAAGCGCAGGTCATCGGCGCGCAGGTGCGGCCTCAGCCAGCCTTCGCGGTTCGGCGCAGGCATCGAAGGCAAAGCCGGGGTCCGCTTCAGCCGGGAAAAAAGCGGGCGACGCGAAAGGCACATCGAAGCCTCGATCGAAATCGAAAAGCGAGACGACGAAGAAGAGAAGAGCAACATCGCGCACGCGCGCATCGAACTGAAAGTGAAGTTGCCGCAGAAAAAATGACGCAGAGCATTCGCTTTGCAGTGGCGTTGTGATAGCTTTGGTTTCGAAGCTGTTGCTACAATAGCTTCCGCACGCGGTGCAAAGATGTGCGCACTGCGAAGAATCTCGAAGACCCTAATCGGGCAGCGGTGATCCGCTGGAGGCAAATCGGATGGAAGATGTGTACAGGATGTACGCGATGAGTGACGGCAACCCGGATTCGGAGCCGCTCGGGCTCGACTCCGATCACGAAGACGACTTTGACGAAGATGACGAGGTCGAAACCTCCAGCGTGCTTACCTCTTCAGATGATGACGAGGGGATCGTGGAAGAAGCGGTGATCTCATCGCCGGAGGTGCCGGAGACCGTCAAGGTGCCTGCCAAGAAGCCCACGAAGAAAGCCGCGAAGAAGGCTCCTGCCAAGAAGCCTGCAAAGAAGGCCGCGAAGAAGGCCGCCCCAAAAAAGGTTGCGGCGAAAAAGGCCGCAAAGAAATCCGCCGTCAAGAAGAGCGCTGGCGCAAGAGGCGGAAAAACCGTGGCCAAGAAGAAGGCCACGGCGAAGAAGAGCGCCACCAAACCCAATAAACGAGGTAAAAAATTGGCAGTTAAGAAAACCGCAAAGAAGGCCGTGAAGAAGGCAGTAGCGAAGAAGGCTCCTGCAAAGAAGGCGGCAAAGAAGTCAGTGAAGAAGACCGCAAAGAAAAAGACCGCTGCCAAGAAGAAGTAAATCGGCAACCGAAAATCAAGGCAAGCAAAAGAGTCCGCTGCGGCGGACTTTTTTGCGGCCGAAAATAACCTGTATCAGGCGGCGCCGGTTCCTGTGGTGATCTGTTTCAGATGCCAGCGCTGGTGCGTGAGGTAATCCTCGATGAGGAAGCGAAGGGAGACCGGCTGCGTCATCGCCCACGACGCATTGTGTGCTCGAGCTTGTCGTCGGGAATATGGTCGACGACTGCCATGAGGATCTCGTGTTCGGTTTCCCACCAGGAAAGCAGCGTTTCCCACGGCTGGCCAGCATAGCCGTGGGCGTCTACCCATGCATCCTGTGCGTATTTGGGGCCGGCATACTGACCGTCGATCGCGGCTCGGACGAACCGCTGGCGGTTGTTGGTTGCCGAGTCGAGCAGATGGCCGAGAATCTGCTTGCGCGTCCATCCGCCGTCGCGCCAGGGCAGGTTCGCCCAATCCGGCGAAACCTGCGATGAGGGCCCGATGCACTTCATCCAGATCGGCGCGAAATCGTTCTGCAAGTGAATCCCGCATTGACTTCGAACCCCCATGTTGCGTTGCCGCTTGAGAACCTGCCAGGTGCCTACTTCTTCAGTTCTGCGAGAGCCGCCAGCACTTCTTCAGAGTGATGCGACGGATCTACCTTGGTCCAGACCTTCACGATCTTGCCTTGAGGATCGATGAGGAAGGTGTTGCGATTGGCGATAGTCCACGTTCCGAAATGGCCGAGCGAACCGTACTCATCCACAACCTTGTGCTCGGGGTCGGCGAGCAGACGGAAGGTAAGACCCTCCTTGGTGCAGAACTGCTTGTGGCTGTCGGGTGTGTCGACGCTGACGCCGACGATTACGGCGTTCTCCGCTTCGAATTTGGAGAGATCGCGCTGGAAGTTGTGAGCTTCGATGGTGCAGCCGGTGGTCATGTCTTTGGGGTAGAAGTAGAGGACAACCCACTTGCCGTGGAAGCTATCCAGGGCAATCTGGGAGCCATCCTGCGAGGGGAGAGTGAACGTTGGCGCGCTCTGCCCCGCCGTGGGCAGGGCATCATCCGCCGCACGGGCGATGCCAAGGGAAAGCGAGAGCGCCAGAACTGCAGCAAAGAAGACTAGAAACTAGTTTTCTCATGTGGAACCTCCATTGGTTGAGACGAAACTGGGCCTGGGTTGAGTCGTGCAATTTGCCGGGAATGGGCAAAGAATCGAGCCGCACCCAGTATCAGCGTTGCGCGGCCACGATGGCAATGCCCGCCTGATTGGCGCGCTGCAGCAGGGTGTCGCGGTCAAAGAGCAGGGTACGTCCAGCCTCGACCGAGAGGCAGGTAGCTCCGGCCTGAATCATCGGTCTCGACGGTGCGGACGCCGATCACCGGCACATCGAAGCGCATGTCCTGGTTGGGCTTGGCGACCTTGACGACGGTGAGACGCGCGATCGAGCGTGGACGTCGTGCCTTCCTCGTCGAGTGACTGCATCAGCTTGCCGGCGCGCTCGATGGCGGCATCGGTGCCTTCCATCGCCTCGACGGCGACGCAGGCCTGCGCGGCGACGACGACGGTCTGGCCGATATCGAAGCCGGCCACAGCGCGCGCAACGCCCATGCCGTACTCGATGTTCTTCCGCTCTTCTTCGTCCGGAGCGCGCTCGGTCGAGCACGCCCTCCTGCGCGAGCAGCGGCTCGAGAAACGCCGTCGAGCTGATCAGCTCGATGCCTTCGTCGGCGAGCACCTTGGCGACGGCGCCGAGCAGCATATCGGTATTGCGCGTAGCGCAGGTTCAGCAGCAGCTTGGCCAGCCGCCAGTCAGGCCGGATGCTGGAGAAGATCTGCTTGTGCTTCACCTGCCCGGCCATCACAGCGGTCGAGACGCCTTCCTTGTGGAAGACCTCGATGAGCCGGGAAAGTTCTCCCGAGCGAAAGCCAGTGGACGGTGATGCGCTCGTCGGCTGCGGCGCGGTGATTGATCTCCGGATCGGTCTCTTCGCGGATGGCGGCCACGGTGACCGCAAAGCCCTGGGCCCGCGCCGCGTCGAGCAGCAGAAAGGGAAAGCGGCCGTTGCCGGCGATGAGGCCGAGTTTCATTTACTTGATACTCCGCGCTGGCTGCGCTCGATGAAGCGCCGCGAGCAGTGCCGCGTCTTCGCCTTCCATCGCCTTGATCTTTTCGAGCGCCTGCGTCGTGTTGAGCTTGGCAGCCAGCAGTACTCGGAAGGCCTTCTGCAGGGTCTGGAGCCGCTCCGGCGAAAAGCCGCGCCGCGCGAGACCGACCTTGTTGATCCCGAATGCCTTGTTTTCGCGCTTGGAGGAGGTCAGCGAGAACGGCAGCACATCCTGCGTCACGATGGTTCCGCCGCCGATGAAGGCGTACTTGCCCACGATGCAGTGCTGGTGCACGGGGCAGAAGGCGCCCAGGGTCACGTAGTCCTCAATGATCGACGTGGCCGGCCAGCGTCGCCGCGTTGGCGAGGATGCAGTGGCTGCCTACCATGGCTGTCGTGCCCGATGTGCACGCAGGTCATCAGCAGGTTGTTCGAACCGAGGCGCGTTACGCCGCCGCCGCCCGCTGTTCCGCGGCTGATGGTGACGGACTCGCGGATGGTATTGTCGTCGCCGATTACGGTTTCGGTGGGCTCGCCCTTGTACTTCAGATCCTGCGGAGCGACGCCGATGCAGCTGAAGGGATAAAACGTGTTGCGGTGCGCCGATGCGGGTCCGGCCGTCAAGCACCACGTGCGAGACCAGGACGCAGTCTTCGCCCAGCACAACCTCGGGGCCGATGGTGCGAGTAGGGCCCGACGGTGCAGGAAGCGGGTACGACGGCCCCGGGAGCGACGATCGCGCTCGGATGAATGCTCACTCGGCATCCACCGATGCCGGCGCTTTGACTTCTTCCGACGCTTGCGTGCCGTGCGCCCTCTGCTCACGTTCGCGCGTAATCACGCGGCAGGTCAGAGTTGCCTCGCAGGCTAACTTGCCGTCGACAAATGCCTTGCCCTCGATCTTGCCGTTGCGCGGCCGGAAGGACAGCACCTCAACTTCGATCCGCAGCTGATCGCCGGGCGTGACCGGACGACGGAACTTGGCACGTTCGATTCCCGGTGAAGACAACCAGCTTTTCGTGGCGGTCCGGCATTTCAGCCATCATGATGATGCCGCCTGCCTGGGCCATCGCTTCGACCACCAGCACGCCCGGCATAATCGGATAGCCGGGGAAGTGTCCCTGAAAGAAAGGCTCGTTGATAGTGACATTCTTGATCGCGACCAGACGCTTGGCCGCTTCGAACTCGACGATGCGATCGATCAAGAGAAACGGGTAGCGATGGGGCAGAAATTCCAGGATCTCCTGGATGTCAAACTTCATTCTCCGGCTCCAGACGGTGTGCAGGGCATGGCCCATTGCGCACGTGAGGATTATAACGAAAGGCCTCGACCGGATCTGCGGCGATCGCGGCCAGATGCCGTGCGGCAGCTCATTGCCTTCATTCAGCTTGGATGGCCGGGGAGGCCCGCCTACTTCTTGATCTTTCCGGCGGCGGTGTCCACATCCCAGAAGTCTGTGGGAAGGTCGCGGTTATATTCAACCTTCGTGATGTAGTACTGGCGGACGACTTCATCATTCTTCAGACGCGTGATGCTGAATGGCGTGGGAAGGCCCTCGATCGTGTGGTAGTCGTCGTACTCTTCGGCATCGGTGTTCTTGTCTTTATAGAGGGGATCGCGCCACTGGAATGTACGTTTCAGGGGCAGGTGGGTCTGGTGGTCCATCTGGATGGTGATGGATTCGTTTTGCGGCGAGATCAGCGTCACCTGGTCGGCCATGTGCCGTTCGGCCATGGTCTCGCCTTCGTAGACAAGAATGGTCTGGGTATCTTTGAGCCAGACCTTGACGGCCGTTTCGATGGAGTGATCCCGTCGCCGAAGATACTCTTCGAGAAGCTCTTTCTGCATGGGTTTCTTGCCGCGATAGGTTACTTCCCAGCCCTCGCGGCCGATGTAGAACTCGAGCACGTCGCGATGCTTGGTGACTTCGGCGCGATCGCGATCGGGCCATTGATGGAACTGCCACAAATCGACGGTGCCCAAATCCGGCTGCCCGTGAAAGAAAGCGGCAACGTGCCCCTGCTGCATCTGGTTCTTGATGTCGAGCCATGCCTGGCCACCGAGGGCTTTCACCATGGCATCCAGCGCAGCACGCGCCTTTTGCGCATTCTGCGCGGCAGCGTCATCGGATGTTTGCGTGGGCGTTGCTTGCGGTACGGCCAGCAAGAAGACTGCGAGCACCAAGGTCGAAACACCGCATATCCATCGGGAGATCTTCTTCGTCATCCTGTCTTCCTATCCAACCAGCAGCGACCCGCCATTCACGTTCAAGATTTCTCCACTGATGGAGCCCGCCAACGGCGTACAAAGAAACAGAACCGGCCCCGCGATCTCGCGCGCGGTTGCAGGCCTGCCCACGGGAATACCTGCTGCGATCTTCGCGCCGCGTGCCGGATCGTTGAGGGTGGTGGCCGACATGTCGGTCGTGACCCAGCCAGGCGCGACACAGTTCACGAGAATCCCCTTGGGTGCCAGCTCGCTCGAGAGGCTCTTTGTAAGACTAATGATCGCGCCTTTGGTCACGGCATAGTCGGCATGGAGAGGTTCTCCGCGCTGACCTGCGGTGGAGCTGATGAGGACGAGATGTCCCTTGACCTCGTCGGCGCCGAACGGCGACGGCCCCTGGAGTTCCATCTGGGTGACAGCTGCCTGCACCAGGCCAAAGATCGAATCGAGATTGACGGCCACCGTGCGACGCCACTGATCTTCGGTCATGAGCTCAATGGGCATGTCTTCTGCAGGCCAGACGCCATGATTGGCGACCAGAACGTCGAGCCGGCCAAACGCCTTGACCGCTGCGCCGACGACGGCCCAACCCTCTTTAGGAGTACTCAGTTCCTGCTCGATAGCGATGCAGCGCGCGGGACCGCCGCACTCGGCCATGAGCGCAAGGGCCTGATCCTTGGCCTGGCGATAGCTGAAAACAACACGCGCACCGGCAGCGGCAAACAGGCGGACTGTTTCAGCACCGATGCCGCGTGACCCGCCCGTAATGAGTGCGACTTTACCTTCGAGGGATAGCGAGACACCAGCCATACGCCCAAATTAAAGCATGGTCGGAAGGGATGTCGAGCCGGAGTGTATCCGGGCAGCGAGGGATCAAAGCCGCGGGAACTTAGATGGCCCGGACCATTCGTGCCGGGAGGAAGATGATGGCGCTCACCAGTTCCAGAACACCGCCGACGGCGATGCCGACCACCCGAAAGGGCAGAAGCAGGAGCCAGACAAAGGGATAAAGGATCAAGGCCAGCAGAGCCAGCGGCCAGCACAGCACCAGAAGAATACAGAAGAGAAGGAATTTCGCCATCGCAGCCGCCTCGCTTCCCGGCTTCCGAGAATCGCCCGCCGATCAGACTACACCCGCAAACATCCCCGATCCAGCAATTCGATCGAGGACCCGCGAGCTGTCTAGGGTTCAGGAAGGCACATCTCCTGATACGAATCGGGGGAGTCGACGGTTCCCGAAGGAGCTTGAGCGGCAGGACTCGGCGGCTCTTCACCGAGTGGTTGCATGCCTGCGGGCTGACGCACCAATTCGTGGTCGCACAACGCTTCGATCTCATTCGAGAGCTGGGTGGGATGGCGTGGCGGAGGTGAATCCGGCATATCCGGAGGATTCACCCAGTCTCCGTCCTTAAGAGGGATCGGCGGCTGCATTGCCAATGCACCAGCCGTTACGCCCCGGCTGGCAAAAAGGATGAGTACGCCAGGCTGCTCGGCTGGTGCGATCGAGCCGCAGCGGTTCGGCGCGTTCTGCCCATCGTTACGAATCCTGCCCATGTTGAAAACGATTCGGGCAGAACACAGTTTCGCCCCCTTCAACGCAACGTCGAAATAGGGGAAGTTCACCAACCCTTTGGGCACCCGCACCTCGCCTTCCGTGTTGGTCGATGCCTCCTCCAGCCAGAGGTGGCGATCGATGTCATTCTGATCGTAGCCTGCGACCAGAAGCAATCGCAGGTGGGCAACGGGCAGGCCATTCCGGCCATTGAGGACGCGCACGGTAATCGGTTCGCGATGGTCCACAGAAATGACTTCGCCCACGCCGAAGATCGTCTCGCACGCCAATGCGAGACCTGCAACGAATTGGAAGGGCTGGACGATGGCTGCGCCTCTCTTCCCTTATCGGCGCAATCGAGCGCATCCTGAAAGCTCTCGATAGGCATGCAACGCGCGTTCCACCTGCCGTTTCCTAGGTAACGGGTTCGATACGGATACCTCGGCGCTTTTCGGTGCTCGACCGCGCTGCCCTGTATACCCTAATGAAGAGCCTGCTCATTGTTGCGCAAACAAGTTATGAACGCCCACTCAATCGCTCCATCGGATCACCGAATTCCAACCCTCGACGGGTGGCGCGGAGTCGCTGTGTTCATGGTGCTGCTGAGCCATCTGCAGCCGGGTTACCTGCGACCGGGACAATTGATCTGGGGCTCGAAGTGGTTCAATCTTGGCCAGCATGGCGTCCAGATCTTCTTTGTGCTGAGCGGCTATCTGATTACCACCAACCTGCTCGCCGAAGACAAGATTCACCTGGGTAGATTCTATGTGCGCCGCTTTTTTCGGCTTATGCCGGCGGCCTGGACCTTTCTGCTGCTTCTCATCGTGTTGAGCACCTTTACCGGGCTTAAAGCCATCGGAGGGGACCTATGGTCGTGCCTGTTCTTCTTCCGCAACTACATTCTTGAAACAACGGCCAACACCTGCACCGAGCATTTCTGGTCCCTCTCGCTTGAGGAGCAGTTCTACCTTGCATGGCCCCCGATTCTTGTTCTTCTGGGACGACGGCGCGCGGCGTACGCGGCTGGCGCCATGGCGATCGGTCTGGGGGTCTACAAGCATTTCGCCTGGGCCCGACCTCACTCCTTCTTTCTCTTCCAGCACACCGAGATCCGCGCCGACGGCCTGCTGCTCGGATGCCTCCTGGCCTTTGCGCTTCAAAGGGAGCCGGTTCGGCAATGGTTCGTTCGTAATGGCCGACTTACTTTCTGGGTCTGTATGGTTCCGTTGATTTGGGACCTGTACCGCTACCAGATCGATGGCTTCATGACGCTGCACGAATCCGCCCTGATCGCGCTAGTGCTGGCATGCACTTCGATCCATCCTCTCGCCTTACCCGGGCGGTTGCTCGAAACGGGATTTCTGAAGACAACTGGGGTGATGTCCTACGGCATTTACCTGTGGCAGGGCCTATTTCTGCGATCCAACTGGGGCATTCTCGGTCCCCTGCTCTTCGCCGGTGCGTTTTTGCTTTCATTCCGCTTCATTGAGCGGCCGGGAATCCGCCTTGGGAGGCGCCTGTTGGCAAAATATTCCTCCTCCCCCGGCACACCCGCGGCGCCAGCCGCCTTGGCCTCCTGAGCATCGGCTTCCTTTCCCTCTGCATCCGGTTCAGCGCAATCCATCCTCTTCTATGTAAATAAAAACAGGCGATTTACACTCCAAATCCTTGGTTTCAGGCCGAGCCGCGGTTCGCCCTCCAAGCGAAATCTTAAATATTCCTCTTGACGTCATACACTATTTGTCATACAGTATGTGAAGTACAGTGTACGAGGCACAGCATGACCCTCATGGACAACGCTTTTGAAAACCTCCGGCTGGAACTGCGACGCGGGTGCTTGACGGTGGCGGTTCTGGCCCAGCTGCGCCAGGAGCACTACGGCTACACGCTGCGCAAAGAACTTGCCGAGCGCGGGCTGGCCATCGACGAGAGCACGCTCTATCCACTGCTTCGTCGGCTCGAATCGCAAGGGCTGCTCACGAGCGAGTGGCGCGAAGAAGACAAGCGCAACAAGCGTTTCTACCGGCTCTCTGCGGATGGCGAACAAATCCTCGGCCAATTGCTCGAAGAATGGCACGCAATTAACGCCTCCATCGACCGGATTCTGTAGCGACCGAATTCTGTAACCAGAAGGAAGACACCATGGAACGACTCGACCGTCATCTGATCCGCGTGGCACTGGTGTTGGCACTCACGATTTACGCGGTCTCGAGTGGTGAGGTCTCTGTTGTAGCCTCGCCCAGCCAAGCCTCCATCATTGCAGCTGTGCAACACTCGCCCGTGGTTGTGGGCCTCCGTCTCGAACTACTCCGCGGCTGCATGACGCTAGCCGTTCGCGCTCAACTCCGCCAGGAGCAGGACGGCCGCGCCCTTCGCCAAGATTCTGCGGGGCGCAGTCATTCCATCGACGAAAACACGCCCTACTCATTGCTTTGTCGGCTTGGCGGAATGCCCAGCCGCGAACACATCGATTGACCGAATTCTGTAGCAAAGAAGGAAGACGCCATGGACTTACTCGATCGTTATCTGCAAGCCGTAAAGAAGCACCTGCCGTGGAAGCGGCAGGACGACATCCTGGCCGAACTGCGCGCCAACATGGAATCGCAGCTCGAAGACAAGGAAGCTGAGCTGGGCCGTCCACTCACGCAGGGCGAGGCGGAGGACTGGCTCAGGCAGATGGGCTCACCCGTAATGGTGGCCGCGCGCTATCAACCGCAGCAGTACCTCATCGGGCCGATTTTCTTTCCGATGTATATCTACGTTCTGCGTCTGGCGCTGCTGTGGGCTCTCCTCATCTACACCATCGTGAATGCAGTCGTAATTCCCTTCACCGCGCCGACAACAGCCTCAGTCATCGACCTGGTCGTACGCGTGCCCGGGTTCCTGATCGCGGTGGCTGGCTGGGTGACGCTGGTCTTTGCTGCCCTTGAATTTGCGGCGACGCGCTACCCCGAAAAATGCCCACCCATCGCCGGACTCTCGGGCACATGGTCCCCGTCTTCCCTGCCTCCTCTAGAGAAGGCGGACGAGGGCTTTGGCAAGCCGCGGAGTTACACCCACGCCGTTGCGGAAGTCGTCTTCGGATTCATCGCTCTCGTTTGGCTGCTGTTAATCCCAAAGCACCCGTTCCTCCTTCTGGGGCCCGGAGTGGCCTTCCTCTCTGCAAGTCCGTTCCAGTTGGCGAGTATCTGGTGGACCTTCTTCTGGTGGATCATTGCCCTCAACGCCGTGCAGCTCGCATGGCGCTGCATCAACCTGCTTCGCGGCGCCTGGCGGAGGCGTTCTAGCGGGGAGACTCTTGTGGTGAAAGCCATCGGCTTGATTCCTCTGATCCTGCTGCTGAGGGTGCCTGGGGGCGGGTATCTGCTGCTCAAAGACCCCGCGGTGAACCAGGCACGCTATGGCAATGCGCTCGACGCGATCAACAGGAGCGTTCACCTCGGGCTGTCCGTTGTGTGCATCATCGCGGTTCTGACGCTGGCCTGGGATCTTGGCCAGTTCATCCTGAATGTCTACAGGCAGCGAGCCGCTGCGCGGGCATAGCAAAGAGAGTGGGATGCGGGGAGATTGGTCGGCATCGAACGGAGGAGCGGCTTCTCACTAGAACTTAGATTCGAAAGCGCGGAAGCGCCGCTCCTGCTCCCACTGCGCCGCGGCTTTCTGGCTGCTGTCAAGAAGCGTTTTGCACGATGCAGACGGCGGCTCTGAACCTGGAACCTGCCCATGGCATGCCCCGGCCAATGTCGTGAACGCGTCGGGCGCAGTCCACAGGCTCGGCCCGGGGAGAAAATTGTGCTCCATGCCGGTGCGCGCCAGCTGCTTCAGGTCGGCATAGGTGAGGTGATAGTCAAGAGCCGCCCGCACATATTCGTGGGTGATCTCGATGCGGCTCACCCCTTCATCGTCGGTCGAGAGCGCGACCGGCACGTGGGCAGCACGATAGAGCGGGAATGGGTGTTCCACACCTTTGATCCCCAAAATTCCTTCGTTTGAACTTAGATTGATCTCGACCATCACATGCTTCTGCGCCATCTCTTTCAACAACGCCTGCGCATTGTCCTCGTACATCACGTCGACACCGTGGCCAATACGCTCCGCACGCCCCTCGTCAATCGCCTGCCGGATGTGAAAGCGCAGGCCTTCAGGCGGAACGAGGCCAGGAGCCAATTCGCCGGCGTGCAGCGAGATGTGCACTTTCGGGTAGACGGAATGCAAATACTCGACCATCTTCATCTGCAGGGTGTAGTCGCGCATGGAAATGAAGCCGTCTTCGGGCATTACAAAGTTGATGCCGACCCAGGTGTTGTCATGAGCATCCATGGCGGCCTGCACCGTCTCAAAGCCCAGAAGCGTCTGCGCGAAAACCTGCTCCGGTGAGTTGCCGCGAAGCACCTGGTAGATATAACGCACCGTTACGTTGCACGCGGGCGTCGCCTGGGGTGTTCCGCAGTGCTCAATGTCGTGGCGCAGCGCTTCGGCCGCACGCGCATCCTCGCGCCCGGCAAAGACTTCGTCCTTGAGCATCAACGACAGCAACGTATTGCGATAGGCAGCAAAGTCGGGGTTTAGCGGATTTTGACGCGCGATCGCTGCAGCATGGCCGAAGGGAGGCGTTTCCATGAGCTCGAGATATTGCTGATTCTGCGCGGCGGCTCGACCCGCAATCTCATCGACCCACTCGCCAATGTGTTTGTTGCTGAGTCCGCGAAACCGGGCAAAGGTCGCGAAAAACTGATCGTGGCCACTGAACCCTGGTGTGGGCACATAGCTGCGCAGCGAAAAAGAATCGACAAGTCGGTCGTAGAGATCCTGCTCGGCGGCCGTCAAGACGCCCGAAAGGTCGGCGGCCGGCACAAGAGGCGCGGCGCAGGGCGGCTTCTCAATGGTCAGCGCTTTGGGATCGACGCACAGGCCGTCGACGCCGGCGTCCTTGATGAAGGTCTCGGCATAGACAGCTCCGCTGAGATGGACATGGAGATCGGTGCCCTTGGGAAACTGGTCCAGGAAGGCGTGAAGCGCCAGAGGTCCCGCCTTGACGGCGGACTCGTAGGCACGCGCGGCACGGGTCTCTGGCGTAATTTGCGCCGAGAGCGAAAAGGCAGCAAGCTGGAACAGGGCAAACGAGGCAATCCAGCGGGGCAAGACTTTCATAGGTGCTTCCCATACTAGAACAGCGGCAGGGTCCAAACCCAAGGAGGCTGGATGTTTGTGGGTGTTTGGCGGGTCAGCGAGGAGTTGGTATACTTACGGAGTTGTTGCAGCACACTGTTCGTGGACCCGCCTCTTCTTTCGGCGTTCGCCGGAACCCGCGCAGGAAAGTGCAACGAAAAGTCTTCACTGAGGCCAGGTAGCTCAGTGGTAGAGCGCGGCCCTGAAAAGGCCGGCGTCGGCGGTTCAATCCCGTCCCTGGCCACCATTTAGAATCAATAAGTGAATTCCCCCCATTGATAAACCCGATCGCATAGCGAGGACGCGGATCATCGAGTCATCGGGTCATTTTTCTAGACTCATTCACAACCCTCTGGACTGCATCGATCACAAGTTGGGGTGAATCCTCCTGGATGTAATGCCGGCTATTCGGGACCAGCACGTGTTCGCCGCGCGGGACCGCCTTCAAAAACTCTTCGTGAATCTCTCGTTTCAGGTCCTGTTCGGTTGGGTTTCCCGGAAAGCTCGGATCCTTCAATGTCCCAGTCAACAACACAATGGGAATGTCTGGGACGGGGAATGCTGCGGCCAGAGCCTGCCCGCTCGACCTTGAACTTTCGATTTCCGCCTTCTGGGCCGGGGATGCCCCCGCCATCATCTGCGCAAGGGTCTTCTCGCGAGCTGCCCACTCCTCTTTTGAGAGCCGTTTTTGCAGGCGATCGAGGAGCCGGCCATCTTCAGGGTCCACAAGCACGAGGCCCGCTACCTCGTCGGGATAGACGTGAGCAAACAGCTGCACCACTGCCCCACCGAGGGAGTGGCCCACTAGGATGTAAGGGGGCGCAACGCGAGCTGCATTCAGGACTGAATGCAGCTCCTTCACCATTTGCTCGACGGACTTTGGATTGGGAGAAGAATCTGACTTTCCAAGGCCTGCGCGATCGTAGGCAAGGGTGCTGGAGAACTGTGCGATCTTGGGTAGCACTCTATCCCATGTCGACGTGTCCTCGCCTAAGCCCGCCTCGAAGACAACTACCGGCTCCCCCGATCCTGCCTGGGAGGTGAAAACCCGGTAGCCCCCCACATCAACCTTCTGTTCTCGATTCAGCTGCGCCAGTGATTGCAAGGAACTGACGCAGATGATCGCCAGAAACCCGAGAGTCGAAACCTTCCGCCGCATGTTGACCTCCGGATTGAAGTACGTCTGTCGCGCCCCGAAGTTCGATGAATGTGACGAACGGCCCCTTTGCAGGGTCGGGTGTGGCGGCATCTGCAAGCCATTTCGGTGGGTTTGGTCGCTGTGTCCAGCCGGATAATGGCTCTGGTCAGTGGAGTTCAACTCGGAGCGAACAACTCCCTGGGAGATCCGTAAATTCATAGACCGACCAGACCGGCCTTGACGAGTAAGATACAGCCTTGGTCACGGTTTTCGTGTCGCTCGGCGCACGTAACCTTCACTTTGTCACGAAGCGGATTCGATGAGATGCCTCGGCGCAGAATCTGTAATTCTGGATTTTGCATTGAGTCCGCACTGACTTGAAGTTATCGACTTCGGCATGTTCGTCCCGACTTCTTACCATCCCGCCACTCTAGATTGTCCGTTCATCACTTCACTTTCCCCGCTCACTTTGTTGGTCCCGCCCGTGCAGGCACTGGTGTGCTCGTCGCCCAGCGAAATGCGTCTTCGACGATGCTGCGACCCACACTGGAGGATCTTTTTCATGCGGAATCTTCGCTTCGCAATTGTTACCGCACTTTTGTGCGTACTTCTCGGAGCATTCGCACGCGCTCAAGGTGCGTTCACGTCGCTGCGCGGAACCATTACTGATCCTTCAGGTGCAGTCGTGCCGGGTGCGACCATCTCGATCCACAACGAGGCGACCGGGGCCGATCTCCAGCAAACCTCCGATGCGGCAGGAAGCTTTCTCTTCACGCAGATTTCGCCAGGGAGATACACAATTGTGGCGAACAGCAGCGGATTCGGTAGCCTGTCCAAGGCTGCCCAGCTGCTCGTCAACCAGCCGGCGACCATCAATTTCAGCCTATCTATTCAGCAGGCGGCAACCACTGTGGATGTGAGTGGCGAAGCGCAAACGCTCAATGACACTGACGCGACAATCGGCAACTCCGTCAGTAATGCGGTGATTAGCGCTTTGCCGATGGAAGGCCGCAATGTGCCTGACCTTCTAAGCCTGCAGCCCGGGGTCCTCTACCTCGGGAGGAGCATAAACCAGGATCAGGACAGTCGCAACGGCGCAGTGGCCGGCGCGCGCTCCGATCAGAGCAACGTCACGTTGGACGGCCTGGATGACAACGATCAGCAGAATGGGTTGGCGTTCACGGGCGTGCTGCGATCGACGCTCGATTCCACTGACGAATTTCGCGTGACGACAACGGGTGGCAATGCGGATGCGGGCCGTAGTTCGGGCGCCCAAGTCTCTCTTGTCACGAAGTCAGGGACGAATCAGTTCCATGGTGGAGCATACGAATACAACCGCTCTGGACTGGGTCACGCCAACGACTGGTTCAATAAGTCGGCGGAGTTACGATCGGGCCTACCGAACAAGCCGGGTAAGCTGATTCGCAATACGTTCGGCGGCGCGGTGGGTGGACCCATTCTCAAGGACAAGCTCTTCTTTTTTGCCAATTATGAGGGCCAAAGAACTTCAGAGAATGTCCAAGTTACCCAGACGGTGCCTTCAGCCAGTTATCGCAACGGCTCCCTTGGCTATTGCACCGATGCGGCATGCGATGCGACGGCCACGCTAACGACAGAACAATTATCTGAATTGGACGGGGATTGCACTGGAAACGGAGTATGTCCGTGGGGGCCTGGAGCCGACCCGTACGTGCTGCAAGCCTTTCAGAAATATCCGATGCCCAACGGATCGGTCGCTGGAGATGGGATCAACCTGCTCTCTTACAGTTTTTCATCGCCGTATCCGGCGACGCTGAATACAAACATTGTGCGGCTCGATTACATAATGAATCGGCACAACAGTCTCTTCATTCGCGGCAACCTGCAGAAGGACACTCAAACTGGTTCGCTGGAGTTTCCTGGCCAAGCTCCTTCCTACGGAATTGAAGACAACACGAAGGGACTGGCGGTGGGAGAGACCTGGACGATCTCATCGAACGTGGTCAATGACTTTCGCTATGGATTCGTCCGTGAAGGCAACAGCAGCCGCGGAACAGGGCAAGGCGACTACGTTGTGTTTCGCTTCATCTCACAACCCGAAGCCGAAACGCGCACGACAATTGTGAACATCCCGGTTCACAACATCGTCGACAACCTGAGTTGGACGCAGGGTCGGCACTCGCTCCAAGTTGGCGGCAACTGGCGGCTGATTCATAACAATCGGGGGACCGATCTCAACTCCTACAACGCGTCGACCACCAATCCCTATTGGTATGCCGGGTATCCACCGACTCCGGATTCGATTGGATTGCCGGGCATAGATCCCGGATTTAGCAACTCCTACCAGATCGACTACGGTAACATCGTGGGCGGACTTCCAGAGGCCCAAAGCGTCTTTAATTACGATCTCGTCAATCATGGAACCTCGGGTGTCCTGCAGCCGGATGGGGCCTTTATCAATCGCCATTTCAAGTCGAACGAGTTCGAGTATTACGTACAGGACTCATGGCGCGTGAAGCCAAATTTGAATATCACTTTCGGTATTCGCCATACGATTCTGCAGACCCCCTACGAAACGAACGGACAGCAGGTGAGTCCAACGGTGGACACGGACGACTGGTTCAGGAAGCGAGGCGCCGCGGCCGCTGTGGGCAACGTATATGAACCCAACCTCACTTTCTATCCAAGCGGCGTGGCGAATCGCGCGCCCGGGTATTGGGCCAAGCAGAAACTGAACATTGCCCCGCGCTTGGCGATCGCGTATTCGCCGGACACGAAGACTTCAATTCGCGCTGGGTTCGGTATGTATTTTGACCACTTTGGAGAAGGGATCGTAAATTCCTTTGACCAACTTGGCTCGTTCGGGCTTTCAACGCAGCTGGCAAATCCTGCCGGAGTCTATACCAATGAAAACGCGCCACGGTTTACGGGCCTGCACAACATCACCAGCAATACTCTCTGTACACAACCGGAGAAATCGCCTTATCCGTATGCGCCACCTGCTGGAAGCGACTGCGGGTTCGCCATCACCTGGGGCGCAGACAATCATTTGAAGACGCCCTACTCTGAGGCGATGGACTTTTCAGTGCAACGCGAATTACCTGCCGGCTTCACGCTTGAAGTAAGTTATGTGGGACGCCTCGGGCGTCATTTGCTGCAGACCCTGGACCTTGCGGAACCCGTTAATCTCGCCGATCCGAAATCCGGATCGGACTACTTCACTGCGGGTTCGCAGCTCTCCGCTCAGGTAGATGCTCACCATGGCGACCCGAATGCCGCCATTCAGGCGATTCCGTATTTTGAAGATGTGTTTCCGCAAATGGCCAACCTCGACTACTCAGGTGAGAGCGCGACCCAGGCGATCTACACCAATGAGTGGGCTCCGTATCGCTACACCTATGGCGAGACAACGTCGCTTGCCGATCTGGATTTCTACTGCAGCTACGGATGCCCTAATGGAACCCAGTTCTGGCAGAGCCAGTTCTCGTCACTGTACGCATGGGCATCGATTGGCATGAGTTATTACAACGCAGGTCAAATTGTTGTACGTCATCCGAACAAGAATGGCCTTCAACTTGATTTCAGCTACACTTTGTCAAAATCGATCGACATGGGCTCAGACACGGAGAGATCAAGCGAGCTCGGCCAGAACGGGTCGTTCAGCAATATCATCAACTCCTGGAAACCAGAACTAAACCGATCAGTTTCGGACTTTGACACCCGGCACCTTCTCACCGGCGACTGGGTGTATGCGATTCCAGTGGGGCGATCCAAGAAGTTTCTCGGATCATCGAATCATGTCGTCGACGCGATTGTTGGCGGCTGGCAGTGGTCGGGGTTAAGTCGCTGGACGAGTGGCTTGCCATTTGGCCTGGTCGCGCCGGGATGGTCCACCGACTGGCAGATCGAAGGGTCCGGGATCAATACCGCCAAAGTGAAGGCTCACACGCATGTCGTGAATGGCATTCCGCAGGCGCTGGACGATCCGATTGCAGTCAACAATGGGATCGAATCGGGTGGCTCTCCGGTGCGCCTGCCCTATCCCGGTGAGGCAGGTCAGCGCAATGCATTTCGCGGCGATGGGTACTTCGACGTGGATTCCGGGCTTTCAAAGCACTGGAACTTTGGGGACCAGAGGGTCCTGAAGCTTGGTGTCGACGTGTTCAATGTGACCAACTCGGTTCGGTTCGACACTGACACGAACGGGACGACGGCTTTCAACTCGTCACTGACCAACGGTCTGACCGGCGGTTCGCTCGGGGTCTACTCGTCAACATTGACGCTTCCAAGAGTAACGCAGTTCTCACTCCGGTTCGACTTTTAGAACCTGGAGGGGCTGGCCGCTGCGCGTCATGGGAAAAGGCAGAGCAGAAAGTACCACTTTCGCGTGTGGGTCACCCTGGGAGTCGATGTTGCAATAATCCGGCTCAGACGCTCACGCGCGCGCCAGCAATTCTCCGATGCGCGCGTGATAGCCGCGGCTCATCGACACTTTGTGACCGTTCACGAGCTGAACAACGAAGTCGCCTTTGGGCTCCGAACGCACTTCCTTCACGTATTGCAGGTTGACGATTGCCGATCGGTGCACACGCAGGAACGAGCGCGGGTCGAGACGCTGCTCCATCGATGCCATGGTCTCGCGGAGAAGGTGTGTTTCGGTTGCCGTGCAAATGCGGACGTAATTCTCTTCCGCGCCGATCCAGCGGATGTCGGACACTGGGAGGAACAGGATGCGGCCGTGCGATTTGAAGACGATGCGCAGGTTGTAGGCGTTGCGAGTGTGTTCATTGAGTTGAACATGGTTGGGCTGGCGATCAGCCGACCGAATCTGATCGCGGACACGTTGCACGGCTGAATGCAAACGATCTGCCGTGAACGGCTTGAGCAAGTAATCGATCGCACGCACCTCGAAAGCCTGCAGCGCGTACTGATCGTATGCGGTGGTGAAAATGACTTGGGGCAGCGACGAGCCATCGTCTTTCGAAAGCTCCTCCATCAACTCGATGCCGTTCATTCCGGGCATTCGAATGTCGAGAAACAGGAGCTGAGGCGAACGCGAGCGAACTAGCTCGATGGCTTCGGCTGCAGAGCCGGCCTCGCCGATAATCTCGACATCCTGCTCCTCAGAGAGCAGTTGCTGAAGTTTCCGCCGTGCAAGCACTTCGTCGTCTGCAATAAGCGTTTCGATCGTCATTCGATCTCCTTTGGCCTCAATTTGGCTTGAAGCGTTGAATCGCAAAGGGTGGCAGCGATGCGACCATGACGGCAGGTTTGAGGCCACACTCTCGATGGCTCGAGGCACACTGAATTCAATGGGTTGCCTTGCGGGCTCCTGCCGGGCGATGCCCATGACCTGTCCGCTTTCAACTCGACCTGTCCGAATTCGGACATGGTGAAAACGGGTTCGCGAGGCCGGGAATCAGGCTGTTGGCTTCAAGCTGCGTCGATAGAACGATTCGCATGTTCAGGATCAGTTTTTGTGACCAATCGAATTTCTGCGAAGGCGAGCGGTTGATGGAAGGCGATACTTCGACGTTTTGATGTAGTTAGTGCGGCCAAAAGCGATCTGATGCGCTGATAACCTCCAACCATGTCGACGAGTCTCTTGTGGTGGTCGATGGAATTTCATAAGACTCACGGGAGGGAATGATGACCAACTTTCTCGGTGAACCCACCAACATGCGTCATCTTGGCGCGGTGCTGCGATTGGTCCTCTTCATGGTTTGCGCAGGCAGTCTTGCGTTTGCGATCACGCCAGATGTCCCGCGAATTGAAGCGGAATCGATGGAGCAGGAGGTTCGGTTGGGCGCCGCGTTCTTGACCGGAAGAGGCGTTGCGCGGGATGAAAAGCAGGCTGCGTATTGGTATGAAAAAGCTGCGAACGCCGGTGACCCCGCTGCAGAGGAGCAGATCGGTTATTTCTACCTGGTGGGGATTGGGGTACCGCGCGATCCTGTCCGTGCCGCCCACTGGTACGCGCTCGCGGTTGCGGGCGGATCGATTTCCGCCAAAGTCGGCCTTGGCGTCGCATACATTTGGGGAATCGGCGTGAGGAAGGACGTAGCATTCGCGGCCGACCTATTTCGGCGGGCGGCCGAACGTGGCGACGGCACCGGCGCAGCTTACCTTGGCGATATGTACTACTTTGGAGCTTTGATTCCGAAGGATACCGCAGTCGCCGAACATTGGTATGAAGTGGGTGCAAAGTTACATGACCCACAATCAGAATTCCGTTTGGCGGAGATTCTATCCAACCGTCAATCTGCCAATCGCGATCTTAAAAAGGAGGCCTCCCTGCTCCGTGATGCCAGCAGCAGAGGATTTGTCCCCGCAAAGCACGCGCTTGGCCTTATGTTAGTAAACCATCCGAACCTTACTTCAACCCCGCAAGAAGCAATCGAGAGCCTTGCGGAAGCAGCTGAAGCCGGCACCTGGAAATCTTCAGCGGTTCTCGGCATTCTCGCTCGTGACGGTCGCGGGGTTGCCGCGGACCCAAGAATCGCCTATTTTCATTTTCGTGTTGCGGAACTTCAGGGTGGAAAAGACGCGAGCAACCTGCTTGCGAACGACCTGCGCCTCCAATCGGGGAAGTTGACCCCGCCAGAGATAGAACAAGCAGACAGGGACGCAGCCGACTGGCTGAGGAAACACCCCATCGCGCTTCAGTTCGTGTATAAAGATGGAGCTCGCTCGAAATATTACCCCGCTTATGCCCTCACGACCGCCGATAATGAGGTCCACGCGGGGTATTTGATTCCTACTCCTTTTGCCCAGCGAGAATGAGACGATCACGACCTGCGGAGCACAACTTTCAAGAGAGCGAGTTGGGAACGATTGGGAAAGATGTTTCAGTGGCGCGACGCCCCGGATACGCCGACGATTTTGCACCCGGCTGTCTTCATCGGCTGCTCAGTTCTGATCGGCATGCTGTTTGCGCTGCAAGAGTGGTTGATATGGCACAGAATGGGAACCCGCTTGGGTATCCCGGCCTTTGCGGTCGTGCACGGCCTTGATTTCTTCCTCTGGGGATCCATCTGCTGGAGCATGTGGGCTCTGCTGCGCGAGAGGATTCGCCTCGCCGGCATTGTTGCGATCGTTGCCGGTTTTCTGCCCTTGAGTGTGCTGCTCAGCATCGGGCAGGAAATGCTGATCCTGTTTCTCATTCCGCAAATACCTTTCAACCGGCCGCCAATGCCGTATTGGAGCCGATTCAATCTCCTGATATACGGCGATTTCCTCAATAATATGGTGATTTTCTGGTGCGCATTCTTTCTATTCCGCGGCATCGACTATTACCAGAAGTATCGAAAACATGAACAAACTGCTGCGCGTCTGGAAGTGCAGTTAGCCAACGCTCAGCTATCCGCCCTGCGGATGCAATTGAACCCCCATTTCTTGTTCAATGCCATGAACAGCATCTCAAGCCTGATGCGGATGGACATTGATGCGGCCGACCGGATGCTGGAACAACTTAGCTGCCTGATGCGTATTACCTTAGAACGTGGAGACGCTCAATTCATTCCACTGCGCGATGAAATGGAATTCATCGAGACCTATCTTGCGATGCAGGCGCAGCGCTATGCGGGCCGGGTTGAGCAAACTCTCTCAGTCGATCCGGAGCTTTATGATGCGCTTGTTCCTTCGATGCTTTTGCAGCCGATAGTAGAGAACTCATACGTCCACGGGCTTTCCAGGATCAACGCCAATGGCGAGCTTTCCATTGTCGTTCGGCGCGAAGGAACAAATATGCACGTGAGCGTGGTGAACAGCGGCACGGGGCTCAAGGTGGAGCAGTCGATGCAGTCCAATGGACACGGTGTAGGGCTCGCGAATGTCAAGGACAGACTCAGGTTGCACTACGGAGAGACGTCCTCTCTATCCATCGTTGAACTCGATCCACAGCGAGTTCAGGTCACGATTCAACTGCCACTTCAGTTTATTGTGCAGGATTAATACCTTGAAAAGGGGACTCGAGGCGCAATGATCCGAGCGGTCCTGGCAGATGACGAAGTGCTGGCACGACAGAAGCTCCGGCAGCTTTTGCGCGAGGAGCAGGACATAGAGATCGCTGGTGAATGTGCATCTGCCGCCGAAACAATTGAATTGGTTAGCGCGACGACGCCGGACCTGCTGTTTCTCGATATTCGCATGCCCGATATGGATGGATTCGACGTTCTCGGTGCGTTGGCGGCGCTTCGGATCTCTGCGATGCCGGAAGTGATTTTTACAACAGCCTACGATCGGTATGCTGTTCGAGCTTTCGAGTTCAACGCTGTCGACTACCTTCTAAAGCCATTCACGGCTGAGCGACTTCGGGCGGCGATACAGCACTTCCACCAGCGAGTCTCTTCGGCCCATCCCTCCAAGGAAGAAGTTGCGTCTCCGCCAGAAAGGGAGCGTTATGCTGCGCGCATGGTTTTCAAATCCAGAGGGCGCATTTTGTTTCTTCCCGTCGAGGAGATTCGTTGGATCAGTGCCGAGGAGAACTATGTTCGCATCTGCACGGGAGGTGAATCCCACTTACTACGGGAAACCATGGCGCGTCTGGAGGCCAGGCTCAATCCGAATGTTTTCCTGCGTATACATCGTTCGTCGATCGTGAACCTGCATTATGTCAAGGAAGTAAGAAGCGAGTCGGATGGGGAGTCAACGGTAGTTCTCATCAGCGGCGAGAAGATCGCGCTAAGTCGAAGTTATCGCGCGAACATACAAAAACTCATTCGAGCCTAGTTCATTTCCCGTTCGCTGTATTATTTTTGCGGAATTCGGTCACGCAACTCTTGATGGTCTGTTGATTCACCCCAGCATTGGATCACTCTGTCCCTCGGAACCGCGTTTCGCCAGCATCTACAGCAATCCGGAGGATCGTCCGCGGAATTTCCGATATCAGGTAGATGCACTGGCCTACAAGGGCATCAGCACATTGCGGTAGCACCGTTTGTTTCTCAGCAGCCCAACCTCATCCCAATCCACGCGCGTTTGTCACAAATCGTAAAGACTCGGGCGAGCGGGCCAACGCATGCAAATGAATTGGCAGGATGGTTTCATGCGATGAGTACAAACGCTGTAGAAACTCGGATTCCACGCAATGTCGGCCCCCGGAGCGACACGGGCCATGCCGACCACGGCCCAAGTATTACTATCGCCACAAGCATCCGTGCCGACCGGTATCGTATCTTTCAGGTCTTGACGGTGGCCGAATATATAGAGACATGGCTTACTCTGCCTGATCAGAGCGGAGACTGGCCGCTTATCGTAACCAGCGACCCGAACAGCTTTCGGATTGATTGGCAATGTCGCCAGAAGATCGGCCTCAGCATCGCAGGGTCATTTCGAACGTTTCGAAGAAGCAAGTTGCTCTTCACTTGGACGAAACAGGGAATGAACGAGTCTGGAAACAGTCTAGTGTCGATACGTCTCCATGGAGATTTCGAAAGAACGAAGTTGTACCTGACCCACAGCGGTCTTGGCTCTCTCGTCGAGCGATCCTGGCATCATGAAATGTGGAATAGATCTCTCCACAAACTCAGCCATTTGTTCTGAGCCTGGTTCTGCTCCTCCAATCTTCCAGGCTGGCGTATCGCTCCGACGGGTTTCGCTGCCAGTCCGACCGGTGTTGTGTGGCCAGTAATCGCGGATGGCGCTATTGCTCGCCGGATCATATCTGCGGTAACGGCCAGAGCCTATTGGCGACGATACATCTGGAAAGGGGCCCAGTAGAACGGCATGCGAAATCTTGTCTGCGAATGCAACAGGGCGAGCTTGGCATTGTGAAGAGCTAACTCAGGGGATGAGCCACTCATCAGGTCCCCGTATAGGCTGTCCATCATGCGCGGAGTCGAATCGTCACTTACTTCCCACAAGGCGCCAATGACCTTGTGCGCGCCAGCTCGAAGAAATGCCCAGGAAAGGCCAACCAACCCTTCACCGGCATAAGTGCGAGTTCCGCTGCCATAACACGCGGAGATGGTAACCAGCTTCGCATCGATGGGGTGCTGGATAATCTCCCGCGCGTAGAGCTTGTACGAATCCTCATGGCCGCCAGACTTGGAGAGAATAATGGCTGAGTCCAGCGGATCGGTGCTGCTGGCAACGGCGTGCGAAACGAAATGAATGTAGGAGAACCGCTCCGGCTGGTTTGCAGCGTAGGCTGCGGGTGTAGCTTGCTGCCCTCCAAGCACCGACAACTGCCCTGAAGCAAAGTGGCTTTCAATCCTGGACATTTCAAACGAAAACAGCGGAAGCGTTGGAAATTCCTGGCTGGGAGAAACCGGATTACCCAACAAGAGCATGCGCGATTTGGGGTCCGGCGCAGATTTCGGCACTCCGAGCATGGCAAGGGACGGAGCCGATGAGAGGGTGAAGTCGTCGATCAAATAATGATGCGTTGCTGCATCAACAGGAATCGGTTTAGAGACTGCCCCTGGACCGGGAACGAGCAGTGTTTCAAAGTTCAGCTTGCTCAGAATTCCCTCGTCCAGGATGATGACCGGCTTGTTGGGATGAATCATCGCTGCCGCCGGGGCAACAAGCATCTGATAGAGGGCTTGCCCATCCGCGTCTTCGGATTCGAGGGGATCGCGCAGATCGAGCAGCGCCTTGCGATAGCGTTCCACGCGGGTGGCGATCTGTTGCCGAGGGGGTAGAGGAAGCAGTGCGATCTTCGTCGGCGTGATGGCCCAGAGGTAGGACTGCTCCTCGCCCAGCCAATAGAAAAGGAGAGTCGATTGCGTTGTCCGAGAAATCCGGCGCGGGTCGATCGTTCTGGTTCCCGTCAGAATCAATCGTTTGGCACCCATGCCTGTCAGAGACTGTTCAAGCGTTCGCGCGCGGCTCTCGTCGGCTGCTGCAAGAGCATCGCCCGATCTTCCTTCCTGCACCAGAAAATGGACGTAGCTGTCGTAGATTTGCGCCGCATTTGTACCGAAGGGCAGTTGTGATTCCTCGCTCTTCAATTGCGAACGCGCAGAATCATATTCCGCGAGAGTAGACCGGTACATACGCTCGGCCGCGACGGTGTTGCGCTGAACTTCGTACAGCTTTGCCAGTCCGTAACCGGCGTTCAACCGCGTGGTCATCAAGCTGGCCGAATCGTTCCGAACAGATTCAAAATACTGCTCAGCTTTCGCGTATTTCTTTCGTGCCAGGGCCAGTTTCCCCATCACCAGCAGCAACATCGAATTCGGGCGACTTCCAGTGCCACTCCCGAATAGGGTGACCTGACTGATATAAGAATCTGCCTCATCGAGCTTTCCCGAGAGGACGGAAACGTCGGCCAGATCTTCCAGGGCCTTCAAGATGTCATCGCTGCTGTTGATCTGGCGCGCGAGGTCAAGTGCGCGGCGATAGGACTGCTCTGCGCGGCGCCAATCCCCCATATCCCGATATACGTAGCCAGTTGTGCTGACCCATCCTCGCTCACTACCGATATTCCCAAGCTGTGCTGCAGATTTCTCCGCCGCGAGGAATTGCTCCAACGCTCGCTCTTGGTCCCCCAGCTCGTAGTTGGCCCATCCTAGGTTGCCGGCTGCTTTCTGGATAATGGTTTCGTAGTGCAGATCAACTGCATCTCTGTATGCCAACTGGGACCACTCACCGGCTTCGTCGTAGTGATCGGCCTGCATCGCCACATATCCGAGATTCAGTGAGGTGCTCACTTGCAGCCATGCATCATGGTGGCTTCGGGCGAAAGAGAGTGCCTGGAGGAATCGGCGTCGAGCATCGAGAAGGCGGCTGTCTCTGAGGTCAAGAAGCCCCTGCGCTGCGAGTACGTCGCCACAGGACGAGATGTCGGCATTTCGACAAAGGGTCTCTGCCTGTGTAAGGCGCTGATCTGCTAAGCGCGGCTGTTGCTGACGGCTGAGTGCGATGGCTTCAATCGCCAACTTCTCTACTGTACCGGCGTCGGGTGGGGCCGGAGAATGATAGGAGCTCAGGACTCGGAGGGCATCCTCGTACAGACCTCGCCAGAGCATCGATTTAGCTTCGAGCAACTGGAACTTCGTTGCCAGGATGCGGTCCGCGGTCCGAAACCGCTGATATCCCGATTCCGCTTCCTGCTGGCTCGCGGCCAGCGAGCCGCGCAGAAAGAGTTGCATCGCGCGATCATATTGAGTCTGGGCGCTCGGAGGTCGGGTGTCCTTGAGCGGAAGCAGCAAAACAAGGAGTAGCGGAAGCAAAAGGTTGAAGGCGTTAGAGCCACGGCCCACTCGTACCGAACTTCGAGGCCGCTGGGTAACCGCCGCTGAATGTGCTTCCGCTATGGTGCCGTCTGTCCGTTCGTCGATCCGGTTCCAGTCGAGGCGTGACCATCGATCGCGCAACCGAAATTGAAGTCGATCATGGTCAGGCGGACCGTTGTTTGTCTTGGAATCCCCGACTTGGGATGCGGATCCTCGTGGACCACAGTCAAACCGGCCAGCGCGATTTCGCCGAAGTCTGGAACCCGCGCCTTGTGCCCAAATGAAAGGCCCGGGTAGCGACCAGATGCCTGATTGACCAACGAACATTCCAGTGTCTCCGCGCTACCCAGAGTCGCATTGAGCCGATTGTACTGTTCTCCCAAATCCACCGGTAGATGACCTTGGCTTAGGATTCGTTCGTATTGCTTCCGGATGCGGGCCGTGGCGTGGTCGTGGCGCGTGTAGGGAGCGTCGTTTTCAGGCTTGACGCCCAGGAGATCAAGGTCGAGATCGAGGTCGACTGGATGGCCTGCGATACGCAGGTTCTCAAAGCGGGTGCCCAGGAAGGAGACTGAGGGCACGTAACCCTCAACGGGGTGCTCCGTGATGATTTGGCCGACGATCCGGTCCGCGGTCACGACTTCCAGTACATTCAGGCCTTCGATCACAGTGGTTGTGATTGTCGTCCAGCCTTGGCCTGGCTTCGTACTGCGATTTCCTGCTACATGCGTGTAAGCCGAGCGAAAGGATATCACTGACTCGAGGCGATAGTTCTCGGAACGTTCCGAGAGATAGCCGCCCTCTTGGTGCAGGTGCGCGTGAGTCTGGGGCTCGATCTTCTGGACGAGCGGAAGCCGCAAGTGACCCGAGAGGATGGTGGCATCCGCATGATACCTATGTGTTCTTCCGTTGATTTCAGACGTGGGCATTGAAACGCTCCTTGGGTTATGGGCATCAATCCGACGCAGATGCAGATTGGAATGGACAGGGCCCAGCGGGAAAGAGGGTGGATCACGAGGAGCTTTGGAGTTCCACGACTTCTGGAATCTGCTAATTGGTCATAACTATATCAAATAAGTATCCTTCGACCGAACCGCGCTCGCCCTGGGGTCCAAGACCGGCGACGTTGAGAGTGTATGTGCCGCTGGTCAGCGCCGCCCCTGGAATAAGCAGCGAGAGCTCTTGGCCCACATCCGATTCCTGCCCATTCACGGGGATTGCCGTAGCCCAGATCAGCTTGCCTTGCGCATCGCGAAGATCGACCGCGTAGGCAGCTGACGCAGTCTCCGCGGGAAGGTCTACCTGGACAACGATACCGTGTCTGCGATCTGCCGTGAGCCTGAGGTGAGAGGCGCCCCGAGTCGCTGGACGAAGGTGGGTAAACGGGACCAGCTGAGGTTGGGTGGTTGCCTGGCGCAGTGCCGGAAATGTGACGGTGTTTTGGAAGACAACGACGGCAAACAACGCCGCGAACGCGGGAGCAACAAAAACCGGGCGCATCCAGAAATCCCAAAAGCTTGATTTTGCCTTGGAAGTTGACGCTGCTTTTGCAGCAAGGGGTCGATCCACAGCTTGGGGCAGTTGAGCCTTCGCTTCAGCAATGAAAGCAGTTCCCATGCGCAGGTCAAATGCACACTCCTGGCAGTCGAAGAGATGCTCTTCGAAGGCCTCGCGAGCCTCGGGAGTAAACTCATTCAAAAGATACCGCTCCGTTGCCATCTGTTGTACTGCTTCGCCGTGGTTCATATCTTCCTCCCTTTCCTTGCGAGACCCTGGGCTCCAATTTGTTGTTTATCCATCGGCGGTGAGAGGCGGCGGATGCCCGATTCTCTTTGCATACTCGGCTTTGAATTCCTGCTTTGCCCGATGAAGCAACACCCGGAGATATTCCCGTTCCACATCGAACTGAAGGCAGACTTCGTCGCGATCACGTTCTTCAAGAAAGACCGCCTTCAACAATGAACGGTCGCGCGGAGCGAGGTTAAGGAGGATTTCATGCACTTTATCCTTAATCTGGTGGGATACCGCGATGTCGTAGGCGTTTGCTCCCGCGGCTGCAGGTTCAGGGGCTCCCTCTTCGTCTAGAGACTCGCTACGGCGGGACGAGCGGTATTCCTCAAAGAGCACATAATTGCACGTAGTGTTGACAAACGCTCCAAGACGCTCCGGCTGACGCAGGCCGCCGTCTCTCCGCAGGACGGAAAGGACACGTGCGAATGTTTCCTGACACACGTCCTCGATTGCGTGAGGAGACTGCAGCCTGGAACGAAGCTTCAACCTGAGCAGTTCGGTAAAGTAGCCGAAGAAATGCTCCTGAGTCTCGCGGTCCCCTGCGCAAAGGTTTTCTATATATTTCGCGTCGAACGCGTGGAATTGCAATGCACACTCCGCCGGGAAAGGAAGAGACGAGTATAGCATCGGGGGCGCCGCCAGAGAGTGAATGTCCAAGCTCTTGGCGGAAACAACGACTGTTCGCTCTCCCTTCAAGATCTGTCGCGAGTTAGAGCCGCGAGTCGGGCATTTCATTCGGCAATCCTGAATAGTCCGCCTTCGAGAACATGGAGCGTCCGCTGCATTGGGCTGCTCGTTCCAACGGGTCCGCATTGTGTCTCCCTTCGAAAGGCTCACCCGGCTCGATTGCTCGACTCGGCAAAGGTCGTGGTCTTTCTTGCCAGCCCCCTCAAGAGACATGTACCCGCTGAAAGCACTTGTCCACTCACGAACAGGCCAACCCAGCCTCGGGTCATCCATAGCGCAGCCAGCGAAGAGAGCCATACGGCGAAGCAGAAGAAGCGGCTCATCGTGCGAAGGCGTCTGAGAGCGGGGATGACTGCCGCGGGATGATTCTGCCCGTTGCGCAGCCTCCGATCGGCGATCGCAAACGACGCCCACCACGTCGAAAAACGTGCTATGTCCAGACTTCCGTGATTTCGATGCGCCTTCATATCAATTCAGAATCCTTGAAGAGTCATGGCAAACGGAGCCCACCCCGCAGAGCGAGCTCCGTTTGTTTTGGGGGAGGGACTGCACTCTAAACCGCTCCGCGCTCGACCATTCCAATTCATGGCCACGCGAGCGATTGTCGATGACCATTCCTGGCCACGCAGGGTAGTGCATTTCGAGTCCTAAACGTTTCAAAACGATCTGTTGGATTTCTCTCTTGCACGATTCGCAAGAAGAATGCCCGGGGAGAGTGAAACGAAAGCGCGTGTGCTGTCACTATCGGGTAAGCAAGCCTTCGGTGCCCTGCAGGCACCTGTCTCAAATCGCATTTCACCGGATGTCTCTCAGCTCCTCTCCAGCGACGCCATGAGCAGAACTCGTCGACATCCCATCCCCGCGTATGGAGGATCTTTCATGTGCAGCAGCCTTGCCAACCCGAGCATTGAGGGGTCCGCTGGCGCCAGGTGGCCACTCCTTGACCACAGAGTCGGTAGCTTGGTTCAGACGGCGAACGACTTCGTTCCGTCCAACACAGGCAGCGTCGCTCAAGATCCTTTCTCTGATGAGAAAGGCGCCTACAATCTGCTTCGCACTCCCAAGGCAATCAAGGTACCAGTCATTGCAAGGTTCCCCGAAGCGCGATGGCGATTGGATATGCCCAGCAGAGTCGACACAGATAGGCGCTCCAACGTTGGGAACTTTCAGCGCGTTGTCGTCGCCGAACATCACAAGGGCACGCGCCAGATGTTGCTCCAAATGCTTCGTAAGTGGGGCTTCGAGCCGGTGCCAGCCGCCAACGGCTCTCAAGTTTTGCAGATCGTTGATCAGGAAAGGCCACCTGAACTCATCATCTTGAGCCGGAACTTGCCTGGGATCGACGCCATTGATCTGTGCCGGAGAATAAGCGAGCGCCATGCGGAGTACTCCCCTTACATTCTCATGCTGGCGATGCCGAGCGATCGAGGAGAAATCGTATGCGCCCTTGAGTCGGGAGCAGCCGAATACTTGACCACTCCTTTTGAGGCAAAGGAGTTGAGAGCCCGACTCATCGTTGCCGCGCGCATCTTGAAGCGCCAAGATAGCCTGATTGCTTCCCGCGAGCAGTTTCGAGTATTGGCGACAAAAGACTCCTTGACGGGCATCTGGAATAGGCGGACCATCCACGAGATTCTCGAAG
This sequence comes from uncultured Acidobacteriaceae bacterium, assembly GCA_963760475.1. Classification (GTDB taxonomy): domain Bacteria; phylum Acidobacteriota; class Terriglobia; order Terriglobales; family Acidobacteriaceae; genus Telmatobacter. The sequence continues at coordinate 28,486 of CAVXDG010000010.1, read as the reverse complement.
ACGAGCTGGATCGCGCCGCGCAGTCTGACCGATCCACCGGAGTGCTTCTCGTCGATCTGGACCACTTCAAAAGGGTGAACGACACCCACGGACATCTAATGGGCGATTTGGTTTTGCGGGAGACAAGTCAACGCCTCAAAAAGACTCTGCGGATCTATGACTCAATCGGGCGCTATGGAGGTGAGGAGTTTCTGGTCGTGGTGCCAGGGTCGCTCCAGGCAGAGCTAAGCGAGCTCGCAGAGCGTCTTCGCTTGGCTATTGAAAGGAACCCGATCCGCATAGGAGAAATTGAACTTTGTATCACTCTCAGTATCGGAGCAGCGATTGTTCCTCCGCGCGGGAAATTGCAAGCAAGCGTTCTTGCGGTCGCCGATGAGGCGCTCTATGACGCGAAGAGACTCGGAAGGAATTGCTTTTGCATGGGTGGTTAACGATCCCAACCAGCCTCCCAATCTTATGCAAACTCCGAAGAGCAGCTCTGCAGCGAAAACATTCAGCAGAGTGAGTTTGGAGAGGCTGAGTTGGGCAAGAATCAACTCGACATGGTTCTGAGAAGAAATGGCCGTGCGGATGAGATCACGGGTCTGCGGAGTCGGCCTAACAAAGGACTCTCCCGGAGCCTGCTCGGGGATCTGCGGCACCAGCACGCGATGTGTGAGCGTTTGCAGGGGTTTGCACGCTATAATGACCCATCCCTTTCATCGATCGGCAGCGCGCCGCAAAGGTCATCGGTCACCGACCTTCAAGTCGTTCGAGCACTGAGGGTTTGGTCTCAGAATGAACGACGAAGAACTGATCCTCGTCACCGGCGCAACCGGCTTTCTCGGTGTGCGCCTGGTGCGCGAGCTGCTCGAGTCGCAATCCGCACGCCAAGCTTGCGCTGCTCATCCGCGACAGGCCCGGCCAATCCGGCCAGCAGCGCGCCGATTTGATCGTCCCTCCAGAACAGCGGTCGCGCGTCCAGGTCTACTCCGGAGACGTCGGTCTGCCCAACTGCGGGCTCGACACGCCAACCTATGAGCGCCTCTCCGCCGAAACCACGCGCGTCATTCACTCCGCCGCCACTGTGCGCTTCGATCACTCGCTCGACGAAGCGCGCCGCATCAACGTCGAAGGCACGCGCCGCGTGCTCGACTTTGCCGTCAGCGCACGCACCTTCGCAGCCTTGCCTACGTCGGCACCGCCTATGTCGCCGGAGAGCGCACCGACCTGGTCCGCGAAAGACGAGCTCGCCGTCGGCCAGAGCTACCGCAACACCTACGAGCAAACCAAGGCCGAAGCCGAAGCGCTGGTGCGCTCCCGGCTCGGTTCCCTGCCCGGCGTCATTCTGCGTCCCAGCATCATCGTCGGCGATTCCCACACCGGCGTCACCTCCAGCTTCAAAATGATGTACTGGCCGCTCAAGATCTACGCGCGGCGTCTCTGGCGCACCGTGCCCGGCTATCCCGACGCAGTGCTCGACATCGTGCCCGTCGATTTCGTCGCCGCCGCCGTCGCGCGCCTTGCCTTCGACGAGGCCGCCCTGGGCAGCACCGTTCACCTCTGCGCCGGGCCGCGCGGCAGCGCCACCATCCAGCAGATCGCCAGCCGCGCCATGGAGTACTTCAACGCGCCCGAGCCGCGCTACGTCGATCCCGAAGTTCTTCTTCGCTGTCGTCCGTCCACTACTCTTTCTCGCCTCTGTGGGGACGCAAGCGCCGCGTGCTTCGCGACGGCCGCGCCTATCGCGACTACTTCACCATGCGCATGCAGTTTGACACCACCAACGCCGAGCGCCTGCTGGAACCCGCCGGAGTTGCGTCCGCCGCACGTGCTGGACTACCTCGACCGCCTCTTCAACTACTGCGTCGCCAGCGAATGGGGCCGCAAGCCGGTCTCTGCCCAATGAACATCTTCCAGTCGCATTCAACTCTCGCGCGACCGCAGCGTCACCGTCGCCAATCTCGTCGACGAACTGCTGCGCCGCAACGGCGATTGCGAGGTCTCCGTCGAAGACGACGGCCCCTTCCATCTCGCCGAGCTGCACGCCGACAGTCTGCGCCGATGATGCCTTTCTCCGCCGCACCGATCGCGCTCCAGCCCGGCCAGCCTGTCGCCATCTATCGCACCAACGACCGCCGACTGCTTCCACTGGTTTCTGGCCATCATCCGCGCCGGCGGCATCGCCGTTCCGCTCAACCCCATGCTCTCGCTCGCCGAAGTGCGCCGCATCCTCGCCGACAGCGGCACCGAAATTCTGGTCACCGACAAAGCCGTCTTCGAGCGCACCATCGCGACCGCGACGCGCTTGAACGTGCGCACCTGGATTCAGTCGGACGATGAACCGGAGACGCTCGATGGATTCTGTGCGCGCTCAGCGAAACCGGTGCCGAGTCCGTTTCCGCCCACCGCCATCGATCCCGCCGCCACCATCGCCGTCTTTCATACCTCCGGCACCAGCGGATTTCCCAAAGGCGCAGCCCTTTCCAGCCGCGCCCTGCTCGGCGCGCGCGCCTCCACCGTGCTCGCCGGGCTCTTTCTCGGGCCCAAGGATCTCGCGCTCATCGCGCTGCCCTGGTCGCACATCATGGCCGTCAGCATTGCGCTCTACGGCCTCATGGCCGGCATTCGCGGCTGCTTCCTCGATCGCTTCGACGTTGAACGCGCGCTCGACTGGTCGAGCGCTTCGGCGTCACCTCCGTCGTCGGCGTGCCCGCCATGTTTGCCCGCCTGGTCAACAGCAATCCCGATCCCGCGCGCCTGCGCGAGCGTGCGCCTCTGGCTCTCGGCCAGCGATAACCTGCCCTCTGAAGTCCGCCAGCGCCTGCGCGCAGTACGGCGCATTGCTCCGCCTGCCCGGCGGCCGGCGCATTCCGCCCGTGCTGCTCAACGGCTACGGCATGGTCGAGCTCGGCGGCCTCGCCATGATGGGCATCGAACTGTCGCTGTTGCCCGGCAGCGGCGACCTCTGCTTTCCCGTGCCGCCCTTTCGCATTCGCGTTGCCGATGAGAATGGCAGCCCGTGCGTGCCGGCGTCACCGGCGAGTGCCAGATTCGCCGCCGCGGCCTCGCTCCGCACTATTGGAAAGACAAGGGCGATCAGCAAGGCTTGCTCACCGCCGACGGCTGGCTGCGCACCGGCGACCTGGCCACGCGCAATCGCCTCGGCATGATCCGGCTCGTCGGGCCGCATGAAAGATGTGATCAAGTCGGGCGGCTACTCGGTCTACGTCCGCGAACTGGAAGAAGCCATCCTCGCCCATCCGGCCGTGGCCCGCGCCGCCGCCTTCGGCCTGCCGCACAAGGAGAAAGGGCGAGATTCCCGGTCGCCGCCGTCGAACTGCAGCCAGGCGCCAGCAGCCAGCGAAGCCGATCTGCTCGACTGGTGCCGGCAGAATCTCGCCGCCTACAAAGCGCCGCGCCGCATCTGGATTCTCGAGGCGGAAAGCTTTCCACAGAATCACAACGGCAAAGTGCTCAGGCATGCGCTCCGAGAGCGATTTCTGCATGAGCAAGAATGAAGGGTACGGCGACGAGCCGGCATCAACTCACGGCGACAGCTTCTCGCGGGGATGCGGCTGCAACCATCTTCTCGATTGAGTCGATGAGCAACTGTGGTTCGTCAAGGTGAATCCAATGTGCGCTCTCGGTTGCGATGACCTGCTGCACGTTGTTTCCAATTCGCTGCAGGCACTCATCGGAGAGCGGAGACGATTTGCCGGGCGTGAGCAGCAACACCGGAATTCCATCGATCGGGGGAGCATTCTGCATCTCTCGCACCGTTTCAGGCACCGCGATCAAATGCTTGCGCATGCCGGTGTAGTAGCCGGGCCGCGACCAGTGAGCTGCCACGATCGGCCACACCTCCTGCGGCATTTTGCTTACCTCGCCCCGCACGCGACTCAGCACATGCTTGCCGCCCTTGCCCGCAGTAGAGGCCAGCCGTTCCGCGACAAGACCTGACCGGCGCAGGAGCGACATGATCGCAAGCCGCGCCAATCCGAACCGTGCAATCTGAACCGCGCAGCCAGTGAGTCTCTTGCCGCGATCCAACTCCGCTTGCTTCGTCGGGTTGAGCGGAGGCCACTCGTCGCAGCGCATCGGGTCAACCAGAATGACGCTTGAAACCTCCTGGGGATACAGGAGCGCATACTTCCGCATCACCAGGCCGCCAAACGAGTGTCCCACCAAGATGTAAGGCGGCTTGATTTCGGCGCACTTGAGCATTTCGTGCAGCTCGCCCGCGATGTTGCCCGGCGTCCGCGCCGTCCCGCAGGGACTGCTCCAGCCCAGGCCGCAGCGGTCATACGAAGCTGTACTTGCGAACCGCGAAACCTTCTCCTGAACGTGGAACCAGTTGAGATTGGTGGCGGCGATCCCTGCTTCAAACAGAACAGTCGCTTCGCCCGATCCCTTTTCGAGCAGGTAGAGCCGCCGGCCGTTGCCGATCTCGACCCATCTGCCCGCACGCGCAAAGCGCCTGCGGTCAGAGCGCGAACCGATCCATTGATAAAGAAACCCCGTTGTTGCAAGGGTCCCGGCCAATCCGGTGATCGAGAGAAGGTAGTACATACGCCATCCTAGAAGTGCGTAAGTTGTACAGAGCTGAAGTCCTTCAGGTCGAGGTGCGCCTTCGCGCTGCCACGATCGATGACGAGAAGCGTGGAACCAGAGTGGCCACGCATCTTTTCTTCGACCTGGCTCGCATACCAGACTCCTTGACTCTGACGCAGCCCCATGGAGTTGAATTCCTTCACAACTCCCGTACCTTTCATTATCTTCTCCACGTGGACCGGGTAGCCGCTCCCAGCATCGAGCCAGCTCTCGACCTCGGAGTAGTGCGTTCTATTGGCGACGCCTGGTTTACTCACAAGCAAGTCGCAATTGCGCATCCCAAACTGCGCTTTGCCCCGATCCTCCTGAATCTGCCAGAAATATGGAGCGAGGAAATCCTCGTAGCTGAATCCCGCGCCAAGCGGACCCTCTCGCCACTTTTCAAACGGCAATGAGGAGGCGCGTGTATCTCCTGGGTGGGCAATCTGCATCGTGGTCTCGCCTCCGGAGCGCATTTCGAGCAGCACGTGAACGCGCGCATCGGCTGGTGAAACAACCTCGAACAGCACCCGCAACTCATCCGGGAACCAGTGCGCATTGATGTTGATTCCGTAGCTGGTGCGGACCCCCTTTTCGTCCACCCGGACCAGGTGCCCGACCATCCGATAGTCTGCCGTCTCGACTTGTTTTCTGGCGAGGGCCAAAGACACTGGACCATCCAAAGCCGTAGCGCCCATCGGCAGCAGGGTCGAGGCGAGCAGCGCGAGAGACCTGAATCTCATACCTCAGCCTTTCCGTGCAGCGAAAGCAATACCATCCTGACATAGGGAAGGGCGGACATTCGTTGAAACACCTGAAAAATGAACCCAACGAAGCCGGTAAGCGACAGTCGAGAAGCCATGAATTCGGTGCGAGTCCTCGTAGCCTCGGATTGGATGGAAGGCTTCGCTAGTTTACCCAGCGCTCAGGAGAGAGTCCATCGAAGATTGGGGGCTCGGCGGCAATATGGCACGCCCGCGTAATCGAATCATCCCTCGGCGCACGCCGAAAGTGGCTCCCGATTCCGTCGCGATATGTTGCTTCAGTACGGTCTTACCCCTTCCGTAATGCCCGGCCAGGTATCTGTCCGGAACGGAGCAGCGGGGAGCCCAGCTCCATTGAACAGGGTTGCCGCGGGGTTGGACTGCCAGGCATAGCGGACCTCTTTAGGGCTGGGCACTGAAGGCGAGGAAACCACAATCGCGTCGCCGGCGATCCGAGCGTTGGCCCAATACCATTTGTGGTCCTCGCCGGCGATGGAAAACTCCTCCAGCCTGTCGCCTTTCACCACCAAGCCACCGTCGGTATGCGCAAAATGCAATCGAATCGAGTCGCGGAGCCGTTCCACCGACTCGAGTGTCGGGCCCGCATAGACGATCGCTTTGCCGTAGTATTTGGCAAGCGCACAACGGGCCAGGCGATCACCCACCGGCGCCTTGTCCTTGGCGTGGATGTTGTCCGGATCGCCGGTATCGATGGTGACAGCGAGGCACGTGTTGGAAACTGCGGACGCGGTCAGCGCCTGGGACTCCCGCGTCTCGGCCCATGCGTCATCGATGGGAGTTGCGCTGCGATGCTTGAACGCCGGCAAGCTCACGATGTAGAAGGGAAAATCGCCCTGCCCGAAGAGCTTTCTCCAGTCGGCGATCATCGCGGGAAGAATGCGGCGATACTCATATCCCCGCTCCGAGTTCTGCTCGCCCTGGTACCAAATTGCGCCCGCGATCGAAAGCGGGGCCACGGGCGCCAGCATGCCCTCGTACAACACGCTCGGCATGACCGGCCAGTTCTCGTACGCAATCGGCAACTGTTGCGGAGGACGCGCGTCGACGCTCAGCTTGCCCTTCCATGCGCCCGCAAGCGGAATACTGGTTTTGTCCCCCAGCAGGAGACGCACCTCTTCGGGCTTGCCGAGAAATCCTCCGATGGTTTTGGTTTTCAGAACACGAATGGCAATCGTGTTTTTGCCGGGCTTGAGCACGCCACCCTTGATGAAGTAGACGCGCGGGTTCTCGACCCATGCGCTGGCGCCGACTTCCGTCCCATTGATGTACGCAGTGTCCATCCGCTCAATGGACCCTAAGAACAGCAGACTGCGCCCCTCGGGAAGCGGGTCAGGCAGCACAATCTCCTTCCGAAACCAGGCTACCCCTGGCGTGTCAGGCACGCCCAGTTCGGAAAAACCGCCAGGAATCGGCACCGTCTTCCAATCGGAGTCATCGAAATCCGGCGCTGCCCAGTTGCCCTTCTGTCCGATGTCATACTGGTCGTACCAGTGCATGACATAGTTGCCGTACTCCGGTGCGCCTTCGGTAGTAAGTCGCGCGAGCTCCGCCAACGGAACGTCGAAGTCTTTCAGAGGGCGCAATGCCGCGGCGCTGGTCCAGGATTCCGCAGGCGTGCCGCCGACGGCATCCACCATCAGGCCGATAGGAACGTGCATCTCCTGCTGAACTTTGCGAGCGAAATAGTATCCAACGGCCGAGACCCAGTCCGCCGTCTCCGGCGAAACAATCTTCCACGATCCATCCACAACATAGGTGGGATGGTAGGCTGCATGCCCCTCGACCGAGAAGAAGCGAATCTCGGGATCATTGGCCGCCTTCACCTCGGCCTCTCCGTTTTGCACGAACCGCAACGGGAGCCCCATGTTGGATTGGCCGCCGCACAGCCACACATCGCCGACTAGAACATTGTGCAGCGCAACGGATTGATGGCCCGTGATCGTCACCATGTACGGCCCACCGGGTGCGGGCGGCTGAATCTGGACCTGCCAGCGATGATCGGCGCCGGCAACACCGGTCGCCGAGTTCTCTCCAAATTGCACGCGGACTGTGTCCCCCGGATCGGACCAACCCCAGATGGTGTCCGGCTTGCCCCGTTGCAACACCATGTTGTCGCCGAAGACGGGGCTGACAAACGGCAGCGGCTTGGCCGCGCTCGCATCCTTCTGCGCCACGCCAACCCCAGGCAGTGCCAATCCGACTGCCGCCAGCAGAACCAGGTATCTCGCAATCATCGCCCCAATCCCTTCTTCATTTGAGCCCCGTTCCTACTCGCAGCGGAAGTTCTTCGCGTCCTCGCTGTTCCCGCTGCCCGTGTACTGTGCATGCTTGGGATACGCGCAGAGCGGCCGGCTGCGGCCTGGGAACGCGTTGCCCGTGGCAACTACGGCGTCCGGCGCGGTCCCTTTCTCGACCCACTTCACCACCGCGCTCAACATGTCGAATTGATCGAGCGACGGGCCTCCGCCGCAGTGCTCCATGCCCGGCACCAGGAAGATCCGGCTCCACTCGGCCACCTTCTCGGCGCCGCCGTTGGCTGGGGCCAGCGACTGGTAGTACTCGAGCGTATCGAGAGGTGAGAACCAGGGATCGCTGTCGCCGTGAAAGAAGATCAGCTTGCCACCGCTGCCGGAGAAGGTCGACAGATTTGTCGACGCTGGCTCCACCAGGGGGTCGCTCGCATGCAGCGCTTCTTTGTCGACGTCGATCTCGGTGGCCGTCGGATACGCCCCGAAAATACCGCCCTTGCCCATCGCTAGCAGCCCCGGCACAAAGCCCGTGGTGGCGATGCCTGCATCGTACAAAAAGCCTGGATACACTGGCGTTCCGTAGGAGTTTTTAGGCCCGGCAAACGCCTTCTTGATGGCCGCAATCTTCTCCGGGGCGATGCATCCTTCGGTCTGGCCAGCTTTGCAGTCGAGCACGGAAGGATCGAATTTGCACCCGATCGGATCGAAGATCATGCCGTCCGCCACGCCATCGCGCGCGTCGCACGACTTCATCAACGTGTCCATCAACAGCTTCCGCTCGGTTTCCGAGAGCAGCTTTTCAATCTCCGGTTTCCCCGTCGCATCCTTCGGGGCCGCCTGGTTGTAGGCCACAGGAATCCATTCGCCGATCGCAAGATTCGACAGCCCGGTGCGCATCGCTGGATCACCCGACACGATGCCGTTGAATACCGTGGGATAGCGCTGCGAAAGGATCATGCCCTCGCGGCCGCCGGTCGAGCAGCCGACGAAGTAAGCGTAGGACGCGGGTTTCGCGTAGTAGCGCGCCACAATCTGCTTCGCCACTCCAGCCACTTCGGCATTGGCCTGGTAAGCGAAATCGAGATATGCCTGCTGATCGCGCATGAACGAGAAATCGAATGCGCCTGCCTTCGACTTGTGGCCCGTATCGGTGCTGGCGACCGCGAATCCCTGCACGAGAGCCGGCCTATCACCGGAATAGGATGCGCCGATCGGATAGGAGACGACGCCGTTGCCGCCGCCGCCACCCTGCATCATGAAATCGCCATTCCAGGCCGCCACCTCGGGCAGCGCCAGCTCAAACCGAATTCCGAATTCCTCCCCATCAACGCCCTTGCGGCGATGAATAACGCCGTCGACGAGGCAATGCGCGGGCAAAGGGCCCGCACTGGGAGCGCCAGGATAAGGAGGCGGGATCACTTTGCCTGCCGGAACCGCCGCGGCCTTGGTCATCTCAACGCCGTCTATCTTGAGGCCCGCGAGATTCGCGCAGGGGCTCGCCGAGTCCGCTCGGGTAACGGGAGCAAAACAGCATGTGGCCATCGCAAAAAGCAACACAAGGTTCGACTGCTGCATACCGGGATATTCCTTTCCAATCGCTGAACCCAAACCAAGGTCCATTCGTGCGACGAGTCAAACTGCTCGAGGGTTTCCATTGCTTGCCGGAAAGCAGAGCAGCCGGATTTCAAAGATAGCCGCCCGGTTGACTACCGGATCGTTGCGCGAATCTCCTTGCCGTTGTATGCGAGCTCCGCGTTCGCGGCCCTTGTTATGGCCTCGCCTACTCCATGGCCGGTCGTCACCAACACGACGTGAAAGACGCGATGCTCGACCACGCCCGGGAACGTCCCTTCGCGCGCGCCTATCGTCAGAACAGCATTGCGATCGTCCCAGCGAATCGGAATGATCGAATGCTGCCCCTTCTGATAGTCGTACCCATCGCCTGCGTCCTCGTAGAGATCGAAATTGCCATCGGCACCGCGATAGACCCGAATCTCGACATGCCCGGCTGGATCCTGTGCGGCGTATTCAATCTCCGGACCCATCGGGAGGATGGACCCAGCACGCACAAACAAGGGCATGCGATCGAGTGGCGCCTCGGCTTCTATGTCCTGGCTTCCGCTCAGCGACTTGCCGGTCCAGAAGTCGTACCACGCCGCTGCGGCCGGTAGATAGACGCTTCGCTTCTCGGCGCCCGCTTTCAGCACAGGGTTCACAAGGAGCGCGGGTCCGAACATGAATTGGTCGCCGAGGTTCCACGTCCTCGGATCCGTCCGCCAGTCCATCACCAGGGGGCGCTGAATCGTGTCATCCTCGCTCGTAACCCTCCATGCGAGTGAGTAGATATACGGCATCAGCCGATAGCGCAGCTTGTCATAACTCACCAGAATCGGCTCGACCTTATCGAAGGACCACAACTCGTTGTGCGGCCTGTGACCGTGCGTCCTGAAGATCGGGCAGAACGTGCCGAACTCGAACCAGCGCGCGTAGAGTTCCTGATAAGCAGGGTCGCTGAGCGGGTCCTCATGGGGCGGCCAGTAGCCACCGATGTCCGTTGTCCAATAGGGGTAGCCCGACAAGGCAAAGTTCAGTCCCGCCGGCACCTGATGACTCAGGCCCCAGTAAGTGCCATACACGTCGCCTGACCAGACCGTGGCACCCACACGCTGCTGGCCAAGAAACGCCGAGCGGGTTAGAAGAAAGACCCGCTTGTTCTCGGTCGCCGCCTTCCAGTGATCCTGCACTCCCAGCGTGTGCAACAGCGGGAACACGTTGGTATATTCCGCGCCATTGCCCATAGCAAGCTGTTTGTTGCGCAGAATGCCGTCGCCCATGTGCGGCCAGTACTCTTCCGGCTCGGCGCTGTCGAGCCAGAACGCATCCCATCCCTGCGCCAGCAGCTTTCCGGGCAGGCGATCCCAATAGATATCGCGTGCTTCAGGATTGGTTGGATCGTACACATGAGCACCCGGCACCAGCATCTGCTTCGCGTCGAGGACCTTGTAAGTCTCCGATGCCGGATCCAGCAGTCCCCACACGGAGATCATGGTATGCACATTGTCCTTGTGCAGGGCATCAAGATCCTTGGGTACGTCGTGGTAGTTGGCATTGAACTCGGGATCGCCCTCGGTCTTCCACCAGAACCAGTCCTGCACCATCGCGTCCAGCGGGATGTGCTCCTGCCGGTAGCGGTGCGCGATACCCGATATCTCATCCAGAGAGACATAGCGGTCTTTCGACTGGAAGAAGCCGTAGGCCCATTTCGGCAGCATCGGCGCGTGTCCCGTCATCGTCCGGTACTCGTGGATGATCGAGTCGATCTCCGGACCATAGAGAAAGTAATAGTCAACGGATTTGCCGGCCATCGCGCTCAGCGTGAGCTCAAGCGGGAAGCGGTTGTCGACATACGTCAGTGCGGCCGTGTTCCATAGCAGCGCATAACCCTTGCTCGAGACCAGCAGCGGAATGGCAACGTCCGTGTTGTCCTGCGCCAGTTCGACCGTCGCGCCACGATAGTTGAACATCCCGCCCTGGTGCTGACCCAGTCCGAAAAGCGCTTCCGCAATCGTCGGAGAGAATCGATCCGTCACGCGGAAGGTGTGCTCCCCATTCAGTTCCACCGGCTCATAGGTGCGCGGAAGACTATTACCCTCACGCAACAATGGGTCGCCATTCGCCGATTGAAAGGAAAGATTCCCGCGCTCGACGCTGAAGTTCACCTCAAGCTTCGCTGTCTTCACGTGGACAGATTGCGCATCCTGCGTAAAGGTGAACGGCGCGCCGGCGCAGGATTGTTGCAGGTCCAGCATCCACGGACGCGGCGGAGCCTCTGCATTTGAAGACGCCGGCTTTGCGAACACGTGAATCACCGACTCCGCGCATACCGTAACCTCGAGAACCTCGTCGCTGTTGGTGGCGCGGATACCACGGCTCGTCTGCTGAACTTCGGTAGGCGGCGGGCCTGGCGCTTTCTGGCCGGGCATCTGAGCTGCGGAGACTCGTGGGGCCAGGAACAAAAATACAGCAAGAAGGACTCCGCACGCGGCACCGTTCAGAAGACAGAATTGGCGGTATTCAATTGGCAGGCGCATCTCGAATGATTCCCTTCTGTTCCGGACCAAACTCAACCACGGAACAGGACGCTTCGATTTCGCGAAAACGTTCTCTGGGACTCGGACTATACAGAAGCGCTCGTACCGCGAGCAAGTCAATAAATCGCTTTATTCGATTCGATTTTGTCGATAGATTCAGACTCGCTTGCGTCGTTTGGCGGAAAGCCTGCACCACCTTGAGCCGGTGTAGGACGTTCTCCACCGCACGATGTGTGTACCGGGGGCCAAAATGGCAGATTGCAGTGGGGGGGCGCCGTCGATTCGATCAGCTTCAAAATAAGCCGAGCCCGCGCGCGAGGCGGCCTGCATTCAACAGCAGTCAGCAATGCGAACAATCGGGAGCGGCGAGCGTGCAACTCTATCGTCGCGCACGCTTCACTGCCAGCCGCCCCCCAGAGCGCCGTAAAGCTGCACCAGCGCGAGAGCCTCGCCCTCGCGGGTAGTTACAAGGTTCAGCTGCGCGGAAAAGAGATTCGAATCGGTAGTCAGAACTTCAAGGTAGCTTGTCGCTCCACCCTGATAGCGCACCCGTGCGAGGTGGGTTGCGTCTTCAGCGGCGGCAACAAGCTTCTCCTGCTCTTCGCGCACCGACTTTTGCTTGTTCACCGCGATCAGTGCGTTGGAGACGTCGCGAAACGCTCCGGCAATGGTCTTCTGGTAGTTCAGAACCATCTCTTCCTTCGTATGCTCCGACAACTGAACCTGACCGCGCAGTTTGCCGCCTTCAAAAATCGGCTGCGTCAGCGACCCGATCCCGTAAATCAGGCGGCTCTCCGGGTCGGCCAGGCTGGCAAACGTGTCGCCGCCCACTCCCCCTGAAGCGCTAATCGATAACTGCGGAAACAATTGCGCGCGCGCGACACCGATGCGCGCGTTTGCCGCTACCAGCTTCTGCTCCGCTTCAAGAATGTCCGGGCGCCGTTCAAGCAGGCGCGAGGGCAAACCGACGGGTAGATCCTGCGGCACGGGATTCAATGCGGTTGCATCCGTGTGAGCGACGGGCCCGGGATTCTGGCCGAGCAGCAGACGAAGTCCGTTCTCCTGCTGCTGAATCTGCTGCTCAATTTGTGGAATCTGCGCGGACGCCGTGTACTCCAGCTCCTCTGCCTCGCGAAGATCCGACAGCGGGACCGATCCGGCGCTTTCGAGGGTCTTCGTCAGCTCGACCGATTGCCGCCGCGTCGCAAGTGTCTCCTTGGCGATACCAAGCTGCTCATCCAGAGCGCGAAGCTGAAAGTAAGCAGTGGCAATCTGTTGCACGAGCGTCAATCGCACCGCACGCTGGGCCCACGTTTGCGACAGCAACTCCGCACGAGCCGCTTCCGTCTGCCGGCGATACAAGCCCCAGAAGTCTGGATTCCATGCAGCAGACAGGTTCAAGCTTCCGGACGCGATGGTGCCGCTGGGCAGCCCACTTCCAAGAGTGCTTGGCAAATCGGCGCCAAGACCGCTGCCGCCGACGGTGACGCTCGGAAACTGCTGCGAGCGCGTAATGCGAACCTGCGCCTCCTGCTCCAAGACATGTTGGGCGGCGATGCGCAGATCGTAGTTATTCTCGAGCGCGGTTCGAATCAAGTGCTGCAGCTCAGGTTCGTGGAAGACCTGCGCCCAATCCTGTTCGCCCAGCGAACTTGGGTCGGGGGTCGACACCGCCGCGTCGTCTGCGCCGCGGTAGACGACCGGCGCGGTCACCTGTGGGCGCGCATAGTTCGGCCCCACCTTGCAGCCCGCCACGAGCACCACAATTCCGCAAGCCGTCACCGCGAGTAGGTTCTTCGAAATCAAGCGCGTCATGCCTCTTCTCCCTGCGCCTCTCGCGCCAATGCGCCATGACGCTGTTCAGGAATACCCGGAGAGTCCATGCTGGTTCCCTTGCCGCCTCTGCGCAGGCGATGCGAGAGATACTCGACGACTGAAAATGTGACCGGTACCATAAGAATTCCAACCAGCGTTGCAAGCGTCATGCCGCCGATGACAACGGTACCGAGAATGCGCCGCGACACCGCGCCGGACCCGACTCGCCGTCCACAGCGGCATGCAGCCAAAGATGAAGGCCAGTGCCGTCATGACAATCGGCCGGAATCGCAACCGCGCCGCATGGAGTGCGGAGTCAGCGATGCTCTGACCCTTGCGGTAGTTCACAACAGCGAACTCGACAATGAGAATTGCGTTCTTGGCCGAGAGACCGATAAGCATGACCAGGCCGATTGTGGCAAAGATGTCGTTCTCGAGCGACCGCAGCGCGAGCGCAAGATACGCGCCGAGAATCGCTACCGGAGTGCTGAGCAGCACGCTGAACGGCAGCGTCCAACTTTCGTACAGGGCCGCGAGAATCAGAAAGACAAAGAGTAGCGAAAGACCAAAAACCATCCAGGCGGGCACGCCTTCAGCCGCGCGCTGCTCCTGGAAGCTCATGCCTTGATAGGAAAAGCCCATGCCCGACGGCATCGTCTCTCGAAACGCCTCTTCGAGCGCGGCGCGCACCTGCCCGGAGCTATAGCCGGGGGTACCGGCAATATTGAGCTGCGCGGCGTTGTACTCATTGAAGCGAAGAACAAATTCAGGGCCCGTGATCTGTTTCACGTGCACCAACGAGCCCAGCGGCACCTGGCTCCCATTCGCGCTGCGCACATAAAACTGGTTGATGTTCTGGATATTGGTTCGGGTATCGCCTTCCGCCTCAACGAAGGTCTGCCATTGGCGGCCGAAGCGGTTGAAGTAGTTCACCAGGTATCCGCCCATAAACGTCTGCAGCGTGGTGTAGACATTGCTGAGCTCGACCTGCTGCTGCGTAGTCTTTTCGCGATCGACGTCGGCGTAGATTTGCGGAACCGCGGGTAGATACGAGGGTACAGCCGCGGCAATCTCGGGGCGCTTGGACAGAGCCCCCAAAAAGGCAAAGACATTCTGCGTAAGAAACGTTGGATCGTCGTTGCCCGAGCGATCCTGAAGAATCATGGTGACGCCGCCCGAGGTGCCAATGCCTGGAATCGCGGGGGGCGGAAAAGAAAACGCGAGCCCCTCGCTGACTCCTGCCAGCTTTTGCTGCACGCTCGCCTGGATCGCCTCGATATGCTCTGCGCGCGATTTACGTTTGTCCCACGGCTTGAGCGAGACAAAGAAGAATGCAGTATTGGTGCTCTGGGTCTGTGTCAGCAGGCTGAAGCCGTCAACGCCCACAACGCCGCCGATCCCAGGCGTCTCCAGCAGAGCCTTGCTGACCTTTTGCACCGCAGCGTCCGTGCGCTGTAGCGATGCCGCATCGGGCAGTTGCATGGCGACGAACAGGTACCCCTGATCCTCCTGAGGAAGAAATCCGGAGGGAAGTCGGTTGCCGATAAAGACCGCCAGCGCGGCAACTCCGAGCAGGACCAGCATCGTGAATCCAGATTTGTGGATCAGCACACCCGAAGTCGAAACGTACTTGTCAGTCGTTCTTCCAAATATCCTGTTGAACCAGTCGAAGAAACCATGCAGCGGTCCTCTGCGCCGCTCCTCGTCTTTCGGCTTGAGCAAAAGGGCAGCCAGCGCCGGGCTCAGCGTCAGAGCGTTGAATGCCGAGATCAGCACGGAGATTGCGATCGTGATCGCAAATTGCTGGTAGAGCCGGCCGGTGATGCCGGGGATTGCCGCGGTCGGGATGAAGACCGCCGCGAGAATCAGCGCAATCGCCACGACTGGCCCACCCACTTCTTCCATCGCGCGGATGGCCGCATCGCGCGGGGACAAGCCCTCCTCAATGAAACGCTCCACCGCCTCCACGACGATGATGGCATCGTCAACCACCAGGCCGATCGCCAGCACGAGACCGAAGAGCGAGAGTGTGTTGATCGAGAAGCCGAGCAACGGAAAAATCGCGAATGTTCCGATCAACGAAACCGGCACCGCCATCAACGGAATCAATGTGGCGCGCCATCCCTGCAAGAACACATAGACAACTAGGATCACCAAAGCAAGCGCGATGAATAGCGTAATCACGATCTCGCGAATGCCTGCGGTGACAGCCTTGGTGGTGTCGAGCGGGATGTCGTGGCGCATTCCCGGCGGAAAGGTCGACGACAGCTCTTTGAGCCGCTTGGTCACCGCAGCCGCTGTCTTCACGGCATTTGAGCCGGGCAACTGATACACCGCCATGATGCCGGCAGGCGCGTTGTTGTAGCGCGCCGTCAGGTTGTAGGTCTGCGTACCAAGCTCAACACGCGCAACATCGCGAAGATGGAGCACGGAGCCGTCCGCGTTCGCACGAATCACAATGTTGCCGAACTCCTCCGGCGTAACCAAACGCCCCTGCGTGCGCACGGTGTAGGTGAACTGCTGGCCGCCGGGCGCGGGCTCGCCGCCAATTTGTCCGGCCGGATTCACATTGTTCTGCACCTGCAACGCATTGATGACGTCGGTCGCGGTAACCCCCAGCTTGGCAAGCTGGTCAGGCTTAACCCAGACGCGCAACGCGTACTGTCCGCCGAAGACCTGAATGCGCGCGACCCCGGGAACCCGCGTCAACTCGTCCTGCAGATTGATGATTGCGTAGTTGGTCAGGAAGTTGACGTTGTACTTGTTGTCGGGCGAAGAAAGGCCGACCAGCATCAGCGGTGAGGTCAGCGATTTCTGCACGACCACGCCTGCAGTATTCACCTGCGCCGGCAACTGCGACTGAGCCTGCGACACGCGAAGCTGCGAGAGTACCTGGTCTGTGTCGGGATTCGACTTGACATCGAAGTCGACATAAACCGTCGCCTGGCCATTGTTGGCGTTGACCGAATACATGTAGAGCATGTTGTCGACGCCGTTCATCTGCTGCTCGATCGGCGTTGAAACTGCCTGCGTCAACGTCCTGGCATCGGCGCCCGGATAGGTCGCCTGGACCATAATTTCGGGTGGAACAATATCCGGATACTGCGATGTGGGCAGCGTCAACAGCGACACGGTGCCAATGATGACAGTAAGAATGGCGATCACAATCGCCACGATCGGGCGACGGATGAAGAATTTTGACACGGGTTACCTCCCGCCCGTCGGACTCGATGTGGCGATGGCAGTTTGCTCGGAGACTTGATGCGGGCTGATTGGTGCGCCGTCTCTCAACTTCTGCAGGTTGTCGGTAATCACGCGCTGCCCCGGCTGAAGACCGCTCTCGATAATCCAGTCGCGTCCGTATTGAGGTCCCAGCGTCACATTCACGACGTGAACGTGGTTGTCAGGCGCTGCGATGTAGATCTGTTCGATCCCCTGCAACTCCTGCACAGCCGCCTGCGGAACCAGCAATGCACCACGGCGGACTTCCGTCGCTGCTGCGATGCGTCCAAACTGGCCGGGCCGCAGCACATTGCCTGGGTTCGGAAACGACGCGGCAATGCGAATGGCGCCGGTCTGCTGGTTCATCTGCCGATCAACAAACGCGATCTGCCCCTTGTAGGGATAGGGAGTTCCATCGGCAAGCGTAAGGGTGAGTGGCAAGTCCGACTTCACGCTCAATAAGTCACCCCCGGTTTGCCGAGCGCGGGCGGTGAGCGCCAGATACTCAGCATCGCTGATGGAGAAGTAGACCTTGATAGGGTCAAGCTGCGAAACCGACGTGAGAACGGATTGCGGACTCACCAGATTGCCGACCTGGATCGTCGCCTGTCCGGCTACGCCGCCAATCAGTGAACGCACTTGCGTGAACCCCAGATTGAGCTTCGCGGTCGTCAATGCCGCCTCGGCTGCACCCACGGCAGCTTCGGCCGCGGCAACCGACGCATCCGCCTGCGCAGCCTGCTGCTTGTCGTTGTCCAGCTGGCTCTGAGCAATCGCGCGTGCCTCTGCCAGTGGCGTGTCGCGCTTCAGATTGATCTCGGCCAGCCCACGTTGAGCTTGAGCCTGTGCGAGCTGTCCCTTGGCCTGCCCCACCTGCGCCTGCGCCTGATCCACAACCGCCTGAAACGGACGCGGATCGATCTCGAAGAGGACCTGGTTTTTCGCAACGGGAGAACCTTCGTGATATTCCTGGCGGATCAGGTAGCCGCTGACCTGGGGCTGAATCTGCGCGTTGACATAACCGTCGAGCGTGCCCACCCACTCGCCCTTCAAGGGCACGTCGGCCTGCCGCACGGTCACAAACGATACCGGCAGCGCCCCCATCGGCGCACCCCCGGTGCTGGCCTGCGTCGTGGCGCAACCGGTCAGCGTTGCAGCGGCCACTGCAAGCACAAGGCTAACCAGCCAAAGATTCAATGCGTTACGTTTCGGTTCTCTATCCGTTCCGGGGATGGCGTGCTGCCTCATGTCTCCTCCGCTCGCCTTTGTCGATTTGTTCAAAAAGATACATCTCTGTATATTTCTATTCAGACGCGCGCCGGCATTCACTCGATTCAATGAAAGTTGCGCGCGCCGGAAAGCCAAGTGTTGAAAGCTTCTCCGCACAAGCAAGAGCGGGCACTGGTTACCCGTGAGCACCTTCTCGAAGCGGCTCGAGTCGTCTTCACGCGCGACGGCTTCGAATCTGCTCGAATTGAAGACATCGCCGCGCAGGGCGGTAAGACCCGGGGTGCTTTCTACGACAACTTTCGCGATAAGGAAGATGTGTTCTTTGCTCTGTTTGAAGCAGACATTGCCCGCGACCGCGAGAAGATGATCGAGGAAATGTCTGCCGCATCGAACCTCGAAGAACGCGTAGAAGTTTTGGCCCGGCATCTCGCCGCGCTCTTACGCAACAAGCAGAGAATCCTGCTCAATCTTGAGTTCAAGATGTTTGTCATTCGCCATCCGCGTAAGCGGAAACGCCTGAGCGCACTGTACGCAGAAATGTGCCTGCGCTGTTCGATGACGAAAATCAATACTCTGTTCCCCGAGATGGTCGGCGCATCCGTTGAAAAACGCCGGCGCCTGACCATGGAAGTCGGCGCCATCATGGACGGACTCGCGCTCAATTCACTTTTCAGTCCCGAGAGCCTGAACAGCGACCAGCGGCGGCGTTATCTGCACGTGACGGCACAAGAGGCCTTGCGCCTGGCGCACCAGGATTCGGTGAGCGACTGAACAGCGCGTCCCTCACTTCGACCTACTCTCGATTCGGCGCGGTTCATTTGACTGATGTGCCATGATGCCCGCACGCAGGGGTTGCTGATTCCGTTAGACCTTTTCCATCGCCAGAGCGATGCCTTGCCCCACGCCGATGCACATGGTGGCCAATGCCCGCGCCCCGCCCAGCTTTTCCAGTTCATGCGCCGCGGTAAGCGCTAGCCGCGCACCGCTCATTCCAAGCGGATGACCGAGGGCGATGGCTCCGCCGCTGCTGTTCACGTGTTCCGCATCGTCGGCAACACCAAGCCTGCGCAGACAGGCCAGCGCCTGGCTTGCAAATGCTTCGTTCAACTGGATGCGGTCGAAGTCTCCGATTCTCAGCTTCAACCGTTCCAGCAACTTCTGCGTAGCCGGCACCGGACCGATCCCCATGACGCGCGGCGCGACGCCTGCGGTCGCCATGCCCATAATCCGCACGCGCGGCGTCAAACCGTGGCGTTTCACAGCATCTTCTGACGCCACAATCATTGCCGCGGCGCCGTCGTTCACACCCGATGCATTACCGGCGGTTACAGTCCCTCCGCTTGCGAGTGGTTGCAACCTGGCCAGCGCTTCCCGAGTCGTGTCAGGACGCGGATGCTCGTCCTTTGACACCACGGTTGTTTGCGTTCCCACCTTTACCTCAACCGGAACGATCTCTTCGTCGAAGAAGCCAGCCGCCTCGGCCTTTTTCGCCCGCATCTGGCTGCGATAAGCAAACGCATCCTGCGCTTCCCGCTCCACCGCGAAATCTCTGGCCACGTTGTCTCCCGTCTCCGGCATGCTGTCGACCCCGTACTGCGCCTTCATGAGCGGATTAATGAAGCGCCAGCCAATCGTGGTGTCGTACACTTCTGCGTTTCGCTGAAAGGGCGTCTCGGCCTTAGCGATCGCAAACGGTGCGCGCGACATGGACTCGACGCCGCCCGCAAGGGCAAACTCGATCTCTCCAGCCGCAATTGCTCGTGCCGCCGTCCCAACTGCGTCGAGGCCCGAGCCGCACAATCGATTGACCGTTACGCCGGGAACCTTCTCGGGCAAGCCGGCCAGCAGCAGGGCCATGCGCGCCACATTGCGGTTATCCTCGCCCGCCTGGTTCGCGCAGCCCAGAAAAACATCATCCAACTGGGCCCAGTCAGCCTTGGGATTCCGCTCGATGAGCGCACGAATCGGAATAGCCGCAAGATCGTCAGTCCGCACACGCGCCAGCGCCTTGCCGTACCGCCCAATCGGTGTGCGCACCGCATCACACAGAAAAACTGCTCTCACGTCGAACTCTCCCCATTCCTCAGCAACGGACCGCGATCTGCTCTATCAGAGCACATTGGCCGAAACCAGACAACCTGCGCGTTATTCGCGCGCCGCGATTCGAGCCAAGGACGCCTCAGGCCACCACATCGCCCAAGGCGCGCGCGCTGTTGCGCAGAATCGGCAAGAACCGGTGAATCATCTCGGCCGCCGAAACGCGCGCCGCGTGCACCCCGATATTCATGGCCGCCACAACCCGCCCGCCGCGCGCCCGCACAGGCACGGCGATCGAGCGCAGGCCGAGTTCCAACTCCTCATCGGTCAGAGCAAAGCCATCAGTGCGAATGCGCACAATAATCTCCCGCAGCTGGCGCTTCTCGGTGACCGTTCTCGTAGTCAGCGCCTTGGCCTGCAATCCTTTGAGGTAGGCGCTCAGTTGCTCGTCAGTCATGGCGGCGAGAAGGACCCGTCCCATCGAAGTGCAGTACGCCGGCAGGCGACTCCCCACCGACAACCCCACCGACATCACTCTCTTTGCCGAGGAGCGCGCGATGTAGACGATCTCCGCGCCCTCCAGAACACACAGTGAACTCGACTCATGCACCGCCTCTGTGACACGTTCCAGAATCGGCTGCGCCAGCGATGGCAACGAAGCCGAGGACAAATATGTGAGGCCAAGCCGAAGGACGCGCGTGGTCAACCGAAAAATGGGCCCACTGGATTGCACGTAACCAAGCGCCTGCAGAGTCACCAGCGATCGACGCACCGCGGCGCGCGAAAGCCCCGTATGCCGCGCGACATCGGCAACCGTACGGCCTCCCAGGCTCCCCTCAAACGCCTCGATGATGCTCAAGCCGCGCGCCAGCGAGAGAACAAAATCGGGGTTGCCAACAAATTGGGAAAAATCGGCCTTCGAAGCTCCATCGAGTCCCGGCAATTCCGGTGAAGAATGGCCAACGGCAAGTTCATCCCTGCGTCGGGCCGGGTCCCCGATTGAGCTCTTGGCCATGGTTGAGCGATTATCGCACGACCATCGCCTGCACAGCACAGACATCGCTCCATCAAGCCTGCCCCCGCGAATCCGACGAAAGCAGGAACGGCAGGCGCAACCGGCTTTCGGGTCTTAAGAATTGTTAAGCCGTACGCAGCGGTCGTCCTTTGTGCGAGACTAAAATGCCGTGGGAACAGAGCAAGCTGTGGCTGAGATCGAAGCGGGAGAGCGGCAGCGCCAGTTATCATTTCTGCTGGTGGATGACGATGCCGAGTTGTGCGGCATGATGCTGGAGTTCTTCACCGAGGTCGGCCACAAGCTCGATATTGCCTACAATGGCCGTGAGGGCCTGGCGGCCGCGCTGCGAGGTCGGTACGACCTGGTGATTCTGGATGTCATGCTTCCTGGTCTGGACGGATTCTCAGTGCTGGAACAGTTACGGCGGAAGAAGGACCTCCCCGTTATCATGCTCACCGCGCGGGTCCAGCAACATGATCGAATCCAGGGTCTGAACAGCGGCGCGGATGACTATTTGCCCAAACCGTTTGATCCCGACGAGCTTTTGGCGCGTATTCGCGCTGTGTTGCGCCGGACGCAAGGCGCTTCCCTGCCGAGCGAAGTGCCCGTGGCGCTCGGCGGCATCACCGTAAATGCCTCCACCCGCGAAGTATGGAGCGCCGGCCTTCCGGTTGAATTGACAGCGATGGAATTCGACCTGCTCGACCTGCTCATGCGCTCCGCGGGCCAGGTCGTTTCGCGGGATCAGATCACTTCAGTGCTGTTCGAGCGCGAAGCAACACCCTACGACAGGTTTCTCGATGTCCATATCAGCCATCTTCGTAAGAAACTGAAGGGTGGACGTCACCTGATCCGCACCATTCGGGGAGTCGGATATGTCTTTACGGGAACGAATTAAAAATCTTCCCTCGATGTCGCTCTACGTCGCGGTGTTTGTGACGATGGTGAGCATCCTGTCGCTATCGTTCCTCGCTTTCCAGCTCATTGCCAATCACGTGCAGCGAATCGAGATCGATCCCACTTTCGACAAGTTTGACGAGTTGCAGTTACAGAGCTCGCTTATCGAGCTCCAGCAACGCGGACAGGACGGACTCACCGATTATCTTGCGAACCTCGATCATATTTTCGGTGGATCGCATTATCTGCTCGACTCCCATGGTATCGATCTCGTCACCGGCGTAGACCGGTCCATGCTGCTCCCACCGCCTCCATTGACCAAATGGCGAGTACGAGCTCGCGGCCGGTGGACAGTCGCGCATCAGTCTGCCGATGGCCGCAATTGGTTTGCCGGCGAAGGCGAGCTGGGCCGACCCCAGATCTGGACATTTCTTCCGTACTACTTTCTCGTGATCGGGGCCACCGGCGTTTTGTGCTGGCTGGCCTGGATTGGCGTGGTCTCGCCCATTCGCCGCATCGCCGCAACCATAGGCCAATTCGGTCAAGGCAACCTGACGATCCGCGTCAAAACCAGGCGCACCGACGAGATCGGCCAGCTGGCACGAACCTTCAATCAAATGGCCGACCGCCTCGAACGCCTCATCGTGAGTGAACGGCGACTGCTCGGCGACATCTCCCATGAGTTGCGCTCTCCGTTGGCCCGCTTGAAGTTTGCCGTGAAGCTGGCGCGTACATCGCAGGACAATAAGACGGCGTTGGATCGCATCGAGCGCGATGTCGACCGCATCACCTCTCTCGTCGCAGATATTGTGGAGATCACTTTTATCGAAGGCGACCCAGCAGTGCAGGACACCGGCATCGTACTTGCCGGTGAAATTATCGATGAGGTTGTCCGCGATTGTTCCCTTGAAGCGCACTTCCGCGATTGCACGATTGAAGTGAGCGGCCGTCTCGGTGGCCAAGTAATCGGAAGCCGCGAACTGCTACGCCGGGCCATCGAAAACGTGCTGCGCAATGGAATTCGCTACTCGCCGAAGCGATCCACTATTCAACTGTCGATTCGAGAGAACGAACGCGAGGCCAGAATAGCCGTACGCGATTTCGGGCCCGGTGTTCCTGAAGATGCACTCACACGTCTTTTTGATCCGTTCTTTCGCGTCGAGGACGCACGCGATACCAAAAGCGGCGGATCAGGCATGGGGCTTTCGATTGCGAAACGCGCGATTCAGTTACATCATGGAACGATTGTGGCTGAGAATGCGTCGCCCGGCCTGCGCGTATCCATCACAATTCCACTCGCCACAGAGCCCGGCGTGGCATTTGCACAAGTTAGTGCGCAAACCTGATCGCCCTTCGTCCCACTTAATATTTCTTAAGGTTCAATGACTAGACAACCCTGTGTAATGTCCCTAATGCCTGATGTAGTGATTGTCGAAAAACAGGCATTTGAGGAGATTCACATGAAGCGCATTTTCGGTTTTGCACTTATCCTTGCGTCCCTCTCCGTTCCAGCTCTGGCCGCTAAGAATTCGCAGTCAGTAACATTTGTGTCTCCCGTGAAGGTTGGCGCAACGCAGCTTCCCGCCGGCGACTACAAGATTTCCTGGACAGGCGCTGGGCCGAGCGTTCAGGTCACCATCGCGGACAAGAGTAAGAACACAGTGACGGTACCCGCCAAGCTTGTCGACGCCAAGAACGGCCACGTCGCAGTTCTCACCAACTCTGTGGGCGGTGTCTCGGTGCTTGAGACCATCCAGCTCGATAAGCTCAGCCTCGTCATCGGCAGCGCCACCGCCGCAGGCGAATAAGAGCATTAGCGCTATTTTCAGGGCCCGCTGGTTTCACCCGGCTAGCTTCGAATCCTTCTCGTGCTTGCAAGCCCTCCATTTCGCCCCCATCCTTCCATAGGATGGGGGTCCCTTTTTGCATCCAGCTGGATCGGCTCAGTCTGCTCTCAATTCGCTCCGCGAACGCGATCACCAGACGCGGCATCGCGTCTCATGCACCATCGGCTGTCCGGCCTTGCAGCTAAACGCCTTCTGAAACTCGGGCATGTTCGCCAAAACGTTGTTCACGCGAAGCTCCGGCATCGAGTGAGGGTCTATCTTTACTAGGGTCTTCATAAGTTCAGGGCGAAACGTATCGCACCACTCAGTCCCGTATGCAATAAAGAAGCGTTGCAGATTCGTGAGGCCGTGGTCGTCCTTGTCGTCCAGGCTTTGGCTTTTCTCCTTCATATCCTCGCTCAGGGCCGACAGAGCGAGATAGATGCCGCCATTATCAGCCGTGTCTTCTCCCTGAGTCAGTTTCCCATTTTGCGTTGCTCCGGGAACCCCAGGCACAGGCACGGTGTACTCGTTGGCGATGCAGGCCCCGCGCTCGTCATAGGCCTTTGCGTCCTCCGTCGTCCACCAGTCCCGCAGATTGCCTTTCACATCGAACTTGCGACCCTGATCGTCGAAATCGTGGGTCAGTTCGTGGCCCACAACTGCGCCCTCCGCGCCATAGTTAACTACATCGTCCTGCCGCGCGTCGAAGTAAACCGGCTGCAGCATGCCCGCAGGGAAATTGATCGTGTTGCTCTGCGGATCCTCGTAAGCGTTCACTGTGGGAGGAGTCATTGTCCACTGCGTGCGATCGAGCGGCTTGCCGATAAACGACAGCTGCCGCTTCAGTTCAAACGCGGTCGATCGTTCCACATTGAGCGGATAACTGTCGCGCGTGATTGAGAGCGAGTCGTAATCGGTCCACCTGTCCGGATAGCCGATCTTGTTGATCACGGCGGCCAGCTTCATGTGCGCTTCTTTCTTGGTCGCAGGCTGCATCCACGTCACCGCATCGATATCCCTGCCCATGGCCGCTTCAATATCACGCACCATCTTGAGGGCACGCTCTTTGCTCTCAGGAGGAAAGACCTGCGCAACATACACCTGTCCAAGCGCCTCGCCAATCTCTCCATCCACCGCCGACGTGCACCGCCGCCAGCTGGGCGGCTGTTGC
Organism: uncultured Acidobacteriaceae bacterium; assembly: GCA_963760475.1. Lineage (GTDB taxonomy): Bacteria > Acidobacteriota > Terriglobia > Terriglobales > Acidobacteriaceae > Telmatobacter. The sequence continues at coordinate 3,573 of CAVXDG010000010.1, read as the reverse complement.
GCCTGCCCCGTCAGAACCCTTGTAAATTCGAATGTCGCGTCGCGCCAGGCGGTCCCAAGAAACGGCGCCGCCGCAAGCAGCAGGTGCGCACGGAGGTAGATCTTCCATGTGTTCAGATCCTCGTTCTCGAGAAGTTTGTTCTCGGCACGGAAGAACTCCGGCGCTGAAACTTCATACAGCGGCACCGACGGCGCTCCGATCGCGTGTAGATAGCTGTCCCAATCGAAGGCCGGCATCAACGTCTTTAATTGCGCAAGTGTGAACCGGTTGTTTACTTTGGTCGGATCGCGGCGCGTTACGTTGTCCATTTGCGCCTGCGCCAGCGCGGTCTCTACGCGCAGAATTGTCGCCGCATCCTTGACCGCCTCCTGACTGCTCACACCATCCAGTTTCAGTACAGCCCCCAGAAGATCCGCGTATTTCTCGCGAACCTGCTTGGATCGGTCGTCGCTCGCAAGATAGAAATCCCGGTTCGGCATGCCCAGTCCGCCCTGGTCCACGCCGGCCACCACGTTGGTCACATCGTTGTAGTCAGCCTGCTGGCCGAACCCCAGCAGCGCCGCGCGGGTTTGATTCTCGTCCCCTTGCCACGCTGCGCCAAACGAGCCGTGGATCATGGACAGCACCCCTGCGATCTCGCGCTTGCTCTTCATTCCCTCGATGCGGCCCAGCTGCGGCTGAATCGCTTTCAGATCATTCGCCGTGGAATTCGCCTGACTCATGCAACTGGCGTAGAAGTCGCCAATTTTCTGCTCGTTGGGTGCGCGCCCGCGAGATGTGCGAGGACGGTGACCACATTCGGCGTCGCCACAAGGCCGTTGCCGAGAAACAGCGCCGCGGCCCAACAGACGACCACGCCCATCACATAAGGCGGAAACGGATTGGCGAGCTGGCGCGCCATCAGCATATTGGTTTCAGCGAACTTCTTGGCGAGATCCCGCGCCGAGGTGAGCAATTGCCGATGGCGCTCGCTTGGCGGCTGAAGTTTATCGAAATAGGTGTTCATCCAGTACAGGGTCGCCCAGTCTCCTCGATCGTATGCGCCTGGGGTCCGTGCTTTACATCACCGAAGAAGCGCTTGCGCGCCCGTCCCAGCGCCTCCCTCAGACCTGTACGCGCGCCTTGTACATCGGCGCCGTATTCTTCGAGGAGGACGTCAAGCTCGATCACCACCGGGCCCAGCGCTTGCGCTTCGCTCTGCTGCGTCGCGTAGACCGAAAAGGCTGTGAACACGAGGAAGCCGAGCACGAGCGCAAGCAAGAGCGTGACCAGCCCGACCATCGCGCCGACCGAGCCCTTGGACGCGGTGAGCACATCGGCTGGCACGATCCATTGCAGAGCCATGCCGATGACGCTGGCGCCGAACGTGATCGCCGCGACCGCGATCGCCCGATTGAGAGAATGCATTTGCCCCGCCGTCTTGCTCCAGCCGCCTTTTGCATGCCGCCCCGCAAACGGCGGTGAGCGTCCCCAGTGCGGCGCGAATCGAGACATTAGGATGACCGCGGGCTTCCTGATAGTGCACGAGCGCGACGGCTGCGCAAAATTCTGGGAACGGATCGGAGGCGCGCGTTTTAATCCGATCGGCGGGGCGCCTTGATTTTCCACGAACGCTTGATGAGGCTGGTCGAGAATTCTTTGAGAGAAACCTTCGAGAAAGGGCGCTGGTCATGACCGAACCATCTTCGCATCCCGCCGCGCAATGGGCCTATCGCAGCGCCGGCGCGCTCGCAGATCCCTGGCGAACAGAGAGATCTCCGCGCTCGAGCTGACCGACCAATTCATCGCCCGGATCGAGGCTCTTGACCGCGATCTCAACGCTGTGCCGGTGCGCGATTTCGCGCGCGCCCGGGAGGCGGCTCAGAAAGCGGACGCCGCATTGGCGCGGGGCGAGCGCCGGCCGCTCCTCGGCGTGCCGATGACGATCAAGGAATCCTTCAACATCGCCGGATTGCCGACCACCTGGGGCATCCCGGCGTTCAAGGATTTCGTCGCCGAGGAAGACGCGCTCGCGGTGACGCGCCTCAAGAGCGCCGGCGCCGTCATTCTCGGCAAGACCAATGTGCCGCTCGGCCTCGGCGACTGGCAGAGCTACAACGACATCCACGGCGCGACCGACAATCCGGGGGACCGGCACGTACGCCCGGCGGCTCGTCGGGCGGCTCGTCGGCGGCGCTGGCGGCGGGATTCGACCGCCTGTCGCTCGGCTCCGACATCGGCGGCTCGATGCGCGTGCCCGCCCATTTCTGCGGCGTCTTCGCCCATAAGCCGAGCCACGAGCTGTGCCCTCCCGCGGCCATGCGCCGCCGGGCCTGACCGCCTGGCCCGGACCCGTCGATCTCGCGGTGATTGGCCCGATGGCGCGCTCGGCCGAGGACTCGCTCTGCTCGACCTCATCGCCGGCCCGGACGAAGCCCTCGAACGGGCGCGGCTATCGTCTGGCCCTGCCGCCGGCGCGGCGCGACACGCTTTCGGAGTTCCGCGTTCTGATCGTCGCCGAACATCCGCTCCTGCCGACGTCGGCGGCCATCGCCGCCTCGCTCGAGCGCCTGTCGGCGCAGCTCGTCGGCGCCGGCGCCGCCGTCAAACGCGAGACCTCGCTTCTGCCGGATCTCGCGGCCTCGTCCCGGCTCTACATGAGCTCCTGAGCGCCGTCATGTCGACGCGGCTGCCTGACCAGCAACAGCAGGAGATGCAGGTTGCAGCCGCGAAACTTCCCGCCGACGATCAAAGCTTGGGCGCGCAATTCACCCGCGGGGCGGTGATGAGCCACGGCGAATGGCTGCGCGCCGATTTCCAGCGGCAGGGGCTCAAACAGCAATGGCGCGCCCTGTTTCGCGACTTTGACGTCGTCCTCTGTCCGCCGGCCGCGACCCAGGCCTTCGCGCACGATCATTCGGCGCCCCAGGAGGCGCGAAAGCTCACGGTCGACGCGAAGGAATTTCCCTATCTCGACCAATTGGCGTGGGCCGAACTCGCGACGACATCCGGCCTGCCGGCCACCGTCATTCCCATTGGCGTTTCGGGAGGGCTGCCGATCGGCGTCCAGATCATCGGCCCGGAATTCGAGGACCGGACGCCGCTCGCCTTCGCGCGCCTGGTCGAGCGCGAATTCGGCGGCTTCACGCCCCCGCCCGGCTACGCGTAAGATCGAAACGAGAGCGCCGGGCGGGAGCGGAATCGAGAGAAAGACGACGGGCCTCCAACATCAGTCGCGCGCCGCCGCGTCTGGCGATAGTCGGCGCGCGAGCGCGCGCGACGCCCGTCGTCACTCAATCTCCGCGAAACAGGATCACGAGCGACGTGCAGTCGAGCGGCATGACCGGGTTGGTGTAGATCATGCGCGTGTGGCGGCCTTTCTCTTCGAACGCGGTGTTGATCAGGTCGGAGGCGCCATCGAGGCATTTGGGGTGCTGCTTGTAAGCGTCGTCCACGCCCAGCACCCCTTCCAGCCGGACGATACGCTTCACCTTCGCGAGTTCGCCGACCGCCTCCTTGATTTGCGCCGAGAGCATTCAGGCAGGAGAGCTGACACGACCTGTAGCCGTCGTCCCCGGAAATCTCGCGGCCGAT